>NZ_CABGJU010000011.1 GCF_902159415.1 Streptococcus mitis | reverse complement strand
TTGACAAGGCAGAAAAAGTAGGTATAATAGAAAGAGTTGAAAAGCTCGAGGTCCGTTGGTCAAGGGGTTAAGACACCGCCTTTTCACGGCGGTAACACGGGTTCGAATCCCGTACGGACTATGAGTATGTTGCAGTAGAAGTTGAAAAAAGTTTGAAAAAGCTATTGACAAGGATGAGATGCTGTGATATACTAATATAGTTGTCGCTCGATAAGAACGAGAGACAAAGACCTTTGAAAACTGAACAAGACGAACCAATGTGCAGGGCACTACAACTGATGTTGTAGTACTGAACAATGAAAAAAACAATAAATCTGTCA
>NZ_CABGJU010000010.1 GCF_902159415.1 Streptococcus mitis | reverse complement strand
AAAAAATTTAGTTAAATCTGTTGACAAGGCAGAAAAAGTAGGTATAATAGAAAGAGTTGAAAAGCTCTAGGTCCGTTGGTCAAGGGGTTAAGACACCGCCTTTTCACGGCGGTAACACGGGTTCGAATCCCGTACGGACTATGAGTATGTTGCAGTAGAAGTTGAAAAAAGTTTGAAAAAGCTATTGACAAGGAAAAGAAGCTGTGATATACTAATATAGTTGTCGCTCGATAAGAACGAGAGACAAAGACCTTTGAAAACTGAACAAGACGAACCAATGTGCAGGGCACTACAACTGATGTTGTAGTACTGAACAATGAAAAAAACAATAAATCTGTCA
>NZ_CABGJU010000009.1 GCF_902159415.1 Streptococcus mitis | reverse complement strand
GTCTTAACCTTCTCATAAACGTGCTCGGTGTCACCGTTTGGAAGTTTCTTAGTCTCTACGAAGCGGTAACCTGGAATATCCTTCTTAGGTTGTTCACCGTCTTCGCTTGGATGACCTGGAATTTCATTCCCTTCCTTATCCTTATGACTTGTCTTCACTTTTTCGTAGACATGTTCTGTGTCACCGTTTGGAAGTTTCTTAGTCTCTACGAAGCGGTAGCCTGGAATATCCTTCTTAGGTTGTTCACCGTCTTCTGTTGGATGACCTGGAATTTCATTCCCTTCCTTATCCTTATGACTTGTCTTCACTTTTTCGTAGACATGTTCTGTGTCACCGTTTGGAAGTTTCTTAGTCTCTACGAAGCGGTAGCCTGGAATATCTTTCTTAGGTTGTTCACCGTCTTCTGTTGGA
>NZ_CABGJU010000008.1 GCF_902159415.1 Streptococcus mitis | reverse complement strand
ATCAATCGGGAAGACAGGATTCGAACCTGCGACACCTTGGTCCCAAACCAAGTACTCTACCAAGCTGAGCTACTTCCCGAAGTAAATAAAAAAATGCACCCTAGAGGAGTCGAACCTCTAACCGCCTGATTCGTAGTCAGGTACTCTATCCAGTTGAGCTAAGGGTGCTCATTTATGCCGAGGACCGGAATCGAACCGGTACGATCGTTACCAATCGCAGGATTTTAAGTCCTGTGCGTCTGCCAGTTCCGCCACCCCGGCCTCTCTAAGCGAACGACGGGATTCGAACCCGCGACCCCCACCTTGGCAAGGTGGTGTTCTACCACTGAACTACGTTCGCATTCATGAGTCTGAATATTAAAAAAAATGCCGGCTACATGACTTGAACACGCGACCCTCTGATTACAAATCAGATGCTCTACCAACTGAGCTAAGCCGGCCTATTTCTATTATGCGGGTTAAGGGACTTGAACCCCCACGCCGTTAAGCGCCAGATCCTAAATCTGGTGCGTCTGCCAATTCCGCCAAACCCGCAATGATGACCCGTACTGGGCTCGAACCAGTGACCCATTGATTAAAAGTCAATTGCTCTACCAACTGAGCTAACGAGTCTAATAACTTTCGTTATTACGGTCCCGACGGGAATCGAACCCGCGATCTTCGCCGTGACAGGGCGACGTGATAACCGCTACACTACGGGACCTATGGGAGTTAACGGGATCGAACCGCTGACCCTCTGCTTGTAAGGCAGATGCTCTCCCAGCTGAGCTAAACTCCCTAGAGCTAAGCGACTTCCATATCTCACAGGGGGCAACCCCCAACTACTTCCGGCGTTCTAGGGCTTAACTGCTGTGTTCGGCATGGGAACAGGTGTATC
>NZ_CABGJU010000007.1 GCF_902159415.1 Streptococcus mitis | reverse complement strand
AAACCAGGCTTGAAAAAAGCTCGTAAAGCATCACAATTTAGTAAACGTTAAAACTTATTTAAACTTATTGAAAGCATTTCGTATCAAAAATACGGGATGCTTTTTCTGTTCACCCCAAATTTTTGTAACTAGGTGATACTTGAAATTAATACAAATTTGGTTGTTTTTGATAAATCTAAGCAACACTACATGATGAAGTGAAAGGGGATGAATCTTTGATAGTATTCACTTATTGTGAAATATGATATATTTATTAATTAGATGGATGAATACTTCTAGAGTTAAATATAGTATAATAGGGACATACTTTTTGGTTTATTTTTGTTTGTAGTCGGATTATGAAAGAATATCCAATATTATGCGATAAGATAGAATGTTACAAAAAAGAAAGGGGATGCAATCCGATGAAGAAAGACAGATTAATTGTATTGACAGATGCTGTTCTAGCAATTATTATGACCATCTTGGTTTTAGAGTTAGAAAAACCAACAACACCAAGTCTTGAAGCTTTTTGGGATTTACGGCAAAATTTCTTTGCTTGTTTTCTTTCCTTTTTCTGGTTGGGATCGTTATGGATGGCACTAAACACATTATGGGAAAAGGTTGAGAAAATTTCCTCAGAAATTATTTGGTGGAATTTGTTTCTACTCTTGGAGCGGCAGGAGTTCTCTTTGGAGAATTTCATGCCATCCAAGATACCAGTCTGAATGATGTGGTGGACCGGATCTATATAAATGTCAAGGATTTACCGTTTCAGTCCTTGGGAGCTTTAGCTAATATCCTGTCTGATATTAAGAAGGGACTGATTCAAGACAGTCATATCTGGTCTTTCTTCCAGTCATTTTTCAAACAATATCAGTTGATAATCAGCTTAAATCAGATCTATCAGTTTGTCTATCTTTCTCTGATGGAGATCATGTCCTATCTTCACTTTGATTATTGGAAAAAA
>NZ_CABGJU010000006.1 GCF_902159415.1 Streptococcus mitis | reverse complement strand
ACCTAGTTACAAAAATTTGGGGTGAACAGAAAAAGCATCCCGTATTTTTGATACGAAATGCTTTCAATAAGTTTAAATAAGTTTTAACGTTTACTAAATTGTGATGCTTTACGAGCTTTTTTCAAGCCTGGTTTGGAAAGTATGGATTTCAGTTGGACTAAAAACAGCGTAATATCAAGGATTTTCTGAACAATATCTACTTTTTAATTTCATAAAATCTGAATCAATATTTTTTAAATAGGGGAATAGTTTAGGTCTCTAAGCATTAAAATAATACACCTAACTTTGGTCACCGTTTTTTAGTTATTCACTCTTTTTTCGGATAGTGTTTTTAAAGTTATGATGTAAAATGCCGCAATTAAAACACTATACATCATAATCGGAGGATAGAGAATTAAGGACAGAATCAATCCCACTCCTTTAATTATTAGGTCAGGTATCAATAACTTCCTATATTGTGCGGTAGCTTCAAGTAATTCTTTCTGATCTATATTGGGTTTATCAATTACTTTATGTAAAAACCAGTTTGCTACCGTTGAAACAATAACGATCAGTCCATAAAAGAGCTGTGCCGTATGATTCATGAAATGACTACTAACTATTCCAGTAGCATAGGGCATAAATGAAACAAAAAATAAAAGATACAAATTCTTTCAAATTTCTTCCTTTTCAACTTGGCTAACTTGACCTGCATTACCTAGGTCGCTTTGCTTTAAATTATACTTTTTTCTTAAACATTTGATACGAGTAGGTATTTCTTGTGAGTAATTTTCATCAAAAAATTTCATATATAATCTCCCTATAATCATGGAAAAGTAGTAAAAATAGTTGTTATCCTAGTTGATTAAAAAAATCTCTGATTTCCTCATCTTTTATAAAATAATATATAATTTTCCCCTCTCTTCTAGTATCCAAGATGTTTTGATTGGCTAGTTTACGAAGATGGTGGGAGGCAGATGCCATACTGAGATTTAATAAACAGGCTATATCGCAGACACAGAGTTCTTCGACGGCAAGGAGATAAAAGATGATATTTATCTGTTTATTATCGGTAAATTTTGATAAAATGCGAAGTGATTTTTGGACTTTTTCCTTTTCAAGGTAGTTCGTTGCGGTTGTAACATTTTGTTGATTAATAACATCCACTTGGCATATACTATCTTTTTTCATAATTTTTTCTCCTATCCGAACACAGTCCTTAGTATGTTAAAGCTGTTGTTTTCAATCAGGATATACATCCCCAATCCTAAATAAACAACGGCAATAAACCATCTGCTATATTTTTCCAAAGTTTCTCCAACAGAAGGGACTTGTGCCAATTTTTGTGCAGAAAAAACCAAGAGATAAATCATGACTAGAAAAGTAAGTAAAGCCACTATCAAATTCGCTAAATTTAAGGTAATAAAATATGGGACAAAAACACCAATATTGTCAGCACCACAACTTGCAAAAGTAATCATAGCGACTAGAAAAATCAGGTTTTTATTGTCTTTTCGCAAACCATCTTTTGCAATAGCTTCTCCATCAGAATCTCCTAAAAGCAAAACTTTGAGGCCTAGGAAAATTGGAATCAAACCGAGTAAACCTAAAATCTCTTTACTAGGAATATAATTTAAGACAAATGCAAAAAGCAAACTTAGGAATATTAGACTAACAGAGCCTAGAAATTGTCCTAAATAGATGTTAATGATGTCTTTTCTGCTTTTTCTTTTGGCAAAAAATAACATTAGGATAATAAGTAAGTCTACGGCTGTCCCAGAATACAGAATTATTGAAGTAACAACATTTTGAACCATAAAACACCTCATTCAAATATATTTTTGAATGTATTCTAACATTAAACTTTGTAGATGTCAACTTAAAATCCACCAATTAATAATTGCATGTCAATATTTGTATTGTGAAACTAGTTTCAGAAATATATAGTCTTAAAGTATGTCCACTGCCAATGGTTTTTTCAATATTTAAAAGGAGAGAACCAATTTGGTCCTCTCCAGGGTATAATTTTCCATCAACCCACTACAGTTGACAAAGAGCCGTTATTCTCAAATGAGACAACTCCTTTTAGTTTTTATAACCTCAGCTTCTCGGTCTCTTACCTACTTTTAATAGAAAGACTACGAAGGACGATTCTTAAAGTAGTCAGATTGTGCAATATCGAAAGATTAGATGGGCTTAACCAATTTAACAACCCAAATCCAATTAAACTTCCATTTATTACAACTGTTTCTTGAATATTTCTTTGAATTAATTTCTGCAACGATTCAGATAAAGAATTCAATTCCTCGAAGAAATCTAAACGATTATCTAATAATAAAATATCACTCATCTGCTTAGAAATATCAGCACTTTCATTCATCACAACCCCAATATCTGCAAGCGTCAAGGCAGCAGAGTCGTTTAACCCGTCTCCAACCATCAAAATAGTTCGGCCAGCTTTCTGTAATTCCTGAACCAACTGAAACTTACCATCTGGTTTTAAATCAGTATAAACGTTGTCAAATGGCAGATCTTTAACCAACTCTTCTGTTCTAGCCAACGTATCACCAGTTGCCAGAATCAGTTTTTTCCCTTGGCGCTTTAGCTTTTTCAATGCAACTTTCGCCTCGCTTCTCAAGGGAGTGTGGATACAAAACATCCCAATTAATTCTTTCTTATAAGCCAAAAACAATAAATTGTAATGAGTCTTATATTGCTCAATCAAGGCCAGCTGCTCAGAACTAATTCTTACCTGTTCGTCTTGCATTAGTACATAATTTCCAATGACAACCGATTGACCATCAATTTGCGATTTAATCCCTTTGCTTGCAACATACTGAAGCTTGCCATGCATTTCTTCGTGTTCAATGCCTTCAATTTCAGCTTGTTTAACAATTGCATTGGCAATAGGATGATAGATATGTTCCTCCAAACATGCACTTATTCTTAAAATATCTTTCTCAGTATAATCTCCGAAAGGAAGAACCTTTTCAACCAAAGGATAACTCGTCGTGATGGTACCCGTTTTATCAAACAAGAAAGTATCCACTTCCAGATATTTTTCTAATACATCACCATCTTTAATAACCATTTCTCGATTTAGACCTTCCTTTATGGCCGTAAGGTAGGCTACAGGTGTGGATATTTTTAGAGCACATGAAAAATCCACCAATAAAAAGGAAATGGCTTTTGAAAACGAACCTGTTAACAGATAAGTCAAACCAGCACCTAAGAAGTTATATTTTACAACCTTGTCTGCCATCCTAATAAAATGACGTTGTTTTGTCTTCTTACTCTCTTCAGATTTTTTCATCAGATTGATGAGTTGCAAAATACGACTGTTTATCTGATTATCAGTCACACGAATTCTTAACTCTCCTGTTTCCAAAACAGTATTCGCACATACAGAATCTCCCTCTTTCTTTTCAACAGGGAAGCTCTCTCCAGTCAAGGAACTCTCATTGACCATGCCTAATCCTGAAACCACTTGGCCGTCAAACAAGATTTCATTCCCTTGGGAGACAACTAATACATCACCTACTTGAACATCAGAACTCTTGATGCTGATGACCATGTCTCCCCGCACTAAGAAAACATCACTTTCTTTAGCAAGAAGGCTTTGTTCCAAATCTGTTGCTGTTTTTTTTAAAGACCACTGATCCAGATGATTACCCAAATCAAGCATAAACATGATGTTGCTAGCTGTCTTGGATTGGTTCATAAACAAGGACAACAAAATGGCCGAACAGTCCAAGACCTCCATGGTTAGTTCCTTGCGCGCTAAAGTTTGATAGGCTTCTTTGACATAACCCAAAGCCTGATAACAAGTCCAAATATAACGAATAGGGTAGGGTACAAAACTTCGAAACAGCAAACGCTTAATCGCTGCACCCGATACAATTGAATAAGCACTCTCTTCTCTACGAATGGGAAGAGTCATCAAGTCCGAAACTTTCCCCTTGTCAATTTTTTTTAAAAAGGCCTCTGCATTTTCTAATACAGAGAAGCCTTCTTTCATACGTAGAGTAAAGTGCTGCTGATCCATATAAAACTGAATAGAGTCGATCCCTTTTTCATCTTTAGCCAAGGAACGAAGATAATCTTGAATATCCAAGGTCAGTGAAAACGAGGACGATAATCGGATATGTTGATATCCTCTGTGTAGCACTTTAAAAGACATATTATTCACCTGTCAGGCTATCTAATTGTTCTTCTTTCTTTTCCTGTTCGTATAAATATTTAGCGTCTTGTAAAACATCATCACCGTGTTGTTTTACAACAGAAACAGATGCATCCAGTCCATCTTTCAATTTGTAAGCTTTAGCCAAGGCCTTAGAATAGCCTTTCTTAGCTTCTTTACTTGCTAAGACTTTCAAGCCAAGCGTCCCAAATGCTACCCCTCCTAAGAAGAGAGATGATTTTTTCGCAACTTTTGCGACGTTTAATACTTCTTTTAACATGTTTATTTCCTCCTTGTAACTATTGTAGCGAAAAATGACAGCAAAAGCAATTGCTGATATCTGATATATAGATAAAATTCTCTATACTGATATTTAATTATATTATGATGAAAACAATATACTTTATTTTTTGATACTGTCAATAATTATGTGTAAACACTTAAGTAGAGTTACGGAGTGTTAATTAAATAAGCTTTCAAGTGTATCAGAACATTGACCAAACCCTTTATGGATTCGTTGACTTTGCTTGAAATTATAATCTTCAAACAACGTAACTAAGTAACGTTCCAGAGCCTCCTCATTAGGAAAAAGAACCTTCTTTTTCGTTTGATGTTTGATTTCTTTGTTAAGAGACTCAATGAGGTTTGTCGAATACATGCTGTGCCAAATCTGGTAGGGAAACTGATAAAAAGTTAAAAGATTATCCGTCTTCTCCAGACTTTCCATGACTTTCCTATACTTTGGTTTCCATTCGGCGAGAAAGTCCTCTAAAGCTTGTCCTGCCATTTCTAAATTTTCAGCACGATAAATCATTATAAATTGCCCCAGAATAACCGCTCTATCTGCTCGTTTCACTTTACTAGCTAGATTTCGACTAATATGAATTAAGCAACATTGTTGTTTAGCTAATGGGTGAGCCTGACTGATAATCTGCTCAAGCCCCTTAAAGCCATCTGTAACTACAAGAGAAATCTGTTGGATTCCTTGGTTTTGAAGCTTGTCTAACAGGGTGGACCAAGAAGCATTGTTTTCTTGAGGCAACTGTGCATAGCATATCTCTATGCGACTAAAGTCGCTAGAGCTATCCTAATTGCGCACCGCCAGTTCTCATAGAAAAAAACACCTTGCAAGATGCAAAGTGTTTTCGTTTGTATTCTGCTGTCCAGTAACGAATTAACGTTTACTAAATTGTGATGCTTTACGGGCCTTTTTCAAGCCTGGTTTGGAAAGTATGAATTTCAGTTGGACTAAAAACAGCGTAATATCAAGACTTTTCTCCGCTTTTATAAAAGCTTTTTTCCAATCAAATTCAACTAATTTTATCCGAATGGTGTGGATTTTACCCCCAAAATTACAGAGAATGGAGCTGATAAACACTAAACGTTCACACCATTAGTTAAATGATTTTTTGTTCATCATTTTTCTTAGATGATAGAACTTCTAATTTATTTCTTATTCAAGCAAAAACAACCTGCTATAAGTAAGAAAGAGGTGAAATCAACATGGCTCCTATAATGACAGCTGTTGAATTCATATTTAGTCCGATAGAGGCAATAAAAATTGCACACATCAAAATCGCTGTATCTCTCAATCGAACATGAAGGTCATCGTATAATTTCTCACGGTATTCCCGTGTTGAATAATTGGCAGTCATTTGTCCTCTCCTCTTTCCTTATTTAAATTGGTATAATAATTAAAAATAACAGCTGATAAACAGCCAAAAAATATGAGCCCATAAATCGTCAAGAAGACACTGGTAATCCTTCCAATCAAGGTCACAGCTAGGAGATCCCCGTAGCCGACAGTCGTCGAAGTCACAAAAGCATACCAAAGACCGTCTCCGTAATTTGTGATAGCAGGTTCAACTAGGAAAAGCACGCCTCCTGACCCAAAAACAAAGGTCACAAAACTCAGAGCAAACCGAGTAAAACCCGTAACCTGCATAATATGCCATAACATTTTTAAACGTTTCATTTGTTCTCCTTATTCATACTAGCTCCTGACCGAGCCGTTTTTTTCCAATAATCAAAGTGAAGATAGGACATGATCTCCATCAGAGAAAGATAGACAAACTGATAGATCTGATTTAAGCTGATTATCAACTGATATTGTTTGAAAAATGACTGGAAGAAAGACCAGATATGAC
>NZ_CABGJU010000005.1 GCF_902159415.1 Streptococcus mitis | reverse complement strand
GTCATATCTGGTCTTTCTTCCAGTCATTTTTCAAACAATATCAGTTGATAATCAGCTTAAATCAGATCTATCAGTTTGTCTATCTTTCTCTGATGGAGATCATGTCCTATCTTCACTTTGATTATTGGAAAAAACGGCTCGGTCAGGAGCTAGTATGAATAAGGAGAACAAATGAGACGTTTAAAAATGTTATGGCATATTATACAGGTTACGGGTTTTACTCGGTTTGCTCTGAGTTTTGTGACCTTTGTTTTTGGGTCAGGAGGCGTGCTTTTCCTAGTTGAACCTGCTATCACAAATTACGGAGACGGTCTTTGGTATGCTTTTGTGACTTCGACGACTGTCGGCTACGGGGATCTCCTAGCTGTGACCTTGATTGGAAGGATTACCAGTGTCTTCTTGACGATTTATGGGCTCATATTTTTTGGCTGTTTATCAGCTGTTATTATTAATTATTATACCGATTTAAATAAGGAAAGAGGAGAGGACAAATGACTGCCAATTATTCAACACGGGAATACCGTGAGAAATTATACGATGACCTTCATGTTCGATTGAGAGATACAGCGATTTTGATGTGTGCAATTTTTATTGCCTCTATCGGTCTAAATATGAATTCAACAGCTGTTATTATTGGAGCCATGTTAATTTCACCTCTCATGACACCGATTGTTGGACTGGGATTCGGTTTAGCTATTTTTGATACGCGTTTAATCAAGCAATCTCTAGAGGTTTTATTGACTCAAGTGTTGGTCAGTTTGCTTGTCTCGACTCTGTATTTCTGGATTTCTCCCTTGTCTTATGCAAGTAGCGAGTTGATCGCACGAACCTCTCCAACCATTTGGGATGTTCTCATTGCTATTGCTGGTGGGATTGCTGGTGTGATCGGTTCAAGGAAAAAAGAAGCAAACAATATCGTGCCAGGAGTAGCCATTGCTACAGCTTTGATGCCGCCTATCTGTACTGCTGACTATGGTTTAGCTAATGGGAATGTACGATTTTTATTGGGGGCTCTCTATCTTTTCTTGATCAACTGTGTCTTTATCATGCTAATCAACATTGTTGGAACAAGAATTTTGATGAGAAAATCTCCTTTAACTTCATTTAAAGAGCTGAGCATTAAAATGAGAATTGGCTTGATTTCTTTGATTGTATTGTTGATTCTTCCAGCTAGCTATTCGGCAGTTACTCTGACAATAGAACAAGCGCGCAAAGAAGGGATCAAACAGTTTGTAGGAAAAGAGTTCGCCAATTATACGGTTATTAATCAAGTCTACAAGTCAAGTAACAATGAATTGGTCTTGACGGTTGTTGGAGATCCGATTTCAGAAGAAGAATTAGAAACACTCCACCAAAAACAAGCCTCTTACGGTATTCAATCTGTTCAATTGAAAGTGAATCAAGTTCAGAACTCGCCAACATTAGATAGTGAAGCGACCAAGGAATTTTATGAAAACATTGACAAGTATATTGATCAAAAACTCTCTGAAAAAGATTCACAAAACGATCTCGTAAAAGAAAATGAAGCAGACAAGGATTGAGGACAATGAACTGAATCGGTTTTTACGCCGTGTTTTTCTTGTATCTTCCTCTTTCTTACTTATAGCAGGTTGTTTTTGCTTGAATAAGAAATAAATTAGAAGTTCTATCATCTAAGAAAAATGATGAAAAAAATCATTTAACTAATGGTGTGAACGTTTAGTGTTTATCAGCTCCATTCTCTGTAATTTTGGGGGTAAAATCCACACCATTTAGATAAAATTAGTTGAATTTGATTGGAAAAACGCTTTTATAAAAGCGGAGAAAAGTCTTGATATTACGCTGTTTTTAGTCCAACTGAAATTCATACTTTCCAAACCAGGTCTTAAGAAAGCTCGTAAAGCTTCACAATTCTCAAAACGTTAATCAACACTACTATATCAACGTTTCAAAACACTTCATGGTTCACACCATGGGGTGTTTTTTTGATGATTTTTAGCAAAATTCACACCACTTTTTACACCAATAGTTTTTGTCTTATACAATTTCTTCCTAGTATCAGTTTAGTATGATATAATTAAATACGAATAATTTAAAGGAGTTATAAATGAAAATAGGAAAAGGCATCAATTGGATTTTGATTCTGTTAAGTTGCTTAATTGCTATAGTACTGATAAGTTTTATGTTATTCTTTAATCATAAGAAGCAAGATGCAGAAGCAGTCAATACTACAACAGAACAAGTTTCTACTACTAGTACAACAACAACTAGTATAACAAGTACAACAACCACTAGTTCAACGACTACTCAAGATAGTGTTACGACTACGGAGGAAAAACCTTCGACACAAGAAGAGAAAACGAATGCTGAATCACAAAAAATAGATGAGAAAGCTATTCTCAATGGAGATTTCTCTACTCTAGTTGGAACTTGGAGAAATGGACTTGGGAAAGAGTTTACATTCGATAAAAATGGGCTAGTAGACAGTGGAAATATTGAAAAAGTGAGTATAGGTAACGATGGAAGTATTAATTTCAGTATTAGAGCTGGTTTCTCAGGGTATGGAATGAGTATTTATCCTGCTGGAACTACTATTACTTGGGTAGATTCTGACTTAAGTAAAAACAGGCTTATTGCTGGGCAAGCTGCTCCAACTAGCTCAGAACAAGTTTTTTATAAAGTAGACTAAATGATTAACCATCTCATCAAAATTTGAGATGGTTTTCTTCTTTATTTGTAAGTCATGATCATTTTATGAAGCTGAAGCAAGTAGGGTTTAAAGTGGGATTTTCCCACTAGACATTCGTCTATTTTTTTTATATAATAAAACTAAACCAAAATGGTTGAATTTTAAAAATAAAGTCAACTTGCGATGAAAACATCACGCTAGGAGGTAAAACATGTACCAACCAGAAAAACTCAAGGCTCGAAGAAAAGAGCTAAAGCTAACACAGAAAGAGATTGCAGAGCAGCTTGGCATTAGTTTTCAGGCTTATTCAGCCTGGGAACGTGGGGTTAAAGAGCCTTCTGAAGAAAAGGTTCGTCAACTAGAGAAAATTTTAAAAGTACCAAAAGGCTATTTCACCCAAATCGAAATTGTCCGTCTCTATAATAGCCTCTCTAACCAAGGGAAAGAAAAGGTGGTAGTCTATGCTCGCAATCTGGCTCAAGAAGAACAAGCTAAGAAGGTGACTGCTATTTCAGAAAAACTCTACGAGTATCATGTCTATGAACGCATGTCGGCTGGTATCGGTGCTTCAGTTTATGATGATCGAAATTTTGATACGGTTTATTTCAATGAAGAACTGGCTCATGATTTTGCTTCCTGGGTATCAGGGGATTCCATGGAACCCAAATATCAAAATGGTTCCGTAGCTCTGATTCGGGAGACCGGATTTGATTATGACGGGGCAGTCTATGCAGTGGTTTGCAATAACCAGACCTATATCAAACGGGTCTATCGAGAAGAGGATGGCTTGCGTCTGGTCTCTATCAATCCTAAATACAAGGATATCCTCATCTCTTACGAAGAAGATCCGCGGATTGTGGGCATTATTGTGGGTAACTTTGTACCGATGGAGGGATAGTCTATGGGCTACTTTGATTATTCCAGAGAGCCCAAAAGTGATATTGCCTTTGTCGATATGAAGTCCTTTTATGCCAGTGTTGAGTGCGTGGAAAGAGGACTCCATCCCCTCAAGACCTCCCTTTGTGTCATGAGTCGGGCGGATAATTCTGTTGGGCTTATTCTTGCCTCCTCACCTATGTTTAAAAAGGTCTTTGGAAAAGCAAATGTTGGCCGTGCCTATGACCTCCCCTTTGATATCAAGACGCGTAAATTTTCCTACTATAATGCTAAGAAACAAGGTTTACGAACAGACCCAGCCTATGTGAAATTTATCGAAGATTGGGCTCGGGTGACCGTCATTGTCCCTCCTCGGATGGATAAGTATATCGCAGTCAACATGGAAATTCAGCGCATTTTCCAGAATTATGGCAGTCCTGATGATATTTATCCTTATTCAATTGATGAAGGCTTTATTGACCTAACCAGTTCGCTCAATTATTTTGTCCCGGACCAGCAGATTTCTCGCAAAGATAAGCTAGATATGCTTTCGGCTCGTATCCAGAGGGATATCTGGCGGCAGACAGGGATTTACTCGACAGTCGGTATGTCCAATGCCAATCCTCTGCTTGCTAAGTTGGCCTTGGATAATGAAGCCAAACACACACCGACTATGCGAGCCAATTGGTCTTACCAGGATGTGGAAGAGAAGGTCTGGTCCATCCCAAAGATGACCGACTTTTGGGGGATTGGACATCGGATGGAGAAGCGCTTAAACAGCTTAGGGATTTATTCGATTAAGGATTTAGCCAATAGTAATCCTGATGACCTGAAGAAGGAACTGGGCCAAGCTGGACTTCGCTTGTGGTTTCATGCCAATGGGATTGACGAGAGCAATGTTCACAAGTCATATAAGCCAAAATCTCACGGCTTGGGCAATTCGCAAATTTTACCGAGAGACTACGTTAAGCAGCGAGATATCGAAATTATCCTTCGAGAGATGGCTGAGCAGGTGGCTATCAGGCTTCGACGAGCTAGAAAGAAGACGACAGTGGTGTCTATTCATCTTGGATTTTCAAAGCAGGAACAAAAACGCTCCATCCATACCCAGATGAAGGTGGAGCCGACCAATAATACCAGTCTTTTGGTCAGCTATGTATTGAAATTATTCCATAGCAAATACACTTCAGGAGCTGTCAGGAGTGTTGCCGTTAGTTATTCAGGATTTGTGGACGAATCCTTTGGGTTGATTTCCCTTTTTGATGATGTGGATAAGCTAGAAAAAGAAGAAAGGCTCCAGACTGCCATTGATTCGATTCGAGAGCAGTTCGGCTTTACTTCTCTCTTGAAGGCGACTGCTTTAGAGGATGCATCGAGAAGTATTGCCAGAAGCAAGCTCATCGGAGGGCACTCTGCTGGAGGATTAGATGGATTAAAATGATTGATCGCTCTTATTTGCCCTTCCAATCCGCGAGGGACTATCAAGATCCAGGCATGCAGAAATGGATGGGGTTTTTCCTATCGGAGCATACCAGCTCACTCAGTGAAGAAAAAAATCGTGTCGATTTGTCGACTGATTTGAATCCAGTTGAAAAGTTGTTGTTACTTTCCCAGCTCTATGTCGGACGACTAAAAGGCTCTTTTGTGGTCAAGGAGAAACATCATAAAAGTACCATATTGGGTGAAGTAAGAGAACTATCTCCTCAAGAAATCACTCTTAGAACTGATGAAGGCTATCGATTAATAAGGGTAGATGATATTCTCACAATCCAACTTTGTCAGGAGGAAGTTGATGACTAGAAAAGAGTTATATGAAAACAAATTGCAGATGGATTATTTTTCAGATGACTATATTCGTTTTGAGGAAGATTTCCAAAAATACTCTGCCATGAATGTACCCCTGACTTTTCTGATTGACGACATTCTACGAACCATGGCTATCAACCAAAAGGACTACTTTGTCTTAAATAAGGAAAATGCCAAGGACGGAAGGGAACATCGGTTTTATTTTAGAGTGAGGATGGAAAAAGATTGTCCACGTACTCGAACCTATACCTATCTTGGGCTGGGGCGAAAGCATTAGTAAAAATTTTTATCTTAGATATATTTGTTGCAATAATAACACTGCAAACAACTATAATTTCCAGCCGTTCAAGAGCTGTTTCTTGAATGGTTTTTTGTTTGCTGTTTAAAAGCAATTGAACTATACCAATTTTAATTCTTGACAAGTTAAAGAAACAATTATATACTGTTTTTGCTGATTCTACAGATCGAGAATTAGACTATACCAATTTTAAGGAGAAAACACAGTCTATCTGTGTCGTATATACTATGTGTGGAATTGTTGGTGTTGTTGGAAACACAAATGCAACTGATATTTTAATTCAAGGACTTGAAAAACTCGAATACCGTGGTTATGATTCGGCTGGAATTTTTGTTCTAGGTGGTGCTGAAAGCCATTTGGTAAAAGCAGTTGGTCGTATTGCAGAATTGTCTGCTAAAACTGCTGGCGTTGAGGGAACAACTGGTATTGGACATACTCGTTGGGCTACTCATGGGAAACCAACAGAGGACAATGCTCACCCACACCGCTCTGAGACAGGACGTTTTGTCTTGGTCCACAATGGTGTGATTGAAAACTATCTTGAAATCAAGGAAGAATACCTTGCGGGACACCACTTCAAGGGACAAACAGATACGGAAATCGCCGTACATTTGATTGGGAAATTTGCCGAAGAAGACGGCTTATCAGTTCTCGAAGCCTTCAAAAAAGCCCTTCACATCATTCGTGGTTCTTATGCCTTTGCCTTGATTGACTCTGAAAATCCAGATGTCATCTATGTAGCCAAGAATAAATCACCACTTTTGATTGGTCTTGGAGATGGCTACAACATGGTCTGCTCTGATGCCATGGCTATGATTCGTGAAACCAACCAATACATGGAAATTCATGACCAAGAGTTGGTGATTGTCAAGGCTGATAGCGTGGAAGTTCAAGACTATGATGGAAATCGTCGTGAACGTGCTAGCTACACTGCTGAACTTGACTTGTCAGATATCGGTAAGGGAACGTATCCTTACTACATGCTCAAGGAAATCGACGAGCAACCAACGGTGATGCGTAAGTTGATCCAAGCCTACACAGATGAGGCTGGTCAAGTAGTGGTAGATCCAGCCATCATCAAGGCTGTTCAAGAGGCTGACCGCATCTACATCCTTGCAGCTGGAACATCTTATCATGCAGGATTTGCTTCTAAGAAGATGTTGGAAGAATTGACTGATACACCAGTTGAACTTGGAATCTCATCTGAGTGGGGATATGGTATGCCACTTCTCAGCAAGAAACCACTTTTCATCTTTATCAGTCAATCAGGTGAAACAGCGGATAGCCGTCAAGTTTTGGTTAAGGCCAATGAAATGGGCATTCCAAGCTTAACTGTAACAAACGTCCCAGGTTCAACTCTTTCTCGTGAAGCCAACCATACTATGTTGCTTCATGCAGGTCCTGAAATTGCCGTAGCATCAACCAAGGCTTATACAGCACAAATCGCAGCCCTTGCCTTCCTTGCAAAAGCGGTTGGTGAAGCAAATGGAAATGAAAAAGCCAAAGCTTTTGACCTAGTTCACGAATTGTCAATCGTAGCTCAGTCTATCGAATCAACCCTTTCAGAAAAAGAGTTAATTGATAGTAAGGTTCGTGAGCTTCTTGAAACAACACGTAATGCCTTTTACATCGGACGTGGTCAAGATTACTATGTAGCCATGGAAGCCAGTCTCAAACTCAAAGAGATTTCTTACATCCAATGTGAAGGCTTTGCGGCAGGAGAACTCAAACACGGAACCATTGCCTTGATTGAAGATGGAACACCAGTTTTAGCTCTCTTGTCAGACCCAGTCCTTGCCAACCACACTCGTGGAAATATCCAAGAAGTAGCTGCCCGTGGCGCTAAGGTCCTTACCATTGCAGAAGAAAATGTTGCTAAAGATACAGACGATATCGTTCTTACAACCGTACACCCTTACCTCTCGCCAATCTCAATGGTCGTACCAACGCAACTAGTCGCTTACTTTGCAACCCTTCACCGTGGACTCGATGTGGACAAACCACGTAACCTTGCTAAGTCTGTAACGGTAGAATAAGGAAATCCTGTTACTAAATTCCAACTTTTCTTGTCAATCTATAAAAATCTTGTTATACTATAGAAAAGTAGTTAATAGTGAAGTATAAGGAGATTGGAGCGGAAATGAAAAAGGGGAAAATTTCATCTATCATAGGACTCTTGTTTGCAAGTTCGTTTTTGATTCGAACTGTCATCATTCATCAAATGAGAGCTTCAAAGAAACAAGATAGTGAAAAGATTGCTGCAGTTCAAAAATTTATCAAATCTCAAGAACAGGCAGAGTCAGAAAAACAAAAAAATACTTTTAAAAGTATTCTTGGAAATGGATCAGGAACTTCTGAACCAAGACCTAGCTACGACAAAACTATATTTGTGAATCAACAATACGATATTGGTGTTCGAGACGGAGCCTATTATCTACTGACACTCAGTAGCAACAAAGAACTCTTGCTAGAAGGGGTCGATGATGCCTATGCTCTAGCAGTTAGAAATGAAGATAAAAACAAACAAGAAGTTGCCATGGTTGTTCATAAAGATGGAGCTTGGCATATTATAAATGGTGAAGGGGAAGTCACAACAACCCTTGATCGTCAATATATAACAGCTCATACTAAGCTTGTGATTAAGGACCAAACACTTGATTTTGAATAATGTGACTACTGCGTGATTTTATAGAAATACATAGATTTCAAAAACCTCCTAGATTTTTCTAGGAGGTTTTTATAACTATAAATCTTGGATTGAGATTTTATTTAGTTCGTTTACAACTTGCAAAATAGACATTCTGCTGATATTTATAATATTTGGGTGGACTAAGCCCTTGAGATCAAAATTAGTGATGATGGCATCATAGTTCATCTCTTTTATTTCGTTGAGATTTAAGGAAGATTTGTCCCAAGTTTCATATTGAATGTTATTAGAAGTATGGAACTGGTATAGAGAAATCAGGAAGTGAGGGTGAGCGAAGTCGTATTCACTTAAAACTAAAACCCTAACCTTCTTTTTTGCCTCAAATAACTGGTCGATAATGCCTTCAGCGTGAGTGAAGAAAGTATATACTAGATGTACAACGTTCCGAGATTTTTCCTTCTGACCAATGCTGGTCTTATATCTCATCATTTCAATCACTGTTGCTTCGTAGAATTTTGGGAAAATCTTTTTAATTTTGCTTAGAGTATAAGATTTATTACGGCTGATAATCGATTCAGAATTGATTTCCTTACGTTCTAAAAGAGCAGTGTTATGCAAATTCCAGATAAGTGCATCTGTATTTGAGAATTGAACTCCAAATTTGCGGGTGAGATTATCTAGTATGTCACGAGCGGCATGGTAGGAATGATCCACTTGTTCGCAGAGGGAACGAGCTGCCAAAAAATCGTCGATTGTGAAGAATAGAGAAAGCTCAGCAAAAGGACTAAAAATCTGGTCAAGATTTTCAGGTGTTAATTCAATTCCTATCTTTTGTGAGAAAGCTTGTAACTGGTGCTCAAACTTAGGTAACTGATCATAGAGAGGGAACTTGCAAGAGCATTCAGTGGATAACTGAACGTAGTTTCCTGTATTGATTCGATGAATGTTAATAGCTGCTTGAGTTTTAATTTGGTAAAGATTTTGATATTTTGCAGGGAATTTTGCCAACTTAAGAAAGAAAGAGACAAAATTTTCCACATCTTCATCTTGGACATGGGAAAAAGGCCAGTCTAAAAAACCATAAGCTTCATGAAAATATTGGGAGAAGAAGAAGCGGATATCCTTTTCATCACCAATGATAGAGATTGGTGTAACTTTTAACTTGAAATTGTAATTTCCATTAAGGATTTTATTAATTTCAGCAACTTTTTTACGTAGTGCGGGAAGAGATACATCTAAAGATTCAGCAAGATGTTCATAAGTAAAGGGAGCATCTAATAAGAAGAAAGCTTTTAAAACTTTAAAAAAATCAGATGTCTGCAAAAAATATTGGTAGATTCGTTCAATACCAATATTTTGTACATTTACCATCATAATTCCGGCAGTAGAGTGTTTGATACTAAAATCAGGAAGTATATCCCGTAATTCCTTGATATCACTTTTAATAATTCTGGGATTATTGCCAATGATTTTAGATAAATCATCAAGATAGATCCAATCTGAATTTTCAAATAAATACTCTAAAATCTTTAATTGTCTTTGTTCTTTTTGAGTGAGTAATTCTCTCATGAAAAATAAACTCCTGCGATAAACTAAAATCTACTTATAAATAATTTGCAATTTCTTACAATTATATCACTAGAATATTAAAAAACAATGAAATTTAATATAAATTTTGTAAAAATTGGCAAAATAAATATCGATTTATAAAAATAAAGTCTTTATAAGGAGAAAAACTTCTAAATAATAAAGAAAATAGATAAAATAATCCGCTTTCTTTTTCAGTTTTTGATAATACATGTTTGTAAAAAACATAGAGAATGATTTTCTATCCCTTGAATAAGAAATAACCCCTCAAGAAGTTATAGAGAATAAGCCTCTTGGGGGTAATTGCATATAAGTATGATATTTAAAGCTTATTTTCGATACAAGCGATCATATTGATAGTAGGGGTCAAAGGTTACGTTGATTCCAAGTTTGCGAAGGACGTTTTTATCTTCATCTGTTAAGATAATGGTTGAATGAGCTTCGCTTCCTTTGAGATTTCCTAATTCTTTCATGGCGCGATCTGCATCTGGATTTTCCATGGCTGTAATGGCAAGAGCGATAAGAATTTCATTTGAATGCAGACGAGGATTTCGACTACCTAAGTGGTTGATTTTTAATCCTTGAATTGGTTTGACCACTTCTGGTTCAATCAATTTAGTTTCCTTATCGATATTGGCTAATTTCTTGATAGCATTAATCAAGACAGCAGCGGTTGGGCCAAAGAGTTCGGAGTTTTTACCTGTAACAATCTCTCCTGATGGTAGTTCAAGTGCCAGAGCTGAACCACCTGTTTCCTCTGCCTTTTGGCGAGCAACAACGGCAACTGTACGATCAGCTGGTGTAATTCCTAGGTCATTCATAAGAAGTTGAATCTTCTTAACTGCAGTTTCTCCGACCTTTTCAGCCTTGAAGTCAAGGACTGTCTGGTAGTAGCGACGGATAATTTCTTGTTTGGATGCTTCGATAGCCGCATCGTTATCAATGATAGCAAAACCAACCATATTAACACCCATGTCCGTTGGAGATGCATAAGGAGACTTCCCTAAGATACGTTCAAGCATGCGCTTAAGAACAGGGAAAATCTCGATATCACGATTATAGTTGACGGTGGTTTCTCCGTAAGTTTGGAGATGGAATGGGTCAATCATATTGACATCATCAAGGTCTGCAGTAGCAGCCTCATAAGCCAAATTGACCGGATGGTGGAGAGGGAGGTTCCACACGGGGAAGGTTTCAAACTTAGCGTAACCAGATTTGATACCGTTTAGCTGGTCGTGGTACATGTTAGACATACAAGTTGCCAACTTACCTGAACCAGGACCAGGAGCAGTCACGACAATTAAATTGCGACTAGTTTTGATATAGTCGTTTTTCCCCATACCTTCAGGTGAGATGATATGGTCCATATCTGTCGGA
The DNA here is from genome assembly GCF_902159415.1 of Streptococcus mitis. Lineage (GTDB taxonomy): Bacteria > Bacillota > Bacilli > Lactobacillales > Streptococcaceae > Streptococcus > Streptococcus mitis_BG. The sequence continues at coordinate 38,253 of NZ_CABGJU010000005.1, read as the reverse complement.
TAACCCTTGATTGGGTAGTGAAGATAAGAGTCAATCCCATTTTTAGCTAATTGATTACGGAAAGCATCTGCTGCAGGTTGACCAGCGTATTGTGTGATCACAACAGAACCAACAAAAATACCAAGTTCGTTGAATTTATCGATTAGACGAAGCACTTCTTGGTCGTAAGAAATACCCAAGTCACCACGAGCTTTTGAGTGCTCGATATTGCTAGCGTTAATGGCAATAACAACCTCGACTTGTTCTTTCAACTCTTGTAAGAGTTTGATTTTGTTATCCGGCTCATATCCAGGAAGTACACGGGCAGCGTGGAAGTCCTCTAACATCTTGCCTCCAAACTCCAAGTAAAGCTTGCCGTCAAACTGGTTAATACGCTCCAAAATATGGTCGCGTTGTAAATTTAGATATTTTTCAGAACTAAAAGCTTGTTTTTTCATTTTTTTACCTCTGTTTTCTATTATATAAAAAAAATAGAAGATAAGAAACTACAGAGTAATAAAAGTCAGAAAAAAGATAAAGCAAACGCTTGCACAAACGGGGGAAAAAGTCTATGATGGAGTAAAGTGAATATAAAAGAGGTGAAAATATGCAAGAAAAATGGTGGCATAATGCCGTTGTCTATCAAGTCTACCCTAAAAGCTTCAAGGATAGTAATGGAGATGGGATAGGTGATTTGCCTGGAATTACTAGCAAGTTAGATTATCTAGCTAAGCTTGGAATCACAGCTATCTGGCTTTCTCCTGTCTATGATAGTCCTATGGATGATAATGGTTACGATATTGCCAATTATCAAGACATCGCTTCTATCTTTGGAACCATGGAAGACATGGACCAGCTGATCGCTGAAGCTAAAAAAAGAGATATCCGGATTATTATGGATTTGGTTGTCAATCATACATCCGATGAGCATGCTTGGTTTATCGAGGCGCGTGAAAATCCTCAAAGTCCAGAACGTGACTACTATATCTGGCGTGATGAACCTAACGAATTGGAGTCAATTTTCAGTGGTTCTGCCTGGCAATATGACGAAAAGGCTGGTCAATATTACCTACACTTTTTCAGTAAGAAACAACCAGACCTCAATTGGGAAAACGAAGAGCTCCGTCATAAAATCTATGAAATGATGAATTTCTGGATTGATAAAGGGATTGGTGGATTCCGTATGGACGTTATTGACATGATTGGGAAAATTCCTGATCAGAAGATTGTCAACAATGGTCCTATGCTCCATCCCTATCTCAAGGAAATGAATCAGGCTACTTTCGGCGACAAAGAGCTCTTGACAGTTGGGGAGACATGGGGAGCGACACCAGAAATCGCAAAACTCTATTCAGATCCAAAAGGACAAGAACTGTCTATGGTCTTCCAGTTTGAACATATCTGTCTTCAGTATCAGGAAGGACAACCTAAGTGGCACTACCAAAAAGAGCTAAATGTTGGGAAATTAAAAGAGATTTTTAACAAATGGCAGACAGAATTAGGAGTTGAGGATGGCTGGAATTCCCTCTTCTGGAATAACCATGACCTTCCACGAATCGTCTCTATCTGGGGAAATGACCGAGAATACCGCGAAAAATCCGCCAAAGCGTATGCAATCTTGCTTCACTTGATGAGAGGGACTCCCTATATCTATCAAGGTGAAGAAATCGGTATGACCAATTTCCCATTTGAAAGCTTGGAACAAGTAGAAGATATTGAGTCGCTCAACTACGCCAAAGAAGCGCTTGAACAAGGTGTTCCACTCGAGCAAATTATGGATAGCATTCGTGTGATTGGACGCGATAATGCGCGTACCCCAATGCAGTGGGATACTACAGACTACGCTGGATTTTCAAGTGTGAAACCTTGGCTATCTGTGAACCCAAACTATCATTGTATTAATGTTGAGTCTGCTCTAGATGACCCAAACTCAATCTTCTATACCTATCAAAAACTAGTCCAACTTCGCAAGGAGAACAGCTGGTTGGTTCAAGCTGAATTTGAATTATTAGAAACAGCTGAGAAAGTCTTTGCCTATATTCGCAAGGACGATGAACGCCGTTTCCTAGTAGTCGTTAACCTCTCAAGTCAAGAACAAGAGTTTCACTTGGATGCAGTCCTTAAGTCAGTCTTAATCACTAATACAGAGGTTCAAGAAAAACTCGAGCAACTAACACTAGCTCCTTGGGATGCGTTCTGTGTCGAATTGATTGATTAAATAGATAATCTCAAGTATCTATGGATACTTGAGATTTTTTTGTATCAAAGGGAATGAGCGCAAAGAAGATTTGTTTGAATTTTCTAAAAAATTGCATGAAAACCCTTGCTTTTATAAAAAAATAGGGTATAATGGTGAAAATAACTATTTAAAGGAGAATACCAATGAAATCGAAAAAGTTGCTCGCAGTAGCAGGGATAACGATGAGTGCAGCTCTTCTTTTAGCGGCTTGTGGAAAGACAGAGAAAAAAGCAGATGCTCCTACAACATTTTCATACGTATATGCCATCGATCCATCAACATTGGACTATAGCGTTACTAGTAAAAGTTCAACATCGGACGTCATTGCTAATTTGGTCGATGGACTTTTGGAAAATGACAAATACGGAAACTTGATTCCATCTCTTGCTGAAGACTGGTCGGTTTCACAAGACGGTTTGACCTATACTTACAAACTACGTAAAGGTGTCAAATGGTATACTTCTGAAGGTGAGGAGTACGCCGAGGTCAAGGCTCAAGACTTTGTGACTGGTTTGAAACATGCTGCTGATGGTAAATCAGATGGCCTAACTCTGATCCAAGATTCTATCAAAGGTTTGGCAGAATATGTCAGTGGTGAAAGCAATGACTTTTCAACAGTTGGAGTCAAAGCAATTGACGACTACACTGTTCAATACACCTTGAACCAGCCAGAAAGCTTCTGGAATTCCAAGGTAACAACAGCGACTATGCTCCCAGTCAATGAAGAGTTCTTAAACTCTCAAGGTAAAGATTATGGTGCAGCTACACCTTCAGGTATTCTCTATAATGGACCATACATTTTGAAGAACTTCACTTCAAAATCAGTGATTGAGTACGAAAAGAATCCAAATTATTGGGACAAAGATAATGTTAAGATTGACCACATTAAACTGACTTTCTATGACGGATCTGACCAAGAATCATTGATTCGTAGCTTTTCATCAGGGGCCTATACAACAGCCCGCCTCTTCCCAACAAGTTCAAACTTTGATTCAACTAAGCAAGAATACGGGGATAAGATTGTCTATAGTCCGCAAGAAGCGACCAGCTATTACTTTACTTTCAACGTAAATCGTCAGTCTTACAATAAAACAGCAAAGACAGATGAAGCACAAAAGACTTCTACAAAAGAAGCGCTTCTCAACAAAAACTTCCGCCAGGCAATCAACTTTGCGCTTGATCGTCATTCTTATGCAGCTCAATTGAATGGTGAAGAAGGAGCAGACAAGATTATCCGTAATAGCCTTGTGCCTTTTGACTATGTCCAAGTAGGGGAAAAGACCTTCGGTGAATTGGCTCAAGAACAATTGGTAACATACGGAGACCAGTGGAAAGATGTAGCTTTGGTAGATGGTAAAGATACCCTTTACAATCCAACAAAAGCAAAAGCTGCCTTTGAAAAAGCAAAATCAGAATTGCAAGCCAAGGGCGTAACCTTCCCAATCCATTTGGATATTCCAGTTGAACAGACAGATGTTATTGCTGTTCAACAAACCAACTCCCTCAAACAATCTGTCGAAGCAGCGCTTGGAACTGAAAATGTTGTCATCGATGTGCTTCAAATGACAGATAATGAGAAAATGAGTATTACATCTCAAGCCAAGGTTCCTTCTCAGAAAGACTATGACTTGAATGGAACTGGTTGGGGACCAGACTATCAAGATCCAGCTACCTATCTAAATATCCTGGATGCTAAGAAGGGTTCTGCCCTTAAACACTTGGGTATCACAAAAGGAAAAGATCCAGAAGTCATGGCTCAAGTTGGACTTGATGAATACAAGAAACTTTTGGATGATGCAGCATCTGAAACAACCGACCTTAACAAACGCTATGAAAAATATGCTAAGGCACAAGCTTGGGTATCTGATAGCTCACTCCTCATCCCTGTTGCTTCTTCAGGTGGTTCTCCGACTGTGAGTCGTACAGTGCCATTTACAAAAGCCTACTCTCAAGTCGGAATTAAGGGTGATCCATTTGTATTCAAAGGTTTGGAATTGCAAAATGATATTGTAACCACTAAAGAATACGAAGAAGCCTTCAAGAAATGGCAAAAAGAGAAAATTGAAACAAATGCTAAATACCAAAAAGAGTTAGCTAACCACATTAAATAGCCTTCATAAAATATATCTTGACAGAGAACTCCTAATACAATTAGGAGTTCTTTGTTTTTATATAAGAATAAGTTCTCGTAATGTCAAAAAATTATATAACTTTACTTTTTAGCCAAAATTTGATAAAATAACTACATGTTATAAAATCTAACATAAAAGGAGAAGATGAATCATGAGACTTAAAAAACGCTTATTGGGAGCGGGTTTGACTCTTGCTACTACTGTATTGCTGGCAGCTTGTGGTCAGTCTGCATCGGACGATAAGACCTACTCATCGACATTTGGTGCTGATCCAACTACTTTTAACTATCTTTTGGATTATTCTGGTGACAATACCAATGTCATCACCAACTTGGTAGATGGTCTTTTGGAAAATGACAGCTATGGGAATCTGGTTCCTGCTCTTGCAGAGGATTGGAGTGTCTCAAAGGATGGTTTGATCTATACTTATAAACTCCGCCAAGATGCTAAGTGGTTCACTGCTGATGGGGAGGAATATGCGCCCATCAAAGCTCAGGATTTTGTGACTGGTATCAAATACGCTGCTGATAATAAGAGTCAAGCGCTAGATTTGATTCAAAACTCAATCAAAGGTTTGGATGATTATGTGACAGGAGCAAACTCAGACTTTTCAAATGTTGGTGTCAAAGCCGTAGACGACTATACAGTCCAATACACCTTGACACGTCCAGAGAGTTTCTGGAATTCTAAGACAACTAATAGTATCTTGTTCCCAGTTAATGAAGAATTCTTGACTTCTAAAGACAAAGAATTTGGAGAATTAAAACCAGACAGTATCCTCTACAGTGGTCCTTATTTGTTAAAAGAATTTACATCTAAATCATCGCTTGAGTATACGAAAAACCCTCATTACTATGATCAAGAAAAAGTGACGATTGAAAGAGTTAAGCTGGCTTATGTTGATGGTTCTGACCAAGATATGACGATTCGTAACTTTGAGAGTGGAGCCTACTCGTCTGCAGGTGTATACCCAAATAGTTCAAATTTCGCCAAGATCAAAGAAAAATACAAGGACAATATCGTCTATAGCTTACAAGGTGCGACTTCATGGTACTATAACTTCAACGTAAATCGTCAAGCCTATAACCATACAGCTAAGACAAGCGATGAGCAGAAACAAGCTACAAAGACTGCTATTTTAAATAAAAATTTCCGTCAAGCTATTAACTTCGCCCTTGATCGTACAGCCTACTCTGCTCAGTCTAATGGAGAAGAAGCTGCTAAAAATACTCTTCGTAACACACTTGTGCCACCTACTTTTGTACAAGTAGGAGATAAAACTTTCGGTGAGACAGTTTCCTCTAAGTTGGTGAATTATGGCACAGAATGGACTAATATGAACCTTGAAGATGCCCAAGATGGCTACTTCAACAAAGAAAAAGCACAAGCTCAATTTGCAGAAGCTAAAAAAGAACTTGAGGCTCAAGGTGTAACCTTCCCGATTCATTTAGATTTGCCAGTAGATCAGGTCAACAAAAGCTTGCTTCCTAAGCTTTATTCACTAAAACAATCTGTGGAATCCACTCTTGGACAGGAAAATGTAGTGATTGATGTAGTTTTAGTTTCAACTGAAGACTATGCCAATGCGACTTTCCAAGCACCGACGCCAGCTGATCATGACTATGATTTGAATTTGGATGGATGGTCAGCAGACTACCAAGATCCATCGACTTATCTCAATCCTTTCAACGCAGAAGATGGTTTCTATCTTAAGGTTTTGGGACTTGATCCAAGTAAGGATGCTGACAAGATTACAAGTCTAGGAATGGATCAATATACTCAGAAATTGAAAGCGGCGGATGCAGAAAGCTCAGATGTAGCAAAACGTTATGAAAAATATGCAGATGCACAAGCTTGGTTGATTGACAGTTCACTTCTTGTTCCTGTGAATTCAGATGGTGGCGTAGCTTCAGTGACTCGCGTGACTCCATTTACACGAGCATACTCACTTGTTGGAATCAAAGGAACTGGAAGTAACTACAAATACATGAGACTGCAGAAAGATGTGGTTACCATTGCCCAATTTGACGAAGCTAAAGCCAAATGGGAACAAGAACGCAAAAAATCAGTCGAAAAGAATCAAAAAGAGCTTGAAAATCACGTCAAATAAATATAAAAGAGTTTCTCTTGGAGAAGCTCTTTTATTTATGATAAGGCGATAAAATATTTATTATAAATCTAAACGTTATCAAGTTATATGTTAATAGCCTTGAGGGCTAGTTTATGTTATAATGAAATTAAAAAGTTATTTAGAGGTGAAACGTGAGTAAACGTTCAAAAATAAGTAAATCTGGTAAAGTTCAGCAGAGCTTCAACATTGGTTTCTTTGTAATCTATGTAGTTCTTGCTTGTTTTTTATTGTTTTTAGTATATCGTTATCATATTCTGGCTGTCAGTAACTTGAATATTATTCTGACAGCTGTTATTGTGCTGATTGCATTGGTGTTTTTAACTTTAATCATTAAGAAAAAAGCTAAGATTTTCACCATGATAAGTCTCATCATTTCAATTGCTTTAAGTTTAGTTGCTTTAGTTGGGGTCCAACAGTTTGTCAGTTTAGCAAATCAATTTAATGCTTCGTCTAATTATTCAAGTTATTCGATGAGTATAGCTGTTTTAGCAGATAGTGAGATAGATGACATTTCTCAATTGACAAGCCTTGCGGCTCCTATGGCGACTGATGGTGAGAATATTCATAAACTTATAGATGATATCAAAGCAAGTCATAGTAAAGAACTGACTATAGAGGAGGTTAGTTCTTATCAAGCAGCATATAAGAGCTTGCTTGCTGGCCAAACAAAAGCAATTGTCTTAAATGGTGTTTTTGAAAATCTGATTGAACAAGAAGATCCGGATTATGCTAAGAAAATTAAAAAGATTTATACTAAGGATCTAACAAAGACAGTTGCAGCTCCTAAAGTGGCAACAAATAAAACCTTTAATGTCTATATTAGCGGGATTGATACCTATGGTCCTATAAGTTCCGTATCACGTTCAGATGTCAATATCATTATGACCGTTAATCAGGATACTAAGAAAATTCTATTGACGACAACGCCTCGAGATGCCTATGTGCCGATTGCTGATGGTGGGAATAATCAAAAAGATAAACTGACACATGCGGGGATTTATGGGGTGGATGCTTCTATTCATACCTTGGAAAACCTTTATGACATTGAATTGAATTATTATGCTCGTCTCAATTTCACTTCTTTCTTGAAATTGATAGACCTTCTGGGAGGTGTAGATGTATACAACGACCAAGAATTCACGTCACGTCATGGCAATTATCATTTTCCAGTTGGAAATGTGCATCTAGACTCTGAGCAAGCTTTAGGCTTTGTTAGAGAACGTTATTCATTAGCAAATGGTGATGGCGATCGTGGTCGTAATCATCAAAAAGTGATTGCTGCTATTATTCAAAAATTGACCTCTGCAGAAGCCTTGAAAAATTATGATGCCATTATCCAAGGTCTACAGTCTTCGGTTCAAACCAATATGCCACCAGAAACTATGGTTGGGCTAGTCAATTCTCAACTAGCAAATGGCGGCAAATATACTGTTACAACTCAAGATTTAAAAGGAACTGGTCGTATGGATCTTCCTTCGTATGCAATGCCTGATAGTGCCTTGTATATGTTAGAAGTGGATCAGAATAGTTTGGAAGCAAGTAAGAAAGCTATTAAAGATATCATGGAAGGGAAATAAAATGATTGACATCCATTCACACATAGTTTTTGATGTCGATGATGGACCTAAAACTATAGAAGATAGTCGAGTATTGCTTGAAGAAGCATATGCACAAGGGGTTCGGACTATTGTTTCAACTTCTCATCGACGAAAGGGAATGTTTGAGACGCCAGAAGATAAAATTGCTGCTAATTTTAAAATCGTTCAGGAACTGTCTAAGGAGATAGCTCCTGACTTAACAATCTTATACGGTGCTGAAATCTATTTTACTAGCGACATCCTAGATAAATTAGAAAATCACATCATCCCTAAACTCAATGATACACGGTATGCCTTGATTGAATTTAGTATGAATACACCTTATCGTGAGATTCACAGCGCCTTGTCTAAGGTCCTCATGTTAGGAATAACGCCTGTGATTGCTCATATCGAACGCTACCACGCCTTGGAAAATGATGAAAAAAGAGTGAGAGAGCTTATCAATATGGGATGTTACACGCAAATTAATAGTTCAAGTATTCTAAAGCCAAAACTATTTGGCGATACATATAAGTTTATGAAAAAACGAGCTCGCTATTTTTTAGATAGAGATCTAGTTCATATCGTGGCAAGTGACATGCATAACCTAGTTGATCGACGACCTCATATGAAGGAAGCCTACGAATTGGTTAGTAAAAAGTATGGCCAAGAAAAAGCCCATGAGCTTTTTACAACCAATCCTGCAAAAGTGATTAAAAATCAAATATTATAGGAGTTATAATGAAAGACAAAGATAAAATCGAAATTGATGTAGTACAAATGTTAAAAGTTTTGTGGAAGCGTAAATTATATATAGCTCTAGCAGCTATTATTACAGGAGCTATTGCTTTTGCCTATAGTTCGTTTGTGGTTAAACCTGAATACACAAGTACTACACGTATCTACGTTGTTAATAGAAATCAAGCTGATAAACCTGGATTAACTAACCAAGATTTGCAAGCAGGTTCTTACTTGGTAAAAGACTACCGTGAGATTATCCTTTCTCAGGATGTATTAGAAAAAGTAGTGGCTGGGCAAGGATTAAATTTTGATGCGAAAGCTCTTGCTAGAAAAATTCAAGTAACAGTTCCGGCAGATACACGTATTGTGTCAATTTCTGTACGTGACAGTAAACCTGAAGAAGCAAGCCGTATTGCAAATGCTCTTCGAGAAGTAGCTGCCGAAAAAATTATTTCTGTTACGAAAGTATCAGATGTAACGACTTTGGAAGAAGCTCGTCCTGCTGTATCACCATCTTCACCAAACATTCGTCGCAACACAATCTTGGGTGTAGGCGCAGGAGCAAGTGTTGTGATTCTATTGGCTCTATTAGTTGAACTATTGGATGATAGAGTGAAACGTCCAGAAGATATTGAAGAAGTAATGCATCTCTCACTTTTGGGAGTTATTCCAAATCTAGAGAAATTAAAGTAAGGGAGTAAACATGGCAAAGTTAGAATTATCAGAAAAACGCCAAGCGTTTGTAAAAAAAGCAGAAGAATACTACAACGCTCTACGCACAAATATTCAATTGAGTGGAGATAAGTTAAAGGTTATTGCAGTGTCCTCAGTTAGACCTGGAGAAGGAAAATCTACGACATCAACCAATATTGCCTGGGCTTTTGCGCGTGCTGGCTACAAAACACTCCTTATTGATGCAGATATTCGAAATTCTGTTATGTCTGGGGTCTTCATGTCGACCGAAAAAATCACTGGTTTGACAGACTACTTGTCAGGTACAAAAGATTTATCACATGGTTTGTGTGAGACAAATGTGGAGAATTTGTTTGTTATCCAGTCTGGAGCTATTTCTCCTAATCCAACAGCCCTTCTTCAAAGTGAAAAATTTGAAGTTATGATAGAAACGCTACGTAAGTATTTTGACTACATCATTGTAGATACAGCTCCAATTGGAGTAGTTATTGATGCTGCGATTATTGTTCAAAAATGCGATGCCTCTATTTTAGTAACGGAGGCTTCTGCTACAAAGCGTAGAGAAGTTCAGAAAGCTAAGACACAATTGGAGCAAACAGGTGTACCGTTCTTGGGAGTTATTTTGAATAAATTCAATATCCATCTTGAAAAGTATGGTACTTATGGTACATATGGTGGATATGGGAATTACGGTGCCTACGGTAAAAAATAAGTTTAGGGAGGAAATATGGAAGGAAGGGGTTTCTATAACGTAACTCTAGCGTTTTTGCAGAGTATACTCGTTAGTGTATTAGCTTATATACTGATTTCTGTAACTGAAACAGAGATTGTTGCAAAAACTGTGTTTGTCCTTTATTTTCTTCACTTTGCAGCCTTCTACATTAGTGGTTATGGTAAGGATTTTTTCAAGCGAAGTCAGTCGGTTGAATTGATAGAGACAGTAAAATACATCATCTTTTTTGCCTTGTTAATTAGTTTCTCTAGTTTTTTTCTTAAAGACCAATTTGTTATTTCTAGAAGGGGAATGATTTATTTCCTTTCTTTGTACGGGATTCTAAATTATATTCTTAGTTTTGTTATTAAAAAATATTGGGTTCAATTTAATCACAATTTAAAAGGGAGCCGAAAGATTCTTTTGATAACAGCGACAACTCGTATTGAGAAGGTAATAGAGCGTCTTTTAAAAGCTAATGATGTTACGGGTAAGTTAGTAGCTGTAAGTGTACTAGATAAACCTGATTTTAAACATGATAAAGTTAAGTCTGTTCCACCTAAAAATCTTATTAATTATGCAACTCATGAGGTAGTAGACGAAGTCTTTGTGAACCTACCTAGTGAGGATTATGATATCGGTAGCATTATTTCACGATTTGAAACAATGGGAATTGATGTTACTGTAAATTTAAATGCCTTTGATAAGAATTTAGGTAGAAATAAACAGATCCATGAGATGGCTGGATTGAATGTAGTAACTTTTTCTACAAACTTATATAAGCCCAGCCACATAGTTGCCAAACGAATTATTGATATTTTAGGGGCAATTGTTGGGCTAATCATCTGTGGACTGGTAAGTATAGTCCTTGTTCCAATGATTCGAAAAGATGGTGGACCAGCAATCTTTTCTCAAACCCGAGTCGGTAAAAATGGTCGCTATTTCACTTTTTATAAATTCCGGTCTATGAGGGTAGATGCTGAAGAAATCAAGCAGCAATTGATGGATCAAAATACCATGCAAGGTGGTATGTTTAAAATGGATAATGATCCTCGAGTCACAGAAATTGGTCGCTTTATACGTAAAACTAGTATTGACGAGTTGCCACAGTTTTGGAACGTACTGATTGGGGACATGAGCCTAGTAGGGACTCGCCCTCCAACAGTGGATGAGTATGAAAAGTATACGCCTGAGCAGAAACGTCGATTGAGCTTTAAACCCGGCATTACTGGGCTATGGCAAATTAGTGGTCGAAGTGGAATTACCAACTTTGACGATGTTGTCAGACTAGATGTCGCTTATATCGATGATTGGACAATTTGGAAAGACTTCGAAATTTTATTAAAAACAATAAAAGTAGTGCTGATGAGAGATGGAGCAAAATGATTCTATGAATAAAGTGAGAGAAATTCAATTAGGAGAGTTAACTCTTTTAGAAAGTTATATCGATCTTTGTAAAAGACATGATTTGCGTTATTACGCCTTAGGTGGGACATTACTCGGTGCCATTCGTCATAAAGGATTTATCCCATGGGATGACGATATGGATTTAGGAATGCCTAGGAAAGATTATGAAAAATTCTTGTCAATCTGTGAGAGAGAGCTTCCTGAAAGTGTTATTTTAAGACTTCACGATGATAATCTAGGTAATACTTCGATTATGGATACTTCAATCAAAATTCAATTTGGCAATGAATGGTGTAGTCCTTTTATTGATATCTTTCCCTTAGACGGTTACCCAGAAGACGGAATCCATTACTGGGTGCATACAAATAAAATAAAGTTCTATCGTGCCTTGTCTAAAATTTCTGTTATCGATCGTTTGCACGAGAGAGATAGAGGCTCTTTCGAAAATGCGATTGTGAAAGTTTCGAAAGCCTTAAAATTAAATAAACTCTTAAACACTTCAAAAATTAACAAAAAATTACAAAGTATCATTAAACAATATGATTTCGAAACTAGTACCATGGTCGGAAATGTCTTGGGTTCCTACCGCGAACGAGAACTCGCAAGAAAAGAAGTGTTCGGGGAACCGCAATTACTAGAGTTTGAAAACTTACAAATTAGTTGTCATGCAAATCCAGATGAGTATTTGACAAAAATATATGGTGATTACATGCAACTACCAAAAGAAGCTGAGCGTAAGGGTCATTTTGAGTCTACGTGGGGAGATTAAGTTGAATAGTTTTGATTTAATGGGGGTCAGAATTGACCCCTTAACAATGGACGAAACTGTCCAAACTGTTGAAAAATTTGTTCTTGATCAACGTCCACTCCACTTAATGGGAGTGAATGCAGACAAAATTAATCAATGTCAAACAGATGAATCTATTAAAAAGATTGTTAACGATTCTGAAATCATTAATGCAGATGGGGCTTCAGTTGTTCTTGCTGCGCGCTATTTGGGTTATTCTGTGCCAGAGCGCGTGGCAGGCATTGATTTGATGCAGGAATTGCTTCACTTGGCCAATGAAAAAGGCTACTCTGTCTACTTTTTCGGCGCAAAAGAGAAAGTCTTGAACGATATGCTGACCATCTTTAAAAAGGATTATCCGAATCTCCGAGTAGTGGGTCATCGCAATGGCTATTTCTCTGCAGAAGAGGAGGAGGCTATTCAAGAAGATATTCGTGAGAAGAATCCTGACTTTGTCTTTGTTGGCATTACCTCTCCTAAAAAGGAGTACTTGATCCAGAAGTTTATGGACAATGGAGTAAACTCTGTCTTTATGGGAGTTGGAGGTAGCTTTGACGTTTTATCTGGTCATATTAAACGAGCTCCTTTATGGATGCAACATGCGCATCTTGAGTGGCTGTTCCGAGTGGCAAATGAACCTAGACGTCTCTTTAAACGATATTTTGTAGGGAATGCCACTTTTATTAAGCGAGTTTTAGATGAAAAACGAAAATCGAAAAAATAATATTTTACATATTTCGCGTACCATGGATATCGGTGGGGCGGAGAGAATTGTTTTCCAGTTGAGTTCAGATTTGAAAGATGGGTTTGACAGTGTTCATGTCGCATCCACTGGCGGACTTTGGGAGAGCGAACTTTCTGCTAAAGGAATCCAACATCACAAAATTTTAGATATTGATAGCAAAAGTCCACTGACAGTATTAAAGCTTCTAACTAGCATCCGTCAAATAATCAAAAAGAATGATATTACTATAGTGCACACTCATCATCGGATGGCTGCTTTTTATATCCGTTTATTAAAACTTGTTCATCCAAAATTGATACACGTTTATACAGCCCATAATGTCTTTAAGGATAAATTACCTCTATATAGATTTGCTTTAACAAATGCCAAAAGTGTAGCAGTAGGAGAGGCAGTAAATAAAAACCTAAAAGAAGACGTAGGTATTACTGATAGCAGGGTTATTTATAATGGAGTTGTTTTAAAAGAAACGGATGACCAGGTCGATGAGATTATCAGTTATGGTGGAATTAAACTTGGCTGTATTGCTAGGTTATCTGAACAAAAGGGCTTGACTTATCTCCTGGATGCTATGTCTTTACTGACTGTTAAGGATATTCGATTGTTTATCGTTGGTGATGGTGAGCTTAGAAATGAACTTGAGAATAAGGTTAAAGAACTACATCTTCAAGATTCGGTAACTTTTTTAGGATATCGCAAGGATATTGCTGAATGTATTAATAGTTTTGATTTCTTAGTATCATCGTCTCTATTTGAGGGGCTAGCTTTAAATGTAATTGAAGCCTTTATGAATGCTAAAACCATGGTAGCTTCAGATATTCCAGGAATTAACGAAGTTGTTACAAAAGAAAATGGGATTCTAGTCCCAGCAAAAGATCCAGTTGCTCTGGCATCTGCTATTGATAAATTAGCTACAGATGCAACATTAAGGCAGAAACTTGCTATCCAAGCAAAAAAAGACTATGAAAACAAATTTAGTTATCCTTTATTTTTGGAGAACTATAGGGCATTGTATAGAGAACTAAAGGGAGAATCAAAATGAAAAAAGTCATGTTGGTTTTTGGGACGCGCCCAGAAGCAATCAAAATGTGTCCTTTAGTAAATGAGTTGAAGAAAAATGACTCCATTAAGACAATAGTCTGCGTGACTGGACAACATAAGGAGATGCTTGAGCAAGTTTTGGATGTCTTTAAGGTCGATCCTGATTATGATTTGGGGATTATGAAGACAAATCAAACCCTATTTTCAATCACGACCAGTATTCTAGACAAAATTCAAGCAGTGCTTGAACAAGAACAACCAGATATTGTGCTTGTTCACGGAGATACGACAACAACTTTCGCAACGGCCTTGGCAGCCTTTTATATGGGGATTAAAGTTGGACACGTGGAAGCAGGTTTAAGAACCTACAATCTTCAAAGTCCATTCCCTGAGGAGTTCAATCGTCAGACAACTTCTATCATTGCAGATTATCATTTTGCGCCAACAGAAGTGGCTAAAGACAATCTTCTAAAAGAGGGAAGAGAGAATATTTTTGTAACAGGTAATACGGTTATTGATGCTTTAAAGACAACTGTTCAGGATGATTACAATCACCCGATTTTAGAGTGGGCTAAGGATAGTAAGTTGATTATGTTGACAGCTCACAGACGTGAAAATCTTGGGCAACCAATGGAAAATATGTTTAATGCTGTTAAGCGTATTTTAAATGAATTTGAAGATGTAAAAGTTGTTTACCCGATTCATAAAAACCCTAAAGTTCGTGAATTGGCAAGTAAAGTCTTTGGGGATAATGAACGCATGAAAATCATTGAACCTTTAGAAGTTATTGATTTCCATAATTTCATGAACCAAAGCTACATGATTTTGACAGATTCTGGTGGAGTTCAAGAAGAAGCTCCATCCTTAGGGAAGCCTGTTTTAGTCATGCGTGATACCACAGAACGTCCTGAAGGGATTGTAGCAGGAACTTTGAAATTGGTAGGAACCGAAGAAGAAAATATTTATACGAATTTTAAACTGCTTTTGATAGATGAAGCAGAATACAACAAGATGAGCAAGGCGAGCAACCCATACGGAGATGGAAAAGCTTGTGAAAGAATCGTCGATATTATTTTGGAAGGATAGGGATAATGGATAAGGTTTCTATTATTGTACCAGTATACAATGTCGAAGATTGCTTAAGCTATTGTGTGGACAGTCTAAGACAACAGACGTATAAAAATATAGAAATTATACTGGTAGACGATGGTTCTACAGATTCTTCAGGAGAAATTTGTGACCAATATGCTCAGGAAGATGAGCGTATTAAAGTACTTCATATTGATAATGGAGGACAATCTCGTGCCAGAAATATTGGAGTCCAAGCATCATCTTCTGATTGGATTATGTTTTTAGATTCTGATGATTATTACGATTTGAAAGCCGTCGAGTATTTAGTTGCTTTGAGAGATAAATACGCAGTCGATTTAGTCGTCACGTCAATTGTTGAAGCACGAAATTATCAAACAGAATTGAATACTGACGACATTTCTCTTGAAAATAGTGAGAAATTAGATCGTTATACAGGCCTTGTTCGTATGTTTTACGGAAATAGTGTCGGAACACATCCAGGTGGTAAACTTTACAAGAAAGAGATTTTACTTCAGTATCCTTATCCAGAGGGAATGATATACGAAGATTTGGCGATGGCTTATGAGCATATTCATTACTGTACTGAAATTGCGGTTGGGTATAGAAGTGTTTATAAATACTATCGACGCATGGGAAGTACTGTTAATTCGAAGTACAGTGAACGGCTCTTGAATTTTTACAAGGCTATGGAATGGAATAGAAGTTATATCGAACGAGATTATCCTAATGATAAGGAAATGAGAAGAGCTTTAAATGTCCGCTACGTTTTTAATGGTCTACATGTTGTACATGCTATGCTCAGTTCAGGTATGTATGGGGAAATTAACAAGATTAGAAAAGAATACACTAGATACTTCAACGATATCATTCCTAATCCAAATATAACAGGGAAAAATAAATTGAAGTACTTGATGCTCTTGATTTCACCAAAATTGTATGAAAAAATCAGAGAGAAGATGGGTTAGGTAAGAATGAAGGTTTTAAAAAATTATGCATATAATCTCTCTTACCAACTACTAGTCATAATTCTTCCTATTATTACCACACCTTATGTGACCAGGGTATTTAGTTCAACTGATTTAGGTACTTATGGTTATTTCAATTCAATTGTTACTTACTTTATTTTATTGGCAACATTGGGTGTGGCCAATTATGGTACAAAAGAAATTTCAGGCCACCGTAAAGATATCCGAAAAAACTTTTGGGGAATCTACACTTTGCAGTTTGGTGCGACCGTTCTGTCGATATGTTTATACATTCTCTTGTGTCTTTCCTTATCATTTATGCAAAATCCCGTCGCATATATTTTGGGCTTGAGTCTGGTATCTAAAGGGATGGATATCTCCTGGCTCTTCCAAGGTTTGGAAGACTTTCGTAAGATAACTGTTCGAAATATCACTGTTAAACTGGTCGGTGTCATCTCAATCTTCTTATTTGTAAAATCAGCAAATGATTTATATCTTTATGTGTTTTTGCTAACAATATTTGAATTATTGGGGCAGTTTAGTATGTGGTGGCCAGCTAGAGAATTTATCGGGAAGCCACATTTTGATTGGTCCTATGCTAAACAACACTTAAAACCAGTTATTCTCTTGTTTTTGCCACAAATAGCTATATCGCTATATGTTACTTTGGATCGTACTATGCTAGGGGCGTTAGCCTCAGCTAAAGACGTCGGAATTTATGATCAAGCCTTAAAATTGGTCAATATTTTGCTTACACTGGTGACTTCGTTAGGAAGTGTGATGCTTCCTCGTGTTGCTAATCTCCTATCAACTGGAGATCACAAGGCTGTAAACAAAATGCATCAGATGTCTTTCTTAATATACAATTTAGTCATTTTTCCTATAATAGCAGGAATGTTAATTGTTAATGATGATTTTGTGCAGTTTTTCTTAGGACAGGATTTCCAAGATGCTAAGTATGCGATAGCAATTATGATTTTTAGAATGTTCTTTATCGGCTGGACAAATATTATGGGTATTCAAATTTTGATTCCACATAATAAAAATAAAGAATTTATGATTTCGACAACTATTCCAGCTATTGTGAGTGTCGGTTTAAATTTATTACTACTACCTAAATTAGGTTATATCGGAGCAGCCATTGTTTCTGTATTAACAGAAGCCTTAGTATGGGCTATTCAACTGTATTTTACAAGAAACTATTTAAAGGAAGTGCCTCTTCTTGCTTCGACAGTTAAAATTATAGGAGCATCAGCTCTCATGTACAGTGTACTATTCGTTGTAAAAACTACAGTGAATATTACGCCGGTTATAAATGTTATGGTATTTGCTGCAACAGGAGCGGTGCTTTACATTTCTCAAATACTATTCTTAAAGGTAATTAGTCCAAAAGAGTTGAAACAGCAATTATCGAATAAGTGAAATTGCATGGAATAAATAAGAAATTTCAGTAGCTTATAGTCTTATTGTAAAATAAACTCTTGTATAGATTAAATTCGCTTTGGTTGATTAAATAGTTAGGAAAGGGAGGATAGAAGAGTATAAGTGAACTAGAAGATTAAAGGAATATTATTTTTTTTCATTCAATTCCATATTTCTTTTTCTTATAATTCACCCTGTATGATTCTTTTTCAAAAAATATGATAAAAATTAAATTTGAAAACCTACTAGTCAGCATTGTTGTATCTGTAGTGGTGTTTTTTAATACCATATCAACTACGATGCTGGATAGGACTTTTTTTCAAGTCAAAGTAAATTTTCTATTTTTAGTTGTCTTGCTTTTAGGGCTTCGTTTTTTGTATAAAATGCGAGTCTCATACAAATATCTAATACTTTCTATTCTATTGTTGCTTTCGGGGGTTTTAGTGTACTTTCAAACGAATAGGCTTAATTTTCTTGTCTATTCGATGCTACTAGTTCTCTTGGTTAATGTGGATATGAAAGTAGTTTTGAGGAACTATGTAATTGTAGCTGGTATTCTCGTGGTTGGAGTCTTTCTTTTATCGCTTGTTGGCATGGTTCCTAACCTGCAATATAATCGTGCGGGTGTTATTCGAAATTCGTTTGGGTTTATTTATCCTACGGACTTTGCATCACATTGCTTCTATCTATTTTTAGCAATTTCTTATCTTTTAAAAGATAAATTTATATGGACCAGATCTCTATTTGGTGTCTTGCTATCAGCTTTTATTATAAAATACTGTGATGCACGTTTAAATGCTTTGTCAATCTTGTTAGCGACAGTTATTTTCATTTATTTTTATTACAGCAATGGGAAAAAACTAAAAATATTTGCCTTGCTACCTTATTCGGCTGTTGTATTCGCATCAATTGTTACCTATTTGTCATACAAGTTTTCTTGGTCTAATCCATTTTTGGTATCGGTAAACAAATTAATCACGGGAAGGCTAGCTCTAGGTAGGAATGCATTTGATACATTTGGAGTTCATCTATTCGGGACGAGAAACGTTCAATTTATAGGATCAGGTGGAAAAACAGAATCTGTTATAGGGTATAACTATGTAGATTCCTCTTATGTGCAGATGTTATTTACATATGGAATAGTGCCTGTAGTTCTATTGATAATAATTTATGTTGTCGCCTCAAGGAAACAGTATAAGGATGGTCAATATTTATTAGTTGCGATTTTATCATTGATTGCTTTTAACTGTATGATTGAAGCCTTCTGGTTTGTTCCTACATATAATATATTCATGTTTTTACTATTTACAACAAATACTTTTAGCAAAAAAGAATCAAATGATATTGTTGCAATAAATGAGACCTAGCTCTAGTACTAGATTTTAGGTGGGTCTAATACATGATATGATACCTTTCTAAAAAACAACTAACTTTTGCTGATCCCGAGTCGGTAATAATAAAAAATGTAAAGTTCATTAACGGAGTTTTAATTTAATATGTATGACTATTTAATTGTAGGTGCAGGTTTGTCTGGAGCAATCTTTGCACACGAAGCTACAAAACGTGGCAAAAAAGTAAAAGTGATTGACAAACGTGATCACATTGGTGGGAATATCTATTGTGAAAATGTTGAAGACATCAATGTTCACAAGTATGGTGCCCACATTTTCCATACTTCCAACAAAAAGGTTTGGGATTATGTTAATCAGTTTGCGGAGTTTAATAACTATATCAATTCACCAGTAGCTAACTATAAGGGAAGTCTTTACAATCTTCCATTTAATATGAATACCTTCTACGCTATGTGGGGAACTAAGACACCACAAGAAGTCAAGGATAAGATTGCCCGGCAAACGTCTGACATGAAAGATATTGAGCCCAAGAACTTGGAAGAACAAGCTATCAAGTTGATTGGTCCGGATATCTATGAAAAATTGATTAAGGGCTATACAGAAAAGCAATGGGGACGTTCTGCAACAGACCTTCCTCCATTTATCATCAAGCGCCTTCCAGTGCGTTTGACCTTTGATAACAACTACTTTAATGACCGTTACCAAGGGATTCCAATCGGTGGCTATAACGTCATCATTGAAAACATGTTGGGCGATGTAGAAGTAGAGCTTGGGGTTGATTTTTTTGCTAATCGTGAAGAGTTAGAAGCATCAGCTGAAAAAATTGTCTTCACAGGAATGATTGACCAATACTTTGATTACAAACATGGGGAGTTGGAATATCGTAGCCTTCGATTCGAGCACGAAGTTTTGGATGAGGAAAACCATCAAGGGAATGCCGTGGTCAACTATACAGAACGTGAGATTCCATACACTCGTATCATTGAACACAAGCACTTCGAGTATGGCACTCAACCAAAGACGGTTATCACTCGTGAGTACCCAGCTGATTGGAAGCGCGGTGATGAACCATACTATCCAATCAATGATGAAAAAAACAATACTATGTTTGCTAAGTATCAAGAAGAAGCAGCCAAAAATGACAAGGTCATCTTCTGTGGGCGCCTAGCTGATTATAAATACTACGACATGCACGTGGTTATTGAGCGTGCTTTGGAAGTTGTAGCAACTGAATTTGATTGAGAGAAATAGTTATCCATGAAATATTATCTAAAAGAAGAGTTTTTAAAAGACTCTGGAGCAAGGAATGCTGGTAATAAGGCCAGAAATGATGTTGAGGAAATTGTAAAACAAGAGGGTTTTAGTCCTTTGTTGCTGACAGTTGAAGACTGGTACAAAATGAGTACGATTAAAGCCCAACAACACAAAGCCCAAGCCTTGTCACAAGCTTTTTCTCGGTTAAAATCAGGAGATCAACTGTTAATTCAATTTCCTATGCTCCATCATAGCTTCTTTACTACCTATTTAGTAAAAAGGTTGCAGGCTAGAGGGGTCAAGGTTTATTTTATTATTCATGATTTAGAAGTCTTACGTTATGTCAATCTGGATACAGTACCTTTAAAGCATAAAATTCGTGTACAGCTTCAAGAATCAAGTCTTTTAAAAATTGCTGATGGCCTAATTGCTCATAATCCGATCATGAAGTCATTTCTGGTCGATAAGGGCATTTCAGAACAAAAAATTGTCAGTCTAGGTATTTTTGACTATCTAATCCCCGATTTTCAGGAAAAAGAAGAACTATCGAAGGATCAACCGATCATTGTGGCAGGTAATCTAGCACAAGAAAAAGCTGGTTACTTGTATAAATTGCCGGTAAATCCTGCCTATAACCTCTATGGTGTTGGATTTGATGAGAGTAAAGCTTTAGAGAATGAAACTTACTTTGGTTCTTACCTGCCTGACGAGCTTCCTGTAGCCCTTGAGGGTGGATTTGGACTTGTCTGGGATGGTGATAGCTCCAAAACTTGTAGTGGTGTTTTTGGTGAATACCTACGATACAATAACTCACATAAGGCTTCTCTGTACCTAGCTGCTGGTTTTCCTTTAGTAGTCTGGAGGCAGTCAGCTCTCTCTCATTTTGTTTTAGAGAAAGAGTGTGGTGTCGCAGTCGAGTCACTACATGAATTGTCGCAAGTAATAGAGGAATTAACTTTAGATGACTACCAGACTCTATTAGAAAACACTAAGCGTGTAGGAAAAGAGATTCGAGAAGGATATTATTTACGTACTGCATTAAAACAGTTGAGCCTTTAAAAGAAGTTAGAAACCCTAGCTTCTTTTTTTATTGTTCAGTTATTAGTTGCTTAAGATATATTTCTAAAAAACGAATGATTTCGAAAATAAGAGCTGAAAGTTACGTAAAAAACAAGATCGAAAAAGAGGATCTTAGCAACTAGAAAAACCGAACTTTAATCCAACTGATAATAATTTGACACATTTTAGTAATGTTTTTAAATTTAGTTTTATAATAAAGTTTAATTTTAAGAATTTTTTACCTATTTTTCTTCAAAAACATGCTATAAAATCATAAAAAATTAAGCACGAATATATTTTTTATGATATAATATTCTGTGAATAGCTATGCCTTCTTGTAGCTGTTAAAAAACAAAGTGTGAAACTTGGAAGATAGAGAGGACGCAGTGTAATGACTAGAAATGGTTTTTTTACAGGCTTAGATATTGGAACGAGCTCTATTAAAGTGTTAGTTGCAGAGCTTGTTGATGGTGAAGTAAATGTAATCGGCGTTAGTAACGCAAAAAGTAAGGGTGTCAAGGATGGAATCATCGTTGATATCGAGGCTGCAGCGACAGCTATTAAATCTGCTATTTCTCAAGCAGAAGAAAAAGCAGGAATTTCTATCAAGTCTGTAAACGTTGGCCTTCCAGCTAACTTGTTGCAAGTTGAGCCAACGCAAGGGATGATCCCTGTAACATCAGATACAAAAGAAATTACAGATCAAGATGTTGAGAATGTTGTCAAATCAGCTTTGACTAAGAGCATGACACCTGATCGTGAAGTGATTACGTTTGTGCCAGAAGAATTTGTAGTGGACGGTTTCCAAGGTATTCGTGACCCTCGTGGTATGATGGGTGTTCGTTTGGAGATGCGTGGACTTCTCTATACAGGACCAAGAACTATTCTTCACAATCTCCGTAAAACTGTAGAACGTGTTGGAGTTCAAGTTGAGAACGTGATTATTTCACCACTTGCAATCGTTAACTCAGTTCTTAACGAAGGGGAGCGTGAGTTTGGAGCTACTGTTATCGATATGGGTGGCGGACAAACAAGTGTTGCAACTATTCGTAATCAAGAATTGCAGTACACTAATGTTTACCAAGAAGGTGGAGAATACGTCACAAAAGATATCTCAAAAGTTCTAAAAACTTCTAAGAAAATTGCTGAAAGTTTGAAACTAAACTATGGTGAGGCATACCCACCATTGGCAAGTAAAGAAACTTTCCAAGTTGAAGTTATCGGTGAAGTTGAACCAGTAGAAGTGAGTGAAGTCTACCTAGCGCAAATTATTTCAGCTAGATTGAAACATGTCTTTGAACAAATTAAACAAGATTTGGAAAGAAGACATTTGCTTGACTTGCCAGGAGGCATTGCCTTAATCGGTGGAAATGCTATTCTTCCTGGAATTGTTGAGTTAGCGCAAGAAGTCTTTGGAGTACGTGTTAAACTTTACGTTCCAAACCAAGTTGGCATCCGTAACCCTGCGTTTGCACATGTAATCAGCTTGTCAGAATTCGCTGGTAGCCTTACTGAAGTAAATGTACTAGCTCAACGTGCTATTAGAGGTGATGAAACATTACGTCATCAACCAATTGACTTTAGATCAAATCAACCAAAAGCAACTGCTTCTCAAGGCGTATTCGGATCAACTACTAATAGTAATGAACCTGTCTACACGACAGATGCATCACTTAACCAATCGGAAGAAAAACCGAAAGAGAAATTAACTGATCGTTTCCGTAGCTTGATTGGAAGCATGTTTGACGAATAAAGTAGAGGAAAAATAATATGACATTTTCATTTGATACAGCAGCAGCACAAGGTGCAGTAATTAAAGTTATCGGTGTTGGAGGCGGCGGCGGGAACGCCATCAACCGTATGGTTGAAGAAGGTGTTTCTGGTGTTGAATTTATTGCAGCTAACACAGATGTACAAGCTTTAAGCAGTACAAAAGCTGAAACTGTAATTCAACTTGGCCCTAAATTAACTCGTGGACTTGGTGCAGGAGGTCAACCTGAGGTAGGTCGTAAAGCTGCCGAAGAGAGCGAAGAAGTTCTAACCGAAGCAATCAGTGGAGCTGATATGGTCTTTATCACTGCTGGTATGGGTGGTGGTTCTGGTACAGGTGCTGCACCAGTTATTGCTCGTATCGCTAAAGGCCTTGGTGCCTTGACTGTCGGTGTTGTGACACGTCCATTTGGTTTTGAAGGAAGCAAACGTGGCCAATTTGCAGTGGAAGGTATTAACGAACTTCGTGAGCATGTTGATACACTGTTGATTATTTCAAATAACAACCTATTGGAAATCGTTGATAAGAAGACACCGCTTCTTGAAGCTTTGAGTGAAGCGGACAACGTTCTTCGTCAAGGTGTACAAGGGATTACAGACTTAATTACTCGACCAGGATTGATTAACTTGGACTTTGCAGACGTTAAGACTGTGATGGCAAACAAAGGTAATGCTCTTATGGGAATTGGTATTGGTAGTGGTGAAGAGCGTGTTATCGAAGCAGCTCGTAAAGCTATCTACTCTCCACTCCTTGAAACTACAATCGATGGTGCAGAGGATGTTATCGTAAACGTGACTGGCGGTCTGGACTTGACCTTGACAGAAGCAGAAGAAGCTTCAGAAATTGTCAACCAAGCTGCAGGACACGGTGTTAATATTTGGCTTGGAACATCTATTGATGAAACAATGAAAGATGAAATTCGAGTAACTGTTGTAGCAACTGGTGTTCGTCAGGATTCTGTTGAAAAAGTTGTAGCTCCTAAGCCTAGACAAAATGCTTATCGTGAACCAGTTAAAACTGGACGTACTCATACCTACGATCGTCACTTCGATTTAACTGAAACTCCAGAAGTTCCAGTTGGTACTTCTCGTACTCCAGAAGCACCTAAAGCATCTGCATTTGGTGACTGGGATTTAAGACGTGACACTATTGTTCGTCAAGGAGATTCTTTGGTATCGCCAGTAGAGCGATTTGAAGCCCCTTCTTCTGATGAAGATGAGTTGGAAACTCCACCATTCTTTAAAAACAGATAATTCAAATGAATTTAAAAGAGAATACAAACCTTGTTTTTCAACAAGTTACAAAAGCAGTTCAAGAAGCCGGTCGTGAAGTCGACTCGGTTTCTGTCATTGCTGTAACTAAATATGTCGACGCATCAACTGCTTCACAATTGATTGATCAAGGGGTGAGGCATATAGGCGAAAATCGTGTTGATAAATTTCTTGAAAAATATCAGTACTTAAGCGATAGGGATATAACCTGGCATTTAATAGGAAGTTTACAACGACGAAAAGTCAAGGATGTGATTGCCTACGTTGATTATTTTCATGCTTTAGACTCTTTAAAACTAGCAGAAGAAATACAAAAACGTGCAAATCGCAAGATAAAGTGTTTTTTACAAGTAAATATCTCTGGTGAAGAAACTAAGCATGGTTTTTCAAAAGAGGAGTTAATGAATCTGTTGCCGGATTTAGCAAAGTTAGATAAGATTGAATATGTTGGTCTTATGACAATGGCTCCTTTTGAAGCTGAAACTGAAGAGTTACATTCAATTTTTAGAGAAACACAAGAGTTACAAAAAGAAGTTCAACAAAAACTAATCCCCAATATGCCAATGTCAGAACTAAGTATGGGAATGAGTCGTGATTATAAAGAAGCAATTCAATTTGGTTCAACTTTTGTTCGTATAGGCACATCATTTTTTAAGTAGGAAAAAACCATGTCACTAAAAGAAAAATTTGATAGATTTCTAGATTATTTTACAGAAGATGGAGAAAATTTTTCTGATGAAGTAGTAACGTCGTCATCAGAGCGATCATTGTCAACAGTTCCACCAAGAAAGGAATTGCCACAACAAACTCAAGTTTCTTCAGAGTCTGAAACTAAGGAAAAAAATATTAGACGTCTTCATGCACGTCAACAAGAGTTAGCAATTGAAAGTCATCGTAGTACTGAAAAAGTAACAATTGATGTCCGTTATCCTCGTCGATATGAAGATGCAACAGACATTGTTGACTTGTTGGCAGGAAATGAAAGTATTTTAATTGATTTCCAATATATGACTGAAGTTCAAGCTCGTCGTTGTTTAGATTATTTGGACGGAGCCCGTCATGTTCTAGCTGGCGAACTAAGAAAAGTTGCAAATACAATGTATCTTTTAACTCCAGTTGGTGTCGTGGTTAATATTGAAGATATTCGTTTGCCAGAGGATTCTCAAACTGAAGAATATGACTTTGATATGAAAAGAAATAGAGTGCGATAATGTTTCTAATTGCTCGATTTATACAAAATGCTACAGATATCTATTCACTGATACTTGTAGCTTTTGCTCTATTATCATGGTTTCCCAATGCTTACAACACACAGCTAGGGCGCTTTTTAGAAACTTTAACGAAACCAATTCTTCAACCATTGAGACGCCTTCCCCTACAATTTGCTGGACTTGATTTTACTGTATGGATTGCAGTTATTTTGCTCCGTTACATCAGTAGTTACCTAATTAATTTTCTATTGATGATATGAGCAAGGATATTTACCAACATTTTGCAGTTGAAGACATTCCCTTCATTGATAAAGGATTGGAATGGATAAACCAGGTAGAAGAGCATTATGCTCCTGTTTTAACTTATTTTTTAAATCCGCATCAAGTTTTCATTCTGAAGACATTAGGTGGCAATACAGGTATTCAGGTCTATAGTAGTGAGGATTTTGTTCCTTCTGAATATGCAAGGGTTATTCTTGCTCCAGATTATTTTATCCCCACTCTTTCAGATTTTGAAATGAGCTTGTTAGAGTTTGTTTATCCAAATAAATTTTCACAATTAACACATGCTAAAATTTTAGGAACAGTACTTAATCGTTTAGGCATTGAGCGTAAATTATTCGGTGATATTTTAGTAACTGATCAAAGAGCGCAAATCGTTGTGAATCAAAATTTTAAAAATCTATTTGAGGACGGCATACAAAAAGTTTCAAAAATCCCAGTTTCCTTAGAAGAGCGTTCTTTTTCAGAGAAGGTTGTTCCAAGAGAAAACTACCAGGAAAAGGATGTGTTGGTTCCGAGCATGCGCCTGGATGCTTTTTTATCCAATGTTTTGAAACTTTCTCGTTCGCAAGCCACTGCTCTCATTGATAAGAAACTTGTTCAAGTAAATTATCATGAAGTTGAAAAAACGGATTTCCAACTTAAACTTGGTGATTTAGTGAGTGTCAGACGTTTTGGTAGAATCACTATTCTTCGTGAAAATGGTCAGACAAAAAAAGATAAGATAAAATTAACAGTGCAGTTACTATTAAGTAAGTGAGAAAAAATATGTCAATTAGACCACAAGAAATTATTGATAAAGCTTTCTCGATTAAATTCAGAGGTTATAATAAGGAAGAAGTGGACGAATTTTTAGATAAGATTTATTTTGACTATGAAGAATTAGTCCGCTACAAGGATGAAACTGAAATCTATGTCAAAAAATTAGAAGAACGTCTTTCCTTTTATACGAATGATATTCCTAAGAGAACAGTAACAAACGACCAAGAACCAGAAGCAATTAATGATTCTATTTTTTATTAAATAAGTGAGGAAAATTATGCCAATTACATCATTAGAAATTAAGGATAAAACCTTCGGATTGCAGTTTAGAGGATTTAATCGCGATGAAGTTGATGAATTCTTAGATATTGTTGTTCGTGATTATGAAGCACTTGTACGAAGCAATCATGAAAAAGATCAACACATTAAAAACTTAGAAGAACGTTTGTCGTATTTTGATGAGATTAAAGATTCATTGAGCCAATCTGTTCTGATTGCTCAAGATACAGCTGAGCGTGTAAAACAGGCCGCAAATGAGCGATCAAACAATATTGTTCGTCAAGCAGAGCAAGATGCACAACGTCTGTTAGATGAAGCTAAATACAAAGCAAATGAAATCTTGCGTCAGGCTACAGATAATGCTAAGAAGGTTGCTGTTGAAACAGAAGAGTTGAAGAACAAGAGTCGTGTCTTCCACCAACGCTTGAAATCAACAATCGAAAGTCAATTAGCTATTGTTGATTCATCAGATTGGGAAGAAATTTTGCGTCCGACTGCAACATATTTGCAAACTAGTGACGAAGCCTTCAAGGAAGTAGTCGAAGAGGTTTTAGGTGAAGATGTATCTTCTTACCAGGAAGAAGAGCCGATTGACATGACTCGTCAATTCTCCCCAGAAGAGGTGGCGGAACTTCAAGCACGTATTGAAGCTGCAAATAAAGAATTACTAGAATCAGAAGCAAAAGAATCTGTTGAAGGAGAGCTTGATCCTGCTGTTGAATCTCATTCTGATTCAGATCATGAAGCTCAAAAAGAGTCTGTTCAAATTTTATAAGAATCTCATTAGAGAACAAGAATTTATCGATCACATTTTAAGCGAGTAGGAGATGGTGTGAGTCCTATAATCCCTGTTGGTAAATTTATCCTCTCTTAGGATCAAATCTGAAATGAGTAAGATTTGACGTTGCCCACGTTACGGGAAAAGAGGGAAAAGGACTGAGTCTTTTTCCGAATAAAGGTGGTACCACGATTTTCGTCCTTTTTGCGAATCGTGGTTTTTAATTTGTCTATATATAAAGGAGATACAATGAAACTCAAAGAAACTTTAAATCTTGGGAAAACAGAATTCCCAATGCGTGCTGGCCTTCCAACCAAAGAACCTCTTTGGCAAAAAGAGTGGGACGAAGCTAAACTCTACCAACGTCGTCAGGAATTAAATGAAGGGAAACCTCATTTCACTCTGCATGATGGACCTCCGTATGCTAACGGGAATATTCACGTTGGACATGCCATGAACAAGATTTCTAAAGATATCATTGTTCGTTCAAAATCGATGTCAGGATTCTACGCACCATACATTCCAGGTTGGGATACTCATGGTTTGCCAATCGAGCAAGTTTTGGCAAAACAAGGTGTTAAACGCAAAGAGATGGACTTGGTTGAGTACTTGAAACTTTGTCGTGACTATGCCCTTTCTCAAGTAGATAAACAACGCGAAGATTTTAAGCGCTTGGGTGTTTCAGGTGACTGGGAAAATCCATATGTAACCTTGACTCCTGACTATGAAGCAGCGGAAATCCGTGTCTTCGGAGAGATGGCTAACAAGGGTTATATCTACCGTGGTGCGAAGCCTGTTTACTGGTCTTGGTCATCTGAGTCAGCTCTTGCTGAAGCGGAAATCGAATACCATGACTTGGTTTCTACGTCCCTTTACTATGCCAACAAGGTAAAAGATGGTAAAGGTGTCCTTGATACAGATACTTACATCGTCGTTTGGACAACAACTCCATTCACCATCACGGCTTCTCGTGGTTTAACTGTTGGAGCTGATATTGACTATGTTGTAGTTCAACCTGCGGGTGAAACTCGTAAGTTTGTGGTAGCTTCAGAATTGTTAAATAGCTTGTCAGAAAAATTTGGTTGGGCGGATGTTCAAGTTTTGGCTACTTACCGTGGTTCAGAATTGAACCAAATTGTGACAGAGCACCCATGGGATACAGCAGTAGATGAACTGGTTATCCTTGGAGACCACGTTACAACAGATTCTGGTACTGGTATCGTCCATACAGCTCCTGGTTTTGGTGAGGATGACTACAATGTCGGTGTTGCCAATGGGCTTGAAGTTGCTGTAACTGTTAACGAACGCGGGATCATGATGGCCAATGCTGGTCCTGAGTTTGAAGGTCAATTCTATGATAAGGTTGTGCCAACAGTTATTGAAAAACTTGGAAACCTTCTTCTTGCTCAAGAAGAAATCTCTCACTCCTACCCATTTGACTGGCGTACGAAAAAACCAATAATCTGGCGTGCCGTGCCACAATGGTTTGCCTCTGTATCTAAATTCCGCCAAGAAATCTTGGACGAAATTGAAAAAGTCAAGTTTCATTCAGAATGGGGTAAAGTCCGTCTTTACAACATGATTCGTGACCGTGGTGACTGGGTCATCTCTCGTCAACGTGCTTGGGGTGTGCCACTTCCAATCTTCTATGCAGAAGACGGAACACCAATCATGACAGCTGAAACCATCGAGCATGTAGCCCAACTCTTTGAAGAACATGGTTCCATCATCTGGTGGGAACGTGATGCCAAAGACCTCTTGCCAGAAGGATTTACCCATTCAGGTTCACCAAATGGTGAGTTCAAGAAAGAAACAGACATCATGGATGTATGGTTCGACTCTGGTTCATCATGGAATGGAGTTGTGGTAAATCGTCCTGAGCTTAAATATCCAGCTGACCTCTATCTAGAAGGTTCAGATCAGTATCGTGGTTGGTTCAACTCATCTCTTATCACTTCTGTGGCTAACCACGGTGTAGCACCATACAAACAAATCTTGTCACAAGGTTTTGCCCTTGATGGTAAAGGTGAGAAGATGTCTAAATCTCTTGGAAATACGATTGCTCCAAGCGACGTTGAAAAACAATTTGGTGCAGAAATCTTGCGTCTCTGGGTAACTAGTGTAGACTCAAGTAACGACGTACGTATCTCTATGGATATCTTGAGCCAAGTCTCTGAAACATACCGTAAGATCCGTAACACCCTTCGTTTCTTGATTGCTAACACATCTGACTTTAACCCAGCTGAGGATGCAGTCGCTTACGAAGAACTTCGTTCTGTTGATAAGTACATGACCATCCGCTTTAACCAACTTGTTAAGACTATTCGTGACGCTTATGCAAACTTCGAATTCTTGACGATTTATAAGGCTTTGGTTAACTTTATCAATGTTGATCTATCAGCCTTCTACCTTGATTTTGCCAAAGATGTTGTCTACATCAAAGGTGCGAAATCTCTTGAACGCCGTCAAATGCAAACAGTCTTCTATGACATCCTTGTCAAAATCACTAAACTCTTGACACCAATTCTTCCACACACTGCTGAAGAAATCTGGTCATATCTCGAGTTTGAAACAGAAGACTTTGTTCAATTATCAGAATTACCTGAAGCACAAACATTTGCCAACCAAGAGGAAATCTTGGATACATGGGCAGCCTTTATGGACTTCCGTGGACAAGCTCAAAAAGCCTTGGAAGAAGCTCGTAATGCAAAGGTAATCGGAAAATCACTTGAAGCTCACTTGACAGTTTATCCAAATGAAGTGGTTAAAACTCTTCTTGGAGCTGTTGATAGCAATGTAGCCCAACTCTTGATCGTATCAAAATTGACCATTGCAGAAGGTTCAGCTCCAGAAGGTTCAGTTAGCTTTGAAGATGTAGCCTTTACAGTTGAGCGTGCGGCTGGTGAAGTTTGTGATCGTTGCCGTCGTATCGATCCAAGTACAGCAGAACGTAGCTATAATGCAACCATCTGTGATCACTGTGCAATCATCGTCGAAGAAAACTTCGCCCAAGCCGTTGCAGAAGGTTTTGAATCTAAATAAGTCTATAAAAAATACAGGTCCTTCCTGTATTTTTTCAATTCTCTTTAAAAAATCCTAAAAGTGCAGTAAAATTATGGTATAATAATATTTATTCAATTGAAAAGGAGACTTTTATGAAAACAAAAACTCTAGCTCAAATCGATGGGATTATTGGCTTGATCACGGGTATTATTTTGGCAATTTTACCTTTTGTGATTGTGATGATTGCTGGTATATCTGAAGATGAAGATGCAGCTGCTGTCATTGTCGGAATGATGTTTATCGCCTTTGCTTTGGTAAAAATTGCAATACTGATTTTAGGTATTCTAACTCTCATCTATTATAAAGATGACAAACGTATTACGCTTGCACCATCTATTTTGTTTATCGTAGGAGCAGTGGTGTCATTGATTCCATTTTTAGGATGGATTGGCGGTATTGTCATTATTATTGGTGCTGCACTTTACCTATCAAGTTTAAAACAATTTCAAATACAAGAATAGATTTACATAAAAGAAGGACTGAATGGTTCCTTCTTTTTTTAATACTTGAAAACAATTTTGTGAAAAATTACACTCTTTCACTGTCCAGACTGGATTTTTCATAAAAAATCTAGTAGAATAAAATAGATAAACGGGGGAAACCTCGGAGAATAAAAAGGAGATCCATCTAATGGTAAAATTGGTTTTTGCTCGCCACGGTGAGTCTGAATGGAACAAAGCTAACCTTTTCACTGGTTGGGCTGATGTTGATTTGTCTGAAAAAGGTACACAACAAGCGATCGACGCTGGTAAATTGATCAAAGAAGCAGGTATTGAATTTGACCAAGCTTACACTTCAGTATTGAAACGTGCGATCAAAACAACTAACTTGGCTCTTGAAGCATCTGACCAATTGTGGGTTCCAGTTGAAAAATCATGGCGCTTGAACGAACGTCACTACGGTGGTTTGACTGGTAAAAACAAAGCTGAAGCTGCTGAACAATTTGGTGATGAGCAAGTTCACATCTGGCGTCGTTCATACGATGTATTGCCTCCAGCAATGGATCGCGATGATGAGCATTCAGCACACACTGACCGTCGTTACGCTTCACTTGATGACTCAGTGATTCCAGATGCTGAAAACTTGAAAGTGACTTTGGAACGTGCCCTTCCATTCTGGGAAGATAAAATCGCTCCAGCACTTAAAGACGGTAAGAATGTATTCGTAGGAGCACACGGTAACTCTATTCGTGCTCTTGTAAAACACATCAAAGGTTTGTCAGATGACGAAATCATGGATGTGGAAATTCCTAACTTCCCACCATTGGTATTTGAGTTTGACGAAAAATTAAATGTAGTTGCTGAATACTATCTTGGTAAATAAGCTAAGTTAAGCAGATTCAAGCCTAGGATATTTTCTAGGTTTTTTTATATATAATATTCTCAAAAGGTTAAAAAACAATGTATGATGCTATTTAACTTGTCAAAGGCCATCTTTCTTGTTATAATAGTTAGGATGGAGGCACTATGGCACTAAAAAAAGCAAGTCTAGCCTGTGAGGTTTGTGGTTCAAGGAATTATTCAATCAAAATTAGTGGAACTCCAAAACCAACACGCTTAGAAGTAAATAAATTTTGTAAACATTGTGGCAAGTACACTATACATAAAGAAACGAGATAGGAGAATAGAATGAGTTTTATTAAGGATATTTTTACACTTCTTAAAGAAACAACTTGGCCAACCCGCAAAGAAAGTTGGTTAGATTTTAAATCAATTATTGAATATACAGCCTTTTTTGTAATCATAATTTATATTTTTGACCAATTGATTGTTAATGGCTTGATTCGCTTCATCAATATTTTCTAAATTGAAACATAGTTAAGAAAGGAAATATAATGGATTCTTTTGACAAAGGATGGTTTGTTCTACAAACTTATTCTGGATATGAAAATAAAGTAAAAGAAAATCTTTTACAACGTGCGCAAACCTATAATATGCTAGAAAATATTTTGCGCGTTGAAATCCCAACTCAAACAGTTCAAATTGAAAAGAATGGAAAGAAAAAAGAAGTTGAAGAGAACCGCTTTCCAGGATATGTTCTTGTTGAGATGGTAATGACAGATGAAGCATGGTTTGTTGTTCGTAACACTCCAAATGTTACTGGATTTGTAGGCTCACACGGAAATAGATCTAAACCAACTCCGCTTTTGGAACAAGAAATTCGTGATATTCTAATTTCAATGGGACAAACGGTCCAAGAATTTGATATCGATGTTGAAGTTGGTCAAACAGTGCGCATTATTGATGGTGCATTTACAGATTACACTGGTAAAATCACTGAAATTGATAACAACAAAGTGAAAATGATTATTTCAATGTTTGGTAATGATACAATTGCTGAAGTAAATTTAAATCAAATTGCAGTCTTGTAATTTCATTATTAGTATGCAGAATAATTAGTTCATATTTCAATCAGCCACATCATAAAAGCTGTCTGAAATATGTAATACAATGGAACTAGATTGTTTTAACTAAAGAACTAACCCTAACATAAAAAATTTAAAAAATTTAGTTAAATCTGTTGACAAGGCAGAAAAAGTAGGTATAATAGAAAGAGTTGAAAAGCTCTAGGTCCGTTGGTCAAGGGGTTAAGACACCGCCTTTTCACGGCGGTAACACGGGTTCGAATCCCGTACGGACTATGAGTATGTTGCAGTAGAAGTTGAAAAAAGTTTGAAAAAGCTATTGACAAGGANGCTGTGATATACTAATATAGTTGTCGCTCGATAAGAACGAGAGACAAAGACCTTTGAAAACTGAACAAGACGAACCAATGTGCAGGGCACTACAACTGATGTTGTAGTACTGAACAATGAAAAAAACAATAAATCTGTCAGTGACAGAAATGAGTGAGAACTCAAACTTTTAATGAGAGTTTGATCCTGGCTCAGGACGAACGCTGGCGGCGTGCCTAATACATGCAAGTAGAACGCTGAAGGAGGAGCTTGCTTCTCTGGATGAGTTGCGAACGGGTGAGTAACGCGTAGGTAACCTGCCTGGTAGCGGGGGATAACTATTGGAAACGATAGCTAATACCGCATAATATTGATTATTGCATGATAGTCAATTAAAAGGTGCAATTGCACCACTACCAGATGGACCTGCGTTGTATTAGCTAGTTGGTGAGGTAACGGCTCACCAAGGCGACGATACATAGCCGACCTGAGAGGGTGATCGGCCACACTGGGACTGAGACACGGCCCAGACTCCTACGGGAGGCAGCAGTAGGGAATCTTCGGCAATGGACGGAAGTCTGACCGAGCAACGCCGCGTGAGTGAAGAAGGTTTTCGGATCGTAAAGCTCTGTTGTAAGAGAAGAACGAGTGTGAGAGTGGAAAGTTCACACTGTGACGGTATCTTACCAGAAAGGGACGGCTAACTACGTGCCAGCAGCCGCGGTAATACGTAGGTCCCGAGCGTTGTCCGGATTTATTGGGCGTAAAGCGAGCGCAGGCGGTTAGATAAGTCTGAAGTTAAAGGCTGTGGCTTAACCATAGTACGCTTTGGAAACTGTTTAACTTGAGTGCAAGAGGGGAGAGTGGAATTCCATGTGTAGCGGTGAAATGCGTAGATATATGGAGGAACACCGGTGGCGAAAGCGGCTCTCTGGCTTGTAACTGACGCTGAGGCTCGAAAGCGTGGGGAGCAAACAGGATTAGATACCCTGGTAGTCCACGCCGTAAACGATGAGTGCTAGGTGTTAGACCCTTTCCGGGGTTTAGTGCCGTAGCTAACGCATTAAGCACTCCGCCTGGGGAGTACGACCGCAAGGTTGAAACTCAAAGGAATTGACGGGGGCCCGCACAAGCGGTGGAGCATGTGGTTTAATTCGAAGCAACGCGAAGAACCTTACCAGGTCTTGACATCCCTCTGACCGCTCTAGAGATAGAGTTTTCCTTCGGGACAGAGGTGACAGGTGGTGCATGGTTGTCGTCAGCTCGTGTCGTGAGATGTTGGGTTAAGTCCCGCAACGAGCGCAACCCCTATTGTTAGTTGCCATCATTCAGTTGGGCACTCTAGCGAGACTGCCGGTAATAAACCGGAGGAAGGTGGGGATGACGTCAAATCATCATGCCCCTTATGACCTGGGCTACACACGTGCTACAATGGTTGGTACAACGAGTCGCAAGCCGGTGACGGCAAGCTAATCTCTTAAAGCCAATCTCAGTTCGGATTGTAGGCTGCAACTCGCCTACATGAAGTCGGAATCGCTAGTAATCGCGGATCAGCACGCCGCGGTGAATACGTTCCCGGGCCTTGTACACACCGCCCGTCACACCACGAGAGTTTGTAACACCCGAAGTCGGTGAGGTAACCATTTGGAGCCAGCCGCCTAAGGTGGGATAGATGATTGGGGTGAAGTCGTAACAAGGTAGCCGTATCGGAAGGTGCGGCTGGATCACCTCCTTTCTAAGGATAAGGAATGCACATTGGTCTTGTTTAGTCTTGAGAGGTCTTGTGGGGCCTTAGCTCAGCTGGGAGAGCGCCTGCTTTGCACGCAGGAGGTCAGCGGTTCGATCCCGCTAGGCTCCATTGGTGAGAGATCACCAAGTCATGCACATTGAAAATTGAATATCTATATCAAATAGTAACAAGAAAATAAACCGAAAACGCTGTAGTATTAATAAAGAGTTTATGACTGAAAGGTCAAAAAATAAGGTTAAGTTAATAAGGGCGCACGGTGGATGCCTTGGCACTAGGAGCCGAAGAAGGACGTGACAAACGACGATATGCCTTGGGTAGCTGTAAGTAAGCGATGATCCAGGGATTTCCGAATGGGGGAACCCAACAGGTAATNCCTGTTACCCATATCTGTTAAGGATATGAGGAGGAAGACGCAGTGAACTGAAACATCTAAGTAGCTGCAGGAAGAGAAAGCAAAAGCGATTGCCTTAGTAGCGGCGAGCGAAACGGCAGGAGGGCAAACCGAAGAGTTTACTCTTCGGGGTTGTAGGACTGCAAAGTGGACTCAAAGACTATAGAAGAATGATTTGGGAAGATCAGCCAAAGAGAGTGATAGCCTCGTATTTAAAATAGTCTTTGTACCTAGCAGTATCCTGAGTACGGCGAGACACGTGAAATCTCGTCGGAATCTGGGAGGACCATCTCCCAACCCTAAATACTCCCTAGTGACCGATAGTGAACCAGTACCGTGAGGGAAAGGTGAAAAGCACCCCGGGAGGGGAGTGAAATAGAACCTGAAACCGTGTGCCTACAACAAGTTCGAGCCCGTTAATGGGTGAGAGCGTGCCTTTTGTAGAATGAACCGGCGAGTTACGATATGATGCGAGGTTAAGTTGAAGAGACGGAGCCGTAGGGAAACCGAGTCTGAATAGGGCGCTTTAGTATTATGTCGTAGACCCGAAACCATGTGACCTACCCATGAGCAGGTTGAAGGTGCGGTAAGACGCACTGGAGGACCGAACCAGGGCACGTTGAAAAGTGCTTGGATGACTTGTGGGTAGCGGAGAAATTCCAAACGAACTTGGAGATAGCTGGTTCTCTCCGAAATAGCTTTAGGGCTAGCGTCGACATAGAGATTCTTGGAGGTAGAGCACTGTTTGGGTGAGGGGTCCATCCCGGATTACCAATCTCAGATAAACTCCGAATGCCAATGAATTATGGTCGGCAGTCAGACTGCGAGTGCTAAGATCCGTAGTCGAAAGGGAAACAGCCCAGACCACCAGCTAAGGTCCCAAAATAATTGTTAAGTGGAAAAGGATGTGGGGTTGCACAGACAACTAGGATGTTAGCTTAGAAGCAGCTATTCATTCAAAGAGTGCGTAATAGCTCACTAGTCGAGTGACCCTGCGCCGAAAATGTACCGGGGCTAAAACAATTTACCGAAGCTGTGGATACCTTTATAGGTATGGTAGGAGAGCGTTCTATGTGTGAAGAAGGTATACCGTGAGGAGTGCTGGAACGCATAGAAGTGAGAATGCCGGTATGAGTAGCGAAAGACAGGTGAGAATCCTGTCCACCGTAAGACTAAGGTTTCCAGGGGAAGGCTCGTCCGCCCTGGGTTAGTCGGGACCTAAGGAGAGACCGAAAGGTGTATCCGATGGACAACAGGTTGATATTCCTGTACTAGAGTATGTAGTGATGGAGGGACGCAGTAGGCTAACTAAAGCAGACGATTGGAAGAGTCTGTCTAAGCAGTGAGGTGTGAATTGAGTTAAATGCTTTATTCTATAACATTGAGCTGTGATGGGGAGCGAAGTTTAGTAGCGAAGTTAGTGACGTCACACTGCCAAGAAAAGCTTCTAGCGTTAAACATACTCTACCCGTACCGCAAACCGACACAGGTAGTCGAGGCGAGTAGCCTCAGGTGAGCGAGAGAACTCTCGTTAAGGAACTCGGCAAAATGACCCCGTAACTTCGGGAGAAGGGGTGCTGACTTTACGTCAGCCGCAGTGAATAGGCCCAAGCAACTGTTTATCAAAAACACAGCTCTCTGCTAAATCGTAAGATGATGTATAGGGGGTGACGCCTGCCCGGTGCTGGAAGGTTAAGAGGAGTGCTTAGCGCAAGCGAAGGTATGAATTGAAGCCCCAGTAAACGGCGGCCGTAACTATAACGGTCCTAAGGTAGCGAAATTCCTTGTCGGGTAAGTTCCGACCCGCACGAAAGGCGTAATGATTTGGGCACTGTCTCAACGAGAGACTCGGTGAAATTTTAGTACCTGTGAAGATGCAGGTTACCCGCGACAGGACGGAAAGACCCCATGGAGCTTTACTGCAGTTTGATATTGAGTGTCTGTACCACATGTACAGGATAGGTAGGAGTCTATGAGATCGGGACGCCAGTTTCGAAGGAGACGATGTTGGGATACTACCCTTGTGTTATGGCCACTCTAACCCGGATAGGTGATCCCTATCGGAGACAGTGTCTGACGGGCAGTTTGACTGGGGCGGTCGCCTCCTAAAAGGTAACGGAGGCGCCCAAAGGTTCCCTCAGAATGGTTGGAAATCATTCGCAGAGTGTAAAGGTATAAGGGAGCTTGACTGCGAGAGCTACAACTCGAGCAGGGACGAAAGTCGGGCTTAGTGATCCGGTGGTTCCGTATGGAAGGGCCATCGCTCAACGGATAAAAGCTACCCTGGGGATAACAGGCTTATCTCCCCCAAGAGTTCACATCGACGGGGAGGTTTGGCACCTCGATGTCGGCTCGTCGCATCCTGGGGCTGTAGTCGGTCCCAAGGGTTGGGCTGTTCGCCCATTAAAGCGGCACGCGAGCTGGGTTCAGAACGTCGTGAGACAGTTCGGTCCCTATCCGTCGCGGGCGTAGGAAATTTGAGAGGATCTGCTCCTAGTACGAGAGGACCAGAGTGGACTTACCGCTGGTGTACCAGTTGTCTTGCCAAAGGCATCGCTGGGTAGCTATGTAGGGAAGGGATAAACGCTGAAAGCATCTAAGTGTGAAACCCACCTCA
Source organism: Streptococcus mitis (assembly GCF_902159415.1). Classification (GTDB taxonomy): domain Bacteria; phylum Bacillota; class Bacilli; order Lactobacillales; family Streptococcaceae; genus Streptococcus; species Streptococcus mitis_BG. Next base: position 79 of record NZ_CABGJU010000005.1, on the reverse strand, counting down.
AGATGAGATTTCCCATGATTTTATATCAGTAAGAGCCCTGAGAGATGATCAGGTAGATAGGTTAGAAGTGGAAGTGTGG
>NZ_CABGJU010000004.1 GCF_902159415.1 Streptococcus mitis | reverse complement strand
ACGAATCAGGCGGTTAGAGGTTCGACTCCTCTAGGGTGCATTTTTTTATTTACTTCGGGAAGTAGCTCAGCTTGGTAGAGTACTTGGTTTGGGACCAAGGTGTCGCAGGTTCGAATCCTGTCTTCCCGATTGATATTGCTTATTAAGTAGACCAAGAAGGTCTTTTTTATTTTCATTATACTTTCTTTTTTTAAATTCTTAATTTCTTAAAAATAGTTGCTATCTTTACCTTAACTAAGGTATACTAGTAATTAATAGTTGTTTTTAAAAATTGTAAATGACAGATTATGTTGTAAATGAGTGTAAGTTATGGGTTTTAGGAAATTTCGATTATTGATGTCAAAGTATGGTTTTAGCATTACAATCATACTGATAGAATTAATTCTGATTTTTGGTTTGTTTTTATTCTTAAGTCAGATAGTACCATATGTTTGGATTATTCTTGTTGTTTTGATAAGTGTGGCGACAATCTTATCGATTGTCAATCGGAATATGTCACCAGAGAGCAAGGTTACCTGGCTTTTAGTTGCTTTTTTTCCGGTATTTGGTCCACTGCTTTATATCATGTTTGGTGAGAGAAGATTATCAAAAAAGGAATTGAAACAGCTTCAGGAGTTAAATGTTATCGCATTTCATGAGGATACTGGTAACAACCTCCATCACCAGTTAGAAGATCGGGATAAGTCCGCTTATGGTATTATAAAATCTTTGCTGAGTATGGATAGTAACTCAGAGGTCTATGACCAAACTGCTTCTAAGTTTTTTTCTTCTGGTGAAGATATGTGGCAGCAAATGTTAGAGGACTTAAGAAGTGCAGAAAACTTCATTTTTCTTGAGTACTACATAGTTGACGAAGGGGTGATGTGGGACAGCATACGTGAGATTCTCGAAGAAAAGGCTGCTCAAGGTGTTGAAATCAAGATGCTCTACGATGATATTGGCTGTATGGTTACTTTGCCAGGAGATTATACAGTACGTTTGAGATCTAAAGGGATTGAGACTCATAAGTTTAACAAAGTAATTCCTCGAATGACAGTAACTTATAATAACCGAGATCACCGTAAAATCTTGGTGATTGATGGACAGATTGCTTATACTGGGGGAATCAATCTAGCTGATGAATACATCAATCATATTGAACGCTTTGGTTATTGGAAAGATAGCGGCATTAGGATAGATGGTCCGGCTGTTCAAGCTTTTACAAGACTATTTCTTATGAACTGGTATATTAACGGTGGAGATATTAGTAATTTTGATCAATATCGTATAGAGCATCAAGCTGTTCCGGCTCCTGGTTTGTGCATTCCTTATGGAAGCGGACCAAAGCCAATCTATAAATCTAAGGTAGGGAAAATAGTTTATCAAAACTTGATTAATCAAGCAACAGATTTCGTATATATCACTACTCCCTACTTAATCATTGATTATGATTTGACGGAGGATATTAAAAATGCAGCTATGCGTGGTGTAGATGTACGAATAGTTACCCCCTATATACCAGATAAGAAGCTCATTCAGCTTGTAACAAGAGGTGCTTATCCAGATCTTTTATCAGCTGGGGTACGTATTTACGAATATACTCCTGGATTTATTCATAGTAAACAAATCATTGTTGATGGTCGGTTTGCAGCTGTAGGTACGATTAACTTAGATTATCGTAGTTTGGTTCACCACTATGAAAATGCAGTATTACTGTACAAGACAGAGTCAATAGCAGATATTCACAAGGATTTTGAAAATATTTTTGAACAATCTCAAGAAATCTTCTCTGACACCATAAATCCTACTTGGTATCAAATGTTGATAAAAGAAGTGACACAGTTATTTGCGCCTATGCTGTAAATAAAATGACCGAAATTGCAAATAAGATTAGAGTAAGAGGCGAATGAACGCCTCTTTTTATATGAGCAGAAACCTTGACATTAGGCCATTATTAGGCTATCATATATCCATATAATATATGGGAGTCTGTGTACAGTCTGAGAGGAAGTGTTAAACTTCGACCGCACCTGATCTGGGTAATGCCAGCGTAGGGAACGATACTTAGCCGAATTCTGCACCTTTTTCATATATGAAAGAGGTTTTTCTTTTTTTACAAAGAAAAACTGTAACTTAGAAGGAGGTTTTAATGAAAGCAAGCATTGCTTTACAAGTCTTGCCCCTATCACAAGGGATTGACCGCATAGCTCTTATCGATCAAGTCATTGCCTATCTGCAAGCTCAAGGAGTAACCATGGTGGTGACACCCTTTGAAACAGTTTTAGAGGGAGAGTTTGATGAACTCATGTGTATTCTTAAAGAAGCGTTGGAGGTAGCTGGTCAAGGGGCAGACAATGTTTTTGCCAATGTGAAAATAAATATAGGAGAGATTTTAAGCATCGATGAGAAACTTGAAAAGTATAATGAGACGGCATATTAGTCTGCTAGGATTTTTGGGTGTCTTATCTCTTTGGCAGGTGGCGGGATTCTTAAAACTCTTACCAAAGTTTATCCTGCCGACACCACTTGAGATTCTCCAGTCTTTTGTTCGTGACAGAGAATTTCTTTGGTACCATAGTTGGGCAACCTTAAGAGTAGCCTTACTAGGTTTGGTTCTGGGTGTCTTGATTGCCTGTATTATGGCCGTCCTTATGGATAGTCTGAGTTGGCTCAATGACTTGATTTACCCCATGATGGTGGTTGTCCAGACCATACCGACAATTGCCATAGCTCCTATCCTAGTTTTATGGTTGGGTTATGGAATCTTACCCAAGATTGTCTTGATTATCTTGACGACAACCTTCCCTATTATCGTCAGTATTCTAGATGGATTTAGGCATTGTGATAAGGACATGCTGACCTTGTTTAGTTTGATGCGAGCGAATCCTTGGCAAATCCTGTGGCATTTTAAAATCCCTGTCAGCCTGCCCTATTTTTATGCAGGTCTGAGGGTCAGTGTCTCCTATGCTTTCATTACAACAGTTGTATCTGAGTGGTTGGGAGGCTTTGAAGGACTTGGTGTCTATATGATTCAGTCCAAAAAACTGTTTCAGTATGATACCATGTTCGCTATTATTATTCTGGTATCACTGATCAGTCTTCTGGGTATGAAGCTAGTCGATATCAGTGAAAAATATGTGATTAAATGGAAACGTACTTAAAATAGAGCGTTTTGTAAAAAGAAAAGAGGAAATAAAAATGAAGAAAACATGGAAAGTGTTTTTAACGGTTGTAACAGCTCTTCTAGCTGTCGTGCTTGTGGCTTGTGGCCAAGGAACAGCTTCTAAGGATAACAAAGAAGCAGAACTCAAAAAAATTGACTTTATCCTAGACTGGACACCCAATACCAACCATACAGGGCTTTATGTAGCCAAAGAAAAGGGTTATTTCAAAGAAGCTGGAGTGGATGTTGATTTGAAATTGCCACCAGAAGAAAGTTCATCTGACTTGGTTATCAATGGTAAGGCGCCATTTGCTATCTATTTTCAAGATTACATGGCTAAAAAATTGGAAAAAGGAGCAGCTATCACTGCCGTTGCAGCGATCGTTGAGCACAATACATCAGGGATCATCTCTCGTAAGTCTGACAACATCAACAGTCCAAAAGACTTGGTTGGTAAGAAATACGGAACCTGGAATGACCCAACTGAGCTTGCGATGCTGAAAACCTTGGTAGAATCTCAAGGTGGTGACTTTGAGAAGATTGAAAAAGTACCAAACAACGATTCAAACTCGATCACACCGATTGCCAATGGCGTTTTTGACGCTGCATGGATTTACTACGGTTGGGATGGTATTCTTGCTAAATCGCAAGGTGTTGATGCCAACTTCATGTATTTGAAAGACTATGTAAAAGAGTTTGACTACTACTCACCAGTGATCATCGCAAACAACGACTATCTAAAAGACAACAAAGAAGAAGCTCGTAAAGTTATCCAAGCCATCAAAAAAGGTTATCAATACGCTATGGATCACCCAGAAGAAGCGGCTGATATCTTGATCAAGAATGCCCCGGAACTCAAAGATAAACGTGACTTTGTCATCGAATCTCAAAAATACTTGTCAAAAGAATATGCTAGTGACAAGGAAAAATGGGGACAATTTGACGCTGATCGCTGGAATGCCTTCTACAAATGGGATAAAGAAAATGGTATCCTCAAGGAAGACTTGACTGATAAAGGATTTACTAACGAATTTGTAAAATAATGACAGAAATTAGACTAGAACACGTAAGCTATGCCTACGATAATGAAAAGATTTTAGAGGATATTAACCTGCGGGTGACTTCAGGTGAAGTGGTCTCTATCCTAGGCCCCAGTGGTGTCGGAAAGACCACTCTCTTTAATCTGATTGCAGGAATTTTAGAAGTCCAGTCTGGACGAATCATTCTTGAAGGTGAGGAAAATCCCAAGGGGCGCGTGAGCTACATGCTCCAAAAGGATTTACTCCTAGAACATAAGACAGTTCTTGGCAATATCATTTTGCCCCTCTTGATCCAAAAGGTGGACAAGGCAGAAGCCATTGCCAAAGCAGATGAAATTCTTGCTACCTTTCAGTTGACGGCTGTAAGGGACAAGTACCCTCATGAACTCAGTGGTGGGATGCGCCAGCGTGTTGCTTTACTCCGTACCTACCTTTTCGGGCATAAGCTCTTTCTTCTAGACGAAGCCTTTAGCGCTTTGGATGAGATGACTAAGATGGAACTTCATGCCTGGTATCTGGATATTCATAAACAGCTAGGCCTGACGACGCTCATCATCACGCATAGTATCGAAGAGGCACTTAATCTCAGTGATCGCATCTATATCTTGAAAAATCGCCCTGGTCAGATTGTTTCTGAAATCAAACTCGACTGGTCTGAAGGCGAAGACAAGGAAGTTCAAAAAATTGCCTATAAACGCCAGATATTAGCGGAATTAGGCTTAAATAATTAGAAATATAGAGAGTGGGTGAAGTTTATTCTTTACTTGCTCTCTTTTTTCTTTAAAAAAATCGAAAAATTCGGTATAATAGTCAAAGATAGTCAAGGTTTAAAGAAAGAGGTAGAGTGCTATGAAATTTAAAAATACATCAGACCATATAGAAGCTTATATCAAGGCTATTCTGGAGCAGTCGGGTATGGTTGAATTACAACGAAGCCAATTAGCGGATACCTTTCAAGTCGTACCTAGCCAGATTAACTATGTGATTAAGACTCGTTTTACAGAGAGTAGAGGCTATTTAGTTGAGAGCAAACGTGGTGGCGGGGGCTATATTCGCATTGGTCGAATTGAATTCTCTAACCATCATGATATGCTTCGTGATTTGTTGTATTCAGTGGATGATGAGGTTAACCAAGTCATCTTTGAAGATGTCTTAAGGCTCTTAGTCGAACAAGAACTCTTGACCCGCCAAGAGATGAATTTATTAGTAGCTATGGCTCCAGACCGTATTTTAGGTGAGGAAGCAAATCAAATCCGTGCTAATATGCTTAAGCAGTTACTACAAGAGGTAGATAGAAAAGGAAAATAAGACCACATGAAATATTCAAAAGCATTAAAAGAATGTATAGACAGTGCCTTTCTAGTAGCAAGTCATTATGAGGCAGAATACTTAGAGTCTTGGCACCTTTTGATTGCAATGGCAAATCATAATTACAGTGTAGCTGGGGCGACCTTAAATGAATTTCCATATGAAATTGATCGTTTGGAGGAAGTTGCGGCAGAACTGACAGAGGCAAAGCACGGCGATAAAGAAGAGTATCAGGAGTTTTCTTTTTCACACCGTTTGAAAGTTTTGTTTCTAGAGGCTGAACATATTGCTTCTGTAGTGCATGCAAAAGTTTTGGGAACTGAACATGTTCTCTATGCTATTTTGCATGATGGGAATGCCTTAGCTACTCGTATCCTAGAGCAATCTGGATTTTCTTACGAAGACAAGAAGGACCAGGTTAAGATTGCTGGACTTCGTCGCAAACTTGAAGCGCGTGCTGGATGGACTAGAGAAGATTTGAAGGCTCTTCGTCAACGTCATCGTTCAGTAGCAGATAAGCAAAATTCTATGGCTAATATGATGGGAATGCCTCAAAATCCGAGTGGTGGCTTGGAGGATTATACTCATGACCTTACGGAACAAGCTCGTTCTGGCAAATTGGAACCAGTCATCGGTCGTGATCAAGAAATTTCTCGCATGATTCAAATCTTGAGTCGGAAGACAAAGAATAATCCTGTACTAGTTGGTGACGCAGGTGTTGGTAAAACAGCTCTGGCACTTGGACTAGCTCAGCGAATTGCTAGTGGGGATGTACCGGTTGAAATGGCTAAGATGCGAGTCTTAGAACTCGATTTGATGAATGTGGTTGCAGGGACACGTTTCCGTGGTGATTTTGAAGAGCGCATGAACAACATCATTAAAGACATTGAGGAAGATGGTCAGGTTATTCTCTTTATCGATGAGCTCCATACCATCATGGGATCGGGTAGCGGTATTGATTCGACCTTGGATGCAGCTAACATCTTAAAACCTGCCTTGGCGCGTGGGACTCTGAGAACTGTCGGAGCTACAACCCAGGAAGAATATCAAAAACATATTGAAAAAGACGCAGCCCTTTCTCGTCGATTTGCCAAAGTAACTATTGAGGAGCCAAATCTAGCAGATAGTATTGAAATCTTACAAGGTTTGAAATCAACTTATGAAAAACACCATCATGTTCAAATTACAGATGATGCAGTCGATACAGCTGTCAAAATGGCTCATCGTTACCTAACCAGCCGTCATTTACCAGACTCTGCTATTGATCTTTTGGACGAAGCGGCTGCCACTGTTCAGAACAAGTCGAAATATGGGAAAAATGATGAGTCGGGCTTGTCTGCGGCTGATAAGGCTCTGATGGATGGTAAATGGAAGCAGGCAGCTCAACTCATTGCAAAAGAACAGGAATTACCTGTCTACAAAGACTCTGTAACCGAGTCTGATATCTTGACAACACTCAGTCGTTTGTCAGGAATCCCAGTTCAAAAATTAACTCAAACCGATGCTAAGAAGTACCTTAATTTGGAGGCTGAACTCCACAAGCGTGTTATTGGACAAGAACAGGCGGTCTCAAGTATTAGCCGAGCTATTCGTCGTAATCAATCTGGTATTCGCAATAACAAACGTCCGATTGGTTCCTTTATGTTCTTAGGACCAACTGGTGTCGGTAAGACAGAGTTAGCTAAGGCCTTGGCAGAGGTCCTCTTTGATGATGAATCTGCCCTTATCCGCTTTGACATGAGTGAATACATGGAGAAATTTGCGGCTAGCCGTCTCAATGGTGCTCCTCCAGGTTATGTAGGCTACGAAGAAGGCGGAGAGTTGACTGAAAAAGTCCGTAATAAGCCATACTCTGTTCTGCTCTTTGATGAAGTAGAGAAGGCCCATCCAGACATCTTTAATGTCCTCTTACAAGTCTTGGACGATGGGGTTCTAACAGATAGCAAGGGACGCAAAGTTGACTTCTCAAATACCATCATTATTATGACATCAAACCTTGGTGCGACTTCCCTTCGTGATGATAAGACAGTCGGTTTTGGAGCTCGAGATATTCGTTTTGACCAGGAAAATATGGAAAAACGTATGTTTGAAGAGTTGAAAAAAGCTTATCGTCCAGAGTTTATCAACCGTATTGACGAAAAGGTGGTCTTCCACAGCTTGTCAAATCAAGATATGCAGGAAGTGGTTAAGATTATGGTCAAACCTTTGATTGCAAGCTTGGCAGAAAAAGGGGTAGACTTAAAACTTCAAGCATCTGCTCTAAAACTTTTAGCCCAACATGGTTATGATCCAGAGATGGGAGCTCGTCCACTACGTAGAACTCTACAAACTGAAGTGGAGGACAAACTTGCAGAACTCCTTCTTAAAGGTGAATTGGAAGCTGGCAAGACTCTGAAGATTGGGGTTAAAGCTGGTCAGTTAAAATTTGAGATTGTATAAAAATGTGAGGTTGGAACAGATTGTTTCAGCCTCTTTTTTTTTTTGGAATGTTGTTACTTAAATAAGCATTTGGATGTTGCATTTAGTTTAAGGAATTTAAAAACGAATTTCTACTGATCAAGTTTTGTATATCAAGAAAAAAATCCTATCATGTAGAAAATATTTTTATAAAAAATAATAAAAAAGTGTTGACGAACAATAGAAGGAGTAGTATGATATAAAATATAAAAATTTATAAAAAGGTTGAAAAGACTTGAAAAAAAAGATAGCAGTGGTTTTTGGAACCTTTGCTCCCTTGCATCAGGGGCATATTGATTTAATCCAAAGAGCAAAACGACAATGCGATGCTGTATGGGTGGTGGTTTCAGGTTATGAGGGAGATCGTGGTGAAGAGGTTGGACTTACACTACAAAAGAGGTTTCGCTATATTCGTGAAGCATTTCGAGATGATGAGTTGACCTCTGTTTGTAAACTTGACGAAACCAATATTCCACGCTATCCAATGGGCTGGCAGGAGTGGTTGGAACAGATGTTGCAGGCCATTTCCTATGACCAGACTGGTGAGGAACTAATCTTTTTTGTAGGAGAGTCCGAATACCAACAAGAATTGTCAGAACGTGGTTTCGAGACTGTTCTACAGGAAAGAAAATTTGGAATTTCGGCTACCATGATTCGAGAAAATCCAAGCAAATATTGGAAATATATCGCTCAACCTTTCCGCCGTCAGTTTACGAAAAAAGTGTTGATTATGGGAAGTGCGAGTAATGGTAAAACAACTCTAGCCAAGGATTTAGCTCGCTTTTATGATGCGCCAGTCAGTCTGGAGTATGCTCGTGAGTATCAGATAAAAAATAATGTCCGAGATGATGAGCTTATCCCCAAAGATTATTATTACCTTCTTTTGGGCCAATATGATCAAACTTCCAAGTTAATCGATAGCAATGCCAATCGAGGCCTAGTCATTGCAGATACTAACTCACTAGTAACCAAGGGCTACTACGATTACTACATGGAAAGCGAAGAGCAGGAGGACTTGTCCGTAGAGACCTTTGATAATCTCTTTGTTTCCATCTTAGCCAAGGAAAAGTGGGATTTAATCCTCTTTGTGCAACCTATTGGCTCTTATGTCAATGATGGTTTTCGCGACATGACCATGGCAGAAGACCATATCCGTCACAGTTTTTCTCAGCATTTGGATAGGATGAGGGAGCAATATCTAGCCAATATCCCTCATGTTTATCTAGCTGATGACTATTTAGGAAATTATGAAGTAGCAAAAATAGCTATTGATGCCATTTACCAAGCAGATTAGGAGAAGAAAATGAAAAAAATAACTGAAAAAATCACACGATTTATTGAAAACTTTAAAAATGTTCACGCAGAAGCTCGTAAAATTGGTTTTGCAGGAATTATGCGTTTGATTTGGAAAGACCTCTTTGTGGGCCGTAGTCTTTTCCAGTGGATCTATTTGATTGCTTTATCAAGTGTTCCTCTTATTCTGGAGTTTACACAAAACACAGAAAGTCATGACTGGATTGGTCTCTTGGCCTCTTGGACAGGAATTGTCTGCGTTATCTTAGTAGCTGAAGGTCGAGCTAGTAACTACCTTTTTGGAGCTATTAACTCTGCAATCTATTTGGTCCTAGCTATGAATGCGACTTTCTACGGTGAAGTTTTGACAACAGTTTATTTCTTTGTCATGCAGCCTATTGGTCTCTATACTTGGTTGTCTAATCGGATCAATGAGCAAGGAAGACCAGAGGATTCTCACTTTGAAGCTAAGAAACTCGGTCTGATTGATTGGCTCAAGTACTTGGCCTTGACTGCTATCATCTGGATTGGCATGGGATTAGCCTACCAAAGTATCAGCAGTGCTCGTCCTTTCCGTGACAGTATTACCGATGCGACCAATGGTGTTGGTCAGCTCTTGATGACACGTCTTTACCGTGAGCAGTGGATTTTCTGGATTGCAACCAATCTCTTTAGTATCTACCTCTGGTGGGGTGAAAACATCCATATCCAAGGAATGTACTGGGTCTACACCCTCAATAGTCTAGTCGGTTGGTACCAATGGACTAAGGCTGTCAAGGAGGGATAAGTTGACTGAAACGATAATCCCGGCTGGAATGACAGAGAGAGAATATTTTGAGATTCATGCGACTGAGAAGGAATTTCTAGACTGGTACTGCAAACAGGATCTTCCTCAGTATGAAAAACCGAGCGTGACGGTGGATATGGTAGCTTATTGCTTTTTGGAAGGGAAAATCAAACTCTTGCTAATTCGTCGCAAGGGCCATCCTTATCAAAACTGTTTGGCTTTGGTCGGTGGTTTTATAGATAAGAACGAAGATGCAAGGTATGCTTGTCAGCGTGAAGTGAGAGAGGAGGTTAACCTTGACCTTCCTTTGGAAAAAATCGAACAGTTGATGACAGTATCTACTCCAGGTCGTGATCCGCGGGGCTGGACGGTTACTATCGCCCACTTGGTGTATCTACCTAGCCGCGCACTTGATCTCGTTCAAGCTGGTGATGATGCCAAGGATGTGGTTTTTGTCGATGTTGATTTTCAGACGGGGAAGTGCTTCCTAGAGGGACTAGAGCTGGGGGAGCAAGCCTTCGCCTTTGACCATTATGCCATTATCCAAGAGTCTATTAAACGAATCCAAGGGCGTCTTGACTGGAATCCGACCTTTCTCTATCTGCTAGAGGAGGAATTCACTGTCTATGAAGGAACCGAATTAGTCAATCTCATCAACCCAGGACGACCAATCGTCAGCAATAACTTCCTCGTAAAATACGGTGAGTATATAGAAGAAGTTGGGCTCAAACGAGTGCCTAAAAAGAAACCAAGAAAAACCTATCGATTGAAATAAAAAGCTTGGAAGCAGACATCGATAGCCCAAATCTTGGTTTCCTAGTTTCAGTCCTGAGAAGTTTCAACAAGTCCGATGACTGGTTGAGCTTGAGAATAGAGAAAATAAAGTTTGTGTCAAAAGTCAATTCAGCCATCGTGCCAAAGACTTATTAGTCATAAAAAAGCGAGGTCGGGACAAAATCCCGACCTCTTTTTGTTTAAGGATGTTTATCTTTATTAGAATTGCTCATGATTCGAATGAATAAATCTTTGTATTTATATTTTAAATAATGTTCGTGTAAGTACATTAGAGACATATAAACAATCATAAAAATAGTGGTTAAGTAGAACAAATCAAATGTTGTTTGAGCGTAATGAGTAGCAACCCCATAAGAAGAGAAAGCACCAATAATCAACCAAGGAAGATATTTGTAATATTTCTTTGACATAAACCTACACCTCCAATATCCTATTTCAATTTTATTATAGCCCTTCAAGAAAAAAATGCAAGCGATTACACCATAAAATATAGGATTCCAGTAGAAAAAATTTTCCTATTTTTTAAAGTCTTTTGCGAATAATAAAAATAGGAGGGCAAAGGAGATAATAAGTATAGAAAGACATACTAAAAAATAAATTTAAAAATCTGCTATAAATGATTGACAGATTTAAAAATAAGGACTACAATAACATTACAAAAATATTTCGTAATATTTCAAATATATTACAGAAGGAGTAAGATATGAAAAATAAAACTTCTATTAAATTGATGGCAGCAACTGTATTGGCTTCAACTCTACTTTTGGGAGCTTGCGGAAATAAGAAAGAAAATACTAGCAGTGATAAATCGAGCACGACTACTCAAGCTACTTCTAGTAGTAAGGCAAGTTCCTCAGCTAAAGAAAGTAAACCAAAAACAACAACTACTACATCAACTACAGAACAAAACACAAGTGCTTCTGTGCAAAGTTCAAACTCAGGCACTCAAGGACAAGAAACTAAAAAAACGGATAACAGTAAGCAAAGTCAAGACAAACAACCGACCCAAGGGAATAATTCTCAAGCTACTTCAAATCAACAAGCACAAGCGAGTCAGTCTAGTCAAACTGCTCAATCAAACTATGACCCAACAACTGATCGTAAACTTCATGACAAGCAAGCTGAACACAACAAACGTTATAAAGGCGTCCTAACAATGGTTGATGGAGATTTTTCTGCAGCAGCTGGTAATTGGAAAGGGGGCAACGGAGAAACTATCACTGTTTCATCTGGAGGCCAATTTACAGTAGAAACTGCTGATGGAAAGAAAGAGAACTACTCTGTTCAAGGATATTCTTACACTCTTGATGATGGTAAATATAATGCTAAAGTAGGTGGAGGAAAGGTCATCCAAATTACAACAGGAGCGGATGGAACTGTTTCTAACGTCGCTTTGGTTCAACCATAGATTTTAGTGTTTTAATATCTCTTCTTACAACAAGAAAACCCGTAATTTATTTTAGTTACGGGTTTTTATATTATGTTTACTAAGCTTTGTCTAACTGCAAGAGGGCTTCAATCTCTGCCAGAGTGCTAGCTTGTGAAATGGCTCCACGGAGTTTAGCAGCGCCAGATGTGCCTCGAAGGTAGTGAGGAGCCAGTCCACGGAATTCACGAACGGCAATATTCTCACCTTTAAGGTCAATCAAGCGTTTCAAGTGCTCGTAGGCGATTTTCATCTTGTCTTCAAAGGTTAAATCAGGGAGGATTTCTCCAGTTTCAAAGTAGTGATTGATCTGATTAAAGAGGTAAGGATTTCCCATAGCTGCGCGTCCAATCATAACGGCGTCAGCACCGACTTCTTCGATACGCTGTTTAGCTTCTTGGACAGTGCGGATGTCACCGTTAGCGATGAATGGAATCTTTTTCAGAGCTTGCGCAACCTTGTGAAGGGTTTCAAGATCAGCATGCCCCGTATACATTTGTTCCCGGGTCCGTCCGTGCATAGCGAGGGCAGAGACACCTGCAGCTTCAGCTGCGAGGGCATTCTCCACTGCTAGGGATGGGTCAGACCAACCTGTCCGCATTTTAACAGTGAGAGGGATATCAAGGACGGATTGGACTTTGTTGATGATAGAGTATATCTTATCAGGGTCTTTGAGCCACATAGCACCCGCCTCGTTTTTCACGATTTTATTGACTGGGCAGCCCATGTTGATATCGACGATATCGGTCTTGGTATTTTCTTGGATAAATTCTGCTGCGCGTGCGAGGCTATCTTCGTCACTACCAAAGAGCTGGATAGAAACTGGATTTTCGCCTTCATCAATATGAAGCATATGAAGAGTTTTTTCGTTGTTGTATTGGATACCCTTGTCAGAGACCATTTCCATAACAACGAGACCTGCGCCAAGTTCTTTTGCGATAGTACGAAAGGCAGAGTTGGTTACTCCTGCCATGGGCGCTAAAACGGTACGATTGGGAATCTCAACATTGCCAATCATAAAAGGCGTATTAAGATTTGTCACGGATGAGTTCCTCCAGGTCGTTCTCGTCAAAGTTATAAGTTGTTTGGCAGAATTGGCAGATAATTTCAGCTCCGTGATCTTCATCCTTTATTTCTTGCAGGTCAGAGCTTGGCAGGCTAGCTAGAGCGTTCATAAAGCGTTCTTTACTGCAGTCGCATTGGAAACGAATTTCTTCTTCGGACAGACGTTTGTAGGATTCATCTCCGTAGATAGCTTTTAGAAGAGCTTCGATGTGATCCTCACTTTCAAGAAGTGTAGAAATAGCTGGCATTTCTTGGATGCGTTTTTCGAAGCGAGCAATTTCTTCTTCCTTGGCTCCTGGTAAAACTTGGAGCAGGAAACCACCTGCGACCTTGACCTTGTCTTCTTCATCTAAAAGTACATTAAGGCCGACAGCTGAAGGGGTTTGCTGGCTTTCTGTTAGGTAGAAAGCCAGGTCTTCACCGATTTCTCCAGAGATGAGAGGCGTCATGGAATTATAGGGATTTCCAGTACCATAGTCTGTAATCACTAGAAATTGACCATTGCCGACAAAAGGACCTACTAGAACTTCGCCAGTTGCAGTCTTTTTGATGTCAACGCCAGGATTTTGAACGTAGCCTTTGACGTTCCCCTTGGTATCGGCGACGGTGATAATGGCACCGAGGGAGCTCGTTCCAAGAACCTTGACAGTTAGCTTGGTATTTCCTTTTTCATTGGCAGCGAGAATTTGACTGGCAATTAAAGTACGACCAAGCGCTACAGTTGAACTAGCTTGGGTTTGATGCTTTTCTTGAGCAGTACGGACCGTTTCCGTGCTGTCTAGTACATAAGCACGAAAAGATCCACTTTCTGATATTGTTTTAATAATTTTATCCATAGTTACTATTTTAGCATAAAAATGCTTAAAGGGGGAGTGGGGTGTTTGCAAGTCTTTCAAATTGTCCCATTTATAATTGTCAATCTTAGGATGGCAAAGAAACTGGTTTTTTTAGAATATTTTTATCGATATCTTAGCTTTCCTTAAAATATTCTAAAATCAACTTCTAAAAAACAGAAAATAGTTGAAAAAAGAAAAAGTAAAGTGGTAAAATGGGAGCAAGATAAAATAGAATTGTAAGTTTGCGAAAATACAATGAAAATGTACAAAAAAGAATCTAATATGAATAAAAAGAAGACATACTATGTTTTTTTTGGACAAACTGTCCTGTATTTTATTATTTTACTGGGTTTGCTTTACTTCTTTAGTTACCTTGGTCAAGGTCAAGGCGGCTTTATTTACAATGAATTCTAAAGGAGATCCCTACGTGTCAAACCAACCAATTACTGATATGCTTGAGGCGATTGAGCGTTACGCCCAACTGCAACCAGACTATCCTGTCTACAATGTCCTTGGAGAAGAGTATACCTATGGCCAATTGAAGGCTGATTCAGATAGCTTAGCAGCCCATCTTGACCAAATGGGACTTCCTGAAAAGTCACCTGTTGTGGTCTTTGGTGGCCAAGAATATGAAATGTTAGCAACCTTTGTGGCCTTGACCAAATCTGGCCATGCCTATATCCCAATTGATAGCCACTCTGCCTTGGAGCGCGTGTCTGCGATTGTTGAAGTAGCAGAGCCAAGCTTAATCATCGCCATCAATGAGTTTCCAATTGAAAACCCAGCTACTCCAATCATGTCCTTGGAGCAAGTGCGTGAAGCTTATGCGGCTCAGCATGCCTATGATTTGCAACATCCGGTCAAAGGGGATGATAACTACTACATCATCTTTACTTCAGGGACAACTGGGAAACCAAAAGGGGTACAAATTTCGCATGATAACTTGCTCAGCTTCACCAACTGGATGGTTACAGACAAGGAATTTGCGACGCCAGAGCGTCCGCAAATGTTGGCGCAACCGCCCTATTCCTTTGACTTATCTGTTATGTACTGGGCACCAACTTTGGCTCTTGGAGGAACGCTTTTTGCTCTTCCATCTGCCATCACTCAAGACTTTAAACAACTCTTTGCGACCATCTTTTCTCTTCCGATTGCGATCTGGACTTCAACGCCATCTTTTGCAGATATGGCCATGCTGTCTGAAGATTTCAATGCTGAAAAGATGCCAGGAATTACCCATTTCTACTTTGATGGGGAAGAGTTGACCGTTAAAACGGCTCAAAAACTGCGCGAACGTTTCCCGAATGCGCGCATTATCAATGCTTACGGTCCAACGGAAGCAACGGTTGCTTTGTCAGCAGTCGCTATTACAGATGAGATGCTAGCGACTCTTAAACGCTTGCCAATTGGTTATACCAAAGAAGATTCTCCAACCTTTATCATTGATGAAGAAGGAAACAAATTGCCAAATGGAGAGCAAGGAGAGATCATCGTGTCTGGACCGGCTGTTTCAAAAGGTTATATGAATAATCCAGAGAAAACAGCAGAAGCCTTTTTCGAATTTGAAGGGCTTCCAGCCTACCATACGGGAGATGTTGGAACCATGACAGACGAAGGTCTTCTTCTCTATGGTGGTCGTATGGACTTCCAGATCAAGTTTAACGGCTACCGTATTGAGCTAGAAGATGTTTCTCAAAATTTGAACAAATCTCAGTACATCGACTCGGCTGTTGCAGTACCGCGATACAATAAAGATCACAAGGTTCAAAATCTTTTGGCCTATGTTATCTTAAAAGATGGCGTCAAAGAACAATTTGAGCGCGACATCGATATTACCAAAGCTATCAAGGAAGACCTGGAGGATATTATGATGTCTTATATGATGCCTTCAAAATTCCTTTACCGTGATAGTTTACCGCTAACTCCAAACGGGAAAATCGACATCAAAGGGTTGATTAGTGAGGTTAACAACCGATGATCGAGTTTTTGAAACAGCTCCCTCATATTGAGCCGTATGGGAATCTGCAGTACTTTTTGTATGTGATTACTGCCACCTTGCCAATCTTTATCGGTCTTTTTTTCAAAAAACGTTTTGCCTGGTATGAAATATTGGTTAGTCTCTTCTTTATTGTCACCATGTTAACGGGGGGCAAGACCAATCAATTAGTCGCCTTAGGGATTTATCTAATATGGCAAATTGTACTGGTTCTTTTTTACAAGCAGTATCGAAAAACTAAAGACGGGAAATGGACTTTCTATCTCGTTAGTCTGTTATCTTTGCTTTCTATCATCTTTGTCAAGGTACAGCCAGCTATTAATGGCACACAGTCCTTGTTAGGTTTTATCGGAATTTCTTATCTGACTTTCCGTTCGGTAGGAGTTATTATCGAACTCAGAGATGGAGTCATTAAGGAATTGAAGATGAGGGAATACTTGCGTTTTCTCCTCTTTATGCCGACATTTTCAAGTGGTCCAATTGATCGCTTCAAACGTTTTAATGAAAATTATAGGACGATACCAGAGCGCGATGAGTTGCTAGATATGCTAGCCGAGTCCGTTCGGTATATCATGTGGGGATTTCTGTATAAATTTATCCTAGCTCATATTTTAGGCGAGATTTTATTACCACCGCTAAAGAATTTAGCTTTACAAACAGGTGGCGTCTTTAACTATTATTTAGTGGCTATCATGTACACATTTGGTTTGGAACTCTTTTTTGACTTTGCGGGTTATTCCATGTTTGCTATAGCTATTTCAAATCTGATGGGGATCCGTAGTCCGATCAACTTCAACAAACCCTTCTTATCAAGGGATTTGAAAGAGTTTTGGAATCGCTGGCACATGAGTTTATCTTTCTGGTTTCGTGACTTTGTCTTTATGCGTATGGTCATGGTGATGACGAGAAAGAAATTGTTTAATAATCGAAATGTGACCTCAAGTGTCGCCTATATCCTGAACATGCTCCTTATGGGATTCTGGCATGGAATAACATGGTTTTACATCGCCTACGGACTCTTTCATGGGTTAGGTTTAGTGATTAATGATGCTTGGGTTCGTAAGAAAAAAACACTCAATAAGGAACGAAAGAAAGCAGGGCAAGCTCCCTTGCCTGAGAATCGTTGGGTTCAGTTGCTTGGCATGGTAGTCACCTTCCATGTCGTGATGGTCTCATTCTTAATCTTCTCTGGATTTTTGAATGATTTATGGTTTAAAAAATAAAAGGAATTAAAAATGGATATCAAATCAGAAGTTATTGAAATTATTGATGAATTGTTTATGGAAGATGTTTCTGACATGATGGATGAGGATCTTTTTGATGCTGGTGTCTTGGATAGCATGGGAACAGTTGAATTAATCGTGGAAATCGAAAATCGCTTTGATATTCGTGTCCCGGTTACAGAATTTGGTCGTGATGACTGGAATACAGCTAATAAAATCGTAGCAGGGATTACGGAGTTAAAGAATGCTTAAACGCCTGTGGTTAATCTTTGGGCCTATATTTGTAGCGGGAATGTTGGTTCTTCTACTAATCTTTTTTTATCCAAGTACAAAAAGCCATAATCTGACGGAGGAGAAATACTCTGCGGCTTCTGTAAGTGCAGAGAGCTTTAAGGAGAGAAGTCAAAAAGTAAGAGCTCTTACAGACCCTGACATGCGTTTTGTTCCTTTCTTTGGATCAAGTGAATGGATTCGTTTCGACAACATGCATCCAGGAGTATTAGCTGAAAAGTACAATCGCTCCTACCGACCTTATTTTATGGGGCAGGCAGGGGCCGCTTCACTCAGTCAGTATTTTGGGATGCAACAGATTACGTCTGAACTTGAAAACAAACAAGCGGTATTTGTAATCTCTCCACAGTGGTTTACAAAAGAGGATCATGACCCGACTATTTTTCAAACTTATTTTAACAATGATCAGTTGACTGCCTTCTTGGAAAATCAATCTGGGGATTTGGCCGCTCAGTATGCAGCTAATAGACTCTTGAAGCAGAATCCAAGCGTACCGATGAAGGGGATTGTTGAGAAGTTAGCTAAGAACGAGCAATTGTCGGACTTTAATCATTCAATTATTACAGCTTCTGCAGAGTTCAATGAAAAACAAGCTGCTCTTTTTGGGCAATTCTTGATTCGAGGTCGATTAGAGTATAAAGATCATATTGAAAAATTTTTGAGCAGTCTCCCAGATCAATTTTCTTATGAAGAATTGGAAAATATCGCTCGAAAAGAGGGTGAAGAAAATACAACCAATAATGATTTGGGAATGGAGAACCATTTTTACAATACTCAGATAAAGAAAGATTTGAAAAAGTGGGAAGGGTATCAAAAGAATTACAACTTTCTCAAGTCTTCTGAGTACAATGATTTGCAGCTAGTGCTCGATCAATTTGCCAAGTCCAAGGTGAATGTGCTCTTTGTCTTTCAACCTGTCAATAAAAAATGGATGGATTATACTGGACTGAGTGAGGAAATGTATCAACATTCTGTCGAAAAAATTCGTTACCAGCTGGAAAGTCAAGGATTCACCAATATTGCTGATTTCTCAAAAAATGGAGGAGATCCTTACTTTGTTAAGGATACGATTCATATTGGTTGGTTAGGCTGGCTGGCGTTTGATAAGGTTGTAAATCCTTTTTTAAGTAATCCAACAACAGCACCTAGTTACCAAATGAATGACCGCTTCTTTAGCCAAGATTGGGCGGATTACGATGGTAACATCAAAGATTTTCAATAAAATGAGCTAAAAGTTTGGGATTTTAATCCAAGCTTTTTTGTTTAAATGGCGAATATTTAAGATGTAAATAGGTCAAAAGTTTCAAAATTTTTAGAAATAGCGTATAATATAAAAGATAAAAAGAAAAGAAAGAGATTTTAAAATGAACAAACGTTCTTTGTTACCTGTCTTGTCGACAGCCCTGTTAGCTCCAGCCTTTTTAGCTGGACAAGTATACGCTGAAGAAGCAACAACTCCTGCAGAAAGTTCAGCTGTCGCAGCAACTCCAGCTCCGTTGGCGACTCTAGCTCCTGTTGAGAGCCCTGCGGTACCGGAAACTTCGGTAACTTCAGAAGCGATTGCACCTGCAGAAGCTCCGTCAGCTCCTGCTGAATCTCCTAAAAGCGAAGAAAAGGACACTGTTATCTTACACACCAATGATGTCCATGGTCGTATTGTAGAGGAGAAGGGAGTAATTGGTGATGCTAAGTTAGCGACTGTCATTGAGCAGGAACGCGCGAAATCAAATCAAAATACTCTAGTTGTTGATGCGGGAGATGCCTTCCAAGGTTTACCGATTTCCAACTCTACGAAGGGTGAAGCACGTGCTGAAATTCTCAATCAGATGCAGTATGATGCCATGTCTGTAGGAAATCACGAGTTTGATTTCGGACTTGATGAAGCTAAAAAATACAAAGAAATTTTGAAATTCCCCTTGTTAAGCTCAAATACTTATGTAGATGGAGCTCGTCTCTTCCAAGCTTCGACTATTGTTGACAAGAATAAGGATGTTGAAGGCGATGAGTTTGTAGTGATAGGTGTGACAACGCCGGAGACGGCAACGAAAACTCACCCTAAAAATGTTAAAGGAGTAACCTTTACTGAGCCAATCGAAGAGGTTAATAAGGTCGTTGAAGAAGTTCAAGCCAAGGCTAAGGCGGAAGGTAAGGATTATAAGCATTATGTAGTCTTAGCCCACTTGGGTGTTGACACAACAACGCCAGTAGCTTGGCGTGGCTCAACACTAGCAGAAGCCCTGTCTAAGAACCCTCTTTTGAAGGGGAAACGTGTAACAGTCATTGATGGTCACTCTCATACAGTAGAATCAACTACTTACGGAGATAATGTGACTTACAACCAAACTGGAAGTTATCTCCATAACGTTGGTAAAATTACTTATAAATCTCGTCAGCTTTTGGGCAATCCAACTCAAATTACTGCTGCTGAAGCCAAAAAATTAGAAGCAAATCCAAAAGTTGCTAGTTTAGTTAAAGATATTAAGGCAAAGTATGATGCAGAAAATGCAGTTGAGGTTGTGTCTAACAGTCCTGTTGAATTAAACGGTGACCGTGAAAATGTCCGTGTCCGCGAGACAAACCTTGGAAATGTCGTCGCAGATTCTCTCTACCAGTATGGTCAAACAGGATTTAGTCATCCAACAGATATCGCTGTGACAAATGGTGGGGGATTGCGTGAGACAATTGCTAAAGACAAACCAATTACAAAAGGAAATGTCATTGCAGTCTTGCCATTTGGAAACACCATCTCTCAAATTCAAGTAACTGGTCAGCAAGTTCTAGATATGTTTGAAAAATCACTCGGATCTATTTTGCAGGTGGATAAAGCAGGAAAAACTGTCTTAGACGAAAATGGGCAACCGTTGCTAGAACCAAGCGGTGGATTTTTACAAGTCTCTGGTGTCAAAGTATACTATGACACAAATCTACCTTCTGGGAAACGTATTTTAGCTGTTCAGGTTAAGAATCGTATGACTGGTCTTTATGATAGATTAGACTTAGCAAAAATCTACTATCTAACAACAAACGACTTCTTGGCCGCTGGTGGTGATGGTTACACCATGCTTGGTGGTGCGAGAGAAGAAGGACCTTCAATGGATGCTGCTTTTGAGGACTACCTAAAGACTGCAGATTTAAATGCATATGAAAAGATCAATCCAAATTCTCGAACTATTTCTGTAGATTCAAAAACCTTCAAACTAGAAGAAGAGAAACAAAAGGAAACTCCTGTAGGAGAAATCGGAAAGGTTACTCCTAAGGAAGAAAAAACCTTGCAACCTCAAGTGAATACTGGGAAACTCACCTACCAGGTGGCAAGTCAGTTTACGGACAAGCCTCTGAAGACAGAAGAGAATGTTGTAAAACCTTTGAATGCAGATAAGCCTATCGACAAACCTGCTGGGGCAGTCAATCCTACTCTTAATTCTGATGATAAGACGCAAGTTTCAGAGAAGCTCTTACCAAATACAGGAAGCGAGCAGTCTATTTTCATGACAGTTCTTGGAATGTTCCTAGGGGTAGCTGCTCTATGGACTAGCCGTAAACAAGAAAAATAATTCTAAAGGATGAAAACATCTCAGGTGTTTTCATCTTTTTTCTTGACTCCATTCTTGGATGTGATATACTTAACTAGTAAAGAAACGACGAAAGACTTTTGTATTTATAGAAATACAGTTCAGGAAAGGAGAAGTTCATGAGACAATTAGCAAAAGACATTGATCATTTTTTAAATGAGATTATCCTAAAAGCTGAAAATCAGCATGAAATCCTAATCGGACATTGCACGAGTAACGTGGCGTTGACTAATACCCAGGAGCATATTCTTATGCTTTTATCAGAGGAGTCCTTGACTAACTCTGAGCTGGCTCGCCGTCTCAATGTCAGTCAAGCAGCCGTTACCAAGGCTATAAAATCATTGATTAAAGAGGGGATGTTGGAGACCTCTAAAGATCCTAAGGATGCTCGAGTGATTTTTTATCAATTGACAGACCTCGCTAGACCGATTGCTGAGGAGCACCATCATCATCATGAGCACACCCTATCGACGTATGAACAAGTTGCCAGTCAATTCTCAGCTGAAGAGCAAAAAATTATCCAGCGGTTTTTAACTGCTTTAGTAGGAGAAATCAAGTAATGAGATACATCACAGTAGAGGATTTGTCCTTCTATTATGACAAGGAACCTGTGCTTGAGCATATCAATTACAGTGTTGATAGTGGGGAGTTTGTCACACTCACTGGAGAAAACGGAGCTGCCAAGACGACTCTGATCAAGGCTAGTCTGGGTATTTTGCAGCCAAGATTTGGTAAAGTGACTATTTCAAAGACCAACACTCGTGGGACGAAACTAAGAATTGCCTACCTTCCACAGCAGATTGCAAGTTTTAATGCAGGTTTTCCAAGTACCGTTTATGAATTTGTCAAATCAGGTCGTTATCCAAGAAAAGGTTGGTTCCGTCGTCTAAATGCTCACGATGAGGAACATATCAAGGCTAGTTTAAACTCTGTTGGCATGTGGGAACATCGAGACAAAAGGATTGGTTCCCTTTCTGGCGGGCAAAAGCAGAGGGCTGTTATCGCACGTATGTTTGCTTCAGATCCTGATATCTTTATCTTGGATGAGCCGACGACAGGGATGGATGCGGGAACCAAGGATGAGTTTTATGAACTCATGCACCACAGTGCCCACCATCATGGCAAGGCTGTTTTGATGATTACTCACGATCCTGAAGAAGTTAAGGATTACGCAGATCGCAATATTCACCTGGTCCGAGACCAAGATTCGCCATGGCGTTGCTTCAATGTCCATGAAAGTGACCAGGAGGTGGAGTATGCTTAATCTATTGTCTTATGATTTTATGCAGCGAGCCTTTTTGGCAGTTATTGCCATGAGTCTCTTTTCACCAGTTTTGGGGACCTTCCTCATCTTGCGTCGTCAGAGTCTTATGAGTGATACTCTGAGTCACGTCTCGCTTTCAGGGGTTGCCTTTGGCTTGGTTTTGGGGATTTCTCCGACCATCTCAACCATTGTGATTGTCTTGATTGCAGCGGTCTTCCTTGAATACCTACGTACGGTTTATAAAAGCTTTATGGAGATTGGGACAGCCATTCTCATGTCTACAGGACTTGCAGTTTCACTTATTGTCATGAGTAAGGGGAAGAGCTCTAGTTCTATGAGTCTGGATCAGTACCTTTTTGGTTCTATCGTAACCATTAGTCAAGAACAGGTCATTGGGCTCTTTGTCATTGCAGCGGTAGTGTTAATCTTGACCTTCCTCTTTTTAAGACCTATGTATATTCTAACGTTTGACGAGGATACAGCTTTTGTAGATGGTCTTCCAGTACGTTCTATGTCTATCCTCTTTAACATGGTAACTGGTGTGGCTATTGCCCTCATGATACCAGCAGCGGGTGCGCTTTTAGTATCGACCATCATGGTCTTACCAGCAAGTATTGCTTTGCGTCTAGGTAAAAACTTTAGTTCTGTGATGATACTTGCTAGCGCCATTGGTTTTCTGGGTATGGTTGCGGGACTCTATATTTCCTATTATGCAGAGACACCACCGAGTGCAAGTATCACCATTATCTTTGTAGTTGTCTTTTTAGTAGTCAGCTTACTCAAACGTTTTATCAAATAGGAGAAGTACATGAAAAAACTAGGCCTACTTTTGGCAAGTCTTGTGACCTTATTCTTAGTCGCTTGTTCCAATCAAAAACAAGCAGACGGAAAGTTAAATATCATCACAACTTTCTACCCTGTCTACGAATTTACCAAGCAAGTAGCGGGAGATACAGCCAATGTCGAACTCTTAATCGGGGCTGGGACAGAGCCACATGATTATGAACCATCACCTAAGGCAGTCGCTAAAATCCAAGATGCTGATGCTTTTGTTTATGAAAATGAGAACATGGAGACTTGGGTTCCGAAGCTTTTAGAATCTCTAGATGCGAAAAAAGTAAAAACGATTAAAGCTACTGGAGATATGCTACTTCTTCCAGGAAGTGAAGAAGAGGAAGACCATGACCAAGGTGAAGAAGGTCATCATCACGAGTATGACCCCCATGTATGGTTGTCTCCTGCGCGTGCCATTAAGCTGGTAGAACACATCCGTGATAGTCTTTCGGCTGACTATCCAGATAAGAAGGTGACTTTTGAGCAAAATGCAGCAGCCTATATCGAAAAGCTACAAGCTTTGGATAAGGCCTATACTGAAGGACTTTCTAGTGCTAAGCAAAAGAGTTTTGTGACTCAACACGCGGCTTTCCGTTATCTTGCCTTGGATTACGGACTCAATCAAGTCTCTATCTCTGGACTTTCACCAGATGCTGAGCCGTCAGCAAGCCGTTTGGCAGAATTGACCGAATACATCAAGAAAAATAAGATTTCTTATATCTACTTTGAAGAAAATGCCTCACAAGCCCTAGCCAATACCCTCTCAAAAGAAACAGGTGTGAAGCTAGATGTACTAAATCCTCTTGAAAGCTTGACAGAAGAAGACATGAAAGCCGGCGAGAACTATATCTCTGTCATGGAGAAAAACCTCAAGGCACTCAAGCAGACAACGGATCAGTCAGGAGCAGAAATTGAACCAGAAAAAGCAGAGGAAACTAAAACAGTTCAAAATGGTTACTTTGAGGATGCTGATGTTAAGGATCGTACCCTGAGTGATTATGCTGGCAACTGGCAGTCAGTCTATCCTTTCCTTGAAAATGGGACTCTTGACCAAGTATTTGACTACAAGGCTAAATTGACTGGCAAGATGACCAAGGATGAGTACAAGGCCTACTATCAAAAAGGTTACCAAACAGATGTAAGCAAGATTAACATTACAGATAATACGATGGAATTCATCCAAGGAGACCAAAGTAAGAAATATACTTACAAGTATGTCGGCAAGAAAATCTTGACTTATAAGAAAGGAAATCGTGGAGTCCGTTATCTCTTTGAAGCAACAGATGCGGATGCTGGACAATTCAAGTATGTTCAGTTTAGCGACCACAATATCGCTCCGGTCAAGGCAGAGCATTTCCATATCTTCTTTGGAGGTACTAGCCAAGAAGCTCTCTTTGAAGAGATGGACAACTGGCCAACCTACTATCCAGATGACTTATCAGGCCAAGAGATTGCTCAAGAAATGTTGGCTCATTAAAGCGAAACAATCCTTCCTACATGGGGAGGATTGTTCTTGTTTTATCAGCGTTGAGCATCTAGATTGACATTGGCTGAGAAGGGAGTGCAATAGATGTAATAAAAATAGCTACAACAAAGAGAGATTTTCTATGGTTTACGAATATAATAGTCAGATTTATTTGGCTGAAGTAGCTTTAAATGTTAAGGACTTAGAAAGTCAGACAGCATTTTATCATCTGTTGCTTGGGTTGGAGATTTTGAATCAATCGGAAAAAGAAGTTCTTTTAGGTGCCGGTGGGAAACCGCTAGTTCGGCTAATTAAGACAGATGACATTAGTAATCCTAAGCAAAGTTATGGTCTTTATCATATGGCACTTCTTTTGCCGACTCGTGAAGATTTGGCTAATGTTTTTAAACACTTATTAGACTTAAAGATTCCATTAGTTGGTGGAGCTGATCATGGCTATAGTGAGGCTATCTATCTAGAAGACCTAGAGGGTAATGGCATAGAACTCTATAGAGATAAGCCTGTGACAGTCTGGGATATTCGTGAGGATGGCCGTATTATTGGTGTGACAGAAGAACTCTCTGCTCAAGATATCTACCAACTAGGAAAAGAAATCGAGCCTTTTGCAATTGCAAGTGGGACTCGCATGGGGCATGTTCACCTATCTGTTAAGAATAGCCAAGAAGCGAGTGTGTTCTACCAAGAGTCCCTTGGTCTTGAGGATAAATTCACGATTCCACATGCCAGTTGGATCGCATCAGGGGCTTATCACCATCATCTAGCTGTCAATGAATGGGGTGGCAAAAACTTAGTTCGACGTAAGAATGGAATGGTGGGGCTAGCCTACTATGTGGTTGAAGTTGAGAATAAAGAGTTTTTGGTCAATTTGTTTACGCAAGCACAGGATTGGCAAGAGCAACTTCGATGGATTTCCTCTTCTGAATTCTCTGTTACAGATAAAGATGGTATTATTACGAGAGTCAGAGTGGAGAACTAGGAGGTTTTATCTTTAAGATAAGTGCTCCTTTTGACAAAGGTCTGTATTAGAGATATAATGTAAAAAAATCGTTTAAGGATAAAGATATGACAAAATCAAAGTACATTACACGCCTCAAACGCTCAGAGGGTCAATTGCGAGGTATTCAAAAAATGATGGAGGAAGAGCGGGATTGTGTCGATATCATTACTCAATTAACAGCAGTGCGATCCAGTGTTGATCGTATTATTGAACTGATGATAACGGAGAATTTAACAGCTTGTATTAATGAACCTTTAGGCGACCCTCAAGCGCAGAAGGAAAGATTGGAAAAGGCAGTTAAATACTTGATTAAACGCAAGTAATAAAAAATAGACGTTTCTCTTAAATAGTGAACAAATGATTAAAAGAGCAGTTGGTTTTCTTTAGAGTAAACCAATTGCTCTTTTTGTATTTGATTTATTCTACATCACCGGGCCAGGCATTCATGCCACCTTCTACATTGGTAACGGTGAGACCTTGAGCGCTGAGAAATTGACAGGCAGAGGCAGAACGAACTCCACCTTGACAGATGACATGGTATTCATGGTCAGGTTTGAGTTCTTTGTAGCCTTGCTCCAAGGTACTTAACGGAAGATTTTTGGCACCTGGTGCGTGTCCTGCTTGGAATTCATGTACTTCACGGACATCGATAAGATCTAGATGTTCATTTTGATATTTTTCATAAAAATCAGCCATGCTGATATTAGTTAGCATATTCTACTCCTTTTGGATTAGCCATTTTGTATAGTGAATAAGCGCCGTCAAGGTTTTGGACGGTAAATCCTGCTTGCTTGAGGATACGCTCTGCGATATAGCTGCGCAAACCACTGTGGCAGCTAACGATGTAGGCTTGGTTCTTGTCTAGTTCATCCAAGCGTTCCCGTAGTTCGTTTAGGGGGATGTGGATGGTGTCAACCTTAAGTCGACCACTTTGGAATTCGCTACTGGTCCGTACATCCAGGAATTTCTTGCCAGTAGCTATTTCATCTTCTAGCTGGTACCACTGTATATTGTCGCTCAGACCTTCGATAAGGTTCAAAGCTGCGTATCCCAGCATATTTACTGGATCTTTGGCAGAACCAAATGGTGGTGCATAGGTGAACTCTAACTCTGGCAAGTCAAAGACGGTGAGATTTGCCTTGATAGCAGTTGCTAGGATATCGATTCGCTTGTCAACTCCTTTAGCTCCGACACCTTGGGCACCATAAATCTTACCACTACTTGAGTCGAAAAGGAGTTTCAAGGTCATGTCAGTAGCACCTGGATAATAACCAGCGTGGTCTTTCCCGCTGACATGAATTGCCTTGTACGGGAGTTGATTGGCACGAAGAGTACGCTCGCTAAGACCTGTCGAAGCAGCGGATATACCAAAGGCGCGAACGATAGCAGTACCGATGTTTCCCTTGTTTTTGCGCTTCATTCCAGCAATTACATCTGCCACTTGACGTCCTTGCCGGTTGGCAGGAGAAGCTAGAGAAATGAGGACATCTTGCCCTGTGATTTCTTGTTTAACGACGATAGCATCCCCAACCGCAAAAATATCTTTTTGACTGGTTTCGTAATGTTCATCAACCAGGATCCCACCACGAAGTCCCAGTTCAATACCTGCAGCTTTGGCCAGGACGTTTTCAGGTTCAACACCGACAGAAAGGATGGTGAGGTCAGAAGTAATCGTTTGACCATTTTCGAGAACGATGATTTTTCCTTGTTCTTCAAATCGAGTCGCAGATTGGGAAGTGATAACACGAACGCTGTTTTTAACCAATTCTGCTTGGACAAAGGCTGCCATTTCTTGATCTAATGGTGGCAAGACATGAGGAGCTTTTTCGACGATAGTGACATGCAAGCCACGTTTTGCCAGGTTTTCAGCCATTTCAAGCCCGATAAAACCTGCACCGATGACGACAGCTTCTTTTGGATGCTTGTCCAAGGCTGCCATAATTTCATCGAGATCAGGAACATTGCGGAGCGTGAATACATTTTTAGCTTCTGCCAAGCCTTCAATGGCAGGAACAAATGGTTTGGCTCCTGGAGAGAGGACGAGCTTGTCGTAGCTTTCTGTGAATTCCTGTCCATTATGGCGTACAGTCACTGTATGATCTGCTGGGGAAATGCTGATAACCTCGTGAAATGGACGCACATCCAGATTAAATCTTGCCTTGAGACTTTCAGGAGTTTGGACTAATAAGCTGTCACGATTTGTAATTTCTCCTGAAACATAGTAAGGAAGTCCGCAGTTTGCAAAGGAAACAAAGGGACCTTTCTCAAAAATAGTGATTTCAGCGTCTTCTATGAGACGTCTGAGCCGGGTTGCTGCAGACATACCGCCTGCAACTCCTCCAATAATGATAATTTTCATTAATTTTCTCCCTTTTTGTTCTATATGATCTTGCCTGTCCACGCGCTCATACCACCTCGGACGTTGATAACATCATAGCCTTTTTTCTTGAGCTTTTTAGCAGCCATCTTGCTTCGAACACCAGAATGACAAATGACATAAAGTGTTTCATTTGTCGCAGGTGTGTAAGCTCCGATTTCGGTTAGAGGAACATTCTTGGCGTTTTTGATATGGCCTCTACGGAATTCCGTAGGCGTCCGCACATCCAGTAGCTGAATTGGTTCCTTGAGTTTAGCTTCTAATTCGCTGGTAGAAATACTATCAATTTTTGTAAATAAGTGAAACATAGGCACCTCCAATATACCCTTACGGGGTATATTAAACCACTAAGCAACGCTTTTGTCAAGTAAGTTGAATTGATTAGTATTATTTCTTTTTCAGTATACAAGATACCAACTTACAAACTAAAGAGTTGGTTGATAGGTTAATGAATAGAACCTGTCTTATTTATTTAACAACTACTTGTCTAGAAAATTACCTTTTCAGAAAACGAAGACCATCTATACTAAAGTAAGAAAAAACAAGCAAAGCTCTTGAAAAATCAGAGCAAATCAAGTATAATATGAGTAATCATTTGTCGTAGGTTTTGTCTGAAATATTGTCCAGACAAGGCTCACAGCAGTTAAATCTTCTTACAAAAGTCAGATTTAGCTGCTCTTTTTGTGCTTTTTTTCAGTATTTTTGCCATCTGTAACAGAGATTTAAAGATTCTGAAAATTACCTAGAAGGATAAGGTGATAGGGGTTTGTTAACCATCTAACGATAATCAAAGGTCTAGATAATTAGGCTTGGAATTTTAACTAAAAGGAGAATCATCTTGGCAGGACATGACGTTCAATACGGGAAACATCGTACCCGTCGTAGTTTTTCAAGAATCAAAGAAGTTCTTGACTTACCAAATTTGATTGAAATTCAAACAGATTCATTTAAAGATTTCCTAGACCATGGTCTGAAGGAAGTGTTTGAAGATGTATTGCCAATTTCAAACTTCACAGACACAATGGAGTTGGAATTTGTTGGCTACGAAATCAAAGAACCTAAATATACGCTTGAAGAAGCTCGTATCCATGATGCTAGTTATTCAGCACCAATCTTTGTAACTTTCCGCTTGATTAACAAAGAGACTGGTGAAATCAAAACTCAAGAAGTTTTCTTTGGGGATTTCCCAATCATGACTGAGATGGGTACCTTCATCATCAACGGTGGTGAGCGTATTATCGTATCACAGTTGGTGCGTTCACCAGGTGTTTACTTTAATGATAAAGTAGACAAAAACGGTAAAGTGGGCTACGGTTCGACTGTTATCCCTAACCGTGGAGCTTGGTTGGAACTTGAAAGTGACTCAAAAGACATCGCCTATACTCGTATTGACCGTACTCGTAAAATCCCATTTACGACTTTGGTTCGTGCACTTGGTTTCTCAGGCGATGATGAAATCTTTGATATCTTTGGGGACAGCGAATTGGTTCGCAACACTGTTGAAAAAGATATCCATAAAAACCCAATGGACTCTCGTACTGACGAAGCCTTAAAAGAAATCTACGAACGCCTTCGTCCAGGTGAGCCAAAAACTGCTGAGAGTTCACGTACCTTGCTTGTAGCTCGTTTCTTTGATCCACGTCGTTACGACTTGGCTGCAGTTGGACGTTACAAGATTAACAAGAAACTCAATATTAAGACTCGCTTGCTTAACCTTACGATTGCAGAGCCATTGGTAGATCCTGAAACTGGTGAAATCTTGGTAGAAAAAGGGACTGTCATGACTCGTGATGTTATCGAGAGCATCGAAAGTCACTTGGATGGCGACTTGAATAAGATTGTCTATACACCAAATGATTCTGCTGTATTGACAGAGCCAGTAGTTCTTCAAAAATTCAAGGTAGTTGCGCCGACTGATCCAGACCGTGTTGTAACTATCATTGGTAATGCAAATCCAGATGACAAGGTTCGCGTAGTGACTCCTGCAGATATTCTTGCTGAGATGAGTTACTTCCTTAACTTGGCTGAAGGAATTGGTCGCGTTGATGATATTGACCACCTTGGAAACCGTCGTATCCGCGCTGTTGGTGAATTGCTTGCTAACCAAGTTCGTCTAGGACTTTCTCGTATGGAGCGTAATGTTCGTGAGCGTATGTCGGTTCAAGACAATGAAGTGTTGACACCACAACAAATCATCAACATTCGTCCTGTAACAGCTGCAGTCAAAGAGTTCTTTGGTTCATCACAGTTGTCACAGTTCATGGATCAACACAACCCACTATCAGAATTATCACACAAACGTCGTTTATCTGCCTTAGGACCTGGTGGTTTGACACGTGACCGTGCAGGATACGAAGTACGTGACGTGCACTACACTCACTATGGTCGTATGTGTCCGATTGAGACCCCTGAAGGACCAAACATCGGTTTAATCAATAACTTGTCTTCATATGGACACCTTAACAAGTATGGTTTCATTCAAACACCATACCGCAAGGTTGACCGCGCAACTGGTAAAGTAACTAACGAAATCGTTTGGTTGACTGCCGATGAAGAAGATGAATACACAGTAGCTCAGGCTAACTCTAAATTGAACGCAGATGGAACTTTTGCTGAAAAAGTTGTCATGGGACGTCACCAAGGGGTTAACCAAGAATATCCAGCATCAAGCGTTGACTATATGGATGTTTCTCCTAAACAGGTAGTTGCCGTTGCGACAGCATGTATTCCTTTCTTGGAAAATGATGACTCCAACCGTGCCCTCATGGGTGCCAACATGCAACGTCAGGCTGTTCCGTTGATTGACCCTAAAGCACCTTTTGTTGGTACTGGTATGGAATATCAAGCAGCCCATGATTCAGGAGCTGCAGTTATTGCACAACATGGTGGTAAGGTTACCTATGCAGATGCGGACAAAGTAGAAGTTCGCCGTGAAGATGGTTCTCTTGATGTTTACCACATCCAAAAATTCCGTCGTTCAAACTCAGGTACTGCTTATAACCAACGTACCCTTGTTCGAGTTGGCGATGTCATCGAAAAAGGTGATTTTATCGCTGATGGACCTTCTATGGAGAAAGGTGAAATGGCGCTTGGACAAAATCCAATCGTTGCCTATATGACATGGGAAGGTTACAACTTCGAGGATGCCGTTATCATGAGCGAACGTTTGGTCAAAGACGATGTTTACACATCTGTCCACCTCGAAGAATACGAATCAGAAACACGCGATACAAAGCTTGGGCCTGAAGAAATCACTCGTGAAATTCCAAACGTTGGTGAAGATGCCCTTAAAGACCTTGACGAAATGGGTATTATCCGTATTGGTGCTGAGGTTAAAGAAGGGGATATCCTTGTCGGTAAAGTAACACCTAAGGGTGAAAAAGACCTTTCTGCTGAAGAACGTCTCTTGCACGCTATCTTCGGAGACAAATCTCGTGAAGTGCGTGACACTTCTCTTCGTGTACCACATGGTGCCGACGGTGTCGTTCGTGATGTCAAAATCTTTACACGTGCAAACGGTGATGAATTGCAATCTGGTGTGAACATGCTGGTTCGTGTATACATCGCTCAAAAACGTAAGATCAAGGTCGGTGATAAAATGGCCGGACGTCACGGGAACAAAGGGGTTGTCTCTCGTATCGTTCCTGTAGAAGATATGCCTTACCTTCCAGATGGAACTCCAGTCGATATCATGTTGAACCCACTTGGGGTACCATCACGTATGAATATCGGTCAGGTTATGGAACTTCACCTTGGTATGGCAGCTCGTACTCTTGGCATCCACATCGCAACACCAGTCTTTGACGGAGCAAGTTCTGAAGATCTTTGGGACACTGTCAAAGAAGCAGGTATGGATAGCGATGCTAAGACGATTCTATACGATGGTCGTACTGGTGAGCCGTTTGATAACCGTGTGTCAGTTGGTGTCATGTACATGATCAAACTCCACCACATGGTTGATGATAAATTGCACGCACGTTCAGTCGGACCATACTCAACTGTTACGCAACAACCACTCGGAGGTAAAGCTCAGTTCGGTGGACAACGTTTCGGTGAGATGGAGGTTTGGGCGCTTGAAGCCTACGGTGCGTCAAATGTCCTTCAAGAAATCTTGACTTACAAGTCTGACGATATCAACGGACGTTTGAAAGCATATGAAGCTATTACTAAAGGAAAACCAATTCCAAAACCAGGTGTTCCAGAATCATTCCGAGTTCTTGTAAAAGAATTGCAATCTCTTGGTCTTGACATGCGTGTCCTTGACGAAGACGATCAAGAAGTGGAACTTCGTGACCTTGATGAAGGAATGGACGAAGATGTCATCCACGTAGATGACCTTGAAAAAGCCCGCGAAAAAGCAGCTCAAGAGGCGAAAGCAGCCTTTGAAGCAGAAGAAGAAGCAAAAGCGGAAGCTACTGAACAAGAATAAGTAGTTCACTTATAATAGAAAGGGAAGAAATAGTGGTTGATGTAAATCGTTTTAAAAGTATGCAAATCACGCTAGCTTCTCCAAGTAAAGTCCGTTCATGGTCTTATGGAGAAGTCAAAAAACCTGAAACAATCAATTACCGTACGTTGAAACCAGAACGTGAAGGACTATTTGACGAAGTCATCTTTGGTCCTACAAAAGACTGGGAATGTGCTTGTGGCAAGTACAAACGTATTCGATACAGAGGAATTGTTTGTGACCGCTGTGGGGTTGAAGTAACGCGTACTAAAGTTCGTCGTGAACGTATGGGACATATCGAATTGAAGGCTCCTGTATCTCACATCTGGTATTTCAAGGGTATCCCAAGCCGTATGGGCTTGACCCTTGACATGAGTCCTCGTGCCCTCGAGGAAGTTATCTACTTTGCAGCTTACGTGGTGATTGATCCAAAAGATACACCACTTGAGCACAAATCTATCATGACAGAGCGTGAATACCGTGAACGCTTGCGTGAATATGGTCATGGTTCATTCGTTGCCAAAATGGGTGCCGAAGCTATCCAAGACCTTTTGAAACAAGTAGATCTTGAAAAAGAAATTGCTGAACTCAAAGAAGAGTTGAAAACAGCTACTGGACAAAAACGTGTGAAAGCTATCCGTCGCTTGGATGTTTTGGATGCTTTCCACAAGTCTGGAAACAAACCTGAATGGATGGTTCTCAACATCCTTCCAGTTATTCCACCAGATCTTCGTCCAATGTTGCAGTTGGATGGTGGCCGTTTTGCCTCATCTGACTTGAACGACCTTTACCGTCGTGTGATTAACCGTAACAACCGTTTGGCTCGTTTGCTTGAGTTGAACGCACCAGGTATCATCGTTCAAAATGAGAAGCGTATGCTTCAAGAAGCGGTTGACGCTTTGATTGACAATGGTCGTCGTGGTCGTCCGATCACAGGACCAGGTAGCCGTCCACTTAAATCATTGAGCCACATGCTTAAAGGTAAACAAGGACGCTTCCGTCAAAACTTGCTCGGTAAACGTGTTGACTTCTCAGGACGTTCGGTTATCGCCGTTGGTCCAACTCTTAAGATGTACCAATGTGGTGTGCCACGTGAAATGGCTATCGAGCTCTTTAAACCATTCGTCATGCGTGAAATTGTTGCTCGTGATATCGTGCAAAACGTGAAAGCAGCTAAACGCTTGGTGGAACGTGGGGATGAACGTATCTGGGATATCCTCGAAGAAGTGATTAAAGAACACCCAGTGCTTTTGAACCGCGCACCAACCCTTCACCGTTTGGGTATCCAAGCCTTCGAGCCAGTCTTGATTGATGGTAAGGCCCTTCGCTTGCACCCGCTTGTCTGTGAAGCCTACAATGCTGACTTTGACGGGGACCAAATGGCCATTCACGTACCACTTTCAGAAGAAGCCCAAGCAGAAGCTCGTATCCTGATGCTGGCTGCTGAGCATATCTTGAATCCAAAAGATGGGAAACCAGTTGTTACTCCATCTCAGGACATGGTTTTGGGGAACTACTACTTAACCATGGAAGAAGCTGGCCGTGAAGGTGAAGGAATGGTCTTCAAAGACCGTGACGAAGCTGTTATGGCATACCGCAATGGCTATGTTCACCTCCACTCACGTGTTGGTATCGCAACAGACAGCCTTAACAAACCATGGACAGAAGACCAAAAACACAAAATCTTGCTTACAACTGTAGGTAAAATCCTCTTCAACGATATCATGCCTGAAGGTTTACCATACTTGCAAGAGCCAACAAATGCTAACTTAACAGAAGGTGTTCCGGCTAAGTACTTCTTGCCATTAGGTGGAAATATCAAGGAAGCTATCAATGGCCTTGAACTCAACCCGCCATTCAAGAAGAAAAACCTTGGAAATATCATCGCTGAAATCTTCAAACGTTTCCGTACGACAGAAACATCTGCCCTACTTGACCGTATGAAGAACCTCGGTTACCACCATTCAACTCTTGCAGGTTTGACAGTGGGTATTGCCGATATTCCAGTCGTTGAAGACAAGGCAGAAATCATCGAAGAATCACACAAACGTGTAGAACAAATCACAAAACAATTCCGTCGTGGTATGATCACAGATGACGAGCGCTACAATGCCGTTACAGCTGAATGGCGTGCTGCCCGTGAAAAATTGGAGAAACGTTTGGTTGCCAACCAAGATCCTAAGAACCCAATCGTTATGATGATGGATTCTGGAGCCCGTGGTAACATCTCAAACTTTTCACAGCTTGCCGGTATGCGTGGTCTGATGGCTGCTCCGAATGGACGTATCATGGAATTGCCAATCCTTTCAAACTTCCGTGAAGGTTTGTCAGTACTCGAAATGTTCTTCTCAACTCACGGTGCCCGTAAAGGTATGACCGATACGGCCCTTAAGACAGCCGACTCAGGTTACTTGACTCGTCGTTTGGTTGACGTTGCCCAAGACGTTATCATCCGTGAGGATGACTGTGGAACTGACCGTGGTCTCTTAATCTGCTCTATCACTGAAGGTAAAGAGATGATTGAGTCTCTCGAAGAACGTCTCAATGGTCGTTACACTAAGAAAACTGTTAAACACCCAGAAACTGGTGCAGTTATCATTGGTCCAAATGAATTGATTACAGAAGACAAGGCGCGCGAAATCGTTAACGCTGGTGTTGAAGAAGTAACCATTCGTTCAGCCTTTACATGTAATACTCGTCATGGTGTCTGCCGTCACTGTTACGGTATCAACTTGGCGACTGGTGATGCGGTTGAAGTCGGTGAAGCAGTCGGAACGATTGCTGCCCAATCTATCGGGGAACCTGGTACACAGCTTACAATGCGTACCTTCCACACGGGTGGGGTTGCCTCAAATACCGATATCACGCAAGGTCTTCCTCGTGTCCAAGAAATCTTTGAAGCCCGCAATCCAAAAGGGGAAGCGGTTATCACAGAGGTTAAAGGACAAGTTACCGCTATCGAAGAAGATGCTTCGACTCGTACTAAGAAAGTCTTTGTCAAGGGCGAAACTGGCGAAGGTGAGTATGTGGTACCATTTACAGCACGTATGCGTGTAGAAGTTGGTGATCAAGTATCTCGTGGTGCAGCTCTAACAGAAGGTTCTATCCAACCAAAAAGACTCCTTGCTGTTCGGGATGTCTTGTCAGTTGAAACCTACCTGCTCGGTGAAGTTCAAAAAGTTTACCGTAGCCAAGGGGTAGAAATCGGTGACAAACACATCGAGGTAATGGTTCGTCAAATGATCCGTAAAGTTCGTGTCATGGATCCAGGTGATACAGATCTTCTCATGGGTACTCTTATGGATATTAACGACTTTACTGATGCCAATAAGGATGTCCTTATCTCAGGTGGAGTTCCAGCGACTGGTCGCCCAGTTCTTATGGGAATCACTAAAGCCTCACTTGAAACAAACAGCTTCTTGTCAGCTGCTTCCTTCCAGGAAACAACTCGTGTCCTTACAGACGCGGCTATCCGTGGTAAGAAGGATCATCTCCTTGGACTTAAGGAAAATGTCATCATCGGTAAGATCATCCCAGCAGGTACTGGTATGGCTCGCTACCGTAACCTTGAACCAAAAGCTATCAATGAAGAAGTTTACCTTGAACAGTCTCAAGAAGATGAAGAAACAAATCTTGTTGTAGAGGCTCAAGTTGAAGTAAACGAATAGAATATTTACTTGAAATGAAAAAGAGGGGGATTCCCTCTTTTTCCGGGTAAAAGCATTGCATAAAATTGCGTGAAATATGCAAAAAACAATAATATTTTGACTATTCGAAGTATATATATTCTTTTTAAAAATAGTAAGCATAATTCGTTGAGTTTTAGTTATATGAATGCTAAAATGTAAAATGGTTGTTTGTGTATTCATGAAAAACACCGCATAAAATATAACAACATATACAATATTAAACTGGATATTGGAGGTAATATCGTGAAAAATGATTTGTTTAACGATCGTATCAGTCGATTTTCGATTCGTAAACTAAACGTCGGAGTTTGCTCGGTCCTTCTCGGAACTTTAGTTATGCTCGGTACAGCTGCAAATGTTAGTGCGGATGAAGCTGTAGAGGATAAAAAAGTTGAGGGAGTTGCTGCGACTACAGAGGTAGAAAGTCCAGCTAATCTTCCAACTGTTGAAGAAAAAGCACCTGAAACTACTTATCAAGCAGATGCAGCTCCTGTAGTTCCTGCAGAAAAAACAACTCCAGCGACAACTGATAAAGCGGAAGCTCCTGTAACTCCTACAGAAACAGCTCCAACCACAACAGCTCCTGTTGAAGAAAAAACTCCAGTTGTGGCACCTGCACCAGCTCAAGCAGATAAGAAAGAAGAAGTTATCGCTGCAGGCGTAGAGGCACCAGCAAAAGAAGAGAAAGCTGCAACAGTTCCAGCAGAAAAAACTGGGAAACGTCGTACTCGTCGTGCTCTTGGTGATCCTAATGATCCAAACTTGATTGCGGATGACGTTGAAGACGCAACTTCAACTCCAAAAGTTGAAAAACCTGGCTTTACAACAGATATTGATGCCAAATCTATGACTAGCCAGATTACCTGGTTGGACTTTGGAGATGTTGCTAACTGGAAGGGAGCAAAAACAGTCCTCGTTCCTAAAAATGACCAATTTCCTGATAAAGATTTAGAAGAAAAATTAGCTCTTCAAGTTGGCGCTACTTATACCAAGGAAATCATGCCTGGCTATGTAGTTACTGTAAAAGTTAAATCCTTGAAGCCTTTCCAAGCAACTGAAATCTATAAAAAACGGATGGAAGAGCAAGGGGCTACAGAAGCTGAAAAAGCAACCTATGATCCAAATGCAAAAAATGGCTATGTAAGTGGTGTTACTTCAAGAGGGGCAAAAAAAGCTTTTAACGATGGCATGGAAGCCGACGTTGTCGCTGATGCTCAAAACAATTGGACTGAAATTAAACTTGAAAATGTTGATACGAAAACCAAGAAGACTACCATGAGTTCAGCTATGAATGGTGGAAATATTGGAGTTCAGTTTGAAATCTCTGCAACCTTCCGTGGCAAGACAGTTAAGCCAGCTGTTGTCATGGCTGATGGCGAGTCTGCTAACCCTGGTGAATTTGTTATGTTCACTACCAACGGACAAGGTTGGCAACATATTGGGGAATGGAAAAAGATAAACAGACAAAATACAATAACTTATACTCCACAGGATACAAACAATCTCTTCGGAAAAACACCTACAACTAATATTAATGGAATTTCATACTCGTCGACAAACCTCAATCAACTTCGTAACTCTACTGAAGTTGGCCCAGATAAGAAGCCAGTAGCCTGGAAATACTTTGGGAATCCAGATCAAGTGACCGGTGGATTAGGGACAGGTGTCTTTGGTCCAAATATTTCAGCAGGAAATAATGCAGTTCCACTCGTGATGACACGTGGAGCATCTGAAGTTGGGCTTTATATCGCTACAGGTGGTAAACAGTCTGCCATGCTAGGATTCTTCCCACTTGATGAAGGGGATGCTCCTGAGTCATATGGTAAAGCAGTCCATACTATTGCAACTGTTGACGGTGTTACTGGAGCTAAAGTAAATCAACCGTATCTTGGTAGCGTTAGCCCAGATATGGATGAGAACACGACTCTTGACTGGTCCGGTGATGATAAGGCAACTACGGCCGATGAAGGAATTGATCAATTGCTTCCAGATGAACTCAAAGGGACAACCAATGAGATGATCAAGATGGATCGTACACGCCCAGGTAACTACAAGATGTCAGTTCAAGCTCATACGGACGGAGCTTCAGAAGCACATATCTATGGTTGGGTAGACTTTAACCAAAATGGAAAATTCGATGAGGATGAACGCTCAAATCTCGCTACAATCACTAAAGATGGCACTGTTGAGTTGACCTTTGCAAACAGCAAGACTTACGTCGACCCAAGCGTTAAAGAGTTAGGTGCTCGTGTTCGTATTGCTAAGAAAGCGAACGAGATCGAAAGCCCAACTGGCATGGCCTTCTCAGGGGAAGTAGAAGACTTCAAGACTCAAATCACCCACCCACCAAAAGGGGAATTTAAGGAAACTTCTGGTCCTCAAGCTACTAAACAAACAGCAACAGTAACCTTTACAGCTCGTGGTGAACACAAGTATGAACGCAACTCTCAGGCAGTCATCGATGAAACAGTAGCACCATACATCGTTGACAAAGATGGCAACCGTGCAACGCTTGATGCAGATGGTTACTACGTCGTTCCAGGACAAGGTAAGTACAAGATTACTGCTAAGGGTAAAGATGTAGACGTTGAGTTTATCCCAGAAGATAACTTCCTTGGAACAGCTGATGGTATCTCTATCCGTCGTTCAGACAATAATGGTCATGATACTGGCTGGTCAACCAAATTCCCAGACCAAGAACCAAATATTGATGGTCAGTTGAATACCATGGATGGTCAATATGTTCCAACTGTAACACCGATTGACATTGAAGGAGTT
Organism: Streptococcus mitis; assembly: GCF_902159415.1. Lineage (GTDB taxonomy): Bacteria > Bacillota > Bacilli > Lactobacillales > Streptococcaceae > Streptococcus > Streptococcus mitis_BG. The sequence goes on along the minus strand of NZ_CABGJU010000004.1, from coordinate 17,287 downwards.
GACAAGACTTCTAAAGATATTCAAGGTGCAACTCAAAAAGAAACACCTACCTTTAATACAACAGCTACTAACTTAAATGGTGATAAGATTGCAATCACTCCAAGTGCAGAATACCCGGCTAAGTTGGTAGATCCAGCTACAGGTCGCACGACTGATGAGCCATCTGTAACAGTAGCAGGAGAAGGGACTTACACTATTAATCCTACAACTGGTGAAGTAACCTTCACTCCAGAACCAAGCTTTACTGGTACAGCCAAAGGTGTGGAAGTTACATTGTCAGCGCCAGTTGGACGCAATAAAGATGGTAAGATTCAAGAGGAATACGTTAAGACTGCTACAGCTAAGTACACCCCAACTGTTGTAGGAGTAACCCCAACCGCAACACCAGCAGAAACAAAAGACATCCAAGGTGCTACTCAAACAGGTAAACCTGAATTCAAGGGTGGTACAGTTGAAGTTAACGGTGTTGAGAAGACTGTTCCAATCAACGAAGATGTTCCAGCAACATTTGACGATGGATCAACAACTAAGACTGTTGAAGGTGTTGGTAAATTTACAGTTGCAGCAGATGGAACAGTAACATTCGTTCCAGAATCAAACTTTGTAGGAACTGCACCAGCAGTGACAGTTGTCCGTGAAGATAAGAACGGAACAAAAGCTTCTGCGACATACACACCAACTGTAGTAGGAGTAACCCCAACCGCAACACCAGCAGAAACAAAAGACATCCAAGGTGCTACTCAAACAGGTAAACCTGAATTCAAGGGTGGTACAGTTGAAGTTAACGGTGTTGAGAAGACTGTTCCAATCAACGAAGATGTTCCAGCAACATTTGACGATGGATCAACAACTAAGACTGTTGAAGGTGTTGGTAAATTTACAGTTGCAGCAGATGGAACAGTAACATTCGTTCCAGAACCAAACTTTGTAGGAACTGCCCCAGCGGTAACAGTTGTCCGCGAAGATAAGAACGGAACAAAAGCTTCTGCGACATACACACCAACAGTTGTAGGAGTAACCCCAACCGCAACACCAGCAGAAACAAAAGACATCCAAGGTGCTACTCAAACAGGTAAACCTGAATTCAAGGGTGGTACAGTTGAAGTTAACGGTGTTGAGAAGACTGTTGAAATCAACGAAGATGTTCCAGCAACATTTGACGATGGATCAACAACTAAGACTGTTGAAGGTGTTGGTAAATTTACAGTTGCAGCAGATGGTACAGTAACATTCGTTCCAGAACCAAACTTTGTAGGAACTGCCCCAGCGGTAACAGTTGTCCGCGAAGATAAGAACGGAACAAAAGCTTCTGCGACATACACACCAACAGTTGTAGGAGTAACCCCAACCGCAACACCAGCAGAAACAACAGATATTCAAGGTGCAACTCAAACAGGTAAGCCTGAATTCAAGGGTGGTACAGTTGAAGTTAACGGTGTTGAAAAGACTGTTCCAATCAACGAAGATGTTCCAGCAACGTTTGATGATGGATCAACAACTAAGACAGTAGAAGGAGTTGGTACATACACAGTAGCGCCAGATGGAACAGTAACATTCGTTCCAGAAAAATCATTCGTTGGAACTGCCCCAGCAGTGACAGTTGTCCGTGAAGATAAGAACGGAACAAAAGCTTCTGCGACATACACACCAACAGTAACTCCTGTTAAACCAACTGCAACACCAGCAGAAACAAAAGATATTCAAGGTGCAACCCAAACAGGTAAACCTGAATTTACTGAGGGTGATAGCCGTGTTCCAATCAACGAAGATGTTCCAGCAACATTTGACGATGGATCAACAACTAAGACAGTAGAAGGAGTTGGTACATACACAGTAGCACCAGATGGAACAGTAACATTCGTTCCAGAAAAATCATTCGTTGGAACTGCCCCAGCAGTAACAGTTGTCCGCGAAGATAAGAATGGAACAAAAGCCTCTGCGACATACACACCAACTGTAACGCCAGTGACACCAACAGCTGAAGATGCAACATCAACTGACAAACAAGGTCAAGAACAAACAGGTAAACCTAACTTTACAGAAGGTAACCCAAGCGTACCAATGGATGATGATGTTCCAGCAACATTCGAAGATGGTTCAACAACTAAGACAATTCCAGGTGAAGGTACATACACAGTAGCACCAGATGGAACAGTAACATTTGTCCCAGAAAAATCATTCACAGGTAAAGGAACAGGCGTAACTGTTAAACGTGTGGATAAGAACGGTACACCAGTAACAGCTAAGTACACACCAACTGTAACTCCAGTAACACCAACTGCAACACCAGCTGAATCAGTTGCACCTCAAGGTGTGGTTCAAACTGGTACTGTAACCTTCACAGAAGGTGACCCAGTTGCACCAATCGACAAGGATACGATTACTCTTCTTGACGAAAATGGTCAACCGGCTGCTTCTGTAGATGCTAAATCTCCAAGTGGTGAAGTTATTGGTACTTTCACAGTTGATAAAGAAACAGGTGTTGTAACCTTTACACCAACTGATAAGTCATACTCAGGTGATGTAGTTCCAGTTAAAGTTCAAGCTAAGGATGCCAACGGCACTCCAGCTGAAACAACATACACACCTAAGATTACTCCAGTTGTTCCAACAGCTGATCCAACAACATCTACTGATATCCAAGGTAAAACACAAACAGGTAAACCTAACTTTACAGAAGGTAATCCAAGTGTACCAATGGATGATGATACGCCAGCAACATTCGAAGATGGTTCAACAACTAAGACAATTCCAGGTGAAGGTACATACACAGTAGCACCAGATGGAACAGTTACTTTCGTTCCAGAAAAATCATTCACAGGTAAAGGAACAGGCGTAACTGTTAAACGTGTCGATAAGAATGGTACACCAGTAACAGCTAAGTACACACCAACAGTCACACCAGTAACACCAACAGCTGAACCAGCAACATCAACTGATGTTCAAGGTGCAACACAAACAGGTAAGCCAAACTTCACAGAAGGCAATCCAAATGTTCCTATGAATGACAATGTTCCAGCAACATTCGAAGATGGTTCAACAACTAAGACAGTTGAAGGAGTTGGTACCTATACAGTAGCACCAGATGGAACAGTTACTTTCATCCCAGAAAAATCATTTGTTGGTACAGCACCTGCTGTAACAGTTGTGCGTGAAGATATGAACGGAACAAAAGCTTCTGCGACATACACACCAACAGTAACACCAGTAACACCAACAGCTGAACCAGCAACATCAACTGATATCCAAGGTCAAGAACAAACAGGTAAACCTAACTTTACAGAAGGTAACCCAAGTGTACCAATGGATGATGATGTTCCAGCAACATTCGAAGATGGTTCAACAACTAAGACAATTCCAGGTGAAGGTACATACACAGTAGCTCCAGATGGAACAGTTACTTTCGTTCCAGAAAAATCATTCATCGGAACAGGAACTGGCGTAACTGTTAAACGTGTCGATAAGAATGGTACACCAGTAACAGCTAAGTACACCCCAACAGTAACACCAGTAACTCCTACAGGTGAACCAGCAACAACAATTGGTCCAAAAGGTCAAGAGCAATCTGGTAAACCAGTCTTCAAGGAAGGCGATAGTCGTGTTCCTATGAATGACAATGTTCCAGCAACATTCGAAGATGGCTCAACAACTAAGACAATTGAAGGAGTTGGTACTTATACGGTAGCACCAGATGGAACAGTAACCTTTAAACCAGAACCAGAATTTACTGGAACGGCTCCATCAGTGACAGTTGTTCGTGAAGATATGAACGGAACAAAAGCTTCTGCGACATATACACCAACAGTAACACCTGTGACTACATTTGTAGACAAAGAAGGTAAAGAAATTCCAGGATACCCAACAGTGGATGGAGAACAACCTAAATCTGAGATTCCAGGTTACCGTTTCGTTGAAACTAAGAAATTGCCTAATGGTGATACCCAACACGTCTATGAAAAATTAGTAACTACTCACGTTGATGAGGAAGGAAAAGAAATCCCTGGTTACCCAACAGAAGATGGTGAGCAACCTAAGAAAGATATTCCAGGTTATGAATTTGTCAAGACGATTGTTGATGAAAATGGTAATACACAACACATTTACAAGAAAGTGGTGACACCAGCTCCAGTGCCAACGCCAGCTCCAGTGCCAACGCCAGATCCAGTGCCAACACCAGATCCAGTGCCAACACCAGATCCAGTGCCAACACCAGATCCAGTGCCAACACCAGATCCAGTGCCAACACCAGATCCAGTGCCAACGCCAGATCCAGTGCCAACACCAGTTCAAGAAAAACCAGCTCCAGTAGCTGAAGAGGTAGTTTGGGTAACTGACCAATTGCCAAATACTGGTACTGAAGATCATGCTAGCCTTGCAGCTCTTGGTTTAGTAGGTGTCTTGAGTGGATTTGGACTTATCGCTCGTAAAAAGAAAGAAGACTAATCAACTCTGTAAAGTAGTGGAAAAGTCAACTTTCTAATTAAAAACTAGTGCATCGATAGATGCACTAGTTTTTTTATCTCTTTGCTGCTTGTTTTAAGGATAGAACTATGCTACAATCTTGTAAAATAAACAAGGATTTCAAGATATGAAAAGTGAATACCAAAAAATGATTGCGGGAGAACCCTATCGTCCGTTCGATCCAGAACTTCGTGCTCTAGCACAAACAGCACGACAAAAGCAAGCCTCCTTTAATGAAGAGGTCGACCCAGTAAAAGGTATGGAAATCATCAAAAGATGGTTTGGTTCAACTGGTAAAAATCTCTATGTCAATACTCGTTTGGTGGTGGATTATGGTGTCAATATTCATTTGGGAGAAAATTTCTATTCCAATTGGAATCTGACCATGTTAGATGTTTGTCCTATTACCATTGGCGACAATGCTATGATTGGTCCTAACTGCCAATTTTTAACACCCCTTCATCCACTGGATCCAGATGAACGAAATTCAGGTTTAGAATTTGGGAAACCAATTGCAATTGGCAAGAACTTCTGGGCGGGTGGTGGTGTTATTGTCCTTCCAGGTGTTACACTAGGTGATAATGTTGTTGCAGGAGCGGGGGCAGTCATTACCAAGTCCTTTGGAGACAATGTTGTCTTAGCAGGAAATCCAGCACGGATCATCAAAAAAATTCCAGTCAAAGAAAATTAAAAGAACAGCAACATGCTGTTCTTTTTTGCTAGAGATTTTTTCTCTTTTTAGCTTTTTTAGTTAGAGCCACATCGCATTTACCAATGTTCCGTGTCAGATAGCTAGCAACTTGGAAGTCATCGGCATCTGCTTTTAACTCAACTTCGTAGACGATGCTTAAATTTTCACCTGCATTGCTACTATTGATTGTAATCATATCAACTTCTGAGCAGAATTGGTCAAGAGTGGTTTGGATAGATTCCTGAACCTCCTCTTGATTGGCTACCGTGATTGTCAAAAGTCTACGACGTTGATTGTCAGTTTTAATCTGTTGATGTTCCAAAAGGAACCAAACACCTAAGATAAATAGGGTGAACAAAATTGCTAGGAAGAGATAGCCTGTTCCACAAGCTAAACCGATAATCATGGCAAGGAAAATCGCAATCAGTTCTCTTGAACCACTAGTTGCAGAACGGAAACGAATCAAACTAAAGGTTCCGGCTACAGCGATTGAAGTACCCAAGCTTCCATTGACTAGAAAAATAACTAAGGTCATGAGGCAGGGAAGCAGAGTCAAGCTGATAGCAAATTCTCTGGTGTAGAGGGTCCGATATTTGTAGGTCCAAGTGAGAGCTAAACCAAGAGTTAGACTGACAAGTAGAGCCAGCAGTAGTTGGAAGGGATTTGCACTGGCGGTGGCGTTGTTGAAAATGGAATTAAATAGATTAAGCATAAGCGGTACCTGCGCTTTCTATACTGGGACGTGGTGCATAAGGAAGCCCTTGAGATTTGTGGTAAGCACAACTGTATTTTGAAAATTTTTGCTCCATCAAACCATACTTGTCTAGGATATCCTGCAACCACTGGGGCTTGTTTCCTGGAGCTTTAATTTCCATAATTACAGTCTTATCATCCAATAGAGGGGTCCCTTGATTTCCTGAGAAGAGACTGACATTTTCATCTCTATAGACTAGATTTTTGTCAATTGTGATACGAATTTTGTTATAGTCGTAGCCTTCGATGTATTTTTTCTCTTTTAATGAATAACGATCGTAGTAGATATACATTCGAGGTTTGATGGCTAGCTTGTAATCTCTGCGAAGTTTTTTCACTTTTTTAATGACGACTGTATCAGTAATGCTAGAATCCAAGTGCCCTTTGGTCATAAAGTTAAGGATAGAAATAGGAGTTGAGAGTAGTCGGTATTTGCGGCCAACCCCTTCTTGGTCCTTTGTTTTGATTTCTAAAAAAACTTGACTATCTATTTTAGGTTGGCTGAGATAGGTCCGCATCCGTACCTTTTCTTTTCGCTTATCTCCAAAATCATCATCTAGGAGAACATCAAAGTCTTCCGTATCAAAGTAGATATTTGATATTGTTGAAATTGGATAGTCGTCTTCTACTAAATATTCCTTTAAATCTTGAATCAGTTTGTCTAATATTTCTTTGGAGACAATATATTTGGTTTCAATCCGTTTAAAAGTTGTTTCGATTGGTTTCATAAGTCTTTCTCCTCTAATCTTAGCTTATACTATTTTTAAACAAGGATGAACTTGCTTGTATAAAATTTTAAAGAGTTTATCTAAAACTATTGTTAAATTTAACTTAATTGAAACTAAACTTAAGAAAAGTTTCAGAAAAAGTTTAGGCTTCTTTTAGGAAAGTCCCGTAGACTAAGAGCAAGCAAAAAGAAAGACGAGGAAACGAGCATGAAAGCAAAAAAATGGACATTCTTATTAACGAGTATAGCAACTCTAGCACTGGTGACAGCTTGTACCCAGTCAATTTCAAATACAACAGCTAGCAATACTACAACAACGACAACATCCACTACAGATGCTAAGAAAACTAGCTATTTTACAGACAAGGACTATGATACTTCCTATGATGAAAAGACAGCAGCAACTGTAACTTTGTCAGGATCAACGGCGACGGTATCAGGTGACGGAGTGGCCGTATCAGGATCTACCGTTACAATCTCTCAGTCAGGTACCTATGTGATTTCTGGTCAATCCGAAGGTGTTCAAATCAAGATCGAAGCTGGAAGTTCAGATGACGTACACATCGTTCTAAATGGTGTAACAATGACCAATGCCAATGCAGCTATTTCTGCAACATCAGCTGGTCATGTTTACCTAACTCTAGCAGATGGTACAAGCAATAGCCTATCAGATTCTGCTTCTAATAGTGATGAAAAAGCTGATGCAGCCCTCTTCTCTAAAGTGGACTTGACCATCAATGGTAAGGGAACTCTCAATGTAGATGGCAAGAAAAACAATGGTATTAAGGCCAACGATACACTTCACATCACAGGTGGAACCTACTATATAACAGCAGTTGGAGATGCCTTTAATGTCAATGATGAACTCAACATTACTGGCACAACCATGACCATCGATGCCAAGGAAGACGGAGTCAAGGTTGACAATGATGAGGACACATCTGTAGGAACCATGTATCTCTCTGATAATACCATCACTGTTACTGCAGGGGACGATGGTATCCATGCATCAGGTGATTTAGTTATTGATAGTGGTACCTATACCGTTAAGAAATCTACCGAAGGATTAGAAGGGAAGTCAATTACTATCAACGGCGGAGACATCAACATATACTCAACAGATGATGGTGTCAATGCGGCCAACAAAAACGCCCAACAAAGTGAAATCTTCTTTACTATGAATGGTGGGAATTTGACCGTTGAAGTTGGTCAAGGGGACACGGATCCAATTGACTCAAACGGGAACATTACAGTTAATGGAGGAACCATCAAAATGACTGGTCAAACTGGTTTTGACTTTGATGGAACAGCGACTTATACAGGCGGAGACATCTATCTCAATGGTGAAAAACAAACTGAGATTGTCAATTCTATGCCTGGTGGAGGTGGACCTCAAGGGAATGGTGGACCTGGCGGTAGTGCCCCTGGTAGACGACCATAAAAGAAAATCCCCTTTCTCGAAAGAGAAGGGAGATTTTTATGTTATAGAAAAAGGAAGAGGAGACAAAAGTTTCTACTCTATCTTATATCTAACCCACATCTATTTCTTATACATGCTAGTTTGCCTCTTTTATTGATAAAAATTTACTCGAATATGAAAAACACCCTACAAGTGTAAGGTGTTTTTGGTGCAGAAAACGTGAAATTAATAGGTTACAACATTCAATTGACCTTTATCATATTCAGCGATAAAGATATTAGAGACTTCTTCGAAACCTTCTTCTTTCAATTTCTCAGTTAGCCACTCCTCGGATTTGCCAATGGTTTCTAAGATTTCAACTTGGACAACACCATCTGTGATGATTGGATACTTAGGATTTTCGTCACCCATTCTTACGACAATCAGTTGCCCATTTTGCTCAATCACAGCTCTCTTGACATCCTTCAGTTGGAAGATTCCTTGAGAGCGCAATTTAAGAGCTACATCTGCAGCTGCAAGACCTTTTGAGCGACAGGCTTCAGGATCTAACTTACCATTTTTAATGATAATAGTTGGTTTCCCGTCAATTAAGTGTTTGAAAAAGGAAACATTGGTATTCAACCATTTAAGGAGTAAGATAAGAATAGTCCAAATAATGAGGATAACAATGTATTGGATGATGGTGATTGAACTATTGTAGATGATCCCGCCGATAATACCCCCGAGAACAAAGTTCTGTATTTGGTCTACTGCAGAACTTGGTGCTAGATTTCCTTTCCCTGTTACGTTAATAACAAAAACAAGAGAAAGTAGCCCCAAGGCTAATTTAATCGCAATTGTAGCAAAAAAGCTTATCATTTTTCAACCTCCACGAGTTCAACGTCTGATTTATACAGTTCCATTTTTTCTAATAAATAGCTATCTTGATCAGTCCCGCTAATCGCACGATAAAAATTGTTGCCAACCTTAATAATAGCTCCATCAGTTGTAGCTGAAGTATTGACATAAACATCTTTTTTATCAACACCTAACTCTTTTGATACAATTTCGATGAAATGTAAGGAACTACGAAATTGATTATCACTGGATTGGCTAGTTTGGAAATTCGTAATGCTAATCAATACAAAAGCAATTAAAGTCAAAATAGAAATGATCGATAATTCACGGAACTTGGTTCCTTTCTTATCTTTGAAAGCCTTATATGCAAAGAATCCAGTCACAATCACTAAGAATGTCGACACAATCATCATGGTCCAATTCTGTTGACTAATCTGACTGAGCACATAGTCATATGAATAGAATTTCATAAGATTTCTCCCTTTTTCAAATTCAATCTATTATAAACTAATTCCTAAGATATAGCAATTTTATTATGACGAAAAAAGCATTTAATTGATGTTTTCTATTTAAAATATATTTTTCTGATTTGACTTAGGTTCTCGCCTTGACTTTCGTTTTGCTTTTGTTATAATAGTACAAATTTAGAGGAGGTATACCATGATTCAAAAGCACACCATTCCTATTTTAGAGTTTGATGATAATCCTCAGGCAGTCATTATGCCAAATCACGAAGACTTGGATTTACAGTTACCAAAGAAGTGCATCTATGCATTTTTGGAGGAGGAGATTGACCGCTATGCTCAGGAAGTAGGGGCGGACTGTGTTGGTGAGTTCGTTTCTGCCACTAAGACCTACCCGGTTTATGTCATGGACCACAAAGGTGAAAAAGTGTGTCTAGCCCAAGCTCCTGTCGGTTCTGCCTCGGCCGCCCAGTTTATGGATTGGTTGATCGGCTACGGTGTGGAGAAAATCATCTCTACTGGCACTTGTGGCGTGTTAGCGAATATAGAAGAAAATGCCTTTCTGGTTCCAGTTCGAGCCCTGCGTGATGAAGGAACTAGTTACCATTATGCGCCCCCTTCTCGTTATATGGAGATGCAGATTGAGGCTGTCTCTGCTATTGAGCAAATTTTGGAACAAAGAGGTATTCCTTATGAGGAAGTCATGACCTGGTCGACAGATGGTTTTTACCGAGAAACAGCTGAAAAAGTTGCCTATCGTAAGGAAGAAGGCTGTGCAGTTGTGGAGATGGAGTGTGCAGCTCTTGCAGCAGTTGCCCAGCTTAGTGGAATTGTTTGGGGACAACTTCTATTTACAGCCGACTCTCTAGCGGATTTAGAAAATTATGATAGTCGCGATTGGGGCGCAGAAGCTTTTGATAAGGCCTTAGAACTCTGTCTTGAAATTGTTAGTCATATGTGACTGCTTTAACTGTTTTATGGTACAATGTAACTATGTTATTCAAATCATTTTCGGAAAAAACAAACACGACCTTGGGGCGTTTATCACCGGCTCGTCGAATTTTTTTAAGTTTTGCTTTGGTTATTTTCGCAGGCTCTCTCCTTTTGAGTCTGCCATTTGTGCAAGCAACAAGCTCCCAAGCTACCTATTTCGATCATCTCTTTACAGCAGTATCCATGGTCTGTGTGACAGGACTCTTTACTCAACCAGTAGCTGCAACATATAACATCTGGGGTCAGTTAATCTGTATGTTTTTGATCCAGATTGGTGGTTTGGGTCTCATGACCTTTATAGGGGTCTTTTATATTCAAAGTAAGCAAAAGCTAAGTCTTCGTAGCCGTGAAACAATTCTGGAGAGCTTTAGTTATGGAGAAACTCAGTCTTTAATGGTTTTCATACGTTCGATTTTCTTGACGACTTTTATCGTTGAAGGACTCGGAGCCTTCCTGTTAAGTTTTCGTTTTGTTCCGGAATTTGGTTGGGGCCGAGGAATTTTCACCTCTATTTTCGTAGCTATTTCAGCTTTCTGTAATGCTGGTTTTGATAATTTTGGAAGTACAAGTATAGTAGCTTTTCAAACTGATCCTTTGATTAATCTAGTGCTTGCTGCTTTGATCATCACAGGTGGTCTAGGTTTCATGGTCTGGTTTGATCTAGCTACCCAGTTAGGAAAGAAGAAAAAACGTCGGCTTCGCTTCCATACCAAATTGGTTCTCTTCTTGACAGCTGGAATTTTATTTACTGGAACAGTTTCAACCCTCTTGATAGAGTGGAACAATCCGGGAACGATTGGAAATCTCAGCATTCCTGATAAATTGCTAGTCAGTTTTTTCCAAACAGTTAGCATGAGAACAGCAGGTTTTGCTTCTATTGATTACACCCAGGCTCGGCCTGTTACTTTGCTGATTTATATCTTACAAATGTTTCTCGGTGGGGCTCCTGGCGGAACTGCAGGGGGACTTAAAATCACAACCTTCTTTGTCTTATTGGTCTTTGCACGCAGTGAGCTTTTAGGCTTGCCACATGCTAATATAGCTCGAAGAACGATCGAACCACGAACAGTCCAGAAATCTTTCAGTGTTTTCATCATCTTCTTGATAACTTTTTTATTGGGCTTAATCTTAGTAGGAATAACAGCAGAAGGGAATCCGCGCTTTATCTACATCATGTTCGAGACAATTTCAGCTCTTGCTACGGTCGGAGTAACTGCCAATCTGACACCAGAATTAGGCAAATTAGCTCTTAGCATTATCATGCTACTGATGTTTATAGGACGCATCGGACCACTCACACTATTAGTCAGTTTGGCTGAATATCAACCAGATAAGAAAGACATGATTCATTATATGAAAGCTGATATTACCATAGGATAAGAAAGGAAATGCTATGTCAGATCGAACAATTGGAATTTTAGGTTTGGGTATTTTTGGGAGTAGTGTGCTCACCGCTCTCGCTCAGCATGATATAAATATAATCGCCATTGACGACCATGAAGAACGAATCAATCAATTTGAACCAGTCTTGGTACATGGAGTTGTTGGAGATATCACAGATGAAGAACTCTTGCTCTCAGCAGGGATTGATACCTGCGATACCGTAGTTGTCGCAACAGGTGAAAATCTAGAGTCTAGTGTGCTTGCAGTCATGCATTGCAAGAGTCTAGGAGTACCAACTGTTATTGCTAAGGTTAAAAGCCATACAGCAAAAAAAGTCCTTGAAAAAATTGGTGCGGATTCAGTTATTTCCCCAGAATATGAGATGGGTCGTTCGTTGGCGCAGACTATTTTATTTAATAACAGTGTTGATGTTTTTCAGTTGGACAAAAATGTCTCGATAGTCGAGATGAAAATTCCACAATCGTGGTCAGGCAAGAGTCTAAGTCAACTTGATCTTCGAGGACAATACAATCTCAATATTCTTGGTTTTCGTGACTATGAAAATGCTCCTTTGGATGTTCAATTTGGGCCGAATGATCAATTGAAAGCTGATGGCTATATGATGGCAGTAATCAATAACCAATATTTGGATAATCTAGCACACCTCAATGATTAAAAGAGAAATGACTATTCTTTTTCTAGTGACTACTGAGTCAATATAAGTATTTTATAAGAAGGATTTAAGAAAAATTTTAACTTTTTCTTAATCCTTTTTAATTTTAGGAGATTATACTAGAGTCATCAAAAAAAGAAAACTCTAAGGAGAATCCTATGAAATTCAATCCAAATCAGAGATATACTCGTTGGTCTATTCGCCGCCTCAGTGTAGGTGTTGCTTCAGTTGTTGTGGCTAGTGGCTTCTTTGTCCTAGTCGGTCAACCAAGTTCTGCACGTGCTGATGTCGTCAATCCGACTCCTGCCCAAGTCGTGTCAAACGACGCCTCAGTAAGTGAAAAGGGCAATCTATCATCAGAGGTTCTAAATAAAGCAGTAGATGTAGATCTTTCTTCAGAACAGTCTATTCCAACACCTCAAGCAAGTGTGGATACTACAAGCTCTTCAGAAAAATTAGATGATGCTGATAAAGAGCCAGTAGTAGCACCAAAAGAAGATGTGCAAGCACAACCTGACTCTAAGAAACAAACAGAAGATGCAGTTAAACCTGTGGAAGGTTCTGAGTCTACAGTTTCTGGACAAGACCGTGAAGCTAGTGAAGCGCAACCAGCGACTACTCCAGCTGAAGTCCAAAAAGGCGTGGCTGACAATACTAAAGATACAGTGGACGTCCCAGCTACTTACTTGGACAAGGCCAATTACCCAGGTCCGTTCACAGCCGGTGTCAATCAAGTCATTCCATATGAATTCTTCGCTGGGGACGGCATGTTGACTCGCCTTATCTTGAAAGCATCTGATAAGGCTCCGTGGTCAGACAACGGCTCAGCTAAAAATCCTGCTCTCTCACCAGTAGAGAAATTGGGCAAAGGTCTTTACTTCTATGAAGTGGATTTGGCAGGTACCCAAGGCAAATCTGACAAAGAGCTACTTGACCTTTTAAAACAAAACGGCACTCAAAGCTATAAAGCTACTATCAAAGTGTACGGTGCGAAGGACGGCAAGGCCGATTTGAGCAACCTCGTAGCGACTAAGGATTTGGATGTCAACTTGAACGGCTTAACAACACCAGCTGAAGTTCAAAAAGGTGTGGCAGACAATACTAAAGACACAGTAGATGTCCCAGCTTCTTACTTGGATAGAGCTAATTTCCCAGGACCATTTACAGCTGGTGTCAATCAAGTTATCCCGTACGAGTTCTTCGCCGGTGACGGTATGTTAACCCGCCTTATCTTGAAAGCATCCGACAAGGCTCCATGGTCAGACAATGGTTCGGCTAAAAATCCTGCTCTTCCACCAGTAGAAAAATTGGGCAAAGGCCTTTACTTCTACGAAGTAGACTTGGCAGATACACAAGGAAAATCTGACAAAGAGCTTCTAGACCTCTTGAAACAAAATGGTACTCAAAGTTATAAAGCTACTATTAAAGTGTACGGTGCGAAAGACGGCAAGGCGGATTTGAGCAATCTCGTAGCGACTAAGGATTTGACAGTGAACTTGAATGGACATCAGTCTCTGATTCCGATGCAGTCAGGTTTCGTCCCATCTTCTAATGATTCAGCTATTCCGGCTCCAATGATGAATAGTCATCGAGATGAGTCTAAGATGAACGCTCAAATGCCTAGTGCCAATCAAGATGATTTGAAATCTAAAATGCCAGCTGCTAGTCAGGATAAGATGATGCCTAACAAAGAGCAGGACAAAATCATGAATGCTAGCCAGCCTATGGCAACACCAGGCATGAAACAAGATCAAGCAGCCTCAAGCAAAATGTCTGATGAAGGCAAGATGGCATCTAATAATAAGGTATCAAGTCCAATGATGGCTGATCAAATGAAAGACCAAAAAGACATGCTTCCATACACTGGTGAAGCCCAAACATCAATGGCTACTCTTGGATTCTTTGGATTAGCTTTGGCCGGACTTCTAGGTGGACTCGGTTTGAAAGCTAAAAAAGAGGGAAGTGACTAGTCTAGTTACAGACTTTCTATCTAGGATATGAAAAATCCAGATATCGTTTAGAATGTTCGTAAAGAGATTAAAATAGTGTTATACTATTGTGGTATAGCACTGTTTTTTTCAAAGGAGAGACAGATGGGAAAGACCATTTTACTCGTTGACGACGAGGTAGAAATCACAGATATTCACCAACGTTATCTGGTTCAGGCAGGATATCAGGTTTTGGTGGCTCATGATGGAGTAGAGGCCTTGGAAATCTTCAAGCGAAAAGCGATTGATTTGATTATTACAGATATCATGATGCCCCAGATGGATGGTTATGATTTGATTAGTGAGGTTCAGTATCAATCTCCAGATCAGCCTTTTCTCTTTATCACGGCTAAGACCAGTGAGCAGGATAAGATTTACGGCCTAAGCCTGGGGGCAGATGATTTTATTGCCAAGCCCTTTAGCCCTCGTGAACTGGTTTTACGTGTCCACAATATCTTACATCGCCTTCATCGTGGAGGTGAGACAGAAGTCGTCACTCTCGGGGATTTACGGATGAATCACGGTAGCCATGAGGTCCAAGTCGGAGATGTGGCGCTTGATTTGACCGTCAAATCCTTCGAACTTCTATGGCTTTTAGCCAGCAATCCAGAGCGGGTTTTCTCTAAGACAGACCTCTATGAAAAGGTCTGGCAGGAAGACTATGTGGATGACTCTAATACCTTGAATGTTCATATTCATGCTCTTCGACAGGAGTTGGCTAAACATGCCAGTGCAGAAACACCAACCATCAAAACCGTTTGGGGTTTGGGCTACAAAATTGAGAAAGCACGAGGTAGTTAATGAAGTTAAAAAGTTATATTTTAGTGGGATATGTGATTTCAACACTCCTAACGATTATCGTGGTTTTTTGGGCCATCCAGCGAATGCTAATTGAAGAAAGAGAAATTTATTTCCTAGTGGGTATGACTCTCGTGGCTAGTTTTATCGGTGCTGGGATTAGTCTCTTTCTCCTATCGCCGGTCTTTACTTCATTGGGTAAACTCAAGGAACATGCCAAGCGGGTAGCGGACAAGGATTTTCCTTCAAATCTGAAGGTTCAAGGCCCTGTAGAATTTCAACAATTAGGCCAAGCTTTCAATGAAATGTCCCATGATTTGCAGGCCACCTTTGATTCCTTGGAAGAAAGCGAACGAGAAAAGGGCTTGATGATTGCTCAACTTTCGCATGATATCAAGACCCCCATCACTTCGATCCAAGCAACGGTAGAAGGGATTTTGGATGGGGTTATCAAGGAAGGAGAACAGGACCATTATCTAGCAACCATTGGGCGTCAGACGGAAAGACTCAATAAACTGGTTGAAGAGTTGAATTTTTTGACTCTAAATACAGCTAGAAATCAGGTGGAAACGACCAGCAAGGACAGTATTTTTCTGGACCAGCTCTTGATTGAGTGCATGAGTGAATTTCAGTTCTTGATTGAGCAGGAAGAGCGAGATGTCCATTTGCAGGTAATCCCAGAGTCTGCCCGGATTGAAGGAGATCATGCCAAACTTTCTCGTATCTTGGTGAATCTGGTCAATAATGCTTTTAAATACTCAGCACCAGGAACCAAACTGGAAGTGGTGGCTAAGCTGGAGAGTAACCAGCTTTCAATCAGTGTGACCGATGAGGGACAGGGCATTGCCCCAGAGGATTTAAAGAATATTTTCAAACGCCTTTATCGTGTCGAGACTTCGCGCAATATGAAAACAGGTGGTCATGGCTTAGGTCTTGCGATTGCGCGTGAATTGGCCCATCAATTGGGTGGAGAAATCACAGTTACCAGCCAGTACGGCCTAGGAAGCACCTTTACCCTCCTTCTCAACCTTTCTGCTAGTGAAAATAAATCTTAATTTCCCTTTACAAATCCAGCCATTCATGGTAGAATAGAGTTTGTGTGAAATATCAGCGGGAAAGCATGAAGCTCGTCAACAGGTGTCTTATAATAAGTAACCTTGGCTGTTTAGGCGAAGGGCATCTGCACGAATCAGGGCTTTCTAAGTGACTATTTCCACCGAAATATTATTTATATCAGGAGGACATTCACATGTCACGTTATACAGGACCATCTTGGAAACAAGCTCGTCGCCTGGGCCTTTCACTTACAGGTACAGGTAAAGAATTGGCACGCCGTAACTACGTACCAGGACAACACGGACCAAACAACCGTTCTAAATTGTCAGAATACGGTTTGCAATTAGCTGAAAAACAAAAACTTCGTTTCACTTACGGAGTAGGTGAGAAACAATTCCGTAACTTGTTCGTACAAGCTACTAAGATCAAGGAAGGAATCCTTGGTTTTAACTTCATGCTTCTTTTGGAACGTCGTTTGGATAACGTTGTTTACCGTCTTGGTCTTGCGACTACACGTCGTCAAGCTCGTCAATTCGTAAACCACGGTCACATCCTTGTTGACGGAAAACGTGTTGATATCCCATCATACCGCGTAACTCCAGGTCAAGTGATCTCAGTTCGTGAGAAATCATTGAAAGTTCCAGCAATCCTTGAAGCAGTAGAAGCAACTCTTGGACGTCCAGCATTCGTATCATTCGACGCTGAAAAATTGGAAGGTTCATTGACTCGTTTGCCAGAACGTGATGAAATCAACCCAGAAATCAACGAAGCCCTTGTCGTTGAATTCTATAACAAGATGCTTTAATTTTAAGGCATATGATACAGAAAGCCTACAACAGTGGGCTTTTTTTCTTTGTAAAAAACAAAAAATAAGAAAAATTTATCTCAAGTTCTTGACAAGGCAGAAAAAGTAGGTATAATAGAAAGAGTTGAAAAGCTCGAGGTCCGTTGGTCAAGGGGTTAAGACACCGCCTTTTCACGGCGGTAACACGGGTTCGAATCCCGTACGGACTATGAGTATGTTGCAGTAGAAGTTGAAAAAA
>NZ_CABGJU010000003.1 GCF_902159415.1 Streptococcus mitis | reverse complement strand
CATAGTCCGTACGGGATTCGAACCCGTGTTACCGCCGTGAAAAGGCGGTGTCTTAACCCCTTGACCAACGGACCTAGAGCTTTTCAACTCTTTCTATTATACCTACTTTTTCTGCCTTGTCAACAGATTTAACTAAATTTTTTCTAATATGGTGAAAAATCTTTTAATAGAATACTTAATTCTTTTAACAGACGACGCCTTCCTTTAAATCTTTCGTCAGCCACTAATCGCTCAAATAGTTCTAAATCCTTTTTATTTAGACCCTTCTTATATTTTTTTAGCATCTCGTGTAGGGCATAGTATTCATCTAGCAAGAGTCCTCCATCTGTAATTCGGTGACTTATCTCACTGACTTCTTCATATACTTGTCGATCCAATTTTCTTTTTTGGCTCTCTTGTTTTCGTATTGCATCTAGTATTCTATTTCTAAATTTCGTTTTAAAGTAAGTATATATTTTTTTATCTTTCCTTTCCATCAACTCAGGATGTTCTTCCAACAATTCATATAAACAAAGCATACCTTCTTGATCCCAATCTTCAACTTCCCACAAGTGTAAATAATATTCTTTTCGACATTTATGAACAATTCCTTTTACTTCTTGATATTTTTTCTCTAACATATTTCCTCCTTCTTCTCCAATGAGTATATCAAAGCTTTATAAGAAATAATCCTGTCCTCTTTCTTTTGTCTATTTTTCCGCCTCTTGTGTACTTTTTTATATTAAATTCTTTTTTAAAAACTCCAAACTGCTATAAAAGATACAACAAAATGACAGGAAATAATTTCCTGTCATGTTTTAGATCCTTTACATTTAACGGAATAAATCTACAATCGTATCCCAGACTGTTTGAGCTTTTTCTTTAATTTTAGCTTCTGAAATTGCGCGCCCAGCTTCATCAACTATGTTTTGAGCCTTACTGCGTATATCAGTTAACAACCCATCTGTTTGTGACTCTGCATTCGGAGTTTGATTTTTTATGTTTGCTGGTGCAATACCATTTAATTCATAAGCGTTTTGAACTGTGAATGTGCTGCCTGGTGTATAAGGAAGAATCGTCTCAGATATATCCCTAAATATATGTGCAGCGCCATTTGAAGTCGAACTAGATAAGTAGTGACTCTCATCTGTTATCGGGAATCCAAGCCAATGGCTAATGACGACATCAGGTGTATATCCAATAACCCATTGGTCACTTGTATACTCTGGATTAAAAACAGTTTCTGTTGTTCCTGTTTTTCCAGCCATGACATAATTTTCTGGAGAAGAACTGATACCTGTCCCGTTTGTGAAAGTTCCAAGCATCATACTAGTCATCTTATCAGCTGTAGATTTATCCATAACTCGTTTTTGGGAATTCTTATGTGTAGCGATAACTTGCCCACTAGCATTCTCAATACGAGTAATAAAGTGAGCTTCTGGCATCAAACCTTCATTTGCAAATGCTGCATAAGCCTGAGCCATCTGAAGCGGATTGGTTTCTACTCCACCACCCAAGGCTACACCTAATACTCTATCGACACTGCTCATGTTAAGTCCAAACTTTTCACCAGCTTCGAAGGCCTTATCAATCCCAAGCTCTTTGACAGTTGCCACTGCTGGTAGATTTAAAGATTCAGCCAAGGCTTGATACATTGGAACTTCTGGAGCCGTCTTAATCCCTGCATAGTTGTCTACCTTATAATCACCGTACTGCATGGTATGATTGTCTAACTCTTTGTTGAGGGACCATCCAGCTTCAACTGCTGGAGTATAGACCACAAGTGGTTTAATAGTAGAACCTGGGCTCCTTTTTGATTGAGTTGCATAGTTAAAATTTCGAAAACCTGTTTTATTACTTCCAGCAACACGACCAATAACACCTCTAACTCCCCCCGTTTTTGGCTCTAAGGCAACACTTCCTGATTCAGCATGTGTTCCATCTTCAGCCGTAGGAAACAGAGTGGTGTCTTCATAGATAACCTGCATATTTGCTTGATAATTTTGATCTAGTTCTGTATAAATGCGATAGCCGTTATTAACAATTTCTTCTTCTGTTAAATGATATTTTTCAATCGCTTCATTAACTACTGCATCAAAATATGAAGGATAACGGTAGTCTGAAATTTTTCCTTCATATGCATCATGCAACTGAGAGGCCATATCAACCCCAGCCGCTTCCGCCTCCTTTTCTTTATCAATATAGCCGGCCGCAACCATATTTTGTAAGACTGTATCTCTACGATTAGTCGAAGCCTCAATTGAATTTAATGGATTATATATTTCCGGTCCTTTAAGCATTCCTGCCAAGGTTGCTGCTTGATCTAGAGTTAATTGTGATGCTGAAACTCCGAAGTATTTTTTACTTGCATCTTCAACCCCCCAAACTCCATTACCAAAGTAAGCATTATTCAAATACATAGTTAGAATTTCGTTCTTGCTATATTTTTTGGTTAATTCCAAAGCTAAGAAGAATTCTTTCGCCTTCCTTTGAATAGTTTGATCTTGTGATAAATAAGCATTTTTAGCCAACTGCTGAGTGATGGTAGAACCCCCACCTGAGCGACCAGCTGTTAGTATAGCCATGAAGAAACGAGCGTAGTTTATCCCATCATTTTTGTAAAAACTGCGATCTTCCGTCGCAATAACTGCCTTTTGTAAATCTTCACTAATATCTGTAAGTTCAACATAGGTTCCTTTTTGACCAGATAAGGCTCCTGCTTCATTCTCCTCTCGGTCTAAAATCACTGTTCGAGTTTTCAATGCATTTTGTAAGTCAGTTACATTTGTTGATTTCGCCAAGGCGAATAGATAGACACCAACAAACAAACTGACACTAAGGCCCAGAATAAGTAAGATTTTTGTCAGATGGTAGCGACGCCAAAACTTGCGAATAGGGCCAACTTGCCCAGCTTTCTTACGATTACCTCTAGACCGCCGCAAGTCGCTCTGCTCACTTTCTTCTATTTCAATATCATTAATCTCAATGTCTTGAGTTTCAGTCTCTTGAATTCCAATATCCTCTTTCTTAAATAAAGAAAGAAATCTTTCAAATAAATTATCTAATTTCATGCGTTTATTTTATCATCTTCACTTTAGTATGACAAGAATTTAGCTAGTTCCCCTATCCAAATGATTTGATTTTTGTTACAATATCTGTATGAAATTTACCTTTATAATTCCCGATTCTTTACCTGAGATGACGGTTAAAACTTTCTTAGAAGAACAGTTACTTATTCCTAGAAAAATCCGCCATTTCCTAAGGACAAAAAAGAACATTCTTATCAATCAAAAAGAGGTTCACTGGCAACAAATCATCAAATCAGGAGATAAATGCCAATTAACTTTCGATGAAGAAGATTATCCAACAAAGGAAATCTCACTAGGAAATCCTGATCTCGTACAAGAAGTTTATCAAGATCAGCATTTAATTGTCGTTAACAAACCTGAGGGCATGAAAACTCACGGCAATCAACCGAATGAAATAGCCCTTCTCAATCATGTATCAGCTTATGTCGGTCAAACATGCTATGTTGTCCATCGTCTTGATATGGAAACCAGTGGCCTCGTTCTCTTTGCTAAAAATCCTTTTATCCTTCCTATTCTCAATCGTTTACTAGAGAAAAAAGAGATTTCTCGTGAGTATTGGGCTCTAGTCGAAGGGGCATTTAGAAGTAAGGAACTTGTTTTTCGAGATAAAATTGGTCGCGATCGCCACGATCGTAGAAAACGACTTGTTGACCCAAAAAACGGTCAATTCGCTGAAACGATTGTTGCTCGATTAAAGAAGTTTGAAGACGGTTCTACACTCGTTCGTTGTAGGCTAAAAACTGGACGGACACATCAAATTCGTGTACATCTTTCCCACCACAATCATCCTATCCTCGGAGACCCTCTATATCATCCAAAATCAAAAACACCTCGACTAATGTTACATGCATATAGGCTATCTTTTACTCATCCTTTAACTATGGAGAAATTAAAATTAAGTGCTTTATCCGACTCCTTCGAGGCAATATTAAAAGCAAAGGATGACCGTTAAGTCATCCTTTTTCTAAATTAAAAAAGCAAGGTATGAAACCTTGCTTTTTATGTCTCAAGAATTATTTAGCAATTTTAGCGAAGTATTCAAGAGTACGAACAAGTTGTGCAGTGTATGACATTTCGTTGTCATACCATGATACAACTTTAACCAATTGTTTACCGTCAACGTCAAGAACTTTAGTTTGAGTTGCGTCGAACAATGAACCGTAAGCCATACCTACGATATCTGAAGAAACGATTTGGTCTTCAGTGTAACCGTATGATTCGTTAGCTGCTGCTTTCATAGCTGCGTTTACTTCATCAACAGTAACGTTCTTTTCAAGAACTGCTACCAATTCAGTAACTGATCCAGTTGGAGTTGGAACACGTTGTGCAGATCCGTCAAGTTTACCGTTCAATTCTGGGATTACAAGACCGATAGCTTTAGCAGCACCAGTTGAGTTAGGAACGATGTTTGCAGCACCAGCACGAGCACGGCGAAGGTCACCACCACGGTGTGGTCCGTCAAGGATCATTTGGTCACCAGTGTAAGCGTGGATAGTAGTCATCAATCCTTCTACAACACCGAAGTTGTCTTGAAGAGCTTTAGCCATTGGAGCCAAACAGTTTGTAGTACATGAAGCACCTGAGATAACTGTTTCAGTACCGTCAAGAATGTCGTGGTTAGTGTTAAATACGATTGTTTTAACATCGTTTCCACCAGGAGCAGTGATAACAACTTTCTTAGCGCCACCTGCATGCAAGTGTTTTTCAGCAGCTTCTTTCTTAGCAAAGAAACCAGTTGCTTCAAGAACGATTTCTACACCGTCAGTAGCCCAGTCGATTTGTTCTGGATCACGTTCAGCAGAAACTTTAACGAATTTACCGTTAACTTCGAATCCGCCTTCTTTAACTTCTACAGTACCGTCGAAACGACCTTGAGTTGTGTCATATTTCAACAAGTGTGCAAGCATAACTGGATCTGTAAGGTCGTTGATGCGAGTAACTTCAACACCTTCTACGTTTTGGATACGACGGAAAGCAAGACGACCGATACGGCCGAAACCGTTAATACCAACTTTAACTACCATTAGTGATTTCCTCCTTATGAAAATCATGAAATTTTTATTGTGAAAAGAGTAACTTGAATCACTACAAATCACCTTTTAACGTTATTATTATATAACTATTTTAGTTAAATTGCAAGCGCTGGCCGTGATTTTCAAACTACTTTCTTTTTAATACTGTGCTTCCCCTATTCATAACGTAATGATTCCACTGGGTCCATTTTGCTAATCTTACGTGCTGGGAAGAAGGCTGAACCATAGCCAAGAAACAAAGCAAAAACCAAAGTCCCAAAAATAGAGAGAAGATTTAATTCAAAAACTTTAGAGATTGATGGATAGAAATGGTGAACAATAACATTCGCTAGACTGCCTATCCCTTGAGCAATGATGAAAGCTATAAACAAGGCAATTCCTACAATCCAAAGAGCTTCGTAGATAAAAATTCCTTTCACATCTCTATTTTGATAGCCAACGGCCTTCATGACACCGATTTCCTTAGAACGTTGCATGATATTGATATAAATGATGATGCCTATCATAACTGCTGCCACCACAATCGCTTGTGAAGAAAGCACAATCAGTAATCCCTGGATGACACGAATAAAGGTAATCACAATATCAAGAACAGCCTGTTGAGAAAGAACTGTATACTTCTTATTTTTCTGCAATTCTTCTGTTACTGCTTTCGTACGAGATGGGTCTTTAAGTTCTAAAATAAAATAGGATACGGCCTTTGTGAATTCAGCTTCTTTTAAAATCGTTTCCATCTGCTTGGAAGCCATAAAACTATTACTATCTTCTGCATCATCTTCATCATTGATTACACGCACAATATGAGTTTGAAAACCTGCCAACTTGCTACCTTCAGCAGCATTTTCTACAATGGTTGCCGATACTGGTTTGCCAATAACATCACTAGCTGTAAGATTGTTTCCTGTTTGTTCATTCCAATTTTTGAGCAAACTCATCGGAATCGTTAATCCCTGTTCGTTAACATCCGTATAAAGAGAGCCTGCTAGCACTTTTTCTTTTTCATTGCTAGTAACAGAAATACTTGTATCTTCATACAAACTCACGACCTGAGCATAGGAAGGCAGGGCTTGGCTAAAATCCACTTCGCGTCCGTCTATGCTAATCTTTGACATGGTCATACCAAAAGGACTCTCTAGATATTTAATATTTTCTTTCCCAATCGTATCTGTGATATAGTTCTTATCTTCTTGGTTTAGAAAACCTCTTCCAGCAACGCTTGAATTCAGTGCAATCTGAACTTGGGAAGGGAGCTTACCTCCGTTGGTATTTTCATCAATCATCGAAATCAAGGCATTCCCTAGACCAAAAGAAATTAACACGCCTACAAAACCAATCGAGGTTGCTACTGCAATCAACAAGTTACGCCACTTTCTTTCCATAAAATTACTTAAAGAAAGTTTGAATTTATTTTTAAAGGATAATCCTTTATTTTTTGACTTCTTCAACGACTTCACCATCCTTCATTTTGATAATTACATCTGCATATTCAGCTACTTCTGGGTTATGAGTCACAATCAGTACTGTTTTCCCAGATTTGGCCAAATTTTTAAATACTTCTAATACCATTTCTTGGGATTGAGAATCTAGCGACCCTGTTGGCTCATCAGCTACAATCATATCCGGTTGATTGACCAGAGCACGCGCAATGGCTACACGTTGCTTTTGTCCTCCAGAAAGTTGCTTGACATTTTTAGCCATAAAAGGTTCCATTCCTAAACTGACTAGTTGCTCTTGAGCTATCCTTGTCATTTCTTTATCGGATAAATCTTTGACATAGAGAGGCAACTTAACATTGTCCAAAACAGACTGGTGAGGAATGAGATTGAAGTTTTGAAAGACAAAACCAATATTATCTTTACGGAATTGAGTTAATTCAAGCTCCGATAAATCCCTGAGAGGTTCTCCTTTAAAAGCTAAAATTCCCTCATACTCTCTATCTAGGCCACTGATGATATTCAGTAGACTAGTTTTTCCA
The DNA here is from genome assembly GCF_902159415.1 of Streptococcus mitis. Lineage (GTDB taxonomy): Bacteria > Bacillota > Bacilli > Lactobacillales > Streptococcaceae > Streptococcus > Streptococcus mitis_BG. The sequence goes on along the minus strand of NZ_CABGJU010000003.1, from coordinate 132,352 downwards.
CAGCCTGATGGACCATAAATCGCAGTTATTTTCCCTTCTGTAATCTGCAAGTTAATATTCCTTAAAGCTTGCTCTCTATTTTTACCGTCCAAAGCGTAAAATTTTGAAATATTTTTAATGGATAAAATAGACATGGACATCTCCTTTAAATCACTTGTGATATCGTGTATCGATACAAACTATATTTATCAATCAAATTCAAAAGGAATCAAAGAATTCCTCTCTCTTTTTTACGAATTCATTGTAACAAAAAAGCGACATTTCCCCAATGACAGAAATGTCACTCCTATAAACCATTTAACGGTATCTTTCTAGGTCCTCAGCCCATTCATTATCTAAACTAATTAGTAACTGCTCATTGCCAAACATTCTCGCCATCATTTTTGCTTCTTCATACTTTTGTTTGGCTGTATCATAATCCGTCTGAATATAATATTTCCACTCAAGCATCAAGACAATCGGTTGTTTTTGAAAATCTCGTGTTTTTTGTCCTATTCTATTTAAGGTCTCAACTGCTCTCTTAAAATAATGAAATAGCCCCATAATCTCTATACAAGTTAAAGAAGCTAGTAAGGAATCTCTAAGTAAGTCTAAACAATCAAACTCTATCTTATCAATCTGCGAACTTAGTTTCTCATGAAAATAAAGAATATTCTCATACTCAGATTCTTTTATTTCACCTGCTTTCAAACCATCCATCAAGTTACATACAAAATACAACCTCAGTCTTAATAGTTCCTCCGCTTTATATACATCTCTGGATAGTAAGTCCTGCAGACCATTTTCAAGCACACTGCTTCCGTATAAGGAATTACTAGTCGCCCTCACAGCATCTATAGCTTGGAGACAATCCACTAGCACTTTCTCATCACGTGACAAATCATCATAAAAACACTCAAAAATCTCATCAAAATATTCTTCCTTCTGTTCCTGCAACTCTTTGTCCCCATAGTCAGGATGATGAAGAAGAAAGTATTTTAATTCTTGGTAACGTTTAGGTAATTCCTTATAGTCTGACATTAAGACATAGGATGGAATATCTAGCCTATTCGCTATATATTCTAGTGTTTTTATCGTAGGACGAAATTCTCCTTTTTCGATGCGGATCAACTGACGGACTGACAATTCTGACTCATCTCCACAAAAAACTGGACGACTTAGTCCTTTCTCCTCTCTATGAAGCCTTACCTTTTTCCCTAGCTGATTCATCTCTTACATTTCTCCCTCACACGATTATCAAAGCTTTGATTTTCAAATAAATATATGCGATTATTATACCATTTCCCAAAAGGAATTACAAAAAAGAGACAGGATCACTCCTGTCTCTGGCTGATAATCAATTATTTACGACGTCCTGGACGTTCTGCATAGCCATAGTAAGCATCTGCCATGATTTCTTCCATGTCAGCTACCATTGGCAAGCGTGGGTTAGCAGGTGAACATTGGTCTTCATAAGCAAGCAAGGCAATTTCATGCAAGCTGTCTTTCCAAGCTTTTTCATCGATTCCTTGATCCTTGAAGTTCATCTTGATACCTACTGCAACACCAAGGTCGTAAACAGCTTTAGCGTATGCTTCAACTGCTTCTTCTGGAGTTGAGTGAGGCAAGCCAAGCATTTTCGCGATGTCTTGGAATTTCTCATCAGCTTTCCAGTAGTTGTATTTAGGCCATGTAGTAGTCTTAGATGGACGAGTTCCGTTGTAACGGATTACGTATGGAAGCAAGATTGCATTTGTACGTCCGTGAACAGTGTGGTGAACCGCACCGATCTTGTGGGCCATTGAGTGACTCATACCAAGGAAGGCATTGGCGAAGGCCATACCTGCCATTGTAGAGGCATTATGCATTTTCTCACGAGCTTCTGGATCAGCTGTCTTAACAGATTTTTCCAACCATTCAAAGACAAGTTTGATTGATTGAAGGGCGATACCATCTGTGTAGTCGTTAGCGAAGTTTGAAGTGTAAGCTTCAGTTGCGTGAGTCAAGACGTCCATACCTGTATCAGCAGTAATGAAATCTGGAACTGATTCAACCAAAGCAGGGTCAACAATCGCAATAGTTGGTGTCAATGAATAGTCAGCCAAAGGATATTTACGGTTGTTTTTCTTATCAGAAATAACGGCAAATGGTGTTACTTCTGAACCTGTACCTGAAGTTGTTGGGATACCGATGTACTTCGCTTTCTTACCAAGTGATGGGAAGCGGAAGGCACGTTTACGGATATCCATGAATTTTTGAACCAAGTCACGGAAGTCGACTTCTGGTTGTTCGTAGAAGAGCCACATAACTTTAGCCGCATCCATTGGTGAACCACCACCAAGAGCAATGATTGTATCTGGTTCAAATGCTCTCATAACCTCAGTACCACGTTCTACAGTTGTGATATCTGGATCTGGTTCAACATCTGAGAAGACTTGGACAGTTACACGGTTGTTACGAGCGTTCAATTGATCGATAACACGTTGAACAAAACCAAGTTTTTCGATTGATTTGTCAGTAACGATCATAACGCGTTCAATATCTTCACAGGTTTGAAGGTATTGGATAGAATTTCGTTCGAAGTAAATTTTTGAAGGAACTTTAAACCATTGCATATTATTTCTACGTTTCCCTACTTTCTTGATGTTTAGAAGGTTAATAGCGCTCACGTTATCACCAACTGAGTTGCGTCCGTATGAACCACATCCAAGTGTCAATGATGGGATGAAGGCATTGTAAACATCACCGATACCACCAAAAGTAGATGGAGAGTTCCAGATAATACGCATTGCTTTGATTTCTGTACCAAAGCGTTTAGCTAGTTCTTCGTCTTTTGTATGGATAGCTGCTGAGTGACCAAGACCATTGAACTCAACCATTTGACGAGCTTTCTTAAGTCCGTCTTCAGTGTCTTCAGCCTTCAATACTGCAATGACTGGTGACAATTTTTCACGAGTCAAAGGCTCGTTTTCTCCAACTTCCTTACATTCTGCAGCAAGGATATTTGTTCCTTCTGGAACTGAGAAACCGGCTTGTTCTGCAATCCATGTTGCTGGTTTACCAACGATGTCAGCGTTCAATTTTGCTCCAGCACAGTTCTTGCTATTTGCTTTAGCACCAAAACAGAATTCTTCTAGGAGAGCTTTTTCTTTTTTGTTTACAAAGTAAGTGTGGTAAGATTTGAATTCTGCTACAAATTCATCATAAACTTCTTTGTCAATGATAACTGCTTGCTCTGATGCACAGACCATACCATTGTCAAATGATTTAGACATAACGATGTCATGAGCTGCTTGACGAAGGTCAGCTGATTTTTCGATGTAGGCAGGAACGTTTCCGGCACCTACCCCAAGAGCTGGTTTACCACATGAGTAAGCCGCCTTAACCATAGCATTCCCACCAGTTGCAAGGATTGTTGCAATACCATCATGATTCATAAGAGCAGCTGTTGCTTCCATAGATGGTTCTGTAATCCATTGAACACAGTTTTCAGGAGCTCCAGCAGCAATCGCAGCATCACGAACGATTTGCGCAGCGTGTGCAGAAGATTCTTGAGCAGATGGGTGGAAAGCAAAGACGATTGGATTACGTGTCTTTAATGAGATTAAAGCTTTAAAAATTGCTGTAGATGTTGGGTTTGTTGTAGGTGTAACTCCACAGATAACTCCAACAGGTTCTGCAATTTTAGTCAAGCCAGTAATTGGATCATCTTCGATAACTCCAACAGTTTTCACACCACGCATGTTGTTTACTACGTGTTCACAAGCAAACAAGTTCTTTGTAGCCTTATCTTCAAATACACCACGTTCTGTTTCTTCGATTGCATGTTGAGCAAGAATTCCGTGTGCATCAAGTGCTGCAACTGATGCTTTCGCTACGATGTAATCAACTTGTTCTTGGTTCAACTTACGCATTTCTTCAAGTGCAACTAAACCTTTTTGTACCAAACCATCTACGTGTTTCTCTGCAGCAAGTTGTTTTTGTTCAGGTGTTACAGTTTTTTTATCAGCCATATTTTCCTCCATAGCTTTAAAGGAATTTATTCCCTTGTTAAATTTTTCACAAGTTTATTATAACTCTTTTTTAGAATTTTGTAAATAGTTTCACATAGATTTTCATAAATTTTTTTAGGAACTAGTTTTATTACGGGGGATTGAGCTTCTCTAAAACTATTTGGGCAATCAAAAAAGCTCCTTTAGAAAGAAGCTATTTTGATTGTTGGAATAGGCCCTGCTTGAAGTCACCTTCATAGACCAATTGTTGTTCAGTTGTTAATTTTCCTTTTCCCTCTGCCTGCCCATTCACAAAGTCACCCTCATAAACCCAACCATCTTTGGATTGGTAAGTTCCCTTTCCGTTGAAGGCGCCATTGCTAAAATCTCCAGTATAGGTATCTCCATTAGGAAAAGTAAGAGTCCCTTGTCCATTCATTTTGCCACGGACCAGACTTCCATCATAAACGATCGTATCTCCGTCAAGTTTGAGAACACCCTTTTTAGGTAGACTGCTGTATATAACAAAGATAGCACACAAGCCTATAACTACCACTGTTGCAATCTCTAAACGAGGACGTGTTAGGTAAACACGATATTTTTCATAGAGTTTTTTTATATTATCCATTTTTAGTCTCATTTTCTAAACGAGCTAACCAAGCTTGGCAGCCAGTTAATACTCGGTTGTATGTTTCTTCAAAATCACCTGTATACCAAGGATCTGGAACACTTTCCTCAGCAAAAGGATATATCTTGTGTCGATAAGCGCTAGGACACATCTTAAGTAAATCAGAAACATTAGACTCATCCATTCCAAGAATATAGTCAAAATGTTCAAAATCATCCTTAGAAATTTGCTGTGATGTTTTTGATGAGTCGTAAGGAATCTCATGAGCTTTAAAAATTTTCTGAGTTCCTTTGTGAATTGGGTTGCCATGTTCCCAAGAAGAAGTTGCTCTACTTTCAATCTCATAATCATCGGTTAAAGATTTCATAACAAATTCTGCCATAGGACTACGGCAAATATTACCAAGACATACAAAAACAACTTTCTTCATTATTGTTCCCCATCTTCATAGAAAAAGGGGTATGAGATCCACCCCGTTTTATTCTTCAATCGCGCTTTCACCATCAACAACTGCACCTTCAGGTGTGACAGCTTCTTTAACTGGCAAAACTGTTCTAATTGCACCTAATTCGAAAGTCAAGTATACTCCGTCTACATCAAGTACAATCGTTTTGTTTTCAGTATCAACTTCGTCGACTGTACCGTATAAACCACCGATAGTAATGACTTCGTAGCCTTTTTGAAGTTTGTTGAGGCTCTCCATACGTTTTTCAGCTTGTTTACGTTGAGAACGTTGCATGAAAAACATCAAGGCTAGCATCCCTGCAAGCACTATAAAGAATGTAAAATTCCCACCACCCATTTTTTTACTCCTTTGTATTTCAGATAGAACTACTATATCAAATTTTAACGGTTTTTACAAGATTGCACATTGTATTTATCCGAAGAAAAAATCAGAGCAAAGCTCTGATTTTCTCATTACAAGTTTTTAACAATATTTACAAGATTCTCTACGGTAAAGCCGTATTCTGCTAAAACTTTTGGTGCTGGCGCAGAAGCTCCAAAGCTATCGATACCAAGAACATAGCCATCAAGTCCAACATATTTATACCAGTTTTGGCTAGCACCCATCTCAACTGCTACACGACGACGAACTGCATTTGGTAGGATTTCTTCTTTATAAGCCGCATCTTGAACATCAAAAACATCCGTTGAAGGCATACTTACCACGCGCACCTTAACACCTTGACTTGCTAATTCTTTAGCTGCAGAAACTGCAAGGTTCACTTCTGAACCCGTTGCAATCAAGATAGTGTCAAAATCTGCTGCGTTTTCGTATACAACATAGGCTCCTTTAGCAACCTTGTTAAAATCTGTCCCTTCTTCTACAGTCAAGTTTTGACGCGACAATACCAAAGCTGTTGGTGTAGTTTTACTTTTCGCAGCCAAATACCAAGCTGCTTGTGTTTCGCGTGCATCTGCTGGACGGAAGACATTCAAGTTTGGAATAGCACGAAGACCTGCTAAATGTTCAATAGGTTCATGAGTTGGTCCATCTTCACCGACCGCAATAGAATCATGAGTAAGGACATAGGTTACAGGAAGACCTTGTAATGCTGACAAGCGTACAGCAGCTTTCAAGTAGTCAGAGAAGACAAAGAATGTTCCACCATAAACTCGAAGTCCACCATGGAGAGCCATCCCGTTCAAAACTGTACCCATGGCAAATTCACGAACACCGAATTGGATATTGCGATTCAAACGATTCGCATCGTCTTGAAGTCCATCAGTCTTAATATAAGTCATATTTGAATGAGCAAGATCGGCAGAGCCACCCAAAAAGTTTGGCATTTTTTCTGCTACAATATTCAAAGCATCTTGGCTAGAATTACGAGTTGCTTGAGAGAAACCATTTTCTAGCACTGGGAAATCTTCTGGTTTCAAGTCAATTGGATCACGTCCATCAATGATTGCTTCCACTTCTGATGCGAGTTCTGGGTAAGTTTCCTTATAATCAGCAACAATTTTTTTCCAAGTTTGGTATGCTTCAGCACCTCGGTCCGCCACATTTTCTTTGAAGTCAGCATAAACTTCCGCTGGGATTTCAAAAGGCTCATAGTCCCAACCAAGAGCTTGACGGGTTGCTGCAGTTTCATCAGCACCAAGAGGAGCACCGTGCACTCCATTTGTCCCTTGTTTATTAGGAGAACCATAACCAATGATTGTTTTAATTTCAATCAACGATGGTTTCCCTGAAGCCTTAGCTTCTTCGATAGCTGCTTGAATAGCTTCTAAGTCTGTCCCATCTTCTACTAAAACTGTATGCCAACCATAAGCATTGTAACGAGCGCGAACATTTTCTGTAAATGAATCTTTTGTTTCACCATCTAAGTTAATGTCATTTGAATCGTAGAGAACAATCAACTTGCCTAGTTTTTGCAAACCTGCGTATGAAGCTGCTTCACTTGATACACCTTCCATCAAGTCCCCATCTCCACAGATCACATAAGTATAATGATCAAAGATATTGTAGCCTTCACGATTATATTTGGCTGCTAAGAAACGTTCTGCTTGTGCAAAACCTGTCGCAGTCGCAATTCCTTGTCCAAGAGGACCTGTAGTCGCATCGACTCCTGCTGTATGACCGAACTCTGGATGCCCTGGGGTTTTTGAGCCCCATTGACGGAAGTTCTTCACTTCATCCATGCTTACATCTTCAAATCCAGATAGGTGAAGAAGAGCATAGAGGAGCATTGATCCATGACCTGCTGAAAGAATAAAACGATCACGGTTGATCCAGTTTGGCTGTGCTGGATCGATACGAAGATTTTTTGTAAAAAGATTGTAAGCCATCGGAGCCGCACCCATAACCACCCCTGGGTGACCTGAATTAGCTTTATTAATAGCGTCAATACCTAAGAAACGAATAGCATTAACAGATAGATTTGACATAGAATTTCCTTTCTATTTAAGGTGATAATTTTATCACATACCCTATTCTACTATTATATGAAAAAACAGATAGAATAGCAATAATACAATTTACTATAAAATGGCTAGCCCGAAGAGTCTAGTTCCTAGTAGCTTGATAGTAGGGCAATAACCTCTGATAAGCTATTTCTAAGTCTACTAGTAACGCATCAATGCTAGTTTCAGAACTAATAGGAACATCGGTCTTAACTAATACTTTACGAATCCTAGAACTATCAAGTTGACTCTGTAAGAAGTTTCTATTTTCTTCGGTAGCTTCTATTCTATAGCTCTCACCATCTTCCTGAACCCAATAATATACCCCTTGGGTCACTGGAATAGTCAATACCTTTGCTTGTTTCTTCAATGAATTCTCATCCCTCTTCCTTTCAATAAAACTGACTTCAAGGGAAATACCAAAATTATTCGCATTTCCGTATAAACGGAGAGCCAGCATTGGCTCTGAAACTGATCCATCTGCCTGTAAATAGGCCCAAAAATGAGGGCGAAGACGTTGAGCCTGATTCATCCACTGACTAGTTGGATGCAAGTCCCAATCAGAATGCATTTCTTGAAAAAGTTTGGCTATTTGAGTAAATGTTTTTCGTGCCACTTGGCCTTTTTTTCTTAGAGATAGCATTCTATCCTTGGCATCCTCAGCCTTTTCAGGACTCCGATATTGTTCTCCTTCATAAATAAGATAATCTTTTATTTCTCTCATTTGCTTCCTTCTATATTAGAAAAATCAGGGAAACCCTGATTTTTATTTCTATTTTACTCTGTATCGACAACTACGTAACGGTTCGGTTCGTCACCTTCTGAATAACTAGTGAGTCCCTCCATACGTGAAATAATACGGTGAATAATTTTTCGTTCACTACTTGACATCGGATCCGTCATTTGACTACGCCCTTCTTCAAGAACTCGTGTCGCTAATTTTTGAGCATAACTCTGTAAAACTTCTGCACGATGCTCTACATAATCATTAACATTGATGGTGATGTAGAAAGTTTTTGAATAACGGTTATAAAGATAATTTTGTGCCAAAAGTTGAAGAGATTTCAAAACTTTACCATGGTATCCAATGATACGCCCTGGCTCATTTGTATCAATCTGCATATTGATTGAACGACGATTAGAAGTGCTTGAAATGGTCCCTTCAACATCCATATCATCAATGATTCCTTGAACATAACCAGTAACGTCTTCAACGACTTGATCTATATCATAGGTTGCCTCTACCTGAATGCCAAGGTCCTCAAGATTAGAGCTCTCATCAGCTTCCGTAACTTGGTTGGCTTCTGATTGTTCTTCAACTTCTTCAGGTTGCAAATCTTTCAAAATTTCGATATGTCCAGTTTCTTCCAAAATAGTGCTAGCTTCTTTATCGTTTTTCAAAATTTCAGCCTTAACTTCGTCAGAAACCCCTTGACCTTCTTCTTCAATTTTCTTAATAGCTTCAACCACATGACCTAAGTCAACTGTTGCTTCACTCACTGTCTTAACGGGTTCATTTTGTTCATTGATTTCTTTTGGAACACCTTTGATAGCTTGCTGATTAGCTTTTACGACAGTTGTCTCACTGATTGGTTCAATATCAACCTGGGCTGGTTTCTTACCAAAGAAACCTAAAAAACCTTTTTTCTCTCTAGAAATAACTTTGATATGAGCTTTCATTCTAGGAATTTCTAATTCGTTTAATCCATTCTGGATTGCTTCTTCAACAGTTGAACCTGTAAATAATACCATTACTAGATTCCTCCTTACTTTTTCTTTTTCTGTGCTTTTTTCAAAGCTTTTCTTTTCTTAACTTCTAAATCTTTCTTAGCTTGAACCCCGGCTTCGCGTTCAGCAATAATCTTGAAAGGATTGTTCAAAATATAGGTTTGCAATACTTGATAAGCATTTGAAACTGCCCAGTAAAGAGCGACACCACTTGGAGCAGAAATTGCAAAAAAGAAGATTATAACAGGCATCCCATACATCATACCCGTCATGGCACCATTTTTCTCAGGCAAAGCTTTATTTGAAAGCCAGCTACTGAGGAAGGTGAATAGGGCAGCCAAAATAGGTAATACGAAAGTTGTATCAGCTCCACCTAGATTGAACCACAAGAAATGGCCAGTCTTCAAAAAATCTACGTTTGATAAAGCTTGGAACAGAGCCAATAGAATTGGCATTTGAATCAAGAGTGGCCAAAATGATGCAGATTGCTTTATGCCTAATTCTTTAAATAGTTTACGTGTTTCCTGATCCAGCTTGGTACGACTTTCCATATCGCGCCCCGGATAACGCTCACGTAATTCTTTTATAAGAGGTTGCGCCTCTTGCATTTTTCTGGATGCCACCATTTGTGTTTGAAAGACTGGTAATAGTATTGTTCTGATCAAAACTGTGAACAGAATAATACCTAGACCAATGCTGACATCAAATGACAAAAAACGAATGGTTTCAGCAAAAAAATAAACAAGTCTACTCCAAAAGTCTGTCGAATCAGCAGACACTTCACTAGTTGTACAAGCAGTCATTACCAACAAGGACAAACCCAACAAACTAGTCAATTGTAATTTCTTCTTCACTCTCATTTCCTTCCTGGTATATATTTGCTAATCTCAATACATGTAGTAGGTTTTTCTCAATCTCGGTGTAGTTCATTTCTTCTACACCTTTGCGGGCAATTACAACAAAATCGAGATTCTCGATTATCTGATCCTTATGTGTAATCAAAACATGGCGAATTCTTCTTTTAATTTGGTTCCTCGTCACAGCATTTCCTAATTTTTTGCTGACAGATAAACCAACTCTAAAATGTTGCTCACTGTTTTCTAATCGGTAAACAACAAATTTACGATTAGCTACACTTTTCCCTTCTTGGAATATTGCATTAAAATCTTTCTCTTTTTTTACACGAAAGCTTTTTCTCAAAAATCCTACTCCATCTAATAAAACTACTACTATTATACCATAATTTTTCAAAAAGCCAATCATGGCAAGGTTTTAGACTACTTTGACTACAAAAAAGTAACCATTTTAAAAAAATTAACAAGAATAAATGACATTTTCCTACTTTTTTGAAGATACAAAACAAAAGCCACTCTTACGAGCGACTTTTGTAGGAGATTATTATGAAAAAGTTTAGGATTTCTATTAAATAAAGTTAGGAGGTCTTTATTTAATGATTCTAGTATACACACTTATCCTTAAATTGACCTTAAACCATTTCATTTTTTTATTAATTTTTAAAACTATGAATTGGAGCTGGAATTTGACCTCCACGAGCAATAAAGTCGACTGATGAAGCCCCATTGACTTTCATAACTGGGGCTGTTCCCAGTAAGCCTCCAAACTCAATCATATCGCCTTCTTTACCCTTTGGAATGATACGAACAGCCGTTGTTTTCATATTAATGACACCAATTGCTGCCTCATCCGCAATCATAGCCGCAATGGTTTCGGCAGGTGTATCTTCAGGGATAGCAATCATATCCAAGCCAACTGAACAGATAGCTGTCATGGCTTCTAATTTCTCAAGATTTAGGGAACCATTCTGCACTGCGGCTATCATACCCTCATCCTCTGAAACTGGGATAAAAGCTCCTGACAGACCTCCAACTTGGTTGCAAGCCATCACTCCGCCTTTTTTTACTTGGTCATTTAAAAGAGCTAAAGCGGCAGTGGTCCCATGAGTCCCAACTGTTTCAAGTCCCATTTCTTCCAGAACACGAGCTACAGAGTCCCCAACTGCTGGAGTCGGAGCTAAACTTAGATCAACAATACCAAAATCAACACCTAGTCTTTCACTAGCCATCTGTCCAACTAATTGACCAATCCGGGTAATCTTGAAAGCTGTTTTCTTAACAGTCTCTGCCACTACATCAAAGCTTTGCCCACGAACTTTTTCTAAGGCACGTTTAACTACACCAGGACCTGACACACCAATATTAATAATAACATCAGCTTCGCCAACTCCATGAAAAGCTCCTGCCATAAATGGATTGTCTTCAACTGCATTGGCAAAAACGACTAATTTAGCAGCTCCCATATCAGAAAGATTAGCAGTTTCCTTAATGATTCGTCCCATATCGGCAACTGCGGTCATATTGATTCCAGACTTAGTTGATCCAATATTTACTGAAGAACAAACTTTGTCTGTCTCAGCTAAAGCACGCGGAATCGAATTGATGAGTATTTCATCTCCTTTTTGGTAACCTTTTTGAACTAAGGCAGAAAAGCCACCAATAAAATCAACACCAATTTCTTTTGCTGCTCTATCCAAAGCTTTGGCTAACGGTACATAGTCTGTTGCATCTGTAGCAGCACCAATTAGAGAGATTGGTGTTACTGATACACGTTTATTGACAATGGGTATACCTAACTCAGCAGAGATTTCATCACCGACAGCAACTAAATTCGCCGCCTTAGTTGTAATCTTTTTATATATTTTATCTGCAGCCTTATCAATATCTGGATCAATACAATCCAAGAGCGAAATACCCATGGTAATGGTACGAATATCGAAATTTTGCTCCTCAATCATTGCAATTGTTTCGGTAACTTGTCTAATATCCATAAACGCCTCCTAGATATTATACATAGCATCGAAAATTGCTGCACTTTGAATATTAATTTTAACATTCAAGGTCTGGCCAAAAGCTTCAAACTCATTTCTTAGTTGAGTAAAATCTTGTTTTTCATTACTGGATACTACAGCCATCATGGTAAAGAACTCATCCAAGACAGTTTGTGAAATATCATCAATATTTAATCCTAATTCAGCAATCTTAGTCGCAACACCTGCAACAATACCACCCTTATCTTTTCCAACAACAGTTATAATAGCTTTCATACTTTTCCTCTACTTATTAAATTTAGAAAAACTGAAGTATTTTGGTTTTCTATTTCACTAGTATAGCATATTTCAGATAAAAATACGCAAAAACGCCTGCTTACGAAATTGTTCTTAAGCTAAAAACAATTTCGTAAACAAGCGTCTACCCTATCATCTTATGATGAGTGTTCCCGCTAGGATATAAATCCTAGCGGTAGACCAGAGCTAGACTAAGAGCCACAAGGCTCCATCATCATAACACTCAACAAAATTGATGATTTTATACTAATTCGATGATCGCCATTGGCGCTGCATCACCACGACGTGGTTCAGTCTTAAGGATACGAGTGTATCCACCGTTACGCTCAGCATAACGAGGTGCGATTTCTGAGAACAATTTTTGAAGTGCTGTAGTAGAAGTATACTTATCAGTTGCTTCATCATAGTTTTCAGATGCGATTTCATTACGTACAAAAGCAGCAGCTTGACGACGTGCATGCAAATCACCACGTTTACCTAGAGTAATCATTTTTTCAACAGTTTTACGGATTTCTTTAGCACGAGCTTCAGTTGTCACGATTGATTCGTTGATCAAAAGGTCAGTTGTCAAATCGCGAAGCATTGCTTTACGTTGTGAGCTAGTGCGTCCTAGTTTACGGTAAGCCATGTATTCCTCCTTTATTTATCTTTTAATCCAAGACCCAAATCAATGAGTTTGAGTTTCACTTCTTCCAAACTCTTGCGTCCAAGATTTCTTACTTTCATCATCTCTGCTTCAGATTTTTCTGTCAAATCATGCACAGTATTAATACCAGCACGTTTCAAACAGTTATATGAACGCACAGACAAATCAAGTTCCTCAATCGTACGTTCCAAAATACGGTCGTCCGATTCAGTATCTGCTTCTTTCATCACTTCTGCTGACTTAGCAATTTCTGTAAGATTTGTAAACAAATCAAGGTGTTCAGTCAAAATACGTGCTGAAAGCCCTAAAGCATCTTCTGGAATAATTGTTCCATTTGTCAAGATTTCAAGGGTTAATTTGTCGAAACCATCATTGCTTCCTACACGAGCAGGTTCAACTTGATAGTTGACTTTTGTAACTGGTGTATAAATAGAATCTACAGCAAGTGTTCCAACAGGTGCATTATCTCTCTTATTTTCATCAGCAGGTACATATCCACGACCACTGTTAACAGTCATTGTGGCCTTAAGCGATGATCCTTCACCGATTGTGAAAAGATAATGATCTGGATTTACGATTTCAATATCGCTATCAGTTAAAATATCCCCAGCTGTTACTTCAGCAGGTCCTTCAACATCAAGTTCAATGATCTTTTCGTCTTTTACATAAGATTTAACCGCAATTCCTTTAATGTTCAGAATGATTTGCATCACGTCTTCGCGAACACCTGGAATGGTATCAAATTCATGTAATACACCATCGATATCGATAGAGGTAACAGCCGCTCCTGGAAGAGAAGCAAGTAGTACACGACGAAGAGAGTTACCAAGTGTTGTACCGTATCCACGTTCTAGTGGCTCGATTACAAACTTGCCATAATCTTTATTTTCATCAATTTTTGTTATATTTGGTTTTTCAAACTCGATCATTTAGTTACTCCCTCTTAAACGAAAAGCAGTGTAAAGGTAATGATTATACACGGCGACGTTTTGGAGGACGAGCACCATTGTGTGGCACTGGAGTCACATCACGAATTGCTGTTACTTCAAGACCAGCGGCAGCAAGAGCACGAATAGCTGACTCACGACCAGAGCCTGGACCTTTTACAGTAACTTCAACTGATTTAAGACCGTGTTCTTGTGCAGATTTAGCAGCAGCTTCTGAAGCCATTTGAGCAGCAAATGGTGTAGATTTACGAGAACCTTTGAAACCAAGAGCACCAGCTGATGACCAAGAAATTGCATTACCATGCACATCAGTAATCATAACAATAGTGTTATTAAATGTAGCGTGAATATGAGCAATACCAGATTCGATATTCTTCTTCACACGACGTTTACGTGTTGGTTTAGCCAAGACTTTTACCTCCTATATTATTTTTTCTTACCAGCAATCGCAACAGCTTTACCTTTACGAGTGCGAGCGTTGTTTTTAGTGTTTTGTCCACGGACAGGAAGTCCACGACGGTGACGGATTCCACGGTATGAACCGATTTCCATCAAACGTTTGATGTTCAAGTTCACTTCACGACGAAGGTCACCTTCAACTTTAATTGCATCCACTTCACGACGGATAGCATCTTCTTGATCAGATGTAAGATCACGAACACGAATATCTTCTGAAACTCCAGCAGCTGCTAAAATCTTTTGAGATGTTGCAAGTCCGATACCATAGACATAAGTCAATGAGATAACTACGCGTTTGTCATTTGGAATATCAACTCCAGCAATACGAGCCATGTTTTCTCCTTTCTATCTTATCCTTGACGTTGTTTGTGTTTTGGATTCGCTGGGCAAATTACCATAACACGACCATTACGACGAATTACTTTACAGTATTCGCAAATTGGTTTGACCGATGGTCTTACTTTCATTTCTTATCCCTCCAAGTTTTTCGATTATTTAAAGCGGTAAGTGATGCGTCCACGTGTCAAGTCGTATGGACTCATTTCAACAGTAACACGATCTCCCGCTAAAATACGAATATAGTTTTTACGAATTTTACCAGAAACTGTTGCTAAAATCTGATGTCCATTTTCAAGTTCAACCGTAAACATTGCATTCGGCATAGTATCAACTACTTTACCTTCAACTTCAATCACATCGTCTTTTGCCACGCAAAAGTACCTCCATAAATTTCGATTTGATGCCTCTAGACACAGAGACAACAATTATAAGTCAGACTAACTCAGTATAACATTTGTAGAGACATTTTGCAAGCATGAAAAACGCTTTTATTTCAAATTTGTCAATACTTTTTCGATATCTGCAAAGACTTCATCAATATCCTTGTTCCCTTGGATATCATGCACTAAGCCTTTGTTGCGATAGTAAGCAATAATAGGTTCACCTTGAGCAATGTTCACATCTAAACGACGCTTAACAGTCTCTGGTTTATCATCTTCACGTTGGTAGTAATCTTCCTCTTTGTAATCAACTGGTGGGTTAAATACTTTATGGAAAGTTTCTCCAGTGATGCGGTGAATAATACGACCGCTCAAACGTTCCAAAAGGGAATCTGGGTTCACTTCAATATTAATAACCCCTTCAAGTTCAATACCAAGATCTGCTAAAATTTGATCCAACGCATGGGCTTGTTCAATAGTACGTGGGAAACCATCCAAAAGGAATCCTTTTTCCTTAATATCATCCTGAGCCAAACGTTCTTTGACGATACCATTTGTAACTTCATCTGGAACTAGCTCCCCTTTATCGATATAAGATTTAGCAAGAACACCCATTTCAGTTTGGTTGGCCATAGCTGCACGGAACATATCCCCTGTAGAGATATGTGCAACGTTAAATTGTTCTACAATTTTTACTGCTTGGGTACCTTTACCTGCCCCAGGTAATCCCATAATCAAAAGATTCATGATTCAATCTCCTTATTTTATTTTTAAGTAGAAGTACAAATATTTTCTACTCTTACTTAAAAACAAAATAGAAGAGAGGAGTAAAAAATCTGACAAGGTCTTTGATTTTTACACTCCACTCTCTAAGTAATAGTGAATGAATATTTCTATTACATTTATTCTGCTCTATCCATGAAACCAACATATTTACGTTTCAATAGATATCCTTCTAACTGCTTAATTCCTTCAATACCTGTAGAGATAATGATTAGCAAACTTGTTCCCCCAAAAGCGACAACTTCTGAAAGACCAAATAAATCTTTAGCTACGATTGGTAAGATAGAAATCACACCAAGGAAAAGTGAACCTACTGTTGCAAGGCGACGAAGAAGTTTTGACATATACTCTTCTGTTCCTTTACCAGGACGGACACCGTGGATATAGGCTCCACTCTTTTGTAAGTTTTCTGCAGCTTTCTCTGGATTAATCTGTACAAATGTATAGAAGAAAGTAAAGAGAATAATTAGCAGAGCATACAAAGCAATTCCTGTAGGAGCTGATGTAGATAACATCTCTTGAGCAGTACGAACCCATTCCCAGTTTAGTCCAGTTGCACTTACAAACTGAAGTATTGCCGCTGGCGCTGCTGTAATGGAACTAGCAAAGATAACAGGAATAACTCCAGCTGGATTTATCTTCAATGGAAGATATGAACTAGATGGTGCACCCTGTGCTACCTTTGTATATTGGATTGGGATTTTGTACTCAGCTTGTTGCACGTACGTTGTGAAATAGATAATCAACAAAACTGCAACAATTAAAATACCAACAAAGATTAGTGACGAAGTGAAGCGATCACTTGGTACATTGACAAAGTAATCAACATAAATGCCTTTAATCATGTCAGGAATTGAAGCAACAATCCCGGCAAAGATGATCATTGATACACCGTTACCGTATCCTTTATCTGTAATCTGCTCTCCCAACCAAGTTACTATCATACTTCCCGCAGTTAAAATGATACCAATCATAATAAACACTTGCGGAGTCAAGGCAGTAGTTAAAAGTTTAGCTCCTGAAAGAGCGTTAAATCCAGCAGTAATTCCGATAGATTGAACAAATGCAAGTATAAGCGCAATGTATCGAGTTGCTTGATTTAACTTTCTTCGACCAACTTCCCCTTGTTTCCCCCACTCTACAAACTTCGGCAATAAATCCATTTGTAGAAGTTGGACAACGATTGAAGCGGTAATGTAAGGACTAACACCAAGTGCAAACACTGAGAAGTTTTTCATGGCATTACCTGACACCAAGCTTAACATATTTAAGAAGGATAAACCGCTCAAAGCGTTTAAGCTATTGGCATTTACCCAAGGAACAGTGATACTAGTTCCGATACGAAATACAAGGACAATAAAAATTGTAAATAAAATTTTTGATCGTACTTGTTTAACTTTGAGTGCTTCTCTCAGTAATTTAAAAAACATAGGTCACCTCACTTAGATGACTTCAACTGAACCACCTTTAGCAGTGATAGCTTCTTCAGCTGATTTAGAGAACTTAGCAGCTTTAACAGTCAACTTCTTAGTCAACTCACCGTTACCAAGAATCTTGATACCTGATTTTTCAGATTTAACAATTCCTGATTCTACAAGTACCACTGGAGTTACTTCAGCACCGTCATCAAAGGCGTTCAATTGGTCAAGGTTAACAATCGCATATTCTTTAGCGTTGATGTTAGTAAATCCACGTTTTGGAAGACGACGGAACAATGGAGTTTGTCCACCTTCAAAACCAAGGCGTACTCCGCCACCGCTACGAGCTTTTTGACCTTTTTGACCACGACCAGATGTTTTACCGTTACCTGATGAAGTACCACGACCTACACGGTTACGATTTTTACGAGAACCTTCTGCAGGTTTCAATTCATGAAGTTTCATTATATATTTTCTCCTCTTTTGTAAAATGCTAGCGCCGATAAGAGAGAAAAGGTTGTCTCTCCTATCAACTCGCCTATACTGAGTCATTTAAGATGACTATATCTAGTTTTAGGGGATGAGTAGATGCACATCCCCTAAATATTATTATTTTACTTCTTCAACTGTTACCAAGTGAGATACTGCAGTGATCATACCACGGATTGCAGCGTTATCTTCTTTAATAACAGAGCTGTTCAATTTGCCAAGTCCAAGTGCTACAACAGTTTTACGTTGTGATGGAATGCGTCCGATTGGAGACTTAGTCAAAGTAATTTTAATTTGAGCCATTTTATCCCCTTTCTTATGCCAAATCAGAAACTGAAATACCACGAAGGGCAGCAACTTCTTCAGCGCGTTTCAATTGTTTCAAACCTTCAACAGTTGCACGAACAATGTTGATTGGAGTGTTAGAGCCAAGTGATTTAGATGTAATATCAGCAACACCTGCCAATTCCACAACGGCACGAACCGCACCACCAGCGGCAACTCCAGAACCTTCTACAGCTGGTTTCAACAATACTTTAGCTCCACCGAATTCTGAAAGAACTTCGTGTGGGATTGTTGTTCCAACCATAGGAACTTCGATCAAGTTTTTCTTAGCATCGTCTACTGCTTTACGGATTGCTTCTGGAACTTCTTGAGCTTTACCAGTACCAAATCCTACGCGACCATTGTGGTCACCAACAACCACAAGAGCTGCAAAACGTAGACGGCGTCCACCTTTAACAACTTTTGTAACACGGTTAACAGCAACTACGCGTTCTTCAAATTCAACTGCATTGTCTTTAAATGCCATTTTCTAGTGTCCTCCTATTAGAATTTCAATCCGTTTTCACGAGCTGCATCAGCCAAAGCTTTCACACGTCCGTGATATAGATATCCACCGCGGTCGAACACCACTTCAGAAATACCTTTAGCACTTGCACGTTCTGCAACGAGTTTACCGACAGCAACGGCTTGTTCAGTTTTAGTTCCTTTTGAAACTTCTTTGTCAAGAGTTGAAGCACTTGCGAGCGTTACACCCGCTACGTCATCAATCACTTGAGCGTAGATGCCTGTATTAGAACGGAATACGTTCAAACGTGGGCGATCAGCAGTTCCAGAGAGTTTTCCGCGAACGCGACGGTGGCGTTTTTGGCGGAGTTTGTTTTTATCTGGTTTAGAAATCACAGTTTTCACCTCTTTAATTTTAAATCGTGTGCTATGCACAAAGTTGGTAATGAGGTTGGTGGTTGAAAATCAACCACTCAACATTATTTACCAGTTTTACCTTCTTTAAGACGAACATATTCGCCAACGTAACGGATACCTTTACCTTTGTATGGTTCTGGTGAACGAAGGCTACGTACGTAAGCAGCTGTTTGACCAACTACCTCTTTTGAAATTCCGCTGATAACGATAGTCGTTGGGTTTGGAAGTTCAAAAGTAATTCCTGCTGGAGCTTCAACTTCATCTGGATGTGATTTACCAACAGCCAAAACAAGTTTGTTTCCTTGAAGTTGAGCACGGTAACCAACCCCACGCATTTCAAGTTCTTTCTTGAATCCTTCTGAAACACCAATAACCATGTTGTTCAAAAGTGCACGAGTAGTTCCGTGGATAGTTTTCATTTCTTTTGAATCGTTTGGACGGTGAAGAGTTACTTCAGTACCTTCCACACGGATTTCAATATCTTTTGAGAACTCACGAGTAAGTTCTCCTTTAGGTCCTTTTACAGTTACAACGTTGTCATTGTTAGTGAGTTCAACACCAGCAGGCAACACGATAACTTTATTACCAATACGTGACATGTTTTTATTCTCCTGTTAAATTGTCAGGCCATAAAGGCCAGTTTTCACGGGGTTAAGATACTTATTTAGTTCAAGAGCTGAACTGAACACGCTCTAAGAACTGTGCAAAATAGATAAGTTGGCTTGTTTGTAAGCAAACTGCTCCAACTTCCTAATTTTGCTTTGTTCTTTACGAGCTTTGTATCTTGATTTTACCAAACGTAAGCGATAACTTCCCCACCAACATTCTTTTGGCGAGCTTCTTTATCAGTAAGCAAACCTTCTGAAGTTGAAAGGATAGCAATTCCAAGACCGTTAAGTACTTTTGGAAGATCTTCACGTTTTTTGTAGACACGAAGTCCTGGTTTAGAAACACGTTTCAAGTTAGTGATAACTTTTTCACCGTTTGGTCCGTATTTAAGGAATACACGGATGATGCCTTGTTTGTCATCTTCGATGATTTCTACGTTCTTTACAAAACCTTCGCGTTTAAGGATTTCAGCAATCCCTTTTTTAATGTTTGATGCAGGTACTTCAAGTACTTCGTGTTTTGCTTGGTTAGCGTTACGAATACGAGTTAGGAAGTCTGCGATTGGGTCAGTCATAACCATTTTATTTTTCTCCTCTTACTAGTAGTTTGCAAGTTGCACTTGCTAGTTAATACATGATACAGAGAGCGTAACAGCAAGAGCAAAAATAGGCAATTTATTGCAGGAGCCATGCTCCAAAGTAAATTGGTCTTTTTTGCCAAAGCTGTAGCTCGTGTTCAAATTTGCTAGCCAAACTGAACTCGGGCTAAACTCTGTGTGAAAAAGATGAACTTTCCTAGAAACAAAAGTTTCTTCGTCAAGTTCCCTATTTTCACTTGGAGTTTCGACGCCCTTAATATCTTAAATTACCAAGATGCTTTTGTTACACCAGGAATTTGACCTTTATATGCCAATTCACGGAAGCAAACACGGCAAAGTTTAAACTTGCGGTAAACTGAGTGTGGACGTCCACAACGTTCACAGCGAGTGTATGCTTGAGTAGAGAACTTCGCTGGGCGTTTGTTCTTAGCAATCATAGATTTTTTAGCCATTAGTTATACCTCCTATATTATTTTGCAAAAGGCATTCCAAGGCCTGTAAGCAATGCACGTGACTCTTCGTCAGTGTTAGCAGTAGTTACGATAACGATGTCAAGACCTCGAGTTTTGTCAACGTCATCAAAGTTGATTTCTGGGAAAATCAATTGCTCTTTCACACCAAGTGTGTAGTTTCCACGTCCGTCAAATGATTTTGTTGGAACACCGTGGAAGTCACGTACACGTGGAAGTGATACTGAAACCAATTTATCCAAGAATTCGTACATACGTTCACCACGAAGGGTAACTTTTGCACCGATCGCAACACCTTCACGAAGACGGAAGCCGGCGATAGATTTTTTAGCTTTAGTGATAAGTGGTTTTTGACCTGAGATAAGCGCCAATTCTTCAGCAGCTTTTTCAAGGCTTTTAGCGTTTGATACTGCTTCACCAACACCCATGTTCAAAACGATCTTATCCACTTTAGGAACAGCCATCACTGATGAGTAGTTAAATTGTTCTGTCAAAGCAGGAACTACTTCATTAAGATATTTTTCTTTTAAACGATTTGCCATTATACTTCTCCTTTCCTTCGTGATTAATCAAGCACTTCGCCTGATTTTTTGTTGTAGCGAACTTTTTTACCGTCTACAAATTTGTAACCAACACGACCAGCTACACCATTTTTGTCCAAAACTTGAACGTTTGATACGTGGATAGCTGCTTCCTTCTCGATGATACCACCTTGAGGAAGTTCGTTAGTTGGACGTTGGTGTTTCTTAACGATGTTAACACCTTCAACGATAACTTTGTTTACTTTTGGAAGGGCAGTAAGGACAACAGCTTCTGTTCCCTTATCTTTACCAGCGATTACGCGAACTTTGTCGCCTTTTTTTACAAACATTCTTTTCTCCTTTTATTCTTACGCCCAATGGGCACCCTGGCTAGGCCAGGGGACTGTGTTTGTTTTTATTGATTAAAGTACTTCTGGAGCAAGTGACACGATCTTCATGAAGCCACCTTCACGCAATTCACGTGCAACTGGGCCAAAGATACGTGTTCCGCGAGGAGTTTTGTCGTCACGGATGATAACTGCTGCGTTTTCGTCAAATTTGATGTATGAACCATCAGCACGACGAGCACCTGATTTAGTACGAACGATAACTGCTTTAACAACGTCACCTTTTTTAACCGCACCACCAGGAGTAGCTTGTTTTACAGATGCCACAATAACATCACCGATGTTTGCAAATTTACGTCCTGAACCACCAAGAACTTTGATAGTCAAGATTTCGCGAGCACCGCTGTTGTCTGCGACTTTCAAACGAGTTTCTGTTTGAATCATTTCAGTTTTCTCCTTTCAGGTTTGATTAGATGATTACCGCTTCTTCAACAACTTCTACAAGACGGAAGCGTTTTGTAGCTGAAAGCGGGCGAGTTTCCATGATACGTACGATATCGCCTTCTTTGGCAACATTGTTTTCATCATGTGCTTTGTATTTTTTAGAGTAGTTAATACGTTTACCATAGACTGGGTGGTTACGTTTTGTTTCAACTACAACTGTGATTGTCTTGTCCATTTTGTCAGATACAACACGTCCAACAAGAACTTTACGATTATTGCGTTCCATTGAAATTTCTCCTTCCCTAGTCTATTATTTCGCTTCAGATTGAACTGTTTTGATACGAGCGATTTGTTTTTTAACTTCTTTCAAGCGAGCTGTTTGTTCTAATTGACCAGTAGCAGCTTGGAAACGAAGTTCAAACAATTCTTTTTTCAATTCGTTTTCGCGCTTCGCGAGTTCTTCTTGAGAAAGACCACGAAGTTCTTTAACAAATTCTTTTACTTCATTAAGTTTCATGCCTTCTCCTTATTCTGCTTCACGTTTTACGAATTTACATTTAACTGGCAATTTGTGGCTTGCAAGACGAAGCGCTTCGCGAGCAACTTCTTCAGATACGCCAGCAACTTCAAACATTACTTTACCACGTTTAACTGGTGCTACCCAACCTTCAGGTGCCCCTTTACCAGATCCCATACGAACCCCGATAGCTTTAGCTGTGTAAGATTTGTGTGGGAAGATTTTAATCCAAACTTTACCACCACGTTTCATGTAACGAGTCATGGCGATACGAGCAGCTTCGATTTGGCGGTTAGTGATCCAGTGGCTAGTTGTAGCTTGAAGACCGTATTCACCGAATGCTACTTCTTTTCCACCTTTTGCTTCACCGCGCATTTTACCACGGAATTCACGACGGTGTTTAACACGTTTAGGTACTAACATTGGTTATTTACCTCCTTTAGTGTTTTTACGAGCTGGAAGAACTTCACCACGGTAAATCCATACTTTAACACCAAGTTTACCGTATGTAGTATCTGCTTCTTCCCAAGCGTAATCGATATCTGCGCGAAGTGTGTGAAGCGGAACTGTTCCTTCAGAGTATCCTTCAGCACGGGCAATATCTGCACCGTTCAAACGACCTGATACTTGAGTTTTAATTCCTTTAGCTCCAGCACGCATAGCACGTTGGATTGCTTGTTTTTGTGCACGACGGAAAGCAACACGTTGCTCCAATTGACGAGCAATTCCTTCACCAACAAGGTGAGCATCCAAATCAGGTTGTTTGATCTCGATGATGTTGATGTGTACTTGTTTTCCAGTCAATTTGTTAAGTTTAGCACGGAGTGCATCAACGTTAGCACCACCTTTACCGATAACCATACCTGGTTTAGCAGTGTGAAGTGAAACGTTAACCTTGTTTACTGCGCGTTCGATTTCAATAGTTGAAACTGCTGCGTCAGCTAGTTCTTTTTGAACGAATTTACGGATTGCAAGATCTTCATGAAGGTAATCCGCGTATTCTTTTTCAGCATACCATTTGGCATCCCAATCACGGATGATGCCGACACGCATACCAATTGGATGTACTTTTTGACCCACGATTTTACCTCCTTATTTTTCTGCAACAGCTACAGTGATGTGAGCTGTACGTTTGTTGATTGGTGAAGCTGAACCTTTCGCACGTGGACGGAAACGTTTCATAGTTGGTCCTTCATTTGCGAATGCTTCAGATACTACCAAGTTAGCTTTATCCAAACCAAAGTTGTTTTCAGCGTTAGCTACAGCTGAGTTCAAAACTTTCAAGATGATTTCAGCAGCTTTGTTTGGAGTGAATGTCAAGATTGCAATAGCATCGGCTACGCTTTTACCACGAATGTTGTCAAGAACAAGACGTGATTTACGAGGTGAAACACGTACTGTACGAGCCATTGCTTTAGCTGAAGTAATTTCTGCCATTTATGTTCTCCTTATTTTCTACGTGTTTTCTTGTCGTCTGCAGCGTGACCTTTGTAAGTACGAGTTGGTGCGAATTCACCAAGTTTGTGACCTACCATGTCTTCTTGGATGTAAACAGGTACGTGTTTACGTCCATCGTATACTGCAATTGTGTAACCAATGAAACTTGGGAAGATCGTTGAACGACGTGACCAAGTTTTAATAACTTTTTTCTTTTCGTCATTAGCTTGAGCTTCAACTTTTTTCATCAAATGCTCATCGACGAAAGGTCCTTTTTTAAGACTGCGTCCCATTTTTATATTTTCTCCTTTAAATATAGTACCACAGCGGCTTGCGTTCACAAGGAACGCTACCGAGCTGGCGGATTATCTAGCGCTTAAGCGACTAGTTCTAAATTATTTCTCGTTGCGACGACGAATGATAAGTTTGTCAGATTTCGCTTTCTTGTTACGAGTTTTAAGACCAAGAGCAGGTTTGCCCCATGGAGTTGATGGTGCTTTACGACCAACTGGTGCTTTACCTTCACCACCACCGTGTGGGTGATCGTTAGGGTTCATTACAGAACCACGAACTGTTGGGCGGATACCCTTCCAACGGCTACGTCCTGCTTTACCAAGGTTTACAAGTCCATGTTGTTCGTTTCCGACAACACCAACTGTAGCACGACAAGTTCCAAGAATCATACGAACTTCACCTGATTGAAGACGAACAAGAACGTATTTACCTTCTTGACCCAATACTTGAGCAGAAGCTCCAGCAGCACGTACCAATTCCCCACCACGACCTGGTTTCAATTCGATGTTGTGGATCAAAGTACCAACTGGGATGTTAGCAAGTGGAAGAGCGTTTCCGACTTTGATATCTGCTTCTGGACCTGAAACGATACGTTGACCTACTTCAAGACCTTTTGGAGCGATGATGTATGCTTTCACACCGTCAGTGTAGTGTACAAGAGCGATGTTTGCAGAACGGTTTGGATCGTACTCGATAGTTTTAACAACTGCTTCAACGTTGTCTTTGTTACGTTTAAAGTCAACCAAACGGTAGAAACGTTTGTGTCCACCACCTTGGTGACGAACTGTGATACGACCGTTGTTGTTACGACCAGCCTTGCTCTTCAATGCAACAAGCAATGATTTTTCAGGAGTGCTTGTTGTGATTTCAGCGAAATCCAAAGAAGTCATATTACGGCGACCGTTTGTTGTTGGTTTATAAACACGAATTCCCACGATATTTCCTCCTTAGATTATTCAGCTTCAGCTGCAAACAACTCGATTGCTTTTGAATCAGCTGTAAGAGTGATGATAGCTTTTTTAGTTTTGTTAGTAAAACCAGTGTAACGTCCAACACGTTTAGCTTTAGGTTTCACGTTGATTGTGTTAACATTTGCAACTTTAACACCTTCAAAAGCAGCTTCAACAGCTTGCTTGATCAAAAGTTTGTGTGCACGAGTGTCAACTTCAAATACATATTTGCCTGCTTCAAGTTGAGCCATTGAGCTTTCAGTGATAACAGGTTTTTTGATAACATCATACAAATTCATTATGCAAGAACCTCCTCGATTTTAGAGATAGCTGCTTGAGTAACAAGAAGTTTGTCACTATTTGCGATGTCAAGAACACTTGCAGTAGTAGCAGTCGCAACTTTCACGTTTGGAAGGTTACGAGCTGAGAGAGCTGCGAATTCGTTTCCTTCTTCAAGAATAACAAGGACTTTAGAATCGATGCTCAAAGCTGCAAGAACTTTTGCAAATTCAGCAGTTTTTGGAGCTGTAAATTCAAGAGAATCAACGGCTACAAATTTGTTTTCAGCAACTTTCTCTGAGTAAACAG
Source organism: Streptococcus mitis (assembly GCF_902159415.1). Lineage (GTDB taxonomy): Bacteria > Bacillota > Bacilli > Lactobacillales > Streptococcaceae > Streptococcus > Streptococcus mitis_BG. Next base: position 106,534 of record NZ_CABGJU010000003.1, on the reverse strand, counting down.
ATTTAAGCGCAAGGCGACGAACTTTTTGAGGAAGTTTGTACGCATAGCTACGTGGAGTTGGTCCGAAGACGATTCCACCACCACGCCATTGTGGAGAGCGGATAGAACCTTGACGAGCACGTCCAGTTCCTTTTTGACGCCATGGTTTGCGTCCGCCACCTGAAACAGCTGAGCGGTTTTTAACTGCGTGAGTTCCTTGACGAAGGCTAGCACGTTGGCTGATGATCACATCAAACACAACAGATTGGTTTGGTTCGATACCAAAGATTGCATCGTTAAGAACAACTTCGCCCGCTTGTTTACCAGTTTGGTCGAATAATGTTACATTTGCCATTTTGACTGTATTCCCCTTTCCTTATTATTTACCAGCTTTAACTGCTGACTTGATAGTGATAAGAGATTTCTTAGCACCTGGTACGTTACCTTTGATAAGGATAACGTTCTTTTCTGGAACAACTTGTACAACTTCAAGGTTTTGAATTGTTACACGGTCGCCACCCATACGTCCTGCAAGGTTTTTACCTTTAAATACGCGGTTAGGTGCAACAGGTCCCATAGAACCTGGACGACGGTGGTAACGAGAACCGTGAGCCATAGGTCCACGTGATTGTCCGTGGCGTTTGATAACACCTTGGAAACCTTTACCTTTAGACGTACCAGTTACATCAACAATGTCTCCAGCTGCGAAAGTTTCAACTGTGATTTCAGCACCAACTTCCAAGCCTTCAACGTTTTTGAATTCACGAATGAAGCGCTTAGGAGCCGTGTTAGCTTTTGCTACATGTCCTTTAGCAGGTTTGTTGCTCAATACTTCGCGTTTGTCATCGAAACCAACTTGAATAGCGTTGTAACCATCTGTTTCAACAGTTTTAACTTGAAGAACAACGTTTGGAGTTGCTTCGATAACTGTTACAGGGATCAATTCGCCAGCTTCAGTGAAGATTTGAGTCATTCCCACTTTTTTCCCTAAGATTCCTTTTGTCATGAGAAAATAGTTCCTTTTCTATATTTTTTTATTCAAAAAGTTTTTAACGAGCGTTTTTTATGCTCAAGGTTTCAAACTTTAGATTAAAGTTTGATTTCTACGTTTACACCACTTGGAAGATCCAATTTCATCAAAGCATCAACTGTTTTTTGAGTTGGGTTGATGATATCGATCAAACGTTTGTGTGTACGCATTTCGAATTGTTCGCGAGAGTCTTTATATTTGTGAGTCGCACGAATGATTGTGTAGAGGCTACGCTCAGTTGGAAGCGGGATTGGACCTGCAACTTCTGCACCTGTACGAGTAGCTGATTCTACGATTTTTGCAGCCGCTGTGTCAAGCGTACGGTGTTCGTAAGCTTTCAAACGGATACGGATTTTTTTGTTTGCCATCTTTTTCTCCTTTTCGTCTATTTAAGATAATAGGCTAGCTCCACAAGAAAACCGACGCGCGTTGCGTGGCAATGCAACCGAGCGTGTCGCAACCTCTTGCATCAAAGCTAAGGCTGTAATTTTCAGCACCATAATAGAATAACACAAAGCCCCTGCGATTGCAAGGGATTTGACAGGATTTTTTTAATTTTTCGAATGAAACTGTTTTCTTATCGCTCCTTATCTCAAAAAAGCATAAATGAAGTGCAAATTTTTATTTTTTCTTCTATATAATGTTATAATGTTCATAATATTCGTTTTGATCTGAAATTTATCATTTGATTGATTTATCAAGATATCCGCTTTTGACTCGGTTTCTTTATAGTATTGCAGATACTGTTCTCGTCTCATTTGCTGACTAGCCAATATAAAGGATGCATCGCTATTTCTCACAGTCGTATCTCGAGCTAGACGCCTCTTTAATTCTGTCTCTTCATTCGTGTAGAAACAAACAGTTTTGTCAAAGAGTTCCTTTGGTAGAAAACCTACAGACATCCCTTCGACTATCAGAATTGGTTTTGCTCCCGATAAGACCTCACTAGCCTTCCAAGGTTCATCTATTGTCAAGACATCCATACCTGCCTGCAGGGCGAGAATATCTCTCTGCAAACTTGCCAGTTCATGCGCCACTGGCAGACAAGCTGTCACCTTTTGATCAGGTGCTTGTTTTGGCACTACCAGGTGACGTTCTGAGGTGATATAGGGATCTGTTTCTAGCAAATTTACTGTAGTAGAATCTAGGGCTTGATATAATTCCTGAGCAAAAGTTGATTTCCCTGAAGCTCCATGGCCGTAAATACCCAGCGTTTTTACTTTTCCAGACTCTATTTCTGATACTAGTCTTTCTATTAAGTCTTTTTTTTCATTCTCTCTTCACCTGTTCATAGCTTTCTTTTCCATCATTGAGTTTATCCCAAATGACCACTTGACCACTTTGGAGGGATTTTTGCACATCGATAATACGTTGATTGGAAGAACCTCGGAACTGGAGCATAAGATTGCGCTTGCTTTTGTCATAACGTCCATCGACTAGGATATCAATCAGTGACAAGAGTTCCAGTTTATCTGGTGTCTCCAACATCATTTCCTCCCAAGTATAGCCCGTCCACGACCAGATGTCCTTATCTGGCAATTCCTTTCGGATACGTTTTACAAGAGGTAAGAGGATCCCTGTATTCAGAAAAGGTTCTCCTCCTAGCAAGGTTAATCCTTGAACATAGGGTTGGGACAAGTCTGCCATAATCTGTTCTTCCAACTCCACTGTGTAGGGAATTCCTGCATTAAATGACCAGGTCGCAACATTGTAGCACCCCTCACAATGAAACATGCAACCTGCTACGTAGAGGGAATTGCGCACGCCTTCTCCATCGACAAAGTTAAAAGCCTTATAATCAATGATACGCCCTTGGCTGAGCTCTTCACTCTTCCACTCTCCAGGCTCTGGTGTATTCCATGTCATCCTTCTACTCCAACTCTATCCAATAACGCTGACTTCTATCGATTGTATTTTCGTAAACACCACCAGCGGAGAGAATCGTGCGGCGGCTGGCTTTGTTGTCTTCATCGCAGGTAATCAGCACTCGTTCCAATCCTTGCTTTCGAGCCTCTGCTAGTCCTAATCTCAACTGCTCCTTCCCATATCCTTTGCCTCGTTGACTGGGACGGATAGAATAGCCAATATGACCGCCTTCCACAAATAATTTGTCATTCAAGGACAAGCGCAGGGCTAAAAATCCCAAAGGCAAGCCAGTCTCATCAAAGGATAAAAATTTGATTGCAGGAACCCAGCCTACTGGCAGGTTGGCAGCATCCTCCTGCTGCTCTACAATCTTTAAACAATCCTCATAATCCTTTGCTCGCTTCCAAGCGGAGCCCATGCCACCGTGCATATAGGATTTTGCTGCATCGAACTCCGCAATCATCTCTAATATCGCTTCTTTATCTTCCAAAGTTGGTCGTCTTAGCTCCATGCTTCCTCCTTAATCGACATCAATCCAGTAGCGCTCTGTTCCATTACGAACATCTTCCAACTTCCCACCATTAGCTAAGATAATAGCTCGGCTTGCTGGATTTTCTGTGCTACAAGTCACTAAAGCTCGTTTGATATTCTTTTCCTTGGCAATTTGTAGACCTTGTCGGAGGGACTCTTTGGCGTAGCCCTTGCCTCTTTCAGACGGTCGGATGGAATAACCAATGTGACCACCTTCTTCCAATAAGAAGTCACTAAGACGCAATCTCAGATTGAGAAAACCTACGGCTTGTCCATCTCTCGAAAAAGCAACTAACTGAATATCAGGCACCCACCCTTCAGGCAAATTAATCCCCATTTCATGATTCTGATTACTTTCCAACCACTCTTCATAAACAAAATTCTCAGCATCCCAAAATCCGCCATCGTGGGCTGATTGAGTCTGTTCAAACTCTGCCATCATCTCTAAAACTGTTTCTTTATCTGCTAATCTTGGTCTGCGTAGTACCATTTTTACCTCCAATTAAGAGAAAAGCGAGAGGCAACTCTCACTTTTTCTTGTTTTTGTTTAAAAACTGTTCTCTAAGGCTAGCTACTCGGTCTTTTTTATTGCCTCCACCTTTCGAATGCTTTTCGTGGAATCGTTGGACCAAGGCCTTGCCTTTATCATCTAATTGATATTTTCCCATGCTATTTCTTTCTAATTTCTTACTTCATGTCCTGCCGTTTTAATAGTAGAACCGTTCATGTGTTTGACACGCGCAGCAATTTCCTTGTGGCGTCCATTAACCATCGGACGCGCTTGTGGATTCCCAAGATAACCACAGGTTCGTTTAACAACATCTACCGTTTTAGGATCATTATTTCCACAGTTAGGACAAGCAAATCCTCTCTCGGTCGGTTCAAAATCTCCTTCAAAATCACACTTGTAGCAACGGTCAATCGGAGTATTGGTCCCGAGATAACCGACCCGGTCGTAAGCATAGTCCCAGACAGCTTCTAAAGCCTTTGGATTTTGTTGAAGAACTGGGTACTCGCAGTAGTGGATAAAGCCACCAGATGCACCCGCTTCTGGGTAGACTTTCTCAAAGTCCAATTTTTCAAAAGGTGTTGGATTTTTGCGGACATCATAATGGAAGGAATTTGTGTAGTATTCTTTATCTGTAATATCTGGAATAGAGCCGAATTTCTCCGTATCCAAGCGACAGAAGCGGTCTGTCAAACTTTCAGACGGTGTTGAATAGATAGAGAAATGGTAACCATATTGGTCAGACCATTCTTCTACTCGACGTTTCATATCGCGAATAATATCAAGGGTGAACTCTTTGGCTTCTGGATTATTTTCCCAATGATTACCAAAGAAGACTGTCGCTACCTCGTACAAGCCAATATAGCCCAGAGAAATAGTTGCACGACGATTCTTAAAGAGTTGATTAACACTTTCTTCTTTTCCAAGACGACGTCCGAAGGCTCCATACTGATAAAGAATTGGTGCATTAGCTGGAGTGGCTTCCTTGGTTCTTTCCACACGGTAAACCAAGGCATCTTCCGCGATATTCATACGCTCATTGAAGATTTCCCAGAACTTGTTCATGTCTCCTTCGGACTCAAGAGCGATACGAGGAAGATTGACTGTCACGACCCCTAGGTTCATACGGCCCGAATTGACTTCTACTCCATTTTCATCCTTCCATCCTTGAAGGAATGAACGGCATCCCATCGGAACCTTGAAAGAACCAGTCAACTCGACAATCTTATCATAAGACAAGACATCCGGGTACATGCGCTTAGTTGCACACTCAAGAGCCAACTGCTTGATGTCGTAGTTAGGTGAGCCTTCCTCTAAGTTAAGACCTCTTTTAAGAGTAAAGATGAGTTTAGGGAAGATGGCTGTACGGTGTTCTGAACCAAGCCCCTTGATACGAATGTTCAGGATTGCCTTTTGAATTTCACGTTCAAAACGACTGGTTCCTAGACCGAAACCAAGAGAGGTAAATGGCGTTTGCCCATTTGATGTAAAGAGGGTATTAATCTCGTACTCTAGAGATTGCATGGCATCGTAGATGTCTTTTTGGGTTTTCTTCCAGGCATATTCTTGGCGCTTGTCAGGCAAAACCCATTCCTCCGCATCCTTGAGGTGCTTTTGGTAATTTTTCTCTGCATAAGGAGCTAAAACTTCATCAATACGGTCTGCTGAACAGCCCCCGTACTGGCTAGAAGCAACGTTTGCGATGATTTGTGAAATCTGTGCTGTCGCAGTTTGGATAGACTTGGGACTCTCTACCTCAGCATTTCCAATCTTAAAACCATTTTCCAACATGCCCTTGAAATCAATCAAACAACAGTTGGTCATTGGAGTATAAGGACTATAGTCCAAATCATGATAATGAATCTCACCTTTTTGATGGGCATTAGCCACATGTTTAGGAAGCATTTGAAGTCCAATAGACTTCCCAACAATCCCCGCAGTCAAGTCACGTTGCGTGTTAAAAACATTACTATCCTTATTGGCATTTTCATTGACAACCGCCTGATCTTTACTGAGAAGCTTATGAATGCTGAAGTTGATATCCGTCGCTTTTGAGCGCTCAAAATCCCTTTGAGTCCGATAGGTGATGTACTCTTCTGCCAGAGCATACTCTCTAGCCTCTAGCAATTCATGTTCTACGATATTTTGAATTTCATATATTTTAACGTCTTTGGGAAAACGGCTATGAATCTCAGCAACAATCCGTTCAACCAAGCTATTCAAACGCTTTTCTACCAAAGGAGTGACATCCATAACCTTTTCTGCAGCCTTACGAAGCGCCTTTTCTATTTTTTCTACATCAAAGACTACTCGTCTCCCGTCTCGCTTTTCTACAAATAAAGTCGGACTAGGAGCAGTTTTTTCTTCCAATACAATCATATCCAGACTCTTTTCTAAAATGTAATATCTAAGTAGTATTATATCACTTAAAAAATAAAAATCAATATCTTGTGTATTTTTTTAAAAAAATGATTTTTTTACACAAGATATTGATTATTTTATTTTAATTTATAAAGCTTGAAGTCTGCAAGATTACTTTGAACCTGCTGATAATTTTGAGCTAACAACTGCTCCACTTCTTTCCAAAGATTCAATTTTGTATTGACTACAATCATCTTCGGCTTATTTTCACGCAGATCATTAAGAAGTATCGTCTGATTCTCAGCTAGACTTGTATGTAGATTCGGGGCCAACAACTGACTGGCTGATAGACGCTCGCTAGACTGATACATATCAATCTGATTGTCCCAAATATAAATAGAATCACTTTCCTTAGTTTGTTCTTTCACTATTGATTCTATACGTCCACGTTCTTGATAAAGATCTTGATGGAGGACATATCGACCAACAATGGGGGCAGCCACTAAATAAATGAGGGCAAAAATCGGTAAATAGGCATTAATTCTAAGAAAGTCTCCCAAGAGAGTCGATGCTCTTCTATATCTTCTACGGCGATCTGCTCCCTTTAATTCCTTCTCCCCAATTCTTGCTAATAAGAGGATTGTCATAAAGGGCAGATACACTACTAAACGACTCCCATGAATCGGTTCTGTAGAGAATATCAATAAAACAACCAGGAGTATTAACGCAATACCTGAAAAGATAGCAAAATATTTTATTTCAACCGGCTTAGACTGGAAAAATCCTGTAAAAACAAGTACTACGGCACCAAGGGAAAGCGTTAGTAAACCGTAAAAGAGAAGGTTATCTAATAAAGCAGGGTTTGAAAATACATTCAAACTATCTACTGGATAGAGAATTTGACCAATGGCATTCCCAAAACTTCCCTTATACACTGTATAATAGCCTATTGGATAGAATAAAAGTGAAAAGCCAAGCCCAGCGGCAAAAAATTGATAAATACCGTGACTTAAACGACGGCGAACAATATTGAAGGCTGATAAAGCCAAAAACAGGACCAGAGAATACAAAGCGGTTGGCAAAGGAGCTAAGAAAAATGCTAGAGCCATGCTCATCCCAATTCGTAAAAAACCTTTGTCATTGTTGGAATCTACCATATAAGCTAGAGCCAAGTCAAGCCCATAAAACAAGAATGGCAAGGCCAGAATAGTTGCATAGCCCCCACCAAAACTTAAACCTCCTGCAAGAAGGTAGAATCCTATCAACAATTGATGAACCTGTTTATCTCTCTTAGATATAGCTGTTGCTGCTCTGAAAAGGAAGATTCCCGAACCCAGCAAAGCCAACCAGTAGAAGGCAGCAAATACTATACTGCCTTTAACAATGAACTGGAGCAAGTAATATAACAAACCTTCACTTCCAAAAAAGTTTGTGTAAATATCCCCACCTTGATGCAAAGCCCAGCCAATATATGAGTCAGCTGAATGTTGCAGACTTGTTACCCCTAATAGTACTGGAGTAATTGCTGACAAAAGGGTAACCAAGGTAGTCCAGACAATAATTCTTAAAAATGGAATCGGAGATGATTGTTGAGAATTTCCCTCTAATCCTTCCACTTCTGTCCAAGATGGTGTCAGAGCATCTTCTAAGTTATCATTTACATTCATTCTCTCTCTCCTACAATCTGATTTGTTCTAGTATATCAAAAACTCTAGTGCTTGTCAGCTTGTGGTTGACACTTGTTCACCTTATCACATAGATAAACAAAGCGTTCAATCTCATAAAAACGATGGTAGGAAGCCTTTTTATAAGTGTCTAAAAAAGTTTTTTCTTCTATCGTTAACATCCCTTCCCCCCTATACTCTCTATTCGAAAAATAAGGAAAAATCTATCAAAAAACTGAATTCTCAAAAAGAGAATTCAGCTTTTTATTTTTATTCAGCTTTCTTTTCTAAGTTTTTAGAAATGCTTCGATTTTTACCTTCCAGATACACCATAAGAATGGAAATATCTGCTGGGTTTACACCTGAAATACGGCTGGCCTGGCCGATGGTTTCTGGATTGATGAGCTTGAACTTCTGACGAGCTTCAGTCGCGATAGAGTCAATATCATCCCAGTCAATATTCGCTGGAATCCGTTTTTCTTCCATGCGTTTCATCTTGGCAACCTGATCCATGGCTTTTGAAATGTAGCCTTCGTACTTGATTTCTGTTTCAATCAATTCGATAATCTTGTCATCTAACTCTTCAGCAGCAGGTCCGATGAAAGCCACCACATCTTGGTAAGAGACTTCTGGGCGACGAAGGAATTCCTTGGCTGTCACTGCATCTGTCAACGGCTTGAATCCCATCGCTTCAACCTTAGCGTTAGTTTCTTTGACTGGCTTGAGTTTGATGCTGTCTAAACGCTTCATTTCATTTTCAAATTGATTTTTCTTGATTTCAAAACGAGCCCAACGTTCATCGTCAACAAGCCCAATCTCGCGCCCCATCTCAGTCAAACGCATATCGGCATTGTCATGACGGAGGATGAGGCGGTATTCAGCACGACTGGTCAAGAGACGGTAGGGTTCAATGGTCCCCTTAGTTACCAAGTCATCAATCATCACCCCGATATAGCCGTCACTGCGCTTCAAAATTAACTCAGGCTTGCCTTGGATTTTCAGCGCTGCGTTGATACCCGCGATAATCCCTTGACCAGCAGCTTCTTCATATCCAGACGTTCCATTTGTTTGGCCAGCAGTGAAAAGTCCTGAGATTTTCTTGGTTTCAAGCGTTGCACGCAACTGATGAGGTAAGATCATGTCGTACTCGATAGCATAACCTGTACGCATCATCTCTGCATTTTCCAAACCTTTGATGGAATGTACCAAGTCACGTTGTACATCCTCAGGAAGACTGGTTGAAAGTCCCTGGACATAAACTTCCTCTGTATTGCGACCTTCTGGTTCAAGGAAGAGTTGGTGGCGTTCCTTGTCTGCAAAACGCACAATCTTATCTTCAATCGACGGACAATAGCGAGGTCCCACTCCCTTGACCACACCTGTAAACATAGGTGCGCGGTGGAGGTTGTTTTGGATAATCTCATGGCTAGTACCATTGGTGTAGGTTAACCAGCATGGAACTTGGTCTTTAACATAATCTTCATCACGTGAAGTGTAAGAGAAGTGATTTGGTGTTTCATCTCCTGGCTGAATCTCTGTCACATCATAGTTGATAGAGGAAGCCTTGACACGTGGAGGCGTTCCTGTCTTGAAACGGCCGATTTCAAGTCCAAGTTCCTTGAGATTATCAGCTAGGTTAATAGAAGCCAGACTGTGGTTTGGCCCTGATGAGTACTTGAGGTCTCCGATGATGATTTCCCCACGGAGGGCTGTCCCTGTGGTTACGATAACGGCCTTGGCAGCATACTCTTGATGGGTAGCTGTACGAACACCGACAACCTTGCCATCTTCCACCAAAATCTCATCAATCATGGTTTGACGAAGGGTTAGATTTTCTTGATTTTCAACCGTCTTGCGCATTTCCTTAGAGTAAAGTTCCTTATCAGCCTGCGCACGAAGGGCACGGACAGCTGGCCCCTTCCCAGTGTTAAGCATCTTCATCTGGATGTAAGTCTTGTCAATGGTCTTAGCCATTTCGCCACCAAGGGCATCTACCTCACGCACGACAATCCCCTTGGCAGAACCACCAATAGACGGATTACATGGCATGAAAGCCAACATTTCAATGTTAATAGTCACAAGCAAGACCTTGCAACCCATACGGCTCGCAGCTAGGGAAGCTTCAACCCCCGCATGGCCCGCACCGATTACAATAATATCGTATTCTTCCGTAAAATTGTAAGTCATTTTCTCTCCTATTCTTCAAGATGAATGTGTCTTAGTTGGCCGTCCCAATCTGGCAGGGCTGTTTTTAAAAAGGCTGGAACTAGTTGGAAATCCTCAAGCTTGTCCAAGTCAATCCACTCACAAGGTTGCCTTTTCTCATCTTCCTGCATGGTCAATGGGGCGTCCTCAAGCAAGTCCACCAGATAATGAAACTCGATGTTGTGATAATAAACACCGGCTTCTTCAAAAGAATTTTCAACCACAAAAGCTAGCTGCCCAGCTTGAGCTTTGACACCCAGTTCTTCACCCACTTCGCGAACTACGGCTTCTTCCGTTTTTTCGTTCACTTGGATCGCACCGCCAATAGTGTAATACTTGCCCTTGTCTTTGGTGACTAGAAGCTTGCCATTTTGGAGAATCAAAGCTGTCGCCCGAACACCAAAGACCGTGTTCCCCACTTTTGTCCGAAAGTCTTGTTGAGTCATTTTTGCCCTTTCCTTAAAGCGACACAAAAACAGTCAAAACTCGTAAGAAGTGCAGGACAAAAAGCCTGCAACATCCATGAGCTTTGACCATCATTTCTATTGCTGTTATTATTGTAGCAAATTGAGCAAATTTGTCAATCTATATGTACTGACAAACCTTGCCGTCACGGTAGGCATTGTCAATCAAACCACCACCGAGACACTCTTCACCATCGTAAAAGACAACTGCCTGTCCTGGTGTAATGGCGCGTTGTGGTTCCGCAAAGATGACCTCTGCCTTATCTCCTTTGACATGAACAGTCACCTTAGAGTCAGGCTGACGATAGCGGAATTTAGCCGTGCATTCTAGTGTAAATTCCTCTGGCATCTCACGAGTAAAGTGAACCTGACTAGCCTCTAAGCTGGTTGACATGAGCGAATCATGGTAGAATCCTTGGCCTACATAGAGGATATTCTTGCTTAGGTCTTTTCCGACAACAAACCAAGGTGCATTGTCACCGCCCTGTTGTCCACCGATACCGAGTCCGCCACGCTGACCGATTGTATAATACATCAGACCAGCATGCTCGCCCATATCGCGACCATCCACAGTCATCATGCGACCAGGCTGTGCTGGTAGGTAGTTGCTGAGAAATTCTTTAAAGTTCTTTTCTCCGATAAAGCAAATTCCCGTTGAATCTTTCTTCTTAGCAGTCGCAAGACCTGCTTCTTCTGCTAGTCTGCGAACTTCAGGTTTTTCCAAATGTCCCAAAGGGAACATAGTCTTTTGGAGTTGTTCTTGCGAAAGTTGGCTGAGGAAATAGGTCTGATCCTTGCCATTGTCCACGCCACGAAGCATGTGAACGATGCCATCCTCATCACGCGCCACACGGGCATAGTGCCCAGTCGCTACATAGTCTGCTCCCAAGGTCATGGCATAGTCCAAAAAGGCCTTAAACTTGATTTCCTTGTTACACATCACATCTGGATTTGGTGTGCGTCCTGCACGGTATTCCGCTAGGAAATACTCGAAAACGCGGTCCCAGTACTCTTTTTCAAAATTGACAGAGTAGTAAGGAATGCCAATCTGGTCTGCCACCGCAGCCACATCCTTGTAATCTTCGGTCGCCGTACAGACCCCGTTTTCATCTGTGTCATCCCAGTTCTTCATGAAGATACCGATCACATCGTAGCCCTGCTCCTTAAGAAGAAGAGCCGTCACCGACGAATCGACACCACCACTCATCCCCACGACAACACGTGTTTTAGAGTTATCACTCATGGTAAGTCTCCCATCTATTCGTTTATTCACGATTGAAGGTCGTGTGTGCTTCACGATTGAAGGTCGTTTGAGCAGTTTTCATTATAACATGCATAGATAGAGAAGACAAGGAAGATGCTGGCAAACCTAGCCACCTCTTTTATAAATACATGAAGATAGGATACAAAAGAAATTAATTCATCCTTAAACCTCCATTCTCTTTAAAAACTTATTTTTAAAATCAACTAAAAATGATATACTGTTATAAGGAGGAATACGCACATGATTCCTTACATATACCATCATCCATGTGCGTAAAACGATTGTGAACAACTACAAAGACATACTAAAATCAAAAAATACCATTTTTACTATTATAGTTGTTGCAGGTTTTGGACTTTTGGCAGGCTTAGTCATTCATCAAGAACGTGTTCAAGCAGAGAGAGGAAACATTGCTCTCATCAAACAACAACAAAATCAACAAGATGTTGAACAAGTAAAAAACGCTATTAAAGATTTCAATATTGATTCTGAAACCATTATAGAAGATTGGAAAAAAATTCAAGAATTAAAACCAACTACTGATGAAGGCAAAAAGACATTAGCAGACTTTCTCGCTTCTACTGCCGATAAAGTCACAAATCATTATAGTGAAAAAGCTTTGAAATTAGATATAAAAGATTCTGATAGCCAGTTTCAAGATAAACAAGCACTTGAAACAGCCATCACTTCCTTACAAAAAATACTAGGAATCATTGAAACTATCAACTCTGCTAACCAACAAATCTCTATCGAAGAAAAGATAAAACCAATTCAAGAACTAATCTCTAAATTCCAAAAACAAGTTGAAGTCTTGACCAAAAAAGAAGAAGAAAAAACTACCCAAACAGAAACGACCACTAGAGATGCCGGAATAGAAGCCAGCCGTTCAGAAGATAGTGGCTATATTCAAAGCTATCCAGAAACAAATGGAAGCATATCTAATTCCCAGGCACCTGCAACAGATCAATACTCAACTAATAGTGCTAGCAGCGGAGGAGATAATGGCGCTAATACAGGGGGACAAACTGCTGATTCTTCTGGTTCTCAAGCAGAGTCTAATAGCCATAGTGATTAGGTTGAAATTCGCGATACAAACAGTTCATCTTGCTAATTCAGGTGGAACCATTCAGTAAAAGCGCCAGACTTAATACTTTTGTCATCACTAATGTTTAAAGATTATCTTTTATCAAATAAAAGTACAAAAAAGAGCCTTTCAAGGCTCTTATTTTTATTTCTTAATACCAACCGTTGTTAAGCCAGAAGTTCTTAGCAGCTGTCCATGAACCGTAACGTCCTGCCACATAAGCATCTGCTACACGTTCTTGGTTTTCAGCTGAGTAGTCACCGTTTAAGTATGAATCTGTCAATTGGTAACGTCCGATGTAACGTCCGTTTGTAGCTGTGTAACTACCACCTGATTCTTTTTGAGCAATCCACTCTTTAGCTTCTGCTTCTGATCCGCTTACAGTCGCAGCTGTGGCTGGAGTGCTCTCTGCTGCTGGAGTTGGTGTTGCAGCTGCTGGTGCAGAAGTTTCTTCTACAGCTGGAGTTTCTTCTACAGCAGCTGGGGCTGGAGCTTCAGTAGTAGCAGATGCATCAGTTGTAGCAGGTGCTGCTGGTTTTGTCGTCGCTGGTGTTGCAGCAACTACTGGAGCTTCACCGTCGATAACCAATACTTGGTCAACATAGATAAGGTGAATGTTTTTAATGTTGTTCAATTTAGCCAATTTTTCAACTGTTGTGTTGTGAGTTTCAGCAATCTCTGAAAGAGTATCTCCAGGTTTAACAATATAAGTTTTTGATTCTTGTGCAAAAGTTAATGATGGTGCAAGGAAAGCAAGTACAACTGCTAATCCAGCAAATTTAGTTCTAATATTTGATTTCATTTAAAAAAGTTTCTCCTTCTTTCTTATAATTCTATGATACTCTAGAAATATTACTATTTCTTAACATTTTTGTGTAGAAATGTTACAAGACTATTTTTTATTTACCCCTAAAAGACTTTTTTTGTCACAAAAGGCCCTAATTTACACCATTTAAGTAGGAAACAGATATTTCGTGATGGATTCAAGCCAAGGAAAGTAATCTTTGATATAATAGAAGCAAGAATCTTTTTAAGGGGAAACAGATGCAATCACTTCGTTTTCAATCTGTCTTTGATATTATTGGTCCTGTCATGATTGGGCCGTCTAGTAGTCACACAGCAGGAGCTGTTCGTATCGGAAAAATCGTCTCTTCTATCTTTGATGATACTCCAACCGAAGTCGAATTCCAGCTTTTTAACTCTTTTGCAAAAACCTATCGTGGACACGGGACAGACCTTGCCCTTGTAGCTGGTATTTTGGGGATGGATACAGATGATCCAGAAATTCCAAACAGCTTAGAGATTGCTTATAAGCGTGGAATCAAGATTGTTTGGACGATTCAAAAGGATAGTAACGCCCCTCACCCTAACACCACTAAAATTACTGTTAAAAATGCCCATAAGAGCATTAGTGTTACTGGTATTTCTATCGGTGGTGGAAATATACAGGTGACAGAATTAAATGGTTTTGCCGTATCTCTCAACATGAACACCCCTACCATCATCATCGTTCATCAAGATGTTCCAGGTATGATTGCTCATGTGACAGAAGCTCTTTCTCGCTTTGGTATCAACATCGCTCAAATGAATGTAACTCGAGAAAAAGCTGGTGAGAAAGCAATTATGATTATCGAAGTTGATAGTCGCAACTGTGAAGAATCTATCGAAGAAATTCGTAAAATTCCTCATTTACACAATGTCAATTTCTTTCAATAGGAGAAAATATGTTTTACTCTATCAAAGAATTAGTTGAACAAGCCGAACTAGATTTCCAAGGCAATGTTGCTGAGCTCATGATTACTACTGAGTATGAGCTAACTGGACGAGAGAGAGAAGAAGTTCTTCTCCTCATGAAACGTAACCTTGAAGTCATGAAAGCTTCTGTCGAGCTTGGTCTCAGCGAAAAGAAATCTCGTAGCGGTTTAACCGGAGGAGATGCAGCCAAGCTCGATCACTATATCAAACAAGGAAAGACCCTGTCAGACTTGACAGTTTTATCTGCCGCTCGTAATGCCATTGCAGTTAATGAACACAATGCCAAGATGGGACTCGTTTGTGCAACACCTACTGCAGGAAGTGCAGGATGCCTCCCAGCAGTTCTAACTTCTGCCATTGAAAAGTTAGATTTAACACACGAACAACAACTCGATTTTCTATTTGCAGCTGGAGCTTTTGGCCTCGTCATTGCCAACAATGCCTCCATTTCCGGAGCTGAAGGAGGATGCCAAGCTGAAGTCGGTTCTGCTTCAGCCATGAGTGCTGCTGCTCTTACCTTAGCTGCCGGTGGAACTCCTTACCAAGCTAGCCAGGCGATTGCCTTTGTTATTAAAAACATGTTGGGCCTTATCTGTGATCCCGTTGCAGGATTAGTTGAAGTACCATGTGTCAAGAGAAACGCTATGGGAGCGAGCTTTGCCTTTATTGCAGCCGACATGGCCCTAGCAGGTATTGAATCAAAAATTCCAGTTGATGAAATCATTGATGCCATGTATCAAGTTGGCTCTAGCCTCCCAACTGCCTTCCGTGAGACTGCAGAGGGAGGACTTGCTGCTACCCCTACAGGCCGACACCTTCAAAAAGAAATCTTCGGCGACTAATTTCAAGACTACTAGGAGAATCTATGCCATCTCTATCAGCCATCTTTTTTGATTTGGACGGAACACTTGTTGATAGCTCTATCGGCATTCACAATGGTTTTACTTATGCATTTAACCAACTTGATGTCCCTAGTCCAGACGCCAAGACTATCAGAGGTTTTATGGGACCTCCACTTGAAACAAGCTTTGCTAGTTGTTTACCACAGAACCAGATTGAACTAGCTGTCCGGCTTTATCGTTTCTACTATAAGGATAAGGGAGTTTACGAAGCTAAGCTTTTCCCAAACATAGAAAGTATACTTTCAGAATTATCCAAGGATTATCCCCTCTATATAACAACCACCAAAAACACTTCAATAGCAGAAAATATGGTTAGTAATTTTGGTATTGACCACTTCTTTGACGGCATCTATGGTTCAAGCCCTCAGGCTTTACATAAGGCAGATGTCATTCGCCAAGCTCTGCAAACTCATAACCTAGACCCAGATAGGGTTGTCATTATCGGAGATACCAAATATGATATGATTGGAGCCCAGGAAACAGGGATAAAAACATTGGCCGTAACCTGGGGATTTGGTGAAGAAGAAGAGTTGATGAGCTACCAACCTGATTGGGTTGCCCATCAGTCAACAGACCTTTTATCTCATCTTCAGAAGAAAAACTAATAAAAAGACTCTCAAATGAAGATTTGGGAGTCTTTTAGACTTGTCTACCAGAATTAAGAGACTAGTAAATAAGATATAACAACAGAGCTTAGTTACCTTTATTTATTGTCTGTCTCTTCAAAAGGTGAAGCTTCGATAACTTCTTCAACTCGAACTTCTTGAACCTCACTGATTGCAGGAGTTGCTTCTTCCTTTGTCGGCATAGCTAGGAGAACCATAAGAGCGATACCCCCAACTACTGGAATAAAGGCAACAAAGATGAGTGCCCAATGGAAACCAGCGTCGCGTAGACGACGAACTGTCAGTGCTAGTCCAGGTAAGAGAAGTGCTAGTCCTATGACCATATAGATTATGGCAGTTCCACCTAAAGCAATAAGAGCACTCTCGTTTCGTGGGTTAGACATAGCATTTCCGTATGCCATGTAGAGAGGAATAGAAAGGATGTTATTGGCCAACCAAACCCACCAGTATTCTGAACGTGTTGAACGGCCTGCAAAATCTACATAGCCTTTAAAGAAACTTTTATAAGCGTTAATCATAAGATACTCCCTATATATTTTTTATTTAGTATCAGTTTATCACACATAGTCATTATTGACAAGTCTGTCCATAATTGAGAATAAATAAAGCGATTACATAGGATAATACTCACATAAAAACTGCACTCTTTTTAAGAGTGCAGTTCATGTTAGTCAACATGTGTTGTTTCGTTAGCAAAGCTAATAATAGCTTTCTTCAATTCAGCTCCTCGCAAAGCTCGGAATTCCTCAATTTTTTGATCGATTCTGTCTAGAGGCATAACATTAACCTTACCAACAAAAATCTTATCCATAACTTGGTTTTCAACTAACTCAGTAGATACAAGCAACTCTTCATAAAGCTTCTCACCTGGTCTAATTCCAACTTCTACGATTGGAATTTCATTTTCAGTATGACCACTGAGTAGAACCATTTTCTTAGCCAAATCGTAAATGCGTACGGGTTTGCCCATATCAAGGATAAAGACTTCTCCATCCTTTGCATAAGCGCCCGCATGAATCACCAAGCGACTAGCTTCTGGAATGGTCATAAAATAACGAGTCATTCGGAAATCCGTCACCGTTACAGGCCCACCTTCAGCAATCTGACGTTCAAAGACAGGAATTACACTACCACGGCTACCGAGTACGTTACCGAAACGAACCGCACAGTAGGTAGATTGGCTACGTTGATTAAATCCAGTGACAATCAACTCAGCCACACGTTTTGTTGCTCCCATTACGTTTGGTGGATTAACGGCCTTATCTGTTGAAATCATGACCATTTTTGGAACTCGTGCGGCGTCAACTGCTCTAGCAACATTGTATGTTCCAAGGATATTATTTTTAAAGGCTTCTTTTGGATTACGCTCCATCATCGGAACATGTTTATGAGCTGCAGCATGGTAAACAATCGCTGGTTCGTACTGTTCAAAAACTTGAAGCAAACGATCGTAATCTTGAATATCGGCAATGACAGGAACAAAGTCAATTCCCTGGAAACTACGAATTAATTCATGGTAAATCAGATAAATAGAGTTTTCTCCATGACCGAGCAAGACAACTCGCTCCGGACTGAAACGACTAACCTGACGGCAGATTTCCGAACCGATTGAGCCCCCTGCGCCAGTAACTAAAATCGTCTTGCCGTGTATCTCATCTCCGATACGTGACTCATCTAAACGAATCTCCTGTCTTCCCAACAAGTCTGCAAGGTCCAGTTTTTGGAAACTACTAACAGACGGATGAAGGCCTTGTACGACAGATTCGACTTTGGGCATCTTAAAACATTTAATATTAAGTTGGTTACACATCTGCAAAATGCGTTCGTACTCAGATGGATCCAAGGAAGGAATCGCAACAATCACTTTTTCAACCCTGTAACGTTTAGCAAGTTCAGGGAGCTCATTGTAAGAACCTAATACCGGAATTTTCCCAAGTTTCTGACCTTTTTTCTTTTCGTCGTCATCCAAAATACCAACCAACTCTAAATCACTAGTAGGATGTTGGTAGCTATCCATAAAGAGTGCTCCACCATCACCAGCACCAATCAAGAAGGTACGACGGTGTTCTCCAGCTCCATTTCCCTTTTTACGTCTTGAGTAAATCAACTGCCAAGTGATACGAGGAAGTAGAATCAAGAAAGTTGTTAATAGGATAAAAAGTACGATAAAGCGGATAGAAAAGAGCGGCAAGAAAGCATAGCAAATAACATAAGATAAGATACTACTGATAGTTACTCCGAAGAAAATCTTCATGAAATCTGTTATTTTGCTATATCGACTAATACTAGCATTAAGCCCCCAAAATCCAATCATAATTTGATAGAAAAGGAAGGTTAGACCTGTATAAATGACATAGTCTACCGGGGCTGGATTAATCAAGCCATAAAATAGAATATAGGAAACAATGATTGATAAAACCATACTGGTGATGTCAAAAAATCCCCAGAATACTTGTTTTTGTTGTTTATTTAATACTTCAACCAGATCAATTACATAATCTGTCATTTTTTTATTCATGTGAATGGTATCCTCCTATACAGAATCACATTTGCTAGCAGTGATAAGATATAGTTTTAAAATACTATCAGCTAGACATTACTTGCTTTTTCTTAGAAGTTTCAAAAATATAAACTGTCGCACAAATCCTGGACATAGGGCGACGACAACCTGGATTAAAACACTTTTCAGATATTCGCCATAAGAAATTTGTCCACGAGCTTGCATTCTCTTTCGTGCTTGGCGATAGAGTTTAAGATAGCGAAGACCTCCACGGCGTTCAAACATCCCTGCCCCAACTCGTACCTTACATAGGATTTGATCCACATTTCCAGTTCGAGCTCCAGCACTAATCATATTGAGCCAGAGAAGATCATCTTCCATATAAAGGCCATCCTCATAGTTACCAGCCTTTAGTACCATTTCTTTTTTGAACATAACAGTCATGTGGTTAAAAGCACTTCTCATACGCTGGTAGACAACAATATCCTCATGCTTAATTGGCACACGGCGGTAAGACACAATCTCATCAGGTCGGTCGATAAATTCTGCAATATGACCACCTAGCAGGTCCAAGTTTTCTTTTTCCATCAATTCGAACTGTTGTTCGAAACGGTCTTCAACAGCAATATCATCTGTATCCATACGAGCAATGACGCCATATTGGCACTGTAAGACACCGTACTGAAGCGCTAAACCTAAGCCTCGATTTTGCTCAAGTGGGCAACGTTTGATTGGAATACTTGACTGTGCTTCCAATTTTTCCAAAACTTGATACAGTTCAGGTGTCAGTGGACCATCTTCGACGATGACCACTTCGCTAGGTTTGAGCGTTTGATGTATGATGCTCTCTACTGCCTCTTCTAGAAAGGCTGGATTTTCTTTAACATAGACTGACATCAAGACGCTAAATTTACGATTTTCAGACACAGTACTTCTCCAATGTATAGATTTTCTTTCACTATTTTATCACAAATTTCCAGACTTTCCTATTTTTATTTGAATCCCAGAAAAAAACTAGTAAAGCTAATCTAGTTTTTGGGAGTAGCTGAATCCTTTCATAGCATAGCTTTTTGTCCCTTAACTTGACATCAATAGGAAAAAAACTTAAAATAAGCTGTTATTAAAATCGTCTTATCGAGGTTCTCATGAAAAAACAATCACTATTTTTTGTCCTTGGGATTATCCTAGTCGGAGCAGTCTTAAGAGCACCTTTTACAGCTTTACCGACTATTTTAGGTGACATTGCTCAAGGTTTGGGAGTAGAAGTCAGTTCCCTTGGGATTTTGACTAGCCTTCCTCTCTTGATGTTTGCCCTCTTCTCCTCTTTTGCGACTCGTTTGGCTCAAAAGATTGGACTCGAGCACCTTTTCACCTATAGTCTTATCGTATTGACCATAGGTTCAGTGATTCGTATCTTTAATCTTCCTCTACTCTATCTAGGAACTTTACTCATCGGAGCAAGTGTCGCTATTTTTAACGTGCTCCTGCCTAGCGCTATTCAAGCCAACTACCCACAAAAGATTAGCTTCCTGACAACAGTATATGTAACTTCCATGGGAATCGCAACAGCTCTTGCTTCCTATCTCTCGGTTCCCATTACTCAGGCTACATCTTGGAAAGGCTTGATTCTCTGCCTATCCTTTGTCTGTCTACTCACTTTAGTGGTCTGGTTCCCCAACCATCGTCACAATCATTTTCTAGAAGGACATGAGAAAAAACAAAAGAAAGAGAACATTCTAAAAGACAAGAAAGTTTGGGCAATTATTGTATTCGGTGGACTTCAGTCCTTGCTCTTCTATACCAGCATGACCTGGTTGCCAACCATGGCCATCAGTGCAGGACTATCTCATACAGACGCTGGCCTTCTGGCTTCTATCTTTTCACTGATCAGTATCCCCTTCTCGATGACCGTTCCAAGTTTAACAACTCGTTTGTCCAACCGTCACCGTCAAATCATGCTGACAGTTATCTCTCTGGCTGGAATGCTTGGAATTGCTATGCTCCTATACCCGAGCAAGAGTTTCCTTTACTGGTTAGTAGCGCATCTCTTGATTGGTACTGCCTGTAGCGCTCTTTTCCCTTATCTCATGGTTTGCTTCTCTATCAAAACTAGCTCTCCTGAAAAGACAGCCCAATTATCTGGGCTTGCCCAGACAGGTGGTTACATCCTGGCAGCCTTTGGACCAACTCTCTTTGGTTATAGCTTTGACATCTTCCATTCTTGGATCCCATCCGTACTGGCTCTTTTAATGATTGATATCATCATGACAATCTACCTCTTTATGGTGGATCGAGCGGATAAAATTCTCTAATCTTCTAGTTTTTGCTAGAAGATTTTTTATATGTAAAAATTTTATACATATTGCTTGACAGGGCTTACATTTAGATGTATGATGTATGTGTAGAATAATTATATATAAAATTTTTATATACTAAAAAGGAGGTGCCCCATGTATTTCCCAACATCAGCGGCTTTGATTGAATTTCTCATCTTGGCCATCCTAGAACAAGGGGATTCCTATGGTTATGAAATTAGTCAAACCATTAAACTCATTGCCAAAATCAAGGAATCTACCCTCTACCCCATCTTGAAAAAACTGGATACCAACCGCTATCTGACTACATACTCTCGCGAATACCAAGGTCGGATGCGGAAATACTACTCCTTAACAGAGATTGGGGAGGAGCAACTATTTGTACTCAGAGAAGAGTGGACACTCTACACTGACACTATCAACGGCATCATAGAAGGGAGCATTCGCCATGACAAGAACTGAATATTTGAATCAGCTTGAAGCCTATCTGATGAAGCTTCCTCAATCTGATCGCATTGAAGCCATGGATTACTTCAAAGAACTCTTTGATGATGCTGGTCCAGAAGGTGAGGAGGAGCTTATTGCTAGCCTGGGAAGTCCAAAAGAAGCTGCCCATGATGTCCTGACTACTCTTCTTGATAAGAAAATCAACGAAGAAAATTCCAGCAAGAACGACCGCCATATTTTACGCATTGCTCTATTAGCCCTTCTTGCAGCTCCTATCGGAATTCCAGTCGGAATTGCTCTTCTCATGGCTATCATCGGGATTTTTATCGCTGCTGTCAGCGTACTTATAGCCTTCTTTGCTGTATCAGTAGCTGGACTAATCCTAGGAGGCGTTCTCCTATTTGAAAGCTTCTACGTTCTGGCTGAATCGACATCTGCTTTTATACTGATTTTTGGTGGAGGCTTACTAGCGATCGGAGCTTCGTCTCTAGTCTTATTAGCGACTTCCTATGTAACACGTTTCTTTGGATTACTAGTTCTTCGACTTATCCAATGGATTCTTAATAGAGGAAAGAGAGGTGAAAGACATGCGTAAATGGACAAAAGGATTTCTTATCTTTGGTGTTGTTACCAGTATCATCGGTTTTTCAATGATGATCATCGGCATCCAAACAGACGGTGTCAGAGGCCTCCTTGCAATGTCACAAAAACCAGTCTTTGAGAGCCGAATGGAAGAGCTCGTTTTTGATCAAGATATTGAAAATCTTAACATGTCACTGACAGAACATTCGTTAGTCATTAGACAATCTAGCGATGACAAGATTCACCTTCAGTATCACCCGACCATCTCTGAAAAAGAAAACCTCCAGCATTCTATCAAAGAAAAAACTCTTGAGATTTCTGACACCAAGTCAACGACACACCGCTTTGTAGGTTCTAGTATCGAGGGTATCCTATTTATCGTAAGCGGAGTCTCTAGCCGCAATAACGAGGTCGTTCTATCGCTGCCAAAAGGAAGAGAATTAAAAAATCTAACCGCCCAGATCGACCACGGTGTCCTTTCGATTGCCGATGTAAAAGTCAGCAATGCCAAGATTCAGTCAAATGGCTATCTTCTTCGTATCACTAATAGCGAGATCAAAAACAGCCAACTGACCACAGCTGGAATCGTCAATGTATTTGAAACCAGTCTAACAGATAGCCGTATCCAAGCAGAACATCAACATATCTCTGCTGACGACATCCAAGTGCACGGTAAGGTAGAATTCGAGGCAGAAAATGACATCATACTCATGTTGTCCCGAAAAGAGCTTGAACGAATCAATCTCAATCTCTCATCAGAATATGGGGCTATCTATCATCGAACTCGAGAAGGAGTGAATCCTGTCCAGGGAAATCATGTAAATAGGGACGAAGAATTCTCCAATCCTTACAAAGTAGAGAAAAAAGATACGAAAGATCTCCTCGTCGCAAAGGCAGGTCAAGATATCAACATTCCAGACGAACCGGATCGCTCGCCCAATTCGAGAAATTATGAATAATAGTTAATCATTATCACTCAAACAAGAAATAAAAAGGAGGTCTATTATGACTCAAGAATGGTTTGAAAGTGCTGATTTCGAGAAAACAGCCAACAATGAGAAAAAAGAACATCCATCTGATCCAGTCATTCCTGAAGAAGAGTTAAAAGAAAAAGAAGAGTTGCCGGTGGTTGAAGAAAATCTTCAAGTCAATCCTGAAGAACAAGAAGCTGACCTAGAAAAAGTAGAGAATGGCGAACACGAAGAGATCGTGGAAAATGCAGACAAGTCAGAAGAACCTGTAGAGACTGAAGAACAAGAAGAACTGGCAACAAAGACAGACCAAGCAGAAAAACCAGCTAAGGAAGCACCTCAGCCTAGCAAATCTTTGGAAAGTCCATTTATCCCAGACCCTGTCCCTACAAAAACAGCAATCTTCAAAGAAGAATTTACTGATTTTTGGATTTGGCTACGAGGAGCTTTGAAAGAACCCACAGCTAGTTTTGATACAGATAAGAAACATAGTTATAATGCCTTTGCGCTACTAACTATCTTTTCTGCTACAAGTTTCCTCTTTACAGTTTATCACGCCAAACAAGGCTACTATGGTCGTATGGCAAGCATCGATGCTCACTTCATGGAACAATTCCCGTCTCTCAATCTCTTCTCGGTCTTCTCCATCCTAGTAGCGACAAGTCTCTTCTTCTTTTCAATTCTCATGGGTGGATTTGTAGTCAAACGTTTTGTCGATCAAAATAATGACTGGACACTAGATAAAACCTTCCAAGAGTACAGCCGACTCTTCGCTATTCCCATCCTCTTGACAAGTTTGGCTAGTTTCTTCGCATTCTTTAACAGTCTCAAATTTGCCATCTTTCTATGTCTGATTAGCTTAGTTATGGTACTTCTTGCTAACCTCTACATCATCTCAAAACCTAGTAAAGATAGTCAAACCGACCCCTTCTATCGCCTTCTCTTGGCCTTCCTAGTCAACGGAAGCATCCTATTTCTCTTTTTCCTAGCAGAAATGGCACTGGTTTTTGATTATCTCCGAATTCTAGCCTCTATGTAATATAAAATCCTGTCAGCTCTTGACAGGATTTTTTGTACACAAAAAGCAGACCAAAAATCTGCCTTTTCTTATTTTTTAGAACTACTATCTTTCGTTTATTTCTCTAGCTCACTATTTACTAAAGCTTCAAAATCTTCCCCTAAGATTGGTCCTACCACTATTTGGTTGGCATCCAAATCTTGATACAGTTCCTTTGGAAGAGCTTCTAAGAAGGCTTTGTAATCTAATCTGGCTACTGCTTCATAGTCTTCAGGCTTAGAACCATCTCCAGATATTTTCACCAAGTCAATCTCCCAGATGACATCTTTACCTGCCAATTGCTCAATGTAAGGAGCAGGAACAACAGGCCCCTTCGGTAAGATAGTCTTAACTCCCTGGGCTAAATGGTAGATGCCGTGAATCTTGCCTTGGCCATCTGGGTAAAATCTGAGGGTTGCAAGATAAGCATCAGACTCTTGAACCTTTTTGACCAGAGTTTCAAAACGTGTCAAACCATCTTGTTCTAAGAAAGCTTCCAAATCCGTCTTATTAAAATAAATAGGTGAAAGAATTCCTTGGCAGAAATATAGACGAGCAGCCTTGTCAGCTAAATAGTTCTTAACAGTTTCTTGGAAGTAAGCATTCAAGTCAAAGTCTGCCAAGCCTTCAACTGCTTCTCCGACCTTACTAGACAAGGCTCGCAAAAGGGCTTCTACAATTTCCCAGTCAGCTCTTGTGATAAAATCAGGAATAACAACTTGATAGCCTTTCTTGCTATCTTCATAGCTAACTTTAAAGAGAAATTGAGACTTACCCACAACAGCACACTCGATATACTCAAGGCGATTGAGAGGCTGACGGAGATAGATAGCATCATAGCTATGAGATTCCAAGCCATCTACAAGGGCTAAAATTGATTTTGCTGTTAAAATCTCCTGTTGTCCTAGGACACTTTGTTTATTTGGAATAAAAAATGCTTTCACCATACATAGGCTCCTTTGAAATCGTTTACATATAGTATACACTATTTTCCTGAAAGATGCAGAAACAAATTTTAGATTTTTGGGTAAAAAGCATAGAAAAACAGCCCCTCAGGACTGTTTGCTTTTTATACTGCTGTAGCTGGATCTAAACTCTCACCAAGTGCTACTAAACGCTCAATTACATCAGCTTCTGTTAATTCATGTTCTAAAACATAGCGATTACGTGGGTGAACACGGCATTCGTGTGAACACCCGCGAAGGTATTTATCTTCATTTTCTTCTGACGTTAAGATACGACGGTTACAGAATGGATTACCACAGTTTACATAGCGTTCACATGGTGTTCCATCAAACCAGTCCTTACCAACAACGGTTGGATTCACATGGTTGATATCCACTGCGATACGCTCATCAAAGACATACATTTTACCATCCCAAAGCTCACCTTGAACTTCTGGGTCTTTACCGTATGTTGCGATACCTCCGTGCAATTGACCAACATCTTTATAACCTTCACGAACCATCCAACCAGAGAATTTTTCACAACGCACGCCACCTGTACAATAGACGACAACACGTTTGTCCATGAATTTTTCCTTGTTATCACGAACCCACTGTGGTAACTCGCGGAAGTTACGGATTTCTGGACGGATTGCTCCTCGGAAATGACCTAAATCATATTCATAGTCATTACGTGTATCTAAGACAACAGTATCTTCATCAAGTAAAGCTTCCTTGAACTCTTTTGGAGATAGGTAAGCACCAGTTGTTTCTAATGGATTAATGTCATTGTCAAAGTCATTATCTTCAAGACCAAGGTGAACAATTTCTTTTTTGTAGCGAACAAACATCTTCTTGAAGGCTTGCTCGTTTTCTTCATCAATCTTGAACCATAAGTTCTCCATTCCTGGGAGACTGTGAACATAGTCCATATATTTTTGTGTTGTTTCGTAGTCACCTGAAACTGTTCCATTAATACCCTCATCAGCCACAAGGATACGACCTTTTAGACCGATAGATTTACAGAAGGCCAAATGATCTGCAGCGAATTGTTCCGCATTCTCAATTGGAGTATAGAGGTAGTAAAGTAAGACACGAATATCTTTTGCCATAAGATTTGTTCTCTTTTCTATTCTTAAATTTTCAGAATTTTTCATCTAACTATACTAGTATACCGACAAAGCAAAGCGATTGCAATTTATTTGACTGAAAATTAACCTCCTATAACTAGGACTCGTTCTGATTTCCAATCCTACATATGATTTAAAACAATAAAAAAATCCTTGGAAAATTCCAAGGATTAGTGTTTATGCTTTTTTAGCTTTAGACATGTAGAAGAGTTGGAGAAGAATACCAACGATAGCCATACCGATAACGATGAAGAAGGCCATTGTATAGTCTCCTTGGTTTGCTTGTGCAAGACGTGCACCAAGCTGTGGACCAGCAATCGCAGCCACACCATATGCAGTAAACATCCAACCGTAGTTTGTTCCTACATAAGTTACTCCCCAGTTTTCAGCAGTGATACCTGGGAATGAACCTAGGAATCCACCGAATGACAAGGCAACCATCATAACTCCAAGGATAGCCAAGATACTTCCTGGGCCTTTGAACAAGGCTGTAAGCAATAATCCAACAGCAATTGCTCCAAACATAGCGATAACTGTAGGGTAGCGACCGATCTTATCAGATACTGAACCCCAGAAGATACGTCCAAATGTATTAGCGATAGATACTAACATAACGAAGAGTGTAGCTTCTCCTACAAGTTGATACTGGTCAGAAATTGATGCTGCAGTACCGATGATCATCATTCCACCAGTAGCACCAAGAACGTAAATCAACCATAGAAGCCAGTAATTTCCGTCACGAAGCATTTCTTTGTAAGTTTTACCTTCTGGTTGAGATGCTCCAGCTGCCGGTGCAGCTGCAGGAGCTTTCTCCATTACCAATGAAGAAGTACAAATAACAATTAGAAGAATGATACCTAATACTTTGAATGTTGAGTAAACACCCATAGAAGCAATCAAAGATTTGGCAACTGGACCGATAATAAGGGGACCTAATCCGAAACCTGCTGCTGTCAAACCACCAGCTAGACCTTTTTTATCTGGGAACCACTTAGTAGCAACTGAAGTAGATGCTCCATAAGCTGAACCAATACCAAGTCCTAGGACAACCCCGTAAGTGAGATAAAGGACTGGAAGAGTGGTAGCAAATCCAGTAGCGAACATACCAGCACCGAAGAGAATACCACCTAGGAATACAAATTTCTTAGGTCCTACTGAATCGACTTTAGGACCAAAAATAATCATACCAACAGGTACCATTGCAAAAGAAATACTAAAGGCCAAAGAAGTTTGGGCTTGAACCCATCCTTGACTAGCATTGGTTTCTAGCAGTGCCTTTTGAAAGACTGACCAGGCGTAACCAGCACCTAGAGAGAGATTCGTTAAAATGGCTGCTGCCAAAATTAACCAACGATTGGGTGTTTTTTTCATATGAATAACCTCATGTAAAATTCTTATCCCCAAAGGGAATTGTTGACAAATGTTGTCGGTTTTTTACCTACTTATCCTAGATAGCTGGTCTAGAAATCACTAAATAGATAAAGTAATTTTCACAATGTTAAGCGCTTTCATTGTCTTATATATTTATTATAAGCTAGATTCATTTAAAAATCTACTTAATTAAACTAATAGGGGTATTAGCTCAATTAAGCCCTATTCATATCTTATTATCGTATATTTAAAAGGCTATTATAGCCATCTCTTTAGCCTTTTCGCAACAACTATAAAAAGAATCACCACCTTATCTAGAAAGTTCCAGACAAGGCAGTGATCGCATCTTTTAGGAATGAATACACGAAATCAATCTATCTTAAGATTTTTTGTTTTTCAAGAATTCGTCGTATTGTTTTTGCATTTCATCCAATACTTTTTGGTATGCACCTTCAGATTTAAGTTTTTCCATTAATTCTGGAATAGCTTTTTCTGGGTCTACAGTACCAGTGTTGATAGCTGTATCGAATTGTTGCATAGTGTTAGTGATAGCTGAGATTTCAGATTTCACGTTGTCAGTGTTAAAGATAAATCCAAGCGCTGGAGATTCTTTTGCAGTTTCCAAGTCTTTCTTAGATTGTGCAATTTGCTCGTCTGTTACGTTTTCGTTGATGTAAAGGATCCAGTTGTTACCAGTGTTCCATCCTGACATGTGAGTGTTTCCTTTGTATCCATCAAGGACTTTAACACGGTTTTCTTTACCTGCTACTTTTTCCCAGTTCTTGCCTTCTGGTCCATAAACAAGGCCGTTCAAGAGTTCTGGGTTAGTGTTCAAGAGGTTCAACACTTCCATTGCTTTTTCTTTGTTCTTAGAGTTGTTTGAGATTACAAAGTTAGCAACTTGAGTTGTTTGGTTTTTCTTGATGAAGTTAGTAAATGGTTTGATTTGGATGTCTCTGTTAGCAACACGAGAAAGCAAGCTGCTACCGTAGTCAGCTGGTCCTACTGTTTCTTCGCGAACAAGCCAAGTATCTTGAGTAAGGTCATATGAAGTGTCGCTAGTTGCCACGTCTTTTGGAATGTATCCTGCTTCATAGTATTTGTGAAGAGTCTTCAAGTGTTCTACGAAACGAGGAACTTCGTAACGGTTTACAATCTTAGTAGTGTCGCCTTCAAGGTCGATGACGAATGGAAGACCATTTGCAACTGGGTAGTCAAAGTTTTCTGATGGAATAAAGTTTTTACCAACAGCGAATGGCATTACATCTGGTGCTTTTTCTTTGATTTGTTTCAAGACTGGTTCAAGTGTTTCGTATGAAGTTACACCTGAGATATCGATGCCGTATTTTTCAAGAAGTGGGCCGTTGAAAGCAAAGTTTTGTGAAGATGCAACGTTGGCTGCAACTGGCACTGCATAGATTTTACCGTTTATAGTGTTCCCTTTGATGTAAGCTGGGTCAAGCGCTTTGTAAAGTTCAGCTCCTTCTTTCTTGTACAATTCTGTCAAGTCAGCATAAGCACCTTTTTGAGCGTTTACTACATAGTTATCTGCAAATGCGATATCGTAGTTTTCACCTGATGAAGTGATAACTGACATTTTCTTACCGTAGTCACCCCAACCAAGGT
The DNA here is from genome assembly GCF_902159415.1 of Streptococcus mitis. GTDB lineage: Bacteria > Bacillota > Bacilli > Lactobacillales > Streptococcaceae > Streptococcus > Streptococcus mitis_BG. The sequence continues at coordinate 77,352 of NZ_CABGJU010000003.1, read as the reverse complement.
ATTGGATGTCTAATTTAGCACCAACTTTTTCACCGATGATTTTGTTTGCATTTTCTAGCAATTCATCCAAGTTATCTGGTTTGTCACCGATTTGGTACATTTTGATAACAGTTTTTTCGCCTGAAGTTGACTCAGCAGCTTTTTGGTTATTCCCTTTAAGGTTTCCACAAGCTGCAAGGCCAGCAGCCAAAGCTACAAGGCTAGCAGAAGCAAGAGCATATTTTTTCCAGTTTTTCATGATAAAAACTCCTTTTTTTATTTTTAATTTATAAACAATTTTAATGAGTAACTTTTCTTATGATGAAAAGTTAGATAGGGTAGAGAAAGCTTGTTTCTCAGTGTCTCTTATTCTTTAACACCACCGATAGTTAAACCTTTTACAAAGTAGCGTTGGAAGAATGGATAGAGAATCGCAATCGGAACAGTTGCAACTACAACCATAGCCATACGTCCTGTTTCTTTTGGTAGGGCAACTGCAAGTTGTCCAGACATACCAACTGACTTGGCAATGTAATCCATGTTGTTTTGAATTTGCATGAGCAAATATTGCAATGGATACAAGTTATCACTCTTGATGTAAAGAAGTGCATTGAACCAGTCATTCCAGAATCCAAGTGCTGTCAATAGTGTAATCGTTGCGATACCTGGTAGTGAAAGCGGCAAACAAATCTGGAAGAAGATCCGAGCCTCGCTAGCACCATCAATACGAGCTGATTCGAGGATTGCTTCTGGGATGGTCTTCTTGAAGAAGGAACGCATCAACATGATGTTGAATGGTGATAGAAGCATTGGAACAATCAAGGCCCAAATGGTATCACCAAGGTGAAGCAACTGAGTTACCACGATGTAACCTGGTACCAAACCAGCATTGAATAACATACTAAGCAGTGCGAAGATTGTAAAGAATTTACGATACTTAAATGTTGAACGTGAGATGGCATAGGCGTAAGTTGTAGTAATAAAGACGTTTGTCAATGTACCGACAACTGTCACAAATACTGAGATAAAGAGCGCTTGTAAAATTTTATCTTTGAATTGAGCCAAAAACTCAAAACCATCTAATCCAAACTGTGATGGGAAGAAGCTATATCCATATTGAACAATACTCTTCTCATCTGTAACTGATATAATGATAACGAAGATAAAAGGCAATATACAAGAGAAGGCCAGCAAACCTGATATGATACTGAAGAAGATGTTTGCTTTTTTTCCGAAGGAGTGTATGCCAACATTATCAATTTTTTCTTTTTGAATTTTTTTTGCCATATGCTCCTCCTTTCTAGAATAGTGCCGAGTTAGGATCAACACGTCTTGCAAGCAAGTTTGATAGGATAACCAGAATCAAACCGACAACTGACTGATAGAGACCGGCTGCTGAAGCCATACCAATATCTGCTGTCTGAGTCAAACCATTAAAGACATAGACGTCCAATACGTTTGTTACACTATAGAGCTGACCAGCATTGTGAGGGATTTGATAGAAGAGACCGAAGTCTGCACGGAAGATGTTTCCGACTGCAAGGATGGTCAATACTGTCACAAGTGGTGTCAACTGAGGAATCGTTACGTTGCGGATACGTTGCCATTTGCTAGCACCGTCCACTGTTGCTGCTTCGTAATAAGTTGGATCAATACCCATGATGGTTGCGTAGTACATAACACTACTGTATCCAAACCCTTTCCAAATACCTAGGAAGAGGAGAAGATAAGGCCAGATACTGATGTCAGCGTAGAAATTAATCCCCTTCATGCCAAGAGCTTCCAAGGTGTGGTTAATAAGCCCTTTATCGATATTTAGGAAAGCATCTGTAAAGAAACTGATGATAACCCAAGATAGGAAGTAAGGAAACAACATAGAGGTTTGGTAGATTTTAACCATTCTCTTAGAGCGAAGTTCACTAAGGATAATGGCGATACCAACTGACACAATCAAACCGATAAAGATAAATCCAAGGTTGTAAAGGACAGTATTTCGAGTGATGACAAAGGCATCTTTTGAACTAAATAAGAACTTAAAGTTATCTAGTCCAACCCATTTACTATTTATAATACTGTGGATGAATCCCTCACCAGTCATATGGTAGTCTTTAAAGGCAACCACATTCCCAAAAACTGGAATGTAGAAGAATAAAATCAACCAAATTGTTCCTGGTAAAACCATTAAGAGAAAAATCCAATTATCTCTTAAAGTTTTTGAAAACTTATTCATAATTTCCTCCCTTTTTATTTTTCTAAAGCTTCATAATCTCACATTTTTAGATTTGATAACGTTTACAAAAATAGTATACTCTTATTTTTAGGACAGTTTAAACTACAAATTATAGAAAAAACTCCACAAATTATTTTATGTGGAGAAATTTTGTTTATAAAAGTATGTTTCACGAGAAACACCCTACTTCATACAGGGTGTTCTAATCTTTATGTTGTATAGATTGTCGAAGCTGTTGCAATGGTATGCCACTGGTTGGCTGTTGTTGCTGCGAAATCCTTATCTGCATAGAAATCATTAAATGGTAAAATGTCTACTTCTAGTTCATCAATACGAGAAATTTCACCTGATAGATAGTTTTCGATGCGGCTTTCTGCTCGCTTAATCCGTTGCAAGAGTCCTCCCATACGGATATCGACCGTATCCAAGCCAAAGACCTTGTTTTCTTTCAACCATTGGTGGCTAAAGAGGGCATGGAAATTTTCAATCTCGCTTCTGAGTTTTGGCAATTCTTCCCGAGCGATTTGTTTCAAGCTGTCTTTATCATCTGCTTGATAGGCTTGACGAATGCGTCGTCCTACATCTACTTTACTACTTAAAATAGTATTCAACTGAGTCTGAGTCTCAAAGAGATAAGCGTAGATGCCTGCTCTTTCTTTAATGTCTGACAGAATCTCAGCTGCTTGGGTAAAGTGGGGTTTGTCCTGTTCAGGTGTCATGTGCTTGTCAAGAATTGGGCAGAGGATATCCTGATAAAAGACATAGCGATTAGGATTGATACCACTTAGATTTCCTGGTAGATTTGGTAAGAGGTTTGCAAGATCAAGCTGCATAAAGTCCTCAACTGATAGACCTGTATTGGTCTTGAAATGAGCAGACAAACGCTCTAAATCATTTCTATAACTGAGTTCGGCCCAGATTTGCAAACTAGGTAGAATAGAGAACTGAGCTGTTTCGCCACCGTTATCTCCCCAACCAGTCACAATAACCTCTTTAATCTTATTGACACGGCAGGCTTTATTTGCCTCAATAGCTACTAGACGGCTGAAATGATTATGTGGCGTGAAACCAATCCACTTCCAAGCACCACCTGCAAAGGCGATATCCTGACTAATCTTGTGGTGGTTACCGAAGTTACGGTTGTATTTTTCTTCGCTATCCTGATAATAATCCCAGTAAACCAAGGTCACACGGTCTTTAAGACGGTCTAAATAAACACGAGTTTCCTCTGGAATCTCAACCTCACGGTCATACTGGCCATCTGCTGACATGAGCTTGAAGAACATATCGCTCCACATCTGGCAGTGGAAACCATACTTATCGGCAATATCCAACACCCGCTCCAAGTGTTGACACATGAGGAGACTACGATCGACAACACCGTTTAGGATGAGGTAGCGTCCCAAACCAACCAAGTGGGCTTCGTCCATCCCAATATTGACCTTGCGAGTCTGCAGTTTAGATAGGGTCGCAAACATGCCGTCAATTAGGTCGTAAACTTTTTCTTCGCCGATGAGGAGAATGTCCTCTACATCACGGAGTTCTTGCACTTCTTTGACACCCCATTTGACGAAGGCTGATAAGTGGGCCAAGGTCTGAATACAAGGAACAAAAGTCATATCAAACTGCTGGGCATAGGCTTCGATTTCCTGTAACTCTTCAGCTGAATAAGCCCCCCGGAAATAACCAAAGTATGATTGTCCCTCGATTTGATAGGTATCTTCCATGTAGAGTTCAAAGGTTGAGTAGCCCATCAGAGCCAGAACTTCAATCATCTGCTTGGCAGATGCAACATTTAACACTGCATTTCGAGAACAGTCTGCCATGTAGGCTAGATCTTCATAGGCGGCCTGCTCCTCAATCTCCACCTTGTCACCTTCTGCTAGAGCCGTTGCTAGCACTGATAAGGCGCGATAGAGTTGGTGAGGTTTACGATAGGTCAGTTGATACTGTCCGCCCTCACCCTTGATAGAAATAGAGGCTTGATCAGACTGAGCGACTGCCACTTCTACATCTGGTAGTGAAATGTGATTTTTTAATACTTCAATAGCTTGTGCTTGTTTGGGACTAAGTCCTGTAAAACTTACCATTGGTTTTCCTCCTGTAACCAGTTAACAAGGGCACCGTAGAGATTGGCATCTGCCTGATAGGTGCAAGCTTGAATCACTGGAGCAATTGTATATTCTTCATAATTTTCGACAAAAGCATCTACTGCTTTTTGCACACCTCTAATAAAATCTGGGTTCTGACTGATAGAACCTCCTAGACTAATGACATCTGGATCGATGAGGTACTGGATATTGAGTAGCCCTTGAGCTAGGTTACGATTCATGCGCTCAATAGCTTCTTGACAAAGGACATTGCCTGCTGCAGCTTCTTGGTAAACCTTACGGCCATCCCAGTCGGTCTGACCAGATTTTTCAATCACGTACCGAACCATGTTTCCTGTAGAAGCTAGTAGCGACCAGTTGTTTAGTTTTTCAGCTGGTTCGATAGTTGTCATGTAACCAAACTCTCCACCCAAGCCATGACGACCTCGGTGTAGTTTCCCATTGATAATCATAGCCCCACCAATACCTGTACCAATGACGACACAGGCTGCATTTTCAATCTCAGGATGAGCTAGCAGTTCACTAAGTCCAACACAGTTGGCATCATTTTCTAGATGGACAGGGAGTTGGTGATGAGCAAGGGCCTCATACCATGAAAAACCATGGATATAAGGAATGGCACTAATCCCCTCAATCACACCTGTTTCTTGATTGACCGCACCTGGCACACTCATTGCAATTCCGCTGTAGTCCTGTTCTGACAAGCGTTGATCCAACCAAGTTAACAGATCTTCTAGAGTTTCTGGAGTTGGGGTACTGGTCTTATCTAAAATCTTTCCATCAGGAGTTAGACTGGCAAACTTGATACCTGTCCCCCCGATATCAATCGCTGCAATGGTCATTGCTTTCACCTGCAAAAAGGAGCGAATCAGCAGTTGGTTCTTACTTTTTCGCTCCTCCTTTCTGTTTATGTTTACTTTTTAAAATTAAATTTCTTCTTTTTGAATCAATTCTGTACGAATTTCAAGTGGTGCCAATAGTCCGGAATGGACTGGATATGGACGTTCCAGCAAATCAAGAATTGTTTGTTGTTTTTCAGATATACGCACATTTTCTTGACTCATATTGTAGTAACGAAGAACATAACCTTCTCCATTTTCAGCTACCTTAAAGGCTGTTGGGCAGACTTGTGGTATGCTAAGCGCTGGATGGTTGAAAAGACTACCAGTAGCTGCAACACTACCCTCTTGTTTTGCAACTTGAAGAGCTGTAAAAGGCACTTGGAAGGCTTTAGCACGACGGAAAGCAGAGAAGCGTTCGCCTGCCTGGTGACATTCCACAGCAAATTCTACTTCGACATCACGCAAGCACTGAGCTTCTGGTGTTGGGAAGTAGCCCCAGTCACCTAGCTCACCTGAAGCACGAAGAATCGTCACTGCAATGGTGTCATCTCCAAGGATTTCGTATTCGTGCAATCCTTTATTTGCTACAGTTACAGCCTTTTCATCATCATAAAGACTGACAAAGGCTTGTTGGTGTTGTGGATTTTCTGGATTTTCCCAAGAGGCTGCTGGTTGATTTGGCCGTGTCACAACTTCATAGATACTTTCAGAATCATTGCTTGGACGAGTGTTATGAGTTTTCACCAAGAGACGAATGCGGTGGTCTTTGGCTGTATTAGTAAAGCGAGTCTTGAAGCGAATCTGTGGATTGTCCACAAAGATAGTCATTTCTGTTTCAAGAGGAATGGTTGTCAACTCTTCTGAACGACCTGCATCTCGTTTCATGAACTCGATGATACCTCTTTGTTCTGCATCCAATTTTTCATCTGCGCTAACTGGAATAGTCAAGTCATGTTTGAGCAATACCTTAGCATAGCGAGCATTGTTTTCTAGGACATCGTATCCTTTGAGTTCTGCATAGATTGGATCAGTTCCTTTTGGTTGGAAGTAAATGTACTCGTTACCAATATCTCCACGGTCCTCGAATTGGATGAAATCTTCGTAGGCTTCGTTTGTAGTCTTGTCATAGACTGTGATTCCTTCATCTACACTCACTGTTACGAATGGTGTATCAATGACTCCATTTTGGTAAATACCATCGCGGCCTTCTCCCTCGCCTTCAACCAACTGGAAGCTTGCCCAAGAAAGAGCTGCTAGGTGAACTGGAAGTGTCACGCGCACTTGACGAGCGATACGAGGTTGACGGAATTTGTCTTTTGGAAGGTCATACTCAAAGTTTGCTCCCAAGTCTTCAATTTTAGCTTCGACCACACGGCCATCCAAATCTTTTACATGGTAGGTTGGCAAGGTCAAGGCTGCCATCTTTTTGTAGCCTTCAGTTGGGTATAATTCTTTGAACTCACAAGTAACGACGTCGAGTACCGTGCTAACAGTATCTACCTTGTCATGCAGACTCGTGTTGATGACAGTAAAGAGGTAGTCGCTCTCAGCATTTTGAGTTGCCAATTTCCCCTTCCATTCATTAAGAAGGTTACTCTTGACAAAGTTTCCGACTTGGTTGACCTTGGCAAAACGAACTTCCATTTCACGGTGAACTTCGTCGATGCTACATCCACAGATACTATCGTGTGGTGCATTCTGCAAAAGAACTTTCCAAGCATAGGTTAATTGATCTTTGTGGTTATGTCCACCAGTGATAATGGTCAAAGGTTCCACGACCTGCTCTAACAAGTTGCTATTTTCTTGAAAGGCTTGTTTGAGGTAAATACGGGATGAAGATGTGTTGGCAAGAGTGTACCAACCATCTGTTTCTTGGCTAGTCAACTCACCTGTGACCGTTGATAGGTGTTCAGGAAGTGCACTTTCCACTGCTTGGACATATTCGTCAAAGGAGCTATGAATAAAGGTCACGTCTGGAAAGAGTTCGTTTGCCACACGAATCGCTTCGCTAATATTTCTCTGTACAGGCTGATGGTCACAGCCGTTCATCATCAACCATTGGTTGGTCGATGCATAGTCACGGACGTCTGCTAATTTTTGCTTCCAGAAAGCCATGGCCTCATCTTTATCCACTGGAATTTCATTCCCATTACTGTACCAGTTAGCAAAGAGAATACCAAGCACACGGCTACCATCAGCCCCCTGCCAGTACATTTCAGAAAATTGAGAGGTGAACTGTTCATCTTCAAGGACTTGATTGTCAAATCCGATTGGCTTGACACCGCGACCAAAGGCTGCGACGTGAATCCCTGATTTTTGAAGGATTTGAGGAGCCTGCCCCATATTTCCAAAGGTGTCTGGGAAGTAACCGATCTGAGTAGATTTGCCCCATTTAGCACATTCCGCTTGTCCAATCAAAGTATTGCGGACGTTAGCTTCACTGGAAATCAAGTAATCATCCTGCAAGATATAGAAAGGCCCAATCTTCAATTTGCCTTCATCGATATAACGCTGCACCTTGTCACGGTTTTCAGGGCGAATTTCTAAATAGTCATCAATGACGATGGTTTGCCCATCCAAGTGGAAACTCTTGAACTCAGGATCATTTTCGAAAAGATCAAAAAGATCATCAAAAAGTTCCACCAATTGCATGCGGTGACTTTCAAATGGTAGATACCACTCACGATCCCAGTGACTGTGAGAGATGATATGTACAACAACATTTTCCATGAGTAAAACCTCATTCTAACTTAAATTTAAAAATAGATTTGTGATTCTTTGCAAGAACCTATTGAGCTAAGGCTCATTAGCGAATATCTAGGTAATCTAAGACCAATTCGCAGAACATCATGTTGGCCCATGAGAACCATTCACGAGAGTAGAGAGTCGGGTCATCTACGTGGAAGCTTTCATGCATAACACCTGTTCCGCCATCACAGGCAACTAGTTGGTCTAGCAAGAATTTTTTCTCAGCTTTATCTGTAGCTGTTAAGCCTTGAATTGATAGGGCAATCGGCCAGATATAACGATAGAAGGTATGAGAGCTTCCGAGACCGCTAGCGTATTCTCCTTGGTAGAAGTAGGGATTTTCCGGACTGAGAATGGTGCGACGAGTTGCTTGATACACTTCGTCATTGACATCACAGTAACCAAGATATGGAGCAGCTAACAAACTTGGTACATTAGGGTCGTCCATGATGCTAGCATTTCCTAAACCGTCTACTTCAAAGGCATAGATCTTCTCGCCCTTGCTGTTAGTCGTGTAGGCGTAATTTTCGATTCCTTCTTGGATTTCAGCTTGCAGGCGTTTTGCATCTGCAATGATACTCTCGCTATCAGCCAGATTCAATTCTGCAAAGATTTCTTGGACATAACCTAAGACAACCACTGCAAACATATTCGACGGAATCAAGTAGCTATACTGACAGCAGTCATCACTTGGACGAAAGGCTGACCAGGTCATTCCTGTCACGGCAAAGTCAGGACCAAAGCCGTCATTAACCAAGGTATCTTCCTTACGATCGGTATCACGGACGAAACGGTATGGTGAGTTATTGTGGTCTTGTTCCACCGTCCAGAGATGGAGAATCTCCTTGGTTGCTGTAACAAAAGTTTCATCAAACTGGCTAGTCTCACCAGTTTCTTTCCAAAGGAGATAAGCCAACTGCAATGGATAGCAAAGCGAATCTACTTCATACTTGCGTTCCCAAATCCAGCCATTGAGATCTGTATGGTCTGTTTCGTGGTGACCCTTCCAGTTTTCCTCAATATTAAAAGAGTTAGCATAGGGATCCTTGAGAATCAAGGTCATCTGACGTTTGACCAAACCTGCAATGGTCTGACGTAAACGAGGATCTCTTTTTGCCACATGAAGGTATGGTCTAAGCTGAGCAGTCGAGTCCCGAAGCCACATAGCTGGGATATCCCCAGTCAGTACAAAGGTCGAGCCATCTTCTAAGATTTCAACTGTATTGTCTAAAGTATCTGTATAGCAACGTTCAAAGACATCAACCCATTCAGGATGTTCCTTGGCGCGCTCCGCTACCTCATCTAGCCACTCTCTGACAATTTCTTTTGAATATACCATAATGTATTTTACCTCTTTCAAACAAGATTCATTTTCAGTATATAGCTTTTAGCCCAGAAAATATATACACAAATGATAGTCATTTTTCTACAAAATTGTTATATTTGAAACTCCTTTTATAAAGGCTAAATTTTCTGATATAATGTAGAAAACAACTAAAGGATATTCTATGAAAACGATACTTGAAACCATTGATACGCGTTTTGGAACAGCTAGTAAACATGCATTTTCACGAGGAAATACACTACCATACGCTGGAGTTCCTTTTGGGATGAATTACTTTGTTCCACAAACTAGTGATCAGGAAGGATCTTGGTTTTTTGATCCCCATCTTCCTATATTTCAGGGTATTCGGCTAACCCACCAGCCTAGCCCTTGGATTGGCGATTATTCTTGGTTGCTACTGACTCCTGTTGCAGGAGAAATTAGCGGCGACACGCTCTTCCATCGTCAGTCTTCTTATAACCTTGATCGTGCTATTTTCAATCCCCATTATCTCAGAATTTTTTCTGAGCGTTATCAGATTGAAACCCAACTCACACCTACTTGCTATGGGGCTTCTATTCAACTAAGACAGATACAAGGCAAGAAGCTCTCACTCTATCTGCATGCAGCTGATGATTTATCATTAGAGCAAGTAGATGAGCGTACTGTCAGCCTTGGTCAAAGCGGATTAACCGAAACCAACAAAAGTCCCCTCGTCATGTTTACTGCTCTCGCATTCTCTACAGATATTCTATCTATCTATCAAGTGGGGCAAGACTGGCGTATCGACTTGGCTGGAGCAGAAGCTCTAGTTCAACTAGCTACTTCTTTTATTTCTAAAGAACAGGCCATCTTTAATCTGCCTAGAAAAGACTTTGAAGAAACGAAGTCAGAGACTAAAGCAAGTTGGGAAGACCTTCTAGGCCGTTTTGATGTCGTGGAAACTGGCTCTGTAGACCGAACATTTTTTGATCACTGTCTGTATAGACTCTTTCTTTTCCCACAAACCTTCTATGAGGTAAATGAGCAAGGCGAGACTATTCATATGGACCTTGCTTCAGGAACGATCAAGCCTGGTCTACTCTATACCAACAATGGTTTTTGGGATACCTTCCGCACTTCATTCCCACTCTTTGCCTTGATTATTCCAGAGCACTATCGTCAGTTTCTTGAAGGTTTCCTCAATAGCTATCGAGATACCGGGTATCTCCCTAAGTGGCTAGCTCCTGACGAAAGAGGAATGATGCCTGGGACTTTGATTGATGGCCTACTAGCAGATAGTGCCTGCAAGGATATGGCACCTGAGTTTGAAGAAGAATTTCTCAAAGCCATGATTGAAACTGCTACTAAGGCAGATCCAAAAGCTATCAACGGGCGACACGGCCTAAGCCAATACCAAGAACTGGGCTATTTATCCACAGACTACCACGAAAGTGTCAGTCATACACTGGACTATGCTTACAGTGATTTTTGCATCTCTACCTGCGCAGCAAAATTAGGTCAAGAAGAGCTGGCTCAAACCTATGCTCAATATTCTAAAAACTATCAGAATCTATTTGACTCTGAGACGGGTTACATGAGGGCGCGTGATGTAGATGGCAACTTCCGTCCTGACTTTTCTCCCTATAGTTGGGGTCGTGACTACGCTGAGTGTTCAGCTATTCAAGCCAGTCTCGGTGTCTTACATGACATTTCTGGACTTAGCCAACTAATGGGTGGAAAAGAAGCCTTTAGCAACTATCTTTTGAAAGCTTGTCAAAGTCTCCCACTCTTTGAAACGACGGGTTATGGCTATGAAATCCATGAGATGAGCGAGATGGCAACAGCACCATTTGGTCAACTAGCTATTTCAAATCAACCAAGTTTCCATATCCCATATCTTTTCCGCTATAGTAATGTTCCTCAATATACCAGTCTTTTAATCAAGACTCTTCGTCAAAGAGCCTTTCGAGCTGGCTGGGATGCCTATCCAGGAGATGAGGATAATGGTAGTCTGTCGGCATGGTATGTATGGTCTGCTCTCGGACTTTACCCAACCTGCCCAGGAAAAGCAAGTTATGACCTTGGAGTTCCGCTCTTTGACCACCTTCGTGTCTATCTGGCAGAAAAAAATCAGTGGTTGGATGTTCGTACTCAACAAAATCATGAACACTTCCACTTTGTCCAAGACTGTCGACTGGACGGAAAAGAGAAACAAAGCATCAGCAATCAGGAATTGCTCAATGCTCAGACTCTTGACTTTACCCTCAGCTGGTTGCCAAAGCATTAATAACCTAACCCCTTTGTCAGACGCAAAGGGGTCTTCTTATCCATATAAAGTTATCCACAGACTGTGAATAACCTTCAACTTTTTTTCGGAAAAGATTTTCAAGTTCTTCCAAAATATCTTTCCAATCCAAGTTCATAGGATGTACAAGAGAATAAAGTCTATAAACCTTGTCCTAACAAGGTTTATAAAAGATTGATTTGTTTCCTACTCTATAAATTTCGTCTCTCTTTTTCCTATTAAAACTATAAAGAGACAGTTGTTGTTGATACCTTGAGTTATCCACAAGTTGTGGATAAGTTTTTCTCAACTAAGCAACCCTAGTGCCTATCTGTTAGTTGGTTTTTACAATTTTTATAGTAAATTTTAAATTTTGTTAGGCGCTTTCAAAAAAACATGATATACTAAAATTATCAGAAAAGGAAACATTATGAAAAAAGATCAACACCAACTTAATTGGCTGATGGTATCTCTGATTGCCTTCAACATGGTTTGGGGGCTAGGAAACGTCGTCAACAACTATTCTCAACAGGGTATTTCAGTAGTCGTATCTTGGGTTTTAATCCTCGCACTCTACTTTATCCCATATTCACTCATCGTCGGACAACTCGGTTCTACTTTTAAGGAAAGCGGAAGCGGTGTTAGTGACTGGGTTGAAAAAACATCAACCAAACGTCTAGCCTACTTTGCTGCTTGGACCTATTGGGTTGTTCACATTCCTTACCTCGCACAAAAGCCTCAAGGAATCCTGATTCCGCTCGGATGGGCCTTACAAGGTAACGGACAATTTCTAAAACAGATTGACATCCACTGGATTGTTATTCTCTGCTTACTTATCTTTGGACTTTTCCTCTACCTTTCTACAAAAGGATTGACAACTCTTAAAGTCATCGGTAGTTTGGCAGGAAGTGCCATGTTAATCATGTCTTTACTCTTTGTGCTTTTAGCTGTCGGTCTGCCTTTCATCAAACCTGACATCCAGTTTGCGACGCCACACATGGATCAACTGAGCACCTACATTCCAAACTTTGATTTTTCTTATTTTACAACCATCTCACTACTGGTCTTTGCAGTTGGTGGTTGTGAAAAAATTTCCCCTTATGTGAATCAAACTCGCAATCCTGCAAAAGAATTTCCAAAAGGTATGATTGTGATGGCAATCATGGTAGGTCTCTCTGCTGTCCTCGGATCAGTTGCTATGGGAATGCTATTTGATGGTAATAATATCCCTGAAGACCTCATGCGTAATGGTGCTTATCAAGCCTTCCAGATGTTAGGAAATTATTGGGGAGTTGGAAATCTCTTTGTCGTAATCTATGCTCTTACAAACATGGTCGGACAAATCGCGGCGCTTGCCTTCTCTATCGACGCACCATTACAAATCCTACTCAATAACGCTGACGAAAACTACATCCCAAGTTGGCTTCGTAAACGGACTGAAAAAGGTGTCCTCATTAACGGTTACCTCCTTACAGGCGTCCTCGTTAGCCTTATCATCATCCTTCCAATTTTTGGTATTCAGGAAATTGACGGACTTGTAAAATGGATGACCAACCTCAACTCTATTGTAATGCCAATGCGTTATCTTTGGGTATTCCTTGCCTATATGATGCTCAATCGCGCTTGGAAAACATACAAAAATGCCGAATACAAGTTTGTTAACAATCCTAAACTTGGCTTTGTTATCGGTACTTGGTGCTTCCTCTTCACTGCCTTTGCTTGTATCCTAGGTATGGTTCCAAAAATTAGCTATGCTGAGAATCCAACTGCTTGGCAATTCTCTCTTCTTACAAACATCTTGACACCAATTATTTTGATTGGTTTAGGTGTTATTCTACCAATCCTTGCAAAAAAAGAACAAAAGAAACAAGTCAAATAATCTCTACTATTTGCTAGATAGTTCCACTTTTGTCTTTTCCTGAAAGAAAAATCCCCTTCGAACAGTAGCGTTCAAGGGGATTTCTTTTTGTCTAATAAGCCATTTTTTTATTTGGCCTCATACCAAGTCACACCTTCATTTTCATCAGCAATCAGTGGCACACTGAGTTGAATGGCTTCTTCCATGGTTTGTTTTACAAGTTTTTTAATAGCTACCAATTCTGACTTAGGCACTTCAAGAACAATTTCATCGTGCACTTGTAACAGCATCTTAGTTTGATAACCACCTGCTACCAAGGCTTTATCTAGCTGAATCATGGCGATTTTGAGAATATCTGCAGCCGATCCTTGAATAGGTGAATTGATAGCTGTACGCTCTGCAAAACCACGAATGTTAAAGTTACGCGAATTGATATCTGGTAACTCACGACGACGTTTGAAGAGAGTCTCCACATAACCCTTATCACGCGCCTCACGAACGACTTCATCCATGTAATTTTTGATACCAGGGAAGCGTTCAAAGTAAGTATCGATGTATGCTTTAGCCTCTTTACGGCTGATACCTAGGTTATTGGATAAACCAAAGTCTGAAATTCCGTAAACCACTCCAAAGTTGACAGCCTTGGCATTGCGACGGTCGTTTGGAGTCATATCTTCAGGACGTTCAATTCCAAAGACCCGCATGGCTGTCGAGGTATGGATATCAGCTCCCTCTTGGAAGGCCTTGATTAAGTGCTCATCTTTAGAGATATGCGCCAAAACGCGCAATTCAATCTGTGAGTAGTCAGAGCTGAGAAGGACACTATCCTCCCACTCTGGCACGAAAGCCTTACGAATGAGGCGACCTTGTTCCAAGCGAACAGGAATATTTTGCAAGTTTGGATCCACACTAGACAGACGCCCTGTCTGAGTCAAATCCTGCACATAGCGTGTATGAATCTTGTCATCCGCTAAAATCCAATCCTGCAAGCCAATCACATAGGTTGATTGAATCTTAGCAATCTGACGATAATCTAAAATTTTCTTGACGATTGGGGCAATAGGAGCTAAGCGCTCTAACACATCCACTGCTGTTGAGTAACCTGTCTTGGTTTTCTTGGTGTATTCGAGAGGGAGACCTAGCTTTTCAAAAAGTAGTTCCCCCAACTGCTTAGGCGAGTTGATATTAAACTCCTCACCAGCCAATTCATAAATCTCTTGAGTTAGCTTTTCAATGACAAGCTCATTTTCAGCTTGCATCTCGAGTAGAGTTTCTTTTTTAACCTTAATCCCAGCGATTTCCATCTTAGCAAGAACAAAGGCCAGAGGCTGCTCCATATCATAGAGAAGGTCTAATTGTCCGTTTTCACTCAATTTTTCAAGTAAGACAGGCTCTGTCTCAACCAATACAGCAACCTTACGAGCTAAGTGCTCCAAGAATTTCTCTCTCTCAGGGATAGCTTTCTTGACCCCCTTGCCGTAGAAGGTTTCATCATCAACCAAATAAGTTTGGCCGTAAAGACTAGCGATGGTTGAAATTTCATTATTCTCGACAGTAGAGAGAAGGTATTTGGCCAAGCGACTGTCAAAAGCAGGCGCCTGCAAATTCAAACCAAAACGATTTAAGAGAACTTTAGCTTTCTTAAAATCATATACTTTCAGAGGTGTTTTTTCTAGAAATTCCTTGAGAATCGAATCCTGCAGAAGTTCCAATTTATCTGTAGCATAGAGCTTGTCTCCACAAGACCAAGCAAAACCAACCAAATCATCTGTGTGGTAGTTTTCACCAAAAAGTTCAAAGTGGAAGATGGAGTCGGCACTCAGCATATCTTCACTCACCTTGTCCACCACGGTGAAATTCAAAGTCTCAGTTTGATTAGCCTGAGAAGCATTCAAAGCTTGTTTGAGCTGCTTAAAGCCCATCTCATCGTAGAATTTACCTAAACTTTCTACATTGGGACCACTATAGACCAAGTCATCTAGGCCAATCTCAATCGGTGACTTGGTATCAATGGTCGCTAGTGTTTTAGACAAAAAGGCCTGTTCCTTGTCGTTGACGAGATTTTCCTTCATCTTGGAAGCCTTCATGCCATCGATATTTTCATAAATACCTTCGAGCGAGCCATATTCTAACAAGAGCTTGATCCCAGTCTTTTCACCAATCTTAGTGACGCCAGGGATATTATCTGACTTATCTCCCATGAGTGCCTTAAGATCAATAAACTGAGCTGGGGTAATTCCCATCTTTTCCATGAGATATTCTGGTGTAAAGGCCTCAAACTCCGCCACACCTTTCTTAGAAATCTCAACCACTGTATGTTCATCCGTCAGCTGAATCAAGTCCTTGTCTCCACTAACGATCGTCACATCAAAAGAATCCTTTTCAGCCAAGCGACCAAGAGTTCCAATGATATCATCCGCCTCATACTGAGCCAACTCATAATGGCGAATTCCAAGATGGTCTAGCAACTCACGAATGAAGGGGAATTGCTCCCGAAACTCATCTGGTGTCTTAGCACGACCACCCTTATATTCTGCATACATCTCTGTACGGAAAGTCGTTTTCCCCGCATCAAAAGCAACCAAAATATGACTCGGTTGAACACGCTCCAGTAGGTGATTTAGCATCAGATGAAAACCGTAGATTGCATTGGTATGTAGTCCATTGTCATTTTTAAAACGATCCAGTTGCTGGTAAAGTGCAAAAAATGCTCGGAAAGCAACTGAAGATCCATCAATCAATAATAATTTTTTCTTGTCCATACACCCATTATAAAGGAAAGCAGGGAAAAATACCATTGCCAAGAGTTAGATTATCGATCAAGGCTTATTGGGACGCTTGTTCTACTCGTGCACCATTGCTGTCAACTTGGAACCCATCGATAGTCGTATCTACTGCCAATTCTCCAGATGCATTCACGTAATAATATTTCTCTGAAACCTGGAACCACTGATCTGTTTTCATAGCTCCTGAGTTTTCAAAATAATACCAAATGCCTTTGTCCTTCAACCAACCCGTCTGCATTTCTCCAGATGATTTCAAGTAGTACCACTTGGAACCGTCTTTTAGCCAACCTGTTCTCATGGCACCACTTGTTTGGAAATAGTACCAACTTCCATTTATCTTTTTCCAACCAAGCGATACCTTCCCATTTTCAAAGTAGTACCAAGTTGTCCCCTGTTTTTCCCATCCACTCTTAGAGGTGGCTGTTTTAGTTAGCTGGACATATCTTCTACTACCAGTTCGGGATAGATAAGAAAGCCATTTATAGCCATCTTTTTCAAGAGTCTGATCGTAATGAACACTTTCTCCAGGGTAATAATAGTCAATAATCGCAGCTTGTTGTGATGGCTGGTTCATAATAGCAGCTTTTTCTGTAAACAAATGAGTCCCAGGAACCCCAAGGAATGGAGATTTAGGGACACTAGGAGCTTTACTCGTACCTCCCAAATCCTTAAAGTGAATGAACCCTGTCATTGAACTTGCTTTTATCGTCCGACGATTATACTTACCTGTATATCCATAGTTGTATTCTTCAATTTCAATCATATCACCAAAAACATTAGAAACCCATGCAACGTGGCCATAGTCTCCGCTTCCGTCCCATGCAATTGAACCAATTGTCGGAGTCTTGTCCACACGATAACCTTCTCGTTGAGCACGATAGCCCCACTCTCTAGCGTTTCCATATGCTGGAGGTAACTCAAATCCATTGGCGTTACTTAAGCGAAAAGCAGCGAAAGAAGTGCATTGTCTAGAGTATAGACGCCATTTATCAATGTCTTGGCTTCCATTTTTATAGTAATGAGGGTAATCATCTCCTCGTGCTCTAGATGCTTGGGCTAGTTGGTTAGCCTGAACAGATCCGGCTCCAAATAAAAAAACACCTGCCAGCAATAGAGAAGCTGTTCTTACAGTAGCTTTTTTTAGAGTAATTGCCTTATTATTTCCTGCTTTAGTAAATGTCATTCATTCTCCTTTAGTGATATAAATTTTTGAGGTTAGCCTCAAATAACTTATTCGGGAGAAAAAGAAAAAAGTGGGAAATTTCCCACTTTTAGACGATTATTCCTCATCCAAGTATCGAATCAAGTTCTTTTCGGTTAAGATATCTGAATAGGTAAAGGATTCAACATAGACATTAGCCTGCTTATCTCCTTCTACATTGCCAAACTCAACGATAAAGAGTGATGGATACACTTCTATCAATTTTCCTAACTTATTCTTTTGACGTTTACGACCATTTTCTAAGGTCATCTCAACTACTTGTCCTTCATGCGCCTTGATTTCTTCTTTTATTTTTTTCATCTTAGCTACATCTGTAAATGCATCTGTCATCTTTGTTCCTCTCTCTTTGAAATACTTGAAAACTTATTATATTCTTTCTGGAAAATTAACTCAACTGTTCCACGAGCGCCGCTACGGTTTTTCTCGATAATAACTTCTATCTTGTTATTCGGATGACTTTCTTCTTCTTCGCCGCCGCGTTCATAATAGTCATCTCGATAGAGAAAGGCTACGATATCCGCATCCTGCTCGATAGACCCAGACTCTCGAATATCTGATAATACCGGCCTTTTATCTTGACGTTGCTCAACACTACGTGACAACTGACTAAGTGCAATGACTGGAACTTTAAGTTCCTTTGCTAGAATTTTTAACTGACGTGAAATCTCAGAAACTTCTTGCTGTCGATTTTCTCGACCAGTTCCTGTAATTAACTGCAGGTAGTCAATCAAGATCAATCCAAGATTGCCTGTTTCCTGAGACAATTTTCTGGCGCGTGAACGAATCTCCGTGATTCGAATCCCTGGTGTATCATCGATATAGATACTTGCTTTTGCAAGATTACCTTGAGCAATCGTATATTTGCGCCACTCTTCCTCAGTCAATTGCCCTGTACGGATAGAGTGAGACTCTACCAAACCTTCGGCAGCCAACATACGATCGACCAAGCTCTCTGCCCCCATCTCAAGGGAGAAAATGGCAACGGTTTTGTCTAGCTTGGTGCCAATATTTTGAGCAATATTCAAGGCAAAAGCCGTCTTACCAACCGCAGGACGAGCTGCTATAATAATCAACTCTTCCTCGTGTAAACCTGTAGTCATATGATCCAAATCTTGATAACCAGTAGCAATTCCTGTAATATCAGATGTTTGTTGTGAGCGAGTTTCCAAATTTCCAAAGTTTAGGTTTAGGATATCACGAATATTTCTAAACCCACTACGATTGGCATTTTCGCTAACATCAATCAAGCCCTTTTCTGCCTGAGCAATAATTTCATCCACAGGACTAGACGCTTCATAAGCTTGATTAACAGAATCTGTCAATTTAGCTATCAAGCGACGAAGCATGGCTTTTTCTGCCACAATTTTTGCATAGTACTCAGCATTGGCAGAGGTTGGCACAGAGTTGATGATTTCAACAAGGTAGGACAGACCACCAATATTTTGTAAATCATTCTGATTATCTAAAATGGTACGAACAGTTGTTGCATCAATTGCTTCGCCACGATCAGACAGATCTACCATAGCCTGAAAAATCAAACGGTGAGCGTACTTAAAGAAGTCTCGAGAATCAATATATTCTCGAACAAATACGAGCTTACTTTCATCAATAAATATAGCTCCCAATACAGATTGTTCTGCCAAAATATCCTGGGGCTGAACTCGTAGTTCTGCTACTTCTGACATCAGACTTTCCTTCCTTTTACAAAATCATTACTCAAATCTAGCTTAGCCTTCTCTTACACGAAGATTGATGACGCTAGTTACATCTTGATAAATCTTTACAGGTACATCAATCAAACCAACTGCTCGAATTGGCGCTTGGACTTGGATGTGACGTTTATCAATTTTAATTCCAAATTGTTTTTGGAGTTCTTCAGCAATTTTCTTATTGGTAATCGAACCAAAAGTACGTCCATCCGGACCTACTTTCTCTACAAACTCAACGACTGTTTCTTCAGCTTCAAGTTTTGCTTTGATTTCTTGTGCTTCAGCTAGAAGTTCCGCATGTGCTTTTTCTTCTGATTTTTGCTTACCACGCAACTCTCCAATCGCTTGTGCTGTCGCTTCTTTAGCAAGATTTTTCTTGATTAAGAAGTTTTGTGCATAACCTGTAGGAACTTCTTTAATTTCGCCTTTTTTTCCTTTGCCTTTAACATCTGCTAAAAAGATTACCTTCATTCTTCTGTCTCCTTATTTGTTATATCATTAGAGATTACTACCTTCAGTTTATCTCCAGCTTCTTGTAGGGTCATATCACTCAAACGCGCGGCGGCTAAGTTAAAGTGACCTCCACCGCCTAACTCTTCCATTATACGTTGCACATTGATCTTACTTCGACTTCGTGCAGAAATGGAAATATCTCCCTGGAGATTCCTTGCAACCACAAAACTAGCTTCTATACCTGACATAGCAAGCATAGCGTCTGCCGCTTTACTAATAACAACCGTATCATATTCCTTATTCTCTAAAGCTTGAGCCATAAGAATAGATGGTTGCACCATTTGGCCTTGTAAAATTAATTCATTTACTAGACGGTACTCTTCAAAATCAGTCGCTGATATATCTTGAATCACAACACTATCACTTCCACGTGTTCGTAAATAGCTAGCTACATCAAAAGTGCGACTAGTCACACGAGATGTAAAATTCTTAGTATCCAGCATCATACCACCCATCAGTACACTTGCTTGAATACGACTCAATCGAGTCTTCTTAGAATTTTGGAACTGAATTAACTCAGTCACTAATTCACTTGCACTACTTGCTCCACTCTCGATATAGGTGATCACAGCATTTTCTGGGAAATCCTGATCTCGTCTATGGTGGTCAATAATGATGGTTTGTGTGAATAAATCATAAAACTCTTTTGACAAGGTTAAAGCTGTCTTAGAGTGGTCCACCATCACTAGCAAGGAACGATTAGTGACCATTCCCATAGCTTGAGTTAGAGGGATGAGTTTTGTTACTCCCTCATTCTCTAAGAATTGAATGGCACGATGAATGTCCGGAGACATTTGTTCTGCATCATAGACCACATAACTTTCATCCAAGACGTTACTCGAGAACAATTGCATACCAACAGCAGATCCTAAAGCATCCATGTCTAAGTTTTTATGCCCAACGATGAATACACGATCAACACTCTTCAGCTTCTCTGATATTGCAGTCATCATTGCTCTCGTACGAGTTCTTGTACGTTTAACAGACGCAACAGAGCCTCCACCAAAGTAGACTGGATTCTTAGTCTCATCATTTTCTCGTACGACAACCTGATCTCCGCCACGAACTTCAGCTAAGTTAAGGTTGGATAAAGCAACCTTACCAATGCTCTCGTGATCACCGTCTCCATATGAAAGTCCCATACTAATCGTTAAAGGTAGATTCCTTTGTTTAGCTTCCTCACGGAAGGTATCAATGACAGAGAACTTATCCTTCATCAAATGTTCAAGAACGATATAGTCTGTAAACAGGTAAAAGCGGTCCATGCCAACGCGGCGTGAAAACATCTTATGCTGTCTTGTAAATTCCTCGACAAAATTGGCAACAAAGCTATTGATCTGGCTGATATCAGATTCAGACGTTTCATTTTCTAAATCATCATAGTTGTCAACTGAGATAACACCAATAACTGGACGACTAGTAGCCAGTTCAACTGTCGCTTCATACTCTCCTGACACATCAAAAAAGTATAAAACTCCAGAATTTCTGTCAAGATGAACAGCGTAACGCTTCTCTCCAATATTGGCATAAACACCAGGAGAAGATATAGACGCTTTTATGATTTCTTGAACTTGGGAAATATCAATCTCCCCATCTTCAGTTGTTAGAATTAACTCGGCATAGGGATTGAACCATTCAATTTCAACACTATCCATGTTGAGTTTAATTACTCCAACCGGCATCCGTTCTAATAGTGTACTTAGACTATCTTCAGCTTGATGGTTTACATATTGAATTTGCTCAATTTCAGTTTTCTGATAGCATTTTCTCTGAAAATTAAATAACACTAAAAATGCTACAATAAAGAAAAATAGGCTTGCTATTGTGACAAAATCATCTTTCAAGAAAATAACCAATACAGACATGACTGTAAATGCCATCATAGAAAATAGGTATATTAAAAAGGGATTTTTTTCATTTTTTTTCATTCGAAACCTCTTGCGCATTATTATACCATAAATGTAGGCAAAAAGCGAACTTAAGGAAGTTTACGAGGATATTAGACAAGTGTTTTGTAAAGGTTTTTAAAGAACAAAAGAGGACGATTAAATCGCCCTCCTATAGACATACTTCTATATTTGCCTTAAGTATTTTTTCAGTTAGATAGATTATTCGCCTACTGAAATTTCAACGTGTTTAAGACGTTCTTGTGCTTCTGCCACAATTGTTTCGATGATTTCTTTACATGGTTTAATTTCTTTTACCATACCTGCAATTTGTCCACTCATCATTGAACCGTGTACAGTATCACCTTCGTAAACTGCTTTAGAAAGAGAACCGATAGTAATTTCTTCAAGCTCTTCACGGTTTGTACCTTTTTGTTCTAATTCGATGTAGTGGTCTGTCATTTCATTGCGAATACAACGAACAGGAGCTCCTGCGATACGTCCAGTAACAGCAGTTGCTGTATCATTTGCTGCAAGGACAGCTTCTTTATAAGCATCAGCAATTGGACATTCGTTTGAAGCCAAGAAGATAGTACCCATTTGTACACCTTGAGCTCCAAGTGTAAAGGCAGCAGCCAATCCACGACCGTCAGCAATACCACCCGCAGCGATGACAGGAATATCAACAGCATCTACAATTTGAGGAATCAAAGCCATAGTGTTAGTGTCACCAATGTGTCCTCCTGCTTCTGAACCTTCAGCAACAACTGCATCAACCCCAAGTTCTTGCATTTTTTGAGCATGTTTTACACTAGCAACTACAGGAATCACTTTAACACCAGCTTCTTTCAAATATGGCATAATATGTTTTGGAGTTCCTGCACCAGTAGTAACAACTGGAACTTTTTCTTCGATAATAACTGTTACAATATCCTTGATGTTTTTCATCATTAACATGATGTTAACACCAAAAGGTTTGTCAGTTAATTTTCTCAATTCACGAATTTCTTCGCGAAGTTGTTCTCCTGTCATACCACCAGAGGCAATAATTCCTAGTCCTCCAGCTTCTGAAACAGCAGCAGCAAGTTGATAGTGAGAAATTTGAGCCATAGCTCCTTGGAAAATAGGGTATTTGATTTGCAAAAGTTTAGTAATAGACATATGTTTACTCCTTTATTTTCGGTTCAGTTTTGTTTGAAATTCAACAGGCTATTTTCCTGTATCTAACAAACAAGAGAATTTAGTCATTTGTCTCCTTATACGCAACTATTATAAAAAGTCTGGTCTACGATCTTGCTGTTCTGTAAATGGAATCACTGGTGGACGTGAGCGTAAAACATAGTTCACAAATTCTTTACCTTCTTTATCAAATTCTGCAACTGCAAAAAATTGATCATGATAGAAGAAGAATTTATAACCATTTTCAAAGGCTTGCTTAAGCCATTTTTCTTTTGCTGAAATAGATTTCATTGGATAATCATCTACAGCTGGGACCCATAGTGGATTTCGATGAGCGTGTGTTAGCATCAAATCTCCCATGTGAATCATTGTATCTTCACCTTGTTTAAGTAAAATAATACAGTGACCGTTACTATGTCCGCTTGTATGAATCATTTGAATTTCTGGAATAATCTCAACAGAATCAGAGAAAGTTGTAACTTGGTCCTGAATCGGCTCCCAATTCTCTTTCAAATAAGTTCCACGAGTACGATTATTAGGATTTCTCATTTCGTACCATTCTATATCATTGACAATAATCTTTGCATTTGGAAACTTAGAAACAAGATTGCCCTCAGAATTAACGCGTGTCAAACCACCTGAATGGTCATGGTGCATATGTGTCATCAGTACATAATCAATTTTCTCTGGAGACAAGCCTAAAAGCTCTAAACTCTCTTCAATTTTACTTTCAGATAAAATTCCAAGATTGCGTCTTTGTTTCTCAGACAATTTTGCCGTATCGAAACTTGCATCCATCAGGTAATTCTTCCCTTGGTATTGAATCAAGATCGGATCTGTCAATTCAGACATCATATTGTCTTCATTTGTTGGATAGTATCGAGACCACACAACTTTTGGAACAGGACCAAATAATGTCCCTGCATCAGTTAATTTATCAGCTCCTCGTAGCCATGTCAACTTCATATTATGAAATTGATACTCTTGCAACTTGAGTTCTGTCATTTTATTACTCCTTTAGCCACTGGTGTGCTATTCTTTTTCGAATTGAGTCTCCAGATTTTCCGTAACTTTCAATAGTTTTAGCATCTTTTAAATAACGATCAATCGGGCTTTTATCCTGTGCTTGTAGCGGACCTATTAATCTGATAATCTCTTCAGAAATTTCAATAGCTACTTTTGTAGTAAATAATTTAATCTGTGAAACATACAAAGAATCATCTAACATTTGATTTTTATATGAATTGAAATACGCTTCTGCTGCACATAGTTTTGTATATAAATCAGCAAATTGATGTTGATAAATCGTCGCATCAATCAACCTCTTACCAAAACCACGTTTCACCTTTAGAAAAGATAAACCTTTTTCAAAAGCTCCTTCGGAAATTCCAATAGAAACTGCGCTTAAACCTAATTGAAGCTTTCGAACAAAGTCATTTAACTGTTCTTGGCCAGCTAAAGTCATCCCTAATAAACTATCCTCTGATAATTCAATATTATCAAAAGTAACTGAACTGATTGGTAAACCTTTTAGTCCTTGTTTAGGGATATCTTCTCCAAAGTAAACACCTGGGTCCTTAGTGTCTACGATAAAAAATCCAAACGACGGTTTCTTTTCATCATTTTCTACTTTGGCAAATATAAAAAGTATATCCGTAAAACGGCAATTTGAAACAATCGATTTCTTACCTGAAAGACGCCATCCATTACTTGTTTTAGTCGCAGTTGTATTCACTAATTCTAGATTTTCGCCAAGATATCCCTCAGAAAAACCCAGACCAGCCAATATCTCTCCTTTAATTAATTTTTCGAGATATAGACTTTTTTGTTTAGGACTACCGTATCGATTAATAGGATAAATCCCATAGCAAGCCTGCGTTAATAAAACTGTCGAAAAAGCAGCAAATTCTTTTGAGATTATACGAATAAAAGTCATGAATTCTTCACTTAAAATCGAATCTTCATCCTTTACGATGGAAGAAAATATATCAAAAGATCCAATAAACTCATCAAACAATTCTCTTGGAAATTGATTTTTATCTATTCTATGCTCAAAATAGCTGGCAATTAGACTGCTTATCTCTGCACTATACCTTTTAGCAAGGTTATCATTGTAGACCATTACTCTTCACCCCAAGCTAATTCTCAGACAAGGGTTGATAATACCCTTTTAACAATTCTTCATACACATAGGATTCGACCTCGTTATAGGAAGCCTTGTATGGTCTACAGAACCAAACATTAAAAGGAATCGGGTCATTAAAGCGGACAGTTTGGAAACGACTGCCATCTACAAGAGTTTCAACAGATTTTGGTAAAATTGTAATCAGGTCTGTTTGATAAGTAGACTCAATTAAAAAGTCCCAAGTAGATGATAAATAAGCAAATTTAGTATTTATGCGTTGTGAACGAAGTTTCTCAACCACCAAATCATAAGTCGTAAATGTTTTATTAAAGATTGCTATATCATAATCAGCAAGATCAGACCAATCTAGCGCTTCTTTCTGTGCTAATGGATGATCTTTATCCATATAAGCAACATACTCGTCTAAATGAATAATATGTTGTTCAAATTTTTGTGCATCTAAGTTTGTTGGCTCAATTAAAAATGCTAGGTTCAAATCACCGACACTCATTTTTTGGTGAATCTCTTTTCCTCCACCCTCTATAACTTGAATATAGATGTGAGGGTTGTTTCTCAAAAAATGCGGTAGAGCGTTTGAGAAGAACGTTCTTAATATCAAAGAAGGAATACCAAGATTAATAGTCCCTCTCTGCTTTTGTGATTCAATATGAATCATTGAAAGCATCTCTTCGTGACGATTAACAATTTCTGTGGCAAAACGATAAATCTTTCGTCCTGCCTCAGTCAAACTTTCCAATCTACCATTCTTTCGATTGAATAATTGAATTCCCTCAGCTGCTTCAAAATTTGTTACAAATTGACTTAAGGCTGACTGACTAATATGGATTTTCTTTGCTGCAATCGATAGATTGCAACCACATTCGACTATATTAATGAAATAGTTCATTTGTATAATATCCACTTAGCTATCACCTTACTTCCATTTATTTTTTCACTTAGATACCAATTGATACTACCGCCTAAAAAGACGATAGTATCGTTTACATATATAATATCATGTTCAGAAGAAAATAGCCAATATTAGCCTAGATAGGCATTGTCTTCACATCTTCTGCAACAATAACGTCACCGGCTGTTTTTTCAAGAACTTCTTCTACAGTTACACCTGGTGCAACTTCTTTCAACAAGAATTTACCATCTTTGAATCCAAAAACAGCTAGTTCTGTAATGACAAGATCTAAAACTCCTTTAGCTGATAGAGGCAATGTGCACTCTTTCAAAAGTTTAGATTCGCCACCTGTAGTATGTTGGATTGCTCCAATAACGCGTTTAGCACCTACCAAAAGGTCCATCGCTCCACCCATACCTGGTGCAAATTTTCCTGGGATAATCCAGTTTGCAATGCTTCCGTCTTGGCTTACTTCAAGAGCTCCAAGAACAGTCGCATCAACGTGACCACCACGAATAATTGCAAAAGATGTTTGCAAATCAAACAAAGCAGCTCCTGGAAGGAGAGTAATTGGTGCACCACCTGAGTTTGCTAGGTTTGGATTATAATTATCTTTAGTTGGTGTTTCACCAAAGCGAAGGGCACCATTTTCTGCTTGAAGGATTACGTTAACACCTTCTGGGATGAAGTCTGCAGAAGCATTTGGAATACCAAATCCAAGGTTTACAACATCACCATCTTTAAATTCAAGAGCAACACGTCTTGCAATAATTTCTTTTGGTTTCATATTATTTTACCCCCGCTAATTTATTAGTCTCTGTCCAGAGGTCACCCATCATCTTGTGGTGTTCTTCTGGAGTTAAGCCTTGGACTACATAGTCAACAAGGATACCTGGAATATAGACGTCATCCGGTTTAATTTCACCAACTTCAACAATTTCATTTGTTTCAACGATAACTGTATCTGCTGCAAGAGCTAGTTGCAATGAAATGTTCTTAGTTGTACCATCAATGTACAAGTTTCCGTACTTATCAGCTTTTGTAGCTTTAATCAATGCTACGTCAAGTTTTAGCGGGTTATAAAAGAGGTACTCGCGACCATTGCGAACTACTTTTTCATGGTCATTTTCTAAAATAGTACCAACTCCTGTCGGTGTCAAAACTCCTCCAAGACCTGCTCCAGCAGCGTGAAGACGTTCAACAACAGTACCCATTGGAGTGAATTCTACTTCCATTTCTCCACTAAAGTATTCTTTTTGAGCAGCAGGAGATGTACCAATGTGGGCAGCAACATATTTTTTAACTTGGTGGTTTTCACAAAGGCGTCCAACACCCACTTCTTTACCTGGATGTGAAGTAACAACTGAAACCAAAGTCAAATCTTGTTGATTTTGTCTAACCAACTCTTCGATTAACTCCAAAGGTTCACCAACAGCAAGGAATCCTGAAATCCCTACGACATCACCAGGTTTTACTTTAGAAATAGCTTCTTGTAATGATAAAACAGCTTTCATACTAACACCTCAATTTTTATTTACGGTTGAACACGGCTTTACGTTTTTCAACAAAAGCACGCATTCCTTCAACTTTGTCTTCAGTAGAGAAGAGAAGAGCTTCAGCTTCTGTCTCTAAACGAATTGCATTCTTAAGAGGAAGTTCTGAACCAACTTGAATGACATGCTTAGCTTTTTCAACAGCCAATGGAGCATTTTTCATGATGCTTTTAGCTAGTTCTTCAGCAGATGACAATAATTCCTCAGCTGGAACAAGTTTGTTCAAAATTCCTAGGTCATAGGCTTCATTTCCTTTGACGATTCTAGCAGTGTAAATCAATTCTTTTGTCTTGCTAGTACCGATCAAACGAGACATTCTTTGTGTTCCTGCGAATCCAGGAATGATACCCAAGCCAACTTCAGGGAATCCTACCATTGTCTTTTCAAAGCCAATTCTAATATCCGTTGAGAGTGCAAGCTCCAAACCGCCTCCCAAAGCATATCCATTAAGAACTGCAATAGTCGGTTGAGTAAGATCAGACAGACGGGTAAATGTATCATTGGCATATGTCATGTATTCGAAGGCTTGAATTGGAGACATTTGGTCCATTTCCTTAATATCAGCCCCTGCAACAAATGCCTTATCACCTTGACCACTAACAATAACAACACGGATATCTTCATGTTTTTCTACTTCATCTAAAACAAGATTTAAATCCGTCAAAACCTCTGAACTCAACGCGTTCAAAGCTGCTGGGCGGTTAATGGTGATATAACCGATACCATCTTTAACCTCTAATAAAACTGTATTACTCATTATTCTCCTCCTACTTTAAGTTATTTTGAGTATAGAGTACTGCGTCAACAAATACCGATACCAATGTAAGTGCTTACATTATTATAATACCTTATTTATTAACAACCGTCCACTTAGTATTTATGCTTGGAACTATAAGTTCACCTTATAGGAAAGCGCTTTTATTTTGATACTTTATACTTCTAATTATTTAGAATAAAAAAATATCTTACCCGAAATTCTCCGAGGAGATTTCAGATAAGATATAATACATTTTAGTCAATCGAATAAAGTAGGAATTAACGTTCTACGATAACTGCAGTACCCATTCCTCCACCGATACAAAGTGTAGCAAGACCACGTTTTGCATCACGTTTTTCCATTTCGTGAAGAAGAGTAACTAAGATACGGCATCCTGAAGCACCGATTGGGTGTCCAAGAGCGATAGCACCACCGTTAACGTTTACTTTTTCTGGGTCAAGACCAAGTTCTTTACCAACTGCACATGCTTGAGCCGCAAATGCTTCGTTTGATTCTACCAAGTCAAGATCTGCAACTGTAAATCCACCTTTTTCAAGTGCTTTACGAGATGCATAGATTGGACCACAACCCATAACTTTTGGATCAAGACCAGCACTTGCGTAAGATTTGATAGTTGCCAATACTGGAACTCCCAATTCTTTAGCTTTTTCAGCACTCATAACTACGACTGCTGCTGCACCATCATTGATACCTGAAGCATTACCAGCTGTTACAGTACCATCTTTCTTGAATACTGGACGAAGTTTAGAAAGCCCTTCAAGTGAAGCGTCTTTTCTTGGGAACTCATCTGTATCAAATACAATAGGCTCACCACGGCGTTGTGGAATTTCAACTGGAACGATTTCTTCTTTAAAGCGTCCAGCTTCAATAGCTGCAACTGCACGTTTTTGTGATTGTACAGCAAAGTTATCTTGGTCTTCACGAGTGATACCGTATTGTTCAGCAACGTTTTCAGCTGTAATACCCATGTGGAAACCTTCGAAACCATCTGTCAAACCATCGCGGAGCATAGTATCTACTACTTTAGAGTCTCCCATACGAGATCCCCAACGTTGGTTTTGAACAACGTAAGGAGCTTGACTCATGTTTTCTGCACCACCAGCTACAACAATATCTGCATCTCCGCACAATACTGCTTGAGTTGCCAACTGAACTGCTTTCAAACCAGATCCACAAACTTTGTTAATAGTGAATGCTGGAGAAGCAACTGGGATACCCGCGTTAACGCTCATTTGACGTGCAACGTTTTGTCCTAGACCTGCACCAAGAACATTACCCATGATAACTTCATCAACTTGTTCTGGTTTCAAGTTAGCTCTTTCGATAGCGCTCTTGATAACTAGACTTCCCAAATCAACAGCAGGAACATCTTTCAAGCTTCCACCGAAGGCACCTAGAGGTGTACGAACCGCTGCAACAATAACTGCTTCTTTCATTATTTACTCCTTATAATCTTAGTATTTAAAGAATCCTTCTTTAGTCTTACGACCTAGTTTACCAGCTTCAACCATTTTCTTCAATAGTGGTGCTGGACGGTATTTAGGATCACCGAAGCCGTTATTCAATACTCCCATGATTGCCAAACATACATCCAATCCGATCAAGTCAGCAAGTGCCAATGGGCCAATTGGATGGTTTGCACCCAATTTCATAGCTTCATCAATTTCTTCTGCAGAAGCAACACCTTCACCAAGGATAAAGATAGCTTCATTAATCATTGGAATCAACACACGGTTAACAACGAATCCATAAGAGTCTTTAACGTCAACTGCAGTTTTTCCAATTTTTTCAGTCAATTCACGGACA
This sequence comes from Streptococcus mitis, assembly GCF_902159415.1. Lineage (GTDB taxonomy): Bacteria > Bacillota > Bacilli > Lactobacillales > Streptococcaceae > Streptococcus > Streptococcus mitis_BG. Next base: position 47,527 of record NZ_CABGJU010000003.1, on the reverse strand, counting down.
ACTTTTACAACTTCATCTGAAGTTTGAAGGGCACGAATAACTTCAACCAATTTCATAACTGGCGCTGGGTTGAAGAAGTGCATACCAATTACACGTTCTTGATGAACTGTAGCCGCAGCAATATCCGTAATAGAAAGAGATGATGTGTTAGAAGCCAAAATTGTTTCAGGAGCAGTAATTTCATCCAATTGTTTAAAGATGCTGAGTTTGATATCTCTGTTTTCTGTAGCTGCTTCAATAACCAATTGAACGTTTTTAGCATCTTCGTAAGAAGTTGAAGGAATCAAGTTACCCAAAATTTTTCCTTTTTCTTCTTCTGACATACGTCCTTTTTCTACTGAACGAGCCAATTGTTTAGAGATGTTATCAATCCCTCTTTGTACAAATTCTTCTTTAATGTCATTAAGGTATACTGTAAAACCAGATTGAGCGAATACTTGCGCGATTCCGCCTCCCATTTGACCAGAACCAATGATCATTACTTTAGAAATACTCATTATTTTCTCCTCTTAATTTTAATATATAAAGTTTATAAAGAAAGAATCGGAACGGTCTTTCAGCAAATGCTAAGCAACCGTTCCAAATTCATTATTATACGAATGCACCGACACCAGTGAGTTCACGACCAACGATCAATGCGTTCACCTCGTGAGAACCTTCGTAAGTGTAGATTGCTTCAGCATCTGCAAAGAAGCGAGCTACGTCAGTTTCAAGAGTGATTCCGTTACCACCACATGTTTCACGTGCAAGGGCAACTGTTTCACGCATTACCAATGAGTTATGCATTTTAGCAAGTGCAGAGTTAAGCATCAATTCGTTACCAGCTTCTTGCATTTCTGCGATACGAGCTGAGTAAGCAAGTGCTGCCACTGCGTTAGCTTGCATTCTAGCCAATTTTTCTTGAACGATCTGGAATGAAGCAATTGGACGTTTGAATTGTTGACGGTCTTTAGCATATTTAAGAGCTGCAACAAATGAACCACAAGTGATAGCAGTTGCAATGTGAGCAACGTCAGCACGAGTGAATGTCAAGATACGAGCTACATCAGCAAATCCGTTGATGTTTACCAAACGGTCTGAATCTGGAACTTCAACGTTCTTCATAGTAATGTGACCATTACGTACGCAACGAAGAGCAGTTTTGTGAGGGATTGGCTCAGCGTGGTATCCTGGAGCACCTTTACGAACGATGAAACATTTCACGCGTCCATCTTCAACGTCGCGAGCGAATACTGGAACAACGTCAGCTGTATCTGATCCACCGATCCAACGTTTTTCACCGTTCAAGATCCATTTGTCTCCAACGCGCTCAGCTGTTGTAGCAAGACCACCAGCGATGTCTGATCCTGACAAAGGCTCAGTCAAAGCGAAACATCCTTGCCAGTCAAATGCAGCCAATTTAGGAAGGAATTCTTTTTGTTGACGCTCATCACCACCAAGCAAGATTGTGTTGTAGCAAAGTCCACCGTGAACTGTGAAGAAAGTTGCCATAGAAGCATCGAAACGACCTAATTCAAGGTACAAGAATGCGATGTAAAGTTCTGATGGTTTGTAGCTTCCTTCTCTTCCTTCGAACAATTTAGGGTTGTTCATAATTTGTGCGCCTTTAGCTACTGCGTAAAATTGTTCGAATGGGAAATCAGGTGCTTCCCAATATTCATTAATTACAGGACGAAGGTGTTTTTCAATCAAACGACGAGTTTCTTGTAAAACTTCTGCTTCTCCCAATGTTAAACCATCTGCATAGTGGAATAGATCCTCTGGATATAATTCGCGCAAGATTTCTTCTTTAGTTGCCATCTGTGGACTCCTTTGTAATAAATTAATTTTAGAGCGCTTACATTTTTACGCTCAATATTTGTTGACATGACTATTTTAACTTAAAGCGCTTTCTTTTGTCTACTTAATTAAAGTAAATGGCCCTATAAGTTGAGTTAATACTCTAACTTATATCTTTGTAAAATCAAATAAGTGGGCTGTTTTCAACAGCCCACTTATATATTTAAACGATAATATCTTATGATTCTTTTACTTCGAGAAGACCGATATCTCCATCTTCACGACGATAAATTACATTTGTTGATTCATCTTCAACATCTACGTAGATGAAGAAATCATGTCCTAGCAAGTCCATTTGTAGAATGGCTTCTTCTAGGTCCATTGGTTTCAAATCAATTTGTTTTGAACGAACAACTTTTGGTTGTGATGTATCTGTATCTTCAACCAAAGCATCTGTAAATAATTGACTTTTAGATACTTTATTTCTGTTTTTACGCTCAATCTTTGTTTTGTTTTTACGGATTTGACGTTCAATCTTATCTGTCACTAGGTCGATAGATCCATACATATCCTGAGAAACATCTTCTGCACGAAGGGTAATAGAACCAAGTGGAATCGTTACTTCTACCTTAGCAGTTTTTTCACGATAGACTTTCAAGTTGACACGCGCATCTAATTCTTGATCTGCTTGGAAGTATTTTTCGATCTTTTCGAGTTTAGAAACTACATAATCACGAATTGATTCAGTTACTTCTAGGTTTTCACCGCGGATACTATATTTAATCATATAAGTACCTTCTTTCTAAACATATTTGTTTTTCTACATTTATTATAACGCTTTCATAATCTTTTTGCAATCTTTTTCCTCATCTTACGAGGGAAAATGTTTTAATTTTCTGACAACCGGCTTCTATCAGCATTTTTTTAATACGATTTATTGTAGCACCTGTTGTATAAATATCATCAAAGAGTAAAATCTTTTCTGGAATCTTTACTCCCTCTTTGATTACAAAGGGGTTTTCTACTTGCAAACGGTCTGCTCGGTTCATAGATGAACTGGCTTTAACTTCTTTTTTATCAATAATATTGTAATAAGAAAGCCCTGTTCTCTCAATTAAACCTTCTACTTGATTAAACCCCCTTTGCTGTAATCTCTCCTTACTTAGAGGAATAAGCACAAGCTGATAATCTTTATATTTTTGAAATTTTTGGTAAAGAACTTTTGTAAATACCTTCCTTAATAGATAATCTCCATCAAATTTATATCTATGAAAATAATCCTTCATGGCTTCATTATAGGTGAAAACAGCTTCATGCTCTACTTGAATCCCTTCTTTATACCAATACTGACAATCCTGACAGGGACTTGTCTCCCCCTCCTTAAAACACGTTGGACAGTGTTCAGGACTAATTCTTTCAAAATGATTAAAACAAGCGGAGCAGGTATAGGTCTCTTCTTTTTTGAGAAGCAATAAACTCGTGAATGATAACTCAGTTTCTAAATCTTGTCCACATATTAGACATTTCATAGACCTGCCTCCTGATTCATCTCTTTGACTTCCTTTATAGCTTTCTTGATAGATCTATTTATCCCATCATGAAAGAAGATAAGTTGACCTGTAGGACGATCCATACTTCTCCCCACTCGTCCTCCAATTTGGATTAAACTAGACTTGGTAAAGAGTTGGTGATTAGCTTCTACTACAAAAACATCCACACACGGGAAAGTAACCCCGCGTTCTAGGATGGTTGTACTTATCAAAATAGTCAGCTCTCTATCTCGAAAGGCTTGTACTTGTTGCAAACGGTCCTCTGTAGCAGAAGAAACAAAACCAATTTTCTCATTGGGAAAGGCACGCTGTAAGATTTCCTTTAGCCTTTCTCCTTTTTCAATCTCTGATGCAAAAATCAGTAAAGGATAAGCCGACTCTCTTTGTTTCTCGATATAACGCCTTAATTTGGGTACTAAACGATTTTTTTGTAAATGTTTATCGAAGTCAGATAACCAAACTGGCTTTGGAATAACTAAAGGATTGCCATGAAAACGACGTGGTAGACTAAGACGCTTTAATTCCCCTTGCTTGACCTTCTTATCCAACTCATCTGTAGAAGTAGCCGTCAAAAAAATTTTCAAACCACTCTCTTTTACACAGTTATTGACAGCATGATACAGTATGGGATTGTCTACATAAGGAAAAGCATCCACTTCATCAACTATTAATAAATCAAAAGCTTGATAGAATTTTAGTAACTGATGTGTTGTAGCAACCACTAAGGGTGTCCGAAAGTAGGGCTCTGATTCACCATGTAGTAGAGAAATTTTACAGGTAAAATCACTCTGTAGCCGCTTATATAACTCCAAGCAGACATCTATTCTTGGACTTGCCAGACAGACTGCTCCACCTCTATTAATTACTTTAGCAACAACTTGGTAGATCATCTCTGTCTTTCCCGCGCCCGTAACTGCATGAACTAAGCTAGGTTCCTTCTTATCTACTGCTTGAAGCAAACCCATTGACACCTGTTCTTGAAAAGGCGTTAATTGACCTGACCATTTTAAAACATCTTGTCTCGGAAAATCTTCTTGAGGGAAATAATAAAGGGGCTCATCATTTCTAACTCTCTTCATAATCAAACACTCTCGGCAATAAAAGGCTCCAACGGGCAGATGCCATTCTTCCTCAACCTTGCTACCACACCGCTGACAGACTAGTTGTTCTTTCTCTTTTCTCATAGAAGGAAGTTGTTTAGCCAGTTGTCGCTCTTCGAAACTCAATTCTTGTTCAGTAAATAGACGACCAAGATAATTTGGATTAACTTTCATACTTATATATTCGGAAAAACTAGCGCTTTATACTATTTTTTAGTACAATTAAACCATGGAATTTAGAACAATTAAAGAAGACGGACAAGTCCAAGAAGAAATCAAAAAATCTCGCTTCATTTGCCATGCAAAGCGTGTCTATAGCGAGGAAGAGGCGCGTGACTTTATCACAGCTATCAAAAAAAAACACTACAAGGCTACCCATAACTGCTCTGCCTTTATTATCGGTGAACGTAGCGAAATTAAACGAACCAGTGATGATGGAGAACCAAGCGGAACTGCTGGTGTACCTATGCTTGGAGTTCTAGAGAACCACAATCTTACGAATATCTGTGTAGTTGTTACCCGATATTTTGGTGGTATTAAGTTGGGTGCCGGAGGCCTCATTCGCGCTTATGCAGGAAGTGTTGCCTTGGCAGTCAAAGAAATTGGCATCATTGAAATCAAAGAGCAGGCAGGAATTCAGATTCAAATGACTTATGCTCAATATCAAGAATATGGCAACTTTCTGAAAGAACATCATCTTATGGAGATTGAAACAAACTTTACGGATCAAGTTGAAACCATGATTTTTGTAGATAAAGAAAATAAAGAACATATAAAATCAGAACTCATAGAATTTTATAGTGGAAAGGTAGTTTTAGTAGATAAAGGTTTACGAGAAGTTAAAGTTCCTGTTGACTTAGCTTAAAAAGGAGAAAAATATGGTATTCGGAAAATTAATCAATGGACTCGCTGGAAATTTTAGCGAACAAAACAAAGAAACTCTAACGAAAGAGTATGGTCAATATCTACTAGAAAATGAAGAAATCCAGATTGGGTATAAGCTCATTCGTGATGCAATCATCTTTACAAACATTCGTATTATTTTTACAGACAAACAGGGAGCTACTGGAAAAAAAGTATCTATCAAATCCATTTTCCTCATGAATATTGTCGATGTTGAATTGGAAACCGCTGGCCTTGGAATCGATGACAGTGAAATGACTATTACTTATTTAGAAAATGTCTTCCTAAAAGCTCACCACGAGCACTCTAACTCTATCAAATTTGAATTTCCAAAGAAATCCGATCTTGTCCCACTCTATACTTATTTGTTAGAACTAGCTTATCAAAACCGTTTGAGAATTAACGGTTTGGATCATTGATATAAAAAAATCCTATCGCTTCGATAGGATTTCTATATTTTACAAAAGTTTAAGATAGCGTTATACTAGGTACAACTTACAAAAAGAGGTATTCACATGGCTATATACAATAATATTACTGAACTAGTGGGACAGACTCCTATTGTTAAACTAAATCATATCGTACCAGAAGGCGCTGCAGATGTTTATGTAAAACTGGAGGCCTTTAACCCAGGTTCATCCGTTAAAGACCGCATCGCTCTTAGTATGATTGAAAAAGCAGAGCAAGAGGGTAAACTGAAACCAGGCTCTACTATTGTAGAAGCAACAAGCGGGAACACTGGTATCGGTCTTTCATGGGTTGGTGCTGCTAAAGGTTATAAGGTTGTCATCGTTATGCCTGAAACAATGAGTGTTGAACGCCGTAAGATCATCCAAGCTTATGGTGCTGAACTAGTCCTCACTCCCGGTAGTGAAGGAATGAAAGGTGCGATTGCAAAAGCGCAAGAAATTGCTGCTGAACGTGATGGTTTCCTTCCTCTACAATTTAACAACCCAGCTAATCCAGCTGTCCACGAAAGAACAACAGGAGCTGAAATTCTAGCTGATTTCGGAGCTGATGGTTTAGATGCCTTTGTTGCTGGTGTTGGTACTGGAGGAACTATTTCAGGTGTTTCTCATGCTCTTAAAACTGCTAACTCAAACATTCAAGTTTTTGCAGTTGAGGCAGACGAGTCAGCAATCTTATCAGGTGAAAAACCAGGACCTCACAAAATTCAAGGTATCTCTGCAGGATTCATCCCAGAAACACTTGATACAGAAGCTTATGATGGTATCGTTCGCGTGACATCAGACAATGCTCTTGCACTTGGTCGCGAAATTGGTGGAAAAGAAGGCTTCTTGGTAGGTATTTCTTCTGCTGCTGCTATCTATGCTGCTATCGAAGTTGCAAAAGAACTTGGGGCAGGTAAAAAAGTCCTTGCGCTTGCACCAGATAACGGAGAACGGTACCTATCTACAGCGCTCTATGAGTTCGAAGTCTAGTCTCCTAAATACACAAAGCCCTTTAACAAGGGCTTTTTAATTTTTTCTATAAGAAAGAGGAAGCAAATCTGCTTCCTCTTTTTATTATTAGTTATTCAAAGCTGCTGCCATTGTAGCTGCAACTTCAGCTTCAAAATCATTTGCAGCTTTTTCGATACCTTCACCAACTTCAAAGCGAGCGAACTCAACTACTGAAGCGTTAACTGATTCAAGGTATGCTTCAACTGTCTTGCTGTCATCCATGATGTAGACTTGTGCAAGAAGTGTGTATGCTTGGTCAACTTTAGTGTTGTCGAGCATGAAGCGGTCCATCTTACCTGGGATGATTTTATCCCAGATTTTTTCTGGTTTACCTTCTGCAGCCAATTCAGCTTTGATATCTTCTTCAGCTTTAGCGATAACTTCATCAGTCAATTGAGCTTTAGATCCGTATGCCAAGTGTGGAAGAGCTGGTTTGTTAACCATAGCACGGCTTTCGTTATCTTGGTCGATTACGTGGTTCAATTGAGCCAACTCATCTTTAACAAATTGCTCATCCAATTCTTTGTATGAAAGAACTGTTGGTTTCATCGCAGCGATATGCATTGAGATTTGTTTAGCAAGTGCTTCATCTCCACCTTCAATAACAGAGATAACACCGATACGTCCACCATTGTGTTGGTATGCTCCAAAGTGTTGTGCATCTGTTTTTTCAAGTAAAGCAAAACGACGGAATGAGATTTTTTCTCCGATAGTTGCTGTTGCAGATACATATGCAGCTTCAAGTGTTTCACCTGAAGGCATTGTCAATGCAAGTGCTTCTTCGTTGTTAGCTGGTTTACCTTCAGCGATTACTTTAGCTGTAGCATTTACCAATTCAACGAATTGAGCATTTTTCGCAACGAAGTCAGTTTCAGCATTTACTTCAACTACTGCTGCGACGTTACCGTTAACAAATACACCAGTCAAACCTTCTGCAGCAACACGGTCAGCTTTTTTAGCTGCCTTAGCCATACCTTTTTCGCGAAGCAATTCAATCGCTTTTTCGATATCACCTTCAACTTCGACCAATGCTTTCTTAGCGTCCATAACACCAGCACCAGATTTTTCACGCAACTCTTTAACAAGTTTAGCTGTAATTTCTGCCATTTTGATTCTCCTATTTTTTTAAAAATAGGAGAGCCGGGCTAAGCCCCGCCCTCCTAGGTAATTACTATTGATATGAATTAAGCGTTGTCGCCTTCAACAACTTCAACGATTTCTTTGATTGAGTCTGCTTGAGCTTCTGAAGCTGCAAATTCTGCTTCAACTGCTGCTACAGCATCTTCACCTTGGCGACCTTCGATGATAGCGTCTGCCAATTTAGCAGTGATCAACTTAACTGCGCGGATAGCGTCATCGTTAGCTGGGATGATTACATCGATATCATCTGGATCAGTGTTTGTGTCAACCATCGCTACAACTGGGATACCCAATTTTTTAGCTTCTTTAACAGCGATTTGCTCTTTATGTGGGTCAACTACGTACATTACATCTGGAATGCGAGGCATGTCTTCGATACCACCCAAGAATTTTTCAAGACGTGCACGTTGTTTGTTAAGAAGTGCAACTTCTTTCTTAGGAAGAACTTCGAAAGTTCCATCTTCTTCCATACGTTTGATTTCTTTCAAGCGAGCGATACGTTTTTGGATTGTTCCCCAGTTTGTAAGAGTTCCACCCAACCAACGGTGGTTGATGAAGTATTGTCCTGCACGAACAGCTTCTTCAGCAACTGCATCAGCGGCTTGTTTCTTAGTACCAACGAACAATACAACTGCATCGTTAGCTGCAGCATCACGCATAAAATCGTATGCTTGGTCAGCGTATTTTACAGTTTGTTGTAAGTCGATAACGTGGATTCCGTTACGCTCTGTGAAGATGTACTTAGCCATCTTAGGGTTCCAGCGACGAGTTTGGTGACCGAAGTGTACACCAGCCTCAAGAAGTTGTTTCATTGAAATTACTGCCATGAGTATTTCTCCTTTTTTGTTTTTTCCTCTTCTCGATTTCAGCTTGCAAAACGACCCGAGGGCAACAGTTTCACAATTCATCAAGAATGAGTATTATCGTTTACACGACAAGTTTCATTTTACCATAGTTTATCGTATTTTTCAAGTTATTTTAAATTATTTTCTATTAAAAACTGCTATCCTAACTAAACAAAAAATAAAAAGAGACTCAATACGAGTCTCAGCATTTTTTAGTTTGGATAGATGTATGTTACTCCACCTGGATTGAACCATCCACGGTGATTTCCGATTGTACGGTTTCCACCATAGTTTGATTCCGATACTTGGATACGTGATGAAGACTCAACAGCTGTAACGACTGCAACGTGTCCATAACCACCATCATTCCAACAAGCGATAGCTCCTACTTGCGGTGTAGAACCTGTACGGAAGCCGGCAGCTGCTGCACTTGCAGCCCACTGTCCACCATTACCCCAGTAGTCTCCAGCCCAAGGCGCTAATGTTTTAGCTCCCCATGTACATTCTCCAACAGGATAGCTTGAAGCATTGGTGCTGTAAGTAGGACGTTGTCTTGCTGGTGCAGGTGTTGCGACAGGCGTTGGTGTTGGCGCTTCTGCCTCAGATGATGCAGAATAAGATGCTGCTGTAGCTTGTACTTGTGCTACTAGTGTAGTGTTAGCAGATGCAACTACAGATTGACGTTGACTAGCTTGTTGAGCTTTATAAGCTGCTTCTGCCTCAGCTGCTGCTTTTGCTTCTGCTTCTGCCGCTGCTTTTTTCTCTAACAAACTAGCTTTTTCGCCCTCAGCTGTAGCTTTCTCAGCTGCAAGGTTCAATTCAGCAACTTTTAATTCTGCTTGTTTAGTTGTCAAAACTTGAGCATCGTCAGCAAGTGTTTGTTGGTTAGCAATAACTGTATTAATAGCTTCGTTGTTTGCCACTTGTTTTTCAGCAATAGCTTTTTTATCTTCTTTTTGTTGTTCCAACATTTTGTTGTTAGCAGATACAATTTCACTCATTGCAGCAACACGAGAAATAGCTTCTGTGATTGAGTTTGAGTTGATAATTGTGTTGATATAACTTGTAGCAGTTCCATTAGTTTGTGCGCTACGAGCTTGGTTCTCAAGAGAAGCATTACGAGCTACGATGTTTTTTGATAACTCAGTAATTTCTCCTTCAAGTTGCTTAGATTCTGCTTGTAGAGTTTCATTTTCAGCTTGTAATTTCTCTTGTTCAGTTTGAATTGCTGAAACTTGCTCTTGGATCTGATCAACTTGCTTTTGAGCTTCTGCTTGTTGCGCTGTCAAAGAACTAATTTTACTATCTTGAGCAGCAATTTTATCGTCTGTATTGTCAGCTTTTACTGTCGAAAGGATTGCTCCTTGTGAAACTAATACTGTACTTAATAAAAGTGACGCTAAGATTTTTTTCTTCATATTGGTATATACTCCTTCTTTTAAGACATTACTAGTATATCAAAAAAAGGCTTAATAAATATTACGCCTTTATTACAGTTTTATTTCTTTATTATAGATATATTTTTTCAAAAACAAACTGAAAAACTAACATCCAAATAAAATTTAAGATCATGGTTGGCACCAAACTATAGATTATAAAAAATGTTAGGCTTTCAGATGTTAATCCAATAGCCTGCGCAAGCATAAAGCCACCAAATTCAAATAAGAAAGTCATCACTAGTATTGCTAACATTCTAGTCCATCTATTTACCAATATGACAGAATTATTTTTATAAACAATAGCACCAACAATAATAAAAAGAAGGCTTGCTAATCCTATTAAATGAAAGAAATAAATATCGTATATGACACCTAGAACCAAGCAATAGGCCAAAAATAAATACTCAGAGACTTCAATCGTCTCAAATAATAGGAATATAAAAATAAAGTGACTAATAATATGAAAATGAGGAAAAAAACTATTTACAAATTGTCCTAAATGGCTATCTATTAACAAAATAAGGGGCAAGAGGATAAACATTCCTATCTGTTTCAACTGTCTCATGATGGATTCCCCACTAGCTCTACAACCTTCACATTCATCGAGTCAGCATAAAGCTTAACCATAACTTCTCTTGTCAGATAATCGCTACTATGAGTCACAGAAACTACTTCCCCAACAGGAATGTCTGCTGCATTAAAGTTTCCTAAACCACTGGTCGTCACCTTGTCTCCTTGACTGATATCGCCACTACTATTTAGCTGGCTAATCTTAAGTAGCTCTTTTCCCTTATCATAGCCAATAATAATTCCATAAATGCTACTAGATTCATGCTGAATTTTTACTGAAATTTTATCAGTGTTCTCAGCATTTGTTAACAAATTGACGATGGTTGAATGCTCTTCAACCTTTTCAACACTACCAATAAGCCCGCCGCCAGCTACAACAAGCATATTACTAGTAACACCTTTTGAAGAACCTGAATCAACTGTCAATTCTTGCTTCCAAGTAGCAGGTGTTCTCATAATCACATCCGAAGCAATCAACTTGGTAACGTTTAATTTTGACTTCATTTCTAACAATTGGCGTAGTTGTTCATTCTCTTCTTTTAGACTTTCTGATTCATTAGACTCTTTTTTCATACGATAGAATTCGCTTTTGAGAGTCTCATTTTCATTGTAGGTTCTAGTTAAGTGGCCTAAATCAGATTTTACAGAAGATAACCACTGAAATGGTTTTTCCACCATTCGGTCAATAAGAGAAAGACCATCACTGGCTTTTGTCACAAATGTACTCGATTTTGTTGTTACTAAAAAAACTCCAACAATTATCGCTACGGCAAATAGGACGATGATATACTTTGATTTTTTAAAACGATTCATACATCTACCTTATATTTTTTACTTTACTTCAGGATTTTAATATAAATAATAATATCCCCAATAGACTTATCAAAATGAGGGCAATACTATCTTTTCTCATCCAACTTAATTGTCGATATTGACTTCTTCCAACACCACCTTGATAGCCTCTAGCCTCCATAGCAGTCGCTAGAGAATCCGCACGTTTCAAACTGGTCGCAAACAATGGAATCAAAATAGGAATCATTGCTTTTACCTTTTGAATAATGCTTCCTTCACCAAAGTCAACTCCACGCGCCTTTTGAGCATTCATGATTCTAATAGTATCATCCATCAAGGTTGGTACAAAACGCAAACTCATTGACAGCATAAGCCCTATCTCATGAACTGGAACTTTGAATCTCTTCAAAGGACTTAACAAGGATTCAACAGCTGTTGCCAAGCTTAACGGCATAGTAGTCAAGGTTAGTAAAGTTGAGAAAAAGATAATCAATACAAATCTACAAAAGATTATTCCTGCTTGTTCAATTCCATGACTCGTAATTTTAATAAAACCAATCTCCCATAATACCTGACCACCCGATATGAAGAATAGCTGGAAAATAGTTGTAAAAGCTATTAGAAAGAACATTGAACGCAATCCTTTTATAAAAAAGGACAAAGGTACTCCTGATAAACTAATAAAAATACCAGTAACAACAAACAGAAGCAAATTCGTAATAAGATTGTTAGCCCAAAAACTTATAACAATCAGTAAAAACATTGCCAATAACTTACTTCGAGGATCCATACGATGAATAATCGAGTCCCCAGGTATGTATCTACCTAAAATCATATTATCCATTTATGAACTCCTTGAATTCTTCTATCGTTATAGGTAATTGCTTAAAAGTAGCGCCTCTTTTAATTAATTTTTGTGCAAATCTTGTAATTTTTGGAACACCCAACTGTATTTTCTCCATAAAATCAATATCTTGAAAAACAAAGCTTGGTTCTCCACTTTTGACTAATCTTCCTTTTTCCATCACATAAACTTGATCAGCATATTCTGCCACATCATCCATAAGATGTGTCACCAAGACGATTGTTATTCCATCTTGATGGAGTTTTTTAAACAAGTTCATCAACTCTTTTCTGCCAATCGGATCCAATCCCGCTGTTGGTTCATCTAATACTAAGATTCTAGGCTCCATAGCCAAAATTCCAGCAATTGCTACACGTCTCATCTGTCCACCTGATAATTCAAAAGGACTACGTTCAAAGAGGGATTCATCAATTCCGACCAAGGCTAATTTTTCACGCGCAATAGTCTCTGCTTCTTCTCTAGAAACTCCAAAATTTTGAGGCCCAAAGGCCACATCTTTGAGAACAGTCTCTTCAAAAATTTGGTTTTCAGCAAACTGAAAAACTAAGCCAACTTGCTTACGAATTTGGCGAATTTCTTTATTTACCGAAGTGGGGGTAATAAGCGTATCAAAGACACGAACTTTTCCATCTGTTGGAACTAACAAACCGTTCAGTAATTGTAGTATTGTCGACTTCCCACTCCCTGTATGTCCAATCAGAGCAGTGTAAGAACCATCCTTGATTGTTAAACTAACATCAGATAGAGCTGTAGAGGCAAACGGCGTTCCATTTTGATAAATATAACTAACATTTTCTAGAGTAATTCCCATAACGCCTCCTCTAGCTCATCTTCAGTCATGTATAAATCAGGTAGATTCAAGCCACTCTCACGTAATGACTGTCTCAATTGGTTCACAAACGGTTGATCTAACCCAATTTTGTCTATATCACTTCGAGAAAATAATTCTCTAGGGCTACTTGTTGATTCGACTTGACCCTTTTTCATAACCAGAACACGATCGCTCATGGCAACTTCTTCCAAATCATGAGTAATAGAAATAACAGTCATTTGATGATCTTTTCGAATTTCTTGGACGATTTTGATTAGTTCCAATCGCCCCTCTGGATCAAGCATACTTGTTGATTCATCTAAAATCAAAATATCAGGGCGCAAAGCTACTACACCAGCAATCGCTACTCTTTGTTTTTGCCCACCAGACAAACGCGCAGGTTCTTTTTTATGAAATTCTTCCATTCCTACCAAGGAAAGCGCCTCTGTTACTCGTTTTTGCATTTGGTCCAGCGAAATTCCTTGATTTTCCAAGCCAAAAGCAACATCGTCTTCCACAGTGGCTCCAACAAATTGGTTGTCCGGATTTTGAAAAACCATTCCAATTTTACGTCTCTTTTCCCAGACATTTTCGGGAGTTAAAAGATCCCCGTCTATCCAAATTTCTCCTGACTCAGCCTCAAGCAAGCCATCTATCAAGCGAACTGTTGTCGATTTACCGCTTCCATTATGACCAACAATAGACAGCCACTCTCCACGTTTCACGTGAAACGATACATGATTAACATCATAATGCTCTTGGTTCATTTGGTAACGAAAAGCTAAATCTTTAATTTCAATAATGTTTTTCATTTTTAACGAAAGGTTCCTTTAAATAAATAGGCACTTCCTTTGAAGTAGTCATACCCCGAATAGATAGTAAAAAATAGTGCTATATACAGCATCAGTTGTCCTAGAAAATTCCAATGGAATAATAAGAAAATAATTGCAAACATCTGACTAAATGTCTTAATTTTACCAGGCATTGCAGCAGCAAGAACAGTCCCACCTGTCTCGACCAACAGTAATCGTAGTCCTGTAACTGCAAGCTCTCGACAAATAATAATGGCAACAACCCAAGCAGGAGCCATATTTAGGCCAACCAACATGATAAATGCAGACATCACCAATAATTTATCAGCCATAGGATCTGCAAACTTACCAAAATTGCTAACGACTCCCCATTTTCTAGCCAAATACCCATCTAAATAATCCGTGATACTCGCGAGGGAAAAAATAATTGCTGCTACTCCATGTAATAAAGGAAACTCACCAAATGATAGAAAAAGAACAAAAATGGGTATAAATAAAATTCTACCTATCGTTAGTATGTTAGGGATATTCTCTTTTTTCATGTTTACCTTTCTTAATTTGGACTAATAGTCAAATTTATCCATCCTGTCTGTCCGGTTAATTTTGATGTATCTATTTCTTGGTTATCGATCTTGATTTTCACGCCTTTGACAACGCCTAGAGTAATTGTTACAGGAGTTTTTTTAGAAATTGTAGTTGTGGCTGTTTGGTTACCTGGAGCTAGAGTAACACCTCCTGCCAAATCAGTATCCGAAACACTCACCCAACTTTGAGTGTCTTTTACAGAAAGTTGAAGCTCGGCAGTTTCTTTAGAAGTTTTATATACTACTGAGATTGTATCACCTTCTCCAGAAATAGTCACTGCAGACGTTTTAGCAACACTTGTTTCAGTAGTAGATTGGCTATTACTTGTCACTTCAGTGGTAGAATCACTTGTAGTTGTAGTAACAACACTGTAACTAGCTTCAGATGTGTTTATTGGTTGTGTCTGAATGTAATTCCATACATAATAAGACACAAAAGCTATAATCGATAAGGAAAATAGAAGGAAATAGAACAGGGGAAGGAAGGATTGTTTTTTTCGATTTGAGCGTCTACGTCCTGAAAGTTCAATCTCATCAACATCGACTTCTTCATAAGTAATCATGTTGCCTGAATCGTAGGCGTCTAGAATAATATTTTCGTCAAGTTCTACAGCCCAAGCATATTTCCTTAAAAATGATCGCGTATAAAAAAGATTTGGTAATTTATCAAAATTATCTGTTTCCAACGCTTCTAACAAGTCTAGTTGAATATCAGTCTTTCTTTGCAATTCCTCTAAACTTAATCCTTGGCTAATTCTAGCTAACCGCAAGACTTCACCAATCGTTTTTTTTCTCATACTTAACACTCCTACTTTCAAGTATATTCTTATTGTTTACTATAATGGTAAAATTGTAAAATCTACCATATCACTATTATCAATAAAATGATGCCCAACCTCAAGAACATCTTCCAAAGTCATTTCTTGTATAATTTTAGGTAAATCAAATAGGGTTGAACCCTCTTTAGAAGGTTGATACTGAGTCGCAATAAAATCTAAAGAGTTTAAATTATGAATAAATTCCCCATATAATTCACTTTTAACTAAATCTAAATGATCCTCTGAGATATCATTATCTCTTTCAAATTCCTGAATAGCTTTACGAAAAAGATGAGAAAGGGCAAGAGGTTCCTTTGTTTCCATAGTTAACATTAGGAAGTTAAAACGTTTATTAATTTCAATTTCTAAAGATAAAGACGAATCGATCTTACCAGTTTCATATAAATTTTGGTACCTTTGTGAAGTCCAGCCAAACATCATTGTAAATAGAGCTCTCAACAAGATACTATAACGATAACAATCTTTATTGTCAAAATCTAAATTGCTACGTAGCCCAATTGCTAATTTTGGAGAAGTAACATCCATTCGAGTACTGTCAATCTTATTTACAGGGTGTAAAGCAATCTTGTTTTTAACAATCTTTTCTACTTTTTTACTAGTTATATAGTTTTGAAGAAAATATTCTTTCAAAATTTCAAGATCAAAATTACCTACCAGAAAGATATTAGTATTTACAGGCGTGTAAAATAAGCTGAAATTTTCCTCTAAATCACTGACCGAAATGTCTTGAATAGACATTTTCGTGCCAACTATATCAGCTACTAAAGGTGTTTCTGGATAAAGATTTGCCAAGGTTCTAAATAATAAACAAGAGTCTGGATCATCTAAATACATTTCTCTTTCTTGCTGAATAATATCTTTCTCACGTTCAACAGATTCTTCAGATATATTAATTTCAGTTACAAGCTCCTTGAACAATTCTAAACACTCAATAACATGATCCGTAGTAGAAAATAAATAACTTGTATTTGTAAAGCTTGTAAAAGCGTTACTTTCAGCTCCCAACATTGTAAAAGCCGCCATAATGTCTTCCGTATTTTCTCTTTCAAATAATTTATGCTCTAAAAAATGCGCAACTCCTTGCGGATATGTTTTAGAGTCTTTACCAAACGCTGTCAACTTGGTGTCAATTGAACCGATTTGAACATTTACAACACCGTAAATTTCTCTGTAATCCGTTTTAGGCAGCAAAGAAACTGTCAATCCATTTTCTAATCTTACTTGATATAGTGTCTCCTTAATAGCAGGGTAGTATTTTTTGTTAAACTCAACTTTTGTCATTCTACTCCTTCCATAAAGTAAATGGCCTGTAATTTTAAATTATTTGCAGCCTCACAAATCTCATTTTTTCCGACCAATTCTAGTTTTTCAAGCATGGTAGGGATATCCAAAGCTATTTTTCCAAAATAATGACGCAAATAGCTGCGGTCTATAATTGAATCTTGATTGTCTTGAGCCAACATCAAAGATCTCTTAATCATTTTTTTTGTTTGATTAATCTCTATATCTGTAAATTTCCCATTTTTGATATCATGCAATTGTTGATTCATCAATTTTCTTACTCTGTTTCGATTGCTACGATCAATTCCAGCATATAAACGTAAACATCCACTAAAAAAATCTATATGGCTAGATATAGTATAAGCTAGAGCCTCTTTTTCTCGAATCACCGAAAATAATTTAGAATGAGGAAAAGCTCCCAGTAAGCCATTGATAACAATCATAGCCATCTGACGTTCGTCTCCATACCCTACAGAACAATGATAACCCATTTCTATGATTGATTGTCCTAAACTTTTTCGAGCAAAATTCTCTTTTATCACGTTTGAATAAGGTTGCTGGTACTGAATATTTACAGTTCGTTGACGAGCTGTAAAGGGAGTTTGCTTTATATATTCTAAAATCTCAATTTCATTAAAATCCCCTAAGAAAAAAATATCGATTCGATCTTCTTTGAGCATTTTTTGAAAGCTAGTAAAACACGTGTTTGGAGATTCTTCTGAGATTCTGGTAATCAAATCCTCAGGAACTAATTGCATAGAAGGATCTTCAAAATATAAATGATCGAGTTCTTTGTGAGCAAAGAAAAATGGATCTTCAAATTCTGACTCTAATCTAGCTAAAACCTGCTTCTTCTCAATCTCAAATGTATTTTTTTCAAATCCTTCATCATCTGTCAAAGGAGAAAATAGAACCTCACTTAGTAGATCTAAAATTTGAGAAGTCAAGACGTTTTTCTTACTTAAAAATTCATCCCTTACATAAGTAAAACTTACATCTACAAGATGACTTTGTCCTCTCCTGTATGCATGAGTAGATAAATCTGTCCCATACAAACCTGCTAAATGTTTTCTAAAAAGTTGAGCAGTTGGAAAAGACTTATTGGCAGTTTCAAGCATGCTTGCAATTAACATACGACTTGAAATTGTTTCAAGAGACAACGGAGCTGTGAAACGCACAGTTATTTTATTAGTTTTAAATTGTTTAGATTGGATAAAATGCACTGCAATTCCTGGAACCAACTCCATATTTTACCTCCTTATACATAGAGTTCTATTATACCACGAAACAGGAAAATTTTCTTATTCTCTTTATTTCTTTTTCAATAAAATTCGATTTCAATTTATCAAAGGTCACTCTCTGTTATTTATAGTAAAATATGATATAATACCAAAGATTGAGGTGTACTTATGGAATACAAATTATTTGAAAAATTTATCACTCTCCAAGCACTTTTGAAAGAGCTTGGTATTATACAAAGTGGCGGGGCTATCAAATCTTTTTTAGCTGAAAATATCGTTTATTTTAACGGAGAATTAGAAAATCGCAGAGGGAAAAAAATACGAATTGGAGATACCATCAATATTCCCCAAATGAAACTTCACATCAGTCTAGTCCAACCTAGCATAGATGAACAAGAAGAGTATAAACAAGAAAAACTTGAGAAAGAACGTGTAGCTAAACTTGTAAAAGAAATGAACAAGAAGGTCAAAACTAAAAAGACTAACTCACCCCAAAATAAAACTGCTCCACGTTTCCCAGGTAGATAAGTATGTGGCTCAAAAACTTATCCATCAAACAATTTAGAAATTACCATAATATCGAAATAGATTTCAACCCTAAATTAAACGTTTTTGTTGGTCGAAATGCTCAAGGAAAAACGAATCTTCTTGAAAGTATTTACTTCCTATCCCTGACACGTAGTCACCGAACCAATTCAGATAAAAATCTCATCCAATTCAAAGAAGAAAATCTTAAGGTATCTGGAATCCTACAAAAAAAGACTACATCCGTACCACTTGAAATTGACTTAACTCCAAAAGGACGCATCACTAAAGTGAATCACTTAAAACAAGCTCGTCTTTCTGATTATATCGGACATATGAATGTTGTCTTATTTGCACCTGAAGATTTACAGCTTGTTAAAGGAGCTCCAGCAATCAGGCGTAGGTTCATAGATATGGAATTGGGTCAAATCAAACCTATATACTTGTCAGACCTGTCAAGTTATAATCATGTACTTAAACAGAGAAATACTTATTTAAAATCAACACAAAACATTGATGAAACTTTTCTATCAGTTCTTGATGATCAATTAGTAGAATATGGTTGTCGCGTAATGCTTCATCGCTTAGACTTTGTCAAAAAGCTTGAATCATTTGGTCGAAAAAAACATTTTGAAATATCAGACCAGCTAGAAGAGTTGTCAATCAACTATCAATCATCTGTAAACTTTATTGACAAGGTAAACTTAGTTGACAGTTTTAAATCAAGTTTGAAGAAAAGTAGATCAAGGGATATCTTTAAAAAGAATACTGGGGTTGGTCCTCATAGAGATGACATGATTTTCTTAATTAATGGAATGGAAGCAAGTTTCGGTAGCCAGGGACAACATCGTAGTCTTGTTCTCTCTATTAAACTCGCTGAAATAGAATTAATGGAAAGTATCACTCAAGAATCTCCTATTTTATTACTTGACGATGTCATGAGCGAACTTGACAATAATCGTCAACTTAAATTGTTAGAAACTATATCTCATAATATCCAAACCTTCATTACAACTACTAGTTTAGAGCATCTTCAAAACTTACCTGATAACTTGAGCGTCTTTACAGTAGATAATGGTCAATTAACTGTAAATTGAAATTTACATCTTTGTAAAATCAAAAAATCTCCTGTTTAACAGGAGATTTTTTTACATTGAATAGTTTGGTGCTTCATTAGTGATTTGCACATCGTGTGGATGACTTTCTTTGAGACCAGCACCTGACATTTCGATAAACTGAGCATTGTCATGTAATTCTTTTAAGTTAGCAGCACCACAGTAACCCATACCAGAACGAATACCACCAACCATTTGGAAAACAATATCAGCCGCTGCACCTTTATAAGCAACGCGACCTTCAATTCCTTCTGGAACTAGTTTGTTTGCTTCATTTATAGAACCTTGGAAGTAACGGTCACTAGAACCTTTTTTCATAGCTGCAATTGAGCCCATACCTCGGTAAGTCTTGAATTTACGTCCCTGATAAATTTCAGTTTCTCCTGGAGCTTCATCAGTTCCTGCAAACATTGAACCAAGCATAACTGCATTTCCACCAGCAGCAAGAGCTTTAACAATATCCCCAGAATACTTGATTCCACCGTCAGCAATGATGGTTTTTCCATATTCACGTGCAACTGCTGCTGCATCGTAAATAGCTGTTACCTGTGGTACACCAACACCTGCAATTACACGAGTTGTACAGATTGAACCTGGACCAATACCAACTTTAACAACATCAACCCCTGCGTCATAAAGAGCACGCGCACCTTCAGCAGTAGCGATGTTCCCCGCAATCAGTGTACGGTCTGGGAAATGCGCACGGATTTCAGCGATTTTACGAAGTACACCCGCTGAGTGACCATGGGCAGTATCGATAACAATAGCATCAGCTCCTGCTTCAAAGAGGGCTTCTGCACGTTCAAATGTGTCAGAAGTAACACCTACCGCACCAGCAACTAGAAGACGACCGAATTCATCTTTTGCCGCATTTGGGAACTCAATTACTTTCTCGATGTCTTTAATGGTAATCAAACCTGAAAGACGACCTTCTTCATCAACTAGAGGTAGTTTTTCAATACGGTGTTCTTGAAGAATACTCTCAGCAGTTTTTAAATCTGTACCAACCGGAGCAGTAACTAGGTTTTCACTAGTCATGTGTTTTGAAATTGGTTGGTTGTAGTCAGAAATGAAACGCAGATCTCGGTTGGTCAAAATACCAACTAACTTACGGTTTTCTAGAGTTTCAACCACTGGGACACCACTGATACGGTAACGGCCCATGAGTTCATCTGCTTCAGCGATTGTATGTTCAGGAGTCAAGAAGAATGGATCAATGATAACACCATTTTCAGAACGTTTTACCTTACGAACTTCGTCAGCTTGTTGCTCAATGGACATGTTTTTATGGATAACTCCAAGTCCACCTGCACGCGCAATTGCAATGGCCATTTGGCTTTCTGTTACAGTGTCCATTGCAGCTGTAATAATTGGGATATTTAAAGTCAAATTATCTGCCAATTTTGTTGTTAAATCCGCATCATTAGGCAACACATGACTCTCTGCTGGAATTAGCAATACATCATCAAAGGTAAAACCCTTTTTCAAAAATTTAGTGTCCCAATTAGACATTGAAGTTTCCTCTTTTCTTTCTTTATTGAGCTAAACGCTTTTTGTATTGTATCTATCATACCATTCTATGAAAATTTGTCAATTAAATTTATAAGAGAATAAATAAAAAACTATCCCTCTTATTTTAAAGAAGAAATAGTTTTATAGTTCATATTTTATCCATTAGTGAAAGTAATTTAGACCCATTGCAGCTTTTACTTCTGATAGTGTTTGCCCAGCAACTTCTCGAGCTTTTTCACTACCTTTTTGGAGCATATTATAAACCTCACCCATATCTTTAGCATATTCTAGGCGACGTTCACGGATTGGACCAAGTTCACGTTCTAGGATTTCAAGTAGATAACGTTTGGTCTTAACATCACCAAGACCTCCACGTTGATAATGTTCCTTCATTTCAGCAATTTCTTGTGCATCCTCAGGTCGACCAAATACGTCCAAGTAATGGAAAACCATATTACCCTCAATCTTACCTGGATCCTCAACACGGATATGGTCTGGGTCTGTATACATACTCATTACTTTTTTACGCAAAGTATCTGCATCATCGGATAAGTAAATTCCATTATTAAGTGATTTCGACATTTTAGCATTACCATCAAGACCTGGTAAACGTCCCGCACCTTCGTGCTCAGGGTAAATTCCTTCTGGTTCTACTAAAACATCACAGTTATAGGCATGGTTGAAAGAACGCACAATTTCACGAGTCTGCTCAATCATTGGTTTTTGGTCTGTTCCTACAGGAACAAAGTTTGCTTTAAAGGCAGTAATATCAGCAGCTTGAGCAACCGGATAAACCAAAAATCCTGTTGGGATACTTTCTCCAAAACCTTTCTGAGCAATTTCAGTCTTGACGGTTGGGTTTCGTTCCAAACGAGCCAAAGAAACCAAATTCATATAATACATAGAAAGTTCTGCCAGCTCTGGTATTTGACTTTGAATAAAAATGGTTGACTTCTTCGGATCTAATCCCACTGCAAGATAGTCCAAGGCCACATTCCCAATAGACTCTACAATTGTTTGTGGATCTTTTGCGTGGTCTGTTAAGGCTTGTTGGTCAGCTAAAAAGACAAACATGTCATATTTATTTTCTTCTTGTAACAAAACACGGTTTTTTAAACTCCCAACGTAGTGCCCAATATGTAATTTCCCCGTTGGACGATCTCCTGTTAAAATAATGGGTTTATTCATCTTATTCTCCTTTGATATGGTCCTTTCAATTATAGCATTTTTTTAATAAAAAGACAGATAATTTTTAAAATCAAACAACTAGGTTTATGTCAACGAATCTGTAAACTTAGTTGACATAAAATTGACAAACAAAAATTTGAATATTTCTATCTTTTCTAGTAGAATAAATATATTACATATTATAGGAGAAAAACATTGCTTACAGTATCTGATGTGTCACTACGTTTTAGTGACCGCAAACTTTTTGATGATGTCAACATCAAATTTACAGAAGGAAATACATATGGTTTAATTGGTGCTAACGGTGCGGGGAAATCAACATTTTTAAAAATTTTAGCTGGTGATATCGAACCAACAACTGGTCATATCTCTCTTGGACCAAACGAACGTCTCTCAGTTCTTCGTCAGAACCACTTTGACTACGAAGATGAGCGTGCTATTGATGTTGTTATCATGGGGAATGAAAAACTATACAACATCATGAAAGAAAAAGATGCTATCTACATGAAGGAAGATTTTTCTGATGAGGATGGAGTACGTGCAGCTGAACTTGAGGGAGAATTTGCAGAACTAGGTGGTTGGGAAGCAGAAAGTGAAGCTTCACAACTCCTACAAAACCTAAATATCCCTGAAGAGCTTCATTACCAAAATATGAGTGAACTTGCAAATGGGGAGAAAGTGAAGGTTCTCCTTGCTAAAGCCCTATTTGGTAAACCGGATGTCCTTCTTTTAGACGAGCCTACCAACGGTCTTGATATTCAATCTATTACTTGGCTTGAGGATTTCCTAATTGACTTCGATAATACGGTTATTGTTGTATCCCACGACCGTCACTTCTTAAATAAAGTATGTACCCACATGGCCGACCTTGACTTTGGTAAAATCAAGCTCTATGTCGGAAACTACGACTTCTGGAAAGAATCTTCTGAGCTTGCTGCTAAACTACTAGCAGACCGTAATGCTAAGGCAGAAGAAAAAATTAAACAACTCCAAGAATTCGTTGCTCGATTCTCTGCCAATGCTTCAAAATCTAAGCAGGCAACTTCACGTAAAAAGATGCTTGACAAGATTGTCTTAGAAGAAATTATTCCGTCAAGTCGTAAATATCCATTTATCAACTTTAAAGCAGAACGTGAAATTGGTAACGACCTCTTGACAGTAGAGAACTTATCTGTAAAGATCGACGGTGAAACTATTCTTGACAATATAAGCTTTATCTTGCGTCCAGGTGACAAAACTGCTCTTATTGGACAAAATGACATCCAAACAACTGCACTAATTCGTGCAATTATGGGGGATATTGACTATGAAGGAACGGTCAAGTGGGGAGTTACTACTAGTCGCTCTTACTTACCAAAAGATAACTCTGCTGATTTTGCAGGAGACGAGTCAATCCTTGACTGGTTGCGTCAATTTGCAAGTAAAGAAGAAGATGACAATACCTTCCTACGTGGTTTCCTTGGCCGTATGCTCTTCTCTGGAGACGAAGTTAACAAACCTGTCAACGTCTTGTCTGGGGGAGAAAAGGTGCGCGTGATGCTTTCAAAACTCATGCTGTTGAAATCAAACGTCCTTGTACTTGACGATCCTACAAATCACTTAGACTTGGAATCAATCTCAAGTCTGAATGATGGATTGAAAAACTTCAAAGAGTCTATTATCTTTGCCAGCCATGACCACGAGTTCATCCAAACCTTAGCAAATCATATTATTGTTCTTTCTAAAAATGGTGTCATTGATCGTATTGATGAAACCTATGATGAATTTTTAGAAAATGCTGAAGTTCAAGCAAAAGTAAAAGAACTTTGGAAAGACTAGGTAGAACTTAAAAAAACTCAGTTGGTTTCCCAACTGAGTTTTTAGTTGATAGTTCTGTCAATCTGATTCTATTCAATATATTCATTGTTTCACGTGAAACATTCTATTATTAGATTTATAAATTCTTAACATGATTCATACTCATAAAAAATCGACCAAATTGGTTGATTTTTTTAATCTTCTTCCATTTTTTTAGGTTGATAAGCAAGCATACCTAATCCTATAAATAGAACTAAAGTTACCAGAAGGAAAATTACCTGATGATGAATATTTCCTGTCATAGAAATCGTTTGTCTCAATCCTGAAACTGAATAACTCATTGGTAACCAAGGATTGACAGCCTTAAAGAAATCATTTGTCAAAGCAAGTGGATAGGTTCCTGCACTTGATGCTAATTGCAACAATAACAAAATAAGAGAGAAGAAAGCACCTAAACGACTATTCCATGTCGTTAAAGCAGTTACCATTGACATAAAGGTCAAACTTGCGATGATGATTAGGAATAAGGTTCTCATTTCATGATTTGCTGTTAAGCCAATAAGATGGACTCCTCCATAGACTAAGACAGCTGCTAACACAGCAATGACTCCATTTATCTCGAAGCGAGATTTAAACCAAGCCCAGCGACTTTCAGGATGACGACCTGAAGGTAATTTAGCAAAAATCATATTTGTTGATAATGCAGCAACAAAGAGGGCGACTGATATCATATAAGGAGCCATAGCAATTCCATTTACAGGAACTTGATCATTATCTGTTTTTGAAAGACTCAAAGGCTTAGATAATATTTCTGCATTATTAGGCTCTGTTGATGCTGATTTTAGTTGATTGTTAGCATTACTTAATCCTTTTCCTAGATCTGTAACTCCTACTTGTAAACTTTCTATACCAGCAGTTAAAGTTACACCGCCATCTGCTAATTTTCCAGCACCGTCTGCAATTTTTTCTGCACCACTTCCTAACTGAGAGCTAGCTGAAAGTAATTGACTTGATTTATCTGTTAATTGACTTGATCCTAGATATATTTTATCAAGACCTGCAATTAAGTCTGAACTCTTACTGTTTAATTGACTAGAACCAAATGAGAGTTTTTCAATACCTGTTACTAATTCTGGAGTTTTTCCAGCTAGCGAATCCAAACCAGTTGTCAAGATTGAAGAATTTTCTGTCAACTTGGTTGATCCAGAAACCAATTGATCTAAACTTGTTGTCAAAGCTGTATTCTTTTCACTTAGTTGGTTTACACCTAAAGAGATAGTATCCAACCCTTTAGTATACTCATTAACTCCATTTTCAATTGATTGACTTCCAGGAACCAACTGATTATCTACAGCATTTTGTAACTGTGTAAAGCCACTTGACATAGATGTCAAAGAGCTAGAAGCTACAGGTAATAATTGGTTTGCTTTCGTCTGTAAAGTAGAAAGATTGGAAACAGGTTGGTTTACACTTTCCAAACTTACTTTTAAGTTTCCTACTGATGTTAAAATTTCTTTTGCTGAATCAATCGTAGAATTAGAATTATTTGAAATAGCTTCAGTCAATTCTTTTTTCTGAGAGTCAGTGAGAGTTTGATAAGTTGCTGTTGCTTGAAGATTACTAAGAGTTCTCTCTTGTTCTGATTGACTATTAGTTACAATAGTTTGAGCGAGAGTAGATATAGTTGCTAAGTCATTAGATATTGTTGTTTTAAGTTCAGTATTATCTGATATAGTTACAGCTTGAAGTGCTTTATTCAACTCATCTAAACTAGTAGTTAACTGGGTTATATCTTCTTTCTGTTGAGATGTCGTATTCAATTGAGTTGAAATTTCTTTTATTCCTTTATTTAATTGAGTAATACCATCTCTTAATGTATTTGATTGACTAGATAGTTGGTTTGTACCAACAGATAGTTTGTCAACACCACTTGTATATGCATTGACACCAACTGAAAATTGATTGAGACCTGCATTCAGTTGCGAAACTCCTCCTGCATATGTCTTCATTCCTGTATTTAGCTGATTGACACCATCTACTAGTTCAGGAGTCTTTGAAGATAATTGATTAAGTCCACTGTCAATCTGTGAAACTCCACTTGTATAGTTCTGTAATCCATCATTAAATGTTCCTAACCCAACATTTAGTTGGTTTACTCCTGTGACATATGTTGTCAACCCTTTTGTAAATTGTTCACTTCCATTAGAAAAAGTTAAACTTGAGTTGGCTAAAGTATCAAGATTTGAAGATAATGTCTGACTTCCAACAGCTAACTGACTAGCCCCGTTGGCCAATTGTTCACTTCCATCTGTCGCCTTCGTTAAACCAGATTTTAAATCTCCCATCTTTTGAAATAAAGCTTTCGTGTAAGTTTCGGTTACATTCGCAGAAACAGTTTGTTTTAACTGTGTCATGGCAGAGTCACTCATCTTACTTGCAATGAAGCTATGCCCGCTAGAAGTTTGATAGTTAATGGACATTTGTTCGGGGTGGTCTGTTAGAATAGAAGCTGCTTTTTCAGATAAGTCACTTGGCAAAGTTACTACCATATAGTAAGCACCGTCTTCTAGACCTTTCTGACCTTCTTCTTCATTGACAAAATGAAAATCTAATGATTTATTTTCCTTTAAATTGGACACCATGTCTTTCCCAATGGTCATTGTAGTCCCATTGTAAGAAGCTTCCTTATCATTATTAACAACCGCTACAGGCAACTCAGATAATTGCCCATATGGATCCCACATAGATGATAAAAATATGATGTTGTATAAAGCAGGAATAAGAGAAATCCCTATCATTACAATGATAAAGGTTGGTTTTTTAAAAATTGCTTTCCATTCTTTAAACATATTGTCTCCTTTTTTAAACATATTGTCTAAAATTTTGATATAATAGATTATACATTAAAAATTCTTATTTACAAGTCAAAATCATAATTTTTAGACACTACGTCTATTTTTGTTCACAAGGAGGAACTATGAAAGAGAGCAACAAACGCTTAAAAACCAAACGTACTATTGAGAAAGCCATGGTTCAATTATTAACGGAACAACCATTTGATCAAATTAGCACCGTTAAACTAGCAGAAAAAGCCGGAATTAGTCGCTCTAGCTTTTATACTCACTATAAAGATAAGTATGATATGATTGAACAGTACCAAAGTAAGCTTTTTCATACCTTTGAGTATATTTTCCAAAAACACGCAAATCATAAAAGAGATGCTATTCTAGAAGTGTTTGAATACTTAGAGTCTGAACCTTTACTAGCTGCTCTTCTATCTGAAAATGGTACAAAAGAGATACAAAACTTCCTGAGAAATAAACTTCACATTATGCTTAGCACTGACCTCCAAAAACGCTTTATGCAATTAAATTTAAACAATATTGAGTTAGAGTATAGCAGTATTTATCTAACAAACGCACTATTTGGTGTATGCCAAACCTGGATTGCTCATGGAAAAAAAGAAAGTCCGCAAGAAATGACAGACTTCCTTATGAAAATGTTGAGCGATAACAACTAAAAAGAACACCTAAGGTGTTCTTTTTTTTCTGACTCCGCCAGTAGGACTCGAACCTACGACATCATGATTAACAGTCATGCGCTACTACCAACTGAGCTATGGCGGATAAAATAGTCCGTACGGGATTCGAACCCGTGTTACCGCCGTGAAAAGGCGGTGTCTTAACCCCTTGACCAACGGACCATTTATCTTTAACAGATATAACCATTATATCAATAAATGAAAAATTGTCAATTATTTTTTAGTCTTTTCAGTTAAAATCTGTTTGATTTTTTTCGTTTTTAATCGTGAAATAGGACAACGATGTTCTTCGTAAAAAACAACTTCCATAGTCTTACGATCTATATCTTTAATATTTCCAACATTCACTAAAAATGATTTATGAGCTAAATAGAAACGTTGAGATTCCTTATCTTTTTCTTGAATATCTGTTATTGTTCCATAAAACTCTTTTGAAAAATTCTTACCAATAATCCTTAGTTTATGGGAAGTTCCTGTTGTTTCAATATATAAAATATCATGGTAAGGAAGACAAATATCATTCCCTTTAAAACTATATTCAAAGTAATCAACTACAGATTGATTTTCTAATAATGTACTTTTAGTATACACAATACACTCCGCAACTCGTTCTTTGAATAAGCGATCATTGATGTCCTTATCAATAAAATCTAGAGCAGATACTTTGTATTTATAAGTTAGTGTTGCGAATTCAGAGCGACTCGTTATAAAAACGATAATCGCATAAGGATTACGATGACGAATAAACTGGGCTACTTCAAATCCTTTTTTCTCAATTCCATTAATATCGATATCTAAAAAATACAACTGATTCACTTCTTCGTTTTCAACATATTCCATAAATTCTCTAACTTTGCCTGTTGTTTTATACGATATAGGAATGTTCATTTCTTTGGAAATCTCATTCAAAGTTTTTTCCAATCTTACCTGATGTTCTATAATGTCTTCTAAAATTAATACTTTCATATTATATTCCTCTTAAATCTAATAATTTGTTTAAATCGCTCCTCATCAATTTCTGTTTCTAAAATAACATCATCATATTTTTCTAGTATTTCCTTAACATTATTTAGACCTATTCCTCTATTTATACCTTTTGTAGAATATCCAATGTTAAATATTTCTTCTGGCTTGATTGATCTATTTTTACGAGAATTTTGGATAACAATCAATATTTCAGAGTCTAATTTAATGACAGCTACTTCCATTTGTTTTCTATAACTTTCTAGTGCTCCTTCAACAGCATTATTAAGTAAAATACTCATGACACGAACTAAATCTAATAATTCCATTGATAATGGTGAAATAATATCTTTTACCTCCAGAATATACTCTATGTTATGAACTCTTGCGTTGGCAATAGACTGAGCGATTACACTTCTAAGAGCGGAATCTTCAAGATTATTTAGATCAAAATAAGTATACTTATCTGACCTAAGTTTATGATTAGCTTTAACAAATACTTCATTGTAAATCCTGTCAATTTCTTGTAAATCTTTACTGTCAATTGCAGTTTGCATACTAACCATCATTCCTGCATAGTCATGTCTAAACCCTCGAATCTCATTGTAAAGTGAAACAATTTCATCAGTATAATTCTGTAAATATTCTTGTTCAAATTTTTTCTGATTTAGAGCAATTTCTCTTTCAATTTGAACCTTATTGGCATTCATTGCAAAGAAGATTAGTAGTAAACAAATAAAGACAATTGTTGCTAAAATACTACTAAAACTATTAAAATGTTCATGAATATTCACCATGTCTGAAATGAATAATAGAATATGTAAAGCAAAGAAAGCAAAAATAACCTTTTTAAAAAATGAATAGAGGTAATCTTTATCAAAATAATTGATTTCTAAGTGGAAATAAAAAATAATTTTTTTGATTACAAAATAAGTCAGCAATAAAACTACTACAAAAAAGAAATCTTCATATTTGGTTACGAAAGAAACACCTGTTATAGAGGATATGATTTCTGCTATAAAAGTATGAGTACTTTGATATAGTAGAGACAATAGTAGACTGATAAAAATAGCCTTGTATTTATGATATTTCTTAAATCCTATTAGATAAACAAATATAATACAAACAAATGAAATTTTTTCTATTCCTAATCCATGTAACGAAATAAAATAGAATAGAATTTCAACTATAGACTGCGCTATAAATACTCCAAAAATAAACAGATATTTTTCTTTTTTTGTTACCTTACAAATGAGTTCATAGCTATCTGACAGAATAAGAATATGAAGAATAACTATAAGTATTTTCAATAAATCCATTATATCTCCCTATAATGCTTTTCTTTTTACTTGTAAATAAACTTACAAATCTATTATACAAAATGGATTCTATTTTAGAACCATTCATCCTCAACTGCACTTTTTTGTGCCTGAAATGTATTTTTTACAAAAAAAGCTGGGATAACCCAGCTTTAAATTGTATGTATTGATCCCAGCAGGATTCGAACCTGCGACCGTTCGCTTAGAAGGCGAATGCTCTATCCAGCTGAGCTATGAGACCTCACTAGTCTATATTATCAGAAAAATCTAGGTTAGTCAATCCTATTTATGATAGGGAGAGCCTTGCTGGATAGTAAAGGCACGGTAAATTTGTTCAACCAAGACTAATCTCATTAATTGATGTGGAAGAGTCAAACGGCCAAAACTAATAGATAGATTAGCACGCTTTTTTACTTGAGGAGAGAGACCTAAACTCCCACCAATGACAAAGGTTAAAGTAGAAAAACCATTTATAGGCGCTTGTTCCAATTGTTTACTAAACTCTTCAGAAGAGAGAGTTTTCCCTTCTATAGCTAGTACAATAACAAAATCTCGGTCACCAATTTTAGAAAGAATTCTAGTTCCTTCTAACTCTAAAATCTTCTGATTTTCAGAATCACTTGCACGATCTGGTGTTTTTTCATCAGCAAGTTCAATCATTTCTAAATTCGCAAATCGCGAAAGTCTTTTTGAATATTCAGCAATCCCGTCTTTAAGGTATTTTTCTTTCAGTTTTCCTACTGTTACAATTTTAATTTTCATTCTTATATTCTACCACATTCAAATCATATTTCACATCTTATACACAAGTAAAAGTACTAAAATCTTCAAGAAATTCACATATTTTCTAAAGTTATCCACAGATTGTTGAAAACATATTTTTTTTAAGTTTGAATTAAGTTAACAGTTTTATACTTTAATCAATGACTAAAATATGGAGGAATCTATGAAACAAATACAAAATATTTCAAAAAAAATCGGACAACTTTTACTAATCATTATCATCAGCTTTTTTAGTGGTGTATTGGGTAGTTTGACTATTCTTCAGCTAAACCAAAAACAGGAAACTAATACACAGAATAATACAACAATCACTCAAACTGCAGTTAAAAATGAGAATTCAACTACTAAAGCAGTCGATAAAGTTAAAGATGCTGTAGTATCGATTATTACCTATTCAGCAAACTCTCAAAATAGTCTGTTTGGATACGGTGAATCTGATACAGACACAAACACTGAACAAGTTTCCAGCCAAGGATCTGGTGTTATCTATAAAAAAGATGGGGAGTACGCCTATATCGTTACTAATACTCACGTTATTAATGGGGCTAAGAAAGTTGATATTCGTTTGGCTGACGGAACAAAAGTACCAGGAGAAATTGTAGGATCTGATACTTATTCTGATATCGCCGTTGTTAAAATCTCTTCAGAAAAGGTTTCTGCAGTAGCTGAATTTGGAGACTCAAGTCAATTGACTGTTGGAGAAACAGCTATCGCAATTGGTAGTCCTTTAGGTTCAGAGTACGCTAATACAGTTACTCAAGGAATTATATCTAGTCTAAATAGAACTGTTTCTTTAAAATCTGAAGATGGCCAAGCTATCTCTACTAAGGCTATCCAAACAGATACAGCTATCAACCCTGGTAACTCAGGTGGTCCTTTAATCAATATTCAGGGACAAGTCATTGGGATTACATCAAGTAAAATTGCTACCAATGGTGGAACTTCTGTAGAAGGTCTAGGATTTGCTATCCCTTCAAATGATGCTATCAAAATCATAGAACAGTTGGAAAAAAATGGAAAAGTAACTCGACCAGCTTTAGGAATCCAAATGGTTAACTTATCAAATCTTAGCACAACTGATCTTCAAAAATTAAAACTGCCTGATAATATTACTTCTGGAGTAGCTGTTCGTTCTGTTCAACCTAATATGCCAGCAAACGGACACTTAGAAAAATATGATGTCATCACTAAAGTCGACGGTAATCCGATTGCATCTGCTACTGAATTACAAAATGCGCTTTACAGTCACTCTATTGGTGATGAAATGACTGTAACTTATTATCGTAATGGTAAAGAAGAAAAAACTACAATTAAACTAGATAAAAGCACAAGTGATTTAAATCAATAGTTTACATATTTGTAAACCTACTTTACAGAACATCAAAGATGTGATACTGTAGAAATATGGAAGAATTAAAACTAATTCATATAAAAGATATTCAAAAAAATCCCTATCAACCCCGTAAAGATTTTCCTGAAGAAAAAATAAAGGAACTTGCTCAGTCTATTAAAGAAAACGGCTTGATTCAACCCATTATTGTTCGTCAATCTCCAGTCATCGGTTATGAAAT
Organism: Streptococcus mitis; assembly: GCF_902159415.1. Lineage (GTDB taxonomy): Bacteria > Bacillota > Bacilli > Lactobacillales > Streptococcaceae > Streptococcus > Streptococcus mitis_BG. The sequence goes on along the minus strand of NZ_CABGJU010000003.1, from coordinate 15,199 downwards.
TTTAGCTGGAGAAAGACGTTATCGTGCATCCATTCTGGCTGGACTCTCAGAAGTCCCAGTAATTGTTAAAAATTTATCTGATCAAGATATGATGCTTCATTCAATCATTGAAAATCTGCAACGAGAGGATTTAAATCCTGTCGAGGAAGCTAAATCCTACCAGTCTTTGATTGATAAAGGTTTCACTCATGCAGAAATTGCTGAAAAAATGGGGAAATCTAGACCTTATATTACAAATCTTGTTCGATTACTAACCCTACCAGATGATATTTTAACAGAAGTTGAAAATGGTAGACTATCACAGGCACACGCTAGACTCCTAATTCAACTATCTAATAAAGAACAGAGTAAATTACTTGCTCAAATTCAGTCAGAAGATTTATCAGTGAGACAAGTAGAACGATTACTTCAGGAAAAAAAGAAAAAAATAGTTAAAGAAAAAGATCACTTTATCAAAGAAGAAGAAGAAAATTTAAAAAAATTGCTGGGGTTAGACGTCCAGATTAGCCTCCAAAAAAAGGAAGCTGGGAAAATAACCATTTCTTTTCATAACCAAGAAGAGTACCAACGTTTTATTAACAGCCTGAAATAAGGCTGTTATTTTATTTTTCTCAAATCACAGACTTATCCACTGGTTTCGTAGAGGAAAAATCAGTAAAATCAAAATCTAAACTCCTTATCCACAAGTTGTGGATAAATCTTTTAAACATTGTGGATTGTTTTTCACAAGTTGTGGAAAAAATACTTACTATATGATAAAATAGTGTTTAAGATTATACCTTTTAGGAGAGGAGGAGTTTGTTGTTGAAAGAAAAACAATTTTGGAATCAGATTTTAGAATTAGCCAAAGAGAGATTAACACGATCAATGTTTGATTTCTATGCAACACCTGCTGAATTACTAAAGGTCGAGGGAAATGTAGCTACTATATTTTTACCAAGATCTGAAATGGAAATGGTTTGGAGTACAAAACTCAATGATATAATTGTAGCTGTCGGTTTCCAAATCTACGACACTGAAATAAAAGCTCAATATGTATTGACTAAGGAAGATTCTAATACCTCCGATATAGTAAGCAAAGTTGAAAGCAATAATCATCAACAGGAACAAATTGAAAAATCGATTCCGTATTCAGAAACAGGATTAAGAGATATTTATACTTTTGATAATTTCATCCAAGGAGATGGAAATATTTGGGCCAAGTCTGCTGCTTTAGCCGTCTCAGAAGATCCTGGACTAACTTATAATCCTCTGTTTATATATGGAGGACCTGGCTTAGGAAAAACTCACTTGCTCAATGCCTTGGGGAATGAAATTCTCAAAAAAAATCCTAATGCGCGTGTAAAATATATTCCTGCTGAAAGTTTTATTAATGAATTTTTAGATCATCTAAGACTTAATGATATGGATAATTTTAAAAAAAACTATCGAAGTCTAGATCTCCTTCTTATTGATGATATTCAATCTCTTAGTGGAAATAAAGTGCAAACTCAGGATGAATTTTTTAATACATTTAACAAACTTCACAGTAATAATAAACAGATTGTTTTAACGAGTGACCGCAGACCAGAACAACTAGAAAATTTACCTGAGCGTCTTGTCACGCGCTTCTCATGGGGATTAACAACGGATATTACTCCTCCAGATTTTGAAACTCGTATTGCTATCTTAAACAGTAAAACTGAAGATCTTGATTATCATTTTCAACCTGACACAATCGAATATTTGGCTGGCCAGTTTGATTCAAATGTGCGCGAATTAGAAGGTGCCCTCAAAGATATTAGTCTCATGGCTAAAGTCAAACAAATCAACACTATAACTGTGGATATTGCATCTGAGGCTATCCGTGCTCGAAAACAAAGCGTCAGCACCATGGTTGTTATTCCAATTGAAAAAATCCAAGAGGAAGTCGGAAACTTTTATGGTGTTAGTGTTAAGGAGATGAAGGGAACTAGACGTGTTCAGAATATTGTTCTAGCTCGTCAAGTTGCTATGTATCTAGCTAGAGAGCTAACAGATAACAGCCTTCCAAAAATCGGAAAAGAATTTGGTGGTAAAGATCATACGACAGTCATTCATGCTCATGCAAAAATCAAATCTATGATTGAAACTGATGATAAATTACGTATAGAAATCGAAACCATCAAAAAGAAAATCAAATAACTTGTGGATAAGTGTTTAAAAATTTACTGATTTATTAACAAATTTTAAACAAGTATAACTTCTTGATTTTTCTAAACTAAACTTGGTTTTCCACAGATTTCACACAGCCTACTATTACTATTAACCTTCTAATAATAAAAATAAATAAATAAATAAAGGAGATTCCATGATTCATTTTTCTATTAATAAAAATTTATTCCTGCAATCATTAAATATTACTAAACGTGCTATTAGTTCAAAAAATGCTATTCCTGTTTTATCAACTATTAAAATTGATGTGACTAACGAAGGAATTACATTAATTGGATCTAATGGTCAAATTTCAATTGAAAACTTCATTTCTCAAAAAGATGAAAATGCAGGTCTTTTGATTAACTCTTTAGGATCAATTCTTTTAGAAGCTTCTTTCTTTATCAATGTTGTTTCTAGTCTTCCAGATGTGACGCTTGATTTCAAAGAGATTGAGCAACATCAGATTGTATTAACAAGTGGAAAATCAGAGATTACCCTTAAAGGTAAAGACAGCGAACAGTATCCACGTATTCAGGAAATTGCAGCAAGTAATCCTTTAGTTCTTGAAACAAAACTTCTCAAAAAGATTATCAACGAAACTGCTTTTGCAGCTAGTGTACAAGAAAGTCGTCCTATTTTGACTGGTGTTCACTTTGTTTTGAGTAATCATCAAGAATTAAAAACAGTTGCAACAGACTCACATCGTCTCAGTCAGAAAAAATTAACTCTTGAGAAAAATAGTGATAATTTTGATGTTGTCATCCCAAGTCGCTCTCTACGCGAATTTTCAGCTGTTTTTACGGACGATATTGAAACAGTAGAGATTTTCTTCGCAAACAATCAAATTCTCTTTAGAAGCGAAAATATTAGCTTCTATACACGCCTCTTAGAAGGTAATTATCCTGATACAGATCGCTTAATTCCAACAGACTTTAATACGAAAGTGACTTTTGATGTTGTGAATCTACGTCAATCTATGGAACGTGCACGTCTTTTATCAAGTGCTACTCAAAATGGAACTGTAAAATTAGAAATCAAACAAGGAGTAGTTACAGCTCATGTAAATTCTCCAGAAGTTGGTAAAGTAAACGAAGAAATCGATACAGAAAGTGTATCTGGTGAAGATTTAACTATTAGCTTTAACCCAACTTACTTGATTGAAGCACTAAAAGCCTTGAATAGTGAAAAGGTAACAATCAGCTTCATTTCAGCAGTTCGTCCATTTACCTTGGTACCAGCTGATACAGATGAAGATTTCATGCAACTGATTACACCAGTTCGTACAAATTAATGGAAAGAGGTTGAGCCTAGCTCACCTCTTTTATGATATAATCAGAAATATGAAAAGGAGAGTAGTATGTATCAAGTTGGAAATTTTGTTGAAATGAAAAAACCACACGTTTGTAAAATTAAGTCTACAGGTAAAAAAGCGAATCGTTGGGAAATCACACGTTTAGGTGCAGATATCAAAATAAAATGCAGTAATTGTGACCATGTTGTCATGATGAGTCGTTATGATTTTGAAAGAAAAATGAGTAAAATCATCGACTAAAGGCACGAAGTTAGAGGGTTAGCAAGTTTTCCCTTTTTGTGTTATAATATTGAAGATTGAAATGTGAACGGAGAATGAGAAACTATGGCTTTAACAGCAGGTATCGTGGGTTTGCCAAACGTCGGTAAATCAACCCTATTTAATGCAATTACAAAAGCAGGAGCAGAGGCTGCAAACTATCCATTTGCGACTATTGATCCAAACGTTGGGATGGTAGAAGTTCCAGATGAACGCCTACAAAAATTGACTGAAATGATTACTCCTAAGAAGACAGTTCCAACAACCTTTGAATTTACAGATATTGCAGGGATTGTAAAAGGTGCATCAAAAGGAGAGGGACTTGGAAATAAATTCTTGGCCAACATCCGTGAAGTTGATGCCATTGTTCACGTGGTTCGTGCTTTTGATGATGAAAATGTTATGCGTGAGCAAGGGCGTGAAGATGCTTTTGTGGATCCACTAGCAGATATTGATACGATTAACCTAGAGTTAATTCTTGCTGACTTAGAATCTGTTAATAAACGCTATGCGCGTGTGGAAAAGATGGCACGTACGCAAAAAGATAAAGAATCAGTTGCAGAATTTAATGTTCTTCAAAAGATTAAACCTGTCCTTGAAGATGGTAAATCAGCTCGTACTATTGAATTTACAGATGAAGAGCAAAAAGTAGTTAAAGGTCTTTTCCTCTTAACTACTAAACCAGTTCTTTATGTAGCGAATGTGGATGAGGATGTTGTTGGAGACCCAGAATCTATCGATTATGTGAAGCAAATTCGTGAATTCGCAGCAACAGAAAATGCAGAGGTAGTAGTCATTTCTGCGCGTGCTGAAGAAGAAATTTCTGAGCTAGATGATGAAGATAAAAAAGAGTTTCTTGAAGCCATTGGTTTGAAAGAATCAGGTGTGGATAAGTTGACTCGTGCAGCTTACCATCTATTAGGACTTGGAACTTACTTCACAGCTGGTGAAAAAGAAGTTCGTGCTTGGACCTTTAAACGTGGTATGAAAGCTCCTCAAGCAGCTGGAATTATCCACTCTGACTTCGAAAAAGGATTTATTCGTGCAGTAACTATGTCTTATGATGATTTGATTAAATACGGATCTGAAAAGGCTGTAAAAGAAGCTGGACGCTTACGTGAAGAAGGAAAAGAATATGTCGTTCAAGATGGTGATATCATGGAATTCCGCTTTAACGTATAATGAATATTTTAAATAGTGTCAATTAGGTTGGAAAAAAATTCCAACCCTTTTGGCTTTTGAAAGGAAAAATAAATGACAAAATTACTTGTGGGATTGGGAAATCCAGGGGATAAATATTTTGAAACCAAACATAATGTTGGCTTTATGCTGATTGATCAACTAGCTAAAAAACAGAATGTCGCCTTTACACACGATAAGATATTCCAAGCTGAGTTAGCTTCATTTTTCCTTAATGGTGAAAAAATTTATTTGGTAAAACCGACTACTTTTATGAATGAAAGTGGAAAAGCAGTTCATGCTTTATTAACCTACTATGGTTTAGATATTGAAGATTTACTCATTATTTACGATGATCTTGACATGGAAGTTGGAAAAATTCGTCTCCGAGCTAAGGGCTCAGCTGGTGGCCATAATGGAATCAAGTCAATTATTCAACATATTGGTACACAGGTTTTCAATCGTGTAAAGATTGGTATCGGTAGACCTAAAAAAGGAATGTCAGTGGTTCATCATGTTTTGAGTAAGTTTGATCAAGAAGATTATATCGGGATTTTACAGTCGATTGACAAAGTTGACGACGCTGTAAATTACTATTTACAAGAGAATAACTTTGAAAAAACAATGCAGAAATATAATGGGTAAGGAAATGTCATTAATCGAATTCTTTTTAGAGAATAAGAATATACAATCATGGAATGAGCATTTATCTCTCAAACAAAGACAATTATTAATTGGTTTATCTGGATCAGCGAAATCCTTAGCTATTGCATGTAGTCTAGAAAGTCAAGATAAGATTTTAGTGATGACTTCGACTTATGGAGAGGCTGAACGTCTGGTCAATGATTTAATTTCTATCTTAGGTTCAGATATGGTTTATCCATTTTTAGTAGATGATTCACCAATGGTAGAATTTTTAGTATCGTCTCAAGAAAAGATTTTTTCAAGAGTTGAAGCCTTGCGTTTTCTAAGAGATAAATCTCAAAAAGGAATATTAGTTTGTAACATGGCAGCTAGCCGTTTATTCTTACCAGATCCTCAAGTTTTTGATAACAGTGTGTTAAAACTTGAAGTTGGCGAAGAGTGTGAACAAAGAGAATTAAAAAATCAATTGATTTCACTTGGTTATAAAAAAGTTACTCAAGTTGAAAGTCAAGGTGAATTTAGTCTCCGAGGAGATATACTAGATATTTTTGAAACCTCCCAACTATCTCCTTACCGAATTGAATTTTTTGGTGATGAAATTGATGGGATTAGAGAATTCGACGCAGATACACAATTATCAAAAGATAGTCAATCTCAAGTCTTAATTTATCCAGCTAGTGATATTTTACTAACTGCTGAAGATTATCATCGTGGTCAAAAATTCTTAGAACATGAGATTGATAAAGCTATTTCTCCAACTTTAAAGTCTTACTTAGAAGAAGTTTTTAGTTGTACGAAACAGCAAGTTCTTCATGCAGATATTCGCAAGTTTTTATCTATTTTTTATAAAAAACAGTGGACATTGATAGACTATGTAAATCAAGTTCCCATTGTCTTTGATGATTTTCAAAAAATTATCAATCAATATGATGTTTTTGATAAGGAAACAGCTAGTTACTTGACAGAAGATTTACATAATAGTAAAGCTGTGTCAAATTTACAATATTTTGCTGATGTAGAAAGTCAATTAAAAAAATATGTACCAGCAAGTTTCTTTTCGAATTTTCAAAAAGGTCTTGGAAATCTAAAATTTGATCATCTTTATCAATTTAATCAATATCCCATGCAAGAATTCTTCAATCAGTTTTCTTTCCTGAAAGAAGAAATTGAACGTTATAAAAAATTAAAGTATACGATTGTTCTTCAATCAAGCAGCCAAACAGAATTAAAAAAACTATCATCGATTTTAGATGAATATAGCATTAAAGTTGACAATAATAATGAAAGTGAAATCTGTAAAGGAACTGTCAATCTTGTTGAAGGAAATCTTCGTCATGGTTTTCATTTTGTGGATGAGAATCTTGTATTTATCACTGAATATGAAATTTTCAAAAAGAAGATTAAACGCAAATATAGAAGACAAAATATTAGCAATGCTGAAAGATTAAAGGATTACAATGAACTCCAAAAAGGAGACTATGTTGTTCACCAAATCCATGGTATTGGTCAATATTTAGGAATTGAAACGATTGAAATAAAAGGAATTCATAGAGACTACGTAAGTGTCCAATACCAAAATGGAGACCGAATTTCTATCCCAGTTGAGCAGATACAGACTCTTTCTAAGTATGTTTCTAGTGATGGTAAGGCTCCAAAGTTAAACAAATTAAACGATGGACGTTTTAAAAAAGCGAAGCAAAAAGTTAAAAATCAAGTTGAAGATATTGCAGATGACTTAATTAAACTCTATGCCGAGAGGAGTCAACTCAAAGGATATGCATTTTCAAAGGATGATGAAGATCAGGTTGTTTTTGATGAGGCTTTCCCTTATGTTGAAACTGAAGATCAACTTCGAAGCATCGAAGAAATTAAGAAAGATATGCAAAGTTCTCAACCAATGGACCGACTTTTAGTTGGAGATGTTGGTTTTGGTAAGACAGAAGTAGCAATGCGAGCAGCTTTTAAGGCTGTCAACGATCATAAACAGGTTGTTGTTTTAGTACCGACTACAGTTTTGGCTCAGCAACATTATAGTAATTTCAAAGAAAGATTTGAACAATTTGCTGTCAATGTGGATGTTTTGAGTCGTTTTAGAAGTAAAAGAGAGCAGACTGAAACACTTGAAAAATTGAAAAAAGGTCAAGTAGACATTTTGATAGGAACTCATCGAGTTCTATCTAAAGATGTTGAATTTGCTGATTTAGGATTAATCATCATCGATGAAGAACAACGATTCGGAGTTAAACATAAGGAAGCTTTGAAGGAATTAAAAAAGAAAGTTGATGTCTTAACTTTGACAGCTACACCGATTCCTCGAACTCTGCATATGTCTATGCTAGGTATCCGAGATTTATCTGTCATCGAAACCCCTCCAACAAATCGATACCCTGTACAAACCTATGTCCTTGAACAGAATGATCGTGTCATTCGTGATGCTGTATTGAGAGAAATTGATCGTGGTGGTCAGGTTTACTATCTTTACAACAAAGTTGACACGATTGAAAAGAAGGTTTCAGAGTTACAAGAGTTAATTCCTGAAGCTTCTATTGGTTTTGTTCATGGTCAAATGAGTGAAATTCGTTTGGAAAACACACTACTTGATTTTATTGAAGGTGAATATGATATTTTAGTAACCACGACAATCATTGAAACAGGAGTGGATATTCCAAATGCCAATACCTTGTTTATCGAAAATGCGGATCACATGGGTCTGTCTACCTTGTATCAATTAAGAGGTCGTGTTGGTCGGAGTAATCGTATTGCTTATGCTTATCTTATGTATCGACCGGACAAATCATTGACAGAAGTTTCTGAGAAGAGATTAGAGGCAATTAAAGGTTTTACTGAATTGGGTTCTGGTTTCAAAATTGCCATGCGTGATTTGTCTATCCGTGGAGCGGGTAATCTTTTAGGAAGTTCGCAGTCCGGTTTTATTGATTCAGTTGGTTTTGAATTGTACTCTCAGTTACTGGAAGAAGCCATTGCTAAGAAAAATGGAACTGACAAGAAACGTGAGAAAGGAAATGCTGAGTTACTTCTACAAATTGATGCTTATCTTCCAGACGAGTACATTTCAGATGAACGGCATAAAATTGAAATTTACAAGAGAATTCGTCAAATTGACAACCGTGTCAACTATGAAGAATTACAAGATGAGTTAATAGACCGATTTGGAGAGTATCCAGATGTAGTTGCTTACCTTCTAGAAATTGGATTAGCTAAAGCCTATCTTGATAAAGTTTTTGTCAATCGTGTTGAAAGAAGAAATAATAAGCTTGTTATTCAATTTGAAAAAATATCTCAACAACTATTCTTAACTCAAGATTATTTCCAAGCCCTCTCACAGACAAGTTTGAAGGCTAATATTTCTGAGAATCAAGGTTTAATAGAAGTTGTATTTGATATTCGAAATAAAAAAGATTATGAGATTTTAGAAGGACTCTTAACCTTTGGAGAATCATTAGCGAAGATAAAAGACTTAAAAGAGTCACATTAGGGATTACCTTTTTTCTTCTATAAAAGGGATAAAAATGGTACAATAATAATTTGAGGTATTATAAGATGAGATTAGATAAATATTTAAAAGTATCACGAATTATTAAACGCCGTACAGTGGCTAAAGAAGTTGCAGATAAAGGGCGAATTAAGGTAAATGGAATCCTTGCTAAGAGTTCAACAGATTTAAAAGTCAACGATCAGGTTGAAATTCGCTTTGGAAACAAATTGTTGCTTGTAAAAGTGTTGGAAATGAAAGATAGCACTAAAAAAGAAGATGTAGCAAGTATGTTTGAGATTATCAGTGAAACAAGGGTAGAAGGCGATGTATAAAAAAATAGTCCAAATGAATAACTCGTTTATTCAAAATGAACATCAACGTCGTAGATATTTGATGGAAGAACGACAAAGACGCAATCGTTTTATGGGTTGGGTTTTGATTTTAATTATGTTGTTGTTTATTTTACCAACTTACAATTTAGCACAGAGTTATCAACAACTCCTATCACGTCGTCAACAATTAGCTGAGTTGAAAAAACAGTATGAGGAATTGAGTGACGAAAAGGATAAGGAAGCTAGTTTTGCGACTAAGTTGAAAGATGAGTCGTACGCAGCTAAATATTCTCGTGCAAAATATTATTATTCGAAATCGTGGGAGGAAGTCTATACTATTCCGGATTTACTTCCTAGGTAATATGAGATGGAAAATATATTAGATATAGTTGAGCAATTTTTAAATTTATCAGATGAAAAATTAGAAGAATTAGCCCAGAAGAATCATCTGTTACGATTGCAAGAAAAAGAGGAAAAAAAGAATGCGTAAATTTTTAGTGATATTACTACTTCCAATTTTCTTTAAAAGTGTCCAAGTAGTTAGCACTGAGAATCCGGTTATCATTCCAAAACAAGAAATCTATTCACTAACTCATGGTTCATATGATTTTTATTATCAAGATGCCATTGAATCTCCTAGATTTTATGGAGAAACCCCCATTTATTCTTCAGAAGATTTGATAAAAGAATCAGGAAAAGTTAGTTCAGAAACTAAATTAACTGTATTAGAATGGCGATTAAATAGTCAAGGAATTGCAGTGTTTAAATTATCTAATGACCAATTTGTCGCTGCAGATAAAAGATTCGTGTATGATGAATCAACTGTAAATAGTGTCGTTAAACAAGTATGGTTAAAACCTGGGTTTATCATCTATAACAGTCCTTATGATCAAACAGAAAAAACACATACATTATCACCTTATCAAAAGATTGAAGGAGATATGTTAGTGTTTGCTGAAGGTAGAGAGTTTTTACGTCTTAAACAGGGTGGTTGGATTTCGCTGGAAGATATTTCTGAAGAGGATAACCGTATTGAAAAAGTACAGGAATTATTATCTTCAAATTATCAAAATGACCATTTTTCAATTTATGTTAAACAGTTAAGTACAGGTAAAGAAGCTGGTATTAATGAAAACCAAAGAATGTATGCTGCTAGCATCATGAAATTGCCTTACCTCTATTATGTTCAAGAAAAGATAAATCAAGGAGATGTTCAACTAGATACAGCTCTTAAGTATGTTCCAGAAGTGAATGAATTTCCTGGTTCATATAAACCTGAAGGAAGTGGAAGTCTTCCTAAAAAAGCCGACAACAAAGAGTATAGTGTTAAAGATTTAATCACAAAAACAGCAAAAGAGTCAGATAATGTAGCACATAATATCCTTGGTTATTACATTACAAACAAATCTGATGAAACTTTTAAACAGCAGATGACAGTTCTTTCGGGTGAAAATTGGGATGTTCAAGATAAATTAGCTTCTGCAAAAATGGCTGGTCAAGTCATGGAGTCTATTTATAACCAAAATGGTTTTGTACTTGAGTCACTTTCAAAAACTTCGTATGACAACCAGAGAATTGCCAAAAATATTTCTGTTAGTGTAGCTCACAAAATTGGAGATGCAGACGAATTTAAACATGATACTGGAGTTGTTTATACAGAATCACCATTTATCATTTCTATCTTTACCAAAAATTCAGATTACGATACAATTTCTAAAATCGCTAAAGATGTCTATGAGGTCTTAAAATGACAGACCGGGATTTTTTGAATCATTTACTTAAGAGAGGTTATTTCAAAAATCATTCAAAAGTAATTGTAGCCTTATCTGGTGGACTTGATTCGATGTTTCTATTTCACCTTTTGTCTACTTATAAAAATGAACTTAATATTGAACTTGTTGTAGCTCATGTGAACCATAAACAAAGACCAGAATCTGATGAAGAAGAAGAGGCATTAAGAAATCTAGCTAGACAAACTGGAACTCCATTTTATGTAGATCATTTCACTGGGCATTTTACAGAGGCAAGTGCTCGCCAATTTCGCTATGACTTTTTTAGAGAAGTAATGAGAGAAACATCTGCAACTGCACTTGTAACAGCTCATCACGCAGATGATCAGGTCGAGACGATTTTTATGCGACTGATTAGAGGTGCTAGATTACACCATTTATCAGCTATTAAAGAAAAACAAAAGTTTGATAGAGGTGAATTAATTCGTCCGTTACAAAGCTTCTATAAAAGTGATTTTCCTGAAATAATTCATTTTGAAGATGTTTCAAATCAAGGAAATCATTATTTTCGAAATCGTGTTCGTAACCTCTATTTACCGCAATTGGAGAAAGAAAATCCTGAAATTCGAAAAGCTATACTAGAGTTTGGAAAAGAAGTTTCTGATTATCAAATTGCTCTGGCTGAATTATCTCAAGCGGTTAATGTAGAAGATTTAACTCAGTTTTTATCTTTTTCAGAAGAAACACAGCGAGTTTTATTACAAGAGTATCTGAGTCACTTTGCTAATTTGAACGTAACTAGAGAACAATTCCGAGAAATTCATCATATTCTAAAGACTAAAAGTCAATACCACCATAGTTTGAAAAATGGCTACGAATTAGTTAAAGAATACAATCACTTTAAAATTCGTAAAATCAGACCAAAGTCGGATGAAATAACTAGTAAGTGTATGTTAGACTATCTAAATCAAGTCTCTTATGAAGGTTATCTTTTTTCATTTGGTATTCCATTAGAAGGGGAGGATGTTCAAAAAATCAGTGTTTCCCGTGAAACATCTATAGTTTTACGACATAGAGAAGTTGGTGACTATCTGATCAAAAATGGACATCGAAAGAAATTGAGACGTCTCTTTATAGATTTGAAAATTCCTTTAGAAAAAAGGAAAAATGTGATTATCATTGAACAATTTGGACAAATTTGTTCAGTTTTAGGAGTCGAATTCAGTGATTTGAGTAAAAAAACTAAAAATGATATAATGAGCACTGTACTTTATATAGAAAAAATAGATAGGTAAAATTATGTTAGAACAAGATATCAAGAAGATTATGATTTCTCAAGATGAAATCACAGAAGCAGCAAAAAAATTAGGCGCTCAATTGACAAAAGATTATGAGGGGAAAAATCCGATTCTGGTTGGTATTTTAAAAGGATCTGTTCCTTTTATGGCAGAATTGGTGAAATATATTGATACACATCTTGAAATAGACTTTATGATGGTTTCTAGCTATCATGGTGGAACTGTGAGTAGCGGAGTGATTAATATCAAACAAGATGTAACTCAAGAAATTAAAGGTAGACATATTATTTTTGTAGAAGATATTATTGATACTGGTCAGACTTTAAAAAGTTTGAGAGATATGTTTACTGCGAGAGAAGCGGCTTCTGTTAAAATTGTAACTATGCTAGATAAACCAGAAGGTCGTACTGTAGAGATTGAAGCAGATTACACTTGTTTTACAATCCCAAATGAATTTGTTGTAGGCTATGGTTTAGACTATAACGAAAATTACCGTAACCTTCCTTATGTAGGTGTATTAAAAGAGGAAGTTTACTCAAAATAGAAGGGTAAGTTGTTGAATGCAAAAACAAAATAATGGTTTCATAAAAAATCCATTTCTTTATTTGTTGATAATCTTTTTACTTGTAACAGGATTCCAGTACTTTTTTGCTGGTAGAGTTGCTGGTAGAAGTCAAGAAATTAAGTACTCAGAATTAGTGCAGGAAATTACTAATGATAACGTTAAGGAAATGACCTATCAACCAAGTGGTAGCGTTATTGAAGTTTCTGGTGTATATAAAACTGCTAAAACAGAAAAAAAAGATACTGGTATACGTTTCTTCACGCCTCCTTCTGCTGCTAAAGTAGAAAAATTTACAAGTATTCTTCTTCCGTCAGATACTACTGTAGCTGATTTACAAAAACTTGCAAGTGAACATCAGACTCAAATTGAAGTAAAGCATGAGAGTTCAAGCGGTATGTGGATTAATATACTAGTCTCTGTTGTACCATTTGCGATTCTATTTTTCTTCTTATTCTCTATGATGGGGAATGTTGGGGGGAATAGTGGAAGAAATCCAATGAGTTTTGGACGAAACAAAGCCAAAGCAGCAAATAAGGAAGATATCAAAGTTCGTTTTTCAGATGTTGCCGGTGCTGAGGAAGAAAAACAAGAACTTGTTGAAGTTGTTGAATTCTTGAAAGACCCAAAACGCTTTACAAAATTAGGCGCTCGTATCCCAGCTGGTGTTCTCTTAGAAGGACCTCCAGGAACTGGTAAAACATTGCTTGCTAAAGCAGTTGCGGGAGAAGCTGGTGTACCATTCTTTAGTATTTCAGGTTCTGACTTTGTAGAAATGTTCGTCGGTGTCGGTGCAAGCCGTGTCCGTTCTCTATTTGAGGATGCTAAAAAAGCAGCACCAGCCATTATCTTTATCGATGAAATCGACGCTGTTGGTCGACAACGTGGTGTCGGTCTTGGTGGGGGTAATGATGAACGTGAACAAACCTTGAACCAATTGCTGATCGAGATGGATGGTTTTGAAGGTAATGAAGGAATTATTGTTATTGCGGCAACAAACCGTTCTGACGTATTAGATCCAGCCCTTCTTCGTCCAGGTCGTTTTGATAGAAAAGTATTGGTTGGTCGTCCAGACGTTAAAGGACGTGAAGCAATTCTCAAAGTCCATGCTAGAAATAAACCTTTAGCAGAAGATGTAGATTTGAAGTTAGTTGCCCAACAAACACCGGGATTTGTTGGTGCTGATTTGGAAAATGTATTGAACGAGGCAGCTTTAGTTGCAGCTCGTCGCAATAAGTCAGTCATTGATGCTTCTGATATTGATGAGGCAGAAGATCGCGTTATTGCAGGACCTTCTAAGAAAGATAAAACTGTTTCTCAAAAAGAACGTGAAATGGTTGCTTATCATGAAGCTGGACACACTATCGTAGGATTAGTCTTATCGAATGCACGTGTAGTTCATAAGGTAACAATTGTTCCTCGTGGTCGTGCTGGTGGTTACATGATTGCTCTTCCGAAAGAAGATCAAATGCTACTATCTAAAGAAGATATGAAAGAACAATTAGCTGGTTTGATGGGTGGACGTGTTGCTGAAGAAATTATTTTTAATGTCCAGACAACTGGTGCTTCGAATGATTTTGAACAAGCTACCCAAATGGCGCGGGCAATGGTTACTGAGTATGGAATGAGTGAAAAACTTGGACCAGTTCAGTATGAAGGTAATCATGCTATGTTCGGTGCACAATCACCACAAAAAACAATTTCAGAACGTACTGCATATGAAATTGATGAAGAAGTTCGTTCATTGCTAAATGAAGCACGTAATAAAGCTGCTGAGATTATTCAATCGAATCGAGAAACACATAAATTAATTGCTGAAGCATTATTGAAATACGAAACATTGGATAGTACACAAATCAAGTCTCTGTATGAAACAGGAAAGATGCCTGAAACAATCGAAGAAGAATCCCGCGCACTATCTTATGATGAAGTGAAATCAAAAATGACTGAAGAAAATTAAAAAATATTTCTATATAATAAAGAGAGGAAATCGTTAATCCTCTCTTTTTAAATTCATTGTATTTAGAGAAACATAAAAAATTTAAAAAATTTAGTTAAATCTGTTGACAAGGCAGAAAAAGTAGGTATAATAGAAAGAGTTGAAAAGCTCGAGGTCCGTTGGTCAAGGGGTTAAGACACCGCCTTTTCACGGCGGTAACACGGGTTCGAATCCCGTACGGACTATGAGTATGTTGCAGTAGAAGTTGAAAAA
>NZ_CABGJU010000002.1 GCF_902159415.1 Streptococcus mitis | reverse complement strand
GACACATGTAGCGGACTAATACTAATAGCTCGAGGACTTATCCAAAGTAACTGAGAATACGAAGCGTGGTTAGTTTTTAAGTGACATTTGAAAGATATTCAATTTTGAGTATGTATGACTCAAAGTTAAGTGACGATAGCCTAGGAGATACACCTGTTCCCATGCCGAACACAGCAGTTAAGCCCTAGAACGCCGGAAGTAGTTGGGGGTTGCCCCCTGTGAGATATGGAAGTCGCTTAGCTTTTATCCGCCATAGCTCAGTTGGTAGTAGCGCATGACTGTTAATCATGATGTCGTAGGTTCGAGTCCTACTGGCGGAGTATTTAAACGTTCCTTGGAACGTTTTTTTTATTGCTTATGATGTCCATAATTAACTATCTATAATCATCTCAAATGTTTTTTCAGACATTTGAGATTTTTTTGTTCGATTTATCTACAGTTTTGTTATACTTTTTTTATAAAAATGAAATGGAGTATTTAAATGATTCTTGATAAGCTTTATGTAGAATTTTTGGATTTTTATAGTAGTATTCAGGATGAATACCAGGATTGTGGGATTTCTGAATCTGAATGGGAGACTTTTCATCTTAAGTTTCTGCTCTATTATATTGTTCGTTATAAAATTTCTGATATGGGTAATTTTATCACTTATCATTATTTTACATCTTATCGCTTGTATTTGACGCAATTTCTGCAGGTCCATGATCTTAGGTATTGTTAGTAATAATTTTCAATTACGAACATTTTAATTTATTTTAGGTATTTTTACATTTATTTCTTTTTTTATACTTTTATTTTTTAAAAATTGTATAGGTTTTCTTTATGTTTAAAGTTTTTGGTCTTGAAAAAAAGGGTAAACTTTATTATAATAAATTGTAAGGTATTATTGCAGGTGTGATTCCTGCCATGTATTTGAGAAAGGAAGAGCCATTTGGCTCATACAAGATTATGACTTCAGTTGTTGTAGTAGGTACCCAGTGGGGTGATGAAGGTAAAGGGAAGATTACAGACTTCCTTTCAGCTAATGCGGAAGTGATTGCTCGTTACCAAGGCGGAGATAATGCAGGTCACACAATTGTTATTGATGGAAAGAAATTTAAATTGCACTTGATTCCTTCAGGTATTTTCTTCCCAGAAAAAATTTCTGTTATTGGTAATGGGATGGTTGTCAACCCTAAATCTCTTGTAAAAGAATTGTCTTATTTGCATGAAGAAGGTGTTACAACAGATAATCTTAGAATTTCTGATCGTGCCCATGTTATTTTGCCTTATCACATTGAGTTAGACCGTCTTCAAGAAGAAGCTAAGGGTGATAACAAGATTGGGACGACAATTAAAGGAATTGGTCCAGCCTATATGGACAAGGCAGCTCGTGTTGGAATTCGTATTGCAGATCTCTTGGATAAAGAAATTTTCCGTGAACGTTTAGAACGTAATCTTGCTGAGAAAAATCGTCAATTTGTAAAATTGTATGATAGCAAAGCTATGTCAGTTGATGACATCTTTGAAGAATACTATGAATATGGCCAACAAATCAAGCAATATGTGACTGATACTTCTGTTATCTTGAACGACGCGCTTGATAATGGTAAACGAGTTCTCTTTGAGGGTGCACAAGGTGTCATGTTGGATATTGACCAAGGTACTTATCCATTTGTTACTTCATCAAACCCAGTGGCTGGTGGTGTGACAATTGGTTCTGGAGTAGGTCCAAGCAAGATTGACAAAGTTGTCGGTGTATGTAAGGCTTATACAAGTCGTGTAGGTGATGGTCCTTTCCCAACTGAGCTTTTTGATGAAGTTGGCGATCGTATCCGTGAAATTGGTCATGAATATGGAACAACTACAGGCCGCCCACGTCGTGTAGGTTGGTTCGACTCAGTTGTTATGCGTCACAGCCGTCGCGTTTCTGGTATCACAAACCTATCATTGAACTCTATCGATGTTTTGAGTGGCTTGGATACAGTAAAAATCTGTGTGGCTTATGATCTTGATGGTCAACGTATTGATTACTACCCAGCTAGTCTCGAACAATTGAAACGTTGTAAACCAATCTACGAAGAATTGCCTGGTTGGTCTGAAGATATCACTGGAGTACGTAATTTGGAAGACCTTCCTGAAAATGCACGTAACTATGTTCGCCGTGTTAGCGAATTGGTGGGTGTTCGTATTTCAACATTCTCAGTAGGTCCTGGTCGTGAACAGACAAATATTTTAGAAAGTGTTTGGTCATAGGAGATTTTTTAAGATTTGTTTAAGATAGGTCGGATATACTATAGACAGTTACAAGAAGACCTCCTAACTTGTTGTAACAAATTTCCTAAACTTTTCTTTTTCATAATAATCTCCCTATAAAGTCACCGCATTCGGTGGCTTTTTTTGTCAGCTTTTAAGTCATATTTAGGCGGCTTCTTTACTTTTAAGACAAAGAAAAAAACAGTGGGACAGAAATCTTTAGACCAACTCTCGATTTGGTACACCCAGATTTGTGAGGTTTCAACATTTGGGTAAATTGGTTAAAGTTGTGAATTGAGAAAAGAAGCTTTTGTAAAAGAAGCTTTTTGAATTCTCAAATACCAACAAATCGTTCAATTTGCCATCACATCAAAGGCGCATAACTAAGAAAAAATGAGGTTGGAATTTCTGATCCCAGCCTCTTCAGTGAACTATTTTCTTGAGAATTTGTAAGTTAGACAAACTTGAATTTTTTCTGAATCAGCTTACTTGATTATCTGATTTATCACTTTGAAATTGCTTCATTTCGTACATAAAAGCATCTGCTTTTAGTTTGTCTGTGATGATACTGACACTGACTAGCTTATTTAGTTTTTTTTCATGCCCTTCTAAAAAAATAGGATTTCTAATTTTTATGCTTAACTTTACGCAATTAAAAGGACGCTTTTTAATGGTTATTTGTTCGATATCTTGAAGTCCAAATTGATAATGTAATAGGCTGTGGCCTCTACTGCTATAGGTATAATACTGAACAATATTGTTTTTATAAATTTCTAATTTTACTCCATTTATGAAGAGATAATACCCCATAAACCATATAAGGAGGGGAGCATAAATCAGCGCTACCGCCATAACAATCTTGTCTGCAAAATCAGTATTGTAAGTCATCAGACGCTTCAGAATCCAGAGAATCATAACAGATATAGATATCATGGATGGTCCCCCTACTCTATTAAATGTATCTTTATATGGAAACATCAAGGTAAGTTTTGGTTCATCCTGTAAAAATTCTAATTTCATTATTTACCCTTCCATCTTGTTTATTATTTAAATCTCAGGATAATCATCTCTTGGAGACTTATAGTTAAAAATTTTCCGACAGATCTGGACATTCTGTATCAGTTGTCTCCGTTACTCTCAGTTCATGATTTCTAATGTTTCTCTAAATTTTGCTACTATTATACTCTTTTTATAACATTATTTCTACAAACCAGAAATTGAATACTATCTAAAGTTGATTTCTGCAAATATTATAGAGCTCTTTTTTTGTGTTGAGAAACGTGGTATAATGATAGAATTGATAGCTAGGAAGAGAGAAGAGATGAATTATACGCTTGAAGAGAAAGAAGCTTTTATGAGAGAGGCCTTAAAGGAAGCGGAGATTGCTTTAGAGCATGATGAAATCCCCATTGGTTGTGTCATTGTTAAGGACGGACAAATTATTGGTCGTGGGCATAATGCTCGTGAGGAGTTGCAACGGGCAGTCATGCATGCGGAAATTATGGCCATAGAGAATGCTAATTTGAGCGAAGAGAGTTGGCGTTTGCTCGATTGTACGCTTTTTGTGACCATTGAGCCTTGCGTCATGTGTAGTGGGGCAATTGGTCTTGCTCGTATTCCAAAGGTTATTTACGGGGCTAAGAACCAAAAATTTGGTGCTGCTGGTAGTCTGTACGATATCTTGACGGATGAACGTCTCAATCACCGTGTAGAGGTTGAAACGGGGATTTTAGAGGATGAGTGCGCAGGGATTATGCAGGACTTTTTCCGTAATAGACGTAAAAAATAATTTCTCTTTAAAAATAGAGGAAAATGTGGTATAATAAACAGTGGAGCAACAGTTCTGCGTGAAGCGGGTCAGGGGAGGAATCCAGCAGCCCTAAGCGAGTGTGAATTGTGTGCTCTTTTTTCGTGCTTTTTTCGAATAAATAAGATAAAATAGCCTAGAATAAATGATTAAAAAGAGGAATAATATGAAAATTCGTGGTTTTGAATTGGTTTCTAGTTTTACAGATGAAAATCTGTTGCCTAAACGTGAGACAGCGCATGCAGCTGGCTACGACTTAAAGGTTGCGGAGCATACAGTGATTGCACCAGGAGAAATCGTCCTCGTTCCAACTGGAGTCAAGGCTTATATGAAAGCAACAGAGGTACTCTATCTTTATGATCGTTCTTCAAACCCTCGTAAGAAGGGTCTAGTCTTGATCAACTCTGTGGGTGTCATTGATGGAGACTACTATGGCAATCCAGGAAATGAAGGACATATCTTTGCACAGATGAAAAACATTACCGACCAAGAAGTTGTTCTTGAAGTTGGGGAACGTATAGTTCAGGCTGTTTTTGCACCATTTTTAATCGCAGATGGAGATGAGGCAGACGGAGTACGTACTGGTGGATTTGGATCAACTGGGAAATAGAGGAATAAAATGGCAGACTATTTATTAGTTGTAGACATGCAGTCAGATTATGTTGCTGTAGGAAAAGCATATCATGAAGAACTGACTGCAGCTGTAAATGACAAAATTGCTACCTATCCCAGCGACCGAGTTATCTATATTCTCAATCGTTTTTTCTGGGAGAGAAAAGACAGAAAGAAGAAATTTGCGACCGGCTTGTCGCTTGTATCTTCTCGTATCTTTGAGAAGCGTCGGGCTTCTTGCTTTACTAATCCGGATTTAAAAGATTTTTTAGAGGAAAACGGTGCTAGAAGCATAGAGTTTGTAGGGGTAGATGGTAATGGCTGTGTTAAGGCTTCCGTTTTGGCAGCTACCAAGGAGAATTATCAGGTTTCTGTCGATTTGTCTGCTGTCGGAGTTGCCAACCAGAAGAAATTCTCTAAAACACTGAAGCAGTGGCAAGATTGCGGAATCAAGATTGGATAGTTTTATGGGAATCTTAATATGAAAATTATTTTTATCCGTCATGGAGAGCCAGATTATCGTGAATTAGAGGAGCGTTCTTATACGGGATTTGGGATAGACTTGGCCCCTTTATCGGTGAAAGGAAGAAAGCAAGCTCAGGAACTTTGCAAAAATCTTTTGTTTGGCTCAGCTGATATTCTGGTGTCTTCTGCAGTGACGCGAGCATTAGAAACGGCTTCTTATGTATCTTGTGCTACTGGGCTTCCTTTGAGAGTGGAGCCATTATTGCATGAATGGCAGGTCTATGAAAGTGGCATAGATAGATTTGAAGAAGCTAGAAGACTATTTTTAGAAAATAATGGGAAGTTGCTCCCAAATTCTCCTGTTCAATATGAGACAGCTGTAGAGATGAAGACTCGTTTTCTAGAATGCATGGCTAAGTATCGGGAACATCAAACTGTTGTAGTTGTAGCCCATCGAATGCTCATGCGCCAATTTGTACCAGACGAGAGGATTGATTTTTGCCAAGTAATTGAGTGTGAGGTAGAAATTTAGAAAGAGGTTTATCATCGCAAAGAAAAAAACGACATTTGTGTGTCAAAATTGTGAATATAATTCACCAAAGTATTTAGGACGTTGCCCCAACTGTGGAGCTTGGTCTTCTTTTATTGAAGAGGTCGAGGTTGCAGAGGTCAAGAATGCGCGTGTGTCCTTGACAGGTGAGAAAACCAAGCCTATGAAATTGGCTGAAGTAACTTCTATTGGATTTGGATCGACAGGGGGGCACTAAGATGAAGATTATCTTTGTACGTCATGGAGAGCCAGATTACAGTATGCTTGATAAACTTGAAAATCCGCGACTCTATAGTGGTTTTGGTCGTGATTTAGCACCATTGACAGGAAAAGGTCGCAGTCTGGCAAAAGAAGTTGCTAAAACTGCATGTTTTGGAAAGGCAGAGATTATTATTTCATCGTCTGTGACGAGGGCTTTAGAAACAGCACATTATATAGCGGTTGAAACAGGATTGGACTTATTTGTGGAGCCGTTTTTTCATGAGTGGCGTCCAGACTTAGATGGTACTAACTCTGATTTAACTAGTGTATTGGTAGCTCATGAATATTATCTAAAACATCAAGGAGTTTTATCTGAAGATTCTCCTTATCGCTATGAAACTGATCTAGAGATGCGTCATCGTTTTTTAAGAGCTTTGGAAAAATATAAAAATTATAAAACTATTATCATTGTAACTCACGGAATGCTGATGCGCCAATTTGTACCAGACGAGAAGATTGATTTTTGCCAAGTAATTGAGTGTGAGGTAGAAATTTAGAAAGAGGTTTATCATCGTAAAGAAAAAAACGACATTTGTGTGTCAAAATTGTGAATATAATTCCCCCAAGTATTTAGGGCGCTGTCCAAACTGTGGGTCTTGGTCTTCCTTTGTCGAGGAGGTTGAGGTCGCAGAGGTCAAGAATGCGCGTGTGTCCTTGACAGGTGAGAAAACCAAGCCTATGAAATTGGCTGAAGTAACTTCTATTAATGTCAATCGGACCAAGACTGAGATGGAGGAATTCAACCGTGTACTCGGTGGGGGTGTGGTACCAGGGAGTCTCGTCCTCATTGGTGGAGATCCAGGTATTGGAAAATCAACCCTTCTCTTACAAGTATCAACCCAGTTGTCTCAAGTAGGAACAGTTCTCTATGTCAGTGGGGAGGAGTCTGCTCAACAGATCAAACTCCGTGCAGAGCGCTTGGGAGATATTGATAGTGAGTTTTATCTCTATGCTGAGACCAATATGCAGAGCGTGAGAGCTGAGGTGGAGCGAATCCAACCAGACTTTCTTATCATCGATTCGATTCAGACCATTATGTCTCCTGAGATTTCTGGAGTGCAAGGGTCAGTTTCTCAAGTGCGGGAAGTGACGGCTGAGCTCATGCAGCTGGCCAAGACCAATAACATTGCTATCTTTATCGTCGGCCATGTGACTAAGGAAGGAACTTTGGCTGGTCCTCGTATGTTGGAGCATATGGTGGATACGGTGCTTTACTTTGAAGGGGAACGCCACCATACCTTCCGTATCTTGAGAGCAGTCAAAAATCGTTTTGGTTCGACCAATGAGATTGGGATTTTTGAGATGCAGTCAGGTGGTTTGGTTGAAGTTCTTAATCCTAGTGAAGTGTTTCTGGAAGAACGCTTGGATGGAGCCACTGGTTCGTCAATCGTTGTGACTATGGAAGGGACACGTCCAATTCTTGCGGAAGTGCAGGCCTTGGTGACACCGACCATGTTTGGAAATGCTAAGCGTACGACGACAGGCCTTGACTTCAATCGTGCTAGTCTGATTATGGCTGTTTTGGAAAAACGGGCAGGTCTCTTGCTTCAAAATCAGGATGCCTATCTTAAATCAGCTGGTGGTGTCAAATTAGATGAATCTGCTATTGACCTGGCTGTTGCAGTTGCTATTGCTTCGAGCTACAAGGACAAACCAACCAATCCCCAGGAATGTTTTGTAGGAGAGTTGGGCTTAACGGGAGAAATCCGACGGGTCAATCGTATTGAGCAACGCATCAATGAAGCCGCAAAACTAGGCTTTACAAAGATCTATGTACCCAAAAATTCCTTGACGGGCATTAAACCGCCTAAGGAAATTCAGGTGATTGGGGTGACGACTATTCAGGAAGTCTTGAAAAAGGTATTCTCTTAATAGTTATGGTCAGTTTTAGATAACTAATTTTTTTATTGCTAACATTTATTAAAAGTAAGGAGGAATTTCTGATGAAATTTTCTATGGATAGTCACATGCAATTTCCTTTGGTAGAGTTATCGCTCAATCAGGGAGAAACGGTCTTCATTCAGCGCAGTAGCATGGTCTACCATACACCTAATGTAAGTCTCAATACCCAGCTCAATGCAAGCGGTTCTGGTTTGGGACGTTTTGTCAAAGCTGTAGGACGTTCAATGGTTTCTGGTGAAAGTACCTTTATCACTCAAGCTGTTGCAGAGTCTGACAACGGAAACCTTGCTTTAGCACCAGATACTCCTGGTCAAGTGATTGCTCTTAAGCTAGGCGAAAAGCAATACCGATTGAATGATGGGGCCTTTTTAGCTCTTGATGGTACAGCTTTCTATACAATGGAGCGCCAGTCTATTGGAAAAGCTCTGTTCGGAGGGCAAGGTGGTCTTTTTGTGATGACTACCCAAGGTCAGGGGACTCTTTTGGCCAATGCTTTTGGTTCGATTAAGAAAATTGAGCTGCAAAACCAAGAAATAACGATTGACAATGCCCATGTAGTGGCTTGGAGCCAATCTTTGGACTATGACATCCACTTAGAAAACGGCTTCTGGCAGTCTATCGGTACGGGTGAAGGAGTGGTGAACACCTTCCGAGGTACTGGTGAAGTCTATGTACAAAGTCTCAATCTTCAGAGCTTTGCAGGCTCACTCAATAAGTATATCCAAAAAGGATCATAAACATAAAACTAGGACAGAAGCCCAAGCTAGAAGCTGGATATCTCTGTTCTAGTTTTTCAATGAAAGCTGAAAACTGACAAGACAAAGAAAAGATGGTAAGATAGGAGATAAATAATTTGGTGTTCAAATTATCTTGCAGACTAGAAAGTGAGTTGTCATGTCCTATTTTGAAAATTTTTTAAAAGCTAATCAAGCCTATGTAGAGCTACATGGAGAACTCCATTTACCAATTAAACCAAAGACAAAGGTTGCAATCGTAACTTGTATGGACTCGCGTTTACACGTTGCACCAGCTCTAGGGTTAGCTCTTGGAGATGCCCATATTTTACGGAATGCGGGTGGTCGAGTGACAGAGGATATGATTCGCTCGCTTGTGATTTCCCAGCAACAAATGGGAACAAGAGAGATTGTGGTGCTCCATCATACAGACTGCGGCGCTCAAACCTTCAATAACGAGGATTTCCAAGAACATTTGAAATGTGAATTTGGAGTAGATGTATCTGGGCAGGACTTTTTACCGTTTCAAGACATCGATGAGAGTGTCCGAGAGGATATGAAGTTGTTGCGAGAATGTCCGTTAATTCCCGAAGATGTCATTATTTCAGGAGCTGTTTACGATGTGGATACAGGGAGTATGAGAGTAGTAGAATTATAAGAATAGATTTTAGAAAGATAGTGTATGAAGAAAAATATTATTGTATTTGTTTTTATTTTATTAATGTGTATTGGTTTACAGTATGAGACCTTGTACTATATAGATGGTTCGATGTCTGGAACAGAGTATGGAGTGATGGGACTTTCTATCCTTGTTGCACTTTGTTACATGGTGCCAGCTATTTATTGTCTATATCGTATTGGGAAAAGATGGGAAACACCAAAGAAGGCATTAACCCTATCCTTGCTAGGTGGCTTATTTATTTCAGGTTGGCTATCTAGTTTTGCAAATACCTATATACATAATTTACTAACCGATCTTTTCCCAGACAGTTCTTTCTTGAACGCCTTGGAAAATGCGATTGTCGCTCCTCTTGTAGAGGAACCTTTGAAATTATTGCCACTTGCCTTTGTTTTGTATTTGATTCCTGTGAAGAAATTAAAATCAGTATTCTTAATGGGAGTAGCATCAGGTTTAGGATTTCAAATAATTGAGGATATCAGCTATATTCGTACGGACTTATCAGAGGGATTGGCCTATACATTATCTAGAATTTTAGAGCGTATAACCTCAGCGATTGCCTCACATTGGACTTTTTCAGGTCTTGCTATCTTAGGCATTTATTTACTATACAGAGCTTATAGAGGTCAGAAGGCAATGATAAAACCTGGTTTTAGTTACTTGGGCTTGGCTTTTGGGACACACTTTTTATTTAATTCCCCAATTGTCGAGTTGGAAACAGAGGTACCACTTGCTTTTCCTCTTGTAACTGCAATTACACTCTATAGTTTTTATAAGGCTGTTCATTTTGTTGACAAACACAATGACATGCTGACTAAAGAGATTTCTTAATAAAACAGAGACAAGGATAGAATGTTTATCCTTGTTTTATTTTTGTTGAAAAATAGAGAAAAAAGCGCTACAATGGTAGATGGAAAATATCGCAAAAAAACACAAGTGATACAAAAAGTGGAGGGAATCATGTCTTTTTCTGATTTAAAGCTCTTTGCCCTTTCTTCAAATAGAGAATTAGCAGAGCGTGTGGCGCAAGAGATTGGAATGGAATTGGGGAAATCAAGTGTTCGCCAATTTTCAGACGGGGAAATTCAGGTCAATATAGCAGAGTCTATTCGTGGTAAGCATGTCTATATTTTACAATCAACAAGCTCACCTGTTAATGACAACTTGCTTGAGATTTTGATTATGGTAGATGCTTTAAAACGTGCAAGTGCAGAATCAGTTAACGTTGTAATGCCATACTATGGTTATGCACGTCAGGATAGAAAGGCGAGAGCTCGTGAACCAATCACTGCAAAACTCGTTGCAAATATGCTAGAGGTTGCTGGAGTTGATCGCTTACTAACGATTGATTTACACGCGGCACAGATTCAAGGATTCTTTGATATTCCTGTTGATCACTTGATGGGAGCTCCTCTGATTGCAGATTACTTTGAGCGTCGCGGCATGGTCGGATCAGACTACGTTGTGGTCAGCCCAGACCACGGTGGTGTAACTCGTGCCCGTAAGTTGGCGGAGTTTTTGAAAACACCAATTGCCATTATTGATAAACGTCGAAGTGTAGACAAGATGAACACTAGTGAAGTAATGAATATCATTGGTAAGGTAGAAGGCAAAACTTGTATCTTGATTGATGATATGATTGACACAGCTGGAACTATCTGTCACGCTGCTGATGCTTTGGCTGAAGCAGGTGCTGTGGAAGTGTACGCGAGCTGTACGCACCCAGTATTATCAGGACCAGCTTTGGAGAACATCCAAAAATCTGCTATCAAAAAGTTGGTGGTTTTAGATACTATCTACCTTCCTGAAGAACGTTTAATTGATAAGATTGAGCAAATTTCAATCGCCCATCTTCTTGGAGATGCGATTATTCGTATCCATGAAAAACGTCCACTATCACCATTATTTAGCATTGAGCGAACAATTTAATCAAATTTAGTTTTTACTATTTCTTTACTAATTTTTTTAAAAAACTTAAAAATTATTTTAAAAATGCTTGACAGCATTATTATATGTGATATACTATTGGTAGTAAGGGATTCCCTTATAAATTAAATTAATAAATAAAAGAGGAGATAAAACAATGAAGAAAGTTTTATTATCATCAGTAGTAGCTCTTGCTGTATTCTCAGCAGCAGCTCCAGCATTTGCAGATATCAACGGTGGAGCTAACACTCCTGGACCATATGATTCACGTGAAGCATATGAAAACCAATCTGAATTTGTAAGTGCTCGTACAGTTGAAGAGTACCTTAGCTATCATGCAGGAGAAATCAAAGCTGAAGCAGCAGCTGATCCAGCAGTTGTAGCAGCTAAAAAAGAATTTGATGCTGTCGAAGGCGGATCACACCTTTACGGTGAAAAGAAAGCAGCTTATGAGGCAGCTTACAATACTGCATTCTTGAATGTACGTAATAAGTACGTACAAAAATTCCAAGAAGTTCAAAACACAGCTAAGAAAAAAGAAAGCCGTTACTATATCTTGAACGAAACTCCAGAACAAGCTAACGCTCGTTACTTGAAAGAACATGGAATTAACCCTGAACAAGCTAAAGCAGCTGATGCAGCTCAACCAGGTGCAGCTAACAACGGTGCTAAACCAGGTGCAGCAGCTAACAAAGATGAAGCTAAAAACTCAGAAAGCAAAGCAGGTGCTGCAGCTAAAGCTGGTAAAGCTGACTCTAAACAAGCTGGTAAAGCACTTCCAAAAACAAGCGCAGTTAAATAATTATAATTAATTAGCTCTTAAAGAAAATATCACTGAGTCTTCGGGTTCAGTGATATTTTTTAGACAAAAACTAATACTTAGGAGAATACTGATTTATGAATCGAGCAAAGAAAACCCCGACTTCTAAAGGTAAGGTACTTGGGCTCTTATTTGGCTTTATAGCTGTTGTTGCGCTAATTCTTGGATTTACTGTCTTTAATCCGTTTAATAGTAATTCAACGACAAATCAAGCAGCAGAAACAACTACTACAACAACTATTGAACAAGAATTAAAATATAGTCCTAGTCAAGAGGAAAAAGAGTATTTGGCTAATCGTTTTGCCCAACTAAAAGGAGTAAATTCGGAAGCTATTGCTTATGTTTATGCTCCTGGTACTGAGTTAGATGAGCCAGTTGTACAGACTAGCGATAACTCTACCTACTTGGATAAGACTTTTGAGGGTGGTAACCAACCTTTCTTAGGAACTGTTTTCATGGATATGGATAATAAGAAAGATTTTAGTGATCGTTTGACATGGTTATTTGGTCATGCTCGTGGAAGCAAAGTAGGTGACCACCGTATGTTTAACGATGTCAATTACTATGATAGTCAAGAATATTTTGATAAACATCCATATGTAGTAATTGAAACACCTGAACGTAAGTATTATTACGAAGCAATGGGCTTGGTCATTGTTCCTGAAGAAACTGCTTTCTACCGTACAAGCTTTAAGGACGATGAGGACTTTACTACCCAATTAAATAATATTTATGAGGCTGCACGTACTAAGAATCCAAATATTAAGATTAATGCTTCAGATAAGTACTTAGTACTTTCTACTTGTCGTGAAGAGGATGATACTATCCGTTCTAACCTGTACCTTCGTCAAATTCCTGATTCAGAGATGGAAGAGTTTGTGAAGCAACATGGAGAGCAACTTGCTTATAAAGCAACAAGATAAAATTTAAAAATGAATCTTCTTAAATCGGTTTATAGGGTTTAAGAAGATTTTTTATATCAAAAATTCGCTAGTATTAGTAAATTATGCTATACTGGTTGAAAAAGGAGGTTTTGCATGAGCGAACTATTTAAAAACCCTAGTGATGGCGTAATACGTCAGTATTTAACAACTAGCAAAACGGTAGCGGTAGTAGGTCTGTCTGATCGTGAGGAAACCACTAGTAATCGTGTATCCAAGGAGATGCAGTCTCGAGGATATAGAATCATTCCAGTCAATCCGAAATTAGCAGGCCAGGAAATTCTTGGAGAAAAGGCATATGCAAGTCTTGCTGAGATTCCTTTTCATGTAGATATTGTGGATGTTTTCCGTCGTAGCGAGTTTTTACCAGATGTTGCACGTGACTTTCTACAAGCAGATGCACAGATTTTCTGGGCCCAACTTGGTCTTGAAAATCAAGAGGCAGAAGAAATTCTCCGAGCTGGCGGATGTGAAGATATTGTTATGAATCGTTGTATTAAGAAAGAACATACACGATTGATTCTAGAACAATAAAAAAGTAGCTGAAAAGCTACTTTTTTTTATTAAAAGATACCGATAAGTGTTTGCATGCCAAGACTAGTCAGGATGATAGCAATCCAGCAAAGGGCTCCAAGAAGAATGGATTTTCCACTGGATTTGACCATGGCGATGAGGTTGGTTTTGAGACCGATAGCACTCATGGCCATGATGATGAGGAATTTGGAGAGTTGTTTAAGAGGCGCGAAGAAGCTACTGCTGACACCGAAAGAAGTGAGAATGGTCGTTAGCAGAGAAGCTAGGATAAAGTAGAGAATGAAAACGGGGAAGATTTTTTTAAGCTTTACCCCTTGGTTGTTGCCTTGTTGACGACTTTGCCAGTAGGATAGAAAGAGAGTAATAGGGATAATAGCTAGGGTGCGTGTCAGTTTAACAATAGTGGCAGACTCAAGAGTGTTTGTATGGTAAAGACTATCCCAGGCGCTAGCGGTAGCTGTTACAGAGGAAGTGTCGTTGACCGCAGTACCTGCAAAGAGAGCAAAACCTTCGTTGGAAAGATGGAGCCAAGAACCTAGAGTTGGAAAGATGAGAGCCGCCAGGACATTGAAGAAAAAGATAACTGAGATAGCTTGGGCTACTTCTTTTTCCTTGGCATGGATGACAGGAGCTGTCGCTGCAATGGCAGAACCACCGCAGATAGAAGAACCTACTCCAATCAAGGTAGCTATTTTTGTGTCCAGTGCAAAAAAACGTTGGAACAGATAGGCTACAATCAAAGCAATAGAAATAGTAGAGAGGATGACAGGGAGAGATGATTTTCCAACTGCGAAAACTTGTGAGATATTGAGACCAAAACCCAGTAAGATGACTGCGTATTGGAGCAGTTTTTTGGAGCTATAAGTCAAGCCTGCATCCAGTTGTTTGTAGTTAGAGAGAAAGGGATGGAGCAACATACCGATAAAAATGGCAAAAACTGGTGCTCCCACAACAGGCAGAAAGCCTCCTAAAACCCAAGAGATGATTGAGATGATCAGACAGGCTAACAGCCCTGCCCAATTTTTTGATAGAAATGACATAAAAACCTCCGAAAATAAGCACTTCTTATTATAATCTTATCTGTCAGAAAAGTAAAATAGAAAGTAGGAATAAGGTTGTAAATTAACGGAATTTTGCGGTCAGAGAGCTTTTGTAGTATAATAGATATATGTTCTTTGATCAAGGAGGATATATATGGGCTTAACCAAACGATTTAATAAACAATTAGATAAGATACAAGTTTCCTTGATTCGTCAGTTTGACCAGGCGATTTCAGAGATTCCTGGAGTCCTGCGATTGACCTTGGGAGAACCAGATTTTACAACGCCAGATCATGTCAAGGAAGCTGCAAAGCGAGCCATTGACCAAGATCAATCCTACTATACAGGGATGAGCGGTTTGTTGACATTGCGTCAGGCGGCGAGTGATTTTGTAAAAGAGAAATATCAGCTGGACTATAATCCAGAGAATGAAATTTTGGTCACAATTGGTGCGACAGAGGCTCTATCAGCTACTTTGACAGCCATTTTGGAGGAAGGAGACAAGGTTCTCTTGCCAGCTCCTGCCTATCCAGGATACGAGCCTATTGTCAATCTAGTTGGTGCAGAGATTGTTGAGATTGATACGACTGAGAATGGTTATGTCTTAACTCCAGAAATGCTAGAGAAAGCCATTCTAGAACAGGGAGACAAGCTCAAGGCAGTCATTCTCAACTATCCAGCTAACCCTACAGGAATTACCTATAGTCGCGAACAATTAGAAGCTTTAGCAGTTGTTTTACGCAAGTATGAGATTTTTGTTGTGTGTGATGAGGTCTACTCAGAATTGACCTACACAGGGGAAAATCATGTATCTTTGGGAACTATGCTGAGAGATCAAGCCATTATCATTAACGGTCTTTCTAAATCCCATGCCATGACAGGTTGGCGTTTAGGTTTTATCTTTGCACCAGCAAACTTCACAGCTCAACTTATCAAGAGTCATCAGTATTTGGTAACTGCTGCAAACACCATGGCGCAACATGCTGCAGTAGAAGCCTTAACAGCTGGTAAAGATGATGCAGAACCGATGAAGAAGGAATATATCCAACGTCGGGACTACATTATCGACAAGATGACTGACCTTGGCTTTGAGATTATCAAACCAGATGGGGCTTTTTATATCTTTGCTAAGATTCCAGCAGGCTATAATCAAGATTCCTTTGCTTTTCTGAAGGATTTTGCCCAGAAGAAGGCTGTTGCCTTCATTCCTGGTGCTGCCTTTGGTCAGTATGGAGAGGGCTATGTTCGCCTATCTTATGCAGCTAGCATGGGAACCATCAGAGAAGCTATGAAACGACTTGAGGAGTACATGAGAGAAGCATGATTCAATCGATTACGAGTCAGGGTTTAGTACTTTACAATCGAAATTTTCGAGAGGATGATAAGCTTGTTAAAATCTTTACAGAACAGGCAGGGAAGCGCATGTTTTTTGTCAAACACGCTGGCCAATCCAAACTAGCTCCTGTCATTCAACCTTTAGTTTTGGCCCATTTTCTCCTAAAAGTCAATGACGATGGACTTAGTTATATAGAAGATTATCATGAGGTGAAGACTTTTCCGAAAATCAATAGTGACCTCTTTGTTATGGCTTATGCGACTTACGTTGCAGCCTTGGCAGATGCGAGTTTGCAGGATAACCAAGAAGATGCTCCCTTATTTGCTTTTTTGCAAAAGACTTTAGAGCTGATGGAAGAGGGTCTGGATTATCAAGTTTTGACCAATATTTTTGAAATTCAAATATTGACACGTTTTGGAATCAGTCTCAACTTTAATGAGTGTACTTTTTGTCATCGTGTGGGACAAGCCTTTGACTTCTCCTTCAAATACGGGGGGTGTCTTTGTCCCGATCATTACCATGAAGATGAGAAACGATGTCATTTAAATCCCAATATTCCCTATCTGCTCAATCAATTTCAGGCTATTGATTTTGACACTCTAGAGACTATTTCTCTTAAGTCAGAAATCAAGCAAGAATTGCGTAAGTTTATGGACCAGATTTACGAAGAGTATGTCGGAATTCACCTAAAATCAAAGAAATTTATTGATTCCCTAGCAGATTGGGGACAACTACTAAAAGAGGAAAACAAATGAAAAAAATCGCAGTAGATGCAATGGGTGGTGATTACGCACCACAAGCCATCGTTGAGGGTGTTAACCAAGCCCTTGCTGACTTTTCAGATATTGAAATTCAACTTTACGGAGACGAAAGTAAAATCAACCAATATCTCACAGCTCAAGAACGTGTGAGCATTATCCATACAGATGAAAAAATAAATTCTGATGACGAGCCTACAAAAGCTATCCGTAAGAAGAAAAACGCCAGTATGGTATTAGCAGCCAAGGCTGTCAAAGATGGAGAGGCAGATGCTATTCTTTCTGCAGGAAATACAGGCGCTTTGCTAGCCGCAGGATTTTTCATCGTTGGCCGTATCAAAAATATTGATCGACCTGGATTGATGTCAACATTACCAACTATAGATGGAAAAGGCTTTGATATGCTTGACCTTGGTGCCAATGCAGAAAATACAGCCCATCACCTTCATCAATATGCCATCCTAGGATCCTTCTATGCCAAAAATGTTCGTGGAATTGAAAATCCTCGTGTAGGTTTGCTTAATAACGGGACAGAGAGTAGCAAGGGAGACCCACTTCGTAAGGAATCTTATGACTTGCTAGCAGCTGATGAGAGCTTGAACTTTATCGGTAATGTGGAAGCGCGTGATTTGATGGATGGAGTCGCTGATGTAGTTGTAACAGATGGTTTCACGGGAAACGCTGTGCTCAAAGCTATTGAAGGGACTGCTATGGGTATCATGGGTTTGCTCAAAAATGCTATTGCAGGTGGGGGACTTAGAGCTAAGCTAGGCGCTATCCTTCTTAAGGATAATCTCAGAGGTTTTAAAAAACAGTTGAACTATTCAGATGTTGGGGGTGCGGTTCTATTTGGTGTTAAGGCACCGGTGGTTAAGACTCATGGCTCAAGTGATGCCAAAGCTGTCTATAGCACAATACGCCAAATTCGTACCATGCTTGAGACAGATGTAGTTGCCCAAACTGCGCGTGAATTTTCAGAGGAATAAGGAGAATAATATGACAGAACAACAAATTTTTGACCGTATCGTGACCATCATCCAAGAACGTCAAGGAGAGGACTTTGTAGTTACTGAAAACTTGAGTTTGAAGGATGATTTAGATGCTGATTCAGTAGATTTGATGGAATTTGTCCTAACAATTGAGGATGAATTTGGAATCGAAATCGGTGATGAAGAAATTGATCATCTCCAAAGCGTGGCAGATGTATTAGAAATTATTAAAAATAGAATATAAGAAAAAGCAACATGCAGGGCATGTTGCTTTTTCTAAACGTTTTAAAACAGAGAATGCGTTTTCGTTCGCAAAATATTTGATTTATGCTTATTATTGTGTTAGAATGAGGCCAAGTAATACGAAAGGCGAATGATAAAATGTCCAGCAAACTTATTTATACGGGAAAAGCTAAAGATATCTATACTACAGAAGACGAACATGTGATTAAGTCGGTCTATAAGGACCAGGCAACCATGCTGAATGGAGCTCGCAAAGAGACCATTGAGGGTAAAGGTGTGCTAAATAATCAGATTTCGTCTCTTATTTTCGAAAAATTGAATGCTGCTGGTGTGGCTACTCACTTTATCGAACGTATCTCTGATACCGAACAACTCAACAAGAAGGTTACCATCATTCCTTTGGAGGTTGTGCTTCGTAACGTAACTGCGGGTTCTTTCTCCAAACGGTTTGGCGTGGAAGAAGGTGTGGAATTGGAAACTCCAATCGTTGAATTTTACTACAAAAACGATGAGTTGGATGATCCCTTTATCAATGATGAGCATGTGAAGTTTTTGGATATTGCTAATGATGAGCAAACTGCTTATATCAAGGAAGAAACACGTCGTATCAATGAGTTGTTGAAGGGTTGGTTTGAGCAAATTGGTCTGCGTTTGATTGACTTTAAATTGGAATTTGGTTTTGATAAGGATGGCAAGATCATCTTGGCCGATGAATTCTCACCAGATAACTGCCGTCTTTGGGACGCGGAAGGGCATCATATGGACAAGGATGTTTTCCGTAGGGATTTGGGAAGTCTGACAGATGTATATCAGGTTGTCTTGGAGAAGTTGCAGGGCTTGAAGTAAAGTTTTACTTGGTCGTCACTACAGTCTTTAAGTAGAAATAGATAAAGGAAATAAAATGGATAAACGTATTTTCGTTGAGAAAAAAGCTGATTTTCGTGTGAAATCTCACTCTTTAGTAAAGGAATTACAGCATAATCTTCAGTTGAAAACTTTGAAGGATCTTCGTATCATACAGGTTTATGATGTCTTTGATTTGGCAGAGGATTTGTTTGCGCGTGCGGAAAAACATATCTTCTCTGAGCAAGTGACCGATACTGTTTTGGATGAAGCTACGATCAAGGCAGATCTTGCTAACTATGCTTTCTTTGCTATCGAAAGCTTGCCTGGTCAATTTGACCAACGTGCAGCATCTTCGCAAGAAGCTTTGCTTTTGCTAGGAAGTTCTAGTGAAGTGACAGTCAATACTGCTCAATTGTACTTGGTTAACAAGGATATTGATGCGAATGAATTGGAAGCTGTTAAAAACTATCTCTTGAACCCAGTGGATTCTCGTTTCAAGGATATCACGACAGGGATTGCCAAGCAGGATTTCTCAGAGTCTGATAAGACCATTCCAAACTTGGATTTCTTTGAAACTTATACGGCAGAAGAATTTGCTCAATATAAGGCTGAGCAAGGATTGGCCATGGAAGTGGATGACCTTCTCTTCATCCAAGACTATTTCAAATCCATTGGACGTGTGCCAACTGAGACGGAGCTTAAGGTTTTGGATACTTACTGGTCTGACCACTGCCGTCATACAACTTTCGAGACTGAATTAAAAAACATCGACTTCTCAGCTTCTAAATTCCAAAAACAATTGCAAGCAACTTATGACAAGTATATCGCTATGCGTGATGAGTTGGGACGTACGGAAAAACCTCAAACCTTGATGGATATGGCGACTATTTTTGGTCGTTATGAGCGTGCCAATGGTCGTTTGGATGACATGGAAGTTTCTGACGAAATCAATGCCTGCTCAGTTGAAATTGATGTGGATGTCAATGGTGTCAAAGAACCATGGCTTCTCATGTTCAAAAACGAAACTCACAACCACCCAACGGAAATTGAACCATTTGGTGGAGCGGCTACTTGTATCGGTGGGGCTATTCGTGACCCATTGTCAGGTCGTTCATACGTTTACCAAGCTATGCGTATTTCAGGTGCTGGCGATATTACAACTCCGATTTCAGAAACTCGCGCTGGAAAATTGCCACAACAAGTGATTTCTAAAACAGCAGCTCACGGTTATTCTTCATACGGCAACCAAATTGGTCTTGCAACAACCTATGTTCGTGAATACTTCCACCCAGGTTTCGTTGCTAAGCGTATGGAGCTAGGTGCCGTGGTCGGTGCGGCTCCTAAGGAAAATGTTGTCCGTGAAAAACCTGAAGCAGGTGATGTGATTATCTTGCTCGGTGGTAAGACTGGACGTGATGGTGTCGGTGGTGCGACAGGTTCATCTAAAGTTCAAACGGTTGAATCTGTTGAAACAGCTGGTGCTGAGGTTCAAAAAGGGAATGCCATCGAAGAACGTAAGATCCAACGTCTTTTCCGTAATGGGGAAGTGACACGTCTTATCAAGAAATCAAATGACTTTGGTGCTGGTGGCGTCTGCGTAGCGATCGGTGAATTGGCTGATGGACTTGAAATTGATCTAGACAAAGTACCATTGAAATATCAAGGCTTGAACGGTACCGAAATTGCCATCTCTGAATCTCAAGAGCGTATGGCTGTGGTAGTTCGTCCAGAAGACGTAGATGACTTCATTGCAGCATGTAACAAAGAAAATATTGACGCGGTTGTCGTTGCGACAGTGACTGAAAAACCAAATCTTGTTATGCACTGGAATGGCGAAACCATCGTTGATTTGGAACGTCGTTTCCTTGATACAAACGGTGTACGTGTAGTTGTGGATGCTAAGGTAGTTGACAAGGATGTCAAGCTTCCAGAAGAACGCCAAACATCTGCCGAAACCCTTGAAGCAGATACGCTTGCAGTCTTGGCTGACCTTAACCATGCCAGTCAAAAAGGCTTGCAAACCATCTTTGATAGCTCAGTTGGTCGTTCAACAGTCAATCACCCACTTGGTGGTCGCTACCAAATCACACCAACTGAAGCTTCTGTACAGAAATTGCCAGTCCAACATGGTGTGACAACAACTGCTTCTGTTATGGCGCAAGGGTTCAACCCTTATGTAGCAGAATGGTCTCCATATCATGGTGCTGCTTATGCGGTCATCGAAGCAACTGCTCGTTTGGTTGCTGCTGGTGCAAACTGGTCTAAGGCTCGTTTCTCTTACCAAGAATACTTCGAGCGTATGGATAAACAAGCAGAGCGTTTTGGTCAGCCAGTAGCAGCTCTTCTTGGATCTATTGAAGCTCAGATTCAACTTGGTTTACCATCTATCGGTGGGAAGGACTCTATGTCTGGTACTTTTGAAGAATTGACAGTACCACCAACCTTGGTTGCCTTTGGTGTGACAACAGCAGACAGCCGTAAAGTCCTTTCTCCAGAATTTAAGGCTGCTGGTGAAAATATCTACTACATCCCAGGTCAAGCTTTGGCCCAAGAGATTGATTTTGATCTCATCAAGTCTAACTTTGCTCAGTTTGAAGCAATCCAAGCTAACCATAAAGTGACATCTGCATCAGCTGTCAAATATGGTGGTGTCCTTGAATCTCTTGCCCTTGCAACATTTGGTAACCATATCGGTGCCACTGTAACCCTTGAAAATCTTGAGACTGCCTTGACAGCTCAATTGGGAGGATTCGTCTTCACATCTCCGGAAGAGATTGCAGGTGTTGCCAAGATTGGACAAACAGTAGCTGACTTTACACTTGCTGTCAATGGTGTAACGCTTGATGGACATAAACTTGACAGTGCCTTCCAAGGTAAATTGGAAGAGGTTTACCCAACTGAATTTGCACAAGCAACTGAGATCGAAGAAGTACCTGCTGTAGCGTCAGATGCGGTTATCAAAGCTAAAGAAACAGTTGAGACACCAGTGGTTTACATCCCAGTATTCCCAGGTACCAACTCTGAGTACGATTCAGCTAAGGCCTTTGAAAAAGAAGGTGCAAAAGTCAACTTAGTACCATTTGTCACACTTAACGAAGAGGCTATTGTCAAGTCTGTTGACACTATGGTTGACAATATCGAAAAAGCAAACATTATCTTCTTTGCTGGTGGCTTCTCAGCAGCGGATGAACCAGATGGATCAGCTAAATTTATCGTTAATATCTTGCTTAACGAAAAAGTACGTGCAGCTATCGATAGCTTCATCGAATGTGGTGGTTTAATCATCGGTATCTGTAACGGATTCCAAGCCCTTGTCAAATCAGGTCTTCTTCCATATGGTAACTTTGAAGATGCAAGCAGTACGAGTCCAACCCTCTTCTACAATGATGCCAACCAACACGTGGCTAAGATGGTAGAAACACGTATTGCCAACACGAACTCACCATGGCTTGCTGGCGTGAAAGTTGGGGATATCCATGCCATTCCAGTATCACACGGTGAAGGCAAATTTGTCGTGACGGCTGAAGAATTTGCGGAACTCCGTGATAATGGTCAAATCTTTAGCCAATATGTTGACTTTGAAGGCAAACCAAGCATGGATTCTAAATACAATCCAAATGGTTCTATCAATGCGATTGAAGGTATCACAAGCAAGAACGGTCAAATCATTGGTAAGATGGGTCACTCAGAACGTTTCGAAGACGGACTCTTCCAAAATATTCCAGGGAATAAAGATCAATATCTCTTTGCATCAGCTGTAAAATACTTTGCTGGGAAATAAGATTTGCAGATTTTCAAATAGATAATATCAGTAAGGTAAAAGTCATGTAGTTCTAGTTCGTGATGATTGCAAAGGATTTATTTTGCAAGTGAAACGAGCTTCTACCGTATCATTCCGCTCTAGTATCGTTAAGGAATGATACACAAATAAAAATTAGGTATATAAAATGACATACGAAGTAAAATCTCTTAATGAAGAATGTGGTGTTTTTGGTATCTGGGGTCATCCCGAGGCTGCTAAATTAACTTATTTTGGCCTCCATAGTCTTCAGCACCGTGGTCAGGAGGGGGCAGGAATCCTCTCCAATGACCAAGGGAAATTGAAGCGTCATCGTGATATGGGGCTTCTATCAGAAGTTTTTAGAAATCCAGCGAAATTGGATAAACTGACAGGAGCAGGAGCTATTGGACATGTGCGCTATGCGACTGCTGGGGAAGCGTCTGTTGACAATATTCAACCCTTCTTCTTTCGCTTTCATGATATGCAGTTTGGTCTTGCCCACAATGGGAATTTGACCAATGCTGCATCTCTTAAGACAGAACTAGAACAAAGAGGAGCAATTTTTAGCTCGACCTCTGATTCAGAGATTCTGGCTCATTTGATTCGCCGAAGTCACAATCCTATCCTGCTGGGGAAAATCAAGGAAGCACTCAGTCTTGTTAAAGGTGGTTTTGCCTATCTCTTGATGTTTGAAGACAAGCTGATTGCAGCTTTAGATCCAAACGGTTTCCGTCCACTTTCTATCGGGAAATTAGCTAATGGAGCAGTGGTTGTTTCTTCTGAAACCTGTGCTTTTGAAGTTATTGGAGCAGAGTGGATTCGTGATGTGAAACCTGGTGAGATTGTCATTATTGATGATAATGGTATCCAGTATGATAGTTATACAGATGAAACTCAATTAGCTATCTGTTCCATGGAGTACATCTATTTTGCACGTCCTGACTCTAATATCCATGGAGTTAATGTACACACAGCTCGTAAGAGAATGGGAGCTCAACTGGCACGTGAGTTCAAGCATGAAGCCGATATCGTAGTCGGGGTGCCAAACTCCTCACTCAGCGCAGCGATGGGCTTTGCCGAAGAA
Source organism: Streptococcus mitis (assembly GCF_902159415.1). Lineage (GTDB taxonomy): Bacteria > Bacillota > Bacilli > Lactobacillales > Streptococcaceae > Streptococcus > Streptococcus mitis_BG. The sequence goes on along the minus strand of NZ_CABGJU010000002.1, from coordinate 258,654 downwards.
TCAGGTCTGCCAAATGAAATGGGTCTGATAAAGAATCAATACACCCAACGTACCTTTATCCAACCGACTCAAGAATTGCGTGAGCAAGGGGTTCGAATGAAATTGTCTGCCGTTTCTGGTGTCGTGAAAGGCAAACGTGTGGTCATGATTGATGACTCGATTGTGCGAGGAACAACATCTCGTCGTATTGTCCAACTCTTGAAAGAAGCGGGGGCATCAGAAGTACACGTTGCCATCGGGAGTCCTGCTCTTGCCTATCCATGTTTTTACGGGATTGATATCCAGACACGTCAGGAGTTGATTGCGGCTAATCATACCGTTGAGGAAACTTGCCAAATCATAGGTGCGGATAGTCTGACCTATCTTTCTATTGATGGCTTGATTGACTCTATTGGGATTGAAACAGATGCGCCAAATGGTGGTCTCTGTGTGGCTTACTTTGATGGGAAATATCCAACTCCTCTCTATGACTATGAAGAAGAATATCGTAGAAGTTTAGAAGAAAAAACGAGTTTTTACAAATAAAATTCCCCATTGAAGGAAAGGAAAAAACAAATGACAAATAAAAATGCATACGCCCAATCTGGTGTGGACGTTGAAGCGGGTTATGAAGTTGTTGAACGGATCAAAAAACACGTAGCACGTACGGAGCGTGCAGGTGTCATGGGAGCTCTTGGTGGTTTTGGTGGCATGTTTGACCTTTCAAAAACAGGTGTTAAAGAGCCAGTTTTGATCTCAGGAACTGACGGTGTTGGAACCAAGCTCATGTTAGCTATCAAGTACGACAAACACGATACTATCGGACAAGACTGTGTGGCTATGTGTGTCAACGATATCATTGCTGCAGGCGCGGAGCCCCTCTACTTCTTAGACTATGTGGCGACTGGGAAAAATGAACCAGCTAAGCTAGAACAAGTGGTTGCTGGTGTGGCTGAAGGTTGTGTACAAGCAGGTGCAGCCCTCATCGGTGGGGAAACTGCTGAAATGCCTGGTATGTATGGCGAAGACGACTATGACTTGGCTGGCTTTGCTGTTGGTGTTGCAGAAAAATCTCAAATCATCGACGGTTCAAAAGTAGCAGAGGGAGACGTCCTTCTCGGACTTGCTTCCAGTGGTATCCACTCAAATGGCTATTCACTTGTTCGTCGTGTCTTTGCTGATTACACAGGGGAAGAAGTCTTGCCAGAATTGGAAGGCAAGAAACTCAAGGACGTTCTTTTGGAACCTACTCGCATCTATGTCAAGGCTGTCTTGCCGCTCATTAAAGAGGAATTGGTGAATGGGATTGCCCACATCACAGGTGGTGGTTTCATCGAAAATGTGCCACGTATGTTCTCAGATGATTTGGCTGCTGAAATTGGCGAAAGCAAAGTTCCAGTCCTTCCAATTTTCAAAGCCCTTGAAAAATATGGTCAAATCAAACACGAAGAAATGTTTGAAATCTTCAACATGGGGATTGGTCTCATGCTTGCGGTGAAACCAGAAAATGTTGAACGTGTCAAAGAACTTCTTGACGAACCTGTTTATGAAATCGGTCGTATTGTGAAGAAAGATGGCGCAAGTGTGGTGATTAAATAATGGCTAAAAAGATTGCTGTTTTTGCCTCTGGCAACGGCTCAAACTTTCAGGTGATTGCAGAGCAATTTCCAGTTGAATTTGTCTTTTCAGATCACCGGAATGCCTATGTACTTGAGCGTGCAGAAAATCTTGGAGTTTTATCCTATGCCTTCGAACTCAAGGAGTTTGAGAGCAAAGCAGACTACGAAGGAGCCATCGTCGAACTCTTAGATGAGCACCAGATTGACTTGGTTTGTCTCGCAGGCTATATGAAAATCGTTGGCCCAACTTTACTAGCAGCTTATGAAGGCCGTATCATCAATATTCACCCAGCTTTTCTCCCTGAATTTCCAGGCGCTCATGGTATTGAGGATGCTTGGAATGCAGGTGTGGACCAGTCTGGCGTGACGATTCACTGGGTGGACTTAGGTGTTGATACAGGCCAAGTCATTAAACAGGTTCGTGTGCCAAGATTGGCTGATGACACTCTTGAGAGTTTTGAATTCCGCATCCATGAAACAGAATACCAGCTTTATCCAGAAGTTTTGGATAGTTTGGGAGTTGCACGAAAATAAGGAAATACTAAAGTTGAAAGACAATTTTCGACTGTAGCAAAGAAAGAACTTTTTAAAAAAGGAAAAGAGAGAAAATGACTAAACGCGCACTAATTAGTGTCTCAGATAAAGCGGGCATCGTTGAATTTGCCCAAGAACTCAAAAAACTCAGTTGGGATATCATCTCAACGGGTGGTACCAAGGTTGCCCTTGATAATGCTGGGGTAGAGACTATTGCCATCGATGATGTGACTGGCTTCCCAGAAATGATGGACGGTCGTGTTAAGACACTTCATCCAAATATTCATGGTGGTCTCCTCGCTCGTCGTGACCTTGATAGCCACCTTCAAGCGGCTAAGGACAACAAGATTGAGCTCATTGACCTTGTTGTGGTCAACCTTTACCCATTCAAGGAAACCATTCTTAAACCAGACGTGACTTACGCGGATGCGGTTGAAAACATCGATATCGGTGGTCCATCAATGCTTCGTTCAGCGGCTAAAAACCATGCTAGCGTCACAGTTGTGGTAGACCCTGCTGACTATGCTGTAGTTTTGGACGAATTGGCAGCCAAGGGCGAAACAAGTTACGAAACTCGCCAACGTTTGGCAGCTAAGGTTTTCCGTCATACAGCGGCTTATGATGCCTTGATTGCAGAATACTTCACAGCTCAAGTGGGTGAAAGCAAACCTGAAAAACTCACTTTGACCTATGACCTCAAACAAGCAATGCGTTACGGTGAAAACCCTCAACAAGATGCCGATTTCTACCAAAAAGCTTTGCCGACTGACTACTCGATTGCTTCAGCTAAACAGCTTAACGGGAAAGAATTGTCCTTCAACAACATCCGTGATGCAGACGCCGCTATCCGTATCATCCGTGATTTCAAAGAACGTCCAACCGTTGTGGCTCTCAAACACATGAACCCATGTGGGATCGGTCAAGCTGATGACATCGAGACTGCTTGGGACTACGCTTATGAGTCTGACCCAGTTTCTATCTTCGGTGGGATCGTTGTTCTCAACCGCGAGGTAGATGCTGCGACAGCTGAGAAGATGCATGGTGTTTTCCTCGAGATCATCATCGCGCCAAGCTACACGGATGAGGCGCTAGCCATTTTGACCAATAAAAAGAAAAACCTACGGATTCTTGCCTTGCCATTTGACGCTCAAGATGCTAGCGAAGTGGAAGCAGAATACACAGGTGTTGTCGGAGGACTTCTCGTTCAAAACCAAGACGTGGTCAAAGAAAGTCCAGCTGACTGGCAAGTGGTGACCAAACGCCAACCAACGGAGACAGAAGCAACTGCTCTTGAGTTTGCATGGAAAGCCATCAAGTATGTCAAATCAAATGGTATCATCATCACCAACGACCACATGACACTTGGCGTTGGCCCTGGTCAAACCAACCGCGTGGCATCCGTCCGTATTGCCATTGACCAAGCTAAAGATCGCCTTGAAGGTGCTGTCCTTGCTTCGGATGCCTTCTTCCCATTTGCGGATAATGTGGAAGAAATCGCAAAAGCAGGTATCAAGGCTATTATCCAGCCAGGAGGCTCAGTCCGTGACCAAGAGTCAATCGAAGCTGCGGATAAATACGGCTTGACTATGGTCTTCACAGGCGTGAGACATTTTAGACATTAAGAAAATAAAAGGGAAGAAAACAGTTTCTTTCCTTTTTTTACTTTAAAAGCGAAACGAAACAAGATTAAAACGAACGTTTGTGGTATAATATTAGTAAATAATTCGCAAAAGAGGTTGAAAGATGAAGCTGTTAGTTGTCGGCTCGGGTGGTCGTGAACATGCCATTGCTAAGAAGTTGCTTGAGTCAAAAGAAGTTGAAAAAGTCTTTGTAGCTCCTGGGAATGACGGGATGACTCTGGATGGTCTGGAATTGGTAAATATCCCTATTTCCGAACATTCTAAATTGATTGTGTTTGCAAAAGCCAACGATATTGCTTGGTCCTTCATAGGTCCAGATGACGCTCTTGCTGCTGGAATCGTGGATGATTTCAATGCAGCTGGTCTCAAAGCCTTTGGTCCGATAAGATTGGCAGCGGAGCTGGAGTGGTCCAAGGATTTTGCTAAGGAAATCATGGTCAAATATGACGTTCCGACAGCAACCTATGGGACCTTCTCAGATTTCGAGGAAGCCAAGGCCTATATCGAAGAAAAAGGTGCTCCAATCGTAGTCAAGGCAGACGGTTTGGCGCTTGGGAAAGGTGTCGTCGTTGCTGAAACGGTTGAGCAAGCGGTCGAAGCCGCTCACGAGATGCTATTGGACAATAAATTTGGTGACTCAGGTGCGCGTGTGGTTATTGAGGAGTTTCTTGTAGGTGAGGAATTTTCTCTCTTTGCCTTTGTCAATGGGGACAAGTTCTACATCATGCCAACAGCTCAGGACCACAAACGTGCCTATGATGGCGACAAGGGGCCTAACACTGGTGGGATGGGTGCCTATGCGCCAGTTCCACACTTACCACAGAGAGTGGTTGACACGGCAGTGGAGACTATTGTCAAGCCAGTCCTTGAGGGCATGATCCAAGAAGGACGTCCTTATCTGGGTGTCCTTTACGCAGGTCTTATCTTGACAGCTGATGGACCCAAAGTTATCGAGTTCAACGCTCGCTTTGGAGATCCTGAAACGCAAATCATCTTGCCTCGTTTGACTTCTGACTTTGCACAAAATATTACGGATATCCTCGATGGCAAGGAGCCAGCTATTACTTGGACGGACAAGGGTGTGACACTGGGCGTAGTTGTAGCATCAAACGGCTACCCACTCGCTTATGAGAAAGGTATCAAGCTTCCTACCAAGACAGAAGGCGACATCATCACTTACTATGCCGGAGCTAAATTTGCTGAAAATGGGCAAGACCTTCTTTCAAACGGAGGCCGTGTTTACATGCTGGTCACCACGGCTGATACCGTCAAAGACGGGCAAAACACCATCTATAGCCAACTCGACAAACAAAACACAGAAGGCCTTTTCTATCGTACGGATATCGGAAGCAAGGCAATTAGATAAAGATATAAGAAAAGGCGACGCAGTCGCCATACACGACAATGGTCGCTGTGGTGAAAAGACCAGAACAGTATCTGTTCTGGTCTAGGGAAAGTTTGAGACCTTAGGCTCAAATTTTAGGAATGAAACCGAAGGTTTGCTTCCGTCCCCACCACCTAAGACCATTATCAAAAAAGAAGAAAAAGGAAAAATTATGACTAAACCAATTATTTCCATCATCATGGGCTCAAAATCCGACTGGGCAACCATGCAGAAAACAGCAGAAGTTCTAGACCGCTTCGGTGTAGCCTACGAAAAGAAAGTTGTTTCCGCACACCGGACACCTGACCTCATGTTCAAACATGCCGAGGAAGCACGGAGTCGCGGTATCAAGGTCATTATTGCAGGTGCGGGTGGCGCTGCTCACTTGCCAGGTATGGTAGCTGCCAAAACAACTATTCCTGTCATTGGTGTACCAGTCAAATCACGTGCTCTTAGTGGCGTGGACTCGCTCTACTCGATCGTACAGATGCCAGGCGGAGTACCAGTCGCAACTATGGCTATCGGTGAAGCAGGGGCGACAAACGCTGCTCTCTTTGCCCTCCGTCTTCTGTCAGTAGAGGATCAGGCTATCGCGACAGCTTTAGCAGATTTTGCAGAAGAACAAGGAAAAATCGCAGAGGAGTCGACAAATGAGCTCATCTAAAACAATCGGAATTATCGGTGGTGGTCAGCTGGGGCAGATGATGGCCATTTCTGCTATCTACATGGGACACAAAGTCATCGCGCTAGATCCTGCGGCGGATTGCCCGGCCTCTCGCGTAGCGGAAATCATCGTGGCGCCTTATAATGATGTGGACGCACTTCGTCAGTTGGCAGATCGCTGTGATGTTCTCACTTATGAGTTTGAGAATGTCGATGCCGACGGTTTGGATGCTGTCATCAAGGAGGGACAACTCCCTCAAGGAACTGACTTGCTCCGTATTTCTCAAAATCGTATTTTTGAAAAGGACTTTCTCTCAAACAAGGCACAAGTCACTGTGGCACCCTACAAGGTTGTGACTTCAAGCCAGGATTTGGCAGATATCGACCTTTCTAAAAACTATGTCCTCAAGACGGCGACTGGTGGCTACGATGGGCATGGGCAAAAGGTCATTCGCTCAGAAGCAGACTTGGAGGAAGCCCGTGCACTAGCCGACTCAGCAGACTGTGTTTTGGAAGAATTCGTCAGCTTTGACCTTGAAATTTCTGTCATTGCGTCAGGAAACGGCAAGGATGTGACAGTTTTCCCAGTTCAGGAAAATATCCATCGTAACAACATCCTGTCTAAGACCGTCGTGCCTGCTCGTATTTCAGAAAGTCTAGCTGAAAAAGCCAAAGCTATGGCAGTGCGAATCGCTGAACAGTTGAACCTGTCTGGAACCCTTTGTGTGGAAATGTTTGCGACTGCTGATGACATCATTGTCAATGAAATTGCGCCACGCCCACACAATTCTGGCCACTACTCGATTGAAGCCTGTGACTTCTCGCAGTTTGATACCCATATTCTCGGTGTTCTGGGAGCACCATTGCCAGCTATTCACCTGCATGCCCCGGCCGTCATGCTCAATGTCCTCGGCCAGCATGCCCCGGCCGCTGAAAAATATGTCACAGAAAATCCAAGCGCCCACCTCCACATGTATGGTAAAATAGAAGCGAAGCACAACCGCAAGATGGGGCATGTGACTTTGTTTAGTAGTGAACCAGACGAGGTTGAAGAGTTTGGGAAAGGGATTGATTTTAGAAAATAAATATGAAATTTGAGGTAGAGTTATTAACTAAAACTATTAGTATTGATAAGCTTGATGAATTATTTCTTGATTCAGAAATAATTTGTATTACTTCTGATAGCCAAACTGAACTTGGTGATGAGAATGTAATGGGGGATTCAGATAAATATCAGTGTACTTTGGAAGGTGCCGACTTTGCAATAGATGTTCGACAATTTCGAGGAGGACTAGTTACAATTTTGCTGAGCTATGAATACAGCAAGTCTAAATTAAGTTCAGCAAAAAAATTTGATAAATTTCTTTCAAAGTTTAGAGAATTTTTAGAAAGAAATGATTTGAATTATTCAATTCTATCTAATAGTTTATCTATGTATTTTACGAATAGGCTTTATCCTACATTTCAAGTATATGAATCATTATTACGAAAAATTTTTGTTTTAGCTTTATCTCCATTAGAAAATGAAAATGTTATAAAAGTTATTAAGAAAGAAACTAAAGGTAAACTGGATCTATCAAAAATTCGCGCATTGCAATCTATCGAAAAATTACAAATGGCTGAACTGCATGCCTTAATATTTGAGTCAAATATAAATCCAATTATTAGTTTAACAACTCATTTTAAAGATTTTCAAAATAAAAATGAATATATTCTGAAAGAAATGATAAACAGTTCGCTTCCAATCACTATATGGGAAAAACATTTTACACCATTCACTAATAGTGAGAAAGTTGATATACTCAAAAATAACTACGATAGAATAAGAGAATACAGAAATGACGTTATGCATTTTCACATGATAAACTATAACCGTTACAAAAAAATAGATTCTTTATTATCAGATGTAATCGAAGAATTAAAAGATGTTCAATATAGCATGCTCAAGAAATGGGATTTTGAAGAAACTAGGAAACTTACAAATGATATTTTTAATCAAGAGTTTCTGACTAGTTTATCATCCTTATCTAAAACAGTATCAGAAGTAATAAGACCAGCAATGGATAGGTTTTATGCTAATAATCTTGATTTTAATAATGCTATCAAATCTATGATGGAAGTGTTCCATAATATTCAAGTACCTAAAATAGATTCTGGGATATTAGAGTCTATTCAAGGGATATCTGATACTATTGCGCATTTAGATTTACCAAACACCCTTAATGAACATGATGGTGAAGAGAAGGATGAAGAATAGGTCTATCAATTTTGAAACACAAAATTTAAGATTAGAAGTAAATGTAAGAAATTCAAAGAAAATGCTGAAAAAAGAGAAAGTTTCTGAGGAACTGAGTTCAGGATGAAGGCATTTTTCTTTTGATAAAATAGAAATAAAGGAACAAGAGCTCACCTCCGCTTATATGGTAAATATAGAAGCAAAGCATAACCGCAAAATGGGACATGTGACTTTGTTTAGTGATGTGCCGGACGATGTTGAGGAGTTTGGGAAAGGAATTGATTTTTAAGTGAAAATAGCGATTTTAGGACTTGGAGTGATCGGGACGACGTATGCCTACGCCTTCCAAAAAGCAGGCCATCAGGTGGAACACGTACTGAGAGATAGTAGGAAAAGCACTGCTTCGAAGGAGTTGTCAGTTGATCTGCTAGATGGTCGCTATCATTCCAAGGGTGAAAATAAGCACGACACCTATGAGGTTCGTGTGGCAGAAGTCGATTCGGAATATGATTTTATTTTTCTCAGTGTGCGCCATGGATTTGTCAAAGAAGCTGTGGAGACCTTGCAAAAGAATAATATCAAAGGCACTCTCGTTTTCTTCTGCAATTTCTGGGATACTCGAAAAGAGGTCCAAGAGTGGGCAGGGGATTACGACTATATTCTGGCCTTTCCGACAGCGGGCGGTCACATGCAAGAGGACCATTTGGATGGTGTCCTATTTGATCATTTAATGCTAGAAGGTGAGCAAAAAGCACACATTTCTAACTATGGTGATCTGACGACTTTACTGACTTCTGCAGATTTGAAGTGGGAAGTGCCTCATGATATGGTCGAGTGGATTTGGATTCACATGGCGATTAATGCAGGTGTCACTTCGACAGCTGCGCGTTCGGGGAATTTGGAAAATCCAGAACAGCTGGCTCTGAACTTGATGAATAGTTCTTCGGAATTATCATTGGCCATCAAGGCCATTCGAGAGGCTTTGAAAGTCGTAGAAGCACGTGGTGTAAATTTGAAGCTTTATAAAGCTGAACTCTTACCTTACAAAATTCCCGCTTGGATTGCAGGAAAAGCCATGAAAATCATGTTTGCGAAAAATGAGCTGACACGAAAAATCATGACCTTACACAATGATAAACAGGATATTTTCTACTGTTGTCAAAGTGTCTATCAGACCGGTAAGGAGTTAGGTGTCAAGATGCCTATTCTGGAAGCAAATATGAAGGGCATTTCGATTTAGGAGGTTTTATGATACAACTCATCGTTAATGCATTTGTCGAAAAAGAGAAGACTGGAGCAGTCGTCGAAGTTTTGTATGCTAGTAGCAATCACGAAAAAGTGAAAGCGAAGTATGAAGAGCTAGTTGCACAATATCCTGATAACTATTTAGCTATTTATGATGTCCCGCTTGATACGGATTTGACTACACTGGATCATTATCCATCTGTGTGGATTGGGAAAGAAGAATTTGAATAAAGTGATTGCAGGTTGCTAACTGATGTGAAACATCAAAAGAAAGGAAAAGAAAACATGATTGAAAGATATAGTCGCCCTGAGATGGCGAATATTTGGAGTGAAGAAAATAAATACCGTGCTTGGCTTGAGGTGGAAATCTTGGCTGATGAAGCATGGGCTGAGTTGGGGGAAATCCCTAAGGAAGATGTGGCTTTGATTCGCGAAAAAGCGAACTTTGACATCGACCGTATTTTGGAAATCGAGCAAGAGACTCGCCATGATGTGGTTGCTTTCACACGTGCGGTTTCTGAGACTCTTGGTGAAGAGCGCAAGTGGGTTCACTATGGTTTGACTTCTACTGACGTGGTAGATACTGCCTATGGTTACCTCTACAAACAAGCCAACGATATCATCCGCAAGGATCTTGAAAACTTCCTTAACGTCATCGCTGACAAAGCGAAGGAACACAAGTTCACCATCATGATGGGTCGTACCCACGGTGTGCATGCGGAGCCGACAACTTTCGGTCTTAAGCTCGCAACTTGGTACAGCGAAATGAAGCGCAATATCGAGCGTTTCGAGCATGCGGCTGCTGGTGTGGAAGCTGGTAAGATTTCTGGTGCGGTTGGTAACTTTGCCAACATCCCACCATTCGTTGAGCAATACGTCTGTGATAAATTGGGTATCCGTGCTCAAGAAATCTCTACACAGGTGCTTCCTCGTGACCTTCACGCTGAGTACTTTGCGGTTCTTGCCAGCATCGCAACTTCTATCGAGCGTATGGCGACTGAAATTCGTGGTCTTCAAAAATCAGAACAACGTGAAGTGGAAGAGTTCTTTGCCAAAGGTCAAAAAGGGTCTTCAGCAATGCCTCACAAACGCAACCCTATCGGTTCTGAAAACATGACAGGTCTGGCGCGTGTTATTCGTGGCCACATGGTAACAGCTTATGAAAACGTCGCTCTCTGGCACGAACGTGATATCTCGCACTCATCAGCTGAGCGCATCATCACACCAGATACGACTATTCTGATCGACTACATGCTCAACCGTTTTGGAAATATCGTCAAGAACTTGACAGTCTTCCCAGAAAATATGATTCGCAACATGAACTCAACCTTCGGTCTTATCTTTAGCCAACGTGCTATGTTGACCTTGATTGAAAAAGGCATGACGCGTGAGCAAGCTTACGACCTTGTTCAACCAAAGACTGCCCAATCATGGGATAACCAAGTAGACTTCAAACCACTTTTGGAAGCAGATCCAGAAGTAACATCACGTTTGACTCAAGAAGAAATAGACGAAATCTTCAACCCAACTTACTACACCAAACGAGTGGATGAAATTTTCGAACGCATCGGTTTGGGTGACTAATCATAAATCAAAAAAGCGAGATTGTATCTCGCTTTTAAAGTGTTCACTTATTTAGTGAAGATTTACTAAAAATTTAGTAGCTCTTCGAGTAAGGTTACTAATAATTTTACATTTTTATTGAATATGTACATAAAAAACCTAGAACACAGTTCTAGGTTTTTTAAATTGATTAATGATCACGATTACATGATAGGAATTTGATTTTGTAGAAATCAGAACGTTTATAAGTTTCGATGTATTCGAGTACCTGACCTGTTGATTCAAGTTGAGTGGTCTTGGTTTGATACACAGTTGGGAACTGAGGATCAATTCCTAATTTAGAAGCAACATTTTCAGGAGTAGGGAATACAATCTCGTTAATCTCTTCAAAATGCTCATCGTTCATGTGGATATGGTAGTCCAGCTTGAAACGTTTATAGATAGAGTTATAGTAGTCAAGGTTTGGATAGTTAGCATTGATATACTGTTCAGGGATGTACGAGTTGTGGTAGATGTAGATGATACCATTTGATTCACGGATACGTTCAATCTTGTAGTAGAACTGATCTCCACGTAAGCCCAATTTTGAAAGATACTTCAATTTATTGCCGCGTTCGATAGAAAGAACAGTTACCTTATCATCTTTTGTTTCAAAGATTTCGACATCAGAAAATTCAACTAGCTTATGTTTACGTGCACGAGCTACGAAAGTCCCTTTACCTTGTTGGCGGACGATGTAGCCATCCTTAGCCAAATCATTCAAGGCGCGTACGACTGTAATCGAGCTGACATCATACATAGCAATCAATTCAGCCTCAGTATAAAACTTATCACCACTAGCGAATTGGCCTGAAATGATTTTATTTTTTAATTCGTCTTTAATATATTGATACTTTGGAATTGCCATAATTTTACCTCGTTATTTCCTTCTCCTATCTTGATTCTAACATAAAATTTTTGAAAATAATAGGAAATACTCCTAAAAAAATCAAAAAAACAGACCAAAAAGTCAAAATAGATATAAATAAATCACGAATACAAATATATATAGGTTACTATTTAAAAATAGTTTTTTAAATTTTTATGGGATTATTATTAGAAAAATACAGTAAAAAAAAGAAAAAATTTCAAATAAACTTTCAAAAAGTATTGACAATACCTCCTTATTGTTATATAGTTGATATAACAATAAGTGAAAGCGCAAACTTTATAAAAATAGGGAGGTAGAATGACTAGATTTGAAATTGAAGATCATTTCTATCTAAATGGGAAACCATTTAAGATTTTGTCTGGTGCAATTCATTATTTTAGAGTCCCTAAAGAAGATTGGTATCATTCGCTTTATAATCTCAAAGCTTTAGGTTTCAATACCGTTGAAACATACGTTCCATGGAATATGCATGAACCAACCGAAGGAACATTCGATTTTGAAGGGGATCTTGATATAGGAAGATTTCTTCAAATTGCACAGGACTTAGGCTTATATGCTATTGTCCGCCCTTCTCCATTTATCTGCTCCGAATGGGAATTTGGTGGTTTGCCAGCATGGCTCCTGAATAAGGATATGCGTATTCGTTCATCTTGTCCAGCTTATATCGAGATGGTGGGTCGTTATTATGATCACCTGCTTCCGCACTTGGTTTCGAGACAACTCGAAAATGGTGGGAATGTTCTCATGATGCAGGTTGAAAATGAATATGGTTCATATGGCGAGGATAAAACCTATTTGAGAGAAGTCCGACGCTTGATGGAAGAACGAGGAGTTACCTGTCCGCTCTTTACATCGGATGGTCCATGGAGAGCCACTTTAAAGGCTGGGACCCTAATTGAAGATGATCTCTTAGTGACTGGGAACTTTGGTTCTAAGGCTGATTTTAACTTCTCACAGATGCAAGAGTTCTTTGATGAGTATGGGAAAAAATGGCCACTCATGTGTATGGAATTCTGGGATGGATGGTTTAATCGATGGAAAGAACCAGTCATCAAACGAGATCCCGAGGAATTGGCTGAAGCAGTCCACGAGGTATTAAAGCACGGTTCGATTAATCTTTACATGTTCCATGGTGGGACAAACTTTGGCTTTATGAATGGTTGTTCTGCTCGAGGGACCATTGACTTGCCTCAGGTGACATCTTATGATTATGACGCTCTGTTAGATGAGGCAGGGAATCCAACAGCCAAGTACTTTGCAGTTAAGAAAATGATGGCTACATATTATCCTGAGTATCCTCAGTTAGAACCGCTCTATAAAGATAGTCTGGAAAAGGGGTCTATTCCCTTATCTGAAAAAGTTTCTTTGTTTGAAACATTAGATAGTCTATCAAGCCCTACTGAAAGTCTCTATCCTCAAAAAATGGAGGAGTTGGGACAAAGTTATGGCTACTTACTCTATCGTACAGAAGCCAGTTGGGATGCAGATGAAGAACGTCTTCGCATTATCGATGGTCGTGATAGAGCACAGTTATTTATTGATGGCAAATGGGTTACAACCCAATACCAGACAGAGATTGGTGAAGATATCTTCGTGCAAGGTAAAAAGAAAACGCTATCTTGTATTGATATACTGATTGAAAATATGGGGCGTGTCAATTATGGACATAAATTCTTAGCAGATACTCAACGAAAAGGAATTCGTACAGGTGTCTGCAAGGATTTACACTTCATGTTGAATTGGAAACAATATCCACTTCCGCTTGATAATCCTGAGAAGATTGATTTTACAAAAGGATGGACGGAAGGACAACCTGCCTTTTACGCCTATGACTTTGAAGTCGAGGTTCCGAAGGATACCTACTTAGACTTATCTGAGTTTGGTAAAGGGATTGCCTATGTCAACGGCCACCATCTAGGACGTTTCTGGAATGTCGGCCCAACCTTATCTCTTTATATTCCACACAGTTATCTCAAGGAGGGTGCCAACCGCATCATTATCTTTGAAACAGAAGGGGAACATAAGGAGCACATACAATTAACTTGTAAACCAAAATTCAAACAAATAAAGGGGGAAAATTTATGACAATTGTAGGATGCCGTATTGATGGACGTTTGATCCACGGGCAAGTAGCCAATCTATGGTCTGCAAAACTGAATGTTTCACGTATCATGGTTGTAGACAACGATGTTGTGAATAACGATGTTGAAAAGAGTGGATTGAAACTTGCGACACCGCCAGGTGTAAAACTTAGTATTTTGCCGATTGATAAAGCTGCAGCAAACATTCTTGCTGGCAAATACGATAGCCAACGTGTTTTAATCGTTGCTAGAAAACCAGACCGTTTCCTCGGTTTGGTAGAAGCGGGTGTGCCGCTTGAAACAGTCAATGTCGGTAATATGTCTCAAACACCAGAAACACGTCCTATCACACGTTCTATCAACGTAGTAGATAAAGATGTAGAAGATTTCCGTAAATTAGCGGAAAAAGGTGTAAAACTTACTGCTCAAATGGTTCCAAATGATCCAGTTTCAGACTTTTTGAGCTTATTAAAATAGGAAAAAATTTTTAGGAGGTCATTGTTATGATACAATGGTGGCAAATTTTACTACTCACGCTCTACTCAGCTTATCAAATCTGTGATGAGTTGACGATCGTTTCATCTGCAGGTTCCCCTGTATTTGCCGGATTCATCACTGGTTTAGTCATGGGAGATTTGACTACTGGTTTGTTTATCGGTGGTAGCTTGCAGTTATTCGTACTTGGGGTAGGTACCTTCGGTGGTGCTTCTCGTATCGATGCAACTTCTGGTGCGGTTCTTGCGACAGCTTTCTCAGTTTCACAAGGTATCGAAACAGATCTTGCGATCACTACAATCGCTGTACCAGTAGCGGCACTTTTGACTTACTTCGACGTACTTGGTCGTATGACTACAACATTCTTCGCTCACCGTGTGGATGCGGCAATCGAACGCTTTGACTATGCAGCAATCGAACGCAACTACCTTCTTGGTGCAGTTCCTTGGGCTCTTTCTCGTGCCCTTCCAGTATTCTTCGCCCTTGCTTTCGGTGGAGAATTCGTACAAGGTGTTGTAAACCTTGTTAAAGAATACCAATGGATTGCTGACGGTTTGACTCTTGCAGGTCGTATGCTTCCAGGTCTTGGATTCGCTATATTGCTTCGTTACCTTCCAGTTAAACGTAACCTTCACTACCTTGCTATGGGATTCGGTTTGACAGCTATGTTGACTGTACTTTACTCATACGTAACAGGTCTTGCTGGAGCAGTTGCTGGTATCATTGGCACTCTTCCTGCTGAAGTTGCTGAAAAAATTGGCTTTGCAAACAACTTCAAAGGAGTGTCTATGATCGGTATCTCTATCGTAGGTATCTTCCTTGCAGTTGTTCACTTCAAGAACAGCCAGAAAGTTGCTGTAGCAGCACCTTCTACTCAGTCAGAAAGTGGGGAAATTGAAGATGACGAATTCTAATTACAAATTAACAAAAGAAGATTTTAATCAAATTAACAAACGTAGCTTGTTCACTTTCCAATTGGGATGGAACTACGAACGTATGCAAGCATCAGGTTACCTTTATATGATCTTGCCACAATTGCGTAAAATGTATGGAGATGGAACTCCTGAGTTGAAAGAAATGATGAAAGTTCATACTCAATTCTTCAACACTTCACCATTCTTCCACACAATCATCGCTGGTTTTGACCTTGCCATGGAAGAAAAAGATGGCGTTGTCTCAAAAGATGCGGTTAACGGTATCAAGACAGGTTTGATGGGACCATTCGCTCCTCTTGGAGATACAATCTTTGGTTCACTTGTACCTGCTATCATGGGATCTATCGCAGCAACAATGGCTATTGCCGGCCAACCTTGGGGTATCTTCCTTTGGATCGCAGTTGCAGTAGCGTATGACATCTTCCGTTGGAAACAGTTGGAATTTGCATACAAAGAAGGGGTTAACCTTATCAACAACATGCAAAGTACTTTGACAGCTTTGATTGAAGCTGCATCTGTACTTGGTGTATTCATGATGGGTGCTCTTGTAGCAACAATGATCAACTTTGAAATTTCTTACAAATTGCCAATCGGTGAAAAATTGATTGACTTCCAAGACATCTTGAACTCAATCTTCCCACGCTTGCTTCCAGCAATCTTTACTGCATTCATCTTCTGGTTGCTAGGTAAGAAAGGTATGAACTCTACAAAAGCTATCGGTATCATCATTGCTCTTGCTTTAGCTCTTTCTGCTTTTGGTAAATTTGCACTTGGAATGTAATTGATTATGACTAAATCATTAATTTTAGTGAGTCACGGTCGTTTCTGTGAAGAACTTAAAGGTAGCACAGAGATGATTATGGGACCACAAGACAACATTCATGCGGTAGCTCTTCTTCCAGAAGATGGGCCAGAAGAATTTACTGCAAAATTTGAAGCTACTGTCGAAGGGTTAGATGATTTCCTAGTCTTTGCAGATCTTCTTGGTGGAACACCATGTAACGTGGTGAGCCGTCTGATTATGGAAGGTCGTGACATTGAACTGTATGCAGGGATGAATCTTCCAATGGTTATTGAATTTATCAATGCAAGCCTAACAGGCATCGATGCTGATTACAAAAATCGTGCATCAGAAAGCATTGTGAAAGTAAATGACTTGTTAGCAAGCTTCGATGATGATGAAGACGAATAAGATATAACACCTTATAAATGCTAAAACAGCTTTCATAGCATATAAATGGGAATGGGATCTACTCCCATTCCCATATTTTATAAAAAAGAACAGATTAGAGGTTTTCTATGCTAGATTATACAAAAGAAGAATTGCTTGAGTTGGGAGCAGAGATCACCACACGCGAGATTTACCAACAACCAGATGTTTGGAAAGAAGCATTTGAAGCTTACCAAGAAAAACGTGAAGAAATTGCTGCATTCTTGCAAGATATTGCAGCTAAACATGACTATATCAAGGTTATTTTGACTGGTGCAGGGACTTCTGCCTATGTCGGAGACACACTTGTTCCCTATTTCAAAGAAGTTTATGACGAGCGCAAGTGGAACTTCAATGCTATTGCGACGACTGATATCGTGACCAATCCACAGACTTATTTGAAAAAGGAAGTACCTACGGTTTTAGTGTCCTTTGCTCGTAGTGGAAACTCACCGGAAAGTGTAGCAACAGTTGACTTGGCCAAGGCCTTAGTTGATGAGCTTTATCAAGTGACCATTACTTGTGCCGCGGAAGGGGAATTGGCTCTTCAAGCACATGGAGATGATCGTAATCTATTGCTCTTGCAACCTGCAGCTTCAAATGACGCTGGATTTGCAATGACATCAAGCTTTACTTCTATGATGTTGACAGCACTTTTAGTCTTTGATCCAGAAGAATTTTCTGTAAAATCTAAACGTTTTGAAGTTTTGTCTAACTTATCACGTAAGGTCTTGGATAATGCTGCTGATGTTAAAGAACTGGTAGATTTAGAATTTAACCGTGTCATTTACCTAGGTGCAGGTCCATTCTTCGGTCTTGCTCATGAAGCACAACTGAAAATTTTGGAATTGACTGCTGGTCAAGTTGCGACTATGTATGAAAGCCCAGTTGGCTTCCGTCACGGTCCAAAATCATTGATTAATGAAGATACAGTAGTTTTAGTCTTTGGTACTACAACGGACTATACTCGTAAGTATGACTTAGACTTGGTTCGTGAAGTTGCAGGGGATCAAATTGCTCGTCGCGTTGTTCTCTTGAGTGATCAAGCCTTTGGTCTTGAGAATGTGAAGGAAGTAGTACTTGGCTGTGGCGGTGTCTTGAATGACGTTTACCGTGTATTCCCTTATATTGTTTATGGTCAATTATTTGCTCTCTTGACTTCGCTTAAGGTTGGAAACAGACCTGATACACCATCACCTACAGGTACCGTAAACCGCGTCGTTCAAGGTGTTATTATTCACGAATTCAAATAATAAGGAGATAAGGATGAAAGCATACACAGAACGTGTATTTGGGAAAGTGGATGACAAGGACATCTTAGCCTATCTTTTTGAGACGGATGCTGGTTATCAACTAGAAATCATGACCTATGGAGCTACTATTTTACGCTATGTAACTCCTGATAAAGCTGGAAACTTTTCCAATGTTATCCTGGGTTTTGAAGATTTTGAGAGTTATGTAGGCAATAGTCCTAAACATGGAGCTAGCATTGGTCCTGTGGCTGGCCGTATTGCAGGTGCGACCTTTGAGCTAAATGGTAAAATCTATAACCTTGAAGTCAACAATGCTAGCAACTGTAACCACAGCGGTTCAACAGGTTGGGATTCTAGCTTGTTTGAATTGGTTGAAGTGAGCGACCATGGTTTGACACTTTATACAGAAAGAACAGACGGTACAGGAGGTTTCCCTGGAAACCTTAAAATTTGGATTAGCTACCACTTGGAAGAAACTGGTGCTTACGAAGTTAGCTACAAGGTGACGACAGACCAGGATACGCTTGTTAATCCAACCAATCATAGCTACTTTAACTTGTCTGGCGATTTCACTCAAACTGTTGATCGCCATGTTTTCCAACTGAATACAGAAGGTATTTATCCAATCGCTCCTGACGGTGTCCCAGCTAAAGCTCCAGATGCTAATCGTGATGTGGTCAAACATATCTACAATGGTGCCTTGTTGAAAGATATCTTTGCAGAAGAAGATGAGCAAATCCAACTCGTATCTGGTTTGGACCATCCATTTGCTCTGCCTGCAGGACATGACAATGCTGGTTTCCTCTATGACCAAAAGTCAGGACGTTTCATGCTCTTTAAGACTGAAGCTCCATGCTTTGTAGTTTATACAGCAAATTTTGTGGATGAGAGTGTCATCATCGCTGGTCAACCAATGATTCAGCACAATGGGATTGCTCTTGAAGCACAGGCTCTACCAGATGCCATTCACAGCGATCTTAAAGATCAAGTGATTCTCAAAGCAGGTCAAACTTTTACTAGCAAAACTCGTTACGAGATTATTGTTAAATAAGAAAAGCTCTCTGAAGTTTTTAAACTTCAGAGAGCTTTATTTTATTCTTCATCTGGTGTGAGAATCATCGGAATGATAATTGGTTCACGTTCAGTATTTTCATAAAGGAATGGGCGAATAGCGTTAACGATAGCACCGTTGACAGATTGGATGCTGGCATCCTTGTTTTTCAAAGCGATACGAATGGCGTTAAAAAGAATGCGTTGGCTTTGACGAATAAGGTCACCCGATTCACGCATATAAACGAAACCACGACTGAGAATATCTGGACCAGAAATAATCATCTGTGTCTTGAAGTCTACTGTTGCGACAGCAAGCACGACACCATCTTCGGATAGGTCACGACGGTCTTTTAGGACTGCGGCCCCAATTTCACCGATACGATTTCCATCGACATAGATATCTTGGGCATTGAAATGACCTGCGATACGAGCAGAGTCTGCAGTAAGGGCAAGCACGTCTCCGTTGCTCATGATAAAGATATTGTCTTTTTCAACTCCAGTATCAACAGCTAAACCAGCATGGATTTTTTGCATACGATACTCACCGTGAACTGGCATGAAGTACTTAGGTTGAATCAAGCGAAGCATGAGTTTTTGTTCTTGCTGACCACCGTGTCCAGAGGTATGGATATTGTTGATTTTACCGTGAATGACTTCAACACCAGCTTCTGAGATAGTGTTAATCAGTTTGTTTACGCTAGTGGTGTTTCCAGGGATTGGGCTAGAAGAGAAGATAACCGTATCACCAGGTTGTAACTGCACTTGACGGTGAGTTCCGTTAGCGATACGAGAGAGAGCTGCCATAGGCTCCCCTTGGCTACCTGTACATAGAATCAATACTTCTCCAGCTGGGTAATCCTTAACCTGATTAGGTTCGATAAAGGTTCCCTTTGGTGCCTTGATATAGCCAAGTTCAATCCCGTTGACAATAGCTTTTTCCATTGAACGTCCAAAGACAGCAATCTTACGGCCAGTCTTGACAGCAGCATCAGTAGCCTGCTGGAGACGGAAGATATTTGAGGCAAAGGATGCAAAAATAATGCGTCCTTCGATATCTTGAATAATCTTCATGATGGATTGACCAACAACTTTTTCTGAGTTTGTAAAGGTTGGTACTTCAGCATTAGTTGAGTCAGATAAGAGACAAAGAACACCCTCTTCACCTAGAGCTGCCATGCGGTGCAAGTCTGCAGGTTCACCAACTGGTGTGAAGTCAAACTTGAAGTCACCTGTACAAACAATTTTACCCTGAGGTGTGTGGATAACAATTCCCAGAGGCTCTGGGATAGAGTGGGTTGTTCTGAAGAAGGTTGCCTTAAGATTTTTAAAGGTCAACTCTGTGTTGTGGTTAATTTCGTGAAGTGTAGCATTGCGTAGAAGGCCATGCTCTTCAAGTTTTCCGCGGATTAAAGCGAGTGCAAGAGGTCCTGCATAGATTGGGATATTAGCTTGCTTGAGCAAGAAAGGAATCCCTCCGATATGGTCTTCGTGTCCGTGGGTAATTAAAAGAGCTTTAACGCGGTCAATATTTTCAACAATATAAGAGTAGTCAGGGATAACATAGTCGATACCAAGTAGATCGTCCTCTGGGAATTTAATCCCAGCATCGACAATAATAATCTCATCTTGGTACTCAATACCGTAGGTGTTTTTCCCGATTTCTCCTAGACCACCGATGGCAAAAACGCCGACTTCTTCTGGTTTAAGAGTGTAGGCCATATTAGAACTCCGTAATTTCGAATGCGCCAGTTTCTTTTTCGTAGTCAAGTAGTTTATCAGACAAGAGTTCGATATATTCTACGTTGTATTCTGGACGGTTTTTTTCAACAAGTTGGCGAGCAATGATACGTCCCTCAAGTTCTGAGCTAGCATCGATGTCTAAGTATAGTGATCGTGTTGTTTCACGACGTGGGCTACGTTCTTTTGTTTCTTGATAAAAAATTTTGTATATCATGTATTTCCTTTCTTTTTTCAGGTCACTTTATTCAAAATTCTTAGCTTGAAGCTGTTTCATTTCAGTTCATTTTGTGTCTAGATTGACCTTGATTCGTTACAATTATTTCAATTATAACATAAAAAGGGGAATTAGTAAAAGAGGGGAAACCTGAAAGTAAGGAACGTGAAATACGTTTCATTTTGCCTTGTATAAGTATTTGAAGACCTCAGATTCAAATGCTATAATAAAGTTAGAAAAGAGGTTTTTCCTTTTAAGGAGGGTAGGATATGTTTCAACTAGCTATTGCAATTCGTATCTTGGCATTCGCTATTTTTGTTGCTTGTGTTTACGGTGGCAATGTTTTGTATACTCTGCTAGAGCATCGGAAGGTCAAATTTCTATGGAAGATTGGCTTCGTGACTCTGTATTCGTTTTTCCTTCTTCTTGTGACCTATGTGGTCTGGTTTGTATTTTATTTTGGCTTGAATACTTAAGTGCTTGTCCTGTCCGTTTGGCAGGACATTCTTGTTTGGGAACAAAGAAAATTCCCATGCGAGGGCTTTTGTAGTATAATAGTAAACAGACAAAAAGATAGGAATGTGTTATGAAAGTATTAGCTTTTGATACGTCCAGCAAGGCTCTGTCTCTCGCTATTTTGGAGGACAAGCAGCTTCTTGCCGAGACCATGATCAATATCAAGAAAAATCACAGCATTACTCTGATGCCTGCCATCGATTTTTTGATGGCCAGTCTAGATTTGACACCAAAGGATTTGGATCGAATCGTCGTGGCAGAGGGACCAGGTAGCTATACAGGTTTACGAATCGCAGTAGCAACTGCCAAGACTCTGGCTCATACCCTAAACATTGAGTTAGTAGGGATGTCTAGTCTTTTAGCTCTGCTACCGAATCAACAGGAAGGTCTGGTTGTTCCTTTGATGGATGCACGCCGTAACAATGTATACGCAGGATTTTATGAACATGCTCAACCTATCTTTCCAGAAGCGCATCTGTCCTTTGCGGAAGTCCTTGAGCAAGTCAAGGATGCTGACCAGGTAACCTTTGTCGGTGAAGTGGGTGCCTTTGTCGAGCAGATTCAAGAGCAATTACCACAGGCTAACTATCAAGAAACCTTACCAAATGCATCGAATCTAGCTCTTTGGGCCTGGGACAAGGAAGCAGACTCACTGCACGACTTTGTGCCGAATTACCTCAAACGTGTCGAAGCTGAGGAAAACTGGCTCAAGAACCATACCGAGTCTGGCGAGTCCTACATTAAACGCCTATGATAGAGATTAAACGAATCCAACAGCAGCCTGACGTGGCTCAAGCGATCTACACAGTCATGACGGATGTTTATCCCGTCAGTCCTTGGACGTTGGAACAAATCCAAGCAGACCTGTCCCAAGACCAGACTTGGTATGCTCTAGCTTATGATGGGGCAGAAATGATAGGTTTTCTAGCAATTCAGGAGAATCTCTTTGAAGCAGAAGTCTTGCAAATCGCTGTCAAGAAAGCTTATCAAGGTCAGGGGATAGCTTCGACCTTGTTTGCAACCTTGCCAACGGATAAGGAGATTTTCCTCGAAGTTAGAAAGTCAAACCAACGAGCACAAGCATTTTACAAGAAAGAAAAAATGGCGATCATCGCTGAGAGAAAGGCCTACTACCATGATCCAGTCGAGGACGCCATTATCATGAAGAGAGAAATAGATGAAGGATAGATATATTTTAGCATTTGAGACATCCTGCGATGAGACCAGTGTCGCCGTCTTGAAAAATGACGACCAGCTCTTGTCCAATGTCATTGCTAGTCAAATTGAGAGCCACAAGCGTTTTGGGGGCGTAGTGCCAGAAGTAGCTAGTCGTCACCATGTCGAAGTCATTACAGCCTGTATCGAGGAGGCACTAGCAGAAGCGGGAATTAGCGAAGAAGATGTGACTGCTGTTGCTGTTACCTACGGACCAGGCTTAGTCGGAGCCTTACTTGTTGGTTTATCAGCTGCCAAGGCCTTTGCTTGGGCACATGGACTACCTCTAATCCCTGTGAATCACATGGCTGGTCACCTGATGGCGGCTCAAAGTGTCGAGCCTTTGGAGTTCCCCTTGTTAGCTCTATTGGTTAGCGGTGGGCACACAGAGTTAGTCTATGTTTCTGAGGCTGGTGATTACAAGATTGTTGGGGAAACTCGTGATGATGCGGTTGGTGAGGCCTATGATAAGGTCGGTCGTGTCATGGGCTTGACCTATCCAGCGGGTCGGGAGATTGACGAGTTGGCCCATCAAGGTCAGGATATTTATAACTTCCCTCGCGCTATGATCAAGGAGGATAATCTGGAGTTTTCATTTTCAGGTTTGAAGTCTGCCTTTATCAATCTTCACCATAATGCTGAGCAAAAGGGAGAAAGCCTGTCTACAGAGGACTTGTGTGCTTCCTTCCAAGCAGCAGTTCTGGATATTCTCATGGCAAAAACCAAGAAGGCCTTGGAGAAATATCCTGTTAAAACCCTTGTTGTCGCAGGTGGTGTGGCAGCTAATAAAGGCCTCAGAGAACGCTTAGCAACTGAAATCACTGACGTCAAGGTGATCATTCCACCTCTGCGACTTTGCGGAGACAACGCGGGAATGATTGCCTATGCTAGCGTTAGCGAGTGGAACAAAGAAAATTTTGCAGGCTTGGAGCTAAATGCCAAACCAAGTCTTGCTTTTGATACCATAGAATAAAGAGTCAGCTTGAGTCTGGCTTTTTTGTTTGGATAAATGCCAGAGTTTTTTCTCCTCTTTGAATGTGTTATAATAGTCCTCGTTGTGACTGTAAATCAGCAGTCGATTACTGAAACACTAGTAAGGAGTTTTATGAAAGAAAAAGGATTTTGGGAAGGAGCTCAGGCAGCCATGCCGACTGCTCTGGGTTATGTCAGCATCGGTCTTGCCTGTGGGATTATCGGAGCTCCCTATGTAACACCTGTTGAGATGGGCTTGATGAGTCTCTTTGTCTATGCTGGGAGTGCCCAGTTTGCCATGATAGCTTTGATAGCAGTTCAAGCCCCTGTGGCAGCCATTGCCATGACGGTCTTTTTGATTAATCTGCGTCTCTTTTTATTGAGTTTGCATGCGTCGACCTATTTTCGTCATACTAGCCTAGGTCACAATATCGGTATGTCTAGTATCTTGACCGATGAGACCTATGGTGTTTTGATGGGCGAGCTGGTCCATACGGACAAGGTTAATCCTATGTGGATGCATGGTAACAATCTAAATAGCTATGTGGCTTGGTTTGTGGGGACGGTTGTCGGGACTGCCTTAGGTGGGCTTTTGCCAAATCCGGAGATTTTCGGTCTTGACTTTGCCTTGGTCGGAATGTTTATTGGAATCTTTGCATCTCAGTTTCAGATTATGCAAAGAAGAATTCCCTTGCGCAACCTCTTTATCATTTTAGGAGTAGTTGCCCTTTCCTTCTTTATACTGTTGACAGTGGTATCTCAATCGCTAGCTGTCCTATTTGCGACACTGTTTGGATGTACAATGGGGGTGATTTTAGATGGTCAGTAAGTATCTTTTGTTAGCCGTTATCTTTTCAGGCCTAGTAACTTGGATTCCACGTGTGATTCCCTTTATCTTGGTCAAGTATAAGGGCTTGCCTGATATTGTCGAGCGTTTTTTAAAATTTCTACCTGTATCTATTATCTTTGCCTTGATTCTATCAAGTGTGGCAACAGGTAAGGTTGGAGATTTCCCTCAAATCAAATGGTTAGACTTGATTGCAGTATTTCCAACGGCCTTTGTCGCCTTTCGTTACCGCAATTTGGTGGGGACGGTTCTTTTTGGGGTTGTCTTAATAGCTATCTTGCGTCTTGTCTTTTAAATCAGACATAAAGAAAACCTATGGCAAAGATAGAAATCATATAATGGCGGAATTGTTTTTTTTCTGTTAAGATAAGACTGTATTCAATTTTGGAGGAAATGACATGAAAAAAATCGTCAAATATTCATCTCTTGCTGCTCTTGGTTTTGTTGCTGCAGGTCTACTAGCAGCTTGCTCAGGTGGTGAGAAGAAAGATGCTACAACTAGTGAAGCAACATCTGGTAAGAAAGAAATTATCGTTGCAACCAACGCTTCACCAAAACCATTTAACTATGAAGATAATGGTGAGTTGACTGGTTACGAAATCGAAGTTATTCGTGCTATCTTTAAAGACTCTGACAAATATGATGTCAAGTTTGAAAAGACAGAGTGGTCAGGTATCTTTGCAGGTCTTGACGCAGATCGTTACCAAATGGCAGTTAACAACATTAGCTACACTAAAGAACGTGCAGAGAAATACCTCTACGCAGCGCCAACTGCTAAAAATCCTAACGTTCTCGTAGTAAAAAAAGATGACAACAGCATCAAATCACTTGATGATATCGGTGGAAAATCTACTGAGGTCGTACAAGGAACAACCTCAGCTAAACAATTGGAAGAGTACAACAAACAACACACAGATAACCCAACTGTCCTTAACTATACAAAAGCTGACTTCCAACAAATTATGGGACGTTTGAGCGACGGACAATTCGACTACAAGATTTTTGACAAAATCGGTGTAGAAACAGTTATCAAAAACCAAGGTTTGGATAACTTGAAAGTCATCGAACTTCCAAGCGACCAACAACCTTACGTTTATCCACTTCTTGCAAAAGGTCAAGATGAGTTGAAATCATTTGTTGACAAACGCATCCAAGAACTATATAAAGACGGAACTCTTGAAAAACTATCTCAACAGTTCTTTGGTGGCTCTTACCTGCCAGCAGAAGCTGATATTAAATAGTGTTTAGCAATCATCCATTCTTTAGTAAATGGATGATTTTGCACTCTTTCGGCATATAGTTTCAAGCTATATGTCTGCCTATCTAATAACAATTTGCTTATTCAAATAAAGTATGAGATACTATTACAGAATTATTTATAAGGAGAAAAAAATAATGAACATTAAAAAATGGTTAGGCATAGCGACAGTCGCTACAGTAGCAGGTCTTACACTTGCAGCTTGTACATCTTCAGGTCAAAAAGCAGCTGATAAAGCAGCTGAGGGAACAACAATTAAAATCGCAACTGTAAACCGTAGCGGTTCAGAAGAAGCGCGTTGGGATAAAATCCAAGAATTGGTTGAAAAAGACGGAATTAAATTGGAATTCACAGAGTTTACAGACTACTCACAACCAAATAAAGCAACTGCTGATGGGGAAGTTGACTTGAACGCTTTCCAACACTACAACTTCTTGAATAACTGGAACAAAGAAAACGGTAAAGACCTTGTAGCGATTGCAGATACTTATATCTCACCAATCCGCCTTTACTCAGGTAAAAACGGAGAAGAAAACAAGTATACTAAAGTAGAAGAAATCCCAGATAAGGGTGAAATTGCAATTCCAAACGATGCTACAAACGAAAGCCGTGCTCTTTACCTTCTTCAATCAGCTGGTTTGATTAAATTGGACGTTTCAGGAACTGAACTTGCGACAATCGCAAATATCAAAGAAAATCCAAAGAACTTGAAAATCACTGAATTGGACGCTAGCCAAACAGCTCGTTCATTGTCATCAGTTGATGCAGCTGTTGTAAACAACACATTCGTTACAGAAGCAAAATTGGACTACAAGAAAGCACTCTTTAAAGAGCAAGCTGACGAAAACTCAAAACAATGGTATAACATCATCGTTGCGAAAAAAGATTGGGAAACATCACCTAAAGCTGATGCAATCAAGAAAGTTATCGCAGCTTACCATACAGATGAAGTGAAAAAAGTCATCGAAGAAACTTCAGACGGCTTGGATCAACCAGTTTGGTAATAAAACATAAAGAGGTGGGAGAGAGATTTTCCACCTCTTGCTTTTATATTGAGATTTAAGCAAATGAACATCCACTTGTACTTACTCAAAGGTACAAGTCCTAGTAGAAAGGTAGAGAGAAAATGGTTTTCCCTAGCCAAGAAGAACAAATTGAAAAGTTTGAAAAGGATCATGTAGCGCAACATTATTTTGAAGTTTTGCGTACTTTGATTTCTAAAAAATCAGTCTTTGCCCAACAAGTCGGCCTGAAAGAGGTGGCTCGTTATCTAGGTGAGATTTTTAAACGTGTTGGTGCAGAAGTTGAGATTGATGAGAGCTATACAGCGCCTTTTGTCATGGCACATTTCAAAAGTTCACGACCAAGTGCCAAGACTATCATTTTCTACAACCACTATGACACAGTACCAGCAGATGGTGATCAAGTTTGGACCGAGGATCCTTTTACACTCTCTGTGCGTGATGGCATTATGTATGGGCGCGGGGTTGATGATGACAAGGGGCATATCACTGCTCGCTTGAGCGCTCTGAGAAAATACATGCAACATCACGATGATCTTCCAGTCAATATCAGCTTCATCATGGAAGGGGCAGAGGAATCGGCCTCTATGGATTTGGATAAATATTTAGAAAAACATGCGGACAAACTCCGAGACGCAGATTTATTAGTCTGGGAACAAGGAACAAAGAATGCCTTAGAACAGTTAGAAATCTCTGGTGGAAACAAGGGAATTGTGACCTTTGATGCCAAGGTTAAGAGTGCAGACGTGGATATCCATTCCAGCTATGGTGGTATTGTGGAGTCTGCTCCATGGTATCTCATTCAAGCTTTGACAAGTCTTCGTGCTGCCGACGGCCGTATCTTGGTAGAAGGCTTGTACGATGATGTGCAGGAGCCGAACGAACGTGAGTTAGCCTTGGTTGAAACCTATGCCCAACGCAATCCAGAGGAAATCAGCCAGATTTATGGCTTGGAATTGCCACTGTTGCAAGAGGAACGCACCGCCTTTCTAAAGCGTTTCTTCTTTGAACCAGCTCTCAATATCGAAGGGATTCAGTCAGGCTATCAAGGTCAAGGAGTTAAAACGATTCTACCAGCAGAAGCTAGCGCCAAGCTAGAAGTTCGCTTGGTTCCTGGCTTAGACCCACATGATGTTTTAGAGAAAATTCGGAAACAACTAGACAAAAACGGCTTTGATAAGGTAGAATTGTACTATACTTTGGGTGAGATGAGCTATCGAAGTGATATGAGTGCGCCGTCCATTCTCAACGTGATTGAGCTGGCCAAGAAATTCTATCCACAGGGAGTTTCTGTATTGCCGACAACGGCTGGGACAGGTCCCATGCGTACAGTCTTTGATGCCTTAGAAGTCCCCATGGTCGCTTTCGGTTTGGGAAATGCCAATAGCCGAGACCATGGTGGAGATGAAAATGTGCGAATCGCAGATTATTATACCCATATTGAATTAGTAGAGGAGCTGATTAGGAGCTATGAGTAGAGATATTATCAAGTTAGATCAAATCGATGTGACTTTTCATCAAAAGAAAAGAACGGTCACAGCGGTTAAGGATGTGACCATTCACATCCAAGAAGGAGATATCTACGGAATCGTTGGATATTCTGGAGCAGGAAAGTCAACCCTGGTTCGTGTTATTAACCTATTACAAAAACCATCTGCAGGTAGAATTACCATTGATGATGATGTTATTTTTGATGACAAGGTGTCTTTGACTGCTGGGGAGTTACGTCGCAAACGTCAAGATATTGGGATGATTTTCCAACACTTTAACCTCATGAGTCAAAAAACAGCTGAGGAAAACGTGGCTTTTGCCCTTAAACACTCAGGACTCAGTAAAGATGAAAAGAAAGCCAAAGTTGCTGAATTATTGGAATTAGTTGGCCTAGCAGACCGTGCTGAAAACTATCCGTCTCAACTATCTGGGGGACAAAAACAACGTGTGGCTATTGCGCGTGCTTTGGCCAATGATCCAAAAATCTTGATTTCAGACGAGTCAACTTCTGCCCTAGACCCTAAGACAACCAAGCAGATTTTAGCTTTGCTTAAAGATTTAAACCAAAAATTAGGCTTGACCATTGTCTTAATCACGCACGAAATGCAGATTGTCAAAGATATTGCAAATCGTGTGGCAGTCATGCAAGATGGCCGCTTGATTGAAGAAGGTAGCGTTCTTGAAATCTTCTCAGATCCTAAGCAGCCATTGACCCAGGACTTTATCTCAACGGCTACTGGTATCGATGAAGCTATGGTCAAGATTGAAAAGCAAGAAATCGTGGAGCACTTATCTGAAAATAGCATTTTGGTACAACTCAAGTATGCAGGCGCTTCAACAGACGAGCCACTTTTGAATGAATTGTACAAACATTACCAAGTAACGGCTAATATCCTCTATGGAAATATCGAAATCCTCGATGGTACTCCTGTTGGAGAATTGGTTGTTGTTTTGTCTGGTGAAAAAGCAGCGCTAGCAGGCGCCCAAGAGGCCATCCGTCAAGCGGGTGTCCAGTTAAAAGTATTGAAGGGAGGACAGTAGAATGACAGAGTTGATTCAAACTTACTTACCAAATGTCTATAAGATGGGCTGGTCTGGCCAGGCCGGCTGGGGAACAGCTATTTACTTGACACTTTATATGACAGTTCTTTCCTTTATTATTGGAGGATTCTTGGGCCTAGTTGCAGGGCTTTTCCTTGTCTTGACAGCGCCAGGCGGTGTCTTGGAAAACAAGGTCGTTTTCTGGATTTTAGACAAGATTACCTCAATTTTCCGTGCGGTTCCCTTTATCATCCTTTTGGCTATCTTGTCACCACTTTCCCACTTGATTGTCAAGACTAGTATCGGGCCAAATGCAGCCCTTGTTCCACTTTCTTTTGCGGTTTTTGCCTTCTTTGCCCGTCAAGTACAGGTGGTATTGGCTGAGCTAGATGGTGGTGTCATTGAGGCGGCTCAAGCTAGCGGAGCTACTTTCTGGGATATCGTGGGTGTTTATCTATCAGAAGGACTTCCAGACTTGATTCGTGTGACAACTGTAACCCTGATTTCCCTTATCGGTGAAACAGCCATGGCGGGAGCAGTAGGAGCAGGTGGTATCGGTAACGTAGCCATTGCTTATGGATTTAACCGCTACAATCACGATGTGACTATTCTTGCGACAATCATCATTATCTTGATTATCTTTACGATTCAATTCTTGGGAGATTTCTTGACCAAGAAATTAAGTCATAAATAAAAGAGCCTTATGGCTCTTTTTTTATGATGTTTTATGTGCTAATTTTTTGCTCAATGCTTGACCAATCAGGGCACCAAGTAAAGCGCCGATGAGAACACTTGTGATAAAGAGGAGGATATTAGCAAGATTCGGTGCAACCATAATGCGATCAATATAGTCTTGAGATTTTCCACGAGTGACTAGAGTTGCGATATAGGCTTGAGGGGTCAACCACATGAGTAGGATGGGACCAGTAGTACCAAAGGCAAAAACTAGGAAGGAAAGAAGGTTTTTAACCTTATCCTTATAATGTCCTAGGTGAGCGATACCATCTGCTGCGAGACCGCAGATAATACCTGGCAGAAAGGCCCCAGCACCATGTTTACTCCCGAGGAAAAATAGAGAAATTACAAGTCCTATCGAAGTAATCGCTCCAAAACGAGGAACCTTTGCTAAAAGGATCATATAGACGCTACCACCTACTAGGGCTGCAAAGGCTGGTGCGTAAAACATATTTCCAGTGTGGTCGACAAGGCTCCCTAGTAGAACACCCACTCCGATACAGATAAAGTAGACAAGGGCAGCAACAAGGGTTGTCAAGATATTCTTTTTCATAAGTTCTCCTTCGTATATCTGATGTTATTCATTGTATCATGCATGGCTCTGATTGTAAATGCTGGCCGACATTTGCTATTTGTCCGGAAACTAGATGAAAGAGGAATAGACTAAAGCTATTTCTTTACTCCTCTCACTGTCGCAATCCCCTCATTTATGGTAAAATAAGACTATTAAGTTAGAAAGAGGATTCTCTATGAAATTACAAAAACCAAAAGGAACGCAGGATATTTTACCTGCTGAGTCTGCCAAATGGCAGTACGTTGAAGGCTTTGCGCGTGAAATCTTTAAACGCTACAACTATGCAGAAGTGCGCACCCCTATTTTTGAGCACTACGAAGTCATCAGTCGTTCTGTTGGAGACACAACTGATATCGTAACCAAGGAAATATATGATTTTTACGACAAGGGAGACCGTCATATTACCCTCCGTCCAGAAGGAACCGCTCCAGTTGTTCGTTCTTATGTGGAAAACAAACTCTTCGCACCAGAAGTTCAAAAACCAAGCAAGTTCTACTACATGGGCCCAATGTTCCGCTATGAGCGTCCACAAGCAGGCCGTTTGCGCCAATTCCACCAGATTGGTGTGGAGTGCTTTGGCTCTAGCAATCCAGCTACCGATGTAGAAACGATCGCTATGGCAGCTCACTTCTTGAAAGCAATCGGGATTCAAGGTGTCAAACTGCATCTCAATACTCTTGGCAATCCTGAAAGCCGTGCGGCCTATCGTCAAGCCTTGATTGACTACTTAACTCCACTCAAAGATAGTTTGTCTAAGGATAGTCAACGTCGTTTGGAGGAAAATCCTCTTCGTGTCTTGGACTCTAAAGAAAAAGAAGACAAGGTAGCAGTAGAGAATGCACCATCTATCTTGGATTACCTGGATGAAGAAAGTCAAGCTCACTTTGATGCTGTTCGTCAGATGTTGGAAAGTCTTGGAGTAGACTATATCATCGATACCAATATGGTGCGTGGTCTGGACTACTACAACCACACCATCTTTGAATTTATCACAGAGATTGAGGGCAATGACTTGACAGTCTGTGCAGGTGGTCGCTACGATGGCTTAGTTGCTTACTTCGGTGGTCCTGAAACTGCTGGATTTGGTTTTGGACTTGGTGTAGAGCGTCTTCTTCTAGTCCTTGAAAAACAAGGCGTGGCGCTTCCTATTGAAAATGCTCTAGACGTCTATATTGCTGTTTTGGGTGAAGGAGCTAATCTGAAGGCCTTGGAATTAGTACAAGCTCTTCGTCAGCAAGGTTTCAAAGCAGAGCGGGATTACCTCAATCGCAAGCTCAAAGCTCAGTTCAAATCAGCCGATGTTTTTGGAGCTAAGACTCTTATCACTCTGGGAGAGAGCGAAGTTGAAAGTGGACAAGTTACGGTCAAGAACAACCAAACTCGAGAAGAACTAGAAGTTTCGCTTGAAGCTATTAGTAAAAATTTCACAGAAGTATTTGAAAAATTAGTCTAAAAGAACCAAAAAAAGCTAGGAAAAATTCCTAGCTTTTTTGAATAAAAAGTACCAAAAAGACACAAATTGTAGAAATTATCTTCTTGTGTAAAATATTAACTAGATAAATAGAAATATTATTCAAAATGCATTGACTTTCAATCTCTATCCCTGTATTATTGTATATTATAGAATAAATGTTTTGCGCCCTAAAACAGGAAAAGCAAGGATATTTATGCATGATTCAAATCTTAAATCTTATAAAGAGATGATGGCTAAATGAGAGTTTGGAGAAAAAGAAAATGAATATTAGGAAATCAACAAAATATTCACTATTGACAATTGGGATTTTAACGACATTCCAATTAGGTCAAGTGCATGTTAAAGCAGACACAACTGATTTTGCAAGTAATACTGTTGTGCAAAACCAGGATGAAATAGAAACAGCTCCTTTAAAAAAGAAAAAATTGAACGAAAGCGGTGAAACTACTGCCAACGATTCGAAAGATGTGGCAAATGATGAGGGTAAATCTGCAGTTTTAACTCCGGAAGACTCTACTTCTACAACTGAAGAGGCAGAAAAGGAAGCAAACAGGGCTACTGCTGAGAAGGAAATTACTGAAGAGAAACCAGTAGTAGAACAACCAAGCCAAGAGCAACCAACAACTGAACAGCCAAAAGTAGAACAAGCTGATAAAGAAAAGTCAGATAAAGGGGAAAAAGAGCAATCAGAAGCTGAGAAGAAAAGCAAAGAAGAAACATCAGTTGCTGAAGGGGATAAGAAATTACCCGGTGCCTCTCAGGAAAAAAATCAAGAGGAATCTACAACACCTAAAGTTCGTCGCAGAAGAGATGCAGCTAGCAATACAAAAGTATACGAAGATGCAACATACGGCAAGTATGTAAAAGCTACAGATTTTGGATTAGATACGACTGGTAAGGTTGAAGCGAGTGATTCTCTTCAAAAAGCTCTGAAAGCAGCCAATGAGGTTGAGGGCGGAGCTGCCGTAATGGTTTCAGGGAATGTCCTCTTGAAGAAAACCTTGGTTATCGATGAAAACTATGCTAATGTTAAAGGTTTGATTGGTAGTGGTCCAAGTCGTAACAATACAAAGATTGTGTTTAACAAAAAGCAAGATGGAGAGCACGATCCTGAAACAAACTTGACGGATAACCGTTACGAGTCTGCGGTCCTCATTCAAAATCAGAAGGACTTTACTGTAGGTCGCTTAACTGTTGAGCATGCCTATGATTCATCAGACTACACTAAGGATAATGAGTTTTACCGTAAAGGGAAATCTTACTTTGGACGTTCAAACGGTATCTACGTAAATGATTCTTCAAATGTTACGATCAATGACGTTCGTGCCATGAAATTCAACAGGGCTGGTGTTTTCTTTAGTTCAAGTAAGGCAACAGCTCAAGAGTATGATGCTAGTGGTAGACCAATTCGTTACAGTAGTATCTCTGAAAAGGTTTCAAATGAAGTCAAATCTATCGGAGATCCAGATGTTCCGATCATGGACGGTAATAAGGTAACCAACTCTTTCCTTCATAACAACCGTGTTGCTGGTGTTATGTTCGGTTACCAACGTAATTTTGTTGTAGACAATAATATCTTATCATATAACGGTCATGCGTTAGACGGTGGTACTGGATATGGTGCAGCCTCAATGGCAGGATCGTATAATGATGGTATTACCTATACTGGAAACTATACAAACTACAACTATCGTAAAGGCTTGGATATTCACGACGGGAATAAAATCCTCATCGAAAACAACGTCTCACTTGGAGACCGTTTGAATGGTATCGAGGTTTATAACCGTGCCAATCCGATGACAGATGTCATTATTCGTAACAACAAGGTAACACAAGATCCAAACTCTAAGTTGGAAAACGATGATGATGATCCAGCTCGTTACCGTGGTTACACAGCCATCTCTATCCTAACAAACGAGAAAAACCATAAATGGACTAAACCTCTCGAAAAAGGTCGTTATGTCATTTCCAATAACACCATTGAAGGTTTGACAAAACCATTTGAAGATGGACAACTAGGAACATTTGGGATCCTCTTTAGAAATAATGAGAGTTCAAATGATTATAGTCTAAATATTGAAGGAAACACCATCACTGGTGATTCGACAGACTATATCATCTCTGTCAACAACAATACTGCTCAAGCATCTAGAGGTGTTGAGGGTGGCGGTTCAGGTGACATTACTATTTCAAGAAACAAGATTGAAGTAGATGACATCAAGCAGTTACCGATTTACATCAACGATGATACGACTTATGTAGCAAGTGTTATTGACCGTACAACTGGTAAACGTGTCAACAAGGTTACAAAAGTACCATTTACTAAGACTAGAGGAAGTATCAATATTGACAACAATGAGTTGACTGTATCGAAAATCAAATCAAGATGGAAGAATGCGGTCGCTATTGAAAGCACAAACGCAGCTTCTATTGATGTCAATAGCAATACCTTTAAGTATAAAGACAATGAGCCGTGGCAACGTTATGATGTTACCCGTAAAACGGACGGTAGAGTTATCAAAGACATAATGCAAGCTTTCTTTGGTATCAACCGTCTAAACGACACTGTTAAAGTAACAGCTACAGACAATAAATTCATCGCCGACACACCAAACAAGAATGGTTTCTTTAGACTATACAATGGAGATTGGGTGAACTTAAATGCTAAGAGTAAAAATGTCTTCCTAGGACGTAACACTCTAGATGGTAAGCCACTAGCTCCAGTAGATATCGTTGGTGATAAAACGGTTGAAACACTTCGTACAACGACAACGACAGAGTACATCATCGAAACTCGTGAGACAGACGAGCTTCCTATCGGATTTAAGGAGACTGTTCAAAAAGGTATCGCTGGTAAGAAAGTTAATGTATACAAAATTACCAAAGTTGGTGATACAGTAGTAGGACGTCAAATCATTTCTGAAGAAACAATTCTTGAACCTACAAAAGAGATTATCTTGATTGGTACAGCTACAGAAACATTTGAAACTGTTACTGAAAAAGAAACTCTTGAATACGAAACAGAAATCAGAACTGACCCAACAAAACCAAAGACTTATCAATTTGAAAATCAAGCTGGTAAGAATGGTTCTATTGAAAAGACTTACCAAATCAGAAAACTGAATGGTAAGGAAGCCGGTAAGACTTTGACGTCTGAAACAGTGATTGACAAACCAGTCAAACGCATTATCACAGTCGGTAGTGCAGTAGAAAAAGTAGAATACACTACTGAAATCAAAGATGTAGATTTTGAAACTGTAGTTGAATACGACTACACGAAACCAAAAGGCTACGAAGAAGTTCGTCAAGACGGTGAGAAAGGTCGCATTGAAAATCAATACAAACTAACCTACCTCAACGATGAGCTTGTTGACCGTACCTTGGTCAATGAAAATGTCCTTAAAGAGAAGAAGGACAAGATTATTGTTAAAGGTCTTGGTGTAGTTGTCTCAGTGAGATCCGTAGTTGTTGTCGAAGAAAAAGACTTCAATAAGGTCATTGAAAAAGATGAAACCCAACCAGAAGGTTACAACAAGATTACTCAGGTTGGTTCACCAGGGACAATAACAACAACCTATGAAGTCACCTATGAGGATGATGTTGAAGTTGCTCGTAAAGAAATCTCGAAAGTGGAAGATCCAAAAGCAGTCGATGAAATCACTGTAATCGGAACTTCAAAAATGACAGAACGTACAGTGGACGAGCAGATTGATGTTCCATTCAAGACAGTCTATATCGCTGACAACACACTTCCAGCAGGAGAAAGTGTTGTCGAGGAAGAAGGAAGTCCAGGACAAATTATCCGAACATTCTTGGTAAGCTATAAGAATGGTAATGAGATCAGTCGTACAATCGTTTCAGAGCACAAGATTACAGATGCTGTCAACCGTGTCGTTCGTGTCGGTAATTCAACACCTATTGTTGAAACCACTGAGCTTGTAGATGAAACAGAGTCAATCGATTACAATACTCTCAAAGAGTTTTCAGATCAACTTCCTGCAGGAACAATTAAAGTTATCCAGACAGGTAAGAAAGGTCAGAAAACAAATCGTTACTCTGTAACCAAGGTGAACGGTGAAGAAACTTCTCGTACATTTGTAGAATCTAACATTACTTCAGAACCTGTGGATGAGATCATCCAAGTCGGAACTCGTGTCAAAGAAGTTAGAGAAGCAAGTGAGACAAGTCCAATTCCATTTACCGTTAAGGTTCGTAAAGACACGACTAAACCAATCGGTTATAGAGTGACTGAGGTAGAGGGTCAAGACGGTGAGAAGTCAGACCTCTATAAAGTAACCTACATTAATGGTACTGAAACAAAACGCGAACATCTCAAGACAACAGTCGTTAAAGAAGCTGTTGACAAGGTGATTGTCGAAGGTGCCGGAGTAGAACGTGCCCTCTTTGAAATTCAAGAAGATAAGATTACAAGTACAACTGAGTATCGAAATGATGACACTCTTCCAGAAGGTGAAACCAAGATTTCTCAAGTTGGAGAAGAAGGCCTCCTTCGTAAGACGATTGAAAAACGATACTTCAATGACGAATTGCGTTCTACGAAATTAGTAGACAGCAAACTGATTAAAGAAGCAACTCCAACGATTATCTTAGTAGGTACAAAACATGTACCAACTATCAAGGTCGAACAGGATACCCAAACTGAGAAGATTGCCTATAAGACTCAAAAGATCGAAGATCCAGACCTACCAAAAGGTGAAACTAAGGTAGTTCAAGTAGGAAAAACAGGTATCATTGAAAAAGTTTACCAACTAACCTACAAAGACGGCGTCTTGATTAAGACAGACTTGATTAGCAGCAAGGAAGTTCAGAAAGTCCAAGATGAGATTATCCATATTGGTACTCAAGTCACTGAAACTAAGGAAATCAACACTACAAGTCCAATTCCTTACAATGTCATTATTCGTAAGGATAAGACCAAGCCAGTTGGATATAGCCTTGTTGAAGTAGAGGGCCAAGAGGGAACTCAAACAGACTACTATCAAGTGACTTATGTTAATGGCAAGGAAACTAAGCGTGAACACCTCAGAACAGTCATTACAGCTCAACCTGTCAATAAAGTCCTAGTTGAAGGTTCTGGTATCGAACGTACAATCTTCGAAATTCAAGAAGAGAGAATCACAAGTCCAACGGAATTCCGTAATGATGACACTCTTCCAGAAGGTGAAACGAAGATCATTCAAGAAGGTCAAGATGGGCTCATCCATAAGACAATCGAGAAGCAATACTTCAATGATGAAGAACGTTCTTCAAGACTAATCGAAAGTAAAGTTGTCAGAGAAGCAGTTCCAACCATCATTTTAGTCGGAACAAAACATGTTCCAAATATTACAGTCAAGCAGGAAACTAGAACCGAGGAAACTGATTTTAGAACTGTGACTGTTATAGATGAAAACTTGCCGAAGGGTGAACGTAAACTTGTTCAAGAAGGTCGTGCAGGTCTAGTTGAAAAAGTCTATCAACTAACATACAGAGATGGTGTTCTGGTCAAGACTGATTTGATTAGCGTCAAGGAGTTACGTCCAGCTCTCGAACAGATCATCCATATCGGTTCTCAAGTTACTGAAACTAGGGAAATCAGCACAACAAGTGCAATTCCTTACAACACTATCATTCGTGAGGACAAGACTAAGCCTGCTACCTACCGCCTAGTCGAAGTAGAAGGCCAAGAAGGAACTCAAACAGACTACTATCAAGTAACCTATGTCAATGGTAAAGAAACTCAACGTGAGTATCTAAGAACTGTGATCACGACTCAACCTGTCAACCAAGTTCTTGTAGTGGGTGCTGGAGTTGAGCGTACAGTCCTAGTAACTGAGGATGAGGTCATTACTCATCAAACAGAATATCGCAAGGATGATAGCTTACCAGAAGGTGAAACTAGAGTCTTCCAAGAAGGTCAAGATGGACTAATCCACAGAACATTTGAGAAACACTACTTCAATGATGAAGAACGTTCTTCTACCTTGGTAGATACCAAGGTTATCCGAAAAGCAGTGACTCGTGTAATCTTGATTGGAACCAAACGAATTCCTACGATTACAACAGAAGAGCTCATCCAAGTAGAAGAAGTAGCCTTTGAGAAACAAACAGTTGAAAATGCAGAACTAGCAAAAGGAACTGTGAATGTTTTACAAGAAGGCAAGGCAGGTAGACGACAAGATGTGTATCGCTTGACTCTTGAGGATGGAGTTGTGATCAAGAAAGAATTGATTCGCTCAGAAATCCTTGAAAAACCACAAGTAGAGATCACTGAGATCGGAACCAAACAAGTTTCTTCTATTATTATAGAAGAAAACATCCAAGTAGAAGAAGTAAACTTTGAAAAACAAATAGTTGAAAATCCTAAGTTAGCCCAAGGAACTACTATACTTCTACAAAAAGGAAAACCTGGCAAACGTCAATATGTGTATCGCTTGACTCTTCAGGATGGAGTTGTAATCAAGAAAGAATTGCTTGGCTCAGAAGTCTTAGAAGAACCACAAACAGAGATTATTGAAATCGGAACACTGGTTGAAAAACCACAGGCTCACATCCCTGAGTTTCAACCACTGGTTGAGAAGCCAGAACTGAAACCTGAATCAAAACCAATGGCACCAGCCGATAAGGTCATTCCAGCAGTTCCAACTCCTAAACAGGAGGAGGAGACGAAGCCATTAGCAGTTTCAGCTCAAGAACCTCAAACAGCTGAAGCGCCAGTTGTCCAAGACCAGCTCTTACCAGAGACTGGAGACCAATCAAACTGGTGGATTAGCCTGCTTGGAATCTTGATGATGTTCTTAACCTTGGTTGGAATTCGAGAGAAAAAAGACGACCGTTAAAGACGAATTTCGTCTAAAAATGAATAAAAAAAACAAAAAAATGAACATTCTTAGCAAAAAAACAAAAATCTATTAAAAAAACCTAAAAAATACCTTTAAAGGGCTTGTAAAAGGATTTAAAAAATGCTATGATATGTCTGATTAAATTAAAGGAGTTTATTGTGATGAAGAATTCACAGCTTAGCGCTACGCGCATTTTAGCGATGTTAAGTATCTTGGTTCTTTCATTGGCGACACTGACGACGGTTTTCGCTACTGAAGTTACTAATTATACTTTGAATACAGAAGTTAAAGTTGATGGTCAACCTATAACTGCGGATAAAAAGATTACGACTGGTCGTGTCTTGGAGGCAACAAATAGCCTTACTTTCCCAGACTCACAAGCTATCAATGCTGGTGACACCTTGACTTTGGACCTTCCAAAAGAATTGGAACTTGTTACTAAACTTGAGTTCCCAATCCTTCACAGTAGCGGTCAAAAGGTTGGTGATGCCGTAACGGATCCAGCTACAGGAAAAGTAAAAATTACTTTCACGGACTACTTCTCTAAAAACTACAAAGACAAAGTCATGTCTTTGAAATACTCAGTTCGTCCGAACGCAACAAATTTGAAAGAATCTGGTAAGTACACATTTAAGTTTGGTGAAGAAACTTACAATGTAACCTATGAGCAATACGTAGGTACTCCAGGTGACTATGAGTACAAATATGGTTACCAAGACAAAGAAAACCCTAAACGTATCAAATGGCGTATCCTTTTGAACGCTGTTCAAGATAAATTGAACAATTTGGTTATCACTGATGACTTCAGCGATAAGGGTCAAGTTCTTGTAGAAGGTTCATTGCGTGCTGTTCGTTACGCAACTCAACCAAACAAAATCCAAAATGAAAATGAATTGTTCAAGTTGAATCCAACTGACAACTTCACTGAGAAAGCCGTATTTACAAGAAATGCAGCAGGTAAAATCACAGGCTTCACATTTAACTTTGGTGATAACTATAACTGGCCAATGTGGATTGAGTACACAACTGAACTTACAGAAGACCTTCCTGCAAAAACTAAAGTAGCTAACACATTGAAGTGGAAAGCAACTAACTTCCCTGATGAACGTACTATCACTAAATATACTCGTTTAGAGACTGGTTCAGGTGAAGGTAGCGGTGATAAGACTACTTCAACTACAACAACCACTACAACAACAACCACTACTACAACCACTACAACAACAACTGAAGCCCCAACAACAACAACTGAGGCTCCAACAACAACAACTGAAGCCCCAACAACAACAGAGGCTCCAACAACAACTGAAGCCCCAACAACAACAACAGAGGCTCCAACAACAACTGAAGCTCCAACAACAACAACTGAAGCCCCAACAACAACAGAGGCTCCAACAACAACTGAAGCCCCAACAACAACAGAGGCTCCAACAACAACTGAAGCTCCAACAACAACAACTGAAGCTCCAACAACAACTGAGGCCCCAACAACAACTGAAGCTCCAACAACAACTGAAGCTCCAACAACAACAGAGGCTCCAACAACAACTGAAGCTCCAACAACAACTGAAGCTCCAACAACAACTGAAGCTCCAACAACAACTGAAGCTCCAACAACAACTGAAGCCCCAACAACAACAGAGGCTCCAACAACAACTGAAGCTCCAACAACAACTGAAGCTCCAACAACAACTGAAGCTCCAACAACAACTGAAGCTCCAACAACAACTGAAGCCCCAACAACAACAGAGGCTCCAACAACAACTGAAGCTCCAACAACAACAGAGGCTCCAACAACAACTGAAGCTCCAACAACAACTGAAGCTCCAACAACAACTGAAGCCCCAACTCCAACAACAACGACAACAGAATCAACAACTGTAGCCCCAACACCAACTACAACAACAGAGGCTCCAACTACTGAATATCATAACCCACATAGTAGAGGTGGCGGTAGCACTACAACTACTACAACTACTACAACAACAACGACTACTGAAGAACCAGGTCGTCCTACTACAACACCAGAACCAAGTCGTTCAACTACGACTCCAGAACCAGGTCGTTCTACAACAACAGAAGAAGGACCGACTCTTCCATTTACTGGTGAGGCTACAAGCCTAGTACTTGTATTGGCAGGTGTGGTAATCTTGTCAGGTACTGTAGTTATGAAACGTAAATTTTCTAAATAATAGTAAATAAGTTTCTTTAGAGAGGAGAGAGCATTGCTCTCTCCTTTTTTAAATGTTAAAATGATGGAGTAGATAAAAGACTCTATTCTTGTTTTAGTGAACAAGAATAACTTCTATCACAAACTAACGAAGCCACTTCTGAGGAACTCATAGCAGACTGGTAGCAAAAGAAGATTGGCTAAAATCATAGAGGAGAAATCAATAATGGAAAATTGGTTGACACATTGGCAGAAATTAAAGGAAAAATATCCAAAGGGTGTCCTTTATGTCTTCAGTGCCTTGCTACCGATGGCAATCATGCTGGTGGTATGGTTTTTCATGGGGAGTTATCCTTTTGGAAATAAGAGTTTAATGGCCGTTGACTTTGATCAGCAGTACATTAGTTTTTATGGATTGCTAAAGAATGCCATTCTATCTGGTGATTTAAGCAGTCTGTCATACTCCTTTACCAAATCTATCGGTGGAGATATGATTGGCGTGTTGGGCTATTATTTGATGAGCCCTTTCAATATTATTTACGTTCTTCTGCCTTTAAACTATATAGGATTATCTGTTTTTCTAACAATCTGGCTCAGATATGGAGCTTTTGGACTTTCCTTTGCACATCTCCTGATTAAACGTTATAAGGGTGCAGAGTCAAAACGATGGATGGTTCCCTTGTTTGCGACAGCTTATGCTCTGTCTGGCATGTTGGTATCCTACCAGATGAATGTCATCTTTTATGATGCTATGTTTATGCTTCCTCTCGTCATCCTATATCTAGAGCAGT
Organism: Streptococcus mitis; assembly: GCF_902159415.1. Taxonomy (GTDB): domain Bacteria; phylum Bacillota; class Bacilli; order Lactobacillales; family Streptococcaceae; genus Streptococcus; species Streptococcus mitis_BG. The sequence goes on along the minus strand of NZ_CABGJU010000002.1, from coordinate 216,931 downwards.
TGTTAGATGGCAAAGCAGCTTATCCATATGCCTTTGTACTTGGTCTTACGGTATTCCTTCAATTTTATATGGGCTATATGATATCGCTATTTGTGATCTTGTATGCCTTCTACTATCTTTCACCGCGTCTTTCTATCGAGGGGACTTGGAAAGCAAAACTCAAGCATTACCTCCAACCCTTATGGGATGTCTTTCTCTATTCTATCTTAGGGGTTGCTGTGGCTTCAATCTTATTTGTTCCTGTATTTTTCAACTTGATTGAAAGTAAGGGACAAGCAGGGGGAGCCATGACATTTTCCATGGCCTTTCAGATTAATCCCTTAGACATTCTATCCAAACTAACTATCGGGGGCTATGATGCGCAATCAGGATGGGCAGCCGGACCAAACCTACCAAATATCTATATTGGAGCTCTCGGGTTTATCGGCTTTATCTTGTACTTTTCATCAAGAAAGATAGTCAAAGAAAGAAAATGGGCAGCTGGAGCGGTTACTTTCATCTTCTTTACTTCCTTTGTAAACGAATTTGTTAGTAAGATTTGGCATATGGGACAAAACCCTGCTGGATTCTTCTTCCGATTTTCATGGTTATTCTCTTTCTTCATGCTGCTTCTAGCCTATCAATCTCTGAAAGAGACCTTTAAAATCTCTCGCCGAGGGAAATTGCTATCAGTTGTAGCCCTAGTCTTATCGGCAATCTACCTCTATACTAAAGACTTCACCTATCTGCCTAAGAAACAACCTGAGGCCCTAACTCTCTTTATTAATGGCCATTTTATTGCCTTTCTGATACTGGTTATATCAGCTACAGCTACAGGATTTTATCTATACTGGGAACGTTCTACCAAGTCTCAGAAAGAAAAGGAAAGGGTGTTGGTGATTGCGGCTGGATTTGTGGTGGTATTGGTTTTATTGTTGCAAACAGGTTATCTCTTTACTCGTGTGGTCTTAACTCTACTCATTTACTTAGCTGTACTGGCCTTGCTACGTCCGCGCATGATTCGCTTAGCTGTTGTCTTGTTATCAACTCTGACAGTATTCGAGCTAGGATACAATGCCTATCTATCACAAGTGACCTTTGGTTATGCAAATATTGATAAATTTGTGGACGGAACGCTCTCGGTTAAACGTGTGACAGATGAAATCCAAGAAAACGCAGATCAGCCTTTCTATAGAATTGCGACGACCTTTGCCTATTCTCGAACAACCCCATCTCTTATCGGCTATCCAGGCTTAAGTACTTTTAGTTCGAGTCTGGAGAGATCCACCATGGAGCACTTCGCTTATATGGGTGATCAAGGGGTCAATGCTGCAACAGAATATGAAAACGGAACTCCTCTGACGGATGCCTTGTATGGAATTCGTTATTACATGGACATTAAGGATATCAATCAGGAGGAGAAAGAGAATCATCCTGAGAGGATGTACTTCTACCGTTTTGCCAGTCGTTTCGATATGAATCGTTACTTCACAGAAAAAGTCTATGAAGATGAACGCTATCGTGTTTATAAAAATCCTAATTCATTCCCGATTGCTTTTGGAGTAAATGAATTGGTTACAAATTTACGGCTTGACTTTAATAATGCTGTAAAAAACCAAAATAACATTCTCAACTCTATGGAGGGTATCCAAAAAGACCAGGAGAATTACGTTGATTACTTTAAGCCCCTAGCTTTTAGCGCAATTGAAACTGAGAATCTAGTAGCAGAAGATGTGAATAAAGAAAAGGGAACAGCAGTCTATAAACGTGAGGATTCGAGTATGGAAGCAATCGTTCGCTACCACATAACTCCTCAAACAGATTTGACCTATTACTTCTTTGCGCCTGATTCTCTCAACTCTGAGATTGATTATTCAATCTTGTTAAATGGACAATGGTTTAGCCATTCTAAGAAAAACATGCAGCGTCAACTGTGGCAGATTGCTGATAATTCGGCAGGGGAAGAAACTGTCTTAGAGTTTCGTTTTAGGTCAGATAAGGTAGACCTTTCACATGTAGGACTTTATCGTTTAGATGTTGATCAAATCCAGAAAGTCCTAGAAAAGAGAAAAGCCCAAGGCCTACAAGTTGAGAAGTTTTCAAATACTCATATCATTGGTTCAGTTGATATTACCGATGATAGTCAGTTTATGATGACTTCGATTCCCTATAGTGCTGGTTGGAAAGTAAAAGTGGATGGAAAAGACGTTCCGACTTCCAAAACTTGGAATAGTCTCTTGTCCTTCCCGATTACTTCTGGACAACATAAAGTTGAGTTTGTATTCTCGCAAAAAGGTACTTTGCTTGGACTCATCCTAAGCTTGATAAGTGTAACAATCTTATACATAGATAGGAAATATTATCAAAAGAAAGCTAAGCTTACCTCTCAAGATTAAAAAACGGAAGAAGGACGATTTTCTTCAAGCTTAGCTATAAATATGGTCAGGATACCATTTCTGACCTTTTTCTTTTACAAAATGACAAAAATCTTAAACTTTTTGACAAATATACTTGTCAAAAATAAAAAGATGTGTTACAATGAAATCAAGATAAGAACAAAGGAGAAAAAAGACATGCTAAAAAATCGTCTAAAAGAGCTTCGGGCTCGCGATGGCCTGAATCAAACAGAGCTGGGCAAACTAGCTGGCGTGTCCAGGCAAACCATCAGCTTGCTTGAGCGGGATGAGTACACGCCATCCATCGTCATTGCCCTGAAGATTGCTCAGATATTCCATGAGCCAGTCGAATCAGTCTTTCGCTTAGAGGAGGATGAGTGATGAACAAGTATAAAGTGATTTATTATCTATCTATAGTTGTGTTTATCGTAAATCTTTTGGCTATGATCGGAAGCCTATTTGGTTGGTTTACGATCGTAGAAGGCAAGTACCTCTTCTGGATTAACATAGTTTTACTATTAGTCTTTAGATGGGTAGAGAAAAAAATAAAGTTTAAAGAACTCGTAAAAGGAGAAAAGTTATGAAAGAATTTTTAGCAGGTTTTCAAGTCGATACAGAGAACAAAGCACTTGCCGGTGTTTGTGCAGGTTTAGGAAATTATTTTAACATTCAAGCCAATATCGCTCGTTTGGTGACAGTCTTGTTGTTTCTCTCTTCTACAGAGATTGGTATTTTAACAGTTACAGCCTATGCTTATCTAGCAGGTTGGCTTGGCAATGAACCCTTGGGGGATGGAGCAAAAAAAGCTAGAAACCAAGCTATTCTCTTACTTGCTGTTTGTTTGATTTTGGTATCACTTGGAACAGAAGGCTTGACCGCTATCTTCGAATCAGGTAAAGCTTTTGGTCAATGGTTGTCTGGCTTGTTTTAGAAAGAGGTTGAAATATGGAAAAGAAACAAATCATTTTTGCACTGAAGATTTTTCTTGCAAGTGTTTTATTAGCAATATTTGCTGGTTTCCTTGATGTTAATCCTTTAGGGATCAGTCAAGCTCAAGTAATCTCTGCCTTGTACTTGATCTTTCTTGGGCTAGGTCTGATTACGGCAACTTTAACATTTCATTTCACTAGAAAAAGCCATCAGGCTTATCAAAACTATCAGAGAGAAGAAGAGGACGAAGAAAACGAGCAAGACTACCTTGACATGTATCGCTTCTTAGATTATGGTACAGTAGCTTGGAATGTTTGCCAAATTAGTATGCTATCCTGCCTGCTTATAAATATAGGAAGTTTCGGTCCATCACTGGGAACCTTATTGGTGATAGTTGTGGGTATCTGGTCGGGTGCTTACTGTCTAAAAATTACTAGCAAGGTTCGTAACTATAAACTGTCTATTATGGCGACCCCAAAGGAAGTTTTGGACTACCTCGATACTTATGATGAGGGAGAAAAACAGGCTGAGATGGAAGAAGCTTACTTGATCTTGTTCAAGGTCAATCAGCTCCTCATACCAGGTATCTATGTTGTCTTAGTAGTTCTATCTGTAGTATTAGGACAAGTACAGTTGGTGGCTCTGCTTGTGGCAGTTGTCATCCATTTGTACATGAATGTGGCACAATTAAGAAAAACAAAACGTTATTTCAAATAGGAGAAACTTATGAAAACACTTAAAAATATCGGCTGGTTTGCCCTTGCCTTCTTATCATTTCTTATGGTCTATAGTTTTATTCAGGGCGTAGGTTTAGCGGCCATGATTATGGGAGCGCCTGAATATGTTTTTGTCCCAATTTATGTCTTATTGGCAGCAATTTTCACCTTCGTTACCTACAAGTGGTATAAGACTGGAACTGTTACAATAGAAAAAACAGCCCTTAACAAATACATCTGGTTGCCTGCCTTGGTATGGGTCCTTGTCATTGTTGCAGAAAATTTTTTACCAAATGATCCGTCATTTAGTCAACAGTCTATGGAAAAATTGGCCCAAGATCAACCTCTCTTCACTTTCTTCATGGCAGTTGTCTTTGCGCCTCTGACAGAAGAGTTAACTTTTAGAGGGATGTTAGCACGCTATGTCTTCCCTCAGCAGAATAACATCAAGCAGACAGCTCTCTTTCTTCTTGTAAGTACTATTATTTTTGCACTTGTTCATTTCCCTACTACTCCACAACAATTTCTAGTCTATAGTGCCCTTGGTCTTAGTATGGGCTTGGCTTATATCAGCAAGGGTGGTCTGGCTTATAGTATTGGATTGCATGCCTTAAATAATTTAATTTCATTTGTGATGATAATGATGCTATAATAGACTCAGGAGGAAATCATGAAACGAGTACTATTATTAGCAGTGATTCAGGCTGTATTTCTCTTCTTTGTTATCGGCCTACTTGTCTATTTCATTAAGGGGGATTTCTTTTATAACAATCTAGCGGTTATCTTTGCTCCTATCGCAGGACTGATACGATTTGTGACGGCTTATGTGACAGAAATTGTCCTACCTAAGAAGACGGAAGAGATTGCGGAAAAGCGAAAAAAATAAAGAAAACTCAAATCCAGCGAAAGACTTTGCTGGATTTTTTTATTTATCGCAGGAAACTCTCAACTTTTCTGATGATTTTCATGAAGAGCCTGCGCTTTTATGGTAAAATAGTAACAGAATACAAGAGGAGAGAAGAAATGAAACGCAGTATGTATGCTGGTCGTGTTCGTGAGGAACACATCGGACAAGAAATTACCTTGAAAGGTTGGGTTGCCCGTCGTCGTGACTTGGGTGGATTGATCTTTATCGACCTTCGTGACCGTGAAGGGATTATGCAGTTGGTTATCAATCCTGAAAAAGTATCGGCAGAGGTGATGGCAACAGCTGAAAGCCTTCGTAGTGAATACGTCATCGAGGTGACTGGACAAGTTGCAGCACGTGAGCAGGCAAATGATAAATTAGCGACTGGAGCGGTTGAATTGAATGTAACAACACTCACTGTCCTTAATACAGCCAAAACAACACCTTTCGAAATCAAGGACGGCATTGAGGCAAACGATGATACGCGTCTACGCTACCGTTATCTTGACCTTCGTCGTCCAGAAATGTTGGAAAACTTAAAATTGCGTGCCAAGGTAACACATTCTATCCGTAACTACTTGGATGAGTTAGAATTTATCGATGTGGAAACACCATTCCTTTCTAAGTCAACACCAGAAGGGGCGCGTGACTATTTGGTGCCATCTCGTGTTAATAAAGGGCATTTTTACGCACTTCCTCAAAGTCCGCAGATTACAAAACAGTTGTTGATGAATGCTGGATTTGACCGTTACTACCAAATCGTCAAATGTTTCCGTGATGAAGACTTGCGCGGTGACCGCCAACCTGAATTTACTCAGGTCGACTTGGAAACTTCTTTCCTAACTGAGCAAGAAATCCAAGATATCACAGAAGGCTTGATTGGGCGTGTGATGAAGGAGACAAAAGGGATCGAAGTAACTCTTCCATTCCCTCGTATGAAGTACGACGATGCTATGGCTCTTTATGGCTCTGACAAGCCTGATACTCGTTTTGAGATGTTGCTTCAAGACTTGACAGAAGTAGTCAAGGGTGTTGATTTCAAAGTCTTCTCAGAAGCTCCTGCCGTTAAAGCCATCGTCGTTAAAGGCGCAGCAGATAACTACTCTCGTAAAGATATCGATAAGATGACAGAAGTAGCCAAACAGTATGGTGCTAAGGGTCTTGCTTGGGTCAAGGTTGTTGACGGCGAATTAAACGGACCAGTTGCTAAATTCTTGACTGCTATTCAGACAGATTTGACAGCAGCTCTCGGTCTTAAAGATAAAGACTTGGTTCTCTTTGTAGCTGATACGCTTGATGTAGCAAATGCAACACTTGGTGCCCTTCGTGGACGTATTGCCAAAGAGCTTGGCTTGATTGATAACGACAAATTTAACTTCCTCTGGGTAGTTGACTGGCCAATGTTTGAATGGTCTGAAGAAGAAGGCCGCTATATGAGTGCCCACCATCCATTTACGCTTCCTCAGGCAGATACTGCCCATGAACTCGAAGGTGAATTGGCCAATGTCCGTGCTATTGCCTATGACATCGTCTTGAACGGTTATGAGCTTGGCGGCGGTAGCCTTCGTATCAACCAGAAAGAACTCCAAGAACGTATGTTCAAGGCTCTTGGCTTCTCAGCTGAAGAAGCTAATGACCAGTTTGGTTTCCTATTGGAAGCCATGGACTATGGATTCCCACCACACGGTGGCTTGGCTATCGGACTTGACCGCTTTGTAATGCTCTTAGCAGGCGAAGAAAACATCCGTGAAGTGATTGCTTTTCCTAAGAACAACAAAGCAACTGACCCAATGACCCAAGCACCATCAACAGTAGCTCTTAAACAATTAGAGGAACTCAATCTACAAGTAGAACAAGATGAAACAAACGAAACTAACTAAAAAGTGGTATCATTATCTGCGCCGCTTTGCTTATCGGGTGAAGCTTTTACGTGTTTTGCAAAGTATCTCCCGAGAAAAATACGATGAAAAAATTTCAGCTTCTCTAGTATATGGTTTTCTATCAGCAGTAGCTGTCAATTTTTTCTTCCAACCAGGACATGTCTATTCCAGTGGAGCTACTGGTCTTGCTCAAATCATCTCAACACTAAGCAGTTACTGGTTTGACTTTCATTTCCCAATCTCTGTAGCTTTCTATTGTATCAATATTCCCTTAATGATTTTGGCCTGGCGTCAAATTGGTCGGAAGTTTACCATCTTTACCTTTATTACGGTATCTATGAGTTCACTCTTTATCCAGTTTGTGCCAGTAGTAACTCTGACGGAGGATCCCATTATCAATGCCCTATTTGGGGGTGTAGTGATGGGACTTGGGATTGGTTTTGCTCTACGTCACAATATTTCCAGTGGTGGAACGGATATTGTCAGTCTCACTATTCGTAAGAAAACAGGGAAAAACGTCGGAAGCATCTCTTTCTTGGTGAACGGTACAATCATGTTGATTGCAGGTTTGACCTTTGGTTGGAAATATGCTCTCTACTCTATGATTACCATTTTCGTATCAAGTCGTGTTACAGATGCCGTCTTCACCAAGCAGAAAAAGATGCAGGCGACGATTGTAACTAGCAATCCCGATGCCGTGATTGAAAAAATCCACAATAAATTGCATCGTGGAGCTACGATTATTCATGATGCAGAAGGAACTTATAACCACGAGCGCAAAGCTATTTTGATTACAGTTATCACTCGTGCTGAGTTTAATGATTTTAAACTCATCATGAAACAAGTGGATCCAACAGCCTTTGTGTCTGTATCAGAGAATGTTCATATCCTTGGACGATTTGTAGAAACCGAAAACTAAGTTTTTTTACAGCAAATATAAAAAACCAACTCTTGAACTAGATTCAGAGTTGGTTCTTTTTTATTTTTCAATGATTTCATGTGCAATCAATTGACGATAGCAGATTTGTCGATTTTCTTTGGTATCAGCAATGATTTGAAGAATGGTTTCAAATGAAGTACGGCCAAGAGCCAGACTATTGATATCAACATAGGCAGCTAGATTCAATCTTGGATTGACTGAGTCAAAGCTGAGAACAGGAACATTTAGCTTGTGTTCGTTGATATAGTCACAAACTCCCTGAGCTAATAGGCTATCTGTTGTGATAATAGCGTCTGTCTGAGGATCGTGTTTAAAGAGTTTCTTGCTAAATTTATAGCCCTTTTCTTCTAAAAATTCATCTGCAAAGAAGGTACGTTGGCTATCGAAAGGCAATTGATGTTCCTCAAGAGCTTGTTCATAACCTGTCAAGCGGTCCTTGGTAACGAATAGCTTTTTGGTACCGCCGATAAAGGCAATGCGTGAGCATCCTTTTTTAATGAAATATTCTGTCGCATCAAAACCAGCTTGAACATTATCATTATCAACAAGTGGGATGAAAGGCGAAAGTGACTTTCCTAGAATGAGGAAAGGGAATTGTTCTTCAACGACTAGATTGACCAAAGGATCATCTTCTTGAGCATAGAGGAAGATAAGTCCATCCACACGTTTACCATAAACCATTTGGGAAATGGCATTTAAACGCTCCTTTTCGTCCTTTCCGGTTGCGATTTGAATGGCATAATGGTTTTCTGAAGCTACTTGTGCAATACCTCTAAGGACTGAAGGGAAGAAAGGATTTTGATAAAAGGCGTCTGAATCGTCTGGAAGTACCAATCCGATAACTTGTGAATAGCTACTAACGAGACTTCGAGCGTTTAGATTAGGATGGTAGTTGAGATCCTTCATTGCTTTTCGCACTCGTTTTTTGGTTTGATCACTAATGGTTGATTTATTCTGAATAACACGGGTTACGGTTGAAGGCGAAACGCCCGCAGCCTTGGCCACGTCTTTAATCGTAACTGGCATAAGAATCTCCTACTTATGATAGTCTGGGTCACGGAAATGAGTTTTGTAAAAGATAGTGACTAGATATAAAACAAAGAAAATATTTTGAACGGTAATCAGGGTCGTCATGTTTTGACCTAAGAGACCTAGAATCATTGCTATCAAGGTTGGTATTCCTAAACAGTTCAATATAAAATGATAGCATTCTTTGTAGGTTTTAAATGAAAAGAGACGAGATTTTTTCGTAAAGTAAAGTAAGAGGCTAGATCCTAAAGCAACAATGAAAAAATTTAGTCCAAAGAGGAAACTAGCACCTAAGACCAGGAAGAGGCTAATATAGACACGATTCTGTTGATACCAGTCTTTAGAAATTGCTTGCATCAAGCTTTCCTTGTTTTGGAAGCTCTCAGTTGTAATAGCGTGATAGCGGATGCTGGTTAACTCTTTTCCTTGCTTACTGATGACGAGTTGCTCGGGTTCAAAGCTAAGAAGTAATTCTTCAGGGAAACTTGAAGGAGCAGTAGCCCCGATTTGTACAGAGGCTTGATGGGGAGTTGTCCCCGTATAGCTTAGTTTACCATCAACAATCTGAGCATTGGTAGCCAAATCCTGAACCACACTATCTGTCAAAGGTGCGTAGACATCATCGATAAAGGTTTCCAGAGGATAGGTTTCCTGAGAACTGTTTTGGATAGCAATAGGCACCATAGACAAACTAATTAAGAAAATACTGGTAAAAATCAGCTGAAACCAATTTAGACCGAAACGATTAGATAGGGGCTTACGAAATCCCCAAATACTATTAAAATAAGAAAATGGATATGGTAACATAAATCTCTTTCTATAGGCATTTTTCTATACGAGTATTATATAGAGAACTGTTTTTTATTTCAAGCGGGGATAGTAGAATCCTTGGTAAAAGTGAATGTTTCTTATGATTCGTCCACTAACTAACAAGGCAATCTTAGCAATCTCTTGTTTCTCAAAAGCGAATCGATGTACAAGTTCAAAAATGAAAAAGGGTGGCGAGGGTATATTACCCCTTCTCGCCACCACTTGTAAGTCCTGAAACAAAGTTCTTTTGTAGGAAGAAGAAGAGAATACAGATTGGAAGGGCAATGAGGATAGCACCTGCTGAGAAGTAGGCAATCTTCATATTTTTCGCATTGTTAACGAAGGTTTGGAGACCAACGGCAACGGTAAAGTATTCTTTCTCACGAAGCAAGAAACTAGAGAGGATATAATCCCCGAAAGGTCCCATGAAGGCCCAGAGAGCTTGTACAGCAATCATTGGACGAACAAGAGGAAGAACAATTTGCCAGAAGCGGCGGAAGTGTCCTGCACCATCTAGTTTTGCAGATTCATCTAGAGACATCGGTACTGTATCGAAGTAGCCCTTCATGAGCCAAGCGTTCATCGGGATACCTCCACCAACGTAGAGGAAGATGAGGAACCAACTTTGGTTAAGGGCGTTCAACATAAGCGCCATAACGAAGAAGGCTGTCAAAGCGGCCATAGTAGGTACCATTTGAATAATCAAGAAGAATACCAAACTTTGTTTGCGTGCCAAGAAATTGTAACGGCTATAGGCATAACCTGCTAGGACGATGATACTTGTTTGAACAGCCATTGTAATTAAGGCGATGATCAAAGTATTTAGATACCAAGTACCATATAAAGTTTCAGAGAAAAGTCCCTGGAAGTTAGCAAAACTAAAGTCAACGTTACTATCTAGTTTAAAGGCTACTACGTTACCAGTCTTGAAGGCCGACATAATCGTAATTAAAAGAGGATAGATAATGACGATTGAAAGGCCAACCAAGTAGAGGTAAGTAAGGGTTTGAGTCAGTCTACGTTTGAGCTTAATTGAATTATTCATCTTAGACGTCCTCCATATCAAATGCGTGTAGTTTCTTGAATGCAATCATAGAAATAGAGATGACAATGATAGAGATAATCAAGGTAACGGCAGCAGCCATTGAGTATTGAGGAGATGTCCCTGTTGTCAAACGGTAGATCCATGAGATCAAGATATCAGTCGAACCAGCACCACCACCGACACTACCAGGACCACCAGCATTGAAGAGGTACATGATAGAGAAGTTGTTAAAGTTGAAGGTGTATTGGCTGATCAATGTAGGCGCCGCAACAGCCAAAATCATTGGGAAAGTGATGTTACGGAATTTTTGCCAAGCATTGGCACCATCGATGTAAGCCGCTTCGTAGAGGTCGTTAGGGATAGACTGTAAGATACCCAAGGTCAAAACGTAGATATATGGGAATCCAAGCCAACCTTGCATCATAATCAAGGCAATCTTAGTCCAAGTTGGGTCTGTTTTCCAAGGGATAAGTGCTCCATCGAGGAATGGAAGGAACTTAGCCAAAATCGGTAATACTTGAGTGTTAATAGCTCCGACACTATCGTTAAACATATTTGAGAAAGTTAAGATAGTGATGAAGGCTGGGACAGCCCAAGGAAGAAGGAAAATAACACCGAAAATACGTTTTCCTTTGATAAACGGTTGGTTAGCAATAATAGCTGTAAAGATACCAATAACAATCTGCAAAGTAGATGCAGATAGAGCCCAGATGATAGTCCAAGAAAGAACTGCACCAAAGGCTGAACGGAAGGTACTTAAGCTCCAGATATTGCTAAAGTTTGTCAATCCAACCCAATCCAAGAGTTTATTTGGTGGCAAGTGTTGGAAGTCGTAGTTTGTAAAGGCAATCATCAATGTTACGATAACAGGGAAGATGATGGCAAATGTCATAGCTACGTAAGATGGAATGATTAAAAGATAAGGGAATCCATTCTCATAGATACCTTTAATCATTTCGTTTAATGTCCGTGGGACTGGAATACCATTGTTAATTTGTTTTGCAATAGTGTGAGCGTCTTTAATATTGAGAATATAAAAGGCTAGATAAACAATTACAAAAATAGAGTGGAATGCACCACGAATCAACATGAAGAGAGAGTTGTCACGACCAGGTTTGTCACCAAGCGTGATCAAGTTGCTCAATTCAGGCGCTGCAAGCGATAGGAAATAAAGGACAAATACGATAGTTACACCAAGGAAAATGAATCCTTTGACTTTTTGTTTATTGTAGATTTGTCCTAACCCAGGAATGACAGACAGCAGAGCTGCTTTACTAGGTTGTTGTTTTTCCATAATTACTCCTTTCATATGATACTGGTTTCCTTATGGAAAGATGGATGATATAGGTTAAAATTGATAAAATCAAAGGGGGATTTTGACTACCCCCCCTTTGAACAAATTTAATTATTCACCAAATTTTTGTTTGATAGTTTCTTTGATCAATGTTACAGCATCATCTGCAGCTGTTTTAGCATCTTTCTTGCCACTTACAGCGTCAAAGAGCATGTTTGCAGCTGGTTCCCAAACTGCTGACATTTGTGAGATGTTTGGCATTGGTTGAGCGTTCTTGAACTGTTTGATAACAGCTGTTGTCAACTCATCGTTTTTGCCTTCAGCGTATGCACGTGCTTCAGTGTTAGCTGGGATTTCGTTAGTTGCTTCGTAGAATGCTTTTTGTTGTTCAGTTGATACAAGGTAGTCTACAAATTTTTGTGCGCCTTCAAGGTTCTTAGTGCTTGATGGGATGATCCAAGCTTTACCACCACCGAATGCTGAGTATTCTTTTCCGTTTGGAAGAGTTGGGATAGTAGCAACACCGTAGTTTACTTTAGCATCTTTGAATGCTTGAGCTTTCCAAGGACCATCGATGATAGCAGCTGTTTTACCTTCTTGGAATGAAGTTTGGATTAAGTTTCCAGCAGCTGTTCCATCTTGCATACCTTTAGGCCATTTTTCGTACCAAGATTTAGCGTAGTTGATACCTGCGATTGCACCTTCGTTAGCAAGACCGATATCTTTAGGATTTTTACCGTTGTCACCAAATACGTAAGCTCCGTTACCAGAAAGAAGTCCGTATGCGTAGTAGAAGTTAGTCCAGTCAGCTAGGAACGCAGAAGTTTTTCCGTCTTCTCCAGCGAAAGCGTATTTGCTATCTTTAGCAAGTTCTTCCAATTCAGCGAAAGTTTTTGGAGCTTCTTTAAGCAAGTCTTTGTTGTAGTACATAACAAGTGACTCGATAACAGCTGGAGCACCATAAACTTTACCGTCAGATGCTGTTACAAGAGATTTAGTAGTATCATCTGTTTTAGCACCGTCGCTTAGTTTAACTTCTGAAAGTTGTCCATCAGTACCAAGGCTACCTACACGGTCGTATGGTGCCATCATAACGTCAGCAGCTTGACCTGATTGGTTGTCAAGTGAAAGTTTGTCAAGTCCGCCAAGTTGGTCACCAGATTTGATGTTAACTTTTGTTCCTGATTCTTTTTCATAAGCAGCAGCAACTTTCTCAGCAAATGCTTTATATTGATCTTCAACGTAAAGTGTGATTTCTTTTGCTTCAGATGAGCTAGTATCAGCAGCTTTATCAGCAGTTTTGCTTCCGCAAGCTACCAAAAGTAAGCTAGCAAGAGTAGCAGTTCCAAGCACAGCAGCGCTCTTCATGAATTTAGATGACATAGTGTATTCCTCCTAAAGAATAACAAGTTTTATAGTCTAGGGAACGCAAACGTTTTCCCTTATGACCTTAGTATAGCATAAATAGAAAACGGTTGCAATAGTTTTTTTAAAAAAAGTAAAAAAAGTTACAATCTCAACATCTTTGATTGGAATTATATAATAAGAAGAAAGTTCACGATTTATAAACTTTATTCTAAAAAGCAAAGAATAGGCAAACGCTTGCATCAAAATAAGCCGAATGAAAATCATTTCAAAAATTAAAATATAGGGAATTTCAAAATTTAACCAGAAAAAAGTTGGAAAAAGTTTTTTTACAAACGCTTGCAATTATTTTAGAAATGGGTTATACTTGAAATAGCGCAAACGTTTGCGCAAAAAATTGAAGTAATTAACAATAAAAACACTTGAGGTGCTATTATGAAAAAACGTCAAAGTGGTGTGTTAATGCACATCTCATCACTTCCAGGGGCTTACGGAATCGGATCATTTGGTCAAAGTGCCTATGATTTCGTTGACTTTTTAGTTCGTACTAAGCAACGCTACTGGCAAATCCTTCCTTTGGGAACAACTAGCTATGGAGATTCTCCATACCAATCATTCTCAGCCTTTGCTGGGAACACTCATTTTATCGATCTTGATGTTTTAGTAGAACAAGGCTTGTTGGAAGCAAGTGATCTTGAAGGTGTTGATTTCGGTAGTAACCCAACTGAAGTTGACTACGCTAAAATCTACTATGCACGTCGTCCACTTTTAGAGAAAGCTGTTAAACGTTTCCTTGAAGTTGGGGATGTCAAAGATTTTGAAAGATTTGCTCAGGAAAACCAATCATGGCTAGAACTCTTTGCAGAATATATGGCTATCAAAGAGCATTTTGACAATCTTGCTTGGACAGAATGGCCAGATGCAGATGCACGTGCTCGTAAAGCCTCAACTCTTGAAAGCTACCGTGAACAATTAGCAGACAAACTTGTATACCACCGCGTAACGCAATACCTTTTCTTCCAACAATGGTTGAAATTGAAAGCATATGCTAACGAAAACCACATCGAAATCGTCGGGGATATGCCAATCTATGTAGCGGAAGACTCAAGCGATATGTGGGCAAATCCACATCTCTTTAAAACAGAAGAAAACGGAAAAGCGACTCACATTGCAGGTTGCCCTCCAGATGAGTTTTCTGCGGATGGTCAACTTTGGGGGAACCCAATCTATGACTGGGAAGCAATGGACCAAGATGGATACAAATGGTGGATTGAACGCTTGCGTGAAAGCTTTAAAATCTACGATATCGTTCGTATTGACCACTTCCGTGGATTTGAGTCTTACTGGGAAATCCCTGCTGGTTCTGAAACAGCGGCACCTGGTAAATGGGTAAAAGGACCTGACTACAAACTCTTTGCAGCGGTTAAAGAAGAACTTGGTGACTTGAACATCATCGCAGAAGACCTTGGCTTCATGACTGACGAAGTCATCGAACTTCGTGAGCGTACTGGATTCCCAGGGATGAAAGTCCTTCAATTTGCCTTCAACCCAAATCACGAAAGCATTGACAGCCCTCACTTGGCACCAAACAACTCTGTCATGTACACAGGAACACACGACAACAACACTGTTCTTGGTTGGTATCGCAATGAAATTGACGATCCAACTCGTGAGTACATGGCACGTTATACAAACCGTAAGGAATATGAAACAGTCGTGCATGCCATGCTTCGTACAGTCTTTGCTTCTGTCAGCTTTATGGCCATCGCTACCATGCAAGATTTGTTGGAGTTGGATGGTTCAGCTCGTATGAACTTCCCATCTACCCTTGGAGGAAACTGGTCATGGCGAATGACAGAAGATCAATTGACTCCTGCTGTCGAAGAAACTTTGCTTGACTTGACTACAATTTATCGCAGAATTAATGAAAATTTGGTAGAATTAAAGAAATAAGACATTATCAGGAGACACAAAAATGTTACCATTAAAAGAATTTGTACAAAATCGTTACAATAAATCTATCGCAGAATGTAGTAACGAAGAGCTTTACCTTGCTCTTCTTAACTACAGCAAACTTGCAAGTAGTCAGAAACCAGTGAACACTGGCAAGAAGAAAGTTTACTATATCTCAGCTGAGTTCTTGATTGGTAAACTCTTGTCTAACAACTTGATTAACCTTGGTCTTTATGACAAAGTTAAGAAAGAACTTGCTGATGCAGGTAAAGAGTTGATCGAAATCGAAGAAGTAGAATTGGAACCATCACTTGGTAATGGTGGTTTGGGACGTTTGGCAGCCTGCTTTATCGACTCAATCGCTACACTTGGTTTGAATGGTGACGGTGTTGGTTTGAACTACCACTTCGGTCTTTTCCAACAAGTTCTAAAAAACAACCAACAAGAAACCATTCCTAACGCTTGGTTGACTGACCAAAACTGGTTAGTTCGCTCAAGCCGTAGCTACCAAGTTCCATTTGCACACTTTACATTGACATCTACTCTTTACGATATCGATGTACCTGGTTACAAAACAGCGACTAAAAACCGCTTGCGTTTGTTTGACTTGGATTCAGTTGACTCTTCAATCATCAAAGATGGTATCAACTTTGACAAGACAGACATCGCTCGCAACTTGACTCTCTTCCTTTACCCAGACGATAGTGACCGTCAAGGTGAATTGCTCCGTATCTTCCAACAATACTTCATGGTTTCAAACGGTGCTCAATTGATCATCGACGAAGCAATCGAAAAAGGAAGCAACTTGCACGACCTTGCGGACTACGCAGTTGTACAAATCAATGATACTCACCCATCAATGGTGATTCCTGAATTGATCCGTCTTTTGACTGAACGTGGTATAGAACTTGATGAGGCAATCTCTATCGTTCGTAACATGACTGCTTACACGAACCACACAATCCTTGCTGAAGCCCTTGAAAAATGGCCTCTTGAATTCTTGGAAGAAGTGGTTCCTCACTTGGTACCAATCATCAAAGAATTGGATCGTCGTGTTAAAGCAGAATACAAAGACCCAGCTGTTCAAATCATTGATGAAAACGACCGTGTACACATGGCTCACATGGATATCCACTATGGATACAGTGTTAACGGGGTAGCAGCACTCCACACTGAAATCTTGAAGAACTCTGAGTTGAAAGCTTTCTACGACATCTACCCAGAAAAATTCAACAACAAAACAAACGGTATCACCTTCCGCCGTTGGCTCATGCATGCCAACCCAAGATTGTCTCACTACTTAGATGAGATTCTTGGACGCGATTGGCACCACGATGCTTCTAAGTTGGAAGACCTTCTCTCATATGAAGACAAGGCTGCTGTCAAAGAAAAATTGGAAAGCATCAAGGCTCATAACAAACGTAAATTGGCTCGTCATTTGAAAGAGCACCAAGGTGTGGAAATCAATACAAACTCTATCTTTGATATCCAAATCAAACGTCTTCACGAGTACAAACGTCAACAAATGAACGCTTTGTATGTTATCCACAAATACTTGGACATCAAGGCTGGTAACATCCCTGCTCGTCCAATCACAGTATTCTTTGGTGGTAAAGCAGCTCCTGCCTACACAATTGCTCAAGACATCATCCACTTGATCCTTTGCTTGTCAGAAGTGATTGCAAACGACCCAGCAGTAGCTCCACACTTGCAAGTTGTAATGGTTGAAAACTACAACGTTACTGCAGCAAGCTTCTTGATCCCAGCATGTGACATCTCAGAACAAATCTCACTTGCTTCTAAAGAAGCTTCAGGTACTGGTAACATGAAATTCATGTTGAACGGAGCTTTGACTCTTGGTACTATGGACGGAGCAAACGTGGAAATCGCTGAGTTGGTTGGAGACGAAAACATCTATATCTTCGGTGAAGATTCTGAAACTGTTATCGACCTTTACGCAAAATCAGCTTACAAATCAAGCGAATTCTATGCTCGTGAAGCTATCAAACCATTGGTTGACTTCATCGTCAGCGACGCTGTTCTTGCAGTAGGTAAGAAAGAACGCCTAGAACGTCTTTACAACGAATTGATCAACAAAGACTGGTTCATGACTCTTCTTGACTTGGAAGACTACATCAAAGTGAAAGAGCAAATGCTTGCTGACTACGAAGACCGTGACGCATGGTTGGATAAAGTCATCGTTAACATTGCTAAAGCAGGATTCTTCTCATCTGACCGTACAATCGCTCAGTACAACGAAGACATCTGGCACTTGAACTAAGATTAAACAAAAAACGCATCCTATGTAGATGCGTTTTTTTTATATTTAAACTAATTTACAATGCTTTCCCAACAAGGATTTCTGCTTCGATAGTAATTTCTGTCAGTTGGCTCCAGTCAATCTTGGTCTGGTCAACATGAAAGAGTAGGGGAGTCATGCTGAGCAGGGCTTGACGTTGCTCTGCAATGATGGGTTTGGTCAGGGAAGCAATCTGACTAGATTGGATGCTGAAGTGTTCTTGGAAATGTTCCTTGATATCTTGGTTGGAATAGTCCTTCTTTGTTAGTTGCTCCTGTACCATTTGGCGGATTTCTTTAAGGTGATTTTCGGTAGGAACGACCTTGATTAAGGTGCCGTCTTTGGATAGGGAACGGCGAAATTCACTGTAGTTGGCAGGCGAAAAGATATCAAGCAGGATATCCATGCTGGCGTCTTTTATAGGAAGACGAGCCAGGTCGCCAACGAACCAGTTGACTGCCCAGTTGGTTTCACTTTTAGCAGCGATTTGGACTGAGTCTTTTGAAATATCAAAGGCATAGAAGGTCTTATCAGAGTGCCTTTCTTGGAGTTTGCGAGAGTAGAAGCCTTCGCCACAACCGATGTCCAAGACAGTTTTTGCAGATGATTTAGTCGCTAGTATGTCTGAGATGCCTTCTAAGATAGTCTGATAAAAGCCAGCTTCTAGGATTTGCTGGCGATTTTGAAAGTTTTCCTTGTCGTAGTTAGCCGATTGTTTGATTTGCGGAGCTAGATTGACATAGCCGAATCTTGCTAGATCAAAAGAATGGCGGTTGCTACACCTGAGGCTAGACTCTACCAAGGTCAGATTTTCTTGGCAGATAGGGCAGGAAAAGGCACTAGCAGAAGCAAAGCGCTGGAGTTTGGGTTTGAGGTTTGTATTCATAGCTTTAGTCTAGCAAAAAAAGGACTGGATAGCAAATGCCTCCAGTCTGTTTTTTAATATGTAAGGACGAAGTATTTTTTCTTACCACGGCGGATAACAGTGAGTTCGTTCTCTAACTTATCTGCGTCACTCAAGACATAGTCAAGGTCTTGGATGCGGTCGCCGTTGACGTAGATAGCACCGTTTTGAACATCTTCACGGGCCTGGCGTTTTGAGTTAACCACGCCAGAAGATACGAGAAGTTCAACGATGTTGTGATTTTCGTCTGCTTGTACTTGATAGTTTGGTACGCCACGAAGTCCTTGTTTGAGTTCTTTGACAGAAAGATTTTTGATATTTCCTGCAAAGAGTTGTTCAGTGATGTTAAGGGCTTCTTTGTAGGCTTCTTCACCGTGGACAAGAGTCACGACTTCACGAGCCAAGACTTTTTGAGCCAAGCGTTCGTGTGGTGCTGCTTCGAATTGTTTGCGGATGTCTTCAATCTCGTCTAATGACAAGAAAGTAAAGATTTTCAAGAAGCGAACAGCGTCAGCGTCCATGACGTTCATCCAGAATTGGTACATTTCGTATGGAGAAGTCTTTTCAGGGTTGAGCCAAACAGCATTCCCTTCTGATTTACCAAATTTCTTACCAGTTGCATCTGTAATCAATGGAACAGTAATTACGTGACCAGTCTTGTCCGCCTTACGACGAAGCAATTCGGTACCAGCTGTCATATTTCCCCATTGGTCAGATCCGCCGATTTGTAGAGTAACATTGTGTTCTTGGTTAAGAACGAAGAAGTCGTACCCTTGCATGATTTGGTAGGCAAACTCAGTGTAAGAAATCCCTGTTTCAATCCGTTTCTTCACAGACTCCTTGCTCATCATGTAGTTGACAGTGAAGTATTTTCCGATATCACGGAGGAAGTCAATGAAGCTGATGCTGCCAAACCAGTCGTAGTTGTTGACCATGACAGCTTTATTTTCCCCATTTTCAAAGTCAAGAAAGCGAGAAAGTTGTCCTTGGATAGACTTGACCCAGCCATCTACTGTGTCTTTTGTTTGGAGACTACGTTCAGCATCTTTGAAGGACGGATCTCCGATGAGACCTGTAGCACCGCCAACGAGCGCATATGGTTTGTGACCTGCTAACTGCAAACGACGACTTGTCAAGATTGCGACAAGGTGACCTAGGTGAAGGCTGTCAGCAGTTGGATCGTAGCCAGTATAATAAGAAACTTGACCTTCTTCTAGGGCTTTACGCAAAGCTTCTTCATCAGTCGTTTGAAAAATCAAACCACGCTCTTTTAGCTCATCAAAAATGTGCATGTGTCTTTTCTCCTTTTTAAAATATTGTTTCTACCTATTTTACCACAAACTTGGCAAATAACCTAGTAAAATCGGGAGGAAAGTTGCTACTCGGACTTTTTTGGAAACGAGTGAAATATGGTATAATAGCACTAGCTTATACTCAATGAAAATCAAAGAGCAAATGAGGAAGCTAGCCGCAGGCTGTACTCGAGTACGGCAAGGCGAGACTGACGTGGTTTGAAGAGATTTTTGAAGAGTATTATTTTCAGAGAAATAGATAAAAATAGTTAAGAAAGGGGCTGAAAGATGTCTCATATTATTGAATTACCGGAAGTCTTGGCTAACCAGATCGCAGCAGGAGAAGTTATCGAACGCCCTGCCAGCGTAGTTAAAGAGTTGGTTGAAAATGCTATTGATGCTGGCTCTAGCCAAATCATCGTTGAGATTGAAGAAGCTGGTCTTAAGAAAATCCAAATTACCGATAATGGTCACGGGATTGCCCACGATGAAGTCGAGTTGGCTCTCCGCCGTCATGCGACTAGTAAGATTAAGAATCAAGCGGATCTTTTTCGGATTCGGACCCTCGGTTTTCGTGGTGAAGCCCTGCCTTCAATCGCTTCTGTTAGTGTTTTGACTCTTTTGACAGCGGTGGATGGTGCCAGTCACGGGACCAAGCTAGTGGCTCGTGGGGGAGAAGTTGAGGAAATCATTCCAGCGACCAGTCCTGTTGGGACCAAGGTTTGTGTGGAAGACCTCTTTTTCAATACACCGGCTCGTCTCAAGTATATGAAGAGTCAGCAGGCGGAGTTGTCTCATATCATCGATATTGTTAATCGTCTGGGGTTGGCTCATCCTGAGATTTCCTTTAGTCTGATTAGTGATGGCAAGGAAATGACACGAACAGCTGGTACAGGTCAACTGCGTCAAGCCATTGCTGGAATTTATGGTTTAGCCAGTGCCAAAAAGATGGTTGAAATTGAGAATGCTGACCTAGATTTTGAAATTTCAGGCTTTGTTTCATTGCCTGAATTGACACGGGCTAATCGTAACTATATCAGTCTCTTCATCAATGGCCGTTATATCAAAAACTTCCTGCTCAATCGTGCCATTTTAGATGGATACGGTAGCAAGCTCATGGTGGGGCGTTTTCCACTGGCTGTGATTCACATCCATATCGACCCTTATTTAGCAGATGTCAATGTGCATCCGACCAAGCAAGAGGTGCGGATTTCCAAGGAAAGAGAACTAATGGCGCTGGTTTCAGAATCTATTGCAAAGAGTCTCAAGGAACAGACCTTGATTCCAGATGCCTTGGAAAATCTGGCAAAATCTACTGTTCGCAATCGTGAAAAGGTAGAGCAAACGACTTTGCCACTGAGAGAAAATACGCTCTATTATGAAAAAAATGAACCGACCAGACCGACACAAGCTGAGGTGGCAGACCATCAGGTGAACCTGACTGAAGAGAAACAGGATTTGAATCTGTTTGCTAAGGAAACCTTAGACCATATGACCAAGTCAGCTAAACTGCATTTTGCAGAGAGAAAGCCTGCTAGCTATGACGAACTGGACCATCCAGAGTTAGACCTGGCTAGTCTGGATAAGGCTTATGATAAGCTGGAGCGGGAAGAATCTTCAAGCTTCCCAGAGTTGGAATTTTTTGGTCAGATGCACGGGACTTATCTCTTTGCACAAGGTCGAGATGGACTCTACATCATAGATCAGCACGCGGCTCAGGAACGGGTTAAGTATGAGGAGTACCGTGAGAGCATTGGCAATGTTGACCAGAGCCAGCAGCAAATCCTAGTGCCCTATATCTTTGAATTCCCTGCAGATGATGCCCTTCGCCTTAAAGAAAGAATGTCTCTTTTAGAGGAAGTTGGCGTCTTTCTAGCAGAGTACGGGGGAAATCAATTCATCCTTCGAGAACATCCGATTTGGATGGCAGAAGAGGAAATCGAGTCTGGGATCTATGAGATGTGCGATATGCTCCTCTTGACCAAGGAAGTTTCTATCAAGAAATACCGAGCTGAATTAGCGATTATGATGTCCTGCAAACGCTCGATCAAGGCCAACCATCGTATCGATGATCACTCAGCTAGACAGCTCCTCTACCAACTCTCCCAATGTGACAACCCCTACAACTGTCCCCATGGCCGTCCTGTTTTGGTGCATTTTACCAAGTCAGATATGGAAAAGATGTTCCGTCGCATTCAAGAAAATCATACAAGCCTACGAGAACTAGGCAAATACTAATACTCTTCGAGAATCTCTCTAAACTGCGTCAGCCTTACCTTGCCTAACTCAAGTTATGCCTACGGTTAGCTTCCTAGTTTAAATTTGATTTTCATTGAGTATAAATTGAAGGGAAAATTATGTACGAATATCTAAAGGGTATTATTACCAAAATTACTGCTAAATACATCGTTCTAGAAACTAACGGTATCGGCTACATTCTGCATGTAGCTAACCCTTATGCCTACTCAGGGCAAGTCAACCAAGAAGCACAAATCTATGTGCATCAAGTCGTTCGCGAAGATGCTCATCTACTTTACGGTTTTCGATCGGAAGATGAGAAGAAACTCTTTCTCAGCTTAATCTCTGTATCAGGCATCGGCCCAGTTTCAGCTCTGGCTATCATCGCAGCTGATGACAATGCAGGCCTCGTTCAAGCTATTGAGACTAAGAACATCACCTACTTGACTAAATTCCCTAAAATCGGTAAGAAAACAGCCCAACAGATGGTATTGGATCTAGAAGGTAAGGTGGTTGTGGCAGGGGACGACCTCCCTGCTAAGGCTGCAGTTCCATCTAGCAGTGACAACCAAGAACTGGAAGAAGCTATGGAAGCCATGTTGGCACTGGGCTACAAGGCAGCAGAGCTCAAGAAAATTAAGAAATTCTTTGAAGGAACGACAGATACAGCAGAGAATTATATCAAGTCGGCCCTTAAGATGTTGGTGAAATAGGAGATTTCTATGCCAAAACGTTGTTCGTGGGTTAAGATGACCAATCCGCTATATGTAGCCTACCACGATGAGGAGTGGGGGCAACCTCTCCATGATGACCAAGCACTTTTTGAGTTGCTCTGTATGGAGACTTATCAGGCGGGGCTATCTTGGGAAACGGTGCTCAATAAACGCCAAGCCTTCCGCCAAGCTTTTCATGGTTACCAAATTCAAGCTGTTGCGGACATGACTGATGAAGAATTGGAAGCTTTGATGGATAATCCAGCCATCATCCGCAATCGTGCCAAGATATTTGCGACGCGGGCCAACGCCCAAGCCTTTCTACGACTGCAGGAAGACTATGGTTCTTTTGATGCCTATCTCTGGTCTTTTGTTGAGGGGAAAACTGTCGTTAACGATGTTTATAATTATCGCCAAGCCCCAGCTAAAACACCTTTGTCTGAGAAATTATCCAAAGATCTCAAAAAACGAGGCTTTAAGTTTACTGGGCCAGTTGCTGTCTTGTCTTTTCTACAGGCTGCAGGTCTGGTTGATGACCACGAGAATGATTGTGAATGGAAAGGAATATAAATTATGTCAAGACATCATAAGGGAGTCCTTGGTTTTTCGATTCTCTATACAGTCCTTTTTGTGTTTGACGGCGTTGGATGGTTGACTTCTTTGATGCCATCTGCCATTGCAAGTTATCTAGTTTATGTAGTATTAGCTTTGTATGGCTTTTTCTTGTTCAAGGACAGACTAATCCAACAATGGAATGAAATTAGAAAGACTAAAAGAAAATTTTTCTTTGAAGTTTTAAAAGGCTGGCTTCTTCTCTTTATAATGACCATACTTTTTGCTCTCCTTTTGGAAATATTGAAACAAGTTTTGGGTTTGAGTGGTCAAGGGCAAAATGAGGCTAGTATACAAAGTGCTTTTAAAGAACAACCTCTACTGATAGCAGTTTTTGCTTGTGTCATTGGACCTCTGGTAGAAGAATTATTTTTCCGTCAAACTCTATTGAGATATTTGAGAAAAAGTCTGCCAACTTGGTTGAGTATCTTTATAGTCGGACTTGCCTTTGCCCTAACCCATATGCACAGTTTGGATTTATCTGAGTGGATCAATGCAATTTATTACTTGGGTGGAGGCTTAACCTTTTCTATCATCTATGTGAAAGAAAAAGAAAATATCTACTATCCCTTGGCTGTCCATATGATAGTGAACAGCCTCTCCTTTATCATTTTAGCTATCAGTAGTATGTGATGAAAATGCCAGTAATGATAATGAGAAAAAGCTGAGAAATTCATCTCAGCTTTCTTTGTTATAGTCAAAGCGAATGACTTGCTCCGTTGCATCTACATACGCGTGGACTCCAAAGGGAACAATTGCTCTTGGTGTGGCATGGCCAACGTTTAGATTATAGACAATCGGGATAGTGCTATCAATGATGTCCATTAAAGCCTCCTTATAGTCGTCATAGAAGGTTTCATCCATAGGTTTTCCGACCAAGAGTCCACTGATGACTTCAAATATCCCAGTGTTCTTTAAAGTCCGCAACATCTTTTTGAATTCTTCAGGTTCAGGCTTTTCTTCGCTTGTTTCTAGCAAGAGGATTTTTCCTTCCCAGTCTGACAAGTCAGGGAAAAGTTTGTATTTTTGGCAGAGGTCTGTGCTATCTGCATATCGAGAGTTGTCAAAGATATCGTAGAGGGATTCGAGGCAACCGCCGAGGATTTCCCCCTCGAACTGTGCAGTTCCTTGTAACAAGTCAAAACCTGTATTTGTATGGCTGACACGAGGTGTTCCCAGAGCCTTGGGACTAAAATCAGTCCGTTCCTCATACCAAAGGTCGCTAGGGCGGATTTCTGAGATTTTTCCAGTCTCAATAAATTCTTTAAAGTAGTGGAGGCTATATGGCAACATTTCTTTGTCTAACTCACAAATATCTGCTAGAAATGATTGGCCGTAAAAAGTCTTGATTCCCAGTTTATGCAACATGAGATGGTTCATGGTTGTATCTGAGAAGCCAAGAAACATTTTTTGATTGATAACCTTTTGTAGTTGGTCATTTTCAAAAAGATAAGGTAGTAAGCGATAGGTATCGTCTCCACCGATGGCGCATAGGATCATGTCGATACTATCATCAGAAAAGGCCTGAATCAAGTCCTCTGCACGCGCTTCAGGATGGTCCTTGATAAAGTCTAAGCCCTTTAGCGAATGAGGTAAAAAAATAGGATTGAGTCCGAGGTCCTTGAGACGTTGAATACCCAAGTCCACTTCGTGCTTGACAAAATCTTCACCGATAATCCCACTAGATAAACTTACGATACCAATAGTAGAAATCATATATTATCCTCCTAGAAATAAATTGATGCTATTGTATCACAAAAAATGAGGGGAAACAACAAGAATTAGAGCCAGAAGAAGGCTTTTTGATCAAGAAAGCAAACAAAAAGCAACCAATCGTGTGGTTGCTTTTTATAGTAGTTGTATTCTTATAGAGCAGTAAGGAAAGTCAGTCCGCCAAGGATAACCCCGGCTGAGTTTGGAATGATTAGAATCCAGTCTTTCTTAGGCTCTTTTGTCCATCCATAAATGACCCAGATTAAGCAAGAAACTGCTGCTGATAAAGGTTGGAATGGTTGAGCTTTGTTTCCTTGTAAATTGGCAAAAATTTGGGGGATGTAGGCTATAAATACAATAATCCCGATAAAGGCACCAATTGAACCAACAATTTGATTAATTCTCTTTTTAGTCATATATATTTCTCCTTATTACTTTATTAGCATAACAGAAAAACAACTTGGATTCAAGGATAAAACCTCGGGATTCTAAGGGAGGCCTTTATATTAGAACGTTTTTAGAAAATGTAGCTACTTTTCTTTGGAGAATCAAAAAATACTTTGGAGCCATAATAAAAGTAGTCTGTCTACAAAACACACTACTTTTATTGTTTATCTTAATATCTAGCTGGTCCTGCACTTGCGCTCTTAATATTGAAACGTTTTTTGAGATAGAAACGGAGGGCAAGGAGAGCTCCTCCAATCACCAACAAAACAAGTGGTGGGAGACTGATGTTGATGGCTTGTGGAAGGAAGTTACTCAAGAGGAGGATGAAGACCCAGGCAAACATGGTTGCTAGCATGATCAAAAGTGATTTCCAGAATGGAGGGCGTTGGCTGCGGTCAGTATCTGGTCCGTAGTAGCGGTAGATGAAGTGGTAGAGAAGGTAGAAGGCAACTCCACCAAAGGCTCCAACACTGATGAGTGTTACCAAGCCGTAGGCCACAGGTTGGTTTGAGAAGAAGCTCATCAAGGCGCTAACTACTGCAAAAAGTCCTGTGATGAAAAGGGCTGAATCCAACATCATCAATTTTGGATCGTCGTTTTCCTTTGGATGTTCTTTTTCGTATTGCTCTTTTTCGCTGAAACTATGAGCCCAGTGAGTTGGTGCTCCGTAGAGAGAGCGGGCAGTTACACCCTTCGGTTGTTCTTCAAGGATATGAGGAATGACTTCTTCAAGGATGGCCTTGATTTCAGCATCTGTCTTTCCGTCCTTTAGAAATTGCTGGGTTGCAATATGGATAAATTCCTGGTTTTTCTTGGTTAATTCTTTTAAATCAATCTGTGACATAGTAACTCCTGTTAGAACCATTTTTTATGGATGAGGTAAAGAGTGAGAGAAACACTCAAAGCAAAGGCGATAAAGACGATAAGCCAGAAAGCATGCGGCTCCCCGTTTAAAGGAATTTCATTGTCCTTAAAGTTCATTCCGTAGGCCGAAAAAATCATGGTTGGGATAGACATAACGATGGTCACGAGGGCCAAGGTTTTCATGATATTGTTCTGGTTGTTTGAAATGATTGATGCAAAGGTATCTGTCATTGAGTGTAAGATATTTCCATAAATGTCTGCCATCTCAATGGCCTGTTGGGTTTCAATCAAGGTATCTTCCAGCAGGTCTTCGTCCTCAAGGTATTTTTTAATATTACTAGTTGCACTAGTCAGTTTTTTAATCACGCGCTCATTTGTCTTAAGAGAGGCTTTAAAGTAGACGATAGTCTTTTCCAACTCCATGAGTTCAATCAGTTCTTCATTTCGAGTAGATTGATGAAGTTGACTTTCAATCTGGTCACTCTTACGTTCAATCGAACGAAGGGCTGTCAGATAAATTTCAGCATTTCGGTAGAGGATTTGAAAGATAAAGCGAGAACGCATAAAGGTGTAGAAATTTCGAAGTCTCCGGTTGATGAAGACATCTAGAAGCGGTAGAGGTTCCAAGCAAGTGGTAATAATGGCCTCTTCTGTGATGATAATCCCTAAGGGGATGGTCACATAGTAGGTGCGATTATTTCTCTCTTCAGTAATGGGAACGTCCACGATGATCAGAGTGTATTCATCTTCAATCGTGATACGAGACATTTCTTCCGCATCGAGTGGTGCACGGAGGTCCGCGATATCAATATCAAATGCAGAAGCAATTTCCATCGATTCGCTTTGGGTAGGATTGACGAGATTGATCCAAGTGCCCGGCTGGAGCGTATCGATCTCTTTAAATTCTGTTGTTGTTGAGAGAAAGACTTGTTTCATATCTCCTATCCTTTCCTAATCTATTCTGTGTTTAAGTGATTTTTAGCACCGTACTATTATACTACAAATTCGGCTTTTTTGGTAATAGAATTTCACTTTTTTTGGTATAATGGAAAGCAACAATGGACTAGAAAGAAGTAACATGCAAGATAAGATTGTCATCCATGGGGCACGCGCCCATAATTTAAAAAATATAGATGTGGAAATTCCACGTGACAAGCTAGTTGTGGTGACGGGGCTGTCGGGTTCGGGCAAGTCGAGTCTTGCCTTTGATACCCTGTATGCAGAAGGGCAACGCCGCTATGTAGAGAGTCTATCAGCCTATGCTCGTCAGTTTTTGGGCAATATGGAAAAACCAGATGTGGACTCTATCGATGGTCTCAGCCCTGCCATTTCTATCGATCAGAAAACGACGAGTAAAAATCCACGTTCTACCGTTGGAACAACCACGGAAATCAACGACTACCTACGTCTCCTCTATGCACGTGTAGGAACACCCTACTGTATCAACGGGCATGGCGCTATCAAGGCTTCGTCTGTCGAACAGATTGTAGATAAGGTTTTGGAATTGCCAGAACGCCAACGCTTGCAGATCCTAGCACCTGTTATCCGTAAGAAAAAAGGGCAGCACAAGACGCTGATTGAAAAGATTCAAAAGGATGGCTACGTTCGTGTTCGTGTCGATGGGGTTGTCTATGATGTGACCGAAGTTCCTGAACTTGAAAAGAATAAGCAACACAACATCGATGTGGTGGTAGACCGTATTATCATCAAGGATGGTATCCGTAGTCGTCTCTTTGATTCGATTGAAGCAGCCCTTCGTATTGCTGAAGGTTATGTCGTTATTGATACCATGGATGATTCAGAGTTGCTCTTTTCAGAACACTATGCTTGTCCAGTATGTGGATTTACAGTTCCAGAGCTAGAACCTCGTCTCTTCTCCTTCAATGCTCCGTTTGGTTCTTGTAGTGAGTGTGATGGTTTGGGGATCAAGCTAGAGGTTGATACGGACTTAGTAGTACCAGATGCTAGCAAGACCCTTCGTGAGGGGGCCCTTGCACCTTGGAATCCTATCTCTTCTAACTATTATCCAAATATGCTGGAACAAGCCATGACAGCCTTTGGCGTGGACATGGATACGCCTTTTGAGGCCTTGTCTGAGGAGGACAAGCATCTCATTTTCTATGGGTCAGATGGCAAAGAATTCCATTTCCACTATGAAAATGAATTCGGCGGAGTTCGCGACATCGACATTCCTTTTGAAGGTGTTATAGGGAATATCAAGCGTCGCTATCATGAAACCAATAGCGACTACACCCGCACACAGATGCGCCTTTATATGAACGAGCTAACTTGTGGCACTTGTCATGGTTATCGTCTCAATGATCAGGCCTTATCTGTTCGAGTAGGGGGAGAGAAAGGGCTCCATATCGGAGAAATTTCTGACCTTTCTATTGCAGACCACTTGGAAGCCATTAACCAGTTGACCCTATCTGAAAATGAAACCATCATCGCTCGTCCGATTCTTAAGGAAATCAAGGACCGCTTGACTTTCCTCAATAATGTCGGTCTCAACTATCTGACCCTTTCTCGTTCTGCAGGAACCTTATCAGGTGGGGAGAGCCAACGTATTCGCTTAGCGACCCAGATTGGTTCCAATCTCTCAGGAGTCCTCTATATCTTAGATGAGCCGTCTATCGGTCTTCACCAGAGGGACAATGACCGTCTGATTGCCAGTCTGAAAAAGATGCGTGATTTGGGGAATACCTTGATCGTAGTAGAACATGATGAAGATACCATGCGAGAGGCTGATTATCTGATTGACGTCGGCCCTGGTGCAGGGGTCTTTGGTGGAGAGATTGTTGCGGCAGGAACGCCTAAGCAGGTAGCTCGCAACAGTAAATCCATCACAGGGCAGTATTTGGCAGGGAAACGTGCCATTCCAGTACCGACGGAACGCCGTGTTGGAAATGGTCGTTTTATCGAAGTGACAGGTGCGCGTGAAAACAACCTACAAAATATCACTGCTCGTTTCCCATTAGGGAAATTTATCGCAGTGACGGGTGTGTCAGGTTCTGGGAAATCAACCTTGATTAACAGCATCCTTAAAAAAGCCATTGCTCAAAAGCTTAATCGCAATTCAGACAAGCCTGGTAAGTTTAAGACCATTTCTGGGATTGAGCATGTAGACCGATTGATTGACATTGACCAGAGCCCGATTGGACGAACACCGAGGTCCAATCCTGCTACCTATACAGGTGTCTTTGACGACATTCGGGACCTCTTCGCTCAGACAAATGAGGCCAAGATCCGTGGTTACAAAAAGGGTCGCTTCAGTTTCAATGTTAAGGGTGGTCGCTGTGAGGCCTGCTCAGGTGACGGGATTATCAAGATTGAGATGCACTTCTTGCCAGACGTATACGTAGCTTGTGAAGTCTGCCACGGAACCCGCTACAACAGTGAGACCCTAGAAGTTCATTATAAGGAAAAGAATATCTCGCAAGTCTTGGATATGACAGTCAACGATGCGGTAGAATTTTTCAAACACATTCCGAAAATTCAACGCAAACTCCAGACTATCAAAGATGTTGGTCTAGGTTATGTGACCTTGGGACAACCAGCCACGACACTTTCTGGTGGAGAGGCTCAACGTATGAAGCTGGCTAGTGAGCTCCATAAGCGCTCGACAGGTAAGTCCTTCTACATTTTAGATGAACCGACAACTGGTCTTCATACCGAGGATATCGCTCGTCTGCTTACCGTTTTGTCTCGCTTTGTCGATGATGGCAATACAGTTCTCGTGATTGAGCACAATCTAGATGTCATCAAAACAGCTGACCATATCATCGATTTAGGTCCAGAAGGCGGTGTTGGTGGTGGTACCATCATTGCAACAGGAACTCCAGAGGAAGTAGCTGCCAATGAAGCAAGCTATACAGGACAGTATTTGAAAGGAAAGTTACATCATGAATAAACGTGTGCAAGCATTTTTAGATAAAATGCAAGAAAAAGAATTAGATGGTATCATTATCAATAACCTTAAAAATGTCTACTATTTGACAGGATTTTGGGGTTCAAATGGAACAGTCTTTATCAGTCGTGACCGTCAAATTTTGGTGACGGATGCCCGCTATATCATCGCTGCTAAGCAAGAAGTTAGCGGTTTTGAGATTTTTGCTGATCGTGATGAGTTGGCTACTATCGCAAAAATTGCTAAAGACATGGGCCTTTCTCGGATTGGTTTTGAAGATGAAATCTCTGTTTCTTATTACCACCGCATGCAAGCCGCTTTTGAAGGTTTGGAATTAATTCCTCAGACACAGTTTGTTGAAGCTCTTCGTATGATAAAGGACGAGACAGAGATTGCGACTATTCGCAAGGCTTGTTCAATATCAGACCAAGCTTTCCAAGATGCGCTTGAATTTATCAAGCCAGGGAAGACTGAAATTGAAATTGCCAACTTCCTTGATTTCCGTATGCGTGAGTTGGGAGCGGCAGGTTTGTCTTTTGACACAATCTTAGCGAGTGGCATCAACTCTTCTAAACCCCATGCTCATCCTATGCATAAGCCAGTAGAACTAGGCGAAGCTATCACTATGGACTTTGGATGCCTTTACGAGCATTATGTGAGTGATATGACTCGTACCATCTACCTAGGCCATGTCAGCGACGAACAAGCAGAAATCTACAATACTGTTTTAAAGGCTAACCAAGCATTGATTGATCAAGCTAAGGCTGGCTTAGGTTTCCGTGACTTTGACAAAATCCCTCGTGATATCATTATGGAAGCAGGCTATGGACAATACTTTACACACGGTATCGGACACGGTATCGGACTTGATATCCACGAAGAGCCATACTTTAGCCAAACTTCTACAGAAGTTATTAAATCGGGTATGGTCCTAACTGATGAACCAGGCATTTATATCGAAGGTAAATACGGAGTTCGTATCGAAGATGATATCCTGATTACAGATACCGGTTGTGAGTTATTAACCCGTGCTCCAAAAGAATTAATCGTAATCTAAGAAAAATGAGATAAATCGTTGACTTTTACTAGTTAAAGGTTTATACTGAAAGGCGAAAACGGTAGGTGAGGCTACCATAGGGATACGGATGACTACCGCAAAGCAGTGGAGACACTACTCGTTGGTTAACAGTCCTGGTCGCGAAGGTCAAGACTAAGCTCATTACATCGCCCTATGGAGTTAAAGCTTGAACGAAAACATATAATAAGTTTTTTAGTCCTGCCATTTTATGGTAGGATTTTCTGCTGTTTTAAAACAAAGAAAGGAGACAAACGATGCAAATTGACGATCATCCAGAACCGCACATACACAGCCAATCGCTGATTTGTGTCGTTCTGTCCCTATAAAGTGATTGGTCTCTGTGTATGATACTCTTCGAAAATCAAATTCAAACCACGTCAACGTCGCCTTGCCGTATATGTGTTACTGACTTCGTCAGTTCTATCCACAACCTCAAAACGGTGTTTTGAGCAACCTGCGGCTAGTTTCCTAGTTTGCTCTTTGATTTTCATTGAGTATGAAATCACCATTCATACAGATAGGAGAAACCAATGAAAACTACAAAAGAAAGACTAGCAGCAGCTATTCAAACTCCATTAAAAGATAGTCTATCTTTTTACCATACAAGTCTAAAAGGCTTAGACCAAGAACAAGTCGAAGAAAACCGTGACCTATATGGTGAAAACACCATCACAAAAGGTCAAGAGGATTCCATCTTTAAAAAGATTTATGAGTCCATTATCAATCCTTTCACAATCATTTTGCTTGTGATTGCCTTTATTTCTCTCGTTACAAACGTCTGGCTTGCCAAACCTGGCCAAGAGGATCCTACGACCTCTATTATTATCGTTGTCTTGGTTTTGATTTCAGGAGGCATCCGTTTTATCCAAGAGTTGCGGAGCGACAAGGCGACAACCAATCTTTCAAAAATGATTGTCAACACTGCAACTGTTATTCGCGATGGTCTTGAACAAGAGTTGCCAATCGATGAGTTGGTTGTGGGAGATCTCGTGAAATTGAGTGCGGGAGACATGATTCCAGCAGATGTTATCTTATTTGAATCCCGCGACTTTTTCGTTCAACAGTCAGGTTTGACTGGAGAAAGTGATGCAGTTGAAAAGCTAGCTTTAAATAAAGCCACTGATCAAAATGTAGATAGCCTCTTAGAAGCAGAATCTTTGGTTTTCATGGGGACAAACGTTATCTCAGGAAGTGCTATAGCTATGGTTCTAGCGGTTGGTGATGATACCATGATGGGAGCTATTGAGCAAACTCTTAATACTTACGATGAGCCAACTTCTTTTGAACGTGAAATGAACAGCATTTCTTGGCTCTTGATCCGCTTGATGCTAGTCATGGTTCCAATCGTGTTTTTCGCAAATGGTTTAACCGATGGAGACTGGCTAGAGGCTGGAGTATTTGCCTTGAGCGTTGGTGTTGGACTTACACCCGAAATGCTTCCAATGATTATCACAGCCAGCTTGGCCAAAGGTTCCATTATCATGGCTAAGGAAAAGGTAGTCATCAAAAAACTCAATGCTATCCAAGACTTAGGAGCAATCGATATTCTTTGTACGGATAAAACTGGAACTTTAACGCAAGATGAGATTGTCCTAGAATACCCATTGGATATCCATGGCGATTTGGATATGGCAGTCTTAAGAAGAGCCTATCTAAATTCACATTTTCAAACAGGTTTGAAAAACTTGATGGACCGTGCCATCATCAGTAGAACTGAAAAAGAAGCCAAGGAACATGTTATCCTACAAAATCTAGACACCAGCTTCCAAAAAATCGACGAACTACCATTTGATTTTGAACGTAGACGCATGAGTGTTATCGTCAAAGATGATAGCAATATTGTTAGTATGGTGACCAAAGGCGCCTTGGAAGAAATGTTGACCATTTCGACATATGTGGAATATCGTGGAGAAATCATTCCTCTAACCGAAGACATTCGCCAAGAAGTGTTGGCAGAAGTTGCTCAACTAAACCGTCAAGGTTTGCGTGTATTAGGTGTTGGCTACAAGTCAGGTCTACGAGAAGATTATGCCTATGCTGTGACTGATGAGAGTGACATGATTCTTACAGGTTACCTTGCCTTCTTGGATCCACCAAAACCATCTGCAGCACCAGCTATCCAAGCTTTGCTTGAGCATGGTGTCAGAACAAAAATTTTAACTGGAGATAATGAAAAAGTAACCCAAGCTATCTGTGAAAAGGTTGGTTTGGATGTTGAGCAGATGCTTTTGGGAGCTGATATCGACCAAATGACAGACCAAGAATTGGCAGAAGCGGTTGAAAGTGTAACAGTCTTTGCCAAATTGTCTCCTGACCAAAAAGCTCGAATTATTCTACAATTGAAGAAAAATGGTCATGCTGTTGGTTATATGGGTGACGGTATTAATGATGCCCCATCTATGAAGGTGGCAGATGTTGGAATTTCCGTTGATACAGCAGTAGATATCGCAAAGGAAACAGCAGATGTTATTTTGTTGGACAAGGATCTCATGGTTCTTGAAACAGGTATCGTTGAAGGCCGGAAGGTCTACGCCAACATGACCAAATATATTAAGATGACAGTTAGTTCAAACTTTGGGAATATCTTCTCACTATTGGTTGCAAGTATTTTCTTGCCATTTTTACCAATGGCTCCTGTTCATCTCATTGTCCTAAACCTAGTCTACGATTTATCTTGTGTGGCATTGCCGTTTGATAACGTGGATCAAGACTTCCTAAAACAACCCCATACATGGGAAGCAAAATCCATTACGCGATTTATGGTTTGGATGGGACCAATCTCATCTATCTTTGACATTTTGACCTTTATTTTCCTCTACTTTATCATTGTTCCTTTGGTGACAGGCTATCATTATGTTCATGGTTCTGAATCTGCCCTTCAGTTTATTATCTTGTTCCAAACAGGATGGTTCATAGAATCTATGTGGTCTCAAACCATGGTCATCCATATGCTTCGTACGGCAAAAGTTCCTTTTGTACAAAGCAGACCAGCTTGGCTTGTGATCTTGACAACCTTGGTTGCCGCAATTTTCGTAACTAGTCTGCCTTATGGAGCATTAGCTGGCGTCCTTCGCTTAGCACCTTTGGGAATTCCTTACTTCTTATTCCTAGCCCTCATTATTTTCTTGTATATGATAAGTGTCACAACAATCAAGAATTTTTATATAAAAAAATATAAAGAATGGTTATAGTTCGTAATTTGTCAAGAAAAAAGTTCGAAAATCTCAAAAAAAGTTAATTTTTTTCAAAAATAGGTCGCAAGTCGGATGTTTTTTATGGTATAATAGATTATACTGATAGAAACATGTAGCGAAAGGGGTAGGTACATGATCAAAATTTATACAGTCTCAAGTTGTACTAGCTGTAAAAAAGCTAAAACCTGGCTCAATGCCCACCAGTTAAGTTATAAAGAACAAAACCTTGGAAAAGAAGGAATTTCGCGAGAAGAACTACTTGATATTTTAACCAAGACAGATAATGGAATTGCAAGCATTGTATCATCAAAAAATCGCTATGCTAAAGCCCTAGGTGTTGACATCGAAGATTTGAGTGTCAATGAGGTGCTCACCTTAATCATGGAGACACCACGTATCCTAAAAAGTCCAATTCTTGTTGACGAGAAACGTTTGCAAGTTGGCTATAAAGAAGATGACATTCGTGCCTTCTTGCCACGCTCTGTCCGTAATGTAGAAAACGCTGAAGCACGTTTACGAGCTGCACTATAAAACATGAAGGCTGGGATAATTCCTAGCCTTCTCTGCTATTTAAACAAGGATTAAATGTGAGGAATCATGAATAAAATTCTTATTGGGACATTAGCCTTCCTATCTTTACTGGTTGGATGTGGCCAGAAAAAAGATTCTGGAACATCGACTACTGAAAATAGTCAAGAGGCTCTCCAGTCTACCTTACCAGTTCTAGAAAATGCGACTAAAAACACAGTGGTTACCAAGACATTGGTATTGCCAGTTGATGAAAATGGAGTTCAACAGACTCAGACAATTACCTATAAAGGAAAACAATTTTTGTCGATGACCATTCAGCTAAAACGTCCAGTTTCACAAGAGTTGAAAGATTACATTGCTGAACATGGATTGGAAGAGGCGAAAAAAGCACTGAAAGAAGCTGAAGATAAGGACGAGTCGGTTCAAGAGACTCGAAAATTCACTGGATTTAGTCTTGAGTCCACTCTCTTAAGTGAAACGGAGATGGAAACAAAGACAAGTTATGACTTCCAAGTTATGGATATTAAAAAAGCTAGTGAAGACGAATATTTTAAAAATATCGGCCTTGAAAACCTGCTAAAATACGAACCAGAGGAATATATTGAAAATCGGGTTGCAAGTGGCGCAACTGTCCAGTAAGAAAAAGGCAGAAAATCAGGCAAATCAGGTTGTGTCATTTGTAGAAAGACTGGGAATATGCTATAATAGTAGTATTCTAAGGAAAGAGGGTGTTAGAATGGGATTTACTGAAGAAACCGTACGTTTTAGATTGGACGATTCCAATAAAAAAGAGATCAGTGAAACATTGACAGATGTCTATGCTTCATTGAATGAAAAAGGGTATAACCCTATTAATCAAATTGTGGGCTATGTTCTCAGTGGAGACCCAGCTTACGTTCCTCGTTATAACAATGCACGAAATCAAATTCGTAAGTATGAACGCGATGAAATTGTTGAAGAGTTGGTTCGCTACTACCTTAAGGGACAAGGAGTCGATCTATAATCTATGAGAATTATGGGATTGGACGTTGGTTCAAAAACGGTAGGTGTAGCAATTAGCGATCCGCTAGGTTTTACAGCACAAGGGCTTGAAATTATCCAAATCAATGAAGAACAAGGTCAATTTGGCTTTGATAGACTTAAGGAGTTGGTTGATACATACAAGGTGGAGCGTTTTGTTGTTGGATTACCTAAAAACATGAACAATACCAGTGGACCACGAGTGGAAGCTAGTCAAGCCTATGGTGCAAAGCTAGAAGAACTTTTTGGTTTGCCAGTAGAGTATCAAGATGAACGCTTGACTACGGTTGCTGCAGAGCGTATGTTGATTGAGCAAGCTGACATTAGTCGCAATAAGCGAAAAAAGGTTATTGATAAATTAGCGGCTCAGTTGATTTTGCAAAATTATTTAGATAGAAAATTTTAAGACAGAGGAGAAACTATGTCACACGATCACAACCACGATCACGAAGAACGTGAACTTATTACACTTGTAGACGAGCAAGGAAACGAAACTTTATTTGAAATCCTATTGACTATTGACGGAAAAGAAGAATTTGGTAAAAACTATGTTCTTCTTGTACCAGTTAATGCTGAGGAAGACGAAGATGGACAAGTGGAAATCCAAGCTTATTCATACACTGAAAACGAAGACGGGACAGAAGGTGAATTGCAACCAATCCCTGAAGATTCAGAAGATGAATGGAACATGATTGAAGAAGTCTTCAACAGCTTTATGGAGGAGTGATACAGTCTGGTAGACTGTATCAGCCCTGCTTCTAGAAATAAGAAAAAGCAGGAACATCCGGGGGATGTTTTTAGCCCCCCACTAAAAATAAAGTTTAGCTAGTATCTAGCAAAATGAGTAAAAAGCGAAGATTCTCTTCGCTTTTTTGTTAAGGAGATCAGCATGATTGAAGTAGAAAAATGGCTTCATAGTCGGATTGGATTGAATTTTAGATCAGGATTGGGACGGATGCAAAGAGCAGTAGATTTACTGGGAAACCCTGAGCAAACCTATCCGATCATCCATGTAACGGGTACTAATGGCAAGGGTTCTACTATTGCCTTTATGAGGGAGCTTTTTGCTAGTCATTGCAAGAAGGTTGGAATCTTTACTTCGCCCCACATTGTTAGTATCCATGACCGCATCTGTATTAATGGAGAACCAATATCGGACGAAGATTTTATTCGTTTAGCAGATCAAGTCAAAGCAATGGAGCAAAGACTTCTAGAAACCCACGATCAGCTCTCTTTTTTTGAGTTGCTGACCTTGATTGCTTTGCTTTATTTTAAAGAGCAAAAAGTAGATTTGGTCTTACTTGAAGTAGGGATTGGTGGACTTCTCGATACCACTAATGTGGTGACTGGAAAGATTGCAGTCATCACATCGATCGGCCTCGATCATCAGGAAACCTTAGGAGATAGTTTAGCAGCAATTGCTGAGCAGAAATCAGGAATTTTTAAGCCCGGGAACTCAGCTGTGATTGCAAATCTAGCACCGGAAGCCCAACTCGTTTGTCAAAGGACTGCGAATGATTTGGGTGTGACTCTCTACCAAGCTAACAAAGATTTTTCTTTCCGAAATGGGAACTTTTCTTCTTCTTCTTCTCTAGCTGACTTTAACCACCTAATATTGGGATTGGAGGGAGCATATCAGGAGGGAAATGCAGCTCTTGCCTTGCAGGCTTTTCTACTATTTATGGCACAAAGAAACGAGAAAGTAGATCAAGAAGCAGTACGTGCTGCCTTGCAAGCTACTAAATGGGCTGGAAGGCTAGAAGCTGTCACTGATCACATCTATTTGGATGGGGCTCACAATTTACCAGCTCTAGAGCGTTTGGTTGAGTTTGTCCAAGAAAAAATCCAGCAAGGGTATCAGCCTCAAATTCTATTTGGTGCGCTAAAGCGGAAAGATTATAGTGGGATGCTTACTTATT
Organism: Streptococcus mitis; assembly: GCF_902159415.1. GTDB lineage: Bacteria > Bacillota > Bacilli > Lactobacillales > Streptococcaceae > Streptococcus > Streptococcus mitis_BG. The sequence goes on along the minus strand of NZ_CABGJU010000002.1, from coordinate 178,956 downwards.
TAACAGAGCATTTACCTGACGCAGATCTCTATGTTACGAGTTTTGATTACCAAGGCTCCTTAGAGAAGCAAGACTTGAGTGGTTATAGAATAGTTAGTTCCTATCAAGAATTTATAGATACTTTTGAAGCTTCTGCAGGAGAGAAAGACCTGCTATTTGTGACAGGATCTCTCTACTTTATATCTGAGGTTCGCGCTTGTCTTATGAAACAAAAGTCATTTGATTGACCCTCCTATCTTTATTTGTTATAGTAAAGGTGTGGTGGCTCGGCAGGGTTATTCTGATTTTAAGCCACTAAAAGAAAGGAGACATGATGTCACTAAAAAAATTCACACTTTCTCTTGCTTCTTTGGCAAGTCTTAGTCTCTTAGTTGCATGTTCGCCAAAAGAGCAGGCAGCTCCTTCAACTCAAGCAAGCACCAGTACGGAAGTAACAACTGGTCAGCAAGCGGAAACGACTATTTCTAGTTCGACGGCTAGTTCAGTAACTAACATTGATGGAATCTATAAAGGGCAAGATGAGGGAGATAGCATTACTCTCGTTGTTACTGGTAATACTGGAACATGGACGGAAGTAGAGCCTGATGGTGATCAGGAAATTAAGAAGGTAACTTTCGAACCAGAAAATCAGAGAGTCTTTATTGGAGATGACATCAAAGTTTATGTAGCATATGGTAATCAAATTATCATTGATGATATGGATCGTGAAATTTCTGATCGTATTGTTTTAAAGAAGTAGAACATTAAGTAAACTATTTTTTAAAAATCTTGAATCTGTATTCGCAGGTTCAAGATTTTTGTTTGTAGCAAAAAAATTCCATACTTTTAAGCTAGATAAATTCTAGCATAAAAGTATGGAAGGTATTTAATAGTTAAAGAAATAATTCTCTTAAGAAGTGAGCAACTCCGTCTTCCTCGTTGGTCAATGGAAGCTGTTCATCGGCGAAAGGAAGTAGAGCTGGATTGGCGTTTTTCATGGCATATCCGGTGCCTGCAAAGGCTAGCATTTCTGTGTCATTCTGTTCGTCACCAAAAGCAATCAAATTCTTTCTATCTACATTCATGACATCAATAAGATATTCAAGGGCAAAGGCTTTATGAACTCCTTTCGGTGTACACTCGAGGATATTCAAGGGACCACCCCAAGTATTGATATTAAGCTGGTGCTTGTAAAAACTGTTCATTTCTTCTGCCAGAGCATACTTGTCGCTTACTCGAGTCTGCAATAAAATACAGTTGGGATCCTTGGTAACCAGGTCAGAATTAAATTGGTTTTCAGGCTGGAAGTTCTTAACACCAAATAGTCTAGGGTCTGCAATTTCTTGGTCAGGCGCTGTAATATAGAATTTTTTACGGTACTCTCCAGCTATAAAGTCTGCTTCAATTTCTTCTTTACGTTCAACCATATCTAGGAGATACTTTTTATCAACAGTCAGACATTTTTCGTATTCCCAGACCTTACCAGGTAGATGAGTCAGAGACCCATTGAAGTTAATCATAGGTGTTTCTAACTCTAATTCACGATAAAAATCTTTAGCCATACGGTAAGGACGTCCGGTTGCGATGATGACATGATGTCCTTTTTTTGAAATTTCTTTGATAGTTTTTTTTGTGAAATCAGATAGTTTACTCTCCCCATTGAGTAAGGTTCCATCTAAGTCAACGGCAATTATTTTTTTAGTCATAAGATCCTCCCGAATCTAGTTTCAGATAAGATGTTTTCTATTATATCAAAAATACACAAGAAAAGCAGACTATAAATGGAAATAGAAAGAACTGATTCTAGTAATAGTCTTCAAATTATTTTAAAAACAGCTTGAAAAACTGAATGATTAATGATATAATTTTATCATTGTTCGTAAAAAACAAAAGGAGATTAAACATGGACAAACTATTTAAACTAAAAGAGCACGGGACAGATGTCCGTACAGAAGTGCTTGCTGGTTTAACAACATTCTTTGCAATGAGTTACATTCTCTTTGTAAACCCTCAAATGCTTTCACAAACTGGAATGCCAGTTCAAGGGATATTCCTTGCTACGATTATTGGTTCTGTTGTCGGAACTTTAATGATGGCTTTCTATGCAAACTTGCCATATGCACAGGCTCCAGGTATGGGACTTAATGCCTTCTTTACCTTTACGGTTGTATTTGGTATGGGCTATAAATGGCAGGAAGCTTTAGGTATGGTCTTCATTTGTGGTATCATTTCTTTGATTATTACATTAACCAATGTTCGTAAAATGATTATCGAGTCTATTCCTACGACACTTCGTTCAGCAATTTCTGCTGGTATTGGTGTATTCCTTGCTTACGTTGGTATTAAGAATGCAGGTCTCTTGAAGTTTTCTATCGATCCAGGTAGTTATACAGTAGCAGGGGAAGGTGCAGATAAGGCTCAAGCAGCAATCACTGCTAATTCAGGAGCTGTTCCTGGATTGGTTGATTTTAACAGTCCGGCTGTTCTAGTAGCTCTTGCAGGTCTTGCTATTACGATTTTCTTTGTTGTTAAAGGAATCAAAGGTGGAATCATCCTTTCAATCTTAACAACTACAGTTCTTGCCATTGCAGTTGGTGTTGTTGATTTGTCTAGCATTGATTTCGCAAGCAACAACCTTTCAGCAGCGATTAACGATTTAGGAACTTTGTTTGGTGCAGGTCTTGGATCAGAAGGTTTAGGGTCTTTGATTTCAAATACTTCTCGTTTGCCTGAAACTTTGATGGCTATTCTTGCCTTCTCGTTGACAGATATTTTTGACACAATCGGTACTCTTATTGGTACAGGTGAAAAAGTTGGTATCGTTGCAACAAGTGGTGAAAACCGTGAGTCAGACAAATTGGATAAAGCTCTTTACTCTGACTTGGTGGCGACTTCAGTTGGTGCCATTGCTGGTACATCAAACGTTACGACTTATATCGAGTCAGCAGCAGGTATTGGTGCTGGTGGACGTACAGGTTTGACAGCTCTAGTAGTTGCTATCTGTTTCGCCCTATCTAGCTTCTTTAGCCCACTTCTTGCTATTGTTCCTTCGGCAGCAACAGCACCAATTTTGATTATCGTCGGAATTATGATGCTGTCTAATCTTAAAAATATTCCTTGGGATGATATGTCAGAAGCAGTTCCTGCTTTCTTTACTTCTATCTTTATGGGATTCAGCTACTCAATTACTCAGGGTATTGCTATTGGTTTCCTCACTTATACTTTAACGAAAATTGTTAAAGGTCAAATTAAAGATGTCCATGCAATGATTTGGATTTTAGATGCTTTATTTATCTTGAACTACATTAGTATGGCTCTAAATTAATGAGAAATTTTTTCAAAAAAGAAGGAGGGTTTCCCTCCTTTTTTGTTGTTAGGAATGTCACAATCGAAAAAAATTTTGGTATAATGGATGCATGCGCACAAAAAATGAAGATGAGCTTATGGCTTTTGGAAAAAAGTTGGGCAATATACTAGAAAAAAATGATGTTTTAATTTTAACTGGTGAATTAGGTGCTGGGAAAACCACACTTACAAAGGGTCTAGCCAAGGGTCTAGGAATTAATCAGATGATTAAAAGTCCCACTTATACCATCGTTCGAGAATATGAAGGGCGTTTGCCTTTGTATCATTTAGATGTCTATCGCATCGGAGGAGATGCCGACTCTATTGATTTAGATGAGTTTCTGTTCGGAGATGGTGTTACTGTCATTGAGTGGGGACATTTACTGGGTGAAGATCTTCCTTCAGACTATCTAGAATTAGAAATTCTCAAAAAAGATGAGGGACGAGAAATTAGATGTCATGCCCATGGTCAAAGAGCGAGTCGCCTACTAGAGAGATTGACGAATGGAGTATGAACTTTTAATCCGCGAGGCAGAAATTGAGGATGCTCAAGTTCTGCTAGCTCTTTTAGATCAGATAGGACAAGAGTCTACGTTTACGAGTTTGGATGAAAATGGCATTTCAATCAGTCAGTCTGAAATGGAAATGTTTATCGACAAGCAGGCTCAGTCTGATAACCAGATTACTTTGCTCGCTTTTTTGAATGATGAGTTAGCAGGAGTTATCAATATTACAGCTGATCATCGACCAAGAATCAGACATATCGGAGACATTTTTTTGGGTATAAAAAAATCCTTTTGGGGATTTGGTTTAGGCAGTGTTTTAATGGAAGAGAGCATAGAATGGGCTAAATCTAGTGGAGTCATTCGACGCTTGCAATTGACCGTACAAAAACGAAATACTGCTGCTATCCATTTATATAAAAAAATGGGTTTTATCACAGAAGGGCTACAGGAACGTGGTGCTTGTACAGAAAGAGGAGAGTTTCTTGACGTTTACCTAATGGGATTACTGATAGACGAATGAGTGTATGATAAAAAAAATATTAAAAATGTTTTTAGGCTTCCTTCTTGTATCTATTTTAGGTGTGGGAACATATGCCTATACGATTTATAATCAAGGAACAAGTTCCTTGGCAAAAACTTATAAAAAAATAGGGGAAGAAACAAAGGTTATTGAAGCAACACAACCATTGACAATCTTGCTTATGGGAGTGGATACGGGGAATGTCGAACGTACAGATCCCTGGGAAGGCAACAGTGACTCAATGATATTGTTGACAGTCAATCCCAAGACCAAGAAAACGACAATGATTAGTTTGGAACGGGACATTTTGACAAAAATTCAACACAAAGATGGTACTGTTACTGAGGAAAAACTGAATGCCGCCTATGCGGGTGGTGGAGCTGAGCTAGCTATCTCGACGATTCAGGATATGATGAATATCCACATTGACCGCTATGTCATGGTAAATATGCATGGTCTTCAAAGAATGGTTGATGCTGTAGGTGGTATTACGGTCAACAATACTTTAGGTTTTCCAATCTCCATTCAAGACCAGGAACCTTTTAACAAGATTTCCATCGGAGTGGGACAGCAACACCTAAATGGTGAAGAAGCTCTAGTTTATTCACGCATGCGTTATCAGGATCCAGAAGGAGATTATGGTCGTCAGAAACGACAACGTGAGGTTATCCAAAGAGTGATTGAAAAGATTTTAAGCTTAAACAGTGTAACCCACTACCAAGATATCTTGAAAGCTCTTAGCGACAATATGCAGACAAATATCGAGATTACGACTTCTACGATTCCACAATTGCTAGGCTATCAAGAATCCTTTAAGAATATTGAAACTCATCAGTTGCGAGGTGAAGATGCCACGATTGAGGGAGGCTCCTACCAAATTGTTACTTCAGAACATATGTTAGAGATTCAGAATTTATTACGTACTTCATTGGGCCAACCTAAAGTAACTGAGTTAAAAACAAATGTGGTCTTGTACGAAGAAATCAATAATCAAAATCCAGGAGTCCTCTCAGAAGCAACAATTATTGAAGAAGAACAAGAATGAGTGATGATGACTCAATAGAGTTTAGTTACAAAAGAAGCCAAATCGTCTGGCTTGCCATAGATTTATCGAATCGTAGGATTTTTCCTGCGGTTTTTTCAAAGAAATTCGAATTGATAAGTAGGAGGGAGAAATGAAAGCGGAAATTATTGCTGTTGGAACTGAGATTTTGACAGGGCAAATTCTTAATACTAATGCTCAGTTTTTATCTGAAAAACTAGCTGAAATAGGTGTGGATGTCTATATTCAAACTGCTGTTGGAGATAATGAGGCTCGTCTTTTGTCCGTGCTAAAGATAGCTCGAGAACGGAGTGAGTTAGTGATACTAACAGGAGGATTGGGACCTACAGAAGACGACTTGACCAAACAAACGGTGGCCAAGTTCTTAGGAAAAAATTTAGTTTTTGATGCACAAGCACAGGCGAAATTAGATGACTTTTTTGCCCAGAGACCTGATTATGCCCGAACTCCAAATAATGAGCGTCAAGCTCAGATTATTCAAGGAGCAACCCCTCTAGCCAATGAGACGGGCTTAGCAGTGGGTGGCATGATTGAGGTGGAAGGGGTAACTTATGTTGTTTTACCTGGACCACCTAGTGAATTGAAACCGATGATTCTAAATGAGTTGTTGCCAAGATTGATGACAGGCGCTAAATTATACTCAAGGGTTCTGCGATTCTTTGGGATAGGAGAGAGTCAGCTAGCCACTATCTTAGCAGATTTAATCGAACAACAAACGGATCCAACCTTGGCGCCCTATGCAAAAACTGGGGAAGTTACCTTGCGTTTGTCGACTAAGGCTAAGAGCAAAGAGGAGGCTGATTTGGCCTTGAATACTTTAGAGGAGCAGATCTTAAGTCGAGATACTTTCGAAGGTACTTCCCTTCGAGAGCTTTGCTATGGCTATGGGGATGAAATGAGTCTAGCTAGTCTTGTAGTAGAAGAATTAAAAAAGAGACAAATAAGTATTACCGCTGCAGAAAGTTTGACAGCAGGTCTCTTTCAAGCAAGCATAGCAGATTTTTCAGGAGTATCTGCTATCTTTAAAGGTGGTTTTGTGACTTATAGTCTGGAAGAAAAAGCTAAAATGCTAGATATTCCACAAACAGAATTAGAAATCCATGGTGTTGTTTCAACCTATACAGCAGAGAAAATGGCTGAGCAGGCACGAGAAAAAACTGCATCCGATATTGGGATTAGTTTGACAGGAGTGGCAGGACCTGAAAGTTTAGAAGGTCATCCGGCAGGTACAGTTTTTATAGGACTGTCTCAAGAATCGGGTACAGAGGTCATACGTGTCAATATAGGAGGACGGAGTCGAACAGATGTTCGTAAAATTGCTGTTATGCATGCCTTTAACTTAGTTCTCAAAGCTTTATTAAGTAAGTGACTTTTGATATAATAGAATAAGGTCTAAGGACCATTAAAATACAGGAGAATAAAATGGCAAAAAAACCAACAAAAAAATTAGATGAAATTGGGAAAAAATTTGGTGCTGATCGTGAAAAAGCCTTGAACGATGCCCTTAAATTAATCGAAAAAGATTTTGGTAAGGGTTCAATCATGCGTTTGGGTGAGCGTGCGGAACAAAAAGTACAAGTCATGAGTTCAGGTTCATTGGCACTTGATATTGCACTCGGTTCGGGTGGTTATCCAAAGGGACGTATCATCGAAATCTACGGTCCAGAGTCATCAGGTAAGACAACAGTTGCCCTTCATGCTGTAGCACAGGCACAAAAAGAGGGTGGGATTGCTGCCTTTATCGATGCGGAACACGCTCTTGACCCAGCCTATGCAGCAGCTCTTGGCGTTAATATCGACGAATTGCTCTTGTCACAACCAGACTCAGGTGAGCAAGGTCTTGAAATTGCTGGGAAATTGATCGATTCAGGTGCGGTTGACCTTGTGGTTATTGACTCAGTTGCAGCTCTTGTACCTCGTGCTGAAATCGATGGAGATATCGGAGATAGCCACGTTGGTCTCCAAGCTCGTATGATGAGTCAGGCTATGCGTAAACTCGGTGCTTCTATCAACAAGACAAAGACTATCGCTATCTTTATCAACCAATTGCGTGAAAAAGTAGGAGTTATGTTTGGGAATCCAGAAACGACTCCTGGTGGACGCGCCCTTAAATTCTATGCTTCAGTCCGTTTGGATGTGCGTGGAAGTACACAAATCAAGGGAACTGGTGATCAAAAAGATACCAATGTAGGTAAGGAAACCAAGATTAAGGTTGTGAAAAACAAGGTGGCTCCACCATTCAAAGAAGCTCTTGTTGAAATCATGTATGGAGAAGGAATTTCTAGAACTGGTGAACTCTTGAAGATTGCAAGTGATTTGGATATCATTCAAAAAGCAGGTGCTTGGTACTCATACAAGGGTGAAAAAATCGGTCAGGGTTCTGAGAATGCTAAGAAATACTTGGCAGACCATCCAGAAATCTTTGATGAAATTGACCACCAAGTTCGTGTTCAATATAGTTTAATTGAAGAGGAAGAAGGTTCTAAAGCAAGTGTAGTAGCTGATGCAGATTCTAACCAAGAAGTAACACTTGATTTGGGAGACGCTCTTGAAATCGAAATCGAAGAATAAAAACTAAAAGTGGAGTTTCTCCACTTTTTTAATGTTTAATCTTTCTGAAAAAGCGAATAAAAGGCCTAGTTTCTTAGTAAAAAACAGAAAATTATTGCTTTTTTATTAATTTGATGATAAAATAAATGGGATTACCAAAAAAGGAGATTTATAAAATGGAAAAACGTTTAGTTCGTAACGTTCAAGATAAGAAACTTGGTGGTGTTTGTGCAGGTCTTGCTGACTACTTTAACATGGATCCAATGCTTGTACGTGTTCTTTGGATCTTGTTCACTTTAGCTGGTGGATCAGGTGTGATTGCTTATGCTATTCTTTACTTCATTCTTCCAGAAGGTGGAGCAGAAGCTTAAGCCACATTGTAACTAAGAATAAAAAAATGTATGTAATCTTATAGATTACATGCATTTTTTGTATGTTAAAAATCGGTAGAGTTTTAAAGCATATCAGATTACAAATGACTGTCAATGTGTGTGGAATTATCTTGTTTAATGATCACTGAAACGACGGTATTCGATGTGGAAGTCGAAGTAATTCTCGTCTTGCAATTTTTGAAAGATATTACGATAGGCTTCTTCGTCAAAGTGGTCACCACGATAGAGAATTTCGAAACTAAGGCCCTCATACTCTAAAAAAGCATTGGCTGTTTTGAAACCATTTTGTTTATAGAACTCCATTCGGGCTTTTCTCTGTTCTAGGTTATCGCAGTCTTCATCCAGTCTTTCCACTTCAAGAATCATCGTACGCTGATAAAAGTCAATCAACTTTTCAATAATTTCTTTTCCATAACCATGGCTACGCAAATGAGGCATGATAGCGAAAAAACTGATGTAGAAAGCTTTTTGATTGGAGATGGCAAAGGCAAAGCCAATAAACTCCTCCTCATTATAAAAGGCAAAAAAATGAGCGTCATCCCTATCTTGATACAGTAAAAATTCGTCTAAGGGCACCCTTTCTTCCTCAGGGAAGGCTTCAATATTTAATTTTCTAACCTTTTCAAGGTCTGGAAATACATCTGTAATTAACTGACTTGTTAAGCTCATACATACCCTCCTTTTCTGTCACGATTATACCAGATTGTTTACATATAGGCAACGCTTTCTTAAGGAAACTCCCTTGTTCCTCAACTTGAAAGCTGTTATAATAGCCTTATGAATAAAAAATCAACGGTGGACTTGATTCATGGTCCCATTCTTCCTGCTCTTATTAGTTTTGCTTTTCCGATTCTTTTATCTAATATCTTTCAGCAACTCTACAATACGGCTGATATTTTGATTGTTGGGCGTTTTTTAGGACAAAATTCCTTGGCGGCAGTCGGAGCTACGACAGCCATTTTTGATTTGATTATTGGCTTTGCTCTCGGAGTCGGAAATGGGATGGGAGTTGTTATTGCTCGGCTTTATGGCGCTCGTAATTTTACAAAGATTAAAGAGGCTGTCGCAGCGACTTGGATTTTAGGTGCAATCCTGAGTGGTTTTGTGATGCTGATGGGTTTCTTCGGACTCTATCCACTCTTACAGTACCTAGAAACTCCTGCAGAAATCCTTCCCCAATCCTATGAATACATCTCTATGATTGTCAGCTGTGTGGGAGTTAGCTTTGCCTACAATCTCTTTGCAGGATTGCTACGCTCGATTGGCGATAGCCTTGCAGCGCTTGCTTTTCTTATCTTTTCAGCCATTGTTAATGTCATTTTAGATTTGTATTTTATTACGCAACTACAGTTGGGGGTTCAGTCTGCAGGTCTTGCAACCATCATCTCGCAAGGTTTGTCTGCTATTCTCTGTTATTTCTATATCCGCAAGAGTGTTCCGGAGCTTCTTCCAGGCTTGAAGCACTTCAAATGGAACAAGGCTCTCTATGTTGATCTCTTAGAGCAGGGTCTAGCCATGGGGCTGATGGGGTCAATCGTCTCTATCGGAAGCGTCATTTTGCAATCCTCTGTCAATGGCTTTGGAGCAGTGATTATCAGTGCCCAAACGGCAGCACGTAGAATCATGGCCTTTGCTTTACTACCGATGACAGCTATTTCAGCTTCGATGACGACTTTTATCTCACAAAATTTTGGGGCAAAACGTCCCGAACGTATTGTCCAGGGTCTTCGCTTAGGGAGCTACTTGAGCATGTCTTGGGCAACCTTTGCTTGTGTGTTCCTATTTTTTGCAAGTCCTAGCCTGGTTTCTTTCTTAGCGAGTTCAACAGATAGTTACTTGATCGAAAATGGATCCTTGTACCTACGCATTAGTTCTGTTTTCTATCCCTTTTTGAGTCTTTTGTTGATTTATAGAAATAGTTTACAGGGACTCGGTCAAAAACTCTTGCCCCTCATATCTAGTTTTATAGAGTTTATCGGCAAAATTGTTTTTGTAGCTTGGATTATTCCTTGGGCAGGTTATACAGGCGTTATCCTATGTGAACCGCTACTTTGGCTTGTGATGACTGGACAGCTTTATATCTCGCTTTCTCAGAATCCTTGGATAAAGGAAGGCAAGAAAATCTTGGCTGTTGGTCGGCAATCCTAGCTTAATTTACAAAAGAAAAATCCATTTCCTCTAGTGAAAATCGACTAGACTTGTGTTATAATAAGAAAGATTAAAATGTGAAAAAAGGAGATTCCTAATGGGACGTAAATGGGCCAATATCGTAGCCAAGAAAACGGCTAAAGATGGAGCTAACTCTAAAGTATATGCAAAATTTGGTGTAGAAATCTATGTAGCAGCTAAAAAAGGTGATCCAGATCCAGAATCGAACTCAGCTTTGAAATTCGTTATCGACCGTGCTAAACAAGCACAAGTACCAAAACACGTTATTGATAAAGCAATCGATAAAGCAAAAGGGAATACAGACGAAACCTTTACAGAGGGTCGTTACGAAGGTTTTGGACCAAATGGTTCAATGCTCATCGTGGATACCTTGACTTCAAACGTTAACCGTACAGCTGCCAATGTCCGTGCTGCCTTTGGTAAAAACGGCGGGAATATGGGAGCTTCAGGTTCAGTATCTTACCTCTTTGACAACAAAGGTGTTATCGTATTTGCAGGTGATGACGCTGATGCCATCTTTGAACTCTTGCTTGAAGCAGATGTCGATGTAGACGATGTAGAAGCAGAAGAAGGAACAATCACTGTTTACACAGCTCCAACTGACCTTCACAAAGCTATTGTGGCTTTGCGTGAATCTGGTATCGAAGAATTCCAAGTAACAGAACTTGAGATGATTCCTCAATCAGAAGTTGAGTTGTCAGGTGATGATCTTGCAAGCTTTGAAAAACTATACGGCGTTCTTGAAGACGACGAAGATGTCCAAAAAATCTACACCAACGTTGATGGATTCTAATAAAAAAGCGAACAGCTCTAATAGTTGTTCGTTTTTTTATTTTATATTTAAATAGTCATATCTGAGTTTTTTTGTTGCTCTTGATCTAAGCCGATTGAAAATTTATGGATTAGAAGAAACTGCCCATTTTCCTGTTTTACAAAGGTTAAAATGACGGCTTTGCTTTCTGAACCAAGGAAAATGTAGGAAATTCTTTTAGTTTGATAATCACCGTCATTTGAGTCTGTAACGTTGTCTGGAATTCCATGTTTTTTAATAACATCCTGGTAATTGCTCCCGCCTTGTCCTCTGTTGGAAAGGTCACCTTCGACTAAGGCATCAAACTGGTCTTGAGTCCAAGTAAAGCCCTGGTCTTCTTCAATGTCGTCCTCGTCTTGGTATTCATCGATACTAGTGTCTGGTAGGTTTCCACCCTGTTCTCCTTCAAAATAAGGAATCTCTTGTCTATAAGTGTGGCTATATTTAGTTACCCAGCCGTTTAAGATATTCGAAAAAAGGAATTGAGTTATTACGGAAACGATAATTGCAATAAGGGCAAAGGAGGTTCCGAGAATAGCTAAGGTTTTTTGTTTTTTAGGACTGAGGACAATTCCGATAATTCCCAAGATTAAAGTAGGGACAGCAATAATTAATGACAGATAGTTGATAATTGGTATCCAAGACCCAAGAAGGGCGATGGCCCCAAAGATGATAGCAAGAATTCCTAAGATTTGCTGATTCTCTTGTTTCATCTAAAAATTCTCCCAATTCTAGTGCGAAAATTTCGCTTTACATGATAAGTTAGGCTTATTATAGATAAATTATCCACTATTGTCAATGATTAGCAAATAGTTCTCAAGGAAACTTTTTTCTTGACATCTTTTTTTAAAATGATAAAATAGTTCTCATAGAAACTTAAATGTTCTTATGAGAACTATTTTTACTTAGAAGGGAGAAAGCATGGATAAACCGATGTTGGTCTTTAAACGTTTTGGGCACCAGATACACCTCATGGTTCAAAAAGAAGCCAAGCGTTGTGGTATTGAATTTATGGGGGGCCCGCAAGGGCAGGTCCTCCGTTTTTTAGATCGTCGTGAACATGAACAAGAACTGACGCTCATCAAGGATATTGAACAAGAACTCAATATTACCAAGTCAGTTGCTAGTAATTTGGTCAAGCGTATGGTGCAAAATGGTTTGGTAGAGTTGGAGGTGAGTCCAAGTGATAAACGGGCGAAATTTGTTTATTTGACCGAAAAATCACGCTCTCAAATGAAGCAAGTTAAGTCTTTTTTTGACCGAATTGACCGTAGTTTACTTGATGGTATTTCTGAAGAGAATCTCGTTATCTTTGAAGAAGTCCTTGGAAAACTACAAGCAAATGTAGAAAAAATAGGAGGTGAGAATGAAGAAACTCGCTAAGCGTATCACAGGAAAAGAGTGGAGCATGATTCTAATAACTGTTCTCTTTACCTGTTGCTCGGTCTATCTCGAGTTAGAAGTACCGACTTACGTTTCAAAAATAACAGAATTACTCGGAACACCAGGTACGGAGTTGGGAGACCTTTGGTCGCCAGCAACTAAGATGATGGGTTTGTCATTCTTAGCCTTCCTATCATCTGTAACAGTTGGATTTTTTGCCGCTCGAGTTGCAGCATCCTATACGGCTCATCTACGAAGCGATATTTTTAATCGTGTTTTGGATTACTCCCAGACAGAAATTAAACGTTTCTCAATCCCCAGTCTATTGACTCGGACGACTAATGATATCACGCAGATTCAGATGCTCTTTACCATGGGACTCCAAGTGGTCACTCGTGGTCCTATCATGGCTATTTGGGCCATTGGTAAAATCCTTGGCAAGTCTGAATACTGGATTTGGGCAGTAGTGGTGGCAGTCATCGTCAATGTTCTGATGACAACTGTCTTGATGACTTTGGCCTTTCCTAAACAATCTGTTATCCAAAAATTGACAGATAAACTCAATAGCATCACGCGCGAAAGCTTGACAGGGATTCGGGTTGTTCGTGCTTACAATGCTGAGGATTACCAAGATAAGAAATTCGAAGAAGCTAATGATGAGGTCACACGACTCAATCTCTTTGTCAGTCGCTTAATGGCCATTATGAATCCTATTATGATGGCGATTTCTAGCGGCTTGGTCCTTGCCATATACTGGATTGGTGCTTATCTTATCAACGACGCTAGCTTGACAGAGCGTCTACCCCTCTTTAGCGATATGGTAGTTTTTATGTCTTATGCCATGCAAGTCGTAATGGGCTTCTTACTCATGGGTGCTCTCTTTATCGTCTTGCCTCGTACCTTGGTTTCTGCAGGTCGTATCAATCAAGTCTTGGACCTTCATTCCACTATTGAAAATCCTAGTCACCCACAGACAGCAAACTCTTCTGTAAAAGGTCAAGTGGAATACCACGACGTAACCTTCCGTTATTCTAAAAATTCAGAAGCAGTTGTAGAACATGTCAGCTTCAAGGCAGAAGCAGGGCAAACCATTGCCTTTATCGGCTCAACTGGTTCTGGTAAATCTACTCTAGTTAACCTCTTATCCCGTTTTTATGATGTATCAGAGGGAGAAATTCTAGTAGACGGCGTCAATGTTCAGAATTATGACTTAGAAGATTTGCGTAATAAAGTTGGCTATATCCCTCAAAAAGCTGTGCTCTTTTCTGGAGATGTTAAGGGCAATCTCGACTTTGGTAAGAGTCAAGAAACGCCACTAAGTGAGACGGCCATGTGGCAAGCTCTGGAATTGGCTCAATCTAAAAACTTTATAGAGGATAAGGAAGCTGGTCTTGAATCAGAAGTGGCTCAAGGTGGGACCAATTTCTCAGGTGGACAAAGACAGCGTCTGGCCATTGCACGCGCCTTGGCTCGTAAGCCTGAAATTCTCATTTTTGATGATTCATTCTCAGCCTTGGACTACAAGACAGATCGTATCTTGCGTCAAGTATTAGCTGAAAAAACACAATCCATGACTAAGTTGATCGTTGCCCAACGCATCTCAACCATCATGGATGCAGACCTGATCTTAGTCTTGAATCAGGGTAAAGTCGTGGGACAAGGCACCCACAAGGAACTTCTAGCAAACAATGAAGTTTACCAAGAAATTGCCTATTCACAACTATCGAAGGAGGAATTGGAACATGGAAAATAAGAAAATGTCCTTATGGAAACAGTGTAGACCTTTTCTAGCAGGTCTCCAACTTCCCCTACTAATCGCAGTTGTGGCGGCTATATGTTCAAGTATTATCACGGTTTATGGACCAACTAAGATCAAAGAAATTACCAACTTAATCTCAGATGGGTTGATGACTGGAATTGACCTAGAGGCTGTGTCAAGTATTGCTAGCTTTTTGGTTATCCTCTATGTGATTGGTATTATCCTGAACTACACGCAAGCCTACATTTTTTCAACTAGTATCCAACATTTCTCAAAACGTTTGCGTACAGCTATTGCTGAGAAAATCAATCGCTTGCCTCTTGCTTACTTTGACCGTCATTCTCAAGGGGACACCCTTTCTCGTGTAACTAATGACGTTGATACAGCAGCTCAATCTCTCAACCAAAGTCTTGGGACAGTTCTTTCAGCTAGCTTTTTACTGATTGCTGTTTTGATTACTATGTTTGGGATGAACTGGATTTTGGCCCTGGTAACCGTTGTTTCAACCTTTGTTGGATTTGCGGCGGTTTCAGTGATTATGGCTAAATCTCAAGGTTACTTTAAAGCTCAACAAAACAATCTAGCAGCTGTCAATGGCTATGTGGAAGAAATGTACTCTGGCCACAATGTGGTGACTAGCTATAATGCTGTGGAACCAACAAAAGAAACATTTGCAGGCTTGAATCAGAATCTACATGATAGCATCTGGAAATCTCAGTTTATTTCTGGTATCATGATGCCTGCCATGGTCTTTGTAGGCAACTTTAGTTATGTTCTAGTCATTATCGTCGGTGCTGCCTTGGCTCTTGAAGGGTATATCAGTATCGGGATTATTGTAGCCTTCATGGTGTATGTTCGAACATTTTCGCAACCCTTATCACAGATTGCCCAAGGAATTACCAGCTTACAACAAGCTAGTGCAGCCATGACTCGTGTCTTCGAATTTCTAGGTGAAGAGGAAATGGAAGATGAATCTCATAAGGAAAGACAATTGACCAACATGAAGGGTGAAGTGGTTTTTGACAGAGTTTCATTTGGCTACACACAGGAGCGAACGATCATTCATGACTTTTCTGCGACAGCTCATGCAGGTCAAAAGGTTGCTATTGTCGGTCCGACCGGAGCTGGTAAGACGACCATTGTCAACCTCTTGATGAAATTCTATGAGATTGATCAGGGAAGTATTCGGATTGATGGTGTGGATACCAAGACTATGAAACGTTCAGAAGTACATGATGCCTTTTCAATGGTCTTGCAGGATACCTGGCTCTTTGAAGGAACCATTCGAGACAATCTCATCTACAATCAAACAGGGATCAGTGATGAACGTGTGATTGAAGCTGCCAAAGCAGTAGGAATCCATCACTTTATCACAACCTTACCTGATGGATACGATACTGTTTTGGATGATACAGTGACCTTGTCAGTCGGGCAGAAACAACTCTTGACCATTGCTCGTGCTCTGCTCAAGGATGCTCCGCTCTTGATTCTGGACGAAGCAACATCCTCAGTCGATACTCGTACGGAGGAGTTGATTCAAAAGGCTATGGACCGTTTGATGGAGGGACGCACATCCTTTGTCATCGCCCACCGCTTGTCAACCATCCGTAATGCGGACTTAATTCTGGTCATGAAAGAAGGAAACATCATTGAGCAAGGCAATCATGAAGAGCTTATGGCTCAGGGTGGTTTCTATGCAGACCTCTACAATAGTCAATTTACAGAAGACCAAGCAGAAGAATAAATCTCAGAAGGCTTGACGGCCTTCTTTTTCTGCACTATACTAGAGTAGGAGATGCTAGCAGACTCGTTCTGTCAGGCTTCTTGTGTAAAATCTAGAAACAACGAGAAAACAGATGAAAAACTATCAAGAGTGGTACGAGAAGAGGAAATCAAGTCTTCTTCGACATCCACAATTATTGCAATTGATGCGAGTCTTTAATCGTATGATGACAGTTCTGATGCCCTTAGCTTACTTGACCCTGTTGGGAACAAGCGTTGTCAATAAAGGGATCGGGAAAGACCTATATGCTTATATTTTGGTGCCAGCTTTAGGCTTTCTCCTTTTGACGCTAGTTCGTAAGTGGATCAATCAACCCCGACCCTATGAAACTTGGGAAATTGTCCCGCTACTAGACAAGGATAGTTCCGGTAATTCAATGCCTAGTCGCCATGTCTTTTCAGCAACCATCATTTCCATGGCTTGCTTGCATGCAAATCTTCCTGTGGGGTTGGTTTTGTTGATCTTATCAGCTCTTCTCGGTCTTGTGCGAATCTTAGGAGGCGTTCATTATCCCAAGGATGTTTTAGTTGGCTACGCCTGTGGCCTCCTCTTGGGAATTCTTTTCTTTATTTTCTAAAAAGCAAAGCAAGTGGGCTTGGCCTCGTAACCACTTACGGGTCAAAAGTGACCACTTGCTTTTTTGCCCTTGTAAAGTCTTCTGGGCTTTGGTATAGTAGATGCAGAAAGGAGATAGGATGAAGTTACGAATCGAGATTGATAGTGAATTAACTGAGACAGAGATTGTCATCAAGGCTGCAGCCCTGACAGATGAAATAGCTGACTTGCAACGACTCTTGCAAGAAACCAAGGCTCCTAGGTTGATCTTTTATAAGGGGACGGGTGAGTACTACTTAGACTTGGCAGAAATTCTCTTTTTTGAGACAGAAGGTAGCAAGATTTACGCCCACACACAGAAAGAAGCCTACGAGGTTCGACTCAAGCTTTATGAGTTAGAGTCCATCCTGCCCCGCTATTTCAGTCGGGTATCCAAGTCGACCATAGCCAATCTTCGGCGGGTATACTCGGTGGACAAGTCCTTCTCAGGGACAGGTACTATTTCCTTTTATCAGACCCACAAGGAGGTTCACGTGTCACGGCACTACCAATCCCTCCTAAAAGAAAATCTAAGAAATATGAGGTAAGAACATGAAAAAGAAAGTATTTGGTATTGTGTTACTAGTATTGGCAGCTGTAGTATTATTGCAGGGAAATTTTGGAATCCCTTCACTTGAAGGGAAAATTTGGCCCTTGATTGGTATTGCCTTTTTTGCCTATCAATCAGTTGAGGCAATCCTTCGCCGTCATTTCACTTCAGCCTCTTTTACAGCCCTAGTGGCTCTCATGATTGCAAATCATGTCTATGCTATTCTACCGATTCCCAATCAGTCTTTGTTTTGGGCTAGTATATTAATCGTAATGGGTGTCAGTGCACTCACTCATTCTAACAGAACTTGGAATGGGAAAAAATGGTGGTATGATGGTGAAAAGACCATCCTTACAGATAAGGAAGTTGCATTTGGTAGCGGAACTTTCTACAAGCAAGATCAAGAATTGGTAGAAGACGAGTTTGAAGTCGGATTTGGGAATGCCAAGATCTATTATGATAATGCAGAGATGTTAGGTGATACCGCAACCTTAAAGATAGAAGTCGGATTTGGGAATGCAGTCATCTATGTGCCACAACACTGGAGAGTCGATCTAAAGGTAGAAACTTTTTGTGGTGCAGCTAAGGCAGATGCTTCAGTAGCTCCTACAAGTAAGACCCTGATTGTCCGTGGAGAGGTGGCTTTTGGAAAACTAGAAGTTGTCTATGCTAAATAAAAAAATCTTCCAATTCCCTTGCCAAAATGGAGAAAGTGTGATAACATAGTACGGTATGTGGTGCTAGCACATCCGCTATATTAGATCTAATAGGAGGAAAACACAATGGCTAAAGTATGTTACTTTACAGGTCGTAAGACTGTATCAGGAAACAACCGTTCACACGCGATGAACCAAACTAAACGTGCCGTAAAACCAAACCTTCAAAAAGTTACTGTTCTTATCGATGGTAAACCTAAAAAAGTTTGGGCTTCAGCTCGTGCATTGAAATCAGGAAAAGTAGAACGCGTTTAATAAACATGAAAAGACCTACAGGGTCTTTTTTGTTTTACTCGACAGCTGAAACCATTTGAAAAATCAAGCAAATATCCGATGATACATCATTCTGCTTTTACAGTTGGGCTGAAATATGATAAAATAGAGTATCAACTAGTTGAGGTAAAAAAAGATGACTGTAAAAATTAATACAAAAGATGGTCAAATCGAACTAACAGATGATGTGATTGCTACTGTTGTAGGCGGAGCAACAACTGAGATTTTTGGTGTGGTCGGTATGGCTAGTAAAAATGCCCTCAAAGATAATTTCCAAGCCCTTCTTGGTAAGGAAAACTATTCTAAAGGTGTAGTTGTTAAAGCGGCTGAAGATGGCAGCATTGCAGTTGATGTATACACTGTCTTGAGCTACGGAACAAAAATCAGCGAAGTATCAAAAAACATCCAAGAGCGTGTACGTTTTAGTTTGGAAAATCAACTTGGAATCACTGCTCAGACTGTGAATGTCTTCATTCAAAATATCAAAGTTGTAGGAGAATAATCGTGTCAAATATTACTACAAGCCTATTTCAGGAAATGGTCCAGGCTGCTTCTACTCGATTAAATAAGCAAGCCGAATATGTCAATTCATTAAACGTCTTCCCAGTTCCAGACGGAGATACAGGAACAAACATGGGAATGACTATCGAAAATGGTGCCAAAGAAGTAGCAGACAAACCAGCTTCAACTGTTGGTGAGGCTGCAAGCATCTTAGCTAAAGGTCTCTTGATGGGTGCGCGTGGGAACTCTGGAGTTATCACTTCTCAGCTTTTCCGTGGATTTTCACAAGCTATCAAGACAAAAGAAGAGTTAACAGGAAAAGACCTAGCTCTTGCCTTCCAATCTGGTGTTGAAGTAGCTTATAAGGCTGTTATGAAACCTGTTGAAGGAACTATCTTAACTGTATCACGTGGTGCTGCCATCGGTGCTAAGAAAAAAGCAGAGCAGACAGATGATGCAGTTGAAGTGATGCGTGCAGCCTTGGAAGGAGCTAAAGCAGCCCTTGCTAAAACTCCAGAAATGCTTCCAGTCTTGAAGGAAGTTGGCGTTGTGGACTCAGGTGGTCAAGGTTTGGTCTTCATCTACGAAGGTTTCCTTTCAGCTCTTACTGGTGAATATAGCGCTTCTGAAGACTTTGTAGCTACTCCAGCCAATATGGGTGAGATGATCAATGCAGAACACCACAAATCTGTAGCCGGACATGTAGCAACTGAAGACATTACCTTTGGTTACTGTACGGAAATCATGGTTGCCCTTAAGCAAGGTCCAACTTATGCTAAAGAGTTTAACTACGATGAATTCCGCAACTACTTGAATGACCTTGGGGACTCATTACTTGTTGTTAACGATGATGAAATCGTTAAAGTTCACGTCCATACAGAAGATCCAGGTCTTGTCATGCAAGAAGGTCTCAAATATGGTAGCTTGGTCAAGGTTAAAGTCGATAACATGCGTAACCAACACGAAGCACAAGTAGAAAAAGAAGCTCAAGTCAGCAAGCCAGCTGAAGAAAAAGAATATGCCCTTATCGCAGTAGTAGCTGGTCAAGGATTGGCAGATATCTTCCGTGCTCAAGGAGTGGATTATGTCATCGAAGGTGGACAAACCATGAACCCTTCGACAGAAGACTTTATCAAGGCTGTTGAGAAAGTCAATGCTCGCAACATTATCTTCTTGCCAAATAATAAAAATATCTTTATGGCAGCTCAATCTGCCGCAGAGGTATTGGAACAACCAGCAGTAGTGGTAGAAGCACGTACTCTTCCTCAAGGATTGACTAGCCTTCTAGCATTTGATCCAAGCAAGACTATCGAAGAAAACAAAGAACGCATGACTGCAGCTCTTGGTGATGTGGTCAGCGGTAGTGTAACAACTGCCGTTCGAGACACGACTATCGATGGTCTAGAAATTCACGAAAATGACAATCTTGGTATGGTAGATGGTAAGATCCTCGTATCAAACCCTGACATGCACCAAACCTTGACTGAAACCTTGAAACATATGTTGGATGAAGACAGTGAAATCGTGACTTTCTATATCGGTGAAGATGGAAGCGAAGAATTGGCTAACCAAATTGCCCAAGAAATCGCAGAAGAATTCGAAGATGTCGAAGTAGAAATCCACCACGGTCAACAACCAGTGTATCCATATCTCTTCAGTGTGGAATAAAGATTAAATAATAGAAAAAAAGAAAGTTGAGAAATCAACTTTCTTTTTTTGTGACATTTGTCATATTTCCTCATGACAGAAGCTTCTAGTGATTCTACCTTCAAAGAATTATACTAGATGTATCAAATGGAGGAAGAAAAAAATGAAACATAAAGTAATTGTCGCAATGAGTTTAGTAGTAGCAGGAGTCATGACTTATCTCATGTTCTCAGGATTGGATGAAGGTTTCTATCATTTTCCTTGGGAGCTATTTGCAGGATTTGGAATGATGTCTTGGCTTATCCGAGAAGGTTTGAAATTAGTCTCAGATGTGAAAAAGGAGTTTGAAAAATGAAAAAAGTGATTCTCTATCTTTTTATTGGACTATCACTAGTGGTATGGTTGGTAGAAATGTTTACAGGTTGGTTTGATCAAGCCTTCCTTCACCAATTCATTCGTGGTGCCTGGGGATTAGGATTTATGATTTTTATCGCCTTTCCGATGGGAAAGGAGTGGCTGAAAGGAGAATATCATGAACATGATTAAGGTAGAAAGCCTAAATAAAAACATAAAGGGTAAAGCTATTTTGAAGGATATTTCCTTTGAGGTAGCTGAAGGTGAATGCGTCGCCTTGATTGGGCCAAATGGTGCTGGGAAGACCACACTCTTGGACTGTTTGCTTGGAGATAAACTGGTCACCAGCGGTCAAGTATCCATCCAAGGCTTGCCAGTGACGAGTTCTCAGTTAGACTACACAAGATCCTACCTCCCTCAAGAAAATGTAATTGTTCAGAAATTAAAGGTTAAAGAGTTGATTGCTTTCTTTCAAAGCATTTACCCAAATCCCTTGAGCAATCAGGAAATCGATCAACTATTGCAGTTTGACAAGCAACAAAAAGAACAATTCGCAGAAAAATTGTCAGGTGGGCAAAAGCGTCTCTTCTCTTTTGTCTTGACCTTGATTGGGCGACCAAAGCTAGTCTTTTTAGATGAGCCGACTGCGGCCATGGATACTTCAACCCGTCAACGCTTTTGGGAAATTGTTCAGAACCTAAAAGCTCAGGGAGTTACCATTCTCTATTCGTCGCATTATATAGAAGAGGTAGAGCATACAGCGGACCGAATCTTGGTCTTGAATAAGGGAGAGTTGATCCGCGATACAACACCTCTAGCCATGCGTAGCGAGGAGATTGAAAAGCATTTTATCCTTCCTCTGGCTTACAAGGAAGTCGTTGAGCAGTCAAACTTGGTTGAAAACTTGGTACAAAAACAAGATGCCCTGCAAGTAGTCACACGAGAGGCAAATGCTTTTTGGCAACTCTTAGTCCAAACAGGATGTAGCATACAAGAAATTGAAGTTAATAACCGTAGTTTGCTAGATACAATCTTTGAAGAAACACAAAAGGGAGATGACTAAGATGAAACGATGGATCGCATTAAATAAGATAGAATTCCTATTAACCAAACGGCAACTAGTCTATTATCTATTATCCGTAGGGATGCCGACAGCATTCTATTTATTCTTTTCAGGCATGTACCAGGACACACCCGGTGGACCAGATAATTTTATGCGTGATTACCTCATCTCCATGACAGCCTTCTCCATGATGTCGACAGCTATGTTTTCATTCCCAGCTGTTTTACATACCGATAAAATCAACAACTGGCAAAAAACATTGCGCCATACCCCTGTAAATATGGTAGAATATTATCTATCAAAGATAACAAGTATGATGGTTGATTATTTGGTCTCAATCCTGGTTGTTTTCTCAGTTGGGCACTTGGTCAGAGGTGTGGATATGCCTCTAGGAAGCTGGGTTGGTGCTGCGCTCTTGCTGATAGTAGGAAGTGTAGCTTTTGTAGCCCTTGGTTTGACCTTGACTCTCTTACCAACTAGTCAATTGATGTCTGTCGTGGGTAATCTTCTTTATCTAGGCTTGGCCGTTTTAGGCGGACTCTGGATGCCTATCTCTTTATTTCCAGACTGGATGCAAGCAATCGGGAAGTGCCTCCCGACCTATCAGTTGATGGAGTTGCTCAAGACCTTCTTAAATGAGGCTGGCATCAATTTATCAGCCACAGTTTATCTACTTGTTTTTTCAGCAGTTTTGTTTGGTTTGACCATTTACCTTCAAGGTCATAAGGAGAATTCTTAATGCTTGAAAGACTGAAGAGCATAGACTATATGTATTGGGCCAGTTTGATTTTTATGGTTTTTCCCATCCTTCCTGTAGTGATTGGGGAGCTTGCTGTCTGGCATTTATTGATTGATATTCTATTTGTAGTGGCGTATTTGGGTGTTTTAACAACTAAGAGCCTTCGTCTATCCTGGATTTTCTGGGGGATCATGCTGGTCTATGTTGCTGGAAATACCGCCTTTGTTGCTGTGAACTATATATGGTTCTTCTTTTTTCTTTCCAATCTCTTAATTTATCATTTTGGCGTACGTAGTTTTAATTCTTTACATGTCCGGACTTTTCTCCTTGCTCAAGTGCTTGTTGTGGGGCAACTGTTGATTATTCAGAGAATCGAAGTTGGGTTTCTATTCTATCTACTTGTAATTCTTGCTTTTGTCGATTTGATGACTTTTGGTTTGGTTCGGATTCGTATTGTAGAGGATTTGAAAGAAGCTCAGACTAAGCAAAATGCCCAGATAAATCTATTGCTTGCTGAAAATGAACGTAGTCGTATCGGTCAGGATTTGCATGATAGCTTGGGACATACCTTTGCTATGCTGAGTGTCAAGACAGATTTAGCCTTGCAGTTATTTCAGATGGAGGCTTATCCACAGGTGGAAAAGGAATTAAAAGAAATTCACCAGATCAGCAAGGATTCCATGAATGAAGTGCGAACCATCGTGGAAAATCTGAAATCACGGACCCTAGCTTCAGAGCTTGAAACTGTCAAGAAGATGCTGGAAATTGCTGGGATTGAGGTTGAGGTTGAGAATCAATTGGACAAGGCTAGTTTGACCCAGGATGTGGAGTCGACGGCTGCTATGATTTTGTTAGAACTGGCAACCAATATCATCAAGCACGCCCAAGCTCAAAAAGCCTATCTAAAACTAGAACGCACAGATCAGGAATTGGTCCTGACAGTTAGAGATGACGGGAAAGGATTTGCAACTGTAGAAGGCAATGAGCTGCACACAGTACGAGATCGTGCCTCAGCCTTTTCAGGTCAAGTGGAGCTGATGAGTTTGAAGCATCCAACAGAGGTGCGCGTGCATCTGCCTTATAAGGAGAGAAAGTAGATGAAAGTATTAGTCGCAGAAGATCAAAGTATGCTGAGAGATGCTATGTGCCAGCTCTTGAGCTTTCAACCAGATGTGGAGACCGTCTTGCAGGCGAAAAATGGAGCCGAAGCTATTGAGGTTTTGGGGAAAGAAGCAGTAGATATTGCCATCCTTGACGTCGAAATGCCAGTTAAGACGGGACTAGAAGCGCTCGAGTGGATCAAACAAGAAGTGCCTGAAACCAAGGTGGTTATCGTTACAACCTTTAAACGTCCAGGCTATTTTGAACGAGCGGTCAAAGCAGGAGTCGACGCCTATGTCTTAAAGGAGCGGAGCATCGCCGAACTCATGCAAACCCTGCATACGGTGTTAGAGGGACGCAAGGAATATTCTCCAGAGCTGATGGAAGTCATGATGACCCATCCCAATCCCTTGACCGAGCAAGAAATCGCTGTATTACATGGAGTAGCCCAAGGCCTGTCTAACCAAGAAATTGCGGACAAGCTCTACCTCTCAAACGGCACCGTCCGTAATTACATGACCAATATCCTCTCCAAACTAGGCGCCAGCAACCGAACTGAAGCAGCCAAAACTGCCGAAGAAGAAGGCTGGTTGTGAGGGGGAGATAAGTAAGTAAAAATCTCTTAGAAATGAATCTAAGAGATTTTTTTGTGTTATTCAGAGCTATCTTGCTACCCAGCCGATGGCATCGTGAGGTGGGTTTTCGGTATCAATCCAGATGAATTCAATACCGATTTCCCCGTTCTTAAACTTGGTTAAACGAATACCGTTGATTTCCAGTTCATTGAGTCGTTGACCTGTTAAGACTTCTCGTTCCTTCAACTGGAAAACACCACGCAAGATCCAATTTCCAAGAATTTCTTGCTTATCAGTTGATTGAATAGCTTTACCAGATTCTTGGTTGATATAGGCATTAATGACATCACCAGAAGGTAAAAATCGTAGTTTAAAGGTTCTTTCTTCTTTGGATAGAGCTAGTTTTTTAGTCCCAGGTTCAAAGCTTCCAAATCCAGGACCAAAGAAGTCTGGCCTTTCGTCGTGGAAATTTTTGGAGTCTGGTAGCGGGATGTAAACTTCGCTAACTGGACGATAAACCAGCTGTTCAATTTCTTTAATGAGTCTTTCATTGCCAGTATTGTGGACAAAGTGAATCAAGTCCTCACGAATAGCCTTCATCTGAGCTTTTTCATCCTTGCTGGTCCACTTTTTCAAGAGGATTTCTTCTAAGGAGAAAGTCACAAAAGCTAGTTCTTCTGGAGCCAGACTGTCTTTGAATTTATCCTGAATCTTTAGAATTCGCGGCAAGCGGTCTTTCTTAGCTAGTTTTGAACCACCATTAAAGGCATTGAAACCAGAGTTTTCTTCCACATTTCCATGTTTGTCTGTGATAACCCAAGACATTGTTTCTAAGATATCGGATTGTTCCTTTTTAGCTGTCAGCAAATGAAGATTTTCAAAGAGAGAAAAAGGATCTTCGATGTAATGGACGTCCCAAGTGTCTACCACAATGTCTTTATTATTAAAGGTCATGTGGAGCTGGCTGTCAGCTGCCGTGTACTTGTAGTGGTGTTGCCCATCTGTAAATCGGAAATTAGTTGGATTGTTTTTGGTAGTTGATCCTTCAATGACTAGATTCTCAATATCGACTGGCAAATAAGATGTTTCACCGACAAAAATCTTAGGATTTTCTCCCTTTGGTGTCGGCATCAGGACGTGGTAAACAGCTTCAACATTGACCGAATCTGAGCTAAATCCCTTGATTTGTGCCTTGGAAGACTCTATTCTCTGATTTCTTAAGGTCGCAATCTTCTTTGCTAACTCTTCATAGCGTTGATAGTTTTCCTTGTCTGCAGCTTCTTTATCAGCTGAAATATCCGCATGAAACTTGATGTCACCCAATAAGTCCGTCCAAGATTGAGAATCTTTCTTGAACTGGGCAATTTTTTGGTCTCCAGAATTAATCCCAAAAGACTTGATACCTACTAGGTATTTATGATTTTCATCCACAACGACAGAAGCATCATAGGAAGTATTGGCGATATCTTCCCCTACGGCATTAAAGGCTTTTTGAAAAACAGTCTCCTGAAATTTGGAGTTGACGATAGGAGCGACAGAATGTTCTGTTTGTTCCTCGTCTTCGGATTCAGCCTTTTGAGAGAAAGCTTGGCTCAAGCTAGCGAAGTTGGTAATTAAGGTTTTGTATTTGTCTTTTTGTTCAGATTTTAGATGTTCCCACATAAGCACCCTCTTTTCTATTTTCAGTATATCAAAAGAAGATTAGTTTTTCACTAATCCTCTTATATATTCGTTAATTAATACTGTAAAATTCGAGTTTGCCTTGTTTTTTGACAAGTCTCAAATACTCTTCATCTGACAGAACGGCTAAACCATCATCATAAGACTTGATTGTTTCAAGAGCCTGTTCATAGCTATCTACAAAGTCCTTGACATAGGATTGCCCTTCAAATTGCCCATTCATCTTAGTGTAGATAATGGCGAATTTCCCTGAGCGGTCAAGTTGAGACAGCCCATGACTTTCGTTCAAAGCTTTGGCAACATTTTCCGCAATGCGTTTAATCACGGGGACAACCACACTGTTTCCAGCCTGTTTGTAGAGCTGACCATTGGAAACCCCTTCTGGAATTTTAAAGGATTTCGGATAGCCTTGAACATTAAAGGTTTCTTTGGGAGTTAACTTTCGAATCTCACCACTGTCCGTCAGGATCAATGGAACGTTATGTCCACCTGTTCCCATATTGGCTGTTAGGGTAGGGACAACGCCGTTTTTGTTTTCACGGACATACTGACGCCGCCATTGATAAACTGTATCTTGACTAGTCACTTCAAACTTCAACTGGTCGTAGAAATTTTGCTTGCCCTCACGGTAGTAGTAGACCTCGTCTAGCTTATCACCAAAGTTAATGACGTCTTGAAGAGTCGTAGTTAGTTTGATTTCTTCTGGAAATTCAAACAAATCATAAGCTTCTTTAGTATCAAAACCAACAATATAGATCCGCTCACGGTTTTGTGGGATATTTCCATAGTCTTTCCCGTTGAGAACCTTCCACTTGATGAAGTAGTTGTTCTCTGTCAAGGCTTCACGAATAACCTTGAAGGTATTGCCATGGTCATGACCGACCATGTTTTTGACGTTTTCTATGAAAATAGCGCGAGGTTTGCATCCCTCAATCATGCGAAGCAATTCGAAGAAAAGATCGCCACGATCATCATCAAATCCCTTGCGATAACCCGCAATACTAAAGGCCTGACAAGGGAAGCCTCCCATAATCACATCCACGCGCTCAGCTGGAATGTCCTCTGGCTGAACATCGTGAATATCACGACCATCCAAATAGGTATCTGGATGGTTCAACTGATAAGTCTGACGCGCATACTTATCAAATTCATTGGCATACACCACTCTGAACTCGTTGGTCTGTTCAAATCCCAACTCAATTCCCCCAACACCTGAGAAGAAAGCTGCAATGTTGTACTTCTCAGGTCGGTTCGAACTTACAGAATTTGTCATGTCTTACCTACCTTCTAATTCATGGCACGTTAAATCCGGAATTAATTTAATATCTTTTTGATACTGTATGTGCTCTCTGTACATTTTTTTTGCTTCAGCAATAATTTTGTTGTATTTTAAAATAGATATATTCATATCTGCTAGCATCCCAATTTCGTCCTTAGATAACTCTATGCTATTACCACTTCCTGGCAAACCAGTATCTTCAGATAAAATAAAAATCACTGGAATATCTTTTTCATCAACCTCATGTAATTCAGGTATTTTCTGTATCATAGCTCGTCTGTAATTTGTTACTTGAGAATATATATCAGGATAACTAACTTTGGCATATCCTACTGCAGAATTTTTTTTCAACTCAATAATTATTGGATATTTTTCCTCTGCAACTCTTATGGATATATCCAAAAAATTACGCTTAAAATTTTCATTACCATTATCTAATCTAAAATATTCCTGATTACGTAAGTAATCTGTCTGAGTGGGATTGTTTCTATCTATATTCCAATACGGTTTTATCAACCACGGATTATCAGAGAGATGTTCCTCAAACAGTTTTTCAGGTGTATTAGTACCAGACATTAACTCCTCGAGCTTATTGATAGCAGATAGACGTTTTTTTATAAGACTAGCATGATTTATATCTTCTGTTTTTGCAATGTTTTCCATAAGTTTCAGTAATAATTCAAACTGTATTTTCTCGTCCTGATCATTGTAAAGAGTAAATATTAAATCATCACTTTCGATATTATTAATGACACTTGCAATGGAGGTTAACATTGAGTCAACTGCTTGTTGATCTTCATCATTCTCTTCATCAATTCTAGCTGATAGCAATTCAAGTAATCTGTTATTGATTTCTTTTTGCTTATTTGAAAGATTTGATAACCAACCCTGATATGAAGCATTTGTTTTAATTCTTTCTGGAAGACTTTCAACAATATTATCCCGACGGAGTTCGCCCCACCGTTCAATAACATAATCTCTAATCTTGTTAAGCATATCAATTAACTCTTCAACAGCTGGGATGGAATCATCCAGACCTTGTCGACTTGAAGTAATCGGGTCATCTAATGTAGAAATAAAAGTATCTGCTCTTACTTCACCTACTATGTAATTATTTGCAATTCTAGCATTTGATTTTCCTTTTAAAATATCCTCATCTGCAATTTTACCGTTTGCTAAAATAATAATATTCGCAAAACTTGAATTTTCTTCATCTTTTAAATCTTTAGGCTTGCTTGTTGTGCCTATCCATCCACAAATGTCTGAATCAATAAAAAATGATTTTATTTCTTCCTTATCATTGTACTCTTCTATATGCTTAAGACTTGTAAACTTGCTTTCTAAATTCTCTCTATTTTCATTACCAAAATAAAATAAATACTCAATTTTGTCATAATATTCATTAGAATCAAGCTTTAATTCCTCGCCATCAATGTTTAGTTTAAAGTCAGTCTTACTTTGATTGATATAAAATCTCCTTGAAAGCTGATTTCTAATATTTTTTCGGGTTGCAACAGTAGTCTTTCGACGTGTATCTGTAATTTTTACAATAAAACCTGAAGAATATGATTCATATTTAGAAAACTCAGGTGGAAGAGAACCTTCACTAATCTCTACTTCATAATCTTCCTTAGAAATCATTTCGCGATATTTAAGATTAAAACTTATCCAACTATCTGACCCTTGACATTTAGAATAGACAGTATACTCATTGCCTAAACTAAAAGCTGCTAACTTACCAATTCCTTTTTTACCCATTGGTTTTCTCTCATCTAAGTCATTAATCGGTTCCTCATATTTCTTTTCAGAACCAATAATTGCATATTTACTTTCTAGTTCTTTCAGAGAGAGCCCTTTGCCATTATCAACAATAGATATGGAATCATCTGATAAGGTTATATCAACTATTGTTGCATATGCATCATAGGAATTTGCTACTAATTCTGCCAATGCAGGTGGAGTCGTTGAATACAAATTTCTTCCTAAATGTGTCACAGCATTATTTGCAATAGAAAATTTTAAACTAGACATTGTTCACCTCTTCTAAATGTCTCAATATACTCTTACCAATTACCTCACCTAATTTTGGAGGTACTGCATTTCCAATTTGTAACGCTATTTGGGATATTGGGTAATTTCGGCCCTGTTTAGGGTTAACAAACTCATAATTTAATGGGAAAGTCTGTAAAAGTGCTCCCTCACGCAAACTTAAAGCCCTATCTTGTTCTGGATGACCAAATCTACCATTACCAATTCCAGGAAACTGAGTTGTAATAGTATTAGCAGGCTTGTCCCATTCTAATCGACCATAAACTGACCCAAACGATTTTCCACTGTCTTTTTTATATGCTTCTAAAAGAAGGTCATCATCCCAATCTCTCCATGTCCCTCCTGGTTTAGATTGTCTTATTCTTTTTAAGTTTAAATCTGATAAATTTCTGCTTCTATGCAGTGGATCATATTCATGAGTTTCTCCCGCTCTTATTTCAGGTAGTTTCCCTATCGTATCTCTAAGAGTAGGGTGAGTGTCTGAATTGAATTCTGGTTCAATTAACGAAATATCTCCGAATTTTGACGCAAGTAAAACTAGCCGTTTTCTTGTTTGAGGAACTCCGTAATCCGGAGCATATACCACCTTGTAAGTGACCTTGTAGCCACTCTTTTCTAATAAAGTGCGAAAACGATGAAATACTTCTCTTTTTTGCATCTGAGGAACATTTTCCATTGATACAATATCTGGTTTTACAAGTTCAACTTGTCTACCAAAACAATCCAATAGATCTATCTTCTTTATTGTGTTTTCATTATTCTGATATTTATGACTGTATGTTGAAAATGGTTGACAAGGAGCACAACCAATCAGTACTTTTATGTCAGTATCTGACGGATACAATTCCAAGATTTCGTCATCTTCAATTTCCTTTATATCTTTTAAAATAAATCTAGCATCATTATTGTACTCGTAGGCAAATTTGCTTTTTTCATCAATATCATACCCAGCTACAACATTGATACCCGCCTGCTGAATACCGTAAGTTAGACCGCCTACACCACAAAACAAATCAACTGCATTTATTTTCATATCGGCCTCCTATTACTTTTCGTTTTTACCTTTCATTTTACCATAAATCAACTAAAAAAGCAGATGCTGATATTAATTTTCAGAATCTGCTTATTGTTTCTTTATTTCACCAACTTCTTCATCTCATCAATACGTGCAACCGTCGCATCGTACTTAGCTTGGTAGTCGGCTTGTTTGTCGCGTTCTTTTTGGACGACTTCTGGTTTGGCGTTGGCTACGAAGCGTTCGTTAGAGAGCTTCTTGCCGACCATGTCCAGTTCTTTTTGCCATTTAGCTAGTTCTTTGTCGAGGCGAGCGAGTTCTTCTTCGACATTGAGGAGGTCTGCGAGCGGCAGGTAGATTTCTGCTCCTGTGATGACGCTTGACATAGCGAGTTCAGGTGCAGGGATGTTTGATGCGATTTCCAAGTGTTCTGGATTTGTGAAGCGTTTGATGTAGTTGACATTGCTGTTAAAGAAGGCTTCCAAGTCGCTATCGCTTGTCTTAACAAGGATGGTGATTGGCTTGCTTGGTGCTACGTTTACTTCCGCACGCGCATTACGAACGGCACGGATCAAGTCTTTGAGGCTTTCTACACCAGTGTGAGCCGCAAGGTCTTCAAAGGCTGGGTTGACAGTTGGGTATGCTGCTGTAACGATAGAGCCTTCTGAGATTTGTCCAAAGATTTCCTCTGTCACGAATGGCATGATTGGGTGAAGGAGACGAAGGATCTTGTCCAAGGTGTAAAGGAGAACAGAACGTGTGATGACTTTCTCTTCTTCGTTATCACTATAAAGGACTTCCTTGGTCAACTCAACGTACCAGTCCGCAAACTCATCCCATATGAAGTTGTAGAGGATATGACCAGCTACACCAAACTCAAACTTATCAAAGTTTTCAGTGACTTTTCCAATAGTTTCATTAAGGTTATGGAGAATCCAGCGGTCTGTGACATTGCCAGCTTCCTTGTTGACAACTTTTTCCACATTGGCAGTAGCTTGCTCAAGGGTCAAACCTTCATTGTTCATGAGGATGTAGCGAGAGATGTTCCAGATCTTGTTAATGAAGTTCCATGAAGCATCCATTTTCTCGTAAGAGAAGCGCACGTCTTGGCCTGGTGCAGAACCGTTTGAAAGGAACCAACGAAGGCTATCTGTTCCGTACTTATCAATAACATCCATTGGATCAATCCCGTTACCGAGAGATTTCGACATCTTGCGTCCTTGCTCATCACGAATGAGACCATGAATCAAGGCATTTTTGAATGGCGACTTGCCAGTAAATTCCAAACCTTGGAAAATCATCCGAGACACCCAGAACGGAATAATATCATAACCAGTCACCAAAGTTGATGTTGGATAATAACGTTTAAAGTCTTCTGAGTCCACATCCGGCCAGCCCATGGTAGAGAATGGCCAAAGAGCCGAACTGAACCACGTATCCAAGACGTCTTCGTCCTGAGTCCAACCGTCACCTTCTGGAGCTTCTTCGCCGACATATATTTCACCCTCAGCATTGTACCAAGCAGGGATTTGGTGCCCCCACCAGAGCTGACGAGAGATTACCCAGTCGTGGACATTTTCCATCCATTGGAGGAAGGTATCGTTGAAACGAGGTGGGTAAAATTCTACCTTGTCCTCTGTGTCTTGGTTGGCAATAGCATTTTTCGCCAATTGGTCCATCTTAACGAACCATTGTGTAGACAAGCGTGGTTCAACCACAACACCTGTACGCTCTGAGTGACCAACGCTGTGGACACGTTTTTCGATTTTGACCAGAGCACCGATTTCTTCCAACTTAGCAACGACTGCCTTACGAGCTTCAAAACGGTCCATGCCTGCAAATTCGAAGGCCAAGTCGTTCATAGTTCCGTCGTCGTTCATGACATTAACTTGTGGCAAGTTATGGCGTTGACCAACCAAGAAGTCGTTTGGATCGTGAGCAGGTGTGATTTTCACGACACCAGTACCAAATTCAGGGTCTGCGTGCTCATCCCCAACGATTGGGATGAGTTTATTAGCGATTGGAAGGACGACGTTTTTACCAATCAAGTCCTTGTAGCGTGGGTCTTCTGGATTGACTGCAACGGCAACGTCTCCAAACATAGTCTCAGGACGAGTAGTCGCCACTTCAAGGGCGCGTGAGCCATCTTCTAGCATGTAGTTCATGTGGTAGAAGGCACCTTCGACGTCCTTGTGGATCACCTCGATATCAGAAAGGGCTGTGCGGGCTGCTGGGTCCCAGTTGATGATAAACTCACCACGGTAGATCCAGCCTTTCTTATATAGGTCCACAAAGACCTTGCGGACAGCTTTTGACAAACCTTCGTCAAGAGTGAAACGCTCACGAGAGTAGTCTACAGAGAGCCCCATCTTGCCCCATTGTTCCTTAATGGTAGTGGCATATTCGTCTTTCCATTCCCAGACCTTCTCGAGGAATTTCTCACGACCCAGGTCGTAACGGGTAATGCCCTCACCACGCAAGCGCTCCTCAACCTTAGCCTGAGTCGCAATCCCGGCGTGGTCCATCCCTGGAAGCCAAAGTGTATCAAAACCTTGCATGCGTTTTTGACGGATGATGATATCTTGCAAAGTTGTATCCCAAGCGTGACCAAGGTGGAGTTTCCCAGTTACGTTTGGTGGTGGAATTACGATTGAATAAGGCTTAGCCTTTTGATCTCCTGAAGGCTTGAAAACATCCGCGTCAAGCCATTTTTGGTAACGACCAGCCTCAACCTCGGCTGGATTGTATTTAGGTGAAAGTTCTTTAGACATGTGTGTGTCCTTTCTAGTTATTTCTATTTTTAATGTTGGCCTTGAGCTTCCCACTCGTTCCTCAGCAATCCATATATCAGACTGTCACAGCGGTTACCTTGAGCATCTTTGCGGTCTCGGATCCTAGCTTCGAGGGTAAAACTAAGCTTCTCGGCGACTCGTTGACTTTGAACATTGGAACCAAAGCAGGTCAATTCTATCTTGTGAAGACCTAGTTCCTTAAAAGCCAGATCAATCAAGGCACGCGCTGCTTCTGGTACATAACCGCGACCCCAATAGTCTGGGTGCAAGGTATACCCAATCTCTAGCACATCGTCTTCGTGGCGATGGTTGAAATCAACAGAGCCGATAATCTTATCAGTCTCTTTGACCACGATTCCATAGCCTGCTGGGAGATTGTCTTTTTGATTGCGCTCGGGAAGGATATGTTCTAGGTAATAAATCTCATCTTTCAAGGTCTTGACAGGTGGAAAACCTGCTGGGTAAGAGACTTCTGGACGACTAGCATAGTCAAAGATATCCTCTACATCCGCCACGGTACGGACTCGTAAGACCAGTCGCTCAGTTTCGATTTGTTCTGGCAATTCAGTTCTTGTCATCCTTCTTCCTCGCTTTCTACAAAAAAATCGCCCCTGTCACTAATATGACAGGGACGAATGTGTTTATCCGCGGTACCACCCAATTTCGGGCAGATGCCCGCAACTCTCGTCTTTAAAACAAAAAGACATTTATATTTCATTTTTTAATTTCAACTCACTAGCAACCAGTTTTGACACATTTGTGGACTTCTCAGCACCGCCACTTTCTGTAAAATGTGGGACTCAAAACACCTCTAATGGCTTTATTTTAACAAGTTTTTCACGGAAATGCAAGGGACAAGAAAAATTACTTGAACTTAATGCCGTTTTCTTTTAATTTCTTGATAGTAGCTGGACCGATTCCTTTCAAAGCAAGGAGTTCTTTTTCTGTCCAGTTTTTGAAGTCAGAAGCCGACTTGATACCTTCATCATAGAAAGTCTTAGCACGATCAAGTGGAAGTCCACCTAAGTCAGCTGCGAAATCTTCAACAGAAGTTGTAAGCTTGTGGGCTTGCTCTTTAGTTGCTTCTACAGCTTTTTCTACTTGCTTAGAGACTGCTTTTCCTGCCTCATTTGCAGCTTTTTCAGCATGCTTCACAACTTTTTTTGTTTCTTCGACAACCTTGTTTACAGCATTTGAAAATGCACCTGAACGACGAAGGCTGTTTCTTAATTGTTTTTTACGTTGTAGTTTCTTTGACATGGTAAAATCCTTTCAATAAAAAATCCCTGTGATTGAACAAGGACTAATCTTTATGTTTTTATTGTATCAACTTTCTTTTGAAAATGCAAGGTTTGAAATGATGCTCTTATTTGTAAACTATAGTAAATTCCCCTCTAGAATAAGCTATGAAGATAGAAGAAAAGCGAAAAATATGGTATAATGAAACGATAGATTTTTGAATAGGAATACAAGCATGTTTGGATTTTTAAAAAAAGATAAACCAATAGAAACTCCAGTACCTACAATGGTACCGTCTCATATCGGTGTTATCATGGATGGAAATGGTCGTTGGGCCAAAAAACGAATGCAACCTCGAGTTTTTGGACATAAGGCTGGGATGGATGCTTTGAAAAAAGTTGCAATTGCAGCTAGTGATATGGGAGTTAAGGCCCTGACTGTTTATGCCTTTTCGACCGAAAACTGGGCTCGTCCAGACCAAGAAGTTAAATTTATCATGAACTTGCCAGTTGAGTTTTATGACAAATATGTGCCTGAATTGCATGAGAGAAACATGAAGATTCAGATGATAGGTGAAACCAATCGCTTACCTAAAGAGACTTTTGAAGCTTTGAAAAAAGCGGAGGAATTAACGCAGTCAAATACAGGATTAATTCTTAATTTTGCCCTCAACTATGGAGGAAGAGCTGAAATTACACAGGCTCTCAAGTTGATTGTAGAGGAAGTTTCAGAAGGTAAGATAAGTTCTGCAGACATTGACGAAGAATTGATTGGAGACTATCTTTTTACAGGTCATTTACCTAAAGATTTTCGTGATCCAGATTTGATTATTCGAACTAGTGGTGAGCTTCGTTTGAGTAACTTCTTGCCTTGGCAGGCTGCCTATAGTGAACTTTATTTCACAGATGTCTTGTGGCCGGATTTCGACGAGCAAGCTTTGAAGGAGGCTATTGCAGAGTTCAATCGTCGTAACCGTCGATTTGGAGGAGTTTAGGAGAAATGATGAAAAAGGATTTACTAAAGAGAACCATCTTTGCCGCTTTGGCTTTGGCTATCTTTATACCGCTCTTAATCTTGGGTGGCCTATGGTTACAGATTGCCATGGGATTGATTGCTATGTTAGGGGTTCATGAACTACTTCGTATGAAAGGTTTAAATACCATGACACCCGAAGGACTCTTGACCTTATTAGCGACATTTGCTCTTACTATTCCCTTGGAAAATTATTTGACCTTCTTACCAGTAGACGGGAATGTTGTTACCTATAGCGTCTTGATTTTTATCATGTTAGGTTGCACAGTATTTAGTAAGAATTACACGATTGAAGATGCGGTCTTTCCAATTGCCATGAGTTTTTACGTCGGCTTTGGATTTAATGCCTTGGTCGATGCTCGTGTAGCAGGTCTAGATAAAGCCCTTTTGGGACTTTGTATGGTTTGGGCAACAGATAGTGGTGCCTACCTAGTAGGAATGAATTTTGGTAAGAAAAAGCTAGCTCCGAGAGTCTCTCCAAATAAAACAATTGAGGGAGCATTGGGTGGAGTTGTCGCTGCTATGATAACAACAGCCATCTTTATGATGGTAGATAGTACCGTCGCCCTACCTTATGGGATTTACAAAATGACTGTTTTTGCTATCTTCTTTAGCTTGGCAGGTCAGTTGGGTGACTTGATTGAGAGTGCCATGAAACGCCACTTTGGTGTCAAGGACTCAGGGAAGTTCATCCCTGGACATGGTGGTGTATTGGACCGCTTTGACTCTATGTTAGCTATTTTCCCTATTATGCACCTATTCGGCTTATTTTAAGGAAAGGGAATCAGAAACTAAATGATTGGATTATTAACGTTTATCCTGGTTTTTGGAATCATCGTGGTGGTCCACGAATTCGGGCATTTTTACTTTGCCAAGAAATCCGGGATTTTGGTTCGTGAGTTTGCCATTGGTATGGGACCAAAGATTTTTGCCCATATCGGAAAAGATGGTACTGCCTATACGATTCGTCTCTTGCCACTAGGTGGCTATGTCCGTATGGCAGGTTGGAGCGAGGATGCTACAGAGATTAAGACAGGAACTCCTGTTAGCTTGACTCTTGATCAAGATGGCAAGGTTAAGCGGATTAATCTCTCTGGTAAGAAAATTGATCAGACATCTCTTCCTATGCAGGTAACTCAATTTGATTTTGAAGACAAGCTCTTTATCACAGGTTTGGTCTTGGAAGAGGAGAAGACCTTTTCAGTGGACCATGATGCGACCATTGTGGAAGCTGATGGAACGGAAGTTCGTATAGCTCCGCTGGACGTCCAATATCAAAATGCGACTGTCTGGGGTAAATTGATTACGAACTTTGCTGGACCCATGAACAACTTCATTTTGGGAGTCATTGTCTTCTGGATTTTGATTTTCATGCAAGGTGGCGTTAGTGATACGCAAACGAATAACTTCAGTATCATCCCTGATAGCGCGATTGCTAAGGCCGGTGTTGAACATACAGCTCAGATTACCAAGGTAGGAAATTATGAGATTTCAAACTGGTCTGATTTGATTCAAGCGGTTGAGGCGGAGACAAAGGATAAGACTGCCCCTGTTTTGGATGTGACTATTTCAGAAAACGGGACTGAAAAGCAAATAACTGTGACACCGGAGGAGAATCAAGGACGCTATATTCTAGGTGTTCAGCCTAGTCTCAAGTCTGATATCTGGTCTATGTTTATGGGTGGATTTACCAGTGCTGCTGATTCAGCCTTGCGCATTCTCAATGCCTTGAAAAGTTTGATTTTCCAGCCTGATCTAAATAAACTGGGTGGCCCCGTTGCTATCTTTAAGGCAAGTAGCGATGCTGCTAAAAATGGTCTTGAGAATGTCTTATTCTTTTTGGCTATAATTTCTATCAATATCGGAATTTTCAACTTGATTCCTATCCCGGCATTAGATGGTGGTAAAATCGTGCTCAACATCATTGAAGCCATTCGCCGCAAACCACTAAAACAAGAAATTGAAACCTATGTGACTCTAGTTGGAGTTGTGATTATGGTTGTCTTGATGCTCGCCGTAACATGGAACGACATCATGCGAACCTTCTTTTAGAATTTGAGGAAAAATATGAAACAAAGTAAAATGCTTATTCCAACGCTTCGCGAAATGCCAAGCGATGCTCAAGTTATCAGCCACGCCCTTATGTTGCGTGCTGGTTATGTTCGTCAAGTATCTGCAGGTGTCTATTCCTATCTGCCACTTGCTAACCGTGTGATTGAA
This sequence comes from Streptococcus mitis, assembly GCF_902159415.1. Lineage (GTDB taxonomy): Bacteria > Bacillota > Bacilli > Lactobacillales > Streptococcaceae > Streptococcus > Streptococcus mitis_BG. The sequence goes on along the minus strand of NZ_CABGJU010000002.1, from coordinate 141,277 downwards.
AAAGCCAAGAAGATCATGCGTCAGGAATTTGACAAGATGGGTGCCGTTGAGATGTTGGCTCCGGCCCTTCTCAGCGCTGATCTTTGGCGTGAATCTGGTCGCTATGAAACTTACGGTGAAGACTTGTACAAATTGAAGAACCGTGAGAAGTCAGACTTTATCTTGGGTCCAACTCACGAAGAAACTTTCACAGCAATTGTCCGTGATTCTGTCAAGTCATACAAACAGTTACCACTGAACTTGTATCAAATCCAGCCTAAGTACCGTGATGAAAAACGTCCACGTAACGGACTTCTTCGTACGCGTGAGTTTATCATGAAAGATGGTTATAGCTTCCACGCTAACTATGATAGTTTAGATGTTACTTATGATGAGTACAAGGCAGCTTACGAGCGTATCTTTACTCGTAGTGGCTTGGACTTCAAAGCTATCATCGGTGACGGTGGAGCTATGGGTGGTAAGGATAGCCAAGAATTTATGGCCATCACACCTGCTCGTACAGACCTTGACCGTTGGGTAGTGTTAGATAAGTCTGTCGCGTCGTTTGATGAAATCCCTGCAGAAGTGCAAGAAGAAATCAAGGCAGAATTGCTTAAATGGATGGTTTCTGGTGAAGATACTATTGCCTACTCAAGTGAGTCAAGCTATGCAGCTAACTTGGAAATGGCAACTAACGCCTACAAACCAAGCAACCGTGTTGTGACTGAAGATCAAGTAGCTCGTGTGGAAACACCAGGTGTCAAATCGATTGATGAAGTTGCTGCTTTCTTGAATGTCTCTGAAGAGCAAACAATCAAGACCTTGGTTTATATCGCAGACGAGGAGCCAGTTGTTGCCCTACTCGTTGGTAATGACCAACTCAATGAAGTCAAATTGAAAAACTACCTTGGAGCAGACTTCTTAGAACCTGCAACCGAGGCGGAAGTGAAAGAATTGTTGGGAGCGGACTTTGGTTCACTTGGACCAGTCAATCTTCCAGAAAATGTCAAGATTATCGCAGACCGCAAGGTGCAAGATAGTCGTAATGCTGTTGTAGGTGCTAACGAAGATGGTTACCACTTGACTGGTGTCAACCCAGGTCGTGATTTCACTGCTGAGTATGTAGATATCCGTGAAGTGCGTGAGGGCGAAATTTCACCAGATGGAAAAGGTGTTCTCAACTTTGCCCGTGGTATCGAAATTGGTCATATTTTCAAACTTGGGACTCGCTACTCAGCAAGCATGGGAGCAGATGTTTTGGATGAAAATGGTCGCGCTGTCCCAATCATCATGGGATGTTATGGTATCGGTGTCAGCCGTCTCCTTTCAGCAGTCATGGAACAACACGCTCGCCTCTTTGTAAATAAGACACCAAAAGGTGAATATCGTTACGCTTGGGGAATCAACTTCCCTAAAGAATTGGCGCCATTTGATGTTCACTTGATTCCAGTTAATGTTAAGGATGAAGCAAGTCTTGCATTGACAGATCGTATCGAAGAAGCCTTGGTAAACAAAGGTTATGAAGTTTTGACGGATGACCGTAACGAACGTGTTGGTGTTAAATTCAGCGATAGCGACTTGATTGGTCTTCCAATCCGTATCACTGTTGGTAAGAAAGCAGCTGACGGGATTGTAGAAGTGAAGATTAAGGCGACAGGAGATACAATCGAAGTTCACGCTGATAGCTTGCTTGAAACCCTTGAAATCCTAACAAATAAATAAAATCTATAATCAGAAGAAAAACAAGACAAAAATGTAACTAGTTTTTGCCTTGTTTTTTCTTTATAATGAGATAAAATAAAGATAAAATGAGTAAATAAAGAGGTAGAGCTATGCTAAAATTTCCAAAGGATTTTGTCTGGGGGTCCTCAACATCTGGACCACAGACAGAAGGACGAGTACCTGGTGACGGCAAGGGAGATAATCTTTGGGATTATTGGTACCAAGTAGAGCCAAATCGCTACTACAATGGGATTGGGCCAGATAAGACATCGACCTTCTATGAAAATTGGGAAAAAGATATCGAACTATTGTTAGAAACAGGTCACACAGCCTTTCGGACTTCTATCCAGTGGTCTCGTATTTTCCCACAGGGCCGTGGAGAAGTCAATCCTCAAGGTGTGGCTTTCTACCGTCAGGTCTTTGAAGCCATTAAGGCCAAGGGAATCCGTCTCTTAGTCAATCTCTACCACTTTGACCTGCCTTTTGCCCTTCAGGAAGATGGCGATGGTTGGGAAAACAAGGCGACCATTAAGGCCTACGAAGACTATGCTCGTTTCTGTTTTGAGACCTATGGAGACTTGGTGGACCAGTGGATTACCTTCAATGAGCCGATCGTTCCTGTAGAGTTTGGTTATTTCTATGATGCCCATTATCCACATAAGGTAGATGCTAAAGCTGCGGTTCAGGTAGCCTATAACACTCAGCTGGCTAGCACTCTTGCAGTTAAGGCCTGCCATGAGGTCTTGCCGGGTTCTAAGATTGGGATTGTCCTCAATTTGACTCCAGCTTATCCACGTAGTCAACATCCTGCGGATGTGAAAGCTGCTCGTATAGCCGACCTCTTTCAGGCCCAATCTTTCCTAGATCCATCTGTCTTGGGAGTTTATCCAGAAGAACTAGTGGAAATTTTAGCTGAGCATGATTTGCTGCCGGATTCTACAGCAGAAGAATTGGAACTCATTCGTGAATACACAGTAGACTTTCTTGGGGTCAATTACTACCAACCCTTGCGTGTTATGGCGCCACGTTTTGCTAAGCACCCGGATAGCCCGCTCTTGCCAGAGCATTTCTATGAGCCTTATGTCATGCCAGGCCGTAAGATCAATCCTCACCGTGGTTGGGAAATCTATGAGCAAGGGATTTATCATATTGCTCAAAATATCAAGGAAAATTATGGCAACATCGAGTGGATGCTGACCGAAAACGGTATGGGTGTTGAAGGTGAAGACAAATTCCGTGAGAATGGCATGATCCAAGACGATTATCGTATCGACTTTGTCAAAGGCCACCTGCGTGAACTTCATCGTGCTATCGAAGATGGTGCCAACTGTAAAGGCTACTTGATTTGGACCTTTATCGACTGCTGGTCATGGCTCAATAGCTATAAAAACCGCTATGGTTTAGTCGAACTTGACTTAGAAACACAAGAACGCCGCTTGAAAAAATCAGGCTACTGGTTCAAAGAACTCAGTGACAATAATGGGTTTTAAGCAATTTTTCAAATAGATTCAAAAAAGACCATTGGAAATAAAGCTCTCTGAGAGAGATTCCAATGGTTTTTCTTTGTATTAAAGCAATCCGATAAAAAGTAGTAGGGCTGATAAAGTAATGAAGGCTAGGGTTGCAAGACCACGTTGGACTGGGCTATAAATCTTTCGTTCTCCTCGGACAGGGAAGACGATAGCCAGTAATGCGCCACCAACAGCTCCCCCAACGTGTCCAGCAAGGCTGATTCCAGGGATTAAGACACTACCTATCAGGTTGATGACTAAGAGGGAGAGATAGGATTGACCAAGCTGTTGGAGGTAGGGATTGCGCGAAGCATACCGAAGGACGACAATAGAAGCGAACATGCCGTAAAGGGCGGTTGAGGCCCCAGCTGAGATGGCATTAGGACTAAAGACCAAAACAAAGAGATTCCCCATCATCCCTGATAAAAGATAGATAAAGAAAAATTGTTTGGAACCAAAGATGTCCTCCATCTGACGGCCTAAAAAGTAGAGGGATAGCATGTTGACTAAAAAGTGCTGCAAGCCAATGTGGACAAAGATTGCTGAGAACAAGCGCCAGACTTGCTCAGGCATGGCCTTGATGGCAGGAGGATATACAGCTCCGAATTGATACAAGGTGGCTGCACTTGTGTAATTGAAACCACTGGTTAGAAACATGATGACAAAAACCAGGGTTGTCACGAGAAGAAAGAAGCTCGTGACGGGATAACGACGATCAAAAATCTCTTTCATAGATAATTACCTCCTTAACGGGAATATCGTGTGGATCAGGATGGAAGTTCTGAATCTGACAAGGATAAAGCGTACTGATGGTGTTACCAGAATAATGGCTCAAATATCTGTCATAGTAGCCACCACCATACCCAATCCGATAGCCAGAAGAATTGAAGGCCAAACCAGGAACATGAATCAGGTCAATCTGAGAGGGTTCAAGGATTGTGAACGCTCCTTGAGGTTCAAGAAGTCCAAAAGAATTCTGTTCGAGTTTTTCTGGTTCATAGACGACAAAGTCCATTTTCCCATGTGGATAGGTTTTGGGGATGAGGATCGTTTTCCCATCTTTTTGAGCCTGTTCGATAAGTCTAGCTGTCTGAAATTCATGAGGAAAAGACAGATAAGTGGCGATGGTTTTTGCTTCCTTGTAGAAGGGATGTAGAAGTAGTTGTTCAGTCAACCAAGCGTCCATGACTTCCTTTTCTTCGGCTGATAGAGATTTGAGTTCTTGCAAGACCTGCTTGCGTAGGACATTTTTCATAGTTTACTCCGCAACTTTCTTGGCTAAGAAGCTTGATACCGCATCGACACCGATAGCTAGAGCTTCTTCTTTAGGACTCATCTGTGGATGGTGAAGAGCATAGGGACTATCAATTCCGAGCCAGAACATGACACCAGGAACCTTGGAGAGAAGATAACCAAAGTCTTCTCCTGTCATGGCAGGTTCGATGTCGATTAGTTCAATTCCCTCTTTTTCATCAAAGAAGGTCATCAATTCCTGGGCTAATTCAGGGTTGTTTTCGACAGGCAAATAACCTCCCTGCTTGAGTTCAACTTCCACATCCATATCAAAAGCAGCTGCGATACCTTCAGCGATGGCTTTGACACGTTTTTGAACTAAGAGACTCATACTGTGTGTAAGAGCTCGGATGGTTCCATGCAAGAAGGCAGTATCAGCGATGACATTGTTGGTTGTTCCAGCTTGAAAGACACCGAAAGTAACGACAGCTCCCTCGATAGGATCGACATTGCGGCTGACGACAGACTGAACTTGTGTCACAAAATAGCTAGCTGCAACCAGAGCATCGTTGGCTTGGTGTGGAAAGGCAGCATGGCCGCCTTTACCCTTAAAGCGAATTTTGACTTCGCAAGTTCCTGCAAAGAGAGTGTGGGTATTGGTCGCAATCTGTCCAACTTTTAAGTCCGGACGAACATGAAGTCCATAGAATTGGTCAGGCAACCAGTCGCCAAAAGCTCCATCTTCATACATGAGCATACCCCCTGCTTCATTTTCTTCTGCAGGTTGGAAGAGAAAGAGGAGGTTGTTTTTGGGTTGTTTTTCTAGCGCACGTTCAAGACTTCCAAGGGCAATGGTCATGTGAAAGTCATGTCCACAAGCATGCATACGGTCTGGGTGTTGAGAGGCAAAGGAAAGGCCTGTTTGTTCAAGGATTGGGAGCCCATCGATATCTGTTCGCCATCCTATAGTGCGTTCTGGCTGACTTCCTTGCAAGTAAACTAAAATACCTGTTCGCCAAGTACGAATCTGAACAAAATCCTTACCAGCTGTTAATTTTTCAATGACATTGAGCAAATAAGCGTGAGTCTTGAATTCTTCTAAACCGATCTCAGGAATTTGGTGAAGATCGCGTCGAATCTGAATCAAATCTAACATATCTAATTTCCTTCTATTTATACGATAAAGAGGCTGGAAAGGGTTCCGCCTCTGTTACTAATTACAAGGTACGAAGCGCATCCTCTAGCGCTGTTTTTTGTTGAGTTTGGCTATCAATTTCTTTGATGATACGAGCCGGAACACCTGCCACCACAACATTTTCTGGGACATCCTGAGTGACGATGGCACCTGCCGCAACAACAGAACCACTACCGATTTGAACACCCTCGATGACGACAGCGTTAGCACCGATGAGTACATTGTCACCCACACGGACAGGCTCTGCACTAGCTGGCTCGATAACACCTGCGAGAACAGCACCGGCACCGACGTGACTATTTTTACCAACAATAGCACGTCCACCTAGAATAGCACCCATGTCAATCATAGTACCGGCACCAATTTCTGCACCAATATTAATGACGGCCCCCATCATGATAACAGCGTTGTCACCAATTTCAACCTGGTCACGAATGATAGCGCCTGATTCGATACGAGCATTGATGTCACGCTTGTCAAGGAGAGGCACAGCAGAGTTGCGAGCGTCTTGTTCAACAACATAGTCTTTGTTTTCTGTTAAATTTTCGAGGAGGGGAGCGATGTCTTTCCAGTCTCCGAAGAGGACATTTCCAAGCTTGGTAACAGAAGTAGGGATAGTTCCAGCAAGTTGTCCTTCAAAGGTTACTTTTACACTGGTCTTTTTCTCAGCATTGGCGATAAATTGGATAATTTCTTGAGCATTCATTTTTGTAGCAGTCATGGGTGTCTCCTCACTCTTTGTAATGCTTACTATTCTACCAAAAAAGGCTCCAAAATTGAAGCCTTAAGTATGAAAAGAAGTTTCTTTCATTTTATCCTTTGATTCTTCGATGGATAAGAAGACCATTGGAATAATAATCAAAATCATAGCTAATAGCAGATAGCCATCCAAGACTAATCCTAGAAACAGAACGCTTAGAATAGCTGATGATAAAGGTTCGCTTGCACTGACCACTGACACCACCAATGGGGAAACGAGTGAGACAGCCTTCATGGATAGGAAGAAGGCAAAGGCTGTTCCAAAAAAGGCAATGGTTAAACAGATAGCGATACTAATCCAATCAAGCTGAAAGCTTATTCTATAAACAGGGTAGAGAATATTACTAAAGAGCCCAGCTAGCATCATTCCCCAACCGACAGTTGGAACGAATCCATATTCTTTGGCAAATTTTTGTGGCAAAATCACATTGAACATGACTCCCAGAGCACTGAGTAGCCCAGTGACTAAGGCTAAGGGTGTGATAGATAAAGTTGACAGGTCCCCTTTTGTCGTCATCAAGAAGACTCCGACCATGGCAATTAGAACATATAGGATTGCATTCCTAGAGGCTTTCTTTTTATAGATTATCCGATCATAAGCTAAGATGAAAATAGGGCTGATGAATTGGAGGATAGTAGCAGTCGTCGCATTTGAGTATTCGACGCAGAGATAAAAGAAAAACTGAACGGAGAAGATTCCCAATATAGCATAAGCAAGGAAAGAAAGATAATTCTTTTTATCACGCCAAATATCGAATAAGTGAAATTTAAGCTTGTAAAATGCCAAAATGAGTACAGAGCTACCAGCTATTAGAAGCCTCATAGAAGTAATCCAGCCTGAAGAAACCTGATAATGTGTAAAAAAGTATTCCCCTAAAATACCACATATTCCCCAAATTAAGCCAGATAAGAGAGAATAGATGGTTCCCTTAAAGATATTCTTTTGATATTTATTCATGAAGCTATTGTACCATGAATAAGAAAAAGAAAAAAGAGAGCGAGAATTATCATTTCTCGCTCTCCTATCGGTAAGCAACTTAGCGTTGTTAGTTATTTCTGTTATTACTATTATTATTGTTGCTATTGTTATTACCGTTATTACCGTTATTGTTGTTATTATTGTTGTTACTTCTATTATCGTTATTATTGCTGTTTCTGTTATTATCGTTGTTTCTGTTATTATCGTTATTATCGTTATTATTGCTGTTATTGTTATTGTTACCGTTATTGTTGTTATTATTTTTATCTTTATTATTTTGTTCAATTAGATTTCCAATAATAACGTTCCAAGCATGTCGATAGTCAGCATCAGTACCACCAATTGCAAAGCGGAAGGTCGTAGTTGGAGCTCCAGCTTTATTGGCCCAGTAACTTGTAACAGTTTCCCCACCGACTTCATAATCTTTTCCGTTGAGGTTAACTCGTCCAGGTTTTTGACCAGTTGATCTAAGAACTTGGGAAGAGGTTACACTAGGATCAAGGCTAAACCTCTCGGTTCCCCAAGCTGATGGGGAAGCTTGCTGGATAGCATTTACTAGGTAGGCCATATATTTAGAGTTACGGTAATATCCTGCTAAATTTTCTAATGATCGATTATCATCGTGCCCCATCCAGCCTCCTAGAGTTAGTCTTGGAGTAGAAAGCATCAACCACATGTCACCATTTTCATTAGTTGTACCAGTTTTCCCAATCCAGTCAGCACTTGCTAAACTTGGGTTAATAGCTGCAAGGTTGTTTGCAAATGTTGTTGTGGCACGTGATGAAATAACATCTCGCAACAAACTTTGCATGATAGTTGCAGTTGCTTTAGAGTATACCTGAACAGGCTCGTCTTTATGCTCATAAATGACATCGCCATTGGCCTTTTCGATTTTTGAAATCATATGCTTCTTATGGTAAACTCCATTATTAGCAATTGTTTGGTAACCATTTGTATGTTGAGCTACAGTAACATCAATTCCTCCCCCCATAGGAAGACTTTCGATGTCATACTCAGGGATATCATAGCCCATCTTTTCCATATAGGAACGAACATCAACTCCTTTTTCTCGGAGCATACGGTAAGTCCAGTAGGCTGGGATATTCCAAGAGTAATTGAGAGCTTCTCTCAGACTCATCATACCTGTACCAGGACTATTGACATACATGATTGGATTTCCATTAGCAAATTTGGTTGGATAGTTGGACAAAACGCTAGCACTACCCATTAATCCTTGGTCAATGGCAATACTGTAGGCCAAAATCGGTTTCGTAGTCGAGGCAGGAGAACGCTTAGTATCAAAGGCATGGTTATTTTGGTTACTTTGATAATCTCGACCGCCTACAAATCCTAGAATAGCACCAGTTTGGTTATCCATTAAGACATTTCCGACTTCTGGTTGGCCTGTACTGTCATTTAGTAGGTAACCATAATCTGCAACTGCTTTTTGCATAGCTGTATGGATATTCTTATCAATAGTTGTAGTGATAAGATAGCCACCATTTTGAATTTCTTTTTCTGCTAATTCACGGTAGGATTTTTGAATGGATTCATTTTGTAGTTCTTGCGTAGATACATTATCTTTTTGAACTAGATAATCATACATGAGGTTAGTAGCCTCATTAAGTGTAGCAAAGTAGAGGAAGCCTTTTGAAGCGACATCCACATTTTCTGCAGGCAAGAAATCCTGTTTAATATCATAGTCTCTATAGGATTCGTAGTCTTCCTTGCTTAGAAGACCAGTTCTATACATATTGTAGAGAACATCTTTAGAACGTTTAATACCTATAGCCATATCTTCGTCGCTCTTTTGCTCACCAGTAGATTCATATGGAGAGTACACGATAGGGCTTTGAGGTAGTCCGGCAATGAAAGCAGCTTGGGGAACACTAAGTTGGCTAGCATCAACTCCAAAGATACCCATTGCTGCTTGCTGAGCTCCTGCGATGTTTTGCCCCTTGTTATTACGACCAAAAGGTGCTACGTTAAGATAAGTTGTTAGGATTTCATCTTTGCTCATAGCACGTTCGAGTGCTAAGGCATTAACGATTTCATTAGCTTTACGGGCTAAAGTAGGAGCGTCTCCAACAACTTGCTGTTTGATAAGCTGTTGGGTGAGAGTAGATCCTCCACTCGATGATCCGAGTCCGATAAAGTTACCTAGACTAGCACGAATGATAGCTTTTGGAACAACTCCATTATGCTCATTAAAATGTTCATCCTCTGTAGCAATGACTGCATTTTTAAGGTTGTCGGAAATACCCTCTGATGTAACCGATGTTCTTAGGAGGTCGCTTTCGATAGCAGCAATTAAGGAACCATCTGCATAGTGAATTTCAGATATAGATGAAATATTATTAACCTGTTTGATCAAATCTTCCGTCTGAGGGACGCTAGCTTTATCAAAAAGTGAAACGGCATAACCAAAAACAATACCTGTACCTAAAAGGCCACCAATAAAAGCTATAATGAATAAGGTATTGAAGGTAGCTTTTATCCCAAATAAAATTTTAGCCAAAATAGCCCAGATATTGGAACTAGTATTGGAGTTTTCATTTGAGGTTTGGTTAGAATCCTTCGCTTGAATTTTATCAGTAATTTTTGATTTTAGAGACTGGAGTAAGGCCAGTCCTTTTTCTTTGAATTCAATTAATTTATTCTTCATTTCTTTCCTCACTCTTTTTATTATACCATAAAAGCTTTTATTGCAAGAAATTAGGCTTATAATAGGACTATATAGCAGTTTGTATCTAAGATTTCAAAAAAGTCAGATTCTATTAGAATCTGACTTTTCACATAGCTTACTCTTCTCCTGACAGTTCTTTTCCAAGATCAATCAAGTAGTCTTTCAAGTGGTCTTTAACTTGTGGATGTTTAAGTGCGTATTCAATTGAAGTCTTCATAAATCCAAATTTATCACCGACATCATAACGTGCCCCAGTAAATTCACGTGCAAACACTCTCTGGGTTTTATTGAGTGTATCGATTGCATCTGTTAATTGAATTTCATTTCCTGCACCTGGTTTTTGAATTTCTAGGATATTAAAAATCTCAGGTGTTAGGAGGTAACGACCGATGATTGCTAGATCGCTTGGAGCATCTTCGGGTGCTGGTTTTTCAACAAAGGTTTCTACACTGTATAGGCCATCGATGCCTTCTCCTTGTGGAGCAATCACTCCGTAGGAGGAAACTTCTTCGTGTGGTACAGGCATAACAGCAATAGTAGATGCATGAGTTTTCTCATAATCATTCATGAGCTGTTTAGTTAATGGAATAGCCTTGTCATCGTTGATATCCATGAGATCGTCTCCAAGCATAACAACAAAAGGTTCATTCCCAACAAATGCTTTAGCTTGTAAGACGGCATCTCCAAGACCACGTGGATGCGTTTGACGAATGAAGTGTAGACGCATACCAGTTGTTTCGTCTACTAGTTTCAAGAGATCATTTTTCCCTTTTTCTTTGAGATTATATTCTAGTTCAAAGTTTGAGTCGAAATGGTCTTCAATAGAGCGTTTCGATTTACCAGTGACAACGAGAATGTCTTCGATACCAGACTTAAGGGCTTCTTCAACGATAAATTGGATTGTTGGCTTATCTACGATTGGCAACATTTCTTTTGCCAATGCTTTGGTTGCAGGAAGGAAGCGAGTTCCAAGTCCTGCAGCAGGAATGACTGCTTTTCTGACTTTCTGTGTCATATATTTCCTTTCTAACAATGGCTTAAGACCACTCGTTTTCCGCTTTAAATTCATTACTCATGAGTTCAGCTACGGCTTCTTTGATATCGACATTTTCATAAATAACTTTATAGATTGCTTGAGTGATTGGCATATAGACATCAAGTTCTTTTGCCAATTCAAAAGCTGCCTTGGTTGTTGAAATACCTTCGATAACCATTCCCATATTAGCTTCGATATCAGCTAAAGCTTCGCCCCGACCGAGGGCATCTCCTGCTCGCCAGTTGCGTGAGTGGACAGATGTTCCTGTAACAATCAAATCCCCAACTCCTGAGAGACCGCTATAGGTAAGTGGATTTGCTCCAAGTTGAACACCTAGACGTGTAATTTCTGCAAGACCGCGCGTGATAATCGCAGCTTTTGCGTTATCTCCAAAACCAAGACCGTGAAGAGCCCCTGCCCCAACAGCGATGATATTTTTTAGAGCTCCAGCTGTTTCAACTCCAATAACATCCGTATTTGTATATAGACGGAAGTAGTTGTTGCTAAAGAGAGATTGAACATACTGTGCTGTCTGCAGATCTTTTGAAGCTGCCGTAATCAGGGTAATGTCACGGACAATGGTTTCCTCAGCATGGCTAGGTCCAGAGACGACGACAATATCACTTCTTAATTCAGCAGGAATTTCTTCTTCCAAAACAGTAGAGAGACGTTTGTGGCTATCTGGTTCAAGCCCTTTGGAGGCATGCATAACAACCACTTTATGATCGAGAACTGCAGCGACTTGCTGAGCTACCAATCTGGTTACCTTAGTTGGCACCACAAACAAGATAGCATCAACACCCTTCAAAGTTTCTGCCAAATCATGATAGGCAACAATTTTTTCGTCTAATACAGCTTCTTTAAAATAACGTTTGTTAGTATGTTGTGTATTGATTTCATCAATTTGATCAGGAATATTTCCCCAGATACGAACTTGATGTCCGTTGTCATTGAGGACTTGTGACAAGGCAGTACCCCAAGAACCAGGACCTAAAACAGCGATGGTTTGTTTTTTCATATTTTCCTCCTTTGAGAAAGCACTTTCCTATATTTTACCATAAAAAAACCCATGATGCACCTATATAACAGACCAAGTTCTTTTTAGAAATTTGATAGGAATATTTGTCGTCATAGATTTAATAAGAGAATTGATAAAAGCAATGATTTTAAGACTTTCATCATCAAATTAAAGAAAAGAAGAGCCCAATTTCTCTCAAAAATGGTATAATAAGAACATCACGAAAATTGGAGAGATACCATGAGTTTTTACAATCATAAAGAAATCGAGCCTAAGTGGCAGAAACACTGGGCTGACCATCACACCTTTAAGACAGGAACAGATGCCTCAAAACCTAAGTTTTATGCATTGGACATGTTCCCTTACCCTTCGGGAGCAGGTCTTCACGTAGGACACCCAGAAGGCTATACAGCGACAGATATCCTCAGTCGTTACAAACGTGCCCAAGGCTACAACGTCCTTCACCCAATGGGGTGGGATGCTTTTGGTTTGCCTGCAGAGCAATATGCAATGGATACAGGGAATGACCCAGCGGAATTCACAGCAGAAAACATTGCCAACTTCAAACGTCAAATCAATGCGCTTGGATTTTCTTACGACTGGGCCCGTGAAGTCAATACTACCGATCCAAACTACTACAAGTGGACGCAATGGATCTTCACTAAGCTTTACGAAAAAGGCTTGGCCTATGAAGCGGAAGTGCCAGTAAACTGGGTGGAAGAATTGGGAACAGCCATCGCCAACGAAGAAGTTCTTCCAGATGGAACATCTGAGCGTGGTGGTTATCCAGTTGTCCGCAAACCAATGCGCCAATGGATGCTCAAAATCACTGCCTATGCGGAGCGCTTGCTCAATGACTTGGATGATCTGGACTGGCCAGAGTCTATCAAGGACATGCAACGCAACTGGATTGGGAAATCAACTGGTGCCAATGTCACCTTCAAAGTGAAAGGAACAGACAAGGAATTCACCGTCTTTACCACTCGTCCTGACACCCTTTTTGGTGCGACTTTCACTGTCTTGGCGCCTGAGCATGAACTAGTAGATGCCATCACAAGTCCTGAACAAGCTGAGGCTGTAGCAGACTACAAACACCAAGCTAGCCTCAAGTCAGACTTGGCTCGTACAGACCTTGCCAAGGAAAAAACAGGGGTTTGGACTGGTGCTTATGCTATCAACCCTGTCAATGGTAAAGAAATCCCAATCTGGATTGCCGACTACGTTTTGTCTAGCTATGGTACAGGTGCTGTTATGGCTGTACCTGCCCACGACCAACGTGACTGGGAATTTGCCAAACAGTTTGGTCTTCCAATCGTAGAAGTGCTTGAAGGTGGAAACGTAGCAAAAGCTGCTTACACAGAAGATGGTCTTCACGTCAACTCAGACTTCTTGAACGGTCTTAACAAAGAAGATGCTATTACCAAAATTGTGGCTTGGTTGGAAGAAAAAGGTTGTGGTCAAGAGAAAGTGACTTACCGCCTCCGCGACTGGCTCTTTAGCCGTCAACGTTACTGGGGTGAACCAATCCCAATCATTCATTGGGAAGACGGGACTTCAACAGCCGTTCCAGAAAGTGACCTCCCACTTGTCTTGCCAGTAACCAAGGACATCCGCCCTTCAGGTACTGGTGAAAGCCCATTGGCCAACTTGACAGACTGGCTGGAAGTGACTCGTGAAGATGGAGTCAAAGGTCGTCGCGAAACAAACACTATGCCGCAATGGGCTGGTTCAAGCTGGTACTACCTCCGCTATATCGACCCACATAACACAGAAAAATTGGCCGATGAGGACCTCCTCAAACAATGGTTACCAGTGGATATCTATGTGGGTGGTGCAGAGCATGCCGTGCTTCACTTGCTTTACGCTCGTTTCTGGCATAAATTCCTCTATGATATCGGTGTTGTTCCAACTAAAGAACCGTTCCAAAAACTCTTTAACCAGGGAATGATCTTGGGAACTAGCTACCGTGACCATCGCGGTGCTCTTGTAGCAACTGACAAGGTTGAAAAACGTGATGGTTCCTTCTTCCATGTGGAAACAGGAGAAGAATTGGAGCAAGCACCAGCCAAGATGTCGAAATCCCTCAAGAACGTGGTGAACCCAGACGATGTGGTGGAACAATATGGTGCTGATACCCTTCGTGTCTATGAAATGTTTATGGGCCCACTCGATGCTTCAATCGCTTGGTCAGAAGAAGGTCTGGAAGGAAGTCGTAAGTTCCTTGACCGTGTGTACCGTTTGATTACAAGTAAAGAAATCGTTTCGGAAAACAATGGTGCTCTAGACAAGGTTTATAACGAAACCGTTAAGGCTGTCACAGAGCAAATCGAGTCCATGAAATTCAACACAGCCATTGCCCAACTTATGGTCTTTGTCAATGCGGCGAACAAGGAAGACAAACTCTATATGGACTACGCCAAAGGCTTTATCCAATTGATTGCCCCATTTGCGCCTCACTTGGCAGAAGAACTCTGGCAAACAGTGGCAGCAACAGGCGAGTCAATCTCTTACGTAGCTTGGCCAACATGGGACGAAAGCAAATTGGTTGAAGACGAAATCGAAATCGTCGTCCAAATCAAAGGAAAAGTCCGCGCCAAACTCATGGTCGCAAAAGACCTTTCTCGCGAAGAATTGCAAGAAATTGCTCTGGCTGACGAAAAAGTCAAAGCAGAAATAGACGGCAAGGAAATCGTCAAGGTGATTAGTGTACCAAATAAACTTGTAAACATTGTTGTGAAATAAAAATGAATCCTTCAGAGTAGAATCTGGAGGATTTTTTGTAGATTACCTGTGAGATGTGATATACTATTCACATCTTTAAACTTATAAGTGTGGGACAAGGAGAAAGCTATGCCAGTAAATGAATACGGTCAGATGATTGGTGAACCTGTAGATGATACACCTGGAGTTTTACCCTCGCTTGTACGGATAGAAGGACAGTATACGATTCTAGAAGCTCTTTCGGTGGAAAAGCATGCGGAGGATTTGCTGGCTGTTTATGGCCCAGATAGTCCTCGGGAGATGTGGACCTACCTCTTTCAGGAGCCAGTGGCTAATCTAGAAGAGTTAATGGTAGCTTTAAAGCAGATGATTGAGCAAAAGGATCGCTTTTACTACGCGATTATCGATAAAGCGACTGGTAAAGCACTGGGTACTTTTTCGCTCATGCGTATTGACCAAGCCAATCGCACCATTGAAGTTGGCGCGGTGACTTTTTCTCCGGCTCTCAAACAGACTAGGATGGGAACAGAAGCTCACTATTTGCTAGCTCGTTATGTTTTTGAAGAACTCAACTATCGCCGCTATGAGTGGAAGTGCGACGCCCTCAATCTTCCATCTAGAAAAGCAGCAGCACGTTTGGGATTTGTCTATGAAGGCACCTTCCGCCAAGCTGTTATCTATAAAGGTCGCACCAGAGATACGGATTGGTTGTCCATGATCGATAAGGACTGGCCACAAGTCAAAGCTCGTTTGGAAACATGGTTGGCTCCTAAAAACTTTGATAAAAATGGGCAGCAGATAAAATCGCTTAGGCAATGTTAGAAAGGTTCTACTATGATAAAATTTACAAAAGAAACATCTATTTCAATTGATGATGTTTTGCATCTCTATCAGGCAGTTGGTTGGACAAACTATACCAATCAGCCACAGATGTTGGAGCAGGCCTTGTCTCATTCGCTAACGACTTATCTTGCGCGTGATGGTGAGGAAATCGTTGGTTTAGTGCGTCTGGTTGGAGACGGTTTTTCATCGGTTTTTGTCCAGGATTTGATCGTTTTGCCTAGCTATCAGCGGCAAGGAATTGGTAGTAACTTGATGAAAGAAGCTTTAGCTGACTATAAGGATGCCTACCAAATACAACTAGCGACTGAACAGACAGAAAAAAACTTGGGTTTTTACCATTCTCTGGGGTTTGAAACCTTATCTACTTATAATTGTACAGGAATGATTTGGGTGGATCGAAAAAAATTAAAATAATTCTTTTATCTTAAGTTAACTTTAAGTTTACTCATGTATCATGTAATCATTAAGTAAAGACCTCCTAACTTTATTTAATAGAAATCCTAACTTTTCTTTTTCATAATAATCTCCCTAAAGAAGCCACCAAATCAGGTGGCTTTTTTATGTTCAAATGCTGAAGTTTTAAGGTAGATTGACCACATAATCATCCATTTCGACCACATAGCACCAAACTATATTTTTTCTTTTTCCTTTTTGTTAAACTGAAGGTGCAAAAAGGAGGAAGGAAATATGATTTTACAAGCAAAAGACCTCACTAAGAACTATGGAGACCATACAGCAGTAAAAGATATAAATTTAGAGTTTAAAAAAGGAAGTTTTAACGCAATCTTAGGACCTAATGGGGCTGGCAAATCGACCACGATTTCAATGTTAATCGGACTTAAACGAGCAACTAATGGTCAAATCATCTATGCGCCCAATACTAGGATTGGAGTTGTTTTTCAAGCAAGTGTATTGGATGAAAAGTTGACGGTCAAAGAAAACCTAGCCATTCGTGCCCAGCAGTATAAGGGGATTAAAGGTGGTCGTGTGGAAGATTTAATCAATCAACTAGGGTTGACTGCTTTTCAGAAACAACTTTATGGAACTTTATCAGGAGGACAGAAACGTCGAGTTGACATTGCTCGGGCTCTCCTATCCAATCCCGATATTTTATTTCTAGATGAGCCTACGACTGGACTAGATATTCAGACTCGCAAATCCATTTGGGATTTATTGTATCGTCTACAAAGAGATGAAGGGATGACTATTATCTTAACGACTCATTATCTGGATGAAGCAGATGAGGCAGATCAACTTTATATTATAGATCATGGAAAGGTTATTGCCCAAGGTTCTGCTGCTGAGATTAAAAGTAAGTACGCTTCCAATCTTTTAAAAATTTGTTTTAAAGATAAGCAGGTGGAGAAATTCTTACCTAAAAATATGCCTGTGGAAAAGGAAAATGAGTTTGAGTATAGTCTTTATCCTAAGAGCCAATTGGAAGCTATTGATTATTTGACCCAAGTTCGTGAGAGGATTGCTGGCTTTGAATTTCGTCCAGGAACTATGGATGATGCCTTTATAGCCCTTACAGGAAGAGAGGTGCGCTAATGTTAGCCTTATTAAAACGTGATTTTTTGTTGTATTTTCGTAATCGTTCAGGAGTCTTTTTCTCATTACTGGGAGCTTTGATTTCCTTTCTACTCTATATCATTTTTT
Organism: Streptococcus mitis; assembly: GCF_902159415.1. Classification (GTDB taxonomy): domain Bacteria; phylum Bacillota; class Bacilli; order Lactobacillales; family Streptococcaceae; genus Streptococcus; species Streptococcus mitis_BG. The sequence goes on along the minus strand of NZ_CABGJU010000002.1, from coordinate 123,936 downwards.
TGCAGAAAAATTTGATGGATGCCTGGTCCCAACTTCCTGATAATAAGAGCCTTTTAAATAACTGGCTGATGGGTGGAACCTTGGCTGTGACTGGGATTACAACCAGTTTTACAGCTTTGACCCAGATGGTACAAGACCGTGAAAATCAAGTGGATCAGGATCTCTTTTTGACAGATTTAGGGAGCTGGGGCTTGCAACTGTCTTATCTTATTAGTAGCCTTATCATTTCCTTTGTTATGCAAGCCTTTATGCTTATTGTTATGAGCCTTTATTTTCAAGAAATTCCAGCTATGAGTAAGCTATTTGAAATAAGTTTAATCATGCTGCTAAGTAGTCTCCTTTCAACATTGGTAAATGTACTCTTGATTTATCATTTCCAGTCAGTAGATAGTCTGGGTAAATTGGCAACCATTGTAGGTACTGCTTCAGGGTTTTTAGTAGGAACTTATGTACCAATGGGAATTCTTCCTAACTTCGCTCAAGTTCTCATGAAGTGCACACCGGCTACCTATCTTGCTTCTCTCTATAGACAGGTCTTAATGAAGGAGCAATTGGAAACTACATTTATGGGGAATAGTAGCTTATTAGAAGAGTTTCAAGAAAAATTAGGAATCCGGCTTAACTGGCAGAATCTTTTAACAAAGGAAGAAATATACTTAATAGTGGTGAGTATCTGCCTCCTAACTTTTCTGCTTTGGTTGGTGTTTGTTAAGATTTCTAGCAAGAAAAAATATAATTCTTTTATCTTAAGCTAACTTTAAGTCTTCTCTTGTATCCTATAATCATTAAATAAAGACCTCCTAACTTTATTTAATAGAAATCCTAAACTTTTCTTTTTCATAATAATCTCCCTAAAGAAGCCACCAAATCAGGTGGCTTTTTTGTTTGTAGGCTGGATTTTTGCTATAATAGAAGCATGAGTAGAATTTTAGATAATGAAATCATGGGTGATGAGGAGTTGGTAGAACGTACCCTCCGTCCCCAATTTTTACGTGAATATATCGGTCAGGACAAGGTCAAGGATCAGCTTCAAATCTTTATCGAAGCAGCTAAAATGCGTGACGAGGCGCTGGATCATGTTCTTTTGTTTGGCCCTCCAGGTCTTGGGAAAACAACCATGGCTTTTGTCATTGCCAATGAACTGGGAGTCAATCTCAAGCAGACGTCTGGTCCCGTTATCGAAAAAGCCGGTGATTTGGTAGCAATTTTGAATGACTTGGAGCCAGGAGATGTGCTTTTTATTGATGAGATTCATCGCTTGCCCATGTCGGTAGAAGAGGTGCTATACAGTGCCATGGAAGACTTCTACATTGACATCATGATTGGTGCGGGGGAAGCTAGTCGTAGTGTCCATCTAGATTTGCCACCATTTACCTTGATTGGTGCGACAACTCGAGCAGGGATGCTGTCCAATCCTCTTCGTGCCCGTTTTGGGATTACAGGTCACATGGAATATTACGAACATGCTGACTTGACAGAGATTGTCGAGCGGACGGCAGATATCTTTGAGATGGAAATCACCCATGAGGCTGCTTCAGAGTTAGCTTTACGCAGTCGTGGAACTCCTCGTATCGCCAATCGACTCCTCAAGCGCGTGCGTGACTTTGCCCAAATTATGGGCGATGGCTTGATTGATGATGTCATTACGGATAAGGCTCTTACTATGCTGGATGTAGACCATGAAGGATTGGACTATGTGGACCAGAAAATCCTCCGCACCATGATTGAGATGTACGGTGGTGGTCCTGTCGGTCTAGGCACTCTTTCGGTCAATATCGCGGAAGAGCGTGAGACGGTCGAAGATATGTATGAACCGTACCTGATCCAGAAAGGCTTTATCATGCGAACTCGTTCAGGACGAGTTGCGACAGCCAAGGCTTATGAGCATTTGGGGTATGAATATATTGAAAAATGAGACTGAAATTTTAGACTCTTTTAGGGAAAATTCTGAAATGTTGGCTATTTTGACCATCATCCGTGACCTGGAGTTGAAAGATTCCTGGTTAGCAGCTGGTTCGGTTCGAAATTTTATCTGGAATCTTTTGTCAGATAAACCAGCCTTTGACCGTGAAACGGATGTGGACGTCATTTTCTTTGACCCAGAGGTGAGTTATGAAGAAACGCTGGCTATAGAGAACAAGTTGAGAGAGGACTTTCCCCAGTATCAGTGGGAGCTGAAAAATCAAGTCTATATGCATCAGCATAGTCCCCATACGGCTCCCTATGTGAATTCCTGTGATGCCATGAGTAAATATCCTGAGCGTTGTACGGCGATAGGTCTTCGCTTGAATGCTGATGCAACATTAGAGCTCTTTGCGCCTTATGGCTTGGAGGATATTTTGAACTTTCAAGTTCGTCCAACTCCTCATTTTTTAGAAAATCAAGACCGGATGAAACTCTATCAAAAGCGTTTATCCAAGAAAAACTGGCAAGTAAAATGGAAAAATCTGACATTTAAAAATACTTAAGGAAACTTTAAGTTAGGAGCTGTATACTTATCTCATAAGTTAAGAAAACCTTAACTTAAATTCCTAAAACTTTTTCATAATAATCTCCCTATAAAAAAATTAAGTCGCCCAATCAGGCGGCTTTTTTTGTTCTAAGTCTATGCTTTTTCATGATATAATAGCCCTATGAGATTAGATAAATTTTTAGTAGCCTGTGCTGTCGGGAGTAGGACGGAAGTCAAAAACTTTCTCAAGGCTGGGCACGTGACGGTCAATGGCAAGAAAGAAAAATCTGCTAAGTCGCAAATTAATGAAGAGACAGACGAGATTTGCTTTGACGGGCAAAAGCTAGAGTATGAGGAGTTTGTTTACTATATGATGAACAAGCCCCAAGGAGTTATCTCAGCGACTGAAGATCCTAAACACAAGACGGTGTTGAACTTGTTGGATGACTATGCACGTGCCAAGGAAGTTTTCCCAGTAGGGCGCTTGGATATTGATACGCATGGACTCTTGCTCTTGACCAATGATGGCAAGCTGGCTCATGCTCTACTTTCACCAAAACGTCACGTGGATAAAACCTATCTAGCGCAGATCAATGGAGTGATGACAGATGCAGATGTTGAGACATTTGCGCAAGGTGTTCCGCTCAAGGACTTTACCTGTCAGCCTGCCAAGCTGGAGCTTGTGTCGGTGGATACGGAAAAGGATCAAAGCCTGGTCCGAGTGACCATTGCAGAAGGGAAATTCCACCAGGTCAAACGGATGGTGGCCTACTGTGGCAAGGAAGTTGTGGATTTGCAACGTTTAACCATGGGAACTTTGACCTTAGATGAGGATTTGCAACGTGGAGAATGGCGTCGCTTAAGCAAGGAAGAACTAGAAGGTTTGCTTGAGAGTGTTCAATAAACTGGATAATCGGAAAAGGTGGGGGAAATATCCTGCCTTTTTCAATTTTTGGTTGCTTCCTTTGTGAAAAGCGTTATAATAGACTGTAGAATAAAAAGGAGGATTTTATGAACGCGATTCAAGAATCATTTACAGATAAATTATTTGCCAACTATGAAGCAAATGTAAAATACCAAGCTATCGAAAATGCAGCTAGCCACAATGGAATTTTTGCAGCCCTTGAGCGTCGTCAAAGCCATGTAGACAACACACCTGTTTTCTCATTGGATTTGACAAAGGATAAGGTTACGAACCAGAAGGCTTCTGGTCGTTGCTGGATGTTTGCGGCCCTCAACACCTTCCGCCACAAACTTATCTCTCAATACAAACTTGAAAACTTTGAACTGTCACAAGCCCACACCTTCTTCTGGGACAAGTATGAAAAGTCTAACTGGTTTTTGGAGCAAGTGATTGCGACTGCAGACCAAGAATTGACAAGTCGTAAGGTAAGTTTCCTACTCCAAACTCCTCAACAAGATGGTGGTCAGTGGGATATGGTTGTGGCTCTCTTTGAGAAATATGGTGTCGTGCCTAAGTCTATTTATCCAGAGTCTGTTTCATCTAGCAATAGCCGTGAGCTCAATGCCATTCTTAACAAATTGCTTCGTCAAGATGCTCAAATCTTGCGTGACCTCTTGGCTTCTGGCGCAGACCAAGCGACTGTTCAAGCTAAGAAAGAAGACCTCTTGCAAGAAATCTTTAACTTCCTTGCCATGTCATTAGGGCTTCCACCACGTCAATTTGACTTTGCTTATCGTGATAAAGATAATAACTACCAAAGCGAGAAAGGCATCACACCACAAGAGTTTTACAAGAAATATGTTGATCTTCCACTAGAAGACTACGTTTCTGTGATCAATGCTCCAACTGCCGATAAACCTTATGGGAAATCTTACACAGTTGAGATGTTGGGCAATGTTGTTGGTAGCCGTGAAGTTCGCTACATTAACGTACCTATGGAACGCTTGAAAGAATTGGCCATTGCTCAAATGCAAACAGGAGAAACTGTCTGGTTTGGTTCAGATGTCGGACAGCTCAGCAACCGTAAAGCAGGGATTCTTGCGACAGATGTTTATGACTTTGAATCAAGCATGGACATTCAACTCACTCAAGACAAGGCTGGACGTTTGGACTACAGCGAAAGTTTGATGACTCATGCCATGGTCTTGACAGGTGTTGATTTGGATGAAAATGGTAAATCAATCAAGTGGAAAGTCGAAAACTCATGGGGAGACAAGGTCGGTACAGATGGTTACTTTGTTGCCTCAGATGCTTGGATGGATGAATACACTTATCAAATCGTTGTTCGTAAGGAATTATTAACAGCAGAAGAACGAGCTGCTTATGAAGCAGAACCAATCGTCCTTGCACCATGGGATCCAATGGGTGCCTTGGCAGAATAAATGAGATATAAAAAGAATCAGGTGATAAACCTGATTCTTTTTTGTTTATATATTCTCACCGAGATTACATGATACCGAAGAAACGAGCTGCGATACCAACTGCAAAGAGGGCAAGGATGATTGTGATTGGAGATACTTTTTTCTTAAGCAACCACATGCAAAGGAAAGTAAGGAGAAGTCCCATCAATCCTGGAATCAATGAGTTCAACTGACCTTGAAGTGTTTGTGGTTGAACGCTATCTAGGCTCATACCACTAAGCGCTTGACCAAGAATACCCTTCAATTCTCCACCAGTAACAGCACCTTCTGGGAAGTTGATGTAGGCACCTTCTGACAATTGTTTGCCTGGAAGGTTGATAGTGAAGTTGATGGATACCCAACGTTGTACAAGAACGGCAAGGATGAACATACCAAGGATAGAAGCACCTTTAGTGATGTCTTTCAAGATACCACCAGACATGTCTTTAGTGATTTCAGATCCAGCCTTGTAACCAAACTCTTGTGTGTACCAAAGGAAAGACATACGGATTGCATTCCATCCAAAGAAGAAGAGAAGTGGTCCAACAATGTTACCAGTTGCAGCAAGTGATGCACCAAGGGCACCAAGAATCGGACGAACTGTAAACCAGAAGACTGGGTCACCGATACCAGCAAGAGGTCCCATCATACCGATCTTAACACCTTGGATAGCAGCGTCATCGATTTCAGTACCGTTAGCGCGTTCTTCTTCAAGTGCAAGAGTAACCCCCATGATTGGAGCAGCTACGTATGGGTGAGTGTTGAAGAACTCAAGGTGACGCTCAAGAGCAGCAGCCTGGTCTTCTTTAGTAGTGTAAAGTTTCTTGATAGCTGGGATCAAAGAGTAAGCCCAACCCAAGTTTTGCATACGTTCGTAGTTCCATGAACCTTGAAGGAATTGTGAACGCCACCAAACTTTTTGGCGATCTGATTTTGATAATTGAATTTTTTCAGCCATGATTGTTCCCCTTTCTAGTAGTCTTCTAAGATATCACCAATTGGGTCGTTAGAAGTTGCAGCTCCTCCGCCACCGTTACCACCTTGTTTAGAAAGGTTGAGGTAGATGAAGGCAAGGGCAACACCGATGACACCAAGGGCAATCAAAGTCAATTGAGAGATTGCTGCAAGAGCAAAACCGATAGCGAAGAATGGCCATACTTCACGAGTAGCCATCATGTTGATAACCAAAGCGTAACCAACGGCAACGACCATGGCACCACCAACAGCCATACCACCGTTTAACCAGTCTGGCATTAAACCAAGAGCGTCTTGAACAGCAGAAGCTGGGATAGCGATAAGGAAGGCTGCAGGAATAGCGATACGAAGACCTTGAAGAATAAGGGCAAAGTAGTGAGCACGCTCAACAGCTGCAATATTTCCTTCTTTAGCAGCAGCATCTGCAGTGTGAACCAAACCAACTGAGATTGTACGAACAATCATAGTCAAGAAAAGCCCAGCTACGGCAAGCGGGATAGCAGTTGCAGTTGCGACTGCGATACCTTCAGTAGTAAAGTTACCACCTTTAATCATGATGATTGCAGCGGCAACAGAGGCAAGGGCAGCGTCAGGAGCAACGGCAGCACCGATGTTTGCCCAACCAAGGGCGATCATTTGAAGAGATCCACCAAGCATAACCCCTGCTTCAAGGTTACCTGTTACAAGACCGATGAGGGTACATGCTACGATTGGTTGGTGGAATTGGAATTGGTCGAGGATACCTTCAAGACCTGCAAGGAAGGCAACAACTACAACCAAGATAGCAGAAATGATTGAAATATCTGACATGGTTTTATTCCTTTTCTATTTAATTATATAAAGTGTAAAATCTTTCTTCTAAGAATTCGAGAGAAGAAGATTCTAATTATTGAACGTTCGCTTTGTTAATTAAGTCAAACAAATCTTTTTTCGTGTCATTTGGTACTTTACGTACGTCAAATTCAACACCGAGGTCACGCATTTTTTCAAAGGTTGCAACATCTTCTTTGTCCATAGATAAAACGTTGTTAATCATTGTTTTACCTGTTGAGTGAGCCATTGAACCTACGTTAAGGGTCTTGATTGGCACACCGCCTTCGATAGCACGAAGAGCATCTTGAGGAGTTTCAAACAAGATAAGGGCGTGAGTCTCACCAAAACGAGGGTCTTTTGCAACCTCAATCAATTTTTGGATTGGAACAACGTTAGCCTTAACTCCGTTTGGAGCCGCTTGTTTGATCAATTCTTTACGAAGGTCGTCGTTAGCTACGTTATCTGAAGCAACGATGATACGGTTAGCTTTTGAATCTGGTGTCCAAGCAGTTGCGACTTGTCCGTGAAGAAGACGTGTGTCGAGACGCGCAAGATTGATTTTCAATTTACCGTCTCCGATAACAGTCCCTTCTGGGATAGCAGCTTGGGCTACAGGCGCAGCTGCAGCAGTTGCAACTTCCTCAACTGGATTTAACTCTTCTGGAAGAGCCTTGATGCCATCTTTGGCCTCTTTAATAATATTTGCAGCGACTTTATCCACGCCAGCAGCAGCATCCATAAGGCGCTCTGTGTAGGCTTGGATTAACATCGGTAAGTTAAGTCCTGTGATGATGGCAAATTTACGTTCAGGATTTTCTCCCATCACGCGGCTAGCTTGGTTAAATGGAGACCCACTCCAAAGGTCAGCCAAGACTAGAACCTCATCTTCTGCGTCAAATGCAGCCACAGCATTATTGAACTTCGCGTATAAATCGTCTGGACCTTCGTTTGGCATAAAGGTTACAACTTGAACCTTTTCTTGTTCACCAAAGATCATAGATCCTGACTGATGAATACCAGCGGCAAATTCACCGTGGCTCGCAATAATGATTCCGATACTCATTATTGTCATTCCTCCTTATAAAATGTTTGACTCGTAGTTTAAGAAAACTTTAAGACTATTTAAGTATAAATCGTTTTCATAAAAAAATCAACTACTTATACTAAACTTTCAAAAAAATGTGAAAATGTTTACTTTTAAAACATTGATATATCAATGTATTTGAATATAACATGAAAATAATAGTATAAAAATTAGTATAAAAGTTTTAAATGTATTATTAAATTTAGGAAAGACATTTTTCAAGACGCTTCTGATTCAGTTTTTGGTATAATAGAGAGTAATTTATTTTCTAGTATGAGAAGTTAGGATGAGAGGTATGTATGTCCCCTTCAATTCAGTTATTAAAAGACCGCTATTTAAAAAATATCAAAGAAAATCCAGAACTCTACATCGGTATTGAGTTGGAGTTTCCTATCGTTCATACGAAAGGACAGCCTACAGATATTGAAGTAAGTAAGGATCTGATGCGTTTTTTGGTTGATACTCTCAGTCTGGAAGTTGAAAAGGTAGACCAGGATGGCAATCCGATTCAGCTTGTAGAACCGATGAGTCAAGATCGGATTCTGTTTGAGGTTTCCTACACAACCTTGGAGTTTGCCTTTGGCAGAGCCCAGAATATCCAAGAGGTCGAAGGACGCTTTGAGACTTATATGAAGGTAATCCAAGAAAAATTAGGAGAAAAGAATCATGCAATCCAGGGTTGGGGGATTCACCCAAACTGGGATCAAAATGACAATCGACCTGTGGCCTATCCCCGCTACCAGATGCTGATGGATTATCTGCATATGGGAAGTCGTCAAGAAAGAGCTGATTTGCATGATTTTCCGCAATATGGAGCTTTTATCTGTGGGAGTCAAGTTCAGCTGGATGTTTCAACATCTAACTACCTGCGTGTTATCAATGCTTTCACTCAGATTGAGGCAGCCAAGGCCTACTTGTTTGCCAATTCTGAGTTTTATGGAGCAGACTGGGACACCAAGATTTCACGAGATATTTTTTGGGAAGAATCCATGCATGGGATTTATCCAGAAAATGTTGGTGTTAATGCAAAACTCTTTAAAGATAAGGATGATTTTTTTGATTATCTAGACCGCTCTGCGATTTTTACAGTAGAACGTGATGGGGAAACCTACTATTTTTCTCCGATTCGTGCTAGAGATTATTTAGATACTGATGAAATTCCTGCCTATACCCTGAATGGGAAAGAAACTCTTCTTGTTCCTCAAGAGAAGGATTTCCAAACGCATCGTAGCTATCAATTTCAGGACTTAACAACACGAGGGACTATTGAATTTCGTAGTGTTTGTACACAGCCGCTAGACCGAACCTTTGCTTCAGCAGCCTTTCATCTAGGTTTGCTGGTCAATCTAGACAAGCTTGAAACTTACCTAGAAACAGCACCTTTTTTTGAGAAATTTGGTCGTGACTACAAGTCTTTGAGAAGACAGTTTTCTAAGAAGCAACTCACAGATGAAGAAACAGTTGGGATAGTCCAGTTTTCCAAAGACTTACTAGCTATAGCAGAGAAAGGACTTGAGATGAGAGGTCAGAGCGAAATGACTTATTTAGTGCCTTTGAAAGAAGAATTGGGCCTATAAATTTCTTATAAAGGAAGAATTTTCTGAAAAATCATGTTATAATGAATAAGACTATAGATAAAGGATAGAGATTTATGACATTAGTTTATCAATCAACGCGTGATGCGAAAAATACAGTAACAGCCAGTCAGGCGATTTTGCAAGGTTTGGCAACAGATGGAGGCTTATTTACTCCAGTTAGCTATCCAAAGGTTGATTTGGATTTTGGCACATTGAAAGACGCTTCTTACCAAGAAGTAGCTAAGCTTGTCTTGTCAGCTTTCTTGGACGACTTTACAGCAGAAGAGTTGGACCACTGTATCAACAATGCCTATGACAGCAAGTTTGATACACCAGGAATTGCCCCTCTTGTAAAACTTGATAGTCAATACAACTTGGAACTTTTCCACGGTTCAACCATTGCCTTTAAGGATATGGCCTTGTCCATCTTGCCATACTTTATGACAACGGCAGCTAAGAAACACGGTTTGGAAAACAAGATTGTCATCTTGACAGCGACATCTGGAGATACTGGGAAAGCCGCTATGGCAGGTTTTGCAGATGTTCCAGGTACTGAAATTATCGTCTTTTATCCAAAAGACGGTGTCAGCAAGGTACAAGAGTTGCAAATGACCACTCAAACGGGCGAAAATACTCATGTTATCGCCATTGATGGAAACTTTGACGATGCTCAGACTAATGTGAAACATATGTTCAATGATGTGGCTCTTCGTGAGAAATTGGCAGCCAACAAGCTCCAGTTCTCATCAGCTAACTCTATGAATATTGGTCGTTTGGTCCCACAGATTGTCTATTATGTTTATGCCTACGCTCAACTTGTTAAAACTGGCGAGATTAAGGCTGGTGATAAGGTTAACTTCACCGTACCGACAGGAAACTTTGGAAATATCTTGGCTGCCTTTTACGCTAAACAAATCGGCCTACCAGTCGGCAAGTTAATCTGTGCTTCAAATGACAACAATGTCTTGACAGATTTCTTTAAAACTCGTGTTTATGACAAGAAGCGTGAGTTTAAAGTAACCACTAGCCCATCTATGGATATCTTAGTGTCTTCAAACTTGGAGCGCTTGATTTTCCATCTTTTGGGAAATGATGCGGTTAAGACGGCTGAACTTATGAATGCTTTGAATAGCCAAGGTCAGTATGAGTTGACTGATTTTGATGCAGAGATTCTTGACCTTTTTGCGGCAGAGTATGCGACGGAAGCAGAAACAGCAGCAGAAATTAAGCGTGTTTATGAGTCAGATGCTTATATTGAGGACCCTCATACAGCAGTTGCCTCAGCCGTATATAAAAAATACCAAGCAGCGACTGGCGATGCGGCTAAGACCGTGATTGCATCAACTGCTAGTCCATACAAGTTCCCAGTAGTAGCAGTGGAAGCTGTAACAGGAAAATCAGGCTTGACTGACTTTGAAGCTTTGGCTCAGTTGCACAAAATTTCAGGAGTGGCAGTGCCACCAGCAGTTGATGGTCTCGAAACAGCTCCGGTTCGTCACAAGACAACTGTTGCAGCGGCAGATATGCAGGCAGCAGTAGAATCTTATTTAGGACTTTAAAAGAGAGGAAGTAAACTCGGTTGGGAAACTAACTGAGTTTCTTTTCATCAGGAGGAAGGATTGTTTAAGAAAAATAAGGATATTCTCAACATAGCTTTACCTGCCATGGGTGAAAATTTTTTGCAGATGCTCATGGGGATGGTAGATAGCTACTTGGTAGCTAATCTGGGGTTGATCGCCATTTCGGGTGTGTCTGTAGCTGGAAATATTATCACCATTTATCAGGCTATTTTTATTGCCTTGGGAGCAGCAATTTCTAGTGTCATTTCAAAAAGTGTGGGACAGAAAGATCAGTCTAGACTAGCCTACCATGTGACAGAAGCTCTCAAGATAACCTTGCTATTGAGTTTAATTTTAGGTGGCTTGTCCATCTTTGCAGGTCAAGAGATGATTGGTTTTTTGGGTACTGAACAGGCTGTGGCTGAAAGTGGTGGCTTATACCTATCTTTAGTTGGTGGGACAATCGTTCTCCTGGGCTTAATGACTAGTTTGGGGGCCTTGATTCGCGCCACCCACAATCCTCGACTGCCACTTTATGTTAGTTTTTTATCCAATGCTTTAAATATCCTTTTTTCAAGCGTCGCCATTTTTATCCTTGATATGGGGATAGCTGGTGTAGCTTGGGGGACTATTTTGTCTCGTTTGGTCGGGGTTGTAATTTTGTGGTCACAATTAAAACTTCCATATATGAGACCGACGTTTGGACTGGATAAAGACCTGCTAACTTTGGCTTTGCCTGCGGCGGGAGAACGTCTCATGATGAGGGCTGGAGATGTCGTCATTATTGCCTTGGTTGTTTCCTTTGGAACTGAGGCCGTCGCGGGGAATGCTATTGGTGAGGTTTTGACACAGTTCAACTACATGCCTGCTTTTGGTGTTGCGACAGCAACAGTCATGCAGGTAGCTCGAGCAGTTGGGGAGGATGATTGGGCAAGGGTGGACAGACTAAGTAAGCAAACTTTTTGCTTGTCTTTCTTTCTCATGTTGCCTCTAACGCTTAGTATCTATGCTCTCGGGACAACACTAAGCTATCTCTACACCAGTGATCCTGTGGCTATTAAAGCCAGTGTTTTAGTGACACTTTTTTCACTTTTAGGGACTCCTATGACAACGGGAACTGTCATTTATACAGCTGTCTGGCAAGGTTTGGGAAATGCCCGACTTCCCTTTTATGCGACAAGTATTGGAATGTGGTGCATCCGTATTGGGACTGGTTACCTGATGGGAATTGTTCTTGGTTGGGGATTGCCTGGTATCTGGGCAGGAACGATTTTGGATAATGGTTTCCGTTGGATTTTCCTACGCTATCGTTACAAATCTTATATGACATTGAAAGGATAAGAAATGCAAGAAACTGCTTTTATTTGGGATTTAGACGGGACTTTATTGGACTCCTATGAAGCTATTTTGTCAGGAATTGAGGAGACCTATGCACAGTTTTCCATTCCTTTTGACAAGGAAAAAGTTCGAGCTTTTATCTTGAAATACTCTGTCCAGGATTTACTAGTGCAAGTGGCAGAAGAAAGAGGCTTGGATGTTGATAAGCTCAATCAATTCCGTGCTCAGAGCTTGGCTGAAAAGAATGCCCAGGTCATCTTGATGCCAGGTGCGCTTGAAGTCTTATCTTGGGCAAATCAGCAAGGAATTCAGCAATTTGTATACACTCACAAAGGCGATAATGCCTTGACTATTTTACGAGATTTGGGCTTGGATGTTTGTTTCACAGAAATTTTGACAAGCCAGAGCGGTTTTGCTCGTAAACCAAGTCCAGAAGCAGCGACCTACCTTATCAGCAAATACCATTTAAAACCAGAGCGCACCTATTACATAGGAGATCGCCTTTTGGATATAGAATTTGCACTAACTAGTGGAATAAAGAGTCTGAATTTTTTAAGTTGTAATAAAGAAGGAAACCAACAAATAAGAGCATTAGAGGATATTATCACTCTCTTGAACAATCAATGATGTCTGGAGTAATATGTCAGCCCTATGACAGAAATCTAACAAACTATTTCAATTAATGTGGTTTGTTACAGAGTCTAAACAGTTTTGTTAAACAGCCCCAAAAGGGCTTTTTTTCCCTTTTCTTTATGTTATGATAGACATGTACTACATTGAAAAAGGAGTTTGAATAGTATGAAGAAACGAATTATTTTGGCATCAACGGTAGCTTTATCAATTGCCCCTGCCTTGGCAGCTCAAGCAGAAGAAGTTGTATGGTCACCACGTACAGTTGAGCAAATTCAAAACGATGTTGCTAAAAGCGAAAATAAAACAAGTTATACAATTAAGTATGGAGACACCTTAAGCACGATTGCAGAAGCTTTGGGAGTAGACTTAAATGTTCTTGCAAACTTGAACAAAATTACGAATATTGACTTGATTTTCCCAGACACTGTACTGACTACAATTGTTAATGAACAAGAAGAAGTAACAGGGGTTGAGGTATATACACCAGAAGAAGTAGGTTCTGATGTAGCAAGTGCAACAGCAGATTTGAAAACTAACCAAGTAGTCGTAGATAACCAAACTGTACAAGTTGAAGATTTGACTAAACCAGTGGCAGAAACAGAAACTGTAGTTGAAGCAACACCACAAGCTGATGTAGAAGCTGAAGTGACTCCAGCTTCAGCAGCTGAAGTTGCAGCTCCAGTAGAAGAAACAGTTCCTGCAGCAACGACAGAAACTGCTCCAGTAACTGAAGTACCAGTTGTGGAAGAAACAACAGTTCAACCAGTAACTGAAACAACGACTGTTGCGGAAGAACCAGTAGCGAAAACAACTACTGTAGCTGAGCCAGCAACAACAGAAGCTGAACCAGTAACAACAACTTATCAGGCAGAACCAAGCCAAGCTTCATCACCAACTTATGCAGCACCGGCGGCGCCTGATTATGCAACTATTGCAGCTACAAAATCTGAAAATGCAGGTCTACAACCACAAACAGCTGCCTTCAAAGAGGAAGTTGCCAAGTTATACGGTATCACATCATTTAGCGGTTACCGTCCAGGAGATCCAGGTGACCACGGAAAAGGTCTAGCGATTGACTTCATGGTCCCAGTTAGCTCAGCTCTTGGCGACCAGGTTGCTGAGTATGCTATTCAGAATATGGCTAGCCGTGGAATCAGTTATGTTATTTGGAAACAGCGTTTCTACGCACCATTCCCAAGCAAATACGGACCAGCCTACACTTGGAATCCAATGCCAGATCGTGGTAGCGTAACAGAAAACCACTATGACCACGTTCATGTATCTATGAACTAATAAGATAAGAGAAGTAGGGGACTAATTCAGTTTCCTCTTCTTTTTTTTTCAATTTCTTATCCAATAGAAATCCTTTTATAAAGATAAAATAAAGTTAAGCACAAGGCTTGCTCGAAAATATAAATGTTGAATAAGATGGGAAAGAGTTAAAAAACAGGAAACCATATTTATGAAGTGAGCAAAAAACTTGCATCATCAATTTATTTATAATATACTTGATAAGTCAATAGTTGATTGATCAAATACGAACAAAGGAATAGAAATGCTAGAAATAAATGAATTACTCTACCAGCTCCATTTAGTAGATCAGACGATTACTCAACTTTTTGAGAAACAATTGGGAATTAGTTTGACCCGCTATCAAATTCTGCAGTTTTTATTGCAAAAGTCACCGTGTAACCAAACTGCCGTTCAAGAGAAGTTACAGATTGACCAGGCAGCTTTGACCCGTCATTTTAAGGTATTAGAGTCAGAGGGCTATGTCAGTCGTAAGCGTAATCCAATCAATCAGCGGGAAGTCCTAGTTGAATTAACCCAAGAAGCCAAGAATCAACTCTTGGTCAATCCGCCTAAATATCATTTGAATGTGAAGGAACAGATGGAGAGCATCTTATCGCCTGGTGAGCAGAAAGAACTGACAACCTTACTGACAAAACTAGTGTCAGGTCTAGAAAAAATAGAATTTTAAGGAGAAAACGATATCACTCATTACTACTATACTAGCAACTATTGTTGCCTTGGAACATTTTTATATTTTTTATTTGGAGAGTATCGCAACCCAATCAGATGCAACTAGCCGAGTCTTTAATATGGAAAAGGAAGAGTTGACTCGACCATCTGTCACTTCACTGTTTAAAAACCAAGGAATTTATAATGCCTTGATTGGAGTGTTTCTTATCTATGGGATTTATTTCTCGCATAGCTTAGAAATCGTAACAATCTTTGTTTTATTTGTCATAGGAGCATCGACTTATGGTGCTTTAACAGCGGATAAAAAAATCATTCTAAAGCAAGGTGGCCCAGCAATCTTAACACTTTTGAGTATTCTCTTATTAAAATAAAGACAACCAGCACCTTCATAGAAAGTGCTGGTTTTAATAACTGCTGTTAAACTTTTCTTCGCTTGATTTCGAGTAACCTTTGATAGAAGAAAATTTGATTGCTATAAATATAGGGGTATATAGAAATACTTGCAATGCCAAAGCTAATCCAGATGAGGAAATACCATGGTAAGAGCTGTAAATCAAGGACAAAGCGTTGGAACTTGTAGCCTTTCATAAGGAAGCGGCTGGTTTGAAGTGTACGACTTGGTTTTGCAATCCCTATTGCTAGAGTGTCGCAAAGTAGTAGTTCTACTTGGGAGTATGCATAATATTGGGGAAGATAAATAGCAGTTCCTATAACGATCAGAAAGACACTGCCAAAGAAGTAAAGTGCAAAAGTGAGTAGGAACTGTTCAATATCTGGATTCGTAAGATCGACAGATGGAAATTCAGGATGAAGTTCCACAAATTTTCGAGCCATTAGATTGCTGTAAAAAAGATAGTAAACTCCAAGTAGATTGGGTAGGCTCCATAAAAAGAGGTAGAAACGTTTCAGTAGAAGAGTCAGGAAAGTTTGAGTAAAGAAACGGTTATCAAACAATGCCAAACTATCCTTGAAAGAAAGTTCTGTCTCAGGAACTCTGAATAGACTGAGAGTTGTAAAAAGAGCACCAATTAAGATAATGGAGCTTGCAAAGCCAAAGACTAGAGGAAAGAGGGAGGATTGAATTACCGTTATCAAAAAACTGAAAAAGGATTGCTCCAGAATTTCTTCATTAAGTAATGATAAAGGGCTTATAAAGCTAGAGATAATCAAAAGGATGCTTGGCAATAAATAGACGAGCATCAGTCTAGGATGTTCTGCTGGGAACTGTCGTGCTTGTTGACGGACTTCTTTTAAATCAATCTTTGGGTATTTCATGCTTTCATTATACCATAGTTCGTGACAGTTCCTGTTTTTTTTGATAGAATCATACAGTATGCCCTTGGGTGCAGAGTAAGGACTGGGACTGTTTTTCCCGGTTTCGGAGGTAAAAAATGTCAGAATCACCAATCAAATATCGATTAATTAAGAAAGAAAAACATACAGGAGCTCGTCTGGGAGAAATTATCACACCGCATGGAACTTTCCCAACGCCCATGTTTATGCCAGTTGGTACACAAGCAACTGTCAAAACTCAGTCTCCAGAAGAGTTGAAAGAGATGGGTTCAGGAATTATCCTTTCTAACACTTATCATTTGTGGCTTCGCCCTGGGGATGAACTGATTGCTAGAGCTGGTGGTCTTCACAAGTTCATGAATTGGGACCAACCGATTTTAACGGATAGCGGTGGATTCCAAGTATATTCCCTAGCAGACAGCCGTAATATTACAGAAGAAGGGGTAACCTTCAAGAACCACCTCAACGGTTCTAAAATGTTTCTATCACCTGAAAAAGCTATTTCTATCCAGAACAATCTAGGGTCAGACATTATGATGTCTTTCGATGAGTGTCCGCAGTTCTATCAACCTTATGACTATGTGAAAAAGTCCATTGAACGGACGAGTCGTTGGGCAGAGCGTGGGTTAAAGGCTCACCGTCGTCCGCATGACCAAGGTTTATTTGGGATTGTACAGGGGGCAGGATTTGAAGATCTTCGCCGCCAATCAGCTCAAGATCTTGTAAGTATGGATTTTCCTGGTTACTCTATTGGTGGCTTAGCAGTGGGTGAAACTCACGAAGAGATGAATGCAGTTTTGGACTTCACCACTCAACTTCTTCCTGAAGACAAGCCTCGTTACTTGATGGGAGTGGGAGCGCCAGATAGCTTGATTGATGGGGTCATTCGTGGTGTCGATATGTTCGACTGTGTCTTGCCGACTCGTATTGCACGTAATGGTACTTGTATGACCAGCCAAGGTCGTTTGGTAATCAAGAATGCCCAGTTTGCGGAGGACTTCACACCACTTGATCATGAGTGTGATTGTTACACTTGCAAGAACTATACTCGTGCTTATCTTCGCCACTTGCTTAAGGCAGATGAGACCTTTGGTATCCGTTTGACAAGCTACCATAATCTATACTTCTTGCTCAACCTGATGAAACAGGTTCGTCAAGCTATTATGGATGATAATCTTTTGGAATTCCGTGAACATTTTGTTGAAAAATATGGCTATAATAAATCTGGACGCAATTTCTAACATTTATTGATAATAAAGCTGAAATCCTAAGTTTTCTCTTAGGATTTTTCTCGTTTTTTTGATAAAATAATTGTATTATGGAATGAAAATTAGAAGACTTTTAAGCTTCTAATAAATGGAGAATAAACTCGTATGCGTATTAAATGGTTTTCCTTGATTAGGATTACAGGTCTGCTCTTGGTGCTCTTGTACCATTTCTTTCAGACGATTTTCCCAGGGGGATTCTTTGGTGTGGATGTCTTTTTCACTTTCTCAGGTTTCCTTATCACCTCACTATTGTTAGAGGAGTTTAGCCAAAAAGGGGAAATTGATATCATAGGTTTTTTCAGGAGACGATTTTATCGAATATTTCCTCCTGTTGTGATGATGGTACTTGTCATCATGCCATTCACCTTTTTGGTTCGCCAAGATTATGTGGCAGGAATTGGTGGGCAGATTGCCGGTGTTTTAGGATTTATGACGAACTTCTATGAAATGTTGACGGGAGGGAGTTATGAATCTCAGTTTATCCCTCATCTCTTTGTTCACACCTGGAGCTTAGCTGTTGAAGTTCATTATTATATCTTGTGGGGGTTGGCAGTCTGGTTCCTATCTAAGAGAGCGAAGTCAGGCGGACAACTTCGAGGAACGATCTTTCTACTTTCATCAGTTGCCTTTATCATCAGTTTCCTTTCTATGTTTATCGGTAGCTTTATTGTAAGTTCCTACTCAACAGTATACTTTTCAAGTTTGACTCATGTTTATCCATTCTTCTTAGGTAGTGTGCTTGCTACTGTGATAGGAGTTCGGCATACAACACCACTTCTTAAACGTTTGAATCGAACCTTGGATTTGAGGAAGACCTTGCTAGTCTTTGGAGCTGGCCTTGGAGTCTTGCTCTTACTGACCTTCTTTGTGAAATTTACCTATCTCTTTGCCTATTTATTCGGCTTCTTGTTGGCAAGCTTAGCTGCGATTCTGATGATTGTTGCAGCACGCGTTTTGCATGATAAAACACCGACAATCGAAGAACCAAAGGTGATTAGCTTTTTAGCAGATACTAGCTATGCTGTTTATCTATTCCACTGGCCGTTTTATATTATCTTCTCTCAGCTGATGAGCAATCTACCGGCAGTGATTTTAACGACTATCTTTTCTTATCTTTTCGCAACCCTTTCTTTCTATGTGATCGAACCTTTGATTGCAGGAAAGTCCAGCAAATTGTTGCGAATGGCAAAAGAAATTCCTCACATCAAACCAATCTTTGTTGGTAGTGCAGGAGTACTTGGTCTGATTACCCTTGTCGTGATACTGATAGCTCCTCAAGTAGGTGCCTTTGAAACAGACTTGACTGTTAATGGGCTTAAACAAGCGCAAACAAATCTCGCTCGAACAAAGACAGTGGCAGATCAAGAAGAAGCAAGTCGATACAATATTGCTGAAGGTGTATCTATCATTGGAGACTCTGTAACCTTGAGAGCAACTCCTGGTTTACAAGAAGTTTTGCCTGATGCTCAGACTGATGCGCAAGTTAGTCGAAACACTAAACAAGCAAGTGCTATCATGCTATATAATAGCCAAAATAAAGCTTTACCTAAAGTTGTGGTAGTTGCTACGGGAGTAAATAATCCTGAGGATTATAAAGCAGATCTTGATTTTTTGATTTCGAATTTACCAAAAGGACATCAACTTGTCCTTGTGACTCCATATGAGGGTGATAAAAGTCAGGAAACTCAGCCTTATGTTGAAAAGTATGCTAGCTATGCTCGTGAAGTAGCTCAACAATATCCATATGTTGAGGTTGCTGACTGGAACCAAGTGTCGAAAGACAATCCAGATATTTGGAAAGGGACTGACCAGGTTCATTTTGGTAAGGACAATACAAAATTAGAAGAAGGGGCCAAGCTATATGCAGAAACAATTGCTTCTGCTATCAAAGCTCTTGAAGATAAGCCGGTTAAATCAAAATAATTACTTGTAAGCAGAGATAATCATCTCTGCTTTTATAGAGTCAATAAAGGAGACAATAGGCTAGTCTATTATTTGTGAAAAAACTTGCCAACTTTTTGGAATTATGAGAAAATAGAGGATATTTATCGGGTGGAGGAACTGCTATGAGAGATGACATCAAGATTAATGACCGTGCTCTAGCCTTGGAAAATCAGATTATCGAAAAACTAGAAAAAGTATATGATACTGATGTAGAACTAGATGTATACAATCTTGGATTGATTTACGAGATTGACTTGGACGAAAACGGACTTTGTACAATAGTTATGACATTTACAGATACTGCCTGTGACTGTGCAGAAAGTCTGCCTATTGAAATCGTAGCTGGCTTAAAACAAATTGATGGTATTGAGGATGTCAAGGTTGAGGTTACCTGGTCACCTGCTTGGAAGATTACACGCATTAGTCGTTATGGACGAATAGCTCTAGGACTACCTCCACGTTAAGGATTATAGAAAGATAAAGAAAGAACAATAAATCTTGTTGAAAATACTAATTAGTATTTTCCTTTTTTGTTTATTTGTTTTATACAATAAACAAAAATTTTTGTTAAGAGTAGCCACTTCATTCAAAAAAATGTTATTATAGTAGAAGTGAATATAATAAAAAGAATAAGGTAGGATAGATATGAAATTATCTGTAGTCATTCCGTTTTATAACGAAGAGAATATGATTCAGAAAATGTATGATGAATTGGTTAAAGAAATCAATCAAATTACAAAAGCGGAATTTGAAATTATTTTCATTAATGATGGTAGTAAGGACCGTACTTTTGAACGTATGTTAGCTATTGCAGCTGCTGATTCACGTGTCAAATATATTAGTTTTAGCAGAAATTTTGGGAAAGAAGCTGGAACAATCGCGGGTCTAGAATATGCAACAGGTGAAGCTGTTATTTTAATGGATGGAGACTTACAACATCCACCTGCATTAATTCCCCAAATGATTGCTGCATATGAAGAAGGCTACGATGTGGTGAGTGCTCGTCGTACACGTACAGGCGAAAAACCTCACCGTACGTTTTTAGCCAAACATTTTTATAAACTTGCTAATAAAATGATGGATATCGAGCTGATGGACGGGGTATCTGAATTCCGATTGTTTAGCCGTAAAGTTGTAAACGCTATTATTTCTATGCAAGAATACAATCGTTTTTCTAAAGGAATTTTTGCTTGGGTTGGCTTTAACGAAAAAGTTATCGAATATGAAAACCAAGTACGTACTGTAGGCGAAACAAAATACTCATTGAAGTTCTCATTGAACTATGCGATTCAAGGGATTTTATCATTCAACGATAAACCTCTTCGTATGTGTATTAATTTTGGTTTATTCTGCTTACTAATTTCATTAGTTTATGTCCTTTGGACCTTTATCCAATACCTTGTAGAACCGAATTCACTCGTGAGTGGATACTTTACTACAATCTTCTCAGTGGTTCTCTTCGGTGGAATTCAATTGATTTCCATCGGGGTATTAGGAGAATACATCGGTAAGATTTATTACGAAGTGAAGAAACGTCCACATTATCTTATCGATCAAACGAACATAAGCGTGAAAGGAGAGCAAAATGACGACTAAGAAAAAAGTCTATCTAGCAAGTTTTATTGCACCTATAGCCATCATGATTGTGGCTTGGGCTATTGATGGCTTCTTTCCTTTCGGGACAAAGTCACTCATGGCAGTTGACTTTAATGCTCAATATATTGGCTTATATGCCTATTTCAAACATTTATTTTTAAATGGAGATTGGAGTAGTTTCTTTTATTCTTTCTCTAAATCCATTGGAGGTGGGATGTTAGGGATTTGGGGCTTCAACTTGTTGAGTCCATTTAACTTCCTGTTCCTGCTATTCCCTGAAGAAAATTTTCAATGGGTGGTTCCAATCGTTATTGCCTTACGTTATGGAGCCATGGGATTAACCATGGCACATTTCTTGGTTAAACGTTACGATGGATTAAAGAACAATGCCTACTTGGTTCCAATTGTCGCTACCATCTACGCATTAAATGGGTTTAACGTTAGTTATCAAATGAACCCAATTTTCTATGATGGAATGATCATGCTTCCATTAGTTTTAATTGGGGTTGAACAAGTGCTAGATAATAAGTCTCCAAGAGGCTATATTGGCATGCTTGCCTTATCTCTCTTTGTACAATTTTACATGGGTTATATGACCTGCATTTTTGTAGTCATTTATGCTTTGTTCTACATTATACGTTCAGAGAACTTCAGAGATAAAAAGGTCATTCTAACAAGAATAGGGAAATTAGCTGCTGCATCTATACTAGCCGTTGGAATAGTATCAGCTGTATTACTCCCAATTCTTATTAGTTTAGTATCAACAAAAGGGGGCTTGCAAAGCTTCTTGAGATTTGACTGGAAGTTACAAATCAATCCGTTTGAAATTTTAGCAAAACTCTTTTTAGGAGCTTTTGATAATACTTCTTGGCCAGCTGGACCTAACTTGCCGAATATATATGTGGCTAGCTTTGGTTTACTAGGAACACTTTATTACTTTATTTCGAGTAAGATTTCAAAATGGAGCAAAATTGCGGCTAGCTTTGTTCTCGTAGTGTTTTTGATTTCTTGTGCTCATGAATTCACAAGTAAGTTGTGGCATATGGGACAAAATCCTGCTGGATTTTTCTATCGATTCTCATGGATTATTGCTTTCTTTTTAGTTTATCTGGCTTATCTAAGCCTACGAGAAGTGGAGAAATTTACTAAAAGAGAAGCTAGTTTTCTGCTGATTAGCGGTGCAGTTATCTTTTCTATTGTACAGTTACAACAACACTCTTTCTTAACAGTTTGGCAACGTCTTGCTACAATTTTGATTTTTGTGGTTTTGCTTGCAGCTTTATTCTATCCTAAAGTAAAAAGAGCTTGGATGATTATAGCTGCTTTGACTGTAGTTGAGTTAACAGCTAATGCAGCACTTGTTCAATCACGTGTTGGCTATACAGATGCCTACAAGTATCACGATGCTGTTTTACAATTAAAGGATGCTATTAACCCTATTCGACCTGACCACAGTGATTTTTACAGAATTAATAAATCATTTAATCTAAGTAAGAATGATCCATTCATGGTGGATTATCCTGGCTTATCAATTTTTAGTTCCAACTTAGAAAATAGTACACGAGATTTATTTGACCGTTTAGGAAATAATGGAATTAACGCAACGACCTACTATCAAGGAACTCCGCTACAAGATGCACTCTTCTCAGTGAAATACTTAGTGACTCCTAAACCAGTGCTTAAAGAGGATTATCCTGATACATCCAAGTTGTATGTATTCGGAAATATGGTAACGCGTAAAGATATTACGACAAAAGAACCTGTTTATGAAGCTGCTAGAACAAAGACTTTCGAGACAGATTTGATTTTGCCAATTGCTTACGGTGTTAATGATGCAACGGTGAATGTAAAATTAGAAAACCATCAACCGATTCAAAATCAAAATAAGATTGTACAAGCTATGGGGGCAACGAGTGAAAATTATTTAGCTGTACTCGGAGCAAATGAGATGAAATTGGATAATATGGAAGTTGTAGATTCATCTAAACCAGAAACTTACAAACGAATTGATTCATCTAAACCAGGAACGATTACCTATCATTTATTACCTCAATCTGCTGAAGATTATTGGGTATCAATTCCGCAAAAATTATCTCATTCAGATAAAAACAAAGTTCGTATCTTGTTGAATGGTAAAAATTACGAATTCCAAGATAAATTTCAACAAACACAGTTCATCCAAATTGCACATAATTCTGCTGGCCAACCTGTAGATTTAACGATTGAAATTGAGACGGATAATGAATATGACTTATCTGGATTACGCTTAGCTCGTTCAAATGGTGCGTTAGTAAATCGTATCATTCAAGAACGTCAGCTTCAAGGAATAAAATTGTCTCATTGGGATAATCGTAGTTTTAAAGGAACAGTGAACATTACCGACGACAGTACCTGGATGATGACAAGTATTCCATTTGAAAAAGGTTGGACTGTTAGAGTAGATGGTAAAGTAGTTGAAACTGCTAAAGTGTGGGATAGTTTGTTAGCCTATAAGATTACACCAGGTGAACATACAATTGAAATGAGTTACTTGCCAGAAGGGTTTGTTTTAGGGTTTATAATCTCAACCGTTTCTACCGCTCTTTATGGATTTGGAATTTACAAAAAATGGATTTAATATAGTGGGAGTAGACTATAATGAAAATTTCAAAAATGAAATTAAAATTTAGTTCGCTATTCTTTATTCCATTTATGGTTATGTTAGGGGTCTTCCTTTGTTTAGGGTTGACTCCCTTCTCACAAAATTCGATACATAGCGGAGATTTTCTTGCACAATATTTTCCGCTATATATCGGATTACATAAACTGTTCTGGAGTGGAGATTTTGGCGGCCTGTTTTGGTCCTTCGAGAAATCACTTGGAGGAGCAATGCCAAGTGTATGGGGTTTTAATAGTTTAAGTCCATTCACGTTTTTATACGTAATATTCCCGGTTTCAACATTTCAATTTTTGAGTTATGTGATTCCACTCATTCGTTTTGGAGTAATGGGAGTCGTATTTGGGTATTTCTTGGAAAAGAAATTTCAAGGAGTGTCTAAACATTATTGGTTATCGTTAGGATTATCTTCGTCGTATGCTCTTAGTGGCTTTATCGTATCGCAACAGTACAATCCTAATTTCTTAGATAATCTAATTTATGTACCGTTGATTCTTTTAGGGATTGAAGAAATTGCGGGTGGAAAGCGATCGTTTAAATTACCGATTTTTCTTTCCATTAGTTTGATTACGAATTTCTATACAGGCTATATGATGTGCCTTTTTGTAGCACTGTATACATTCTATGTTGTTTTTTCAAAGAAAGCTTCCTTGAAAGACTATCTATTGAAAATTGGCAGGGTTGCTTTGTTTGCACTAATTGGTGTAGGAATTGCGGCATTTTGGTTATTGCCGGTATTTAGTGCCTTGTTAGAGAGTAAAGCGAGCGCTGGGAGTACCTTCGCGTGGTCATGGGACTTCGTCAATGATGTAGTAGCAATGCCTCAAAAATTTATTTTAGGATCCTTCGGAGAAAAAGAATGGGGTGATCCCAAGGCTCTACCACAGCTATATATTGGTGGCTTGGCTCTCTTCGGGTTATTCACATTCTTTGCTAAGAGAGAGATTAGTCTGCTTAAGAAATTGTCAGCGATAGTCGTTCTTCTTGTGTTGTTTCTCTCATTCTCTATTCAAGGCTTCGATCAAATTTGGCATATGGGGCAACGTCCCGTTGGTTTTTTCTTTAGAAATTCATGGGTAGCCAACAGCTTTATGCTGGTATTGGCATCAGAAAGCTTACTACAATGGAAAGATAAGTTTCGATTAAGCGAGTTTCTAGTGGCTATCTTTGGGTTTGGTTCAATACTTGTATTATCGACTCAAAGAAGTCTTCAATTTGTTGAAACGCCGCAGAAGCTACTCGCATTTTTCTTTTGGATAACCATCTTATTAGCATTTTTCTTTAGAAGAGTAGATAAAGTTCGTAGGTTACAATTAGTAGCCGGAGTGGTGATTATCGAACTAATGATCAGTTCTTTTGTTGGATTTAAAAGGGTACCTTTTTTCATTGGTAATGAAGGATTAAAGAATCAAATGGAATACGCCACTGCTTTTGACCAAGAAGGTTACAGCAGTTCAAAGGTATTTACACGGATGGAAATGCATAAGGGTCTGTCTCATGCCAACTTCCCTATTGCCTATAATTATAATGGGGTATCACATTTCACTTCGAGTCTCGAGTATTCATTGATTGAGGAAATGAGCCATCTAGGATTACCGTCATCACAATCAGTTGTGAACTATACAAGTCGTAATGTTATTCTGGATTCATTCTTTGGTATATCAAACTTCATGATGGATGGAGATGAAAAACGTATTTTTTCAGACGTTCGTGGATTATATGAGAAAGTAGGTACGTTAAAGAACTTTGCTGTTTATCGTAATCCATATGCGTTTTCTCTTGGATATTTAACTAATGAAAGTTTAGCGACGAATATCTCTTTTAAAGCAAATCAGCCCGTTGCCAATCTGAATCAGCTATTACAAGTGATTGGATTATCTGGAGCAAATGCACTAAGCGAAGTGAGTGTTGGGGAACCAGTTACCTCAAATTTAACAAAGTCGGAAGACAAATACACTCTATCAAATGAAGGAGAATCTTCTAACATTGAATGGCAATTATCTCTTGAACCAAATAAGTTGTACTTTGTTGAAATTCCAGAAAGACAAGCCGGTTCAGTCATTAAGTCAAAAGTATTGGTAGACGGATCAAGCTATCCTTATGAAAGTCGATTCCGAGAAAATCAACTATGGGTGGTTGGAAATGGAAACATAAACAAAACGCTCAAATTTACAATTGATGAAGGAAAAGCCAAAGAATGGGATATTAGTGGTTTTAAATTCTATTCAATCGATATACCAACTCTAACCAAAGCTTTGGAACAGTTTAAAAAAGCAAATGACATCACCATTGATTCCTATTCAAATTCAACAGTGAAAGCACACGTTAATGTTACAAATAGTGAACAATCCTTTGCAACCTTCACGATTCCATACCATTCAGGGTGGAGTGTAACAGTAGACGGTCAAAAGCAAGAAGTTCAAAAATCTCTTGGTTTCTTTATGGGTGTTTCACTTACTGAAGGAGAACATGAGATTGTATGGACTTATAGTCCTCCAGGGTTAAACACTGGAATAGTGCTTTCAATAACTTCTCTTATTGTACTCATTTACTTGTGGAAAAAGCAAAAAACGGAGTAGATGACATACTTTGCTGCTTATTCCAATAAAAAAGGATGAAGTTCTTATGAACTTCATCCTTTTTGCGTGCCGAATATATTAGACCGTAATAAGTCAATCCTTTATAGAATAATATAAGAGTTTATTTTTTACCAGATTGTTCCATATTCCAGAAATCTGTAACGGCACCACGTGATGCAGAAGATACGGTGTGGGCATATTTACCGAGGACACCACGGCTATAGAGTGGTGGCAAGGTTGTTTCCGCCTTACGTTTTTCAAGTTCTTCTTCGGATACGGCCATGGAAATTTCTTTAGTATCTTGGTCAACCGTAACGATATCTCCTGTACGAAGGTAAGCAATTGGTCCGCCATCCTGAGCTTCAGGAGCGATATGCCCAACAACTAGACCATAAGTTCCACCAGAGAAACGTCCATCTGTCAAGAGGGCAACCTTGTCTCCTTGACCTTTACCAACGATCATTGATGAAAGTGATAGCATTTCAGGCATACCAGGACCACCCTTAGGTCCAACGAAACGAACAACGACAACATCACCATCTACGATTTCATCTGACAGGACAGCTTGGATAGCATCTTCCTCTGAGTCAAAGACCTTAGCTGGACCAACGTGACGGCGAACCTTAACACCTGATACTTTGGCAACCGCACCGTCGGGAGCAAGATTACCGTTCAAGATGATCAGTGGACCGTCTGCACGTTTAGGATTTTCAAGGGGCATGATGACTTTTTGACCTGGTGTAAGATCTGCAAAGTCAGCCAAGTTTTCAGCGACGGTCTTACCAGTACATGTGATACGGTCTCCGTGAAGGAATCCATTTGCCAACAAGTACTTCATAACCGCAGGCACACCACCAACTTCGTAGAGATCTTGGAAGACATACTGACCAGAAGGTTTCAAATCAGCCAAGTGAGGCACACGCTCTTGGATGGTATTAAAGTCCTCAAGTGACAAGTCAACATTAGCTGCGTGGGCAATAGCAAGCAAGTGAAGAGTGGCGTTAGTAGAACCACCGAGAGCCATTGTCACTGTAATAGCATCTTCAAAAGCTTCACGAGTCAAGATATCTGAAGGCTTGATACCAAGTTCAAGCATTTTGACAACTGCATGACCGGCTGCTTCGATGTCTTCTTTCTTGTCAGCAGATTCAGCTGGGTGAGAAGAAGAACCTGGCAAACTCATCCCCAAAACTTCAATAGCAGTAGCCATGGTATTAGCTGTATACATACCACCACAACCACCAGGGCCAGGGCAGGCATTACATTCCAGACGTTTCACGTCCTCAGCAGTCATATCGCCGTGATTCCACTTACCGATTCCTTCAAATACAGAAACCAAGTCGATGTCTTTGCCATCCAGTTTTCCAGGGGCGATAGTACCACCGTAAGCGAAAATAGCTGGGATATCCATATTGGCAATGGCAATCATGGAACCAGGCATGTTCTTGTCACAACCACCGATAGCTACAAATGCATCGACGTTATGACCGCCCATAGCTGCTTCGATAGAGTCCGCGATGATATCACGAGACGTTAGGGAGAAGCGCATACCCGGTGTTCCCATGGCAATCCCGTCTGCTACAGTAATGGTTCCAAATTGTACAGGCCAAGCGCCAGCAGATTTGACACCTTCTTTCGCCAATTTCCCAAAGTCATGCAAGTGAATATTACATGGTGTGTTTTCCGCCCAAGTCGAAATGACCCCAACAATCGGTGTTTCAAAGTCCTTATCTGTCATACCAGTCGCACGAAGCATGGCACGGTTAGGTGATTTTACCATGCTGTCATAGATGCTGCTGCGGTGGCGTTTATCTAGTTCTGTCATTATGTTCCCTCTCATATTAGTTTTTACCATTATAGCATATATTTGACAAGAATTACAGGGCAAAATTTTTAAATTTTCAGACAATTCATCAGTGTACGATAAAAAAATACAACTTTTTTTGTCAAGTAACTTTACTTTACAAAAAAGTTTTGATATACTATTGAAGTTGATGAAAATCAAACCTAACTGAATTTATATCTTAAAAGGAGAAATCAAAATGGCAGTACCTGCACGTCGCACGTCAAAAGCGAAGAAAAACAAACGTCGTACACACTACAAAGTAACAGCTCCATCTGTAAACTTTGACGAAACTACTGGAGATTACTCACGTTCTCACCGTGTATCACTTAAAGGATACTACAAAGGACGTAAGATCGCTAAAGCTGCATCAGCTGAATAATAGAAGGGAGATACCATGCGCGTAAATATTACACTTGAACACAAAGAATCTGGTGAACGCTTGTACCTTACTTCTAAAAACAAACGTAACACTCCAGACCGTCTTCAATTGAAGAAATACTCACCAAAACTTCGCAAACACGTTGTGTTTACAGAAGTGAAGTAAGCATTCAATACGAATCAATACAGAAGAAAAACGCTGATTTCAAGCGTTTTTTCTTTTTGCCAAATGCGATATATTGCACTGTATTTCAATTCTAACTCTACCTTTTTCTCTACCTTTTTTAGATAAATATATCATCTGGATATTGAAGTTAAGCCCTGCTATAATTTCGATGGCAGGGTTTTTTAATATTTGGTACACTACCTTCTTATCTATATTTTGATGGAGCTGAAGTTGACATCTACAAAGTTTAATGTTAGAATACATTCAAAAATATATTTGAATGAGGTGTTTTATGATTCAAAATATTGTTACTTCAATAATCCTGTATTCTGGGACAGCCGTAGACTTACTTATTATCCTAATGTTATTTTTTGCCAAAAGAAAAAGTAGAAAGGACATCATTAACATCTATTTAGGACAATTTCTAGGCTCTGTTAGTCTAATATTCCTAAGTTTGCTTTTTGCATTTGTCTTAAATTATATTCCTAGTAAAGAGATTTTAGGTTTACTCGGTTTGATTCCAATTTTCCTAGGCCTCAAAGTTTTGCTTTTAGGAGATTCTGATGGAGAAGCTATTGCAAAAGATGGTTTGCGAAAAGACAATAAAAACCTGATTTTTCTAGTCGCTATGATTACTTTTGCAAGTTGTGGCGCTGACAATATTGGTGTCTTTGTCCCATATTTTACCACCTTAAATTTAGCGAATTTGATAGTGACTTTACTTACTTTTCTAGTCATGATTTATCTCTTGGTTTTTTCTGCCCAAAAATTAGCACAAGTCCCTTCTGTTGGAGAAACTTTGGAAAAATATAGCAGATGGTTTATTGCCGTTGTCTATTTAGGATTGGGGATGTATATCCTGATTGAAAACAACAGCTTTGACATGTTATGGGCTGTGTTAGGCTAGGAGAAAAAATTATGAAAAAAGATAGTATCTGTCAAGTGGATGTTATAAATCAACAAAATGTTACAACCGCAACGAACTACCTTGAAAAGGAAAAAGTCCAAAAATCACTTCGTATTTTATCAAAGTTTACCGATAATAAACAGATAAATATCATCTTTTATCTCCTTGCTGTTGAAGAACTCTGTGTCTGTGATATAGCCTGTTTACTAAATCTCAGTATGGCATCTGCCTCCCACCATCTTCGTAAACTAGCCAATCAAAACATCTTGGATACTAGAAGAGAGGGGAAAATTATATATTATTTTATAAAAGATGAGGAAATCAGAGATTTTTTTAATCAACTAGGATAACAACTATTTTTACTACTCTACCATTCACTCTACCTTTTATTATGTAGCATTCTAAAAACATTGATGTACCAATAATTAAAGCATATATTCGTGGGTATAAAATTTGTGTACGCTCTCATATTATGATATACTGAATGTAATCAAAAGATATTTTGTGAACACAGAATAACAGAATATAGTTTTTGATTAAAAGAAAGGAGGCGCATATCATATTATGTTGTGGTCCATTATTGTAGGAGGCTTTATCGGCCTTGCAGCAGGCTCAATCACAAAAAAGGGTGGCTCAATGGGAGTAATTGCTAATATTTTTGCCGGTTTAATTGGGTCATCTGTTGGTCAATCGCTTTTTGGGACATGGGGACCTTCTCTAGCGGGAATGTCACTTATTCCATCGATTGCTGGTGCGGTGATTGTTGTCGCTGTAGTATCATTCTTTTTGGGTAAAAAAGGTTAACTTTTTACTCAATCATAAACTATAGATTTAAATTTAGTATTGACGGGTAAACCTATAGTTTAGTGCTTTAATTGAAAGGATTTTATATGTCAAAATCAAAGAAAATAGTATTACTTATTTTCTGTATTCTAGTCTTGACAATTTTCCTTCCTATTTTGATAGATTACCAACAAGTTAGTGATTTAGGAATTCAATTAGCTAGCTGGAGACAGACTGCTATTGAATATTATCTTGCTAGATATATCTTTTGGGGACTTCTAGTCCTATCTATCTTCGTTTTATTATGGATGTTAGTAATCCTGTTTTATCCTAGACAATATCTAGAAATAAAACTTGGAACTAAAGACGATAAATTGAAATTAAAAAATTCAGCTATCGAAGGGTTTGTTCGATGCTTACTGAATGAACATCGAATAATTAAAGAACCAAAAATCAAAGTACATACTCGAAAAAAGAAATGTTTCGTTTATGTAGAAGGTACAGCTGTTCTTTCAGATAACATTGCTAACAAATTTGAAGTAGTCCAAAATGAAATAATTCGAGGCTTAAAAGAGTTCTTTGGTATGGATCGAGAGGTTAAACTGGAAGTTTCAGTAAAAGAATATGACCCTCAAAAAGCAACCAAGAAGATTGTTAGTCGTGTAAAGTAAGGAAGTAAAAAATGGAATTGTTTAAAAAATACCAATATCCAATTCTATGTGGTATAGCAGGTATTCTTCTAGCTTGCTTCATCCTGTCCTTTGGATTTTTTAAAACACTATTTGTTTTAATTTGTGGGACATTAGGGATTGGATTCGGATACTATGTTCAGAAAAATTATTTAAATAAATAAAGGAGTTTTATATGTCAAACGTAGAAAAAAATGTAAATGTAGACACTGAAAAGAAAGATGTAGTCGTTTCTAAAGATGTTCGAGGAGAATTAACTTACGAAGATAAAGTTATTCAAAAAATTATCGGTCTTTCACTAGAAAAAGTCCCAGGACTATTACATGTTGACGGTGGATTCTTCTCAAATCTTACAGAAAAACTTGTTAATACTAACGATGTAACACACGGTGTTAAAGTTGAAGTTGGTAAAGAACAAGTAGCAGTTGACTTGAACGTTATCGTAGAATACAGAAAAAACGTTCCAACTCTATACAATCAAATTAAAGAAGTTATCGTTTCAGAAGTTGCGAAAATGACTGATTTAGAAGTAGTTGAAGTGAACGTTAATGTTGTTGATATCAAAACTAAAGAACAACATGAAGCAGACTCAGTTAGCCTTCAGGATCGTGTAACTGACGTGGCAGAATCAACAGGCGAGTTTGCGTCAGAACAATTTTCTAGAGTTAAAGCTGGAATCGGTTCAGGTGTTGAAAAACTTGGCGAAGGTGCTGAATTCGTTCAAGAAAAAGTTGGCCAAGGTGTTGAAACTGTTAAAGACGCTGCAGCAAAAGCAGAACCACGTGTACACTAATTTATAATTTAGAAAAAAATAAAAGGAGAACATACTTATGTCTACAGAAGAAAAATTAAACCAAGCTGCAGGATCTATCAAAGAAGGTGTTGGAAAATTGGTAGGCGATAAAGAACTTGAAAGCGAAGGGGCAACAGAAAAAGTTATTTCTAAAGTTAAAGAAGTTGCTGAAGATGCAAAAGATGCTGTAGAAGGTGTCGTTGAAGGTGTTAAAAACATGCTTCATAAAGACGATGCTAAATAATAAAATTTAGCTAATCTTGCTATTTTTCTCGAAAACACTCCCAGCTAGGGGGTGTTTTTGTCAATGTACATTTGTCAGAGACAATATCGCAGCTAACATGGATTGCAATTTTACTAATTTAAACATCTTATAATATAAAAGGTAGTAAGAGAAAATCTTACTACCTTTTTTGAACTATAAACCTAGTTTACTATACTAATTCAAGCAATGTTAACCTCTGGTATCTTTTTCAACTGATTTTAATAGTTTACTTGCTAGATAGGCTAAAAGAATAGAGAAAGCAATGAGTAGAATCCAAGCAACTAATAAATTTACTTGTACCTTGCTTGAGGTACTGAAAAATGTTCCTCCTTCTTTAAAACCGGCTAAGTCTAAAAGCCCATCAAAACTATAACGACTAAGTGTAAAATAAGATAAGAACTGCAAAAAGCCATTTAAGGGGATATTTCCTGCAAAGAGAAATTGAAGGAGAATGACAAAGGGCATAACAGTCATTGCTTTCTCAACATTTTTAACAATTGAAGAGACAAATAGACCCAAAGCATCTGCCGAATAAATGGTTAAAAATATAGTTAAGAAATAAGAGATGAATCGTAAACTATCATTATCAAAGATAGTCTTAAATTCTGAAATCGAGTGGTGATAGAAGAGGAATAAAATACAGGAGAAGATAATGGCTTGGATTAGAGAAACAAGGGCTTGGAATAACATGTGGGCGAACATATAAGATGACAGGTTCATTCCCCCTCGGTATTCGTGCTTGATAATATCTCTTTCTTTACAAATCAATGTAATGGAATTAAAAACTCCTATCCAAATACAAGCACAAACAATAATGAATGAAGTGGATTTCACTTCTGAACTTAAGCCAGTTGAGAAGCCGTTTTCTCCAGCAACAATACATGTAACCAGGGCAATGATGGCAGTACTTATAAAAGAATACCATCCGTTAGAATTTAAAAAATTTCGTTTAAATTTACCCAAATAAATCAAAATTTGTTCTTTGTTCGATGCATAATTCATCTTAATCTCCTTTATATTTTCTATATTTTTCGATGTAGTAATCTGGAGTTTGCTCTACTTCCGATACAACAAGTTCAAGTTGGTTGACATCAAAGAATTCTAGGGTATCTTCTACGGAGCCATAAAAGGCCAGTTTACCACAGGCTTCTTCCTCACTTTTAGCGAGAACTAATACTTTATCAAATAATTCTGGGGTTCGATCTGGACTATGTGAGATAACAAAGACAATCTTATTGTCATCTGCGATACTCCTTAAGCTAGCCATAATTGAACGAGCATTACTACCGTCTACTCCAGAATCTGGCTCATCTAAAACAAATACAACGGGATCTGCAATATACTCAGTTGCAATGCTCAATCTTTTTTTCTCTCCGCCGCTTAATTCAGATACCAAGGCATCTTTTTTCTTTGTTAGTTTGACTGTTTCTAGTACTTTTGAGATTTTTTCTTCTAATAAAGCGGGATCCTTGGTAAAGTCTCGCACGAGTTTCATCTCTGCTGCATTTTTCAGAGTCATATAAACACTATCTTTTTCACGATGAAGACTAAATTGAGGGACATTGGCAATCATTCTTCGAACTTTGTCAAATTGATTATAGATGTTTATATTTCCTAATAAGATATCAGCATCCGCTTTTTCTATGCCCATGATTGCATTGATTAGTGTGGTTTTACCTGCTCCTGAACCACCTAAAATGAGTACGATTTCCCCAGATGAAACTTGAAAGTCAATCTCTGATAACAAAAGCTTATCTCCTGCGAGACGTTTTCGAATTAGAACAGATAGCTGAGTATCTTGTTCTATTCTATTGATATTATCTACGAGACTCTTTTCTTGATTTTCAGTTAATTCTTGTTGAAAAACTAAGCAATTATTATAAAGGACGAAGAGTCGATGATTGATAGATACTAAATCATAATTAGTTAGGTATGTTTTTTCCTTAAGTGGCCTATTATTTAAATAAACCGTGTCCCCGAGGGGGTGAACATATATATTACCGTTGTCTAGAACTTCAAAATGACTGTTGATTGTTTCCCCTAGACTTGTGTTGATTTCCTCATGCTTCCATTCGATATCCTTCTGGTTCATGAGACTAAAAATATAAATAGTATCATCAATGCGGAGAGTATCTCGATTGTTTAGGTAGTGTTTTTTACCAATATCAATTTTTCTATTATTTATAGAGATGACTTCCGTATCACTCTGTAAATAGTAACCAATATGATCTTTTTCTAATAAAATATTATCATCATCATTCAAAATTTCAGTTATTTCCTTGGTCACAACACTATCTTCTTTGAGAACGAAGGTAAAAAAGGAAATTGTATGATCTTGAACTTCCTCTCCTTTGTCTAATTTTTCAGAGATCGTTTCTTTTATCCTATCACCCATATGTTTGAGGGTTGATGGCATTTTGAAAGAAATGTTTTTATTTTCTTGATTATTGTCTCTATGAATCCTATCGACATACTTTAAGTCCACTTTAGGTTTTGTATTATCTACATACTCTCCACAATACGGACAGAACTTCCAACCGATTCCAATATTTTTGAAACAGCCAGGACATTTTGATTTTACAATATAATCCTTCATTTCGACTCTACTTTATTACTTTTCCACAATTGATACAAAATTCAAAGGTTTTTGATAGACTTGTTCCGCAATGGGGGCAAGAAACTAAATCTTGACTAGATGAATCAATAGATTTTTGAAGAGAAATCTGCTCCTGAAAGAGCTTAGTGATTTCAGCAATTTCAGTTGAATAGAGAGGATTTTCCTTTATTTCTTCTAAATGTTCTTCAACAAATTTGATACCAATTAATCTATACAAGTCATCAATTTGATTTTGTAGTACTTGAATTTCCTTTTTCTTACGAAGGTTTTCTGCATTTTGTTTTCCTTCTGAAATGACAGTATTAGTTGTCTCTTTGACAAGTCTAGCTCCATCTTTCAATTGATCTAAAAAAGCCATCTTTTCTCCTCATCTATGCTTGTTTTTGTAGATATTTCATTTGATTCCAGTATAACACATATGATTATATTATCAAAATTTCTCTATGTTCTACAATGTTATTTACAGACTCTTATTTCCAAAACTTAGAATCTTGTTCTTATTTTTGAGAGCGCTTGAAATATGGTATAATAGGACTAGATTATTTTTAGGAGGCAAACTGTGGGAAATTTTCTTGAGCTAGTCTTTCATCGTTTCTTTTTAGGAATGATTGTATCTGCTTATTTCTGGCTACTAACCTTGGCAGGAGGTGTGATTTTTGGCGTAGCACCAGCTAGCGCAACTATCATGAGTTTATATGCAGAACATGGCTACTCTTATCGTTCTTATCGTTTTAAGGAAACCTGGTCTCTCTATAAGAACAACTTTATAAAAAGCAATCTGACTTTCTATACACTTTTAATTTTTGGATTAGTTCTAGTTTATGGTCTTTATCTTATGGTTCAATTGCCTAATCAAACCATCTTACATTTAGCTGCAACTTTTCTGAATTTATTTATCTTAGCAATGGTGTTTTTGGCTTATACAGTGTCCTTGAAATTACAGGTTTATTTTGATCTGTCCTACCAAAACACTCTAAAGTTAGCTTTTATTGGAATTTTTATGAGTCTATCTGCCGTGGTAAAGGTGCTATTGGGCAGTGTTTTGCTCGGAGTTATTAGCTATTACATGCCGGCCCTGTTCTTCTTTGTAGGGATTGGAATGTGGCATTTCTTTATTAGTGATATATTGGAGCCTGTTTATGAAAGCATTCATGAAAAAATGGCAAGCAAATAAGACAAAGCAGTTTCGTCTTCACTCGCTTCTTAGAATCTATAGTTTAGTGATGATTGCCATCATTTCCAGTTTTGCTCTATTACTAGCCTATGCAGACTGGGATGCTCGTGAGAAGGAAGCTGATCGAGTCGGGCAGCGAGTTCTAGCAAGGACCATTAGCGAGGTTGAGTACTACTATCGAGAGTCGGCACGCCTTGCTCAGGCTTTGGTAGAGAATCAAGCTAGGATTGAGGGGATTTATAAATACTTTAGTCTCAGTACACCAGATTATTTCTACTGGCAGTTGGAACGTAAGGCATCGCCATATATTTCAGTGTCTATTTATGAAAATATCGATGATCTCTATGTACGTAATGACTTTGTGACAGGCGTTTCGATTGTCTTACAAGATTCGACGGAAGTCTTTGTATCAAAAAGAGATAACAGGGGTGGCTACAAAGTTTTAGCAGAAGATTTCAAACCGGATGCAGATAGCTTCGCCATTCCTGTATCCGACCCTGTATCCGACCAAGCTTTAGGTGTTATTTATATTTCCATTCAGTCTGAAGTTCTATACAGAGCTGTTGATAATACAAGAGGCACAGTTCCCATAGCTGTAACAATCACCTCACCTTTCGAAACTGATATGTTTCATCTGGGTGAAAAGGGCCCTAATGAAGACTGGTTAGTGGGGGTCACCTCCCATGGCTATCAAGTCCAAGTGGCAGTGCCCCAAAGTTATGTCTTAAAGGGAAGTCTAGCAAGTTCAGCTCTTATATTGGGATTAAGCGCGCTTTTTATCGTTATTTTACACATAACTTTGAAAAGAACTTTTTCAAATTATCAAGATCAGGTAGTTGATTTAGTGGATTCGATTCAAGCCATTGCCAAAGGTGAGCAGACCAAGAGAATTGATACGTCCAAAAAGGACCAAGAATTGCTTTTGATTGCAGAGACAACAAATGATATGTTGGATCGTCTGGAAAAAAATATCCACGATATTTATCAATTGGAACTGAGTCAGAAGGATGCAAACATGCGAGCTCTCCAAGCTCAGATAAATCCGCATTTTATGTATAACACTCTTGAATTTTTAAGAATGTATGCGGTTATGGAGAGTCAAAATGAACTGGCAGATATTATTTATGAATTTAGCAGTTTACTTCGGAATAATATTTCTAATGAGCGTGAGACCACACTTGAAAAGGAAGTAGAATTTTGTCGGAAATACAGTTATCTCTGTATGGTTCGCTATCCTAAATCAATTGCCTATGGATTTAAAATTGATCCGGGTATTGAGGAGATGAGAATTCCAAAATTTACCTTACAACCATTGGTGGAGAATTATTTCGCTCATGGAGTGGACCATCGAAGATCCGACAATGTCATTAGTATTAAAGCCTTGAGAAAAGACGGTTATGTTGAAATTCTAGTGGTGGATAATGGACGTGGGATGTCTGCTGAGAAGTTAGCTGAAATCCAAGCTAAATTAGCCAAACGAACTTTCGAACCTACTGAGGATTATAGTAACGGACGGAAGTCTATCGGTATTGTCAATGTACATGAGCGTTTTGTACTTTACTTTGGGGAACGATACCAGATTAGTGTAGAATCTGGTGAACAAGAAGGTGTACAATACCGAATCACCATTCAAGATGAGGAGAAAGGGTAAACATTAAACATGTATAAAGTACTATTAGTAGATGATGAGTACATGATAACAGAAGGACTTAAGCGTTTAATTCCTTTTGAGAAGTGGGACATGGAAGTCGTTGCAACTGCCAACCATGCTGACGAAGCTTTAGACTATGTTAGAGAACATCCTGTGGATATTGTTATTTCTGACGTCAATATGCCTGACAAAACGGGCCTTGAAATGATACAGGAGATGAAGGATATTCTACCAGATAGCTATTACATCCTTCTATCTGGGTATCAGGAATTTGACTACGTAAAAAAAGCGATGAACCTCAGCGTGGTCGATTATCTGGTTAAACCAGTTGATAAAGTCGAATTAGGTAATCTACTCGAAAAAATTGCCAATCAACTAGGTGAAAAAATCCAAGAACCCTTATTTTTAAGTCAGAAACTAGATGAGGAGGCTCTTCTTGCTCACTTATCTCATAAAGAAAACTGGTGGATTGGACTGTCAAAAGATAAGCAGGGTGATTTTCTTATTCCATACTATGTGCTCGGACAGGATTGGCAAATTGTATTTGCTGATAGAGAGTTTGAGGGCTTGCTTGTTATACCTTTTAAGAAACCGTATCAAGAGAACTTTGAAAAATGGAAGTTGGATGTAGAGAAGGCTCTCTTCTATGGTGCAGTTAACTTGAATCAATCTGAAAGTCTATTTTCTTATTATGAACCAATCTACCGAGTTATTATCCAAGGAAATCTCCAACAGATTATTGATGAATTGACCTTGCTTGAACAGATTGTTTTAGAGAATACGCCAAGAGTTTCGATTACTAAGCAGCTGTTTACCCAATTTATTATGGATGTTTTCCATCTTTTTGAACATCTGAAAGCAGATGATATGACGGATATTGTCAAGAGAATACATGCTATTGTTGATTTTGAAGAATTAGTTGCTTTTACCAAGGAAACCTTGACTTCCTTCTTTGGACAATATCGAATGAATGAAAATGTAGTTAGTGTCTTAGAAGTAATTGGTAGAGATTATCAAAAAGAGCTATCTCTAAAGGATATTAGTAAAGATCTCTTTATCAATCCAGTTTATCTAGGACAGTTGATTAAAAAGGAAACCAATTCTACATTTGCAGAGCTCCTAAATAAGCAACGGATTAAAGCAGCTCAGCAACTCTTGCTATCAACCAATGATAGTATTGAGGATATTTGCTATACAGTTGGTTATAGTAACGTAGGTTATTTTTATAAAGTGTTTCGAAAACTTTGTGGCAAATCTCCAAAGGCCTATCGAAAACAGATTGAGGTAACTATATAAGAATTGTCTTGCATCTGTAAAAATGCTATAATACTAATAATCATTTTAGGAGGTTATCCTTATGCAAAAGAAACCAATTTATCTTTGGGTTTTACTAATTTTATCAGCCGTGCTTTCGGCTTTATCACTATTTGGAGTTTTGTCACCAGTTCCTACTGCAGATAGCATGGCAGGACTTGAAACATCAGGAGTAGACGCAACTTATGCTCAGGAATTAGTTGCATATACGATTAAAGTGACGGAACATTCTCACTCTGTTTTCAACATTATCTTGGTTATTTTGTCAGCTATCTTGGTTACTGTAGCATTGATTTTCTTAGTTCGTCAAAATATCCAATTAGCAAATTATACTTATGTAGCTTATGTTTTGGTTGCTATTGTTGGCTCTATTTATAATTTTATGGGAGTACAGGATGCTATTTTACTGTTTACTGAACCAAACGTTCGATTCGGCGCAGAACTTGGTGCTAAAGGGGCTACAATTTTGGGAATTGTCATTAATGTTATTTTTCTAGGCCTTGTATTTTATAAGATATGGCAGCAACAAAAAGAATTAACAGAATCTCAAGAAGAAGAACTCGTCTAAGAGTTGACAAAGGATGACTATCAAGATACAATCTTGGTAGTTATTTTTTTGGATTCGAGAAAGAGGGAGGGAAAGATGAAAAAAATTTCCTTAGTTTATATCAGTTTGAGTGGGAATACTGAAAGTTTCGTAACACGTTTAAAAACTTATTTGATGGAGCAGTATAAGAATATTGATGTTGAGAAGATTGACATCAAAGAGTTGGTCAAGGAAGAACGAGGATTCTATGAAATGTCAAATCCTTTTGTCACTTTTTTACCAACTTATTTAGAAGGTGGGAATGGTGTTGATAATGGAGATGTAGAAATCCTAACGACTCCTGTAGGTGATTTTATCGCCTATGGTAGGAATGCTAGCAAGTGTTTTGGTGTTGTAGGATCAGGGAATCGAAACTTCAATAACCAATACTGTTTAACTGCAAAGCAATACAGTCAACGCTTTGGATTTCCTGTACTAGCTGATTTTGAAATGCGTGGTATGTTGGGAGATATCAAGAAGGTTGCAGGCATTATTGCAGAGCTTTATGAACTTGAATCCTTGTAAGAGGATAGAGATGCTGGGCTAGATTTTTATCCCATGGATTATAGAATTATTTCAAAAGAGAACAGTTCAAATGAGTAAATTACAGAGATCATTTTTAAAGTATATAAAACGCAAACCAAGTTTCAAGGATATTATCCTATGCAGTGCTTTGCTACTATTAGCGATTGCTCTGCTACTGTTCTCTGAGAAAATTTTTGATGAAAATGTAGCACCAGTTGGAACCATGGTATCCTTAGGGATTGTTATCCTGGTAGGAATCTTAGCTGTCAGAAATAAATAAAAAGACTCGAGATGTAGATTCTCGAGTCTTTTTATTATTTGCGAATTTCGTCAACGATTTCTTTTGCAATTGGAATTCCTAAACGATAACCTTTGTTGATGTAGTCAATGACATCATTGATATTTTCTATCGTTTGGATTTTTTCTTTGATAGTTGCACGAAAATCTTGATCTTTCAATAGTTGGTCCTGAAGCAGTCTTTGAAGTTTCTCTTTTTCATATTTGTTGACAAGAAAGAGAAAAAGAAGACTGATAACAACCAAGATATAAGCGTATTGGCTCATAAAAATTCTCCCTAAGTGATAAAGAAGTAGCTGGTAAGAGAAAAGCGAAGTGTCTTTGCCTTTCGAATGATGATAGTATAAAGCAATTCTTATAGGCTTGTGCCTTAGTTACTTAAATTGCTTAGCAATAAATTAATTTAATAGATCACGACATGCATCCAAATAAGTCGATATTATTTGGATGCATTAGTAAGGCGCTTAGGCAAGTCGCCCGATAGCGATTGCCGTCAAGAGACTAGGAACTTTAGTTCCAGTCTCTTGTAACGAATTACATCTTCTCTGGTGCTTCTACGCCCAACAAACGAAGGGCTTCTTTGAGGACAACTGCAGTTGCATAGCTAAGGGCTAGACGGCTATCGCGTTCTGGACTCTCATCCAAGATGCGAGTGTGGGCATAGTATTTGTTAAAGGCTTGCGCTAAGCTAATCGCAAATTTAGCGATGATAGAAGGTTCGTAGTTGTCAGCTGCACGTTTAATGATACGTGGGAAATCTTGGATGAGCTTGATGATTTCCCAGCTTTCAGCATCGTTCAAGCTATAGTTGGCACCTGCTTCAGGTTTGAAATCGGCTTTACGCAAGATTGATTGGATACGAGCGTAAGCGTATTGAACATAAGGGCCAGTCTCCCCTTCGAAGGATACCATAGCTTCAAGGTCGAAGTCATATCCATTTGTACGGTCGGTTTTAAGGTCATAGAATTTAATGGCCCCAACTCCAACAGCATGAGCGACCTGGTCTTTGTTTTCAAGTTCTGGATTTTTGGCTTCGATCTGCGCTTTAGCACGGCTGATGGCTTCTGCGACAGTTGGCTCTAGTAAGATAACATTCCCTTTACGAGTAGAAAGTTTTTTTCCTTCTTTTGTAACCAAGCCAAACGGAACATGGATAATATCTTGGCTCCAATCATAACCCATTTCTTGCAAGACAGCCTTGAGTTGTTTGAAGTGAGCTGATTGCTCTTGACCAACAACATAGATTGATTTGGCAAATTGGTATTCATTTTTACGGTAAAGGGCAGCGGCCAAGTCACGTGTGATATAGAGGGTTGCACCGTCAGATTTCTTGATTAAGGCTGGATGTTCAATACCATACTTTTCAAGATTGACAACTTGGGCACCTTCTGACTCGACAAGCAATCCTTTTTCAGAAAGGATGTCTACAACTGCATCCATTTTATCATTGTAGAAAGCTTCTCCGTTATAGCTATCGAATTCAACTTGTAACTCATTGTAAAGACGGTTAAACTCTACCAAGCTTTCATCGCGGAACCATTGCCAAAGAGCGAGAGCTTCCTCATCACCGTTTTCAAGTTTGCGGAACCATTCGCGTGCTTCTTCATCCAAACTTGGGTCGTTCTCAGCTTCAGCATTGATGCGGACATAGAGCTTGAGGAGTTCATCGATTGGATGAGCTTTGACAGCTTCTTCATTACCCCATTTTTTGTAGGCAACAATCAACATCCCAAACTGTTTGCCCCAGTCTCCCAAGTGGTTGACTTTGACAGTTTTATAGCCGATTTTTTGGAAGATATGTGACAAGCTATCTCCGATAACTGTTGAACGAAGGTGTCCAATCGAAAATGGTTTGGCAATATTAGGGCTAGACATGTCGATAACAATATTTTTTTGCTTACCAATCTCTTGGTCAGCGTAGTGCTCTTTTTCAGTGATAACGTCTTGTAGTACTTGACTAGAAATAGCAGCCTTATCGAGGAAAAAGTTGACGTAAGGACCTGTCGCTACCACTTTTTCAAAGGCTTGACTATTGATCTTTTCAGCGATGTCAGCAGCAATCATTTGAGGAGCTTTACGTTCAACCTTTGCCAATGAGAAGGCTGGGAAGGCGATATCTCCCATATCTGAATTTTTAGGTGTTTCTAGTAAATTTAAAATAGCCTCTTGATCTAGGCTATCGATGACGCCAGCTAATTCACTAGCAATCAATTCTTTTGTATTCATTTAAGGCTCCTTTAGGGCTTTTCTACTATTTTATCACAAATTTAAGGAAAGACGAAAATTTTTTTGAAATATGCAGTTTTTTTGGTATAATGTTCTTGCTAAATAAATGCAAAGTGTAAATAAATATTCATTTGAGAGGATGTTATGAGAAAAAAAGATCGTCATTCGCTGATTAAGCAGATGATTACGGAAGAAAAACTAGGGACTCAAAAGGAAATTCAAGATCGATTAGAGGCTCGGAATGTCTTTGTAACCCAAACAACCTTATCACGAGATTTACGAGAAATCGGCTTGACCAAAGTTAAGAAAAATGACATGGTCTACTATGTCTTGGCCAATGAGACAGACAAAATTGACTTGGTTGAATTCCTTTCACATCATCTTGAAGGTGTAGCGAGAGCTGAATTTACTTTAGTTCTCCATACAAAGCTTGGAGAAGCTGCGGTATTAGCAAATGTAGTAGATTCAAATAAAGATGGTAGGATCTTAGGTACAGTTGCTGGAGCGAATACCTTGTTGGTTATCTGTAAAGATCAACATGAAGCTAAAGTCATGGAAGAACGCTTGCTAGAGTTAATGGAAGATAGATAAGGTCTTGAGAGCTTCTCTCAGGACTGTTTTTACAAGGAGAGAGAAAATGACTACTGAAAAATTATCACCTGGTATGCAACAGTATGTGGATATCAAAAAACAATATCCAGATGCTTTTTTGCTTTTTCGCATGGGTGATTTTTATGAGTTGTTTTATGAAGATGCCGTCAATGCTGCACAGATACTAGAAATCTCACTGACCAGTCGCAATAAAAATGCTGAAAATCCGATTCCCATGGCTGGAGTCCCTTATCATTCTGCCCAACAATATATCGATGTCCTCGTTGAGCGTGGTTACAAGGTTGCCATTGCTGAACAGATGGAAGACCCTAAGCAAGCTGTTGGTGTTGTTAAGCGTGAGGTTGTTCAAGTCATTACACCAGGTACAGTGGTTGATAGTAGTAAGCCAGATAGCCAAAATAACTTTTTGGTAGCTATTGACCGTGATGAGTCTCGATATGGTCTAGCCTACATGGATTTGGTGACAGGTGATTTTTATGTGACAGGCTTATCTGATTTTACGCTAGTCTGTGGTGAAATCCGTAATCTCAAGGCCAGAGAAGTGGTGATTGGTTACGACTTGTCTGAAGCGGAAGAACAGATTCTCAGTCGTCAAATGAACCTAGTACTTTCCTATGAGCAGGAACCGTATGAAGATGTACATCTGTTAGATTCTCAATTGGCATCTGTGGAAGGAGCAGCTGGTGGTAAACTTCTCCAGTATGTCCATCGGACGCAGATGCGAGAGCTCAGCCACTTGAAGCCTGTTATCCGTTATGAAATCAAAGATTTCTTGCAGATGGATTTTGCGACCAAGGCCAGTCTTGATTTGGTTGAAAATGCTCGCTCAGGCAAGAAACAAGGCAGTCTTTTCTGGTTGCTAGATGAGACTAAAACTGCAATGGGGATGCGTCTTCTACGTTCTTGGATTCAACGGCCCTTGATTGATAAGGAGCGTATTCTTGAACGTCAGGAGGTTGTGCAAGTCTTTTTGGATTATTTCTTTGAGCGCAGTGATTTGACGGAAAGCCTCAAGGGTGTCTACGATATCGAACGCCTGGCTAGTCGTGTTTCTTTTGGCAAAAGCAATCCGAAAGACCTCTTGCAATTAGCGACTACCTTGGGAAGTGTTCCACGAATTCGAGCAATTTTAGAAGGAATGGAGCAACCAGCTCTAACTTATCTCATTGAACAACTCGATGCTATTCCTGAGTTGGAAAGCCTGATCAGTGCTGCCATTGCCCCTGAGGCTCCTCATGTGATTACAGAGGGTGGGATTATCCGGACTGGCTTTGATGAGACCTTGGATAAATACCGTCGTGTGCTGAGAGAAGGGACTAGCTGGATTGCTGAAATCGAGGCCAAGGAAAGAGAAAACTCTGGCATCAATACTCTCAAGATTGACTACAATAAAAAAGACGGCTACTATTTCCATGTAACCAACTCGCAGCTAGGTAACGTACCAGCCCACTTTTTCCGCAAGGCTACGCTGAAAAACTCTGAACGTTTTGGGACAGAGGAATTGGCGCGTATCGAGGGAGAAATGCTAGAGGCGCGTGAAAAATCGGCAAACCTAGAATACGAAATCTTTATGCGTATTCGTGAGGAGGTTGGCAAGTATATCCAACGCCTGCAAGCCCTAGCCCAAGGAATCGCCACTGTCGATGTCTTGCAAGGCTTGGCAGTAGTTGCAGAAAAACAACACCTGATTCGACCAGAGTTTGGGCAAGAGTCGCGGATTGATATCCAGAATGGTCGTCACGCAGTTGTTGAAAAGGTCATGGGAGCTCAGACCTATATTCCCAATAGTATCCAGATGGATGAAGATACTAGCATTCAACTAATTACAGGTCCGAACATGAGCGGGAAGTCAACCTACATGCGTCAACTAGCCATTACA
Source organism: Streptococcus mitis (assembly GCF_902159415.1). Lineage (GTDB taxonomy): Bacteria > Bacillota > Bacilli > Lactobacillales > Streptococcaceae > Streptococcus > Streptococcus mitis_BG. The sequence goes on along the minus strand of NZ_CABGJU010000002.1, from coordinate 79,114 downwards.
GCGGTTATGGCTCAGATGGGTTCTTATGTCCCTGCGGAAAGTGCTTGTTTGCCAATCTTTGATGCGATCTTCACTCGTATTGGTGCAGCTGATGACTTGGTTTCAGGCCAATCCACCTTTATGGTAGAGATGATGGAAGCTAATAATGCTATTAGTCATGCGACCAGGAACTCTCTCATTCTCTTTGATGAGTTAGGCCGTGGAACCGCAACATATGATGGCATGGCTCTTGCCCAGTCTATCATCGAGTACATCCATGAGCATATCGGCGCCAAGACTCTTTTTGCGACTCACTACCATGAATTAACAAGTCTGGAATCTAATCTTGATCATCTAGTAAATGTTCACGTGGCTACGCTGGAACAAAACGGTCAGGTTACTTTCCTTCACAAGATAGAACCAGGACCAGCTGACAAATCATACGGTATCCATGTAGCCAAGATTGCTGGACTACCGGCAGACTTGCTAAAAAGAGCGGATGCGATTCTAACTCAACTAGAGAACCAAGGTCAGGAAAATCCAATTTCTATCAATCAAAGGAATGTTGTCAATGAGCAAATGTCTCTCTTTGATGAAAAAGAAGAAAATCCTATCCTAGCAGAGTTGACCGAAGTAGATGTTTACAATATGACACCGATGCAAGCCATGAACCTCTTGTTAGAATGGAAGCAAAAATTATAAGCAAAAACCCACTCGCAAAAAGGAGTGGGTTTTTAAATATTATTTTTTCTGAGCTAATAGTTGGTTGATGTGGGCAACCTTCTTTGATTCTCTTTTGTAGAGAATCGTCCAAATGATAAGGTAGACGATTGCAAACTCTGGGATGAGCTGAAGAACGAAAGTCCAGTGAAGAGGGAACCAGCCTGCTAGGATTGCTAAAGGTACAAAACCTAGCAACATAAGGAAGAAGTGAGTGACAGTCGCACGAAGAAGGCTCCAATCTTGAGCGAATAGACGACTACCAAAACTAAAGAGTACTCCAATAGCTGACCAGATAAGTGTACAATAGAGTAAAACTAGAGCACCGTGAACCTGATGACTGCTCATGAATTGACCAATAGCTGACTCTGGACTAAGTGGCGCGTAGTTGTTTGGAGCATAAATGAGTGAAAAGATAATAGATAGGATGAGACCGATAAGGATACCGGTTGTGGCATCGTGAAATACTTGTTTTTTCATAGTTCTAATTTCTCCTTAATAGTTTTGAGGTAACGACGAGATGAGTAGGTGAAACTTTCGTTTTTTAAATAGATTTCAATCAAGCCGTTAGAGGTTAGTTTTAGATGACTAATTGCATCAATGTTGACAATTTCCGATTGGGAAATTTGGATAAAGGAAGCAGGTAAAATTTCACTTGCTTGGTAAAGACGAATGTCGAGAGCGTAGGTTCGACTATCAGTTTCAGCCAAAATTTTACGATTTTCAATGTAGATTCGTTGAATCTTACTAATCTGAATCAAGTAGACCTGGTCTTGAAATTTTCCTTTGATGGTCCCCTTTTGATCCAGAGATTGGACAAAGTCCTGAACTTTTTGAACTCGAGTGGACAAGGTTGGCGCTTCGATTATGATTTGTTCTTCAGTATGTTGTGCATCAATGTCAAGTCTGACTTTCATAATTTCTCCTTTCTCTATCAGGATGTAATAGAGATCTCTTATTTACAAATCTATTAAACACCATTTTGTCGACAAATACAAGAAGCTTTGTCTATGTGGTCGGTTGAAGAGTCTATCTGGTAGGCGAACGTTTTCAACTAAATTTAAGAGCAAAGAAGTCAAAAAATAAGAAGAAATATATTGACAAAAATAGAAAAAAAGTGGTACAATGTTAGACGGTACTTTTTACTTTTGGTCTCTCAAGAGTGTACAGGGACGTGCTGACAAATGTTGCAAAAGTACACACAGATGATAGCTGTCACCAAGTGTATCATCACCAAAAATAAAAAAACACAGGAGAATGTAGATGCCTACAATTAACCAATTGGTTCGCAAACCGCGTAAATCAAAAGTAGAAAAATCTAAATCACCAGCTTTGAACGTTGGTTACAACAGTCATAAAAAAGTTCAAACAAACGTTTCTTCACCACAAAAACGTGGTGTAGCAACTCGTGTTGGAACTATGACACCTAAAAAACCTAACTCTGCCCTTCGTAAATTTGCTCGTGTACGTTTGAGCAACTTGATCGAAGTTACTGCCTACATCCCAGGTATCGGACACAACTTGCAAGAGCACAGCGTGGTGCTTCTTCGTGGTGGACGTGTAAAAGACCTTCCAGGGGTACGTTACCATATCGTCCGTGGTGCACTTGATACTGCAGGTGTTAACGATCGTAAACAAGGCCGTTCTAAATACGGTACTAAACGTCCGAAAAAAGCATAAGGAAAGGGGATAAAGAGAAATGAGTCGTAAAAATAGAGCTCCAAAACGTGAAGTATTGCCAGATCCGCTTTACAATTCACAATTAGTTACTCGTCTTATCAACCGCGTTATGCTTGACGGTAAACGTGGTACAGCTGCTTCAATCGTTTACGGTGCTTTTGAACAAATCAAAGAAGCTACTGGTAACGATGCACTTGAAGTATTTGAAACAGCTATGGAAAACATCATGCCTGTACTTGAAGTACGTGCACGTCGTGTTGGTGGATCAAACTACCAAGTCCCAGTTGAAGTTCGTCCAGAACGTCGTACAACACTTGGACTTCGTTGGTTGGTAACTATTGCTCGTCTTCGTGGTGAGCACACAATGGTTGACCGCCTTGCTAAAGAAATCATGGATGCTGCTAACAACACTGGTGCAGCAGTTAAGAAACGTGAAGACACTCACCGTATGGCTGAAGCTAACCGTGCCTTCGCACACTTCCGTTGGTAAGAAAATGATGCTAGGAACGGTAAGGATGCAAGGTGAAAATAGGAAACTGACGCAGTATTCGACGAATACAAGGAAGTTTATCTTTTTCACACAGCATCCCGTTCCGGCTCAAATCGGCTAACTAACTTTAGCCCGAGTTCAATTCAACTTAACATCTCACAAGTTGAAACCAACTATAACATGAAAACATTGAGAACGGGTGGGTCCTGCCTATCCGTTTTTATTGAAAGAGTGTTAGAAACAGATTAGAAATTAAAAAAATAGGAGAAAAAAACCTCATGGCACGCGAATTTTCACTTGAAAAAACTCGTAATATCGGTATCATGGCTCACGTCGACGCCGGTAAAACAACTACAACTGAGCGTATCCTTTACTACACTGGTAAAATCCACAAAATCGGTGAAACTCATGAAGGTGCGTCACAAATGGACTGGATGGAGCAAGAGCAAGAACGTGGTATCACTATCACATCTGCTGCGACAACAGCTCAATGGAACAACCACCGCGTAAACATCATCGACACACCAGGACACGTGGACTTCACAATCGAAGTACAACGTTCTCTTCGTGTATTGGACGGTGCGGTTACAGTTCTTGACTCACAATCAGGTGTTGAGCCTCAAACTGAAACCGTTTGGCGTCAAGCAACTGAATACGGAGTTCCACGTATCGTATTTGCCAACAAAATGGACAAAATCGGTGCTGACTTCCTTTACTCAGTAAGCACACTTCATGACCGTCTTCAAGCAAATGCACACCCAATTCAATTGCCAATCGGTGCTGAAGATGACTTCCGTGGAATCATCGACTTGATCAAGATGAAAGCTGAAATCTATACTAACGACCTTGGTACAGATATCCTTGAAGAAGATATTCCAGCTGAATACCTTGACCAAGCACAAGAATACCGTGAAAAATTGGTTGAAGCAGTTGCTGAAACTGACGAAGAATTGATGATGAAATACCTCGAAGGTGAAGAAATCACTAACGAAGAATTGAAAGCTGGTATCCGTAAAGCGACTATCAACGTTGAATTCTTCCCAGTATTGTGTGGTTCAGCCTTCAAGAACAAAGGTGTTCAATTGATGCTTGATGCGGTTATCGACTACCTTCCAAGCCCACTTGATATCCCAGCGATCAAAGGTATCAACCCAGATACTGAAGAAGAAGAAACTCGTCCAGCATCTGATGAAGAGCCATTTTCAGCTCTTGCCTTCAAGATCATGACTGACCCATTCGTAGGTCGTTTGACATTCTTCCGTGTTTACTCAGGTGTTCTTCAATCAGGTTCATACGTATTGAACACATCTAAAGGTAAACGTGAACGTATCGGACGTATCCTTCAAATGCACGCTAACAGCCGTCAAGAAATCGACACTGTTTACTCAGGTGATATCGCTGCTGCTGTTGGTTTGAAAGATACTACAACTGGTGACTCATTGACAGATGAAAAAGCTAAAATCATCCTTGAGTCAATCAACGTTCCAGAACCAGTTATCCAATTGATGGTTGAGCCAAAATCTAAAGCTGACCAAGACAAGATGGGTATCGCCCTTCAAAAATTGGCTGAAGAAGATCCAACATTCCGTGTTGAAACTAACGTTGAAACTGGTGAAACAGTTATCTCTGGTATGGGTGAGCTTCACCTTGACGTCCTTGTTGACCGTATGCGTCGTGAATTCAAAGTTGAAGCGAACGTAGGTGCTCCTCAAGTATCTTACCGTGAAACATTCCGCGCTCCTACTCAAGCACGTGGATTCTTCAAACGTCAGTCTGGTGGTAAAGGTCAATTCGGTGATGTATGGATTGAATTTACTCCAAATGAAGAAGGAAAAGGATTCGAATTCGAAAACGCAATCGTCGGTGGTGTGGTTCCTCGTGAATTCATTCCAGCGGTTGAAAAAGGTTTGGTAGAATCTATGGCTAACGGTGTTCTTGCAGGTTACCCAATGGTTGACGTTAAAGCGAAGCTTTACGATGGTTCATACCACGATGTCGACTCATCTGAAACTGCCTTCAAGATCGCTGCATCTCTTGCACTTAAAGAAGCTGCGAAAACTGCACAACCAGCTATCCTTGAACCAATGATGCTTGTAACAATCACTGTTCCAGAAGAAAACCTTGGTGATGTTATGGGTCACGTAACTGCTCGTCGTGGACGTGTAGATGGTATGGAAGCTCACGGTAACAGCCAAATCGTTCGTGCTTACGTTCCACTTGCTGAAATGTTCGGTTATGCAACAGTTCTTCGTTCTGCATCACAAGGACGTGGTACTTTCATGATGGTATTCGACCACTACGAAGATGTACCTAAGTCAGTACAAGAAGAAATCATTAAGAAAAACAAAGGTGAAGACTAATTTGTCGTCACTATAAAAGAAGTCACTTTGTGGCTTCTTTTTCTATTTAGTAGAAATAGGAAAAAGTACCTCAAATATGGTAAAATAGAAGGAGTATATTGTGAGGAAAATGGATGTCAACTACTTTTGAAATTTTAATGAATCAGTTGGGAATCCCCGCTGAGATAAGAAATCATGAAGCCTTCTTCCAGGCTGAAATTGAACAAGTTCTTGTGCATAAGCGCAGTAAAATCTGGGAGTTTCGTTTTGTATTTGAAAATATCCTCCCCTTTGAACTCTTTTTAGCATTGAAGAAGGGATTGAAAGAAGAATTTTCAAAAACGGGAAATCAAGCGACTTTCGAGATTAAAACGAAAGGTCAAGATTTTTCAAGAGAGCTTTTACAGGCCTACTATCGGGAGGCTTTTTCAGATAGGCCTTGTTCTAGTCAAGGATTTCGGACCATGTATCAGGATTTTCAGGTTCGGATTGAAAATGATCAATTGATTATTGAGGCCTCTGAAGCAGCAGATACAGAGCATTTCAGGAAAAATCACCTGCCTAATCTTGTCAAAAAGTTGGAAGAATTTGGTTTTCCTAAATTAACCTTCCGATTGGAAAAAAATGAGGACCTGACCAAGGAAGAACAAGAAGCCTTCCATACAGAGAATCAAATGATTGTTCAGGCTGCCAATGATGAGACCCTTCGAGCTATGGAACAGTTAGAACAGATGGCACCGCCACCTCAAGTTGAGGACAAACCTGTCTTTGATTTCCAAGCCAAGAAGGCAGCTGCCAAGCCTAAACTTGACAAGGCAGAGATAACTCCAATGATTGAGGTCAATACCGAAGAAAATCGACTTGTTTTTGAAGGGGTTGTCTTTGATGTGGAACATAAAGTGACTAGAACGGGTCGTGTCTTGATTAATTTCAAGATGACTGACTATACGTCTAGTTTCTCTATGCAAAAATGGGTCAAAAATGAAGAGGAAGCTCAGAAGTTTGATATCATCAAGAAAAATTCATGGCTCCGTGTTCGTGGAAATGTCGAGGTCAATAATTTCACACGAGATTTGACCATGAATGTACAAGATGTGCAGGAAGTAGTTCACTATGAACGTAAGGATTTGATGCCAGAAGGCGAGCGTCGTGTTGAGTTTCATGCCCATACCAATATGTCGACTATGGATGCTCTTCCTGAGGTTGAGGAAATCGTTGGAACAGCAGCTAAATGGGGGCACAAAGCAGTGGCAATCACAGACCATGGAAATGTTCAGTCCTTTCCTCACGGCTATAAGGCTGCCAAGAAAGCTGGTATTCAGCTCATTTATGGGATGGAAGCCAATATCGTAGAAGATCGTGTTCCTATCGTCTACAACGAAGTTGAGATGAATTTGTCTGAAACTACCTATGTAGTCTTTGACGTGGAAACGACAGGTCTATCAGCTATCTATAATGACTTGATTCAAGTGGCGGCTTCCAAGATGTATAAGGGTAATATCATCGCTGAGTTTGATGAATTTATCAATCCTGGGCACCCCTTATCAGCCTTTACAACTGAATTGACAGGGATTACTGATGACCATGTGAAAAACGCTAAACCCTTGGTTCAAGTTCTGAAAGAATTCCAAGAATTCTGTAAAGATACCGTTCTTGTAGCCCATAATGCAAGCTTTGACGTTGGCTTTATGAATGCCAACTATGAGCGTCATGGTCTTCCAAAAATTACTCAACCTGTCATCGATACGCTAGAGTTCGCTAGAAATCTCTATCCTGAGTACAAACGTCATGGTTTGGGACCCTTGACCAAACGTTTTGGTGTAGCTCTAGAACACCACCATATGGCCAACTATGATGCGGAAGCAACTGGCCGACTGCTCTTTATCTTTATCAAGGAAGTAGCAGAAAAACACGGTGTTACTAACTTGGCACGATTAAACCTTGATTTAATCAGTCCGGATTCTTATAAAAAAGCTCGAGTCAAGCATGCGACCATCTATGTGAAAAATCAAGTGGGCTTGAAAAATATCTTTAAGCTGGTTTCCCTCTCTAATACCCAGTATTTTGAAGGAGTTCCACGGATTCCACGTACGGTACTAGATGCCCATCGAGAAGGTTTGATCTTAGGTTCAGCCTGTACGGAAGGGGAAGTCTTTGATGCAGTCGTATCACAAGGTGTAGATGCGGCAGTCGAAGTAGCCAAATACTATGATTTTATCGAGGTCATGCCTCCGGCTATCTATGCGCCTCTGATTGCCAAAGAGCAGGTCAAGGATATAGAGGAACTTCAGACCATTATCAAGAGTTTGATTGAGGTCGGAGACCGTCTCGGTAAGCCAGTTCTTGCGACAGGAAATGTCCACTATATCGAACCTGAGGATGAGATTTATCGAGAAATCATCGTCCGCAGTCTAGGTCAGGGGGCTATGATTAACCGAACGATCGGTCATGGAGAAGCTGCTCAACCAGCTCCGCTACCCAAGGCACACTTTAGAACAACCAATGAAATGTTGGATGAGTTTGCCTTTTTAGGGGAAGACTTGGCTCGCAAGATTGTCATTGAAAATACCAATGCCATGGCAGAAATCTTTGAGCCTGTTGAGGTCGTTAAAGGCGACTTGTATACACCTTTCATTGAACAAGCTGAGGAAACGGTCGCCGAGCTAACCTATAAAAAAGCTTTTGAAGTCTATGGAAATCCACTGCCAGATATCGTTGATTTACGGATTGAAAAGGAACTAACCTCTATCTTGGGGAATGGATTTGCCGTGATTTATCTGGCTTCACAAATGCTAGTACAGCGCTCCAACGAACGAGGCTACTTGGTTGGTTCCCGTGGGTCTGTTGGATCCAGTTTCGTTGCGACCATGATTGGGATTACGGAGGTTAATCCTCTCTCTCCTCACTATGTCTGTGGGCAGTGTAAATATAGTGAATTTATCACGGATGGTTCTTACGGTTCAGGATTTGATATGCCCAATAAAGACTGTCCAAATTGTGGTCACAAGCTCAGCAAAAATGGCCAGGATATTCCTTTCGAGACTTTTCTTGGTTTTGATGGAGATAAGGTACCCGATATCGATTTGAACTTCTCAGGTGAGGACCAGCCTAGCGCCCACTTGGACGTCCGTGATATCTTCGGGGAAGAATATGCCTTCCGTGCAGGAACGGTAGGTACGGTGGCTGCCAAGACAGCCTATGGATTTGTCAAGGGTTACGAGCGTGACTATGGCAAATTCTACCGAGAAGCCGAAGTTGAGCGCCTAGCCCAAGGAGCTGCTGGTGTCAAACGGACGACTGGACAGCACCCAGGGGGAATCGTTGTTATCCCTAACTATATGGATGTCTATGACTTTACTCCTGTGCAGTATCCTGCAGATGATATCACTGCTGAATGGCAGACCACTCACTTTAACTTCCACGATATCGATGAGAACGTCCTCAAGCTCGATGTTCTAGGACATGATGATCCGACCATGATTCGCAAGCTCCAGGACTTGTCAGGGATTGATCCAAATGATATTCCTATGGATGATCCTGGTGTCATGGCCCTTTTCTCAGGTACAGATATCCTTGGAGTGACACCTGAACAAATAGGTACCTCAACTGGCATGCTTGGTATTCCAGAATTTGGGACTAACTTTGTTCGAGGGATGGTTGATGAAACCCATCCGACGACCTTTGCTGAGTTGCTTCAGCTTTCTGGTTTGTCTCACGGTACCGACGTATGGTTGGGAAATGCCCAAGACTTGATTAAGGCTGGAATTGCGGACCTATCAACCGTTATCGGATGTCGGGACGACATCATGGTTTACCTCATGCACGCTGGTCTAGATCCAAAGATGGCTTTTACCATCATGGAACGAGTGCGTAAGGGAATGTGGCTCAAAATCTCAGAAGAAGAGCGCAATGGTTATATCGAAGCCATGAAGGCCAATAATGTGCCTGAGTGGTATATCGAATCTTGTGGAAAAATCAAGTACATGTTCCCTAAAGCCCATGCGGCAGCCTACGTTATGATGGCCCTTCGCGTGGCCTACTTCAAGGTTCACCATCCGATTTATTATTATTGTGCTTACTTCTCCATCCGTGCCAAGGCCTTTGATATCAAAACTATGGGGGCAGGCTTGGATGCTATTAAACGCAAGATGCAAGAAATTGCTGAAAAACGCAAGAACAATGAAGCTTCTAATGTTGAGATTGACCTTTACACAACACTTGAAATCGTCAATGAGATGTGGGAACGTGGCTTTAAGTTCGGTAAATTGGACCTCTATCGCAGTGATGCGACCGAATTTATCATTGATGGAGACACCCTTATCCCGCCGTTTGTCGCTATGGATGGTCTGGGAGAGAACGTTGCCAAGCAACTGGTTCGTGCCCGTCAAGAGGGAGAATTCCTCTCTAAAACTGAGTTGCGCAAGCGTGGAGGACTTTCCTCAACCTTGGTTGAAAAGATGGATGAAATGGGAATTCTCGGCAATATGCCAGAGGATAATCAGTTGAGTTTGTTTGATGATTTGTTTTAAGATCTTGGAGGACATTTCATGAAACTAAGAATTTTTGCGGAAGACAAGTCAGCTGAGAAGGTGTTTGAGTATCAATTGGAACTTGCTGATCAGACAATTCTTCTATCAACAGCACTATTGTCTAGTGCTATTGCTTTAGCAGAATTATTTTCTGCTTTGAAAGAAAAATAAAAATAGAAAAGAGAAACAAGATGGTTTTACCAAATTTTAAAGAAAATCTAGAAAAATATGCTAAGCTCTTGGTTGCAAACGGAGTGAACGTGCAACCTGGTCATACCTTGGCTCTCTCTATCGATGTGGAGCAACGTGAGTTGGCTCACTTAATCGTCAAAGAAGCCTATGCACTTGGAGCGCACGAAGTTATCGTTCAATGGGCAGATGACTTTGTTAACCGTGAGAAATTTCTTCACGCGCCGATGGAGCGTTTGGACAATGTACCAGAATACAAGATTGCTGAGATGAACTACCTTCTTGAAAACAAAGCAAGTCGTCTTGGTGTTCGTTCTTCTGACCCAGGTGCCTTAAACGGAGTGGATGCTGAAAAGCTCTCAGCTTCTGCTAAAGCTATGGGAATTGCCATGAAGCCAATGCGTATCGCAACTCAATCTAACAAGGTTAGCTGGACTGTAGCAGCGGCTGCTGGACTTGAGTGGGCTAAGAAAGTCTTTCCAAATGCGGCTAGTGACGAAGAAGCAGTGGATCTCCTTTGGGACCAAATCTTCAAGACTTGCCGTGTCTACGAAGAAGATCCAGTTAAGGCTTGGGAAGAACATGCAGCAATCTTGAAGAGCAAGGCAGAGATGCTGAACAAAGAGCAATTCTCAGCCCTTCACTACACAGCGCCTGGAACAGACTTGACACTTGGATTGCCGAAGAACCACGTGTGGGAATCAGCTGGTGCAGTTAATGCTCAAGGCGAAGGTTTCTTGCCAAATATGCCAACAGAAGAAGTCTTTACAGCACCTGACTTCCGTCGTGCAGATGGTTATGTCACTTCTACAAAACCTCTTAGCTACAATGGAAATATTATCGAAGGCATCAAAGTGACCTTTGAAAATGGTCAAATCGTTGATATTACTGCTGAAAAAGGTGATCAAGTAATGAAGGACCTTGTCTTTAAGAATGCTGGTGCGCGTGCCTTGGGTGAATGTGCCTTGGTACCAGATCCAAGCCCAATTTCTCAATCAGGTATTACCTTCTTTAACACCCTTTTCGATGAAAATGCTTCAAATCATTTGGCTATTGGTGCAGCCTATGCAACGAGCGTTGTTGGTGGAGCTGAGATGAGTGAAGAAGAGCTAGAAGCTGCAGGACTTAATCGTTCAGATGTTCACGTTGACTTTATGATCGGTTCGAACCAAATGGATATCGATGGTATCCGTGAGGATGGAACACGCGTACCACTCTTCCGCAATGGAGATTGGGCAATTTAAGGAGAAACTATGATTGGAAGTATGTTTGTCGGTCTTTTGATCGGACTATTAGCAGGAGCTATCACCAATCGTGGAGAACGGATGGGATGCTTTGGGAAAATGTTCCTGGGTTGGATTGGTGCTTTCCTGGGTCAAATGCTTTTTGGAACTTGGGGGCCTATCTTAGCTGATACGGCTATTATCCCATCAGTTTTAGGCGCCATGATTTTATTAGCCATCTTTTGGAAAAAAGACAGCTAGTTTTAACTGCTAGAACAGATAAAGAGGTTGGAAATCTTCCAACCTCTTTTTTATGAGCTGCAAAAAAAGACTGATATGCGGCTAGCTTGGCTTTCAGTGACTGTTCCTTTTTATATTGCCTCAAGTATGGTACAATAAAAACATGAGAATTCAACAATTACACTATATTATCAAAATCGTAGAGACTGGTTCGATGAATGAGGCTGCCAAGCAACTTTTCATTACGCAACCGAGTCTATCAAATGCCGTTCGTGATTTAGAAAATGAGATGGGAATTGAGATTTTTATCCGAAATCCTAAGGGAATTACCCTTACACGTGATGGGATGGAGTTTCTATCTTATGCCCGTCAGGTTGTCGAGCAAACTCAACTTCTAGAAGAACGCTATAAGAACCCAATCGCTCATCGCGAGCTTTTTAGTGTGTCTTCACAACACTATGCTTTTGTAGTTAATGCCTTTGTTTCCTTGCTCAAGAAAAGCGATATGGAAAAGTACGAGCTTTTTTTGCGTGAAACCAGAACTTGGGAGATCATCGACGACGTCAAGAACTTCCGAAGTGAAGTGGGAGTTCTCTTTTTAAATAGCTATAACCGGGATGTTCTTTCGAAGATGTTGGACGACAACCATCTCATTGCCCACCATCTCTTTACAGCCCAACCCCATATCTTTGTCAGCAAGACCAACCCTCTTGCTAAGAGAGACAAGGTGCAGTTGGCAGACCTAGAAGACTTCCCATATTTGAGCTATGACCAAGGTACCCATAATTCCTTCTATTTCTCAGAGGAGATTTTGTCTCAGGAACACCACAAGAAATCCATCGTTGTTAGTGACCGTGCGACCTTGTTCAATCTTTTGATTGGTTTGGACGGCTATACCATCGCGACTGGTATCCTTAATAGTAACCTCAATGGAGACAATATCGTTTCGATTCCACTTGATATTGATGATCCCATTGAATTGGTTTATATCCAGCATGAGAAAACTAGCTTGTCTAAGATGGGTGAACGCTTCATCGAGTACCTACTTGAAGAAGTTCGCTTTGATAAGTAATTTGAATAAATGAGAAGAGAAAAGAAGAATGACGACATTAAATACAAATGATTTTGATTTTCACTTGCCGGAGGAATTGATTGCTCAGACTCCTTTGGAAAAGCGCGATGCCTCTAAACTCTTGATGGTCAATCGCAAAACTGGAGAATTTCAAGATCGCCACTTTCACTCCATTATTGACATGCTAGAGCCAGGTGATGCCCTGGTTATGAATGATACCCGTGTCTTGCCAGCCCGACTTCATGGTCAAAAGGAAGAAACAGGGGGCCACGTTGAACTATTGCTTTTGAAAAACACAGCAGGAGACGAGTGGGAAGTCTTGGCGAAACCAGCCAAACGTCTCAAGGTTGGTACTCGTGTTGTCTTTGGTGATGGTCGACTTAGCGCAGTCGTGACTGAGGAATTAACCCATGGCGGTCGTATTGTCCGTTTTGAGTATGAAGGAATTTTCCTAGAAGTACTTGAAAGTCTGGGAGAAATGCCTTTGCCTCCATATATCCACGAAAAATTGGATGATCGTGAACGTTACCAGACCGTCTATGCCAAGGAGAGTGGCTCAGCCGCTGCTCCGACTGCAGGCCTTCATTTTACAAAAGAACTACTAGAAGAGATCCAGCATAAAGGCGTTCACCTAGTCTACCTGACCTTGCATGTTGGACTTGGGACCTTTAGACCTGTTTCAGTAGATAATCTGGATGAGCACGAGATGCACTCAGAGTTTTATCAATTGTCTGAGGAAGCTGCAGCGACCTTGCGTCAGGTCAAAGAAAATGGTGGCCGTATCATTGCTGTGGGGACAACCTCTATCCGTACACTAGAGACTATCGGAAGCAAGTTTGACGGCCAAATCCAGGCCGATTCTGGCTGGACCAATATCTTTATCAAGCCAGGCTATGACTGGAAGGTGGTGGATGCTTTTTCTACTAATTTCCATTTGCCAAAGTCTACCTTGGTCATGCTTGTCTCAGCTTTTGCAGGCCGTGAATTGGTCCTCAAAGCCTACCAACATGCTATCGATGGGAAATACCGTTTCTTTAGCTTTGGCGATGCCATGTTTATCTATTAAAAAGCAATAAAATAAAGAATAGAGGAAGAAGGGCTAATTCCTAAAAGGATGAGTCTTTTTTCTATGTAGGGTAGCTATTGAATAAAAACGAAATAAATGATACACTGAAAGCAATGAGTTAGCCATCAAAATTATATGTAAAACTAGGCTAGCCACTTTAAACGACCATATTTCAAAGGAGATTTTTATGACTAATAAAACATTGCGCTATACAAGTCTATCAGTACTGACCTTGTTAGCTGCTATTACATTAGCTGCTTGTGGTGGAAAGGCTGACAAGAATACTTCAGCTTCAAACCAAAAGGAAACAACAACTCAAGTAACGACGGCTTCAGCAAGTAAAACAGAAGCAGGCCAAAAAGAGGAGCAGAAGTCTGAGGCAAGTAGTGTGTCAGATGCTAAAACGACTCAAGCAGAACAAAAGGAAGAGAAGCAAAAGTCACAAGAAGCTTACTCTAAATTCGTGGGAACTTGGGAGAACTATGCAGGAACAACTGCAACAGTTACAGCTGATGGGATTGTAACGATCCAAAGTTCAAAAGGAACTTTTAATTACGAGATGGGCCGAGTAGAGGAAAAAGATGGTTATTACTTAGCAGGCATCCAACTTGTTGATGGAGGAGAAGGTGCTCGCCTTATCTACACTCCAGCTGGAGTCCAAAATGAATTGACAGGTACAGATGGTAGTCAAGAAGTCTTGTCTATTGGCCAATCACCAAGTGACAAAGATAGTCATTTTTACCGTAACTAAGAATACTAGTAAGAAGTAAGGGTGTAGAAATGCTCTTACTTTTTTAAAAGTTTTCGAAGCACAAAATTTTAAGCATTTAAATTTACACGACGTTTAAGTTGGACGATAAACCTGCCCACTTTGAAGCGCAAGTGCTAAATCGCTAACAACACAAAAAGCCCTGATGTAGGGCTTTTTTACTTACTAATATAAGAAATCAATGCCGTAGTTTTCTTTTAGATAGGTCGCCAATTCGGCTTTTTCTTCCTCTCTAAATCGACAGAGGCTCAGGGAGAGACGCAATATCAGAACACTTGTATCGATGATGACGTTTGACTTAGAAATATCTTCTAGCTGGGTGACCTCTCTCAGATTGAAGTCTAAATAGTAAGCCTTGCTGTTGACATGGTCAGGGTCACTGACATCCACTTCAACATACGATGCTCGCAACAATTCTTCTTTAGGGATGAAGATTTCCTTGGAAAAGAAGAGCCCAGGATAGACATAAATACCTTCAAAGGTGAATTCAAAGGAAAGCCTACGACTAGTCAGTCTTTTGATGCCTGCAATCGTTGCATAGATAGCAGCGAAAAAGAGGATGGTTGGAACCACAGTAAGAAGACTAAGCTGGGAAAAGTCAATCAATCCATGCGCGAGGAAAAAGGAAAATTGAAAGAATACACCCGCCGCAAGGACTAGATAGCCGACACCGACAAATTTTGAATAATAGATTTTCATAGAAACCTCCAGATATAGAATTGAACTCACCAACGCTTTTCCAGTAGAAGGAGTAAAGATCGTGCAGAGTTAAAATTCCAAGTATTCTCATCATATCCTATGGAGCGAAGTTCTGTCAACCTTTTAGCAAGATGTGGCTCCTAGCTATCCTATGACATAGCATATGGTTTGTGGTATACTGGGGTTAAAATCATTCAGACCAGATAAGTAGGTGTATTTATGTCAAAAGCTTCAAAGAAAAAGAAAGTAGTAATTGAAGAACGTTACCATGGCCCTTTGATTACAAATGGGGTTAGTTTAGGCTATATCAAGCTTCTACCTTGGATTACACTAGGAGTCTCTTTTATAGGATTTTTTGGGACGACCTATATCGATCGTATTGGCATATATAAAATCTTGTTCATTATTTGCATGTTTATTAGTGGTGTAGCAATCCCACTCTCATTCTTCGATCGTTTTATTGTGAGATTTAAGAGTTTTATCTATCTTTTTGTTTCTATACTTGTTTTGATTTTAAACGTTGACATGACATTTATTGGCTTGCTTATGCTAGTTGGTAATGACGGAATCTATTCAGTCTGGGCACTTATTTACAATCTTGTAGCTCTCTGTATCCTGCTTTTTTCTACTGGTCTCTACTCCTGGTATTATCTTCCTAAAAATCAGGGGAAAATCTGGACTTTCAACAGATGGGAGACTTATGGTGGCGATGACAATGACAAGAAGCACGAACGATCGTTCAACTTTGGTGTTGCTTCTGTTGCTGTCGTGTTAGCGCCAGTCATTCTTACTGGTTACATTGAGAATATCTTTGGTGTGTTCTTGGGCATCTTGATGAACCTCTTTTTACCAGCTCTCATAGTGGATGGAGTTCAGGCGGCGCGTTATGTACGCAAACACCCAGAATATGAAGAGTAGGCTTCTCGTCTTAAAATTTATTCCTAATGGTTATGGGACTTTGACAACATATTTTCATAAATAGAAAGAGGGATGTATGTTTTTTCTTGGACGCCGTCGTGTCTTTATCGGCGAATGTGACGGTCAAGCTGTTTATTATGACCAAAAGACAGGAGAGGCTTTAGCTGCTCCAAAGAGTAGGTTGCTCAATACTGAAAAAGCTGGTGACACGAATTCCTTTATTCCTGACTTGGTAATTCTCTTACTAGCAGGTGGACCCGCAGTTTCGGGCTTCTTTTCACTCAAGTTTATTGGTGTCTACAACTGGTTCAGTCTAGCCTGTATTCTTCTCTTTTGGTTGATGCAGTTTTTCTCGTTAGTTGCTTTACTCGAACGAGCTCTCTATAAAAATGTTCGCAAGGCCCAGCCAACGACAGAGAAAGTCTTTTTCTTTGCAGCATCTCATAATTTGTTTGTAAAAAACCAGTTTGATCCTAGACAACTGTCTGCTTTACCTTATCGATTTGCCCGCTTTGTAGTAAATATAGTGTCTATCTATTACTTTTTGTATTTCTTGATTCTTCCTCTAAAATTTGGCCAACCGATTGGTGATGAAGGCTATGGTTTGTGGTTTGCTGGCTTGTTATTCTTTTCAGTATTTCTTTTGTATAACCAAAACAATCCAGTTCGCTTTGTGAAGATTATGAGATTATACAGCCAAGGAAAAGTACGATTTAAGGAAGAAGTGGAACATTGAGAAACTATCTTGGGATTCTGCTAAATATCTAGAGAAAATCTTTTAGAAAAACAAAAAAGCCTTGTAAATCAAGGCTTTTTCCTGTTGTTTAGATGCCCCCTGCAGGCTCTTTGAAAGAAACTTAGAAAAATCTAAAATGAAATTATTTCAAAATGGGGTAAAAGCAAAATTTCCCTCCCTACTTTCTCAATTATTCCTAATTTTAGTTCCAAAAAGCTTCAATTCATAATCTAATTATAATATGGGTAATGGGTACTATCTTATTACATTCAGATTTTTGTTCTCTTCAAAGAGTTATGTAGGCTTTATGGTTTTAAATAGGTAAAAAGTTGAATTATAGTGAGTATTGTGTCACAATAGGTAATATATAAATAATTAATGGAATGGATATAATTCTTTCCTACCTTTACAAGAAGGATTGGTTGCACCTTTTTTATCTAGCAATTATGGTTAGCTTTCAAGTTTAGCTAGTTTTTAAAAGCTCTGATTTCGACTCAATAAAACAAATTTCAGAAGTGCAAAAGACAAGATGGTGACATTGCTACAGTCAGTCGCCATGTCTTGCTGGCACAGGCTGTTTGTGCCGTCAGCTATTTACCAGTCAATTTGATCAAAGGGCTTAATTATTATTTTTGAAAGGTCTTTTATGGAAAAAATTCTTTCTTTAGGTCTGACAGGTAAGAAATTACTTGTTCAGGGTTTCTTGTTTGTTCTGCTAGGTCTTATCTTGATGGTCACGGGAACTTGGTTGCCAGTGACGGTTATTCGACTGGTTCTGTTTTTAGCTTGGATAGCAACGGTCTTAGATTTAGTATTACGTATTTTCAAAAAAAGTCAGTCAACGGACACCTTGGGAGTTGCACTGGTTAAATTGTTAGTGCTGGGATATTTGCTTGGCTCCAATCTTGCGACGGATGTGCCGATTTATATTTTGGCTCTTGTGATTGGAGTTTATCAGATTTTTCATGCTAGTATTAACCTTGTCACCTATGTTCTCTACCGCAAAAACAAAATTCGACCTCGTTTTCGTCTCTTACTAGATGGACTCGTACTAGTTTTTCTTGGTGGGACTAGTCTTTTGTCCTCTACAGGAAATTCTGTCTTTCAACTCTTTGTATTAGGGGCTTATTTTTTCCTTTATGGTGTGTCCAATATCCGTGATGGTTTCTTGTTTGAGGAGGAAATTGGGAAAAACCATCTCAAACGTCGTGTCAGAATGAGCTTACCTATTGCCCTAGCCGCTCTCATCCCTGCAAGAACTTTAGCAAAAATTAACAAATTTATGCTGGAAAATGCTGATGAGGAAGAAGATATCCATCTTGGAATAGTGAAGTCTGGTAAGACAGCAGAGCTAGAAATTTTTGTTCATACAGCTGAGACCTCTCTGTTTTCGGCAATTGGTCATGTGGATATCTGCTATCAAGGCCGTGTTATTTCTTATGGCAACTATGATCCGTCTTCTGAGACCTTATTTGGCATGGTAGGAGATGGTGTCTTATATTTCTGTGATCGTGACAAGTACATTGACCTATGTAAACGTGAGAGTCAAAAAACGCTTTTTGGTTATGGGATAGATTTGACGCCTGAAATGGAAAAAGCAGTTCAGAAAAAGTTGGCTGAATTGAAACAACTGACGATTCCATGGGAGCCAAGTGCAGATAAAATCATGACAGGTGATGGTAAGGAAGACTACACCTACGCTTATAAAATCAGACATGAGACAGATGGGGAACTTTATAAATTTATCAAATCTAAGTTTAAATCCTACTTTGTCTTATCTACAAACTGTGTGCTCTTGGCTGATACCATAGTCGGTCAGGCTGGAACAGATATCCTCTCACCAAAAGGATTTATCGCACCAGGAACTTATCAAGCCTACCTTGACCGAGAGTTTGAAAAACCAAATAGTATAGTCGTATCTAAACATGTTTATTAAGGAGAATTTATGAAGTTAGTTAGAAAATACACCCCGTTAATCCTTTTTATAGGGCTGGTTGCTCTTGTGATTCTGAATGCGTCGAGCTTTATATCAGGAGCAATCTCTTTCTTTGACGTGACTTCAACCTTGATTTATGGCGCTGTTATTGCTTTTGTGCTCAATGTTCCCATGAAAAAAATTGAAGAATTCCTAGTCAAAATGAAGGTAAAGGCAGAGTTGCGTCGTCCGATTGCCATGGTACTTGTTTTCCTAGCTCTTATCTTAATCGTGATAGGTCTTTTGGTTTTGGTGCTACCAACCCTAGCCCAGACTATTAGTCAGCTGGGAACAGTCCTTTCAACAGTCCTGACTCAACTTGGGAAATTGCTAGGCAGCTCGGAATTTGTAACCAAAGACATGCTGTCAACTATCGTATCAGGAATTCAGGGACAGTCTAGCTCTATTAGCCAAGCTTTGATAGGTTTTTTATCAGGTCTGACTAGTAATATCGGCAATATTTTTTCAAGTTTGATGAATGCCTTTTTGATTATAGTCTTCACCTTTTTATTTTTATCCAGTAAGGAACATTTGGCAGCGATGACGAGTCGACTTCTAAAAGTTTTTCTTCCAGAGAAGGTGGTGATAAAGTTGACTTACATTGGACAAGTAGCACTAGAGACTTATGACCAATTTTTGATGAGTCAGCTGATTGAAGCAGTTATCATAGGAGTTATGATAGCGGTTGGCTACAGCGTGTTTGGGATACCCTATGGAGTAATGACAGGTATCTTTGCAGGAGTGCTATCGTTCATTCCTTATGTAGGGCCTATGATTGCTTGTGTTGTGGGAGCGATTTTTATCTTCACAGTGAGTCCTACTCAAGCCTTACTTTCTCTTCTTCTATATCAAGTTATACAGCTGATTGAAGGAAACCTTATTTATCCTAGAGTTGTAGGTCAGTCTATTGGTTTGCCAGCCCTTTTCACGCTTGCGGCTGCTA
The DNA here is from genome assembly GCF_902159415.1 of Streptococcus mitis. GTDB lineage: Bacteria > Bacillota > Bacilli > Lactobacillales > Streptococcaceae > Streptococcus > Streptococcus mitis_BG. The sequence goes on along the minus strand of NZ_CABGJU010000002.1, from coordinate 59,547 downwards.
GTATCGGAGGCAATCTCTTTGGCTTACTTGGGATGATATTCTTTACCCCCGTATTTGCTGTTATCTATCGACTGGTTAAAGAATTTGTCGTCGCAAAGGAAAATCAGGTAGATTAAGAAAAACTAAATTTAATAAGATATACTGAGAAGAGAGTGAGAGATTCTCTTCTCTTTTATTTTTAAATACTTTGCTACAAAAAGCTATTGGACGTCAAAAAAAGCCTTGCAACCAAGGATTTTTCCTGTTGATTTAGATGCCCCTACAAGGCTCGAACCTGCGACCCATAGATTAAGAGTCTACTGCTCTACCAACTGAGCTAAGAAGGCAAATAAAAAGCTGAGAATGTAACTTCCCAGCTTTTTTAATATGCCCAAAATGGCAGCTAGATTATTTACGAAAGGCATCAAGGATATAGGTGAAACCAACAATTAAAAATGCAAAGGCAACGACATAAACGACAAAGACACTTGTAGCTACTGGATTGAACAAAATCACTAGACCTAGTAAAAATGCAAGCAACGCTATCCACATGATATGGTTGCCAATAATAGGGAAAATCAATCCCAGACGATTGCCTTTAAAGAAAGCTATAATGGCTTCTACAATTAACCAAATTCCTAAAATAGTTGGAATGACAACTGGTAGCGTCACAAAGCCATAGGCAACGAGGTAAAGAGCCAAGAGAAGATTAACAATCCCTTGGAAAAGATGAGCTGGTGAGCGAAGCACTTTTGGTACAGAGAAATAGCCTAAAATAGCTGCTATAGAAGCAACCAGTAAACCAAATGCAATCCACCAGCTGTAAGCAACAAGATTAGCTACTGGGTCTGTAAATAGAAAGAGTGCTAAAAGGACAAAAACAACTCCTGCAAGGAATAGCAGTAAACGATTAGAAAATTTCATTTCAATACCCCCTATATAGTATAGTATAGTTTGATAATAAAAATATTATACACCTTTTTAGAGGAAATATCAATAAACAAAATGGAAAATTTGGAAGTTTCAGTCTGATTTATGAAAAGAAAATCAGTTTTTATTATTTTGAAAATAAAAAGAGAAGATAAAATTTGTCTTCTCTACATGAAAATATTGTATGGAATCAAAGCAAAAGTAACTGGCTTTACACTATTTGTAAAGATGTAATTTGATTCAAAAAGAAAAGATAGATTTAAAATGTGGGACAAATGACGGGGCAAATCAGTTATAGACAAGCAAAAAAAGCCTTGAAATCAAGGCTTTTTCCTGTTGATTTAGATGCCCCCTGCAGGGCTCGAACCTGCGACCCATAGATTAAGAGTCTACTGCTCTACCAACTGAGCTAAGAAGGCAAATAAAAAGCTGTATTGGTGCCGAAACTTCACGGTTTGTATTGAACCCGCGCAATTAAGCAGGTGGGCAACTCGCTCTAACTTAAGCTGTTTCCGTGTGAGACGGCCTACATGCTGTTAGAAGACTTTTGTTTCCCTAATAATACAAAAAATAGTCGGTCAACACTTAAATGTGAAGTCGTACACCACAGCGTTTCTATGATTATATGATACCACTTTTTCAAAAAAAATCAAGGGAAAATTAAAATTTTTGAAAAGGATTTCACAATTTTTTATGTTTATCAATGGTTTCCTTACGTTGAGCCAGGGCCCGTTCGTATTTTCCACTATCTTCTGGAGAAAAGTACTGATGGTCACGGATTTTTTCTGGTAGGTATTCTTGCTTGACCCAGTGACCAGGATAATTATGTGGATAGAGATAATTTTGGGCGTTACCTAGTTCCTTGCTACCGCTATAATGTCCATCTCGCAAGTGACGTGGAATCGGCAGATGCCCCGATGTTTTAAGGTCAGCCAAGGCCTTATCTATAGCCACGTAGGCTGAGTTAGACTTAGGCGAAAGAGCCAGATCAATGACGACATTGGCAATGAGGATGCGGGCTTCTGGAAAGCCGATTCTTTGCGCAGCATCCAAAGCAGTTACGGTATGAATCTGAGCTTCGGGATTGGCTAAGCCAATATCTTCATAAGCAATCACAGTCAAACGACGAGCTAGGCTAGGAAGGTCACCAGCTTCTATCAAGCGAGCAGCATAGTGGAGACTAGCGTCCACATCTGATCCGCGGATAGACTTTTGAAGGGCAGATAGAACATCATAGTGTCCGTCTCCATCCTTGTCCATAGTGATGTAGCTTCTCTGAAGGCTATTTTCCATGATATCCAGTGTAATATGGCGGATACCTTTGTCATTAGCCGGAGTCGAAAGGACAGCTAGATCCAGCGAGTTAAAGGCAGAACGGAGGTCACCGTTGGTCGATGTTGCGATAAAATCAAGGGCATTATCATCTAACTCAACAGGGAAATCAAAACCTCTTTCAGGGTCAGTCAGGGCGATTTGAACAGCCTCTTTAACATCTTGGTTAGACAAGGGTTCCAACTCAAAAATCTGAACACGACTACGGATGGCTGGAGTGACAGAAAAGAAAGGATTTTCAGTTGTCGCCCCGATCATGATGACTAGACCACTTTCTAAGAGAGGAAGGAGAAAGTCTTGTTTAGTCTTGTCAAGACGATGAATCTCATCTAGTAGCAGTACAAGGCCACCTGAGAATTTAGCTTCCTCAGCAATTTCTTGGAGGCGTTTTTTACTATCAACTGTCGCATTGAAGGTCCGAAAAGCATACTTGGTCGTTCCAGCGATGGCTGAAGCGATACTGGTTTTTCCGATGCCTGGAGGTCCGTAGAGTATCATAGAGGATAGGCGATTGGCTTCCACCATACGGCGGATAATCTTGCCAGGTCCAACTAGATGCTCCTGACCGATGACCTGGTCGATGGTTTTGGGGCGCATACGAAGCGCGAGATTGTCTGGCATAGCAGTCCTTTCTAACATGGATTTTCTGATGCGAATGTGGTAATATGGTAGTATCTATTTTAGCATATTTCCGAGTATCCGGGGCGATTGAAGAGTTGTATAGAAAGAGGACAAAATGGCAACATACGGATTTTTAGATGTTTTACAAGAAGAGTTGGACAAGAACTTTCCTTTTGATTATGAGATTAGCTGGGACAAGCGCAATCATGCGGTTGAAGTGAGTTTTCTATTAGAGGCACAAAATGCTGCAGGGGTGGAGATGTTAGATGAAGACGGAGAGGTTTCGTCAGATGATATCCTTTTTGAAGAAGCGGTACTTTTTTACAACCCTGCCAAGTCAACAGTTAATGCAGAAGACTATCTCACAGTCATCCCTTACCTGCCGAAGAAAGGTTTTTCTCGTGAATTTTTAGCTTATTTTGCGCTATTCCTTAAAGATACTGCAGAAGTTGGACTAGATGCCCTCATGGACTTTTTGGAAGACCCAGAAGCAGAAGAATTCGTCATGGAATGGAACCAAGAAGTCTTTGAAGAAGGGAAAGTCGGTTTGGAAGAAGGAGAATTTTACCCTTATCCGAGATATTAGGAGTCCAGCATGGAAATAGAAGTTACTGATTTCCAAGGTTGTAAGATTGCCTTGATTTGTGGGGATAAAATCCTGACTATCTTACGTGATGACAAGGACGATATCCCTTGTCCCAACATGTGGGAGTTGCCAGGTGGTGGTCGTGAAGGAAACGAAAGTCCTTTCGAGTGCGCAGCGCGTGAAGTTTATGAGGAACTGGGAATTCATTTAGATGAAGACTGTCTGCTTTGGAGCAAGATTTATCCTAGCGTAATCTTTAAAGACAAGCAATCGGTCTTTATGGTTGGTCAGCTAAGACAAGAACAATTTGAAAATATTACCTTTGGGGATGAAGGACAGGCCTATAAACTGATGCCTATTGAGGAGTTTTTGAAATCTAAACAGGCAGTGCCTCAGCTACAAGGGAGATTGAGGGATTATTTGGAGGAGAGTTTATGATAAGACTTGAACGAGCTGGAGCAGAGGATTTAGAGGACGTCATTGCGATTCAAAGAGCTAGCTTTAAGGCTGTCTATGACAAATACCAAGATGAATACGATCCTTATCTGGAGGACCGTGAACGAATTAAGTGGAAACTAGTCGAGCGTCCCAATAGCTATTACTACTTTGTCAAAGAAAATGAAGATAAAATCGGATTTCTTCGAATTCAGACCAATGACGAGTTAACGAAAGCTTGGTTAGGGACAGCAGCGATTTTGCCTCAGTATCAAGGACAAGGGTATGGCTCTGAGGGATTGCGCTTGCTAGAAGAGGAATTTCCAAACGTTAGACAATGGGATTTGTGTACGGTATTACAGGATGCGGGAATGGTTGCTTTTTATGAGAAGAACGGCTACCATCAATCCCATATCGAGCCTGAAAAAGAAGGTATGGATATGGTTTACATGAAAAAATTGATAGAGAAATAGAAAGGATGGTTCGGTTAAATTTCTAAACTGAACCCGCCCTAAACACTGTGCCAAAAAGATAAACTTCTCTTAGACAAAATTGTCTTCAGAGAGTTTCCTATTTTGGCTTTGTGTTTTACGGGCTTGGTATCTTAATGATGGAAACATGGCAAGAGTTAAAAGTTACAGTCAAGCGTGAGGGAGAGGAGTTGGTTTCCAATCTCTTGATCGAGTTAGGCGCCCAGGGTGTTGCAATCGAAGACAGTATGGACTATGTGGGCAACGTCGATCGCTTCGGTGAGATTTTCCCTGAGGTGGAGCAACAGGAAGAAATCGTGGTCACAGCCTACTATCCGGAAACAGTTGATGTGGCAACGGTTGAAGCGGACTTGCAGGCTCGCTTAGCAGAATTGACGGACTTTATGGATCTGGGAGAAGTCAAGATTGGTACGACTGCCTTGGCTGAGGAAGACTGGGCCGACAACTGGAAGAAATACTATGAACCAGCTCGCATCACTCATGACCTGACCATCGTGCCGTCATGGACGGACTATGAGGCAACAGCGGGAGAAAAAATTATCAAGCTGGACCCTGGCATGGCCTTTGGAACGGGAACGCACCCAACAACCAAGATGAGTCTTTTTGCCTTGGAGCAGGTCCTTCGTGGTGGCGAAACAGTGCTAGATGTAGGGACTGGTTCAGGGGTTCTTTCTATTGCGAGCTCACTCCTAGGTGCCAAGGAGATCTTTGCCTATGACCTGGATGATGTAGCGGTTCGAGTCGCTCAGGAAAATATTGAGCTCAATCCGGGCATGGAAAACATCCATGTAGCCCCAGGCGATTTGCTCAAGGGCGTGGAGATTGAGGCAGATGTCATCGTGGCCAACATCTTGGCGGATATCCTCATTCATCTGACAGATGATGCTTATCGTTTGGTCAAGGACGAAGGTTACCTGATCATGAGTGGCATTATTAAGGACAAGTGGGATATGGTGCGTGAGTCAGCAGAAACGGCTGGATTTTTCCTTGAAACCCACATGATCCAAGGGGAGTGGAATGCCTGTGTCTTCAAGAAGACCAAGGATATTTCTGGTGTGATTGGAGGCTAGCATGCAGCAGTATTTTGTCAAGGGCAGTGCAATCTATCCTGTCACCATTGAGGACAAGGAAACCAGTAAGCACATGTTTCAGGTCATGCGCCTGAAGGAAAATGACGAGGTTACCTTAGTTTTTGATGATGGTATTAAGCGTTTGGCGCGCGTGGTCAATGTGGAGGCGCGTCAGTTTGAGCTGGTTGAGGAATTGGATGACAATGTAGAACTGCCAGTCCAAGTAACCATTGCATCAGGCTTTCCCAAGGGAGATAAACTAGAATTCATCACTCAAAAGGTGACGGAACTAGGTGCTAGTCAAATCTGGGCCTTCCCTGCAGACTGGTCCGTTGCCAAGTGGGATGGCAAGAAACTGGGTAAAAAGGTCGAAAAACTAGAAAAAATTGCCCTTGGAGCAGCCGAGCAAAGCAAGCGGAATCATGTTCCGAGCATTACCCTTTTTGAAAAAAAAGCAGACTTTCTAGCTCAGTTCGACCAGTTTGACCGCATCGTGGTGGCCTATGAAGAGTCAGCCAAAGAAGGAGAATCAGCAGCGCTCCTACAAGCAGTCTCTAATCTTGAAAAAGGAGCTAAACTGCTCTTTATCTTTGGACCAGAAGGAGGTCTTTCACCTGCAGAAGTCGAAAACTTCCAGGCTAAAGGAGCAGTCCTTGCAGGACTTGGGCCTCGCATTCTAAGAGCAGAAACAGCGCCACTTTATGCCTTATCAGCCATTAGTGTTTTGTTAGAATTAGAGAAATAAGAGGAAAAACATGGAACAAAAACACCGTTCAGAATTTCCTGAAAAGGAACTTTGGGACTTGACAGCCTTATATCAAGACCGTGAGGACTTCTTGCGTGCGATTGAAAAGGCGCGTGAAGACATCAATCAATTTAGCCGTGACTACAAGGGTAATCTTCACGCTTTTGAAGATTTTGAAAAGGCCTTTGCAGAATTGGAACAAATCTACATTCAGATGAGTCATATTGGCAACTACGCCTTTATGCCTCAGACGACGGACTATAGTAACGAGGATTTTGCCAATATCGCCCAAGCTGGGATGGACTTCGAGACAGATGCCAGTGTAGCCTTGACCTTCTTTGACGACGCCTTGGTGGCAGCAGACGAGGAAGTCTTGGACCGTTTGGGTGAATTGCCTCACTTGACGGCAGCCATTCGTCAGGCCAAAATCAAAAAAGCCCACTATCTTGGGGCTGATGTGGAGAAGGCCTTGACAAATCTTGGCGAAGTTTTCTACAGTCCACAGGATATTTACACCAAGATGCGAGCCGGGGATTTCGAAATGGCTGACTTTGCAGCCAATGGAAAAACCTACAAAAACAGCTTTGTGACCTATGAAAATTTCTATCAAAACCATGAGGATGCTGAAGTCCGTGAGAAATCCTTCCGTTCCTTCTCAGAAGGACTACGTAAGCACCAAAATACAGCTGCAGCAGCCTATCTTGCTCAGGTTAAGTCTGAGAAACTGTTGGCAGATATGAAAGGTTATGATTCAGTATTCGACTATCTTTTAGCTGAGCAAGAAGTAGACCGTGCCATGTTTGACCGCCAGATTGACCTCATCATGAAGGACTTTGCGCCAGTTGCTCAGAGATACCTCAAGCATGTGGCTAAGGTGAATGGTCTTGAAAAGATGACCTTTGCTGATTGGAAATTGGATTTGGATAGTGCTCTTAACCCAGAGGTTAGCATTGATGATGCTTACGATTTGGTTATGAAATCAGTCGCACCATTGGGTCAAGAATACAGTCAAGAAATTGCTCGTTACCAAGAAGAGCGTTGGGTTGACTTTGCCGCTAATAGTGGCAAGGATTCTGGTGGGTATGCAGCTGATCCCTACCGTGTGCATCCATATATCCTCATGAGCTGGACAGGTCGTTTGAGTGATGTTTATACCTTGATTCATGAAATCGGGCATTCTGGTCAATTTATCTTTTCGGATAATCATCAGAGTTACTTTAACGCCCACATGTCGACCTACTATGTCGAAGCTCCATCAACCTTCAATGAATTGCTTTTAAGCGATTATTTAGAAAACCAGTCAGATGATCCACGTCAGAAACGCTTTGCACTTGCTCATCGCTTGACGGATACCTACTTCCATAACTTCATCACCCACCTCTTGGAAGCAGCCTTCCAGCGTAAGGTCTATAGACTGATTGAAGAAGGAGAAACCTTTGGAGCAAGCAAACTTAATAGCATTATGAAGGAAGTCTTGACTGACTTCTGGGGAGATGTTATTGAGATTGACGACGATGCGGCCTTGACTTGGATGCGCCAAGCTCACTACTACATGGGCTTATATAGCTACACCTACTCAGCTGGCCTAGTCATCTCGACAGCTGGATATCTCCATCTTAAAAGCTCTGAGAATGGAGCTAGAGACTGGCTCAATCTCCTCAAGTCAGGCGGTAGCAAGACACCGCTTGAGTCAGCAATGATCATAGGAGCAGATATTTCAACGGATAAACCACTTCGTGATACGATTCAGTTCTTGTCTGACACAGTTGATCAGATTATAGCTTACAGTGCCCAGTTGGGAGAGTAAAGATTGGACAGAGTTTTAGGAGAATAATATGAATAGAATCAAAAAATGGCTAGAGCAAGACCCCAAAAGAATGCATTTTATCAAAATTGGTCTAGTTTTGTTGGGAATAATTTTATTGATTGCTTTGCCCACTCTCTATCTTGTATTGAGCGGAGTTGGTATTTGGTATTTTGTAAAGAAATCGCCAGATATTCGAAAAAGAAATTTAATGATCGGGCTTTTCATTGTCAGTTTTGTTGCAGTTGCTCTTCAAACTCCGACAGTCACAAAGAAAATCTCATCTTCTCAATCAGAAACTAAGCAGACTGCGACATCTACTACCTCGACAGCTTCAACCACGGATACTTCATCTAGTATAGAGGAAGCAAAACGAATCGAAGAAGAGAAAAAAGCTAAAGAAAAAGCAGAAGAAGAGAGAATTGCCAAAGAAAAAGCTGCAAAGGAGTTGCAAGAAAAAGGTGAAACCTTAGTCAAACAATTGGAAGAAAGTCAAAATGCGAGTCAAGTGAAGTCTGCTAAAGAAACAGTTAATCAGATTGAAAATAATGATAAAAAGACAGAGTTGCTTGATAGAATAGGTGCAGTTGAGTCATTAATTTCTCAAAAGGAAGAAGAAAAAAGAATTGCACGTGAAGCTGAAACAAAAGCTCAACAGCAAGATAGAATTGTCTATGTTGCAAACAATGGGAAATCAAAAGTTTATTGGTATAGTAAGGATAGAATGCCTTCAAAAACTAATAAATCCAACGTTGTTGAGATGACAGAAGCAGATGCGATTGCAGCAGGAAAAACTCCATCAAAAAAAGAATAAGAAAGAAAGTCATCTGCGGATGGCTTTTTGATAAGTTACTAGAAATGTAGAGGTGCTTGAGATGCGTCGAAAATTACAAAGAAAAGTGATAGAAGAAAAACCAAGCTATAGCCGAGAAGAAATTCAGTGGTTGCTCGAGCATTTAGGAGATCCCTCTCCAGAAATTCGAGATGAACTTGTTTTTACGAGTTTGGCTAGAGGGATTCAAGAAGAGTTGTTTTCCCTTGACCAGTTTCAGTTTATCTCAGAAGAGGTCTCCTCTGATGAAGGTCTATACAAAGAGATTGATAGTAGAGGAGTTTCGGCTCTTAAACGTTCTTTTAGGGCACTTATTTATGCCAATCTTTTGTCTGCAGATGGTAATGAGCACTCTCTTTTCTATAAAGGATTAAAAGCTGATATAAGGAATGCTATGCTGTCTCAAGGTTTGTATTACCTTAAAAAAGAAAAGGATACGACAGGTTTTTCAAGTCAGTATGGTTGGGTTCACGCTTTTGCACATGGAGCGGATCTCTTGACTGAAGTCGTTTGTCATCAAGATTTTCCTAAAAATAGAGATTATGAAGTATTTGATGTACTTGGTCAATTATTTAAAAGAGTTACCATTCGTTTTACAAATGATGAGGATTGGCGGTTAGCGAGAGTACTTTATGAACCTATTTTGCAAGGGAAATTAGAGCAGGAACAAGTAGCTTCTTGGATAAAAACTGTTGACTTTCCGATAGAAGAGACCGAAGATTTTTATAAATTTTCCAACTTCAGATCCTGTCTGTTGGAAGTCTATATCCAACTTGACAAGAGACATATTTTACAAGATGACTTGAAAGAAGCCATTCAATCCTTTCAGTACTAAGGATAAGCGAGTCGTTTCCTGATTTTTAAAGAACTTTCCAATCAATTTTCTTGAAACCCTTTCCTTATTTTGATAGACTAATAGATAGTTTAAAAAAAGGAGACTTAACATGAAAAAATTTGTTGCTGAATTAATCGGTACATTTATGCTTGTGTTCATCGGAACAGGAGCTGTTGTTTTTGGAAATGGTACAGAAGGTCTTGGACACCTTGGAATTGCTTTTGCCTTTGGTTTGGCAATCGTAGTCGCAGCTTTCTCAATCGGAACTGTTTCAGGTGCTCACTTGAACCCAGCTGTTTCTATCGCTATGTTTGTTAACAAACGTTTGTCATCTTCAGAACTTGTAAACTACATCCTTGGTCAAGTAGTTGGTGCTTTCTTAGCATCTGTTTCGGTATTCTTCCTCTTGGCAAATTCAGGTATGTCAACTGCAAGTCTTGGTGAAAATGCCTTGGCAAACGGTGTAACTGTATTTGGTGGTTTCTTGTTTGAAGTCATCGCAACATTCTTGTTTGTTTTGGTTATCATGACTGTAACATCAGCAAGCAAAGGGAATGGTGCTATTGCTGGTTTGGTGATCGGTTTGTCATTGATGGCTATGATTCTTGTTGGATTGAACATCACTGGACTTTCAGTAAACCCAGCTCGTAGCTTGGCTCCTGCTGTATTGGTAGGTGGCGCAGCTCTTCAACAAGTTTGGATTTTCATTCTTGCACCAATCGTTGGTGGAGTTCTTGCAGCTCTTGTTGCTAAAAACTTCCTTGGAACTGAAGAATAATTCAACTATATCGTAAAAAATCCTACTCTCCATCTTGGAGGGTAGTTTTTTATATATAAAAAACACTCCCATAACCAAATGTGGGAGTGTTTTGTGATTAACTCAATTCAGCAACGATGGCTTTGATTTGTTCTGCAGTGTGAACACCTGCCACTTGTTTAACAACTTGTCCATCTTTCTTGAAGAGAAGAGTAGGGATAGACATGATACCAAATGCACGAGCTGTATTCGGATTTTCGTCAACGTCCATTTTAACGATCTTCAAGACATCTTCTGAAAGTTCTTCAGACAATTTGTCCAAGATTGGACCTTGCATACGACATGGACCACACCAAGTTGCCCAGAAGTCTACCAAGACCAATCCGTCTTTAGTTTCTTGTTCGAATGTTGCATCTGTAATTGCTTTTGCCATAGTATTTCTCCTTTTTAATTATATTGGCTTAAATCTTGTTTCATGAGATAGAAGAAAACATCTCCATAAGTCCCATGGTAGTCCAAATCATGCCCCTTGTAGGTTACTTTTTGGACAGGATAGTAGTCTGCGACACCAATCAGGCAGGCATGTTGAGAACGTTCAAATTCTTCGTATGACTCGAAGGTTATGGTTCTCTCTTGCTTGCTGGCATCAAGATAAGTGATTTCAATCATAGGATTCTCCTTTGCTAAATCATATCTTCATTTTACTCCTTGGAAAAAGGAATGTCAAGAAAATTGCTTGCGCACGCAAGTTTTTTTGTAAAAATTTTAGGAAAGCCAACTTGCTTTTGTTTCAAGGCTTTCTTCAACAGCTTTTTGCAGAGAGGCAAGAGTCTTTTGGCCATCGCTGGTAAGGCAGATAAAACTAGCTCGTTTGTCCTGATCGCAACATCTCCGACTAAGCAAACCGCAGTTCTTGGCTTCTAATCGTGCCACCATCCGTGATACTGCACTTGGGCTTAGATGGAGTTTGTCCGGCAGGTCAATTTGTCTCAAAGATTTCTCTTGGGCCTGATTTAAAAAGTGCAAGAGATAGAATTCCTTGAGTGTCAGACTCTGTTGACTCTGCTCAGCAATCGTTTGCTCTAAAAGAGCTTCTAGCTCTACTTGTCGTCGGTTGAAGTCAAACCATTTTTCTAAGTAAGTCATATCAATCTCCTTTCCATATAGTAGTTATAAACAGATTTGCCTATCTGAGATGCTTGCGCACGCAATTAGTATACAACTTTTTAGATGAGATGGCAAGAAGGAAGTTTCTTGTGTATTTCCTTGAAATTTTCTGAAAAAAGAGTAAACTGGTATGCAGAAAATCTATTTTTGGAGTATTCGATGAAGTTATATGTTCAGTTAATGATTCTCTTTGTCATTTCACTGATTGGTGAGGGAATCTCTAGTTTTTTCCATTTGCCTATTCCTGGAAGCATTATCGGTTTGATTATTTTATTTTTAGCCTTGCAGTTCAAGTGGTTGCGGGTACGTCATGTCAACATGGTTGGGAATTTCCTCCTAGCTAATATGACTATCCTCTTTCTACCTCCTGCAGTTGGGATTATGGAGAAATTTGATGTGATTGCTCCCTATTTATTGCCCATTGTCTTGATTGTCTTTTTTGCAGCAGTTATCAATATTATCTTGATTGCGCTGGTCGTTCAGTTTATCAAAAAGCGTTATGAAGGTGATTACGAAGAAAGAGGTGCCAAATGAGCGAATTTGTATCCAATCCACTGTTTGGGATAGCCTTATCTATTTTGGCTTATCTTGGAGGCATGATTATCTTTAGACGGTACCCTCATCCTCTGACCACTCCCTTGCTGCTAGCAACTTTATTTATCATTGTTTTTCTAAAACTAACTGGTATTTCTTATGTTGCCTATTATCAAGGTGGGGTTTATCTTAATAACTTGATAGTTCCTTCAACAGTAGCCCTAGGGATTCCTCTTTATAAGAGCTTTCACCTCATGAAGCACCATGTTAGAAGTATTTTACTCAGTAGTTTCCTGGCGGTTGTTGTGAATACCACTTTTACGGCTTTAGTTGCAAAATTTTTCGGTATGGATTTCTTCTTGGCGATTTCGCTTTTCCCAAAGTCTGTAACGACGGCCATGGCAGTTGGAATTACGGATAAGCTACAAGGAATAGCGACGATCACCTTGGTAGTTGTGGTAGCAACTGGTATTTTGACTAGCGTTATTGGACCAACACTTTTAAAATGGCTAAAGATTGACGACCCAGTAGCTCTTGGTCTTGCTCTTGGAGGAACTGGTCACGCAGTTGGGACTGGAACAGCTTTTCGCTATGGAGCTGTTGCGGGGGCTATGGGTGGCCTGGCTATCGGTGTCACCGGTATTCTCTATGTATTTGTAAGTCCCATCGTAGCAGGCTTGATATTGAGTTAAAAGTAAGAATTTTATATTTCTTTGTGTAAAAAGAAGCCCCTAGCTTTATTTGCTAGGGGCTTCATTCATTATTGTAAGTTTACTTTGTTCTTTAAGATATAGTAGGTTCCAAGATAGAAGATAAGGCTAAGGATTATGTCCTTGATAATTTCAAAGGATATCATCCAATTGTAGTCAAAATCGATGCGAAGGTTGAGGGTGATAAATCCAAGTATAGTCTGGATGACGATGTAGGCTACAACTGCAAGAGCTGTACGGTATTCATTAAAGAGTTGACCGATAGAGATAGACAAGTAGATGCAGAGAATTCCTGCTACTGTACTAAATATGTATGAAATCAGAGATAAACCGATACTATCTAAATAATGGCCAAAAAAGTATCTGATCATATAGACATCAATAATTTGTGGGTCTACTGTCACTAAAAAGATATAAATGCTTAGAATGAAAACTGCTGTACTAAGCAAAGACCAGAGGAAGGCCCCCAAGAGTTTTGCTAGGATGATTTGGTATTCAGACACAGGTAGGGTTAAAGTTAGGTATCCTTGACGTTCATAAACACTACCCTTGAAACGACGGATGATCAATATCAAGGTTGAAATACTCATGGTAATGATTAGTCCTCCGAAAATAAAGGCCTGAAATACTAGCATGATTGATTCTTGATCTTGAGAAGATAGCATTTTGATGGCACTAGCCTGTAATCCAATGATGACAGAAAGTGCCAATACAGCACCATAAAGGGCTAAATACCACTTGTTAACATTTTTAAATTCATAACGAACTAAATTCCAAAACATAATAATCTCCTTTATCTAGGCTTTGAATTCATGACGGAAGAGTTGGTCGATTGACTCTCCTGACTCATAACGAATATCATCTACGTTACCTTGACGAACGACTTTTCCATCCTTGAGGAAGATAATTTCGTCTAAGATAGGCTCGATATCTGAAATCAAGTGTGTTGAAATCAAGACAGTCGAAGTTGGGGAGTAGTTGTTGATGATAGTATTTAGGATATAGTCGCGTGCAGCAGGATCGACACCACCGATTGGTTCATCAAGGACATATAGACGAGCATCCCGACTCATGACCAGGATCAACTGAACCTTTTCTTTGTTCCCTTTTGAGAGTTTTTTGAAACGACTATTTTGGTCAATTCCAAGGTCATTTAGTAGTTGCTGCGCACGTTCCAAGTTGAAATCTTGGTAGAAAGTCTTGAAATAGGTAAGAGCCTCTTTAACCTTCATTTGCTCGTTGAGATAGGTCGTATCAGGCAAATAAGAAACAATCGCTTTAGTTGCTGGACTTGGCTCCATGCCATTGATCAGAATACGCCCTTGTTCAGGTTGAAGTAAACCGTTGATGAGTTTAATCAAGGTTGTCTTACCAGAGCCGTTAGGCCCAAGCAAGCCAACGATTTTTCCAGCTGGGATTTCAAGGGAAACACTTGTGAGAGCAGGGCTTGCTCCATAGGATTTTGACACATTTTCAAAAGTTAACAAGGTCATAGTTTAAACTCCTTCAATATAATCTCTTAAAACAGTCGGTAGTTCTTCTTTTTTATAGCCAAATTCTACCATGCCTGTTACAAACTGTTGCAACTGTTCTTCAGAAAGTTGTTTTCTGGATTGGAGAATTAAGTCCAAATCCTCCGTGACAAAGCGGCCGGAAGTCCGTTTGGAATAAACGAAGCCTTCCCTCTCCAATTCAGATAGAGCACGCTGGATAGTGTTAGGATTGACTCCTGCTTCGCTAGCTAGTTCTCTAACAGTCGGGAGTTGTTGGTTGGGTTCGAGTTTATGGGAAACAATTTGTAATTTGATTTTCTCCATAATCTGCATATAGATGGGTTTGTTGTTATCAAATGTCCAAGACATCGCGATCTCCTTTCTACCTCCTCTTGTGTTAATTCAATAATACAACAAAACAAAAAACTTGTCAAGCCAAAAGGAGAATTATTTTGGGAATTGTTCAAAAAATGGTATAATGAGAAGAAAACGACAAGGAGGGGAAGGCATGCGTTGTCCAAAATGTGGCGCTACAAAATCAAGTGTAATTGACAGTCGTCAAGCTGAAGAAGGAAATACTATCAGAAGAAGACGTGAGTGCGAAGAGTGTCAACATCGTTTCACAACCTATGAACGAGTTGAAGAGAGAACACTGGTAGTTGTTAAAAAAGATGGAACTCGAGAACAATTCTCAAGAGATAAAATCTTTAATGGAATTATTCGTTCAGCTCAAAAACGACCCGTTTCCAGTGATGAAATTGGAATGGTCGTCAATCGCATCGAGCAAAAACTCCTCAGTCGCAATGATAATGAAATTCAAAGTGAAGATATTGGTTCTCTGGTCATGGAAGAACTAGCTGAACTAGATGAAATCACATACGTTCGTTTCGCTAGTGTCTATCGTAGCTTTAAAGACGTGAGCGAGCTAGAAAATCTTCTCAAACAAATCACTCAATCTTCAAAGAAGAAAAAGGAAAAATAAATGAAGCCTAATGATCGTTTTTCTTTTCTAAAGAATAATTGGGTGTCGCAAGATACCACTTCTCTAGTGCAGTGCTACCTCCCGATCATTGGTCAGGATGCGCTGAGTCTTTACCTTTATACCTTAGCTTTTTGGGATGATGGACAAAAAGAACACCTTTTTGCATCAATCCTCAACCACCTCAATTTTGGGATGGACAGACTCTTAAAGGCTTTTAAAATCTTAGCAGCTTTTAACTTAGTCACACTCTACCAAAATGGAGATGGTTATAAACTTGTTATTCATCCAACACTTTCTCAATCTGACTTCTTGCGTCATACAGTGTATCGTACTTTGTTGGAGAAAAGGATTAGCGATACAGCAGTTTCTGATTTACGTCAAGAGGCTGCAGGCGGAGAAGCTTTGACGGTTCCTTTGAGTCAGGTCTTTCCAGAGATAGAGGACATGACTAGTCATGACGAGATGCCAGTAAGAGATAATTTCACGAATGATTTTGATTTGGAGCATTTTCGTCAGCTCATGGCTCGAGATGGTCTCCGTTTTCAAGATGAACAGTCAGATGTTTTAGAGTTATTTAAAATCGCTGAGGAGAAAAAATGGACCTGGTTTGAAACCTATCAGTTAGCTAAAGGAACAGCTGTTTCACAAGTTATTTCTGTCAAGCGCATGCGTGAAAAATTAGCGCAAAAGCCTGTTTCGTCGGATTTTAGTCCTCAAGAAGCGACCATTATCCGAGAAGCTAAAAGCAAAACGGCCTTAGAATTTTTAGCGGGAATCAAACAAACCCGAAATGCTGGAATTATCCAAGCCGAACGTGATTTGCTAAAACAGATGGCCAACCTAGGCTTGCTTGATGAAGTCATCAATGTCGTTATACTATTGACCTTCAACAAGGTTGATTCGGCCAATCTCAATGAAAAATATGCCATGAAAGTGGCCAATGATTACTCTTATAACAAGATTCGTTCTGCTGAAGAGGCAGTACTTAGAATTCGAGAGAAAAATCAAAAAGGGCAGGCGCAGAAATCAGCTAAGACTGATCCAGTGAAAACCAATGTCCCTAAATGGAGCAATCCAGAATATAAGAATGAGACAAGCGAAGAAACTCGTTTGGAATTAGAACGTAAGAAAAAAGAAATGTTAGCCCGATTAGAAAAAGGAGGAGACTAGATGGAAAGTGTAGGAGACGTGCTAAAAGGTCAGCCAAGCCGTTTTCAGTATCAGGATTTAGTCCAGCAAATCGTGAAAGATCCTGACGTTGCGACTTTTATCCAGAAGAAATCCCTCAGTCAAGAGGAATTGAATCGTAGTATCTCTAAGTTCAACCAATACATCACCGAGCGTGATAAATTCCTTCGTGGGGATACAGACTATGTGGCGCAAGGTTATAAGCCGGTTCTTGTCATGAATCATGGATATGCAGATGTCGCTTATGAAGAGACTCCGGAACTAATCGCTGCAGAAAAAGAAGCTGCTATTAAAAACCGCCTTAGACTGATCAATCTACCAGCTAGTCTTAAAAAAGCTAGTTTAGCCCAAGTTGATTTGGATGATTTAGGACGTCTACCAGTCTTTGAAAAACTATTAGGTTTTGTTGAAGAATTTCCGAGCATCCGAAAAGGTCTTTATCTTTATGGAGACTTTGGTGTTGGGAAGAGCTTTATGGTCGCTGCCCTAGCACATGACTTGTCAGAAAAACGGGGCGTTTCATCAACTCTTCTCCATTATCCGAGCTTTGTTATTGATGTCAAAAATGCTATTGGTGATGGAAATGTGAAGACTTTGGTAGATGAGATTAAGCAAGCTGAAGTTTTGATTTTGGATGATATTGGTGCTGAACAATCAACACCGTGGGTACGTGATGAAATCTTGCAAGTGATTCTTCAGTATCGTATGCAGGAAGATTTACCGACCTTTTTCACTTCCAACTTCAATTTTGAAGATTTGGAAAAACATTTTGCAAAAGGCAAGAACGGAAATGATGAAACTTGGGAAGCTAGACGTGTCATGGAGCGTATCCGTTATTTAGCAGAGGAAACAAGATTAGAAGGAGAAAATCGTCGATGACAGAAACGATTAAATTAATGCAAAGCCACTCATCAGTGCGCAGATTTAAGGAGCAAGAGATTCCTCAAGAGGACTTGAATGAGATTTTGAAGGCTGCCCAAATGGCTTCAACTTGGAAAAATTTCCAATCTTATTCAGTGATTTTAGTAAGAAGTCAAGAGAAGAAAGATGCTCTGTATGAACTAGTTCCTCAGGAAGCTATTCGTCAATCAGCAGCATTCTTGCTCTTTGTTGGTGATCTGAACCGTGCAGAAAAAGGAGCTCGTCTCCATACAGATACTTTCCAACCACAAGGTGTGGAAGGTCTCTTGATTACATCTGTGGATGCTGCACTTGCTGGGCAAAATACTTTGCTGGCTGCAGAGAGTCTAGGTTACGGTGGGGTAATTATTGGATTGGTGCGTTACAAATCTGCTGAGTTAGCAGAATTGTTCAAGCTTCCTGACTATACTTATCCTGTTTTTGGGATTGCACTGGGTGTACCTAATCAAAAACATGACGTGAAACCAAGATTGCCACTTGACCAGCTTGTTTTTGAAGAAGAGTATCAAGAATTGTCAGTGGAAGCAATTGAAGCTTATGATCGTGTACAAGCTGAGTATGCTGGTGCGCGTGCGACTACAACTTGGAGTCAACGTCTTGCAGAGCAATTCGGTAATCCAGAACCAAGTTCGACTAGAGAAAATCTTGAACAGAAGAAGTTATTGTAGAAAGTGAGAAAACATGGCCTTACCAACTGTTGCCATCGTAGGACGTCCCAATGTTGGGAAATCAACCCTGTTTAACCGTATTGCAGGGGAACGCATCTCAATCGTAGAAGATGTCGAAGGAGTAACACGGGACCGTATCTATGCTACTGGTGAATGGCTCAACCGTTCTTTCAGTATGATTGATACAGGAGGGATTGACGATGTTGATGCTCCATTTATGGAACAAATCAAACACCAGGCAGAAATTGCCATGGAAGAGGCTGACGTCATCGTCTTTGTAGTTTCCGGTAAAGAAGGAATCACGGATGCAGACGAATACGTAGCCCGTAAACTTTACAAAACTCATAAACCAGTCATCCTTGCAGTCAACAAGGTAGACAATCCTGAGATGCGAAATGATATCTATGATTTTTATGCTCTAGGTTTGGGAGAACCTTTACCAATTTCGTCTGTACACGGGATTGGGACAGGGGATGTATTGGATGCTATCGTGGAAAATCTCCCGCATGAAGTCGAAGAAGAAAATCCAGATGTCATTAAATTTAGCTTGATTGGGCGTCCAAACGTCGGAAAATCTAGCTTGATTAATGCTATTTTGGGAGAAGATCGTGTCATTGCCAGTCCTGTAGCTGGTACAACTCGTGATGCCATTGATACCCATTTTACAGATGAAGATGGTCAAGAGTTTACCATGATTGATACAGCAGGTATGCGTAAGTCTGGTAAAGTCTATGAAAATACAGAGAAATACTCAGTTATGCGTGCTATGCGTGCTATTGACCGTTCAGATGTAGTCTTGATGGTGCTAAATGCCGAAGAAGGTATCCGTGAGTACGACAAGCGTATCGCTGGATTTGCCCACGAAGCTGGTAAAGGGATGATTATTGTAGTCAATAAGTGGGATACTCTTGAAAAAGATAACCACACCATGAAAAACTGGGAAGAGGATATTCGCGAGCAGTTCCAATACCTGCCTTACGCGCCGATTATCTTTGTATCAGCTTTGACCAAGCAACGTCTCCACAAACTTCCAGAGATGATTAAACAAATCAGCGAGAGTCAAAATACCCGTATCCCATCAGCAGTCTTGAATGATGTCATTATGGATGCTATCGCCATCAACCCAACACCGACCGACAAAGGGAAACGTCTCAAGATCTTCTATGCGACTCAAGTGGCAACTAAACCACCGACCTTTGTGATTTTTGTCAACGAAGAAGAGCTCATGCACTTCTCTTACTTGCGTTTCTTGGAAAATCAAATCCGCAAGGCCTTCGTCTTTGAAGGAACACCGATTCATCTGATCGCAAGAAAACGGAAATAAAAGAATAAAAAGAAGATAGTTAAGTTGACTCACTAAGGGATTTTTAACCCTTTAAAAAAACGGCATAACTTACAGCATTGTAGGTTATGCCGTTTTTGTTTATTCTGTGGGAATATCAACTGCATCAATGAAATTCCAATGGATGCAGATTGTCTGTTTCTTGGTTCTTGTTCCCGGCACCTTTTCAGGCTTGTAAACATCAATTCTCTCAACAAAGCTTCGAATAATCTCACCCGTGATTTCAGTAATATCAGTATACTTTCGTACCACTCTGAGAAATGAGTCTACATTCAAGGATTGCTCTTTTTCCTGGTCTATGAAAGACTTTAGCTCATTTTTGCGCTTAAGTAATTCTTTCTGCTCTGCCTCATAGTTTTCAGTCATCTTCATAAATTGTTCATCAGAAATCTTGCCATCAATGTTATCCTCATAAAGTCTTTGGATAACTGTATCAAGCTTTGTGATTATTGTAGTTGCCTGTTCCGGTTCCTTGTGGCTGCTACGAAGCTGTTGGTTCAGTTCCTTTTCGCTTTGCTTGGTTACAAGCTCTACGAATTCATCTTCTTGTTCCCGGGCATAAGCAGTAATCTTTCTTATTTCTCTAAGCAGAATTTCTTCAACCTGAACATTATGAATCTGATGAGAAGAACAACCACCTTTGATTTTTCTGTATGTAGCACATACGAAATGTTCCTGCTCGTGTGTCCAGACTCTTGCCCTGACTTGATATAGTTTAGCACCATAGTCGACACAGAATAGCATTCCACTCAATACAGGCATTTCACCCATAGGTGTAAGTTTTCGCCTACCATCTCGGATTCGCTGAACAATATCAAAAGTTTTTTGATCTATAATCGATTCATGAACATTCTTGAAGATAACCCGTTCAGATGGGTCATTGTTAATTGTCTTCTTGCATTTGAAGGACTTTTTCTGTCCGTCTATCTGTTAGCCTTGGAAGAAGATGAAAAAGGACGTTTTTTTGAAAAAAGATAAAAAAATATTCTGCAACTATACGAGTTAGTCACAGGAGGCAGGAAAATTCATAATTATATGATATAATAACGCTATATTGTCGAAATATTTGAGTAAAGGAGATGCAACATGGGATTTCCAGAAGAAATTTAAAGAATCAGACAACGATGTTTTCTAACACAGCAAGATTTTGCAAAAGAAGTACAGGTGGCATTTTCTAATGTGAATAGATGGGAAGGCGGTAAAGCAAAGCCTAACCTTAACGCAATGAAAAAAAATAAAGGAGTTTTGCCTTAAACACGATGTTGATTATGCAGGTGTTGAAGAGGCTTGGCTCGATTTTGAAGTGAAAAAATAACCAATATGAATGATGCAATAATGTATGAATTCTTCACGAGCATTTTTTGTTGAGATTAATAGTTTGGAGGTTGAAATATGGACTTAGGGCAAGTGTTTACAGATAGAGTTGTTGCAAACTATATGGTCTCATTGTTTTTTGAGGTCAGCAATGACAGGATATTAGATCCATGTTTTGGTGGTGGAGCATTCTTGAAGGCGTGTAAAGAAGCTGGGTATAAGAATGTATATGGCTGTGAGATAGATGAAAAGCTGTACAAGGAAGTTGTGAATGAATATCCTGATTATAAATTATTTAATGTGGATTTTTTGAGTTATGATCCGCATGAGTTATTCGATAAAATAATAATGAACCCTCCATATATCAGACAGGAAAAAATTGATGATTTAGAGTGTTTAGGAATATCCAAAAAGAAACTAAGAAGAAATAGTATATATCAAGGACTTCCAAGTACCGCTAATTTATATATGTATTTTATTATCAAGGCTATTGATTTGCTTAAAGATAAAGGGGAACTGGTGGTGATTTTTCCAAGCAGTTGGATGAATGCAAGAAGTGGTCAAAGCTTTAAGGACTTGTTGGGTTCAAGAACAAAGATTGAACAAGAGATTCGTATTCGTGGAGAGTTATTTGAAAAAGATGCTTTAGTGGATGTTGTTATTTTGAAACTAATAAAGGACAGTACACTAACTGAGAAAAAAAGTGTGGAACCAGAATACTTAGAATTGGCTGATGGAAAACTTAAGAAAGTGGTTGGACACAGTGAAGAGATTGCTTTAAATTTGAGTGTTCCTTTTTCAAAGTATTCGAGTGTTAGACGAGGATTAACTACTGGTTGGAATACAATGTTCATTAATCCACAAGGTATGAGTTTACAATCCGAGGAATGTATAAAAAAAATTATATCTTCTCCGAAAGCAGTACAGGGTTACAGCACTTCTTCGGCAGAGACTGATAATTTGTTAATGATTTCTAAAGGTCAAATGCTTACTGATGAGTTACAGGAATATATAACTCATTTTGCAGAAATTCTTTCGAGTGAGAAAAAGCCAAAAACCTTATATGAGAGATCTAAAGCATCGTCAGAATGGTATACACTCAATGAAGTGGATAGTAATGGTATTTTGTTCAGTTATTTTGTTCGCAATGATATGAAGTTCGTTATGAATACCTCAAACATTTTAGCACGTGACAATTTTTATATTATCTATCCTAAAATTGATAAATATTTAATGTTTGCATTGCTGAATAATTACTTTACCTATTATCAGCTTGAAACTATTGGAAAGAAATATGGAGCTGGATTATTGAAACTTCAAAGGTATGACATTGAAAAATTGAAGTTTGTTGACGTCGAGAGCATTTCAGACGACGATAAAGAAAAATTATGTTCGTTGGCGAAGAAACTGGTGCAGTTTTCAGAGGAAAAATGTATATATGATATAACTGAGATATTGTCGAAGTATACAAAAAAGAAAACGGATGAAATCCTTGTAGGATATCAGAACATAAAAAAAAAGAGATTGGAGGCATGACAGAATGTCCATAAAAGTGGTAAGTGTTTTTTCAGGCGGAGGTGGATTAGACTTGGGGTTTATCCAAGAAGGTTATGAAGTTATATGGGCTATTGATAATAACCAAAATGCTGTAACAACCTATAAACACAATTTGCATGATGAAATTATTTGCGCAGATATTAATAAAATTGATTTAAATTCTATTCCTATGGCTGATGTTGTAATAGGAGGACCACCTTGTCAATCATTTTCGTTGGCAGGTAATAGAAATGTAGAAGATGAACGAGGACAACTTGTTTGGCGTTATATTGAAATTATTAAGCATGTCCAACCAAAGGCATTTGTTTTTGAAAATGTCACAGGTTTACTTTCAGCGAAAAATTCACAGAAGGAATCAATATTTGAATTACTAAAGCAGGCATTTAGAGATATTGGATATAATGTTAATGCGAAGGTTTTAAATGCTGCAGACTACGGTGTTCCACAAAGAAGAAAAAGAGTAATAATTGTCGGACTAAAAGGTGAAGAGACATTTGAATTTCCTCAAGCTACACACTATGAGAGTGGTGATGGTTTAAAGAAATATGTTAGCGTAGAAGAGGCCCTTGGAGACTTACCTAAAGCCATTCAGGATGAGAACGGAAGAACAAAATATACTTGTGAGCCAAAGAATGACTATCAAGAAAGAATGCGTGCGGATAAAAAGTCTGATGTGACAGAACACTTTGTTTCACGATTAAGCGAATTAGATAAGTATATTATTTCTCATGTTAAGCCGGGGGGAAACTATATGGATATTCCGGCTGATGTGAATTCTGAAAGAATCAGAAGACTTCAAAGGGATGGAGGGCATACTACATGTTATGGAAGACTTCTTCCCGAAAAGCCATCATATACGATTAATACATATTTTAATAGACCAAATGTGGGCTGTAATATTCATTACTCGGATGACAGATTGATAAGTGTCAGAGAAGCATTAAGATTGCAATCGTTCCCAGACTCATTCGAAATTGTGTCTACAAGTAAACAAGGTAGAAACTTAATCGTAGGAAATGCCGTTCCTCCAATGCTTGGAGAAGTAATAGCAAGAAAATTGAAAGAGTATATGAAGGAGGGGTTATAATGGTAAGATATTCAGATTCAGAAGTCAGAGTATTTCATCCAATTTGTGAGAAGGCTCTGAATAATGCAATAACTAATTTGGGTCGTTCCGGAACATATCAGGTTATTCATCATAGATACACTGGTTCATTAGAAATGGACTTTGTTATTGAGAACAAAACAACGGGAAAATATCTGTGTGTTGTGGAGGTGAAGAGAACGCCTGGTGATGTGCAAAGTACAAGACATCAGTTTCAAGCACAGTCATATGTACAGATGAATACTGTACAAAATGAAAAACCGTTTTATATCATTACTAATTTAGAAACACTTATTTCGTTTAGATATGATACATCAAAACCACGAGTTTATCAGCAGATGCTTCAACCGGGTTTGGAGCATATATGCGATTTTTCAACTGATAATGATAGTGCAATAGAGAGTAAACTGACTGTAGCGTTTGAGAGACTTATTTCTAATTTTATTTCAGATACATATACATACTCTACAACCTTAGAGCAGTTTTTGTCGTACATGGATAGTACATTAAGTAATGATAGAATGTGGAAGAGTAGTATGGCAATATTAATGTATGAGTACATAAGAGGTGCTTTTTCCGCTGTACGAAGAACAGATATTAGATATGATGTAAGAAAATTTCATGATGATGTTCAGCAAATTTGTATAGAAGCTAATCGTGTAGACTTCGATGGTATCTTTCAATACGATGCTACAAGATTTTTAGCACGCCATTCGGTTGCAACTTCGATTTTATCTGATATATATACTTATGGTAATGCTAATATTTCGGGAGATGCAGTTGCGGATGCATTACATAGTAAACTTTCAGAAAATAAGCACCATGATGGAGAAGTGGCAACTGATTCAGAGCTTGCATTATTGGCTGCTACTTTAGCCAAGATGTCGAATGGAGATTTGCCACCTGGTCGCAAGATTTGTGATCCTGCTGCGGGTAGTGGAAACTTAATTTGTTCTGCAATCAATGTGTTTAATGTTAATGCCTCTGCATTAAAGGCAAATGATATAAACAAGAAATTAATTGAGTTATTGTCTTTACGTTTAGGATTGAATTTTCCTACAAGTATTAATCATGCAAACGCTCCTGAAGTTTCAGCTGAAGATATTAATAACTTGCCTGCTAGATATTTTAATGACGTTGATGTGGTACTTTTGAACCCACCATTTGTTGCAGGAATAAATTGTGTAAACAGAAAGCCTGCTTTTTATAATACGATCAGAAGTCGTAAAGGCTCCGATGCAGTTACTCTTGTTGGACAAATGAATCTGGGAGCAGTATTCCTAGAAACTGTTTGTTGGATGGTCAATCCAGGAACGACAGTTGTTTGTATTTTTCCGAAGGCACATTTGAAAGAGCGTGGTGAGGAGGCAGTATCATTTCGAAGAATGCTTCTTGATTTGTTTGGATTACATACAATTTTTAATTATCCTGCAGAGGATTTGTTTAATGCGGTAATCGAAGAAACGTGTATATTTGTCGGAAAAGTAAGACAACCCGCGACAAGAATCAAGGTATATTCAAGTAATGATAAGGTGGCTGACTTGGATTTACACGCATTGGAAAATTATACAGGAACAATTAATCAGACAATTTATTCTACAATTATACCGGGAATTGAAGCTAGAAGTTTTAGTTTCAATGAGCTTGATAGGGCTATTGATGATGGTTGGAGATTTGTATGTAGTGAGATGACAGAATCTATGGATTTTGTTTCACATAATATTCTGCTAAATCCAAAAATGACATCCATTGTTAATACTAGAAATGTTTCAAGAAGAGGAAATGTTGGTGGAAGTGGCGCGTCAGACTTGGTATTTTTTGACTCGTTTGATACTCTGTATAATAGATATTTAGGAATGGTTCCTTTGTCTGCGGGAATGAGAAATGCTCAACATGATGTATTTGAGTTGAGTTCTGGAGATTCTGAATTTATTGATTTTACGG
The DNA here is from genome assembly GCF_902159415.1 of Streptococcus mitis. GTDB lineage: Bacteria > Bacillota > Bacilli > Lactobacillales > Streptococcaceae > Streptococcus > Streptococcus mitis_BG. Next base: position 34,205 of record NZ_CABGJU010000002.1, on the reverse strand, counting down.
CTATGACTGCTACTATGGCCACAAATGTAATTAATGATTATATTCCGTTGCAAAGAGCGGCAGAAGGACAAAGTAGAAATACAACTAAATCACCTGCAGAAATAAAAAAGATTGCTGAACGTTATGCTAGAGTGGTATTTCAAGCAAATTCCGTGTTAGTTCCAACAAAGTTAAGAAGAACTGGACGTGTACATGTTACCCGTGTTCCTATGCATATTTCTACAAATTTTGCAGTGTTCTCTTATGGAACTGCTAATGAAGCAAATATTATTGGTTCGTATATGTCAACTATCTTTTATCAGTTGGAATGTGAGGTTCAGTCAAAAGACCATGCGGGATTAAGAAAATTGGAACTACGGGATGTTCAGACTACACACGCGCCAATTGTATCTGCTCTGACAACAGCAGAAATAGCAAGAGTAAATGCAGAATTGCCTAATATTCAATTTTTGGATTTGAATAATCCAGTTATTAGAAAAATTGATTTGATATGGGCAGATATTCTATATGGTACAAACGCAAATACTGTGTTAAATGATGCACTAAGGTTGTTGAGATTCTTGGCAAACAGAAGGAATCCTTAAATATAAAAAATAAACTATTATAAATAAACACATCCACTTATCTTAATAAAGACAAATTTGATGGGATTGGAGGAAGTTTATGAATATAAAAGAAGTCAAAGATTTAATTTTACTTAAACAAGAGGGCTCCAATTGGGATTTTAAACGAGAGTGGTATTCCCAAGATAAGAAAGCTGATTTACTTCATGATATTATTTGCATGGCTAACAATCATGTGAATAGAGATTCGTATATTATTATTGGTGTTGATGAGGAAAATGATTATTCATTTTCCTCTCTGAAGTCTGATTTAAATAGAAAAAAACACACAGCAATTGGTTGATTTTTTGAGAGAAAAGCATTTTGCTGGTGGTGTTAGGCCAATTGTCAGTGTTGAAAGTCTTGGTTTTGGTGATATTGAAATAGATGTAATTGTTATACATAACAGTGATTCAACGCCGTTTTACTTAACTGAAAACTATCAATCGGTAATGCCTAATAACATCTATACACGAGTAATGGATTCAAATACACCGAAGAATAAATCTGCTGATTTATCGCAAATAGAGATATTATGGAAAAAACGCTTCGGATTACTTTCACCGCCATTAGAAAGAATGACACTTTATTTGAAGAAATCCGATTTGTGGGATTATTCTCCCAATGATTGTTGTACAGAGAAAAAATATTACAGATTTTCACCTGAATTTACTATAGAGAATAATATAGACGAAAGTAAAAGTGGATATCAATATTACTTGTTTAATCAAACCGATATTCACCCTAGATGGTATGATATCAATTTGTATTATCAACAAACAATGCTCGCTTCATTAGAAGGATTATCGCTTGATGGTGGTCGTTATTTTACGCCTTCTCCTAGAACTGACGGTGTATCATTAACACAATATCATCATTGGGATATTGCGTTTAAGTATTTCATTAAAGACTCAATTGAATATATCGTCCATGAGTTTTACTATCATCCAGATGGTGATGATAAGACAATAGCACATGATAGATTTATGGAATGTATCCTTGTGTTTGATACAAATGCTGAAAAAGAAGAGTTTAAAGAATACCTTAAACAAAAATGGAAAAACAAAGAAAACTATAACGACAACGTATGGTTGCCTTACTTTGAAAAGGTAAATGGATACAATATGGATGTAATTAAAGAGGAAGATCTAAATTCTCAAATATTCCAGAAAATGCTTATTGAGTTTCGTAATAACAAAGGAGGTTCGTTTCGTGGATAATGAATATTCTATATTGGAAGATTCTGTAAGAAATACTTTCGGAAGTATTGTATGGTCACACAAAGTCCAAGAAAAACAGGCTGATATATATTTTTTACAATATAAATTCATGGAAACTATTAAAATAGCAACTGCATCCCTAACATCGGTTGGGATTGTTTCTTTAATATTTACAGATCAAATGTGGTTGAAAGTGTTATCTGCATTAATATCATTTGTATCAGTTTTCATTAGTGCTTTCTTTAAATCTTTTGATTTACAGACATTAGTTTCAGCTCATAATAATTCCGCTCAGAAACTGTTGAAAATTAGGGATGAATTAAAATTGCTATTAATGTTAATTCATCTAAAATAAAAAACAGTAAATGAGTTAGTAGATATGTATCAGGATATTGTAGAAAAGTTAGATGTCCTATATGCTGAAGCACCACGCACTACTGACAAAGCTGTAAAAAAAGCAAGCAATGCATTAAATGTGAATCATGACAATCAATTTACTGATGAGGAAATAAACTGTAATCTTCCTAACTCTCTACATAGGAGGTAAGAAAAATGAGTGATTATATAAAAAAGAGGGGCGAAGTAATAGACCAAGGTATTCGTTCAACTATTTCAAAACGTTATCATACCGTTACAGCCGCCATTAATAAAGAATTTTGGGGTATTTCATGTGATACGCAAAATAGCTTCTATGTTGGTTCATATGGACGTGGAACTGCAATTGACACAAGTGATATAGATATTTTGGTTGTTTTGCCTGAGAATGTGTATTTAAAACATGATGTGATAAAAGGTAATGGACAATCACGTTTATTACAAGCAGTTCGTCAAGCGATTATTTCATCATACCCTCGTAGCGAAGTACGTGCCGATGGGCAAGTTGTAAAAATAAACTTTAGTGACGGAATGAAATTTGAAATTCTTCCAGCATTTAAAAAAACAGACTGGTATGGCTCTTGGGATGGTACATACAAATATCCTGATACAAATATGGGTGGTAACTGGCATTCAACAAATCCAAAGGCTGAACAAGAAACAATGAAAAACAAAAACTCTAGTAGCAATGGTTTATTGCTAGATACTTGTAAACACTTTAGGTTCATAAGAGACACATATTTTAGTAGTTACCATCTGTCAGGAATTGTGATTGATAGTTTTGTCTATCATGCAATGGGTGGATGGAGATGGTCTGAGCCGGGAAGTACTTCTTCTTCAGCTAGTGGAACATATGAAAATGTTTTATTAGAATACTTAAATCAAAACTCTATGTGGGGCAACCTCACTCTTACCGCGCCAGGGAGTGGAGAAAACATATCTACAGAGAGTAGTCTAGAATGTTTAAGGAAAGTAGTTAATTACATTACCAAATAAGAAAACGACCACACAGGAGCATTGCCACTCTTGTAAGGTCGTTATTTCTTTTGTCACCACTTGAAGACGTCACTCAAAATCTGCTTTTCTACAAATCCCTAAGTGAAGTCCTCTTTCTCAGACCTTCTTTTTATTGAATGGAGATTAGTGTCTAAGATGAAGAAGAAATTTTGTCATCAAATTAACATCATTTTCCTAGTCCTTGTCACGGATTTGTAATGGAAACGTACTTTCTTTGTAAAATTTAAAGTGCTATAATTCTCTAAATCAATTTTCCTAATATAGGGAGGTTATTATGAAAGCATACAGATTATTAAAAAATAGTTTGTTCATACGCTTGCTAGGTTTGCTGATGGCATTTCTTTTCCTATCAGCATTTACTGCACCTGAAAAACCAGATTATGGTATTTACGACCCAAATCATTATTTGACAGAGGAAGTAGTTACTCAGATTCGTGATTTGAATGAAGCCAATAGTCAAAAGGCAGAAAAACTTCAAATAGGTGTCTATGTTGTAGACAGTCTGGATGGAGAAAGCATCGAAACAGTAGCCAATGAAACTGCTAGAGCTTGGAAGATAGGCTATTCTGGAGATGATTTTGGAAGTCTGATTGTGGTAGCTGTTCAAGACCGTAAATCAAGAATTGAAACCAGTAATAACACCGCCATTAGAATAACGGACTATCAAACCAAACAGATCTTGGCAGCCAGCCGTACAGATTTTAAAGCTGGTGACTATAGTAAAGGAATTCTAGCGATTGCCAAAGGTTTGGACAACCAGTTTTATAGAGGAAGTGGAACCATTTCATCTGATGAAGATTCCTCTAAAATCAAACGTTATTCTGAAAGCATCAGTGGTAAAAAATCTAATCAAGACAAAAACAGTGTATCAAGTCGCCATCAAAGAAAAGATCCCTTGAAAGATTTCTTTCTGTTTTTGACGGGGATATATTTCATAGGAGTCATTATTGCCATTATCAGAGGTGGTGGTGGCGACGGGAACTCATCTGGCGGAGGCTGGTGGTATAGTGATTCATCCGATTCAGGATCTTCCTGGTCAAGCTCAGACTCGTCTAGCAGCTGGGATGGTGGAGGTTTTGATGGTGGAGGCTCATCTGATAGTTGGTAATTCTTTTCCGTTGTATTAAAATTTTATAGAAATGAGTAGGTTTAGATATGAAAAATAAAGGAATTATTTATATATTTAGTATTTTACTAGCTATTATCTTGCTAGGAGGATGCTCAGTAGTAGGCACTTATAATGGCCTTGTTTCCGAACAAACCAAGGTGGAGCAAGCACAGGCAGATGTGGCTACTGCCCTTCAACGACGGTCAGATCTTATTGGAAATCTTGTGGAGTCTGTTAAAGGACAAATGAACCATGAGACAGAGATTTTCACCAAGATTGCGGAAGCTCGTGCTAAAATTGGGAATGGCTCCGTAACTTCAAAAGAAAATCAAGAGGCTCAAGGAGAGTTGAGTTCAGCTATTTCACGTTTGATATCATTAACGGAAAATTATCCAGAACTCAAGAGCAATCAAAATGTGGAACAACTCATGACAGAACTGGCTGGAAGTGAAAATCGTATCTTTGTAGCCCGCAAGGATTACAACAAAGTGGCAACAGAATACAATCAAAAATTAAGAAGCTTCCCAACAGTTCTTTTCGCTAATATGATGAACTTTAAAGAGGCGGAAACCTTTAAAGAAAGTGAAGAAGCTAAGACAGCTCCTAAGGTTGATTTTAGCAATTCTTCATCGCGATAGATCGTATGTCAATAAATAAATCAAAAACCTAGAATATCTGTTCTAGGTTTTTTTCAAAAAAAGTAATTGAGGTGAGGAAAAATTAGAAAGATTTTTATATGAATGCTAAGTTTAAATAAAAGTGGGGCTAAAAGACAAAAAATGCTAAAAAAGGCAATAAAATCAACCTTTTTTCTGTTTATAAAGATGTATTCTTTGTTGAAAAAGATTGGTGAATATGTTACAATGAAAAGAACGTTTTAAAATATTAAAAATTCGAAGTAAGGAAAAAAATGGCAAATTTACTAAAAACAATCATCGAAAATGATAAAGGTGAACTTCGTCGTCTTGAAAAGATGGCTGATAAGGTTTTGAAATACGAAGATGAGATGGCTGCAATGACAGATGAGCAGCTTCAAGCGAAAACAGAAGAGTTTAAGCAACGTTATCAAAATGGTGAAACGTTAGATCAGCTTTTGTATGAGGCATTTGCAGTTGTTCGCGAAGGCGCTAAGCGTGTCCTTGGTCTCTTCCCCTATAAGGTTCAGGTTATGGGGGGTATCGTTCTTCACCATGGTGACGTTCCAGAAATGCGTACTGGTGAAGGTAAAACCTTAACAGCGACTATGCCTGTTTATCTTAATGCTTTAGCAGGTCAGGGAGTACACGTAGTTACAGTCAACGAGTACCTAACAGAACGTGATGCAACAGAAATGGGTGAACTATACTCTTGGCTTGGTCTTTCTGTAGGTATCAACTTGGCAGCTAAATCTCCGATGGAGAAAAAAGAAGCTTACCTTTGTGATATCACTTATTCGACTAACTCTGAAATTGGTTTTGACTATCTTCGTGACAACATGGTTGTTCGTGCGGAAAACATGGTTCAACGTCCGCTCAACTATGCCTTGGTCGATGAGGTTGACTCAATTTTGATTGACGAAGCTAGAACACCATTGATCGTTTCAGGAGCTAATGCAGTTGAAACTAGCCAACTTTACCATATGGCTGACCACTTTGTGAAATCTTTGGATAAAGATGACTATATCATTGATATTCAGTCTAAGACAATCGGTTTGTCTGATTCAGGGATTGATAAGGCTGAAGACTACTTTAAGCTAGAAAACCTCTACGATATTGAAAACGTAGCTCTTACTCACTTCATCGACAACGCTCTTCGTGCCAACTACATTATGACATTAGATATTGACTATGTGGTTAGTGAAGAACAAGAAATCTTGATTGTCGATCAATTTACAGGACGTACCATGGAAGGTCGTCGTTATTCAGACGGATTACACCAAGCGATTGAAGCTAAGGAAGGTGTGCCAATCCAAGATGAAACGAAGACTTCTGCATCTATTACATACCAAAACTTATTCCGTATGTATAAGAAATTGGCTGGTATGACTGGTACTGGTAAGACAGAAGAAGAAGAATTCCGTGAAATCTATAACATTCGCGTTATTCCAATTCCAACTAACCGTCCTATCCAACGTATTGACCACTCTGACCTTCTTTATGCTAGCCTCGATGCGAAATTTAAGGCTGTAGTTGAAGACGTTAAGGCTCGTTACCAAAAAGGTCAACCAGTCTTGGTAGGTACTGTTTCGGTTGAAACCAGTGATTTCCTTTCTAAGAAATTAGTAGCTGCAGGTATTCCTCACGAAGTTTTGAATGCTAAGAATCACTACAAAGAAGCGCAAATCATTATGAACGCTGGTCAACGTGGTGCAGTTACGATTGCAACCAACATGGCTGGACGTGGTACCGACATTAAGCTTGGTGAAGGAGTTCGTGAGCTTGGTGGACTTTGTGTTATCGGTACAGAGCGACATGAGAGTCGCCGTATTGATAACCAGCTTCGTGGTCGTTCAGGACGTCAAGGAGATCCAGGTGAATCTCAATTCTACCTATCTCTTGAAGATGATTTGATGAAACGCTTTGGTTCAGAACGTTTGAAAGGTGTATTTGAACGTCTTAACATGTCTGACGAAGCTATCGAATCACGTATGTTGACTCGTCAAGTGGAAGCAGCCCAAAAACGAGTTGAAGGAAATAACTACGATACTCGTAAACAAGTCCTTCAATATGATGATGTTATGCGTGAGCAACGTGAGATTATCTACGCTCAACGTCATGATGTTATCACTGCTGATCGAGATCTTGCTCCAGAAATTCACGCTATGATTAAGCGTACAATCAACCGTGTTGTCGACAATCATGCTCGTGCTAAGCAAGAAGAAAAATTGGAAGCAATTCTTAATTTTGCTAAGTATAACTTGCTCCCAGAGAACTCGATTTCCCTTGAAGACCTTACTGGTTTATCTGATCAAGCTATTAAGGATGAGCTATACAAACGTGCCTTGGAAGTATATGATAGCCAAGTAGCTAAATTACGTGACGAGGAAGCTGTTAAGGAATTCCAAAAAGTATTGATTTTGCGTGTTGTGGACAGTAAATGGACAGACCACATCGATGCGCTTGACCAGTTACGTAATGCTGTTGGGCTTCGTGGTTATGCTCAGAATAACCCAGTTGTAGAATACCAAGCGGAAGGTTTCCGTATGTTTAATGATATGATTGGATCAATTGAATTTGATGTTACTCGATTGATGATGAAAGCTCAAATTCATGAACAAGAACGTCCTCAAGCGGAACGTCATATCAGTACTACAGCTACCCGAAACATTGCAGCTAAGCAGACAGATCTTCCAGATGATTTGGACTTAAGTCAAGTGAAACGCAACGACTTATGCCCATGTGGTTCAGGTAAGAAGTTTAAAAACTGTCATGGGAAAAAATAATTAGACTGAATAATTTTTAGGCGGATGCATAGTGAAAAGTAAATTTTTGCTCGGCGTCCGTTTGCTTTATAAGGAGACGAGTTATGGTATTTACAGCTAGAAGCCCTAAAATAAATATAGAAGAAGTTCGTAGTGTATCTAAATTAGAAGGCCAATCACTGGCTAAAAAAATGCAACGAGATCAAGAGTTAGAAGCTATTATTCGTGGAGAAGATCAACGTGTTTTATTGGTAATTGGACCATGTTCATCTGATAATGAAGATGCCGTAATTGAATACGCTAAACGCTTGTCAGCCTTACAAGAAGAAGTCAAAGATCGTGTCTTTATGGTTATGCGTGTCTATACAGCTAAGCCTCGTACTAACGGTGACGGCTATAAGGGATTGATCCATCAGCCAAATGCTAAAGAAGCTCCAAGTCTTATTAATGGGATTAAGGCAGTTCGTCAACTTCATTATCGTGTTATCACAGAAACAGGGATGACAACAGCAGATGAAATGCTTTATCCAGAAAATCTTCCTCTGGTGGATGATTTGATTTCTTATATGGCAGTTGGTGCACGTTCGGTAGAGGATCAACAGCACCGTTTTGTAGCTAGTGGAGCTGATTTCTCGACAGGATTTAAAAATCCAACTTCAGGAAATTTAAATGTTATGTTCAATGGTATTTATGCTGCTCAGAATAAGCAGAGCTTCCTTTTCTTAGGAAAGGAAGTAGAGACTACGGGTAATCCTCTGTCTCACGCTATCCTTCGTGGAGCCCTTAATGAATACGGGAAAAACATCCCTAACTACTACTATGATAATTTACTAGATACTATTGCTCAGTATGAAGAAATGGGCTTGGAAAATCCGTTTATCGTTATTGATACCAACCATGATAACTCAGGTAAGAAATATCTAGAACAGATTCGTATTGTTCGCCAAACATTAATCAACCGAGCTTGGAATGAAAAGATTAAAAAATATGTACGTGGTTTCATGATTGAATCCTATTTAGAAGATGGACGTCAAAATGAGCCAGAGGTCTTTGGGAAATCTATCACAGATCCTTGCCTTGGTTGGGAAAAAACAGAAGCTCTAGTTCGAGAAATCTACCAAACACTAGGAGATTAAGATGGTATTTATCGAAAAAGGTCAAGAAATCGATATTCAATCGATAAAGGCAGACACACAGCTATCTGCTGAAGTATTACATCACAAGAATAAACGTGATCAGGAACTGGCAAATATTATTGCTGGTAAGGATGATCGTCTTTTATTGATATTAGGACCTTGCTCGTCGGATAATGAAGAAGCTGTTTTAGAGTATGCTCGTCGCTTATCTCGATTGCAGCAAAAAGTAGCCGATAAAATCTTTATGGTCATGCGTGTATACACAGCCAAACCTCGGACTAATGGGGATGGCTATAAGGGATTGGTTCATCAGCCAGATACATCAAAAGCACCAAGTTTAATCAATGGGTTACAGGCAGTTCGTCACCTTCATTATCGGGTTATTACGGAGACAGGATTGACAACGGCAGATGAAATGCTCTATCCATCAAATTTAGTGATGGTTGATGATTTGGTAAGTTATCATGCGGTGGGAGCTCGGTCGGTCGAGGATCAGGAACACCGTTTTGTGGCCTCAGGTATTGATGCTCCAGTCGGCATGAAAAATCCAACATCTGGTAATCTAGCTGTTATGTTTAATGCTATCTATGCAGCGCAAAATAAGCAAACTTTCCTCTACCACGGACAAGAAGTAGAGACTTCAGGAAATCCTTTGGCACATGTCATTCTTAGAGGTGGGCTAAATGAGTATGGGGACAACAAACCCAACTTTTACTATGAGACCTTATTAGACTCTATTGAAGGCTATGAGGAGATGGGTTTAGAAAATCCATTTATTATCATTGATACTAATCATGATAATTCAGGTAAAGAATACCTAGAACAAATTCGTATTGTTCGACAAAGTCTTTTGAATCGTCAATGGAATGAAAAAATCAAGAAAACAGTTCGTGGTTTCATGATTGAGTCTTACCTCGAAGATGGACGTCAAAATCAGCCTGAAATTTTTGGATGTTCCATTACAGACCCTTGCTTGGGCTGGGAAAAAACAGAAGCCTTAATCGAAGAAATTTATGCTACTTTAATAAAATAAGAGAAAAGGATGGAGTTGGGGGGATCTCAACTCTTTTTGATAAAAATGATACTTGGACATGGAATCGATATTGAAGAATTAGCTTCTATACAAAATGCAGTTGAAAAAAGAGAAGGTTTTGCGCAGCGTGTCTTGACAGACAAGGAAATGGTGCACTTTGCCAGTCTCAAAGGTCGCAGACAAGTCGAATATTTGGCTGGTCGTTGGTCAGCTAAAGAGGCTTTCTCAAAGGCTATGGGAACGGGAATTGGGAAGCTAGGCTTTCAGGATTTGGAAGTTTTGAACAATGAGAAGGGAGCTCCTTACTTCAGCAAATCCCCATTTTCAGGAAATGTTTGGTTATCGATTAGCCATACAGAACAGTTTGTGACAGCTAGTGTTATTTTGGAGGAAAATCATGAAAACTAGTCCACATAGACCAACCAAGGCCCTTATTAATCTAGAAGCAATCCGATATAATATCCAACAAATGGGAGCACACATTCCTAAAGGAACCCTTAAATGGGCGGTTGTGAAAGCCAATGCCTATGGACATGGAGCGATAGCTGTTGCAAGAGCTATCCAGGATGGTGTAGATGGCTTTTGTGTGTCAAATATTGATGAAGCCATCGAACTCCGTCAGGCGGGTATCGCTAAGAAAATTCTTATTTTGGGAGTATCTGAGGTTGAATCTTTTTCATTGGCTAAGGATTTTGATATTACCTTGACAGTAGCTGGTTTGGAGTGGGTTCGTACCTTGTTAGCTAGTCAATCAGATTTATCTGGTTTAAAAATCCACTTAAAAATCGATTCAGGTATGGGAAGAATTGGTTTTAGAGATGCAAGTGAAGCTCAAGAAGCCCAATTTTTACTTCAAGAACATGGAGCTTATGTTGAAGGAGTTTTTACTCACTTTGCGACAGCAGATGAGCAGTCTGAGGTATACTTTGACCAACAATTGACTTGTTTCAAAGCTATTTTAGCTGAATTTAAAAACTTACCAAAACTAATCCATGCTAGCAACTCGGCAACGACTCTTTGGCATGCAGAAACAATTTTCAATGCAGTCCGTATGGGAGACGCCATGTATGGGCTCAATCCTAGTGGAAAAGTTTTGTCTTTACCCTATGATTTAATCCCAGCTTTAAGTTTGGAGTCTGCTATTGTACATGTAAAAACTCTTCCAGCGGGTGCTTGTGTAGGCTATGGGGCTACGTATGAAGCTGATAGTGAACAAGTGATTGCTACTTTGCCAATTGGTTATGCTGATGGATGGACAAGGGATATGCAGAATTCTTCAGTTTTGGTGGATGGACAATTGTGCCCTATTGTTGGTCGAGTATCTATGGATCAAATAACCATTCGTCTACCTTATATTTATCCATTGGGAACGAAGGTGACTTTAATTGGTTCAAATGGTGATAAGGAGATTACGACAACAGATGTAGCGACCTATCGAGGAACTATCAATTATGAAGTTGTTTGTCTCCTAAGTGATCGTATCCCGAGAGAATATTATTAAGAACAGAAGGAAAGGAGAGTAGGATGAATTTACACCAACCCTTGCATGTCTTGCCTGGAGTGGGACCAAAATCAGCAGAGAAGTATGCCAAATTAGGTATTGAAAATCTGCAGGATCTTTTGCTCTACTTTCCTTTTCGTTATGAAGATTTCAAGAGCAAGCAGGTTTTAGAACTAGAGGATGGAGAAAAGGCAGTTCTTTCTGGTCAAGTTGTAACTCCAGCTAGTGTTCAATATTACGGATTTAAACGAAATCGACTACGTTTTAGTATGAAACAGGGAGAAGTCGTTTTTGCGGTCAATTTTTTCAATCAACCCTATCTAGCAGATAAGATAGAGCTTGGTGCGACACTAGCGGTTTTTGGGAAATGGGACCGTGCCAAGGCTAGTCTCACCGGTATGAAGGTTTTGGCTCAGGTAGAGGATGATCTGCAACCAGTCTATCGTTTGGCTCAAGGAGTTAGTCAGGCGGGATTGGTCAAAGTGATTAAGACAGCCTTTGATCAGGGATTGGATCTCTTGCTTGAGGAGAATCTTCCTCAAACATTGCTTGATAAATACAAGCTTATGCCACGTGGACAAGCTGTGCGTGCCATGCATTTTCCAAAGGATTTGGCGGATTATCGTCAAGCCCTTCGTCGGATTAAGTTTGAGGAACTTTTCTATTTCCAAATGCAATTGCAAACCCTAAAATCAGAAAATATGGTTCATGGAAGTGGTCTAGTCATAAACTGGTCTCGTGAAAAATTAGAAAAAGCAAGGGGAGATCTGCCTTTTGCCTTAACCCCAGCTCAGGAAAAAAGTTTGCAAGAAATTTTGACTGATATGAATTCTGACCGTCATATGAATCGCCTTCTACAAGGGGATGTCGGCAGTGGTAAGACAGTTGTTGCAGGGCTAGCTATGTATGCTGCTGTGACAGCAGGCTACCAGGCTGCTCTAATGGTTCCAACAGAGATTTTGGCTGAACAGCACTTTGAGAGTTTACAGGAACTATTTCCGGATTTAAGACTAGCTCTTTTGACAGGCTCTTTAAAAGTTGGAGAAAAGCGCCAAGTTTTGGAAAAGATTGGCAAAGGTGAAATTGATTTTATTATCGGAACCCATGCCCTGATTCAAGATAGTGTAGATTACGCTAGACTAGGTTTGATTATTATTGATGAGCAACACCGATTTGGCGTAGGTCAAAGGCGCATCCTGCGAGAAAAAGGAGACAATCCTGATGTCCTCATGATGACAGCGACTCCTATACCACGTACTCTGGCTATCACAGCTTTTGGAGATATGGATGTGTCCCTTATTGACCAGATGCCAGAAGGTCGAAAACCGATTGTCACGCGTTGGATTAAACATGAGCAACTGCCTCAGGTTTTGACTTGGCTCGAGGGAGAAATTCAGACAGGTTCTCAAGCCTATGTTATTTCTCCATTGATTGAGGAGTCTGAAGCTCTTGATTTGAAAAACGCTATTGCTTTGTCGGAAGAATTGACGGTTCATTTTTCTGGTAAGGCAAGAGTAGCCCTCTTACATGGTAAGATGAAAAGTGATGTAAAAGATCAGATTATGCAAGAATTTAAAGAGAAGAAAACCGATATTCTTGTTTCGACAACGGTTATCGAAGTTGGTGTCAATGTCCCAAATGCGACAGTCATGATTATCATGGATGCCGACCGTTTTGGGCTTAGTCAACTCCATCAGCTCAGAGGTCGAGTTGGTCGGGGGAACAAACAGTCATATGCTGTTCTTGTAGCTAATCCAAAGACAGATTCAGGTAAGGATCGTATGAGGATTATGACTGAGACTACAAATGGCTTTGTTCTTGCTGAGGAAGATTTAAAAATGCGAGGTTCTGGTGAAATATTTGGAACTAGACAATCAGGTTTACCAGAGTTTCAAGTTGCAGATATTATCGAAGACTTTCCAATTCTTGAGGAAGCTCGTAAGGTTGCTAGCTATATCAGCTCCCTCCCTAACTGGCAAGAGGATCCAGAGTGGCATATGATAGCTCTAAATCTACAAAAGAAAGAACGTTTAGATTAAGCATTTTCTAAGAAAACTATAAGGTATGTTTTTGATAAGGCGCCTATACTAGAATCATCAAAAAGAAATGAGGACTCTCATATGATGATTAAGGTAAATGATTAAAAAACATCTCAAGTGAAACAAGTACCTTTTCCTAAATACTAAGAAAAAGAGCGGAAACGCTTTTTTCTATAAAGTGAGCTTAGACTAGGAATTAAAATAACTATCGGACTAGTCTATTTACTATTGTGGTAAAGGTTGCTATAATGAAGAAAACTAATCAATACACTTCTGAAAGGAGTTCGCATGATATTAGAGACAAGGAATGTTGCAATTCAGGATACATACCGGGAAAGATTTCAACACTGTTGGGGTTGTGGACCTAAGAATGATTTAGGATTGCATTTGAAAACTTATCCAAGTGTAGAGGGCACAAGCTGCATTAGCCGTATCAAGGTAGACCAGCAATATACAGGAGGTGTCCCTGCAAATCTATTTGGTGGCATGATTGCTGTGATTTTTGACTGTCATGGAACAGCGTCTGCTGCATGGTTTGCTCATCATCAAAAGGGTTTGGAATTGACAGCCGAAACAGTTATCGGACGCTTCATCACAGCTCATTTAGAAGTTGATTATCTCAGCCCAACCCCAATTGACGATGAGATTGTCGTTACTTCAACATTGGAGGAACTAGGGGAAAGAAAAGCCATCGTTTCTATGGAAATGTCAGTGGCAGGTAAAGTGCGTGCAAAAGCTAAAATGGTTGCCGTAGCAGTTAAGGACAACATGTAAACGTATAGATAAGCTAGTGAGAGCAAGGATTTGCTCTCACTTTTAGTTGTGCGATATAAACTGAAAATTAATCACAGATTTTTAAGAAAGAGTCTACTTGAAACTACTTTTAATCTAACTTGAAATGAAAAAATAACCTAAAAAAGCTTTCTGATTTAGGGTCATTCTTGCATTGCATTTCTAGATGTGATACAGTTATGATAACGGTTGCAAAAATAAGGAGAATTTTATGAGAAATCCAGCATTAATAGAAGAAATGAAAACGTATAGAGGGCGAGATGAAGTGCCACTTGATTTTGACGCTTTTTGGGATGGTGAAATTAAAAAGTTGTCGGCTTTGCAAGACTATCAATTAGAGGAACGTGATTTTCATATTCCAAATGTTAAGTGTTATGAACTAACTTTTAAAGGGACTGGTAATGGAATCGTCTATGCACGAGTCGTTTTACCTAAGTTAGATAAGAAGGTTCCTGTTATTTTCCATTTCCATGGTTATATGGGTCGTGGTTGGGATTGGACAGATATGCTGGCTTTTACAGTCGCTGGTTATGGTGTTGTATCTATGGATGTCAGAGGGCAGTCTGGCTACTCTCAAGATGGTATGTGCTCTCCTCTAGGGAATACCGTTAAAGGACAAATTATTCGAGGAGCTGTAGCGGGAAAGGACCAGTTGTTCTTCAAGGATGTTTATCTAGATATTTATCAGTTGGTTGAAATTATTGCAAGTCTTCCTCAAGTTGATGAAGAACAATTATCTAGCTATGGAGCATCTCAAGGTGGGGCTTTAGCTATAGTTGCAGCGGCTCTAAACCCTAAAATCAAGCGTACAGTTTCCATCTATCCATTCTTGTCTGACTTTAGACGAGTGTTAGAGATTGGGAATACTAGTGAAGCTTATGATGAACTCTTTAGATATTTCAAATTTCATGATCCTTTCCATGAAACGGAAGAGAAGATTATGGCAACCTTGGGTTATATCGATGTGAAAAACTTTGCCCATCGTATTAAGGGTGAGGTTCGCATGATTACAGGGCTAGATGATGACGTCTGCTACCCAATCACTCAATTTGCTATATACAATCGTCTAACTTGTGAGAAGAGTTATCGCCTTATGCCTGAATATGCGCATGAAGCTATGAATGTTCATGTCAATGATCAAGTTTATAATTGGTTGTGTGGCAGTGAGATACCTTTTACCTATGTAGGGCAATAGAATAATTTTGAATATCCCTGTAGCTTCGATTGAAGTGGGATCTATAGTACAACAGAATTGAGTTTAAATATAGGTGTGCTAGTTGATAAATCTGCTTTTTATAAATAAAAAAACAGTAGCAGCTGAAACTACTTTCAGAACAAATTGTTACACAACATTATTTTGAAACTTCAATCTATTATAGAACAAAATATTGAAAGCGTTTTAAAAATGGTATATAATGAGAACATAAGAAAAGAGAAAAGGAGGAAAGTGGATGCCAAAGATTACTAAAGAAGCTTTGATTGAGCAGATTAAAAATGGAATCATCGTTTCTTGTCAGGCACTTCCTCACGAACCGCTTTATACAGAAGCGGGAGGGGTAATTCCCTTGCTGGTCAAAGCGGCTGAGCAAGGTGGAGCAGTAGGTATCCGAGCTAATAGTGTTCGAGATATTAAAGAAATTAAGGAAGTAACCAAACTTCCAATTATTGGGATTATCAAACGTGATTATCCTCCGCAAGAACCATTCATCACTGCTACTATGAAAGAAGTTGATGAATTAGCAGAACTTGACATCGAAGTTATTGCTCTTGACTGTACCAAACGAGAACGTTATGATGGTTTGGAAATTCAAGACTTTATCCGACAAGTCAAAGAAAAGTACCCAGATCAACTCTTGATGGCTGATATCAGTACCTTCGATGAGGGATTGACAGCAGTAGAAGCTGGAATTGATTTTGTTGGTACGACCTTATCAGGCTACACATCTTACAGTCCAAAAGTAGATGGCCCAGATTTTGAATTGATTAAAAAACTCTGTGATGCAGGGGTGGACGTCATCGCAGAAGGAAAAATTCATACGCCAGAACAAGCCAAGCAAATCCTAGGTTATGGAGTGCGAGGAATCGTTGTTGGCGGTGCCATTACTAGACCAAAAGAAATCACGGAACGTTTTGTTTCGGGTCTTAAGTAACACAATCTTTAAAAAAGTTGAGGAGAGTGGTTGATGAGTAGGCAAAAATGAAAACGTATACAATAACACTATTTCCCATTATCCAAATTGGATATCGTCATTATAAATAAATTTAGGAGAATACAAATGAAATTTAGAAAATTAGCTTGTACAGTACTTGCGGGAGCTGCGGTTCTATCTCTTGCTGCTTGTGGTAAAACAGACACTAACAAAGAAGCGGCTAAATCAGGTGGCGACTCTGCTGCTGCAACTACAGAAATCACTTGGTGGGCTTTCCCAGTCTTCACTCAAGAAAAATCTGGTGACGGTGTTGGAACTTATGAAAAATCTATCATCGAAGCTTTTGAAAAAGCAAATCCAGATATTAAAGTTAAGCTAGAGACAATCGACTTCAAATCTGGACCTGAAAAAATCACTACAGCAATCGAAGCTGGAACTGCTCCAGACGTACTCTTTGACGCACCAGGACGTATCATCAATTACGGTAAAAATGGTAAATTGGCTGAGTTGAATGACCTCTTCACAGACGAATTTGTTAAAGATGTAAACAATGATAATATCATCCAAGCAAGTAAAGCTGGTGATAAAGCTTACATGTATCCAATTAGTTCTGCACCATTCTACATGGCTATGAACAAGAAGATGTTGGAAGATGCTGGTGTAGCTGACCTTGTTAAAGAAGGTTGGACTACAGATGACTTTGAAAAAGTTTTGAAAGCTCTTAAAGACAAAGGATACACTCCAGGTTCATTGTTCAGTTCTGGTCAAGGGGGAGACCAAGGAACACGTGCCTTCATCGCTAACCTTTACGGCGGTTCTGTAACAGACAAAGAAGTTACTAAATACACAACTGACGATCCTAAATTCGTTAAAGGTCTTGAAAAAGCAACTAGCTGGATTAAAGATGGTTTGTTGAATAATGGTTCACAATTTGACGGTGGTGCAGACATCCAAAACTTTGCAAACGGTCAAACATCATACACACTCCTTTGGGCACCAGCTCAAAACGGTATCCAAGCTAAATTGTTGGAAGCAAGTAAAGTTGAAGTGGTTGAAGTGCCATTCCCATCTGACTCAGGAAAACCAGCACTTGAATACCTTGTAAACGGATTTGCAGTATTTAACAACAAGGATGAAAAGAAAATTGCCGCAGCTAAGAAATTCATCCAATTCATCGCAGATGATAAAGAGTGGGGTCCTAAAGACGTAGTTCGTACAGGTGCCTTCCCAGTTCGTACTTCATTTGGAAAACTTTATGATGATAAACGTATGGAAACTATCAGTGGTTGGACTAAATACTACGCTCCATACTACAACACAATTGACGGATTTGCTGAAATGAGAACACTTTGGTTCCCAATGTTGCAATCAGTATCTAATGGTGACGAAGAACCTGCTGCAGCTTTGAAGACATTCACTGAAAAAGCGAATGAAACAATCAAAAAAGCAGCTAAAAAATAAGTCCTAAATAAATCTTACAGTCCCCCCTTTTCCCTGTGAACATTCGTACACGAAAAGGGGGACTTTTGTTTGAAAATGTAAGCAACTGACAAATCGAAATTAAAATGAAGTTCTTACATAGGCTTATCGTGGAAAAAATTTCATTTTGATTTTACATCAATGTCAGGTGACAAACAAAATAATAAAATAATTGAAAGTGAGGTACCGACAGTGAAAGTCAATAAAATTCGTATGCGGGAAACAGTGATTTCCTATGCTTTCTTAGCACCAGTCTTAATCTTCTTTACTGTCTTCGTTTTAGCTCCAATGATTATGGGCTTCATCACTAGTTTCTTTAACTACTCGATGACAAGCTTTGAATTTATAGGATTGGACAACTACATCCGTATGTTTAAAGACCCAGTCTTTATAAAGTCTTTAATTAATACCGTTATCTTGGTTATTGGCTCTGTCCCTGTAGTTGTACTCTTCTCGCTCTTTGTAGCATCACAAACTTATCAACAAAATGCTGTTGCTAGATCTTTCTATCGTTTCGTCTTCTTCCTTCCTGTAGTAACAGGTAGTGTTGCCGTAACAGTAGTATGGAAATGGATCTACGATCCTCTATCAGGTATTTTGAACTTCGTGCTTAAGTCAAGCCATATCATTAGCCAAAACATTTCTTGGTTAGGAGATAAAAACTGGGCTTTGATGGCGATTATGATTATTCTTTTGACAACATCAGTTGGTCAACCAATCATTCTTTACATCGCAGCAATGGGAAACATTGATAACTCTCTTGTTGAAGCAGCGCGTGTCGATGGAGCAACTGAATTACAAGTTTTCTGGAAGATCAAATGGCCAAGCCTTCTTCCAACAACTCTTTATATCGCAATCATTACAACCATCAACTCATTCCAGTGTTTCGCATTGATTCAGCTTTTGACTTCTGGTGGTCCAAACTACTCAACAAGTACACTTATGTACTACCTGTATGAAAAAGCTTTCCAATTGACAGAGTATGGCTATGCCAACACTATCGGTGTCTTCTTGGCAGTTATGATTGCCATCGTCAGCTTTGTTCAATTTAAAGTACTTGGAAACGACGTAGAATACTAATAGAAAGGAGACAGCTATGCAATCTACACAAAAGAAACCTTTAACAGCCTTCACTGTTATTTCAACCATCTTCTTGCTCTTATTGACTGTACTGTTTATCTTTCCATTCTACTGGATCTTGACAGGTGCATTCAAATCACAACCGGATACCATTATGATTCCACCACAATGGTTCCCTAAAGCTCCAACAATGGAGAACTTCCAACAATTGATGGTACAAAACCCAGCAATCCAATGGATGTGGAACTCAGTATTCATTTCATTGGTAACAATGTTCTTGGTTTGTGCCACTTCATCCCTAGCTGGTTATGTATTGGCTAAGAAACGTTTCTATGGTCAACGTATCCTCTTTGCTACCTTTATTGCTGCCATGGCTCTTCCAAAACAAGTTGTCCTTGTGCCATTGGTGCGTATCGTTAACTTCATGGGAATTCACGATACTCTTTGGGCAGTTATTTTGCCACTTATCGGATGGCCGTTTGGGGTCTTCCTTATGAAACAGTTTAGTGAAAATATTCCAACAGAATTGCTTGAATCTGCTAAAATCGATGGTTGCGGTGAGATTCGTACATTCTGGAGCGTAGCCTTCCCAATCGTGAAACCTGGATTTGCAGCTCTTGCAATCTTCACCTTCATCAATACATGGAATGACTACTTTATGCAGTTGGTGATGTTGACTTCTCGTAACAACTTGACCATCTCACTAGGGGTTGCAACCATGCAGGCTGAAATGGCAACCAACTATGGATTAATCATGGCAGGTGCTGCCCTTGCAGCTGTGCCAATCGTAACAGTCTTCTTAGTATTCCAAAAATCATTTACTCAAGGTATTACTATGGGAGCGGTTAAGGGTTAATCGAGAGTATTTGATTATTTTGATACATTCTACAATTAGAAATAGTATCATAGAGAAGAGAGTAGAATATGATTTTTGATGATTTAAAAAATATAACCTTTTACAAAGGACTTCATCCGAATTTAGATAAGGCTATTGATTATCTTTATGAACACCGCAAAGATACTTTCGAATTTGGAAAGTACGATATTGACGGAGACAAGGTCTTTCTAGTAGTTCAAGAAAATGTTCTCAATCAAGAAGAAAATGATCGCTTTGAATACCATAAAAACTATGCAGACTTGCATTTGTTGGTTGAAGGGCATGAATACTCAAGTTACGGTTCTCGTGTTAAGGACGAGGCAGTAGCATTTGATGAAGCAAGTGACATTGGCTTTGTTCACTGTCACGAACAATACCCATTATTGTTGGGTTATCACAATTTTGCAGTCTTCTTCCCAGGGGAGCCTCATCAGCCGAACGGTTATGCAGGCATGGAGGATAAGGTTCGCAAGTATTTGTTTAAAATTTTAATTGATTAGTAAGTTAGGAGGAGCAAGCAATGGCACAAAAAGGGTCAGGCCTAATTAAAGCAGCATTTGATACTGATAATTTTCTCATGCGTTTTAGTGAGAAAGTCTTAGATATTGTGACAGTTAATCTACTCTTTGTTGTGTCTTGTTTGCCAATTGTGACTATTGGGATAGCCAAGATTAGTCTTTACCAAACAATTTTTGAAATTAAGAAAAGTAGACGAGTTCCAGTATTTAAAACCTATATTAGAGCCTTTAAACAAAATTTGAAATTAGGTCTGCAATTGGGTTTATTGGAGTTGGGAATTGTTCTGATTAGTGTTCTTGATCTATATCTGTTTTGGGGACAAGAAGGTCTTGTATTTCAGTTGCTGAAAGTGATCTGTCTAGGGATTTTAATCTTCCTGACATTAGTGATGCTAGCAAGTTATCCTATCGCAGCTCGTTATGAATTAGCATGGAAAGAGGTTCTTCAGAAAGGTTTGCTTTTAGTAAGTTTTAATTTTCCTTGGTTTTTCCTCATGCTTGCAATCCTCTTCTTAATTGCTATGGTTCTATATCTATCAGCATTTACTCTTCTACTTGGTGGTTCGGCATTTTTACTATTTGCTTTTGGTCTTCTCGCTTTTTGGCAGTCTGGATTAATGGAAAAATTGTTCGCAAAGTATCAAGCTGAATGAAATAGGTATGAAACTACTTTCAATTGAAAAAATTTTCAAACACTAAGAAGAAATTAAAATCTAAGTGGCCGGGAGATATTGAAAGCCATTTTTACAAAGTGTATACTAATACAGTGAAAATTAATCTGCTCAAAGCAGAAAAAAGAAACCTTAGGAGAAATCTATGTCAGATTTAAAAAAATATGAAGGTGTCATTCCTGCCTTCTACGCATGTTATGATGATGCGGGTGAAGTTAGCCCAGAACGTACACGTGCTTTGGTTCAATACTTTATTGATAAAGGTGTTCAAGGACTTTACGTTAATGGTTCTTCAGGTGAGTGTATCTACCAAAGTGTAGAAGACCGTAAATTGATCTTAGAAGAAGTTATGGCAGTTGCCAAAGGTAAATTGACCATCATTGCTCACGTAGCTTGTAACAATACCAAAGATAGTATTGAACTGGCTCGTCATTCAGAAAGTTTGGGAGTAGATGCTATCGCAACAATCCCACCAATTTACTTCCGTTTGCCTGAGTACTCAGTTGCTAAATACTGGAACGATATCAGTGCTGCTGCACCAAACACAGACTATGTTATCTACAACATTCCTCAATTGGCAGGTGTTGCTTTGACTCCAAGTCTTTACACAGAAATGTTGAAAAACCCACGTGTCATTGGTGTTAAAAATTCTTCAATGCCAGTTCAAGATATCCAAACATTCGTTAGCCTTGGTGGCGATGACCATATCGTCTTTAACGGTCCAGACGAACAATTCCTAGGCGGACGTCTCATGGGAGCAAAAGCTGGTATCGGTGGTACTTATGGTGCTATGCCAGAACTCTTCTTGAAACTCAACCAATTGATTGCGGATAAGGACCTAGAAACAGCGCGTGAATTGCAATACGCTATCAACGCTATCATCGGTAAATTGACTGCAGCTCATGGGAATATGTACTGTGTGATTAAAGAAGTCTTGAAAATCAATGAAGGACTTAACATCGGATCAGTTCGTTCTCCACTTACACCAGTGACCGAAGAAGATCGTCCAGTTGTAGAAGCAGCTGCTCAATTGATTCGTGAAACTAAGGAGCGTTTCCTCTAATCAATAGGAGGCTTTATGACTAATTACGTTGCAATTGATATTGGTGGAACGAATATCAAATACGGTTTAATTAACCAAGATGGACAACTTGTAGAGTCTCATGAAGTTCCAACTGAGGCTCATAAGGGTGGTCCACACATCTTACAGAAAACAAAAGATATCGTAGCTAGCTATCTAGAAAAAGGAATGGTGTCAGGTGTAGCTATTTCCTCTGCGGGAATGGTTGATCCTGATAAGGGTGAAATCTTCTATGCCGGTCCGCAGATTCCAAATTATGCAGGAACTCAATTTAAAAAAGAAATTGAAGAAAGCTTTAACATTCCTTGTGAAATTGAAAATGATGTTAACTGTGCAGGGCTTGCTGAAGCTGTCTCTGGTTCAGGAAAGGGTGCAAATATTACCCTTTGCTTGACGATTGGGACTGGTATCGGTGGTTGCTTAATCATTGATGGCCAAGTATTCCATGGCTTTAGTAATTCTGCCTGCGAGGTCGGTTATTTGCATATGCAGGATGGTGCTTTTCAAGATTTAGCCTCTACGACAGCACTTGTTAAGTATGTGGCTGATGCACATGGTGATGAGGTAGAACAGTGGAATGGTCGCCGAATTTTCAAGGAAGCAACTGAGGGAAATAAACATTGTATGGATGGAATTGACCGCATGGTAGAATACCTTGGTAAGGGTCTCGCTAATATTTGTTATGTTGCCAATCCAGAAGTTGTCATCCTTGGTGGTGGTATCATGGGGCAGGAAGCTATTCTGAAACCTAAAATTCGTAAGGCTTTGAAAGATTCGCTTGTTCCAAGTTTGGCAGACAAGACTCGACTTGAATTTGCTCACCATCAGAATACTGCTGGGATGCTAGGTGCATATTATCATTTCAAAACAAAACAATCCTAAATTGGCCTTGCCAATTTAGGATTTTTAAATAAAGGCAAATACTAACTTGCTTACTGATGGCAAGGTATCTTGCATTTTTGACTTCGATATAGTATATTTAAGTTAATTCAAATATATATCAGTAATACCAATAGATATGGACTAAAGGAGAGCAATCATTGACCTATAATCAACAAGAAAAATATAACAGTAAAGTAAGCTCCCCTGAGGATCAAGAAACAGAAATTACGGCCTTTGGACCACTTCCAAGCAAGGCTCAATTGGATTACCACAAGGAAGAATTGGCTGCCTTCATTCATTATGGGATGAATACCTATACTGATTCTGAGTGGGGGGATGGTCAAGAAAATCCTCAAAACTTCAATCCAACTAACCTTGATACAGATCAGTGGATTAAGACTTTGAAGGATGCTGGATTCAAACGAACCATTATGGTTGTAAAACACCATGATGGATTTGTAATCTATCCTTCTCAATATACAAAACATACTGTCGCTGCTAGTCCATGGAAAGATGGTAAGGGAGACCTTCTCGAAGAAATTTCTAAATCAGCGACTAAGTATGACATGAATATGGGTGTTTACCTATCACCATGGGATGCCAACCATCCAAAATATCACGTTTCAACTGAGAAAGAGTACAACGAATACTATCTTAACCAACTCAAGGAAATCCTTGGAAATCCTAAATACGGTAACAATGGTAAATTCATCGAAGTATGGATGGACGGTGCGCGTGGTAGCGGAGCTCAAAAAGTAACTTATACCTTTGATGAGTGGTTCAAGTACATCAAGGAAGCTGAAGGAGACATCGCCATCTTCTCTGCTCAACCGACAAGTGTCCGTTGGATTGGTAATGAACGTGGTATCGCCGGAGATCCAGTTTGGCATAAGGTCAAGAAAGCTAAAATCACTGATGATGTGAAGAATGACTATCTCAACCATGGAGATCCAGAAGGAGATATGTACTCAGTTGGTGAAGCAGACGTTTCTATCCGTTCAGGTTGGTTCTACCATGACAATCAAGAACCAAAATCAATCAAAGATTTGATGGATATCTACTTCAAGTCAGTTGGTCGGGGAACGCCGCTTCTACTCAATATTCCACCTAATAAAGAAGGTAAATTCGCAGATGCAGACGTGGCCAGTTTGCAAGAATTCCGAGCAACCTTGGATCAAATGTATGCGACTGACTTTGCTAAGGGAGCAACTGTAACTGCAAGCTCTACTCGTAAGAATCACTTGTATCAAGCAAGCCACCTAACAGATGGTAAGAATGATACTAGCTGGGCACTAGCAAATGATGCTAAGACAGGTGAATTTACTGTTGATCTTGGTCAAAAGAGACGCTTTGACGTCGTCGAACTCAAAGAAGATATCGCTAAGGGGCAACGTATCTCTGGCTTTAAGGTTGAAGTTGAACTCAATGGCCGTTGGGTTCCATATGGTGAAGGGTCAACTGTTGGTTATCGTCGTCTTATCCAAGGTCAACCAGTAGAGGCACAAAAGATTCGTGTAACCATTACTGGTGCACAAGCGACTCCAATTTTGGCAAACTTCTCTGTTTATAAGACACCAAGTAGTATCGAGAAAACAGATGGTTACCCTCTCGGATTGGACTACCATTCAAATACAAGAGCTGATAAAGAAAATACAACTTGGTATGACGAATCTGAAGGTATCCGCGGAACATCTATGTGGACTAACCAAAAAGATGCTAGTGTTACATACCGTTTCACTGGAACAAAAGCATATGTAGTATCTACAGTTGATCCAAACCACGGTGAAATCTCCATTTACGTGGATGGTCAAAAGGTTGCAAACGTACAAACCAATAATGCAACTCGTAAGCGTAGCCAGATGGTTTATGAAACAGAAGACTTGGCTCCAGGTGAACATACCATCAAACTCGTCAATAAAACTGGGAAAGTTATTGCGACTGAAGGTATCTACACGCTCAACAATTCTGGTAAAGGTATGTTTGAGATGAAAGAAACGACCTATGAAGTTCAAAAAGGTCAACCGGTTACTGTAACTATTAAACGTGTTGGTGGTAGCATAGGAACAGCAACAGTCCATGTCGTGACTGAACCAGGAACAGGGGTTCATGGTAAAGTGTACAAGGACACAACAGCTGACTTGACCTTCCAAGATGGTGAAACTGAGAAAACAATCACGATTCCAACTATCGACTTTATTGAACAAGCTGATTCAATCTTTGACTTCAAAGTGAAAATGACTAGCTCGTCAGACGATGCCCTTCTTGGATTCGCAACTGAAACAACTATTCGAGTAATGAAAGTAGACTTGCTTTCAAAAGAGAATTGAGTTTTGATACATTTATGATAAGCACATCTGAGTGATAAAAAAATCCTAAATTGTTACATCAATTTAGGATTTTCCATTTTTACGATTTCTACGATAACCATTGAGTTTTTTATTTTCCCAATAGCTATTAAAAATCTTTTCTTTGCTTTCACGATCGATTTCTAAGAAATAAGCATAAAGCAAGTCAATGACAAAGAGCATAGGAAGCTGAGCAGAGAGCCGTTGAATATAAGGGGATTGACCTTGATTTGCTACAAGTACAGTCTCAGTAAAATCCTGAGTCTCCTTGATAATCATACTGGTAAATAGAACCGTTTTTGCTCCCATGTCCTTAGCATCTAGCAGACTGTCGATGACGGAAGTAGTTGTTCCTGAAAGAGAAAAACCAAATACGAGACAGTTCTTATCCAAAATGCTTGTGGTCCAGGCGAAACCATCTGGATCTGTTAAGGCCTCACAGACTACACCTAGTCTCATGAAACGAAATTTCATCTCTCGAGCGACTAATCCAGAGCTTCCAGTTCCAAAGAAGTAGACGCGCTCAGCTTGTTCAATCATTTGAGCTACGCGTTCTAGTTGTTCTTCATTAATCAGTTCTCGAGACATTTCTCGGAGATTAGTATAGCTTCTCAAAACTCTTTGTGTCAAGAGATTCATATCTGGTTGTAAGAGAGGTAGGGTATCTTTTTGTTGTTGATATTTAAAGATAAACTCACGATAACCTTTGAATCCACATTTTTTTGCAAAACGTGTGAGAGCAGCTTGTGATATATGTAGTTTTTGGGTGACCTCTTGCGAAGACAAGTCGTCATGAATTGTTTCTACTTGTAAGAAATAACGGGCGATCACTTGCTCTAATTCCGTCATTTCCTCAAAATGAAGATTGATAATCGTAGAGATGTCTTGTTTGTTCATGTGACTCCTTGGTTGATAGTATAAGTGTAAAAAATCTAGAATTAGGATGATTATTTTTATTATATCATATCTATTTTTTTATACGTTGATATTTGATTAAAAAGCAAAACTCTTCCCTTTTTCCATAATTTTCTCCTCAAATTATGGTACAATGTAGAGTGAGATTTTGATTAGAAACGAGACTGATTTGTATGAGAAAATTTAATAGCCACTCGATTCCGATTCGGCTGAATTTATTGTTTGCAATCGTCATTCTATTGTTTTTGGCGATTATTGGACGCCTGCTCTATATGCAGGTTTTACACAAAGATTTTTATGAAAACAAACTAGCTTCAGCTAGCCAAACTCGTGTTACAACAGGGTCTGTGCGTGGTGAGATCTACGATGCAACAGGAAAACCACTGGTTGAAAACACTGTCAAACAAGTAGTTGCTTTCACACGTAGCAATAAGATGACAGCGACAGACTTGAAAGATATTTCCAATAAACTATTAAACTATGTATCGGTTACTTCTCCTGAGCTAACTGACCGTCAAATTGCTGACTACTACCTAGCTGATCCAGCTGCCTATAAAAAGACGGTAGAAGATCTTCCAAAGGATAAGCGTTTTGATTCAGATGGTAATCTACTTTCAGAATCTGAGCTTTACAACAATGCTGCTGAGAGTATTGCTTCCGAAAAAATGACCTATTCAGAGGATGAAAAGAAAGCCATTTATATCTTTAATCAGCTTAATGCTGTCGGGAATTTTGCAACTGGCAATATCCAGACAGATCCATTAAATGATACCCAGATAGCAGTTATCGCTTCTGCCTCTAAGGAATTACCAGGGATTAGTATCTCAACTTCTTGGGATCGTAAGATTTTAGATACATCACTCTCGTCAATTGTTGGTAGTGTTTCGAGTGAAAAATCTGGTCTTCCAGCTGAAGATGTTGATGAGTACCTTAAAAAAGGTTATTCCCTCAATGACCGTGTAGGAACTTCCTATCTAGAAAAACAATACGAAGAAATTCTACAAGGGAAGCGCACTGTTAAAGAAATTCATCTTGACAAACATGGAGACATGGAAAGTGTTGAGAATATTGAGGAAGGTAGTAAGGGTAAAAACATCAAACTAACCATTGATTTGGCCTTCCAAGATAACGTTGATGAGCTGTTGAAAAGTTATTTCAAATCAGAATTAGCGAACGGTGGAGCTAAATATTCAGAGGGTGTCTACGCAGTAGCACTTAATCCGAAGACGGGTGCTGTGTTAGCCTTATCAGGGATGAAACATAATGTGGATACTGGTGAGTTAACTCCGGATTCTCTTGGAACTGTGACCAATGTATTTGTTCCAGGATCTGTCGTTAAGGCAGCAACCATTAGTTCGGGTTGGGAAAACGGAGTTTTATCAGGCAACCAAACCCTAACAGACCAACCGATTGTGTTTCAGGGGTCTGCACCGATCAATTCTTGGTATACAGTTTCGACTGGTTCCTTCCCCATTACGGCCGTTGAAGCGTTAGAGTACTCGTCAAATACATATATGGTGCAAACGGCACTTGGAATAATGGGGCAAACCTACAAGCCGAATATGTCGGTTGTAACCAATCAGCTAGACTCAGCTATGGGGAAACTACGTTCAACTTTCGGAGAATATGGTCTGGGTGTTTCTACTGGAATTGATTTACCTGATGAATCGATTGGATTTGTTCCTAAAGAATTTGATTTGGCCAATTACCTAAATAATGCTTTTGGTCAGTTTGACAACTATACACCTTTGCAGTTGGCCCAGTATGTTGCTACCATTGCTAATAACGGTGTCCGCCTAGCTCCACACATTGTTGAGGGAATCTATGATAATAACGATACAGGTGGACTTGGAGAATTAATCCAAGAAACAGAGACTAAAGAAATCAATCGAGTTAATATTTCAGAGTCAGATATGGCCCTCTTACAACAAGGGTTCTATCAGGTTTCTCACGGAACTAGCCCTCTTACAACAGGTCGTTCCTTCTCAAATGGGGCAACTGTTTCTATCAGTGGAAAAACAGGTACCGCCGAAAGTAACGTAGCAAATGGTCAAAAAGCTACCAACACCAATGCGGTTGCCTATGCTCCGTCTAATAATCCTCAGATTGCAGTTGCAGTGGTCTTCCCACATAACACCAATCTTACAAATGGTGTCGGACCTTCTATTGCTCGTGATATTATCAATTTATACAACAAACACCATCCAATGAATTAGAAAGGAAGCTATGCTCTATCCAACACCCATTGCTAAGTTAATTGACAGTTATTCTAAGCTTCCCGGTATCGGGATTAAGACAGCGACCCGATTGGCCTTTTACACGATTGGAATGCCTGATGATGACGTTAATGAATTTGCAAAAAATCTTCTTTCAGCTAAACGAGAACTAACTTATTGTTCCATCTGTGGACGTTTGACAGACGAGGACCCTTGCTCTATCTGTACAGACCCTAGTCGTGATCAGACAACTATCTTAGTTTTAGAGGATAGCAGAGATGTGGCAGCTATGGAAAATATCCAAGAATACCATGGCCTTTACCATGTTTTGCATGGCTTGATTTCGCCAATGAATGGTATCAGTCCTGACGATATCAATCTCAAGAGCCTCATGACTCGTCTGATGGATAGTGAAGTTTCAGAGGTCATTGTTGCAACTAATGCGACAGCTGATGGCGAAGCGACTTCTATGTATCTATCTCGTTTGCTTAAACCAGCGGGTATTAAAGTTACTCGTCTAGCACGAGGGCTAGCAGTAGGAGCTGATATTGAATATGCAGATGAAGTAACTCTTCTTCGAGCTATTGAAAATCGGACAGAACTATAGTCTCTACGGATAAAAAAGAGGCAAGCACTTAGTAAAGTAAAAACAAGAGTGAGGCTGGACCTAGTTTTGTCCCAGCCTCTTTTGTTTTTGAATATACAAGTTTAAAAAAATAGACAAATATGATATACTAAAGAGCAAGTATTCTAGTAGAAATAGGACATCCATATGAAACAAACAATTATTCTATTATACGGTGGACGCAGTGCAGAACGCAAAGTGTCTGTGTTGTCAGCGGAAAGTGTGATGCGTGCGGTTAACTATGATAGCTTCATGGTAAAAACTTTCTTCATTAGCCAGTCTGGTGACTTTATTAAAACACAAGAATTTACCCAAACTCCAAGTCAGGATGATCGTCTCATGACGAATGATAGCATTGACTGGGACAAGAAAATTACTCCAAGTGCTATCTACGAAGAAGGAGCAGTGGTCTTTCCAGTCCTTCATGGACCGATGGGAGAGGACGGCTCGGTCCAAGGTTTCTTAGAAGTCTTGAAAATGCCTTATGTTGGTTGCAATATTTTGTCTTCAAGCCTTGCTATGGATAAAATCACTACCAAGCGTGTCTTAGAGTCTGCTGGAATCGCTCAAGTACCTTATGTAGCCATTGTTGAAGGGGATGACTTGTCTTCTAAGATTGCAGAAGTTGAAGAAAAATTAAAGTACCCAGTCTTTACTAAGCCATCGAATATGGGTTCTAGTGTAGGTATTTCTAAGTCTGAGAATCAAGAGGAACTTCGCCAAGCTTTAGAGCTTGCCTTCAAGTACGATAGTCGTGTTTTGGTGGAGCAGGGTGTAACTGCGCGTGAAATCGAAGTTGGACTTTTAGGAAACTATGATGTTAAGAGCACGCTACCTGGTGAAGTTGTCAAAGACGTAGCCTTCTATGACTATGATGCCAAATATATCGACAACAAGATTACCATGGATATCCCAGCTAAGATTAGCGATGAAGTGGTATCGGTTATGCGTAAGAATGCCGAAACTGCCTTCCGTGCTATCGGTGGACTTGGATTGTCGCGTTGTGACTTCTTCTATACAGATAAAGGTGAGATTTTCCTAAATGAGCTAAATACGATGCCAGGTTTTACGCAATGGTCTATGTATCCCTTGCTTTGGGACAATATGGGAATTTCTTATCCAGAATTAATTGAACGTTTGGTTGATCTTGCTAAGGAAAGTTTTGACAAGCGTGAAGCGCACCTATTGTAAAGACAGACATAAGGGCGGGGAAGGACTCCTTGCCCCTTTTTAAAGGAGTAAATATGAAACTTACGATTCACGAAGTTGCGCGTCTTGTTGGTGCTAAGAATGATGTATCAGTCTATCCGGATAGTCCGCTAGTTAAGGCAGAATTTGATAGTCGATTGATTGCTGAGGGGGATTTGTTTATTCCTCTCAAGGGAGCGCGTGATGGTCATGATTTTATCGAGACGGCTTTTGAAAACGGTGCTGCTGTAACCTTGTCAGAGAAGGAAGTAGAAGGACGTCCCTATATTCTAGTAGATGATGTCTTAACTGCTTTTCAAACTCTAGCAGCTAGCTATCTTCAAAAAACAGGAGTAGATGTCTTAGCTGTTACAGGTTCGAACGGTAAGACAACGACTAAGGACATGCTGGCGCATTTACTTGCTACGACTTTTAAAACGTATAAAACTCAAGGAAATTACAATAACGAGATTGGACTACCTTATACAGTTCTTCATATGCCGGATGACACTGAGAAATTGGTCTTGGAGATGGGGCAGGATCACTTGGGAGATATTCATCTCTTGTCTGAATTGGCTCATCCAAAGACAGCCATTGTGACCTTGGTCGGAGAGGCTCACTTAGCCTTCTTCAAGGACCGTTCTGAGATTGCCAAAGGGAAATTACAGATTGCTGATGGGATGGAAAAGGGTGCCATGCTTTTAGCACCAGCTGATCCTATTGTAGAGGATTATCTACCTACTGAGCAAAAAGTGGTCCGTTTTGGTCCAGGTGCAGAACTCGAAATTACAGAATTGATTGAGCGTAAGGATAGCTTAACCTTCAAGGCTAATTTCTTGGAGCAACCCCTTGATTTGCCTGTGACTGGTAAGTACAATGCGACCAATGCCATGATTGCATCTTATGTTGCTTTGCAAGAAGGAGTAACTGAGGAGCAAATCCATCAAGCCTTCCAAAATTTAGAATTGACCCGCAATCGTACCGAGTGGAAAAAAGCTGCCAACGGTGCGGATATCCTATCAGATGTCTACAATGCCAATCCAACTGCCATGAAGCTGATTTTAGAGACTTTCTCTGCTATCCCAGCTAATGAAGGTGGCAAGAAAATTGCAGTTCTGGCAGATATGAAAGAACTTGGAGACCAGTCTGTTCAACTCCATAATCAAATGATTTTGAGCATTACACCCGATGCCCTTGATACTGTTATTTTCTACGGTGAAGACATTGCTGATTTGGCTCAATTAGCCAGTCAAATGTTCCCAATCGGCCATGTTTACTACTTTAAGAAAACAGCTGAGGAAGACCAGTTTGAAGCCATGGTCAAGCAAGTTAAGGAAAGTCTTGGTGCACATGACCAAATCTTGCTTAAAGGTTCCAACTCTATGAATCTAGCTAAGCTAGTAGAAAGTCTAGAAAATGAGCACAACTGATTTTGCTAAGGCTCTGCAGAGAATGTTAGCCATTACCGAGACTGGTTTGACCTATACAAGGGATCCTTTTGACCGTGAACGTTATGAGAATTTACGTCAGATTTTATGGAGTGTCTTGCAGGATCAAACAGAGCTCAAACAAGAGGAATTGACTGCAATTTTAAAACCAACAGGTAGCTATGCAACTCCCTTGATGGATGTGCGAGCTTGGATTGTTCAAGACCAGAAGATTTGTTTGGTTAGAGGACAAGGAGAGGATACTTGGGCATTACCTGGTGGCTTTGGTGAGGTAGGATATTCTCCCAAGGAAAATATCCGAAAAGAAGTTCAGGAAGAAACAGGATTTTCAGCAGAAGTAGGCTCTTTATTGGCAGTTTTTGATACCAACCGCTTTCAACTTCAGAACAAGCAGTATGCCAAGTTCGTCTTTGACTGTCAGTTATTAGATGGACAATTTCAAGAAAATCAAGAAGTTGCTGAATTAGGATTTTTTGACATTTCGGCTCTCCCTCCCTTATCTGAAAAAAGAATAACCAAGGAACAAATGGATATTCTATGGCAGGTTTATCAGGGTGAGCGGGAACAATATGTCGATTAGAAGTTTTACTTTATATTAAGATTGACAGTTTCTTTTACACAAAATTATAAGAAATAAATGTAAGCTAGGCTCTATAGAGATGAGTAGGAGGCCTGCTTATATGAAAATGAGGAAAGTTATATGAATATTTGGGATGCTTTACTTACTACCCAGGCGACGGAGCCACCCCAATTTGGATTTACTTGGTACGCAAGTACATTTGCCTTACTGTTTTTGACAATTTATCTTGCTTATCGCTATCGTGAAAATAAGGTTTGTCAACGATTTTTCCAGATTATACAGGCAATTCAGTTAATAGCGCTATACAGCTGGTATTGGATTAATCAGTTCCCGCTGTCAGAAAGCTTGCCTTTTTATCATTGTCGATTAGCTATGTTTGTAGTTCTACTACTACCAGGTGTTTCAAAAACCAAACAGTATTTTGCTTTGCTTGGAACCTTCGGGACGATTGCAGCTTTTGTTTATCCAATCCCAGACGCTTACTCTTTCCCACACATCGTTATTTTGTCCTTTATTTTCGGACATCTAGCCCTTCTTGGAAATTCCTTGATTTATCTTTTAAACAACTACGATGCTAGTCTGTTGGATTTCAAAGGTATTCTTATACTGACCTCTTTACTCAATGGTTTGATTTTTATAGTCAATTTAGTGACGGGTGGAGATTACGGTTTTATGACAAAACCACCATTGGTGGGAGACCATGGTCTTGTGGTTAATTATATCATTGTCACTCTATTTTTGGCTTGTGCTATTTTCCTCTTCTCTAAAGGTTTTCAAGTCATCACTCAGGAGAAGGCAGAAAGACGATTGAAAATCTGGCAGAAATAAAAAATATTTTCTCAACTGCTTGACTTTTATCTGAGAATTTTGATACAATAGTAGGCGGTATTGTTTACCCCATTTGTAAGGCCCCGGAACCTTTCAAATACCCCGCGGACCGGAACATCCGCCCTGTAAACAAAAACGATATTCATATAGGAGAAATCATGAACAAAACTACATTCATGGCTAAACCAGGCCAAGTAGAACGCAAATGGTACGTTGTTGACGCAACTGATGTACCTCTTGGACGCCTTTCAGCAGTTGTTGCTAGCGTACTTCGCGGAAAAAACAAACCAACATTTACACCACACACTGATACAGGTGACTTCGTAATCGTTATCAATGCTGAAAAAGTTAAATTGACTGGTAAAAAAGCAACTGATAAGATCTACTACACTCACTCAAACCACCCAGGTGGATTGAAACAAATCTCTGCTGGTGAACTTCGTTCTAAAAACGCAGTTCGTTTGATCGAGAAATCAGTTAAAGGTATGCTTCCACACAATACTCTTGGACGCGCTCAAGGTATGAAATTGAAAGTATTCGTTGGAGCTGAGCACACTCACGCTGCACAACAACCAGAAGTTCTTGATATTTCAGGACTTATCTAAGGAAAGGAACAATAAAGTATGTCACAAGCACAATATGCAGGTACTGGACGTCGTAAAAACGCTGTTGCACGCGTTCGCCTTGTTCCAGGAACTGGTAAAATCACTGTTAACAAAAAAGATGTTGAAGAGTACATCCCACACGCTGACCTTCGTCTTGTTATCAACCAACCATTTGCAGTTACTTCAACTGTAGGTTCATACGACGTTCTCGTTAACGTTGTAGGTGGTGGTTACGCTGGTCAAGCAGGAGCTATCCGTCACGGTATCGCTCGTGCCCTTCTTCAAGTAGACCCAGACTTCCGCGATTCATTGAAACGCGCAGGACTTCTTACACGTGACTCACGTAAAGTTGAGCGTAAGAAACCAGGCTTGAAAAAAGCTCGTAAAGCATCACAATTTAGTAAACGTTAAAACTTATTTAAACTTATTGAAAGCATTTCGTATCAAAAATACGGGATGCTTTTTCTGTTCACCCCAAATTTTTGTAACTAGGT
>NZ_CABGJU010000001.1 GCF_902159415.1 Streptococcus mitis | reverse complement strand
GACACATGTAGCGGACTAATACTAATAGCTCGAGGACTTATCCAAAGTAACTGAGAATACGAAGCGTGGTTAGTTTTTAAGTGACATTTGAAAGATATTCAATTTTGAGTATGTATGACTCAAAGTTAAGTGACGATAGCCTAGGAGATACACCTGTTCCCATGCCGAACACAGCAGTTAAGCCCTAGAACGCCGGAAGTAGTTGGGGGTTGCCCCCTGTGAGATATGGAAGTCGCTTAGCTCTAGGGAGTTTAGCTCAGCTGGGAGAGCATCTGCCTTACAAGCAGAGGGTCAGCGGTTCGATCCCGTTAACTCCCATTTTAGCGGGTGTAGTTTAGTGGTAAAACTACAGCCTTCCAAGCTGTTGTCGCGAGTTCGATTCTCGTCACCCGCTTTGAACTTTGTTCATTACCAAGTTTTTTAACTTGGGCGCGTAGCTCAGGTGGTTAGAGCGCACGCCTGATAAGCGTGAGGTCGGTGGTTCGAGTCCACTCGTGCCCATTTAAGAATATGGTCCGTTGGTCAAGGGGTTAAGACACCGCCTTTTCACGGCGGTAACACGGGTTCGAATCCCGTACGGACTATTATTGGAGGATTACCCAAGTCCGGCTGAAGGGAACGGTCTTGAAAACCGTCAGGCGTGTAAAAGCGTGCGTGGGTTCGAATCCCACATCCTCCTTTATTTATAATTAACGCGGGATGGAGCAGCTCGGTAGCTCGTCGGGCTCATAACCCGAAGGTCGTAGGTTCAAATCCTGCTCCCGCAATATTGGCTCGGTAGCTCAGTTGGTAGAGCAATGGATTGAAGCTCCATGTGTCGGCGGTTCGATTCCGTCTCGCGCCATTTATATTATTAAGGAAGGGTAGCGAAGAGGCTAAACGCGGCGGACTGTAAATCCGCTCCTTCGGGTTCGGGGGTTCGAATCCCTCCCCTTCCATAGTAACGGGCATAGTTTAAAGGTAGAACTAAGGTCTCCAAAACCTTCAGTGTGGGTTCAATTCCTACTGCCCGTGTTTCTTAAATTATGGCGGGTGTGGTGAAGTGGTTAACACATCAGATTGTGGCTCTGACATTCGGGGGTTCGATTCCCCTCACTCGCCTATTTATATTATTGGGGTATAGCCAAGCGGTAAGGCAAGGGACTTTGACTCCCTCATGCGTTGGTTCGAATCCAGCTACCCCAGTTATACTTTGCCGGCGTGGCGGAATTGGCAGACGCGCTGGACTCAAAATCCAGTGTCCGCAAGGACGTGCCGGTTCGACCCCGGCCGCCGGTATAGTATTACAGACAAGGATGTACCTTGTCTTTTTTTTTATAAATTTTTAACTTCAAATAGGTCTAGACCATTTACAAATTCTATAGAAAGGTTTATAATGTAATTGACATAATAAACGAAGTATAATTTTAAAAGGGGGTTAGTATTATGCCAAAGTATATTAAAGCAGATCAATTCTTTTATCCACATGGTATTCGCCGTGATGGCTATTTGGAGCTTATTGATGGAAAGTTTGGTAAACATGTTGAAGAGTTACCTGATGGCGTCGAAGTTATTGATTATACTGGATACAGTGTTGCTCCGGGTCTTGTAGATACTCATATTCACGGATTTGGTGGTGTTGATGTTATGGATAATAATATTGAAGGAACACTGCATACGATGAGTGAGGGCCTCTTAAGTACTGGTGTTACAAGCTTCTTACCAACTACACTTACTTCTTCTTACGAGCAATTACTTGCGGTGACTGAAAATATTGGGGAACGTTACCAAGAGGCCAGTGGAGCTAAGATTCGTGGAATCTATTTTGAAGGACCATATTTTACAGAAGAATTTAAAGGTGCTCAAAATCCTGCTTATATGAAAGATCCACGTATGGATGAGTTTCGAGCTTGGCAGAAGGCTGCTAATGGTCTTCTAAATAAAATTGCTTTGGCACCTGAACGTGAAGGAGTTGAGGACTTTGTTCGTACTGTAACTGGTGAAGGTGTAACTGTTGCTCTGGGGCACTCGAATGCCACTTTTGATGAGGCTAAGAAAGCCGTTGATGCGGGAGCAAGTGTTTGGGTTCATGCTTATAATGGGATGCGTGGTCTAACACATCGTGAATTGGGTATGGTTGGTGCCATGTATCAACTTCCTCATACTTATGCAGAGCTCATTTGTGACGGTCATCACGTTGATCCTAAGGCTTGTGAAATTCTACTCAAACAAAAAGGTACTGAAAATATTGCTCTGATTACTGACTGTATGACAGCTGGTGGTTTACAAGATGGCGATTACATGCTTGGAGAATTTCCGGTTGTAGTTGCAAACGGAACTGCTCGTTTGAAATCTTCCGGGAACTTGGCAGGTTCTATTCTTAAGTTGAAAGATGGTTTGAAGAATGTAGTTGAATGGGGAATTGCTAATCCACATGAAGCTGTTATGATGGCTAGCCTTAATCCAGCTAAGTCAGTAAATATCGATGATGTATGTGGACAAATTCGAGAAGGCTATGATGCTGACTTCATTGTTCTCGATAAAGATTTGGAATTGGTGGCAACCTACCTTGATGGTGAGAAACGTTATCAAGCATAAGAATAAGCAGAAACTGGTTTACAGTTTCTGTTTTTATTTTTTTAAAGAAAATAGAGAATCCTTTAACATTTTTTGCTTTTAAATACATGTATGTTTTTTTATTATGGAAATGTCAGACTATTCGTGAAAATAAGCAAATTTCTTTCATTGTTCTTAAAATTTCGCTATAATATACGATACAAAGGAAATGAAACTATGTATCGAGTTATAGAAATGTACGGGGATTTTGAACCTTGGTGGTTCATAGAAGGATGGGAAGAAGACGTCATTAGTAGTAAGAAATTTGAAAATTACTATGATGCCTTGAAGTATTATAAATCTTGCTGGTTTGAACTGGAAAAGAAAATTCCACTATATAAAAGTCGAGGAGACTTAATGACCATATTTTGGAATCCGGAGGATAAGCGTTGGTGTGAGGAATGTGATGAATTTCTGCAGCAATATCATTCCTTGGCTTTACTGGAAGATGGTCAAGTTATTCCGGATGAAAAATTTCGACCTGGATATGAAAAACAAACAGGTCTTGAAGCTCACAGAACTTGTCACATTAAAAAAGGATGAACAATTTTTTAAAGAAGTTGTTCTTTTTTTATATTTTCTTCGAATAATAAGAATGAGGAGGAAGATATGGTACAAGAACTTGCGCAAGAATTAATTACTCTTGCAAAGAAAAAAGGGGCCCAGGATATCTATTTCGTTCCCAAAGATAGGGTGTATGAGGTACATATGCGAATTGGTGATGAAAGGTGTTTGATTGACTCTTATGACTTTGATAAGCTAGGTGCTGTTATTAGTCATTTTAAATTTATTGCAGGTATGAATGTCGGAGAAAAACGCCGAAGTCAGCTCGGGTCCTGTGACTATCAGTATGGTGAGAAGGTAACTTCTCTTCGCTTATCAACAGTAGGTGATTATCGTGGGTATGAGAGCTTAGTAATCCGTCTCCTACATGATGATGAGCAAGACCTACGTTATTGGTTTCAGGATCTTAAGGAACTGGAAAAGGGCTTTAGGCAACGCGGCCTTTATCTATTTGCAGGACCTGTAGGAAGTGGTAAAACTACCTTAATGCATGAATTAGCTAAGTCATTGTTTAAGGAACAACAAGTCATGTCCATTGAGGACCCAGTCGAGATTAAGCAAGAAGAGATGCTGCAATTACAACTCAATGAAGCTATAGGACTGAGCTATGAAAACTTGATAAAACTTTCTTTGCGGCACCGCCCAGATCTTTTAATCATTGGAGAAATTCGGGATAGCGAAACAGCTCGTGCTGTTGTAAGAGCGAGCTTAACGGGAGCTACAGTGTTTTCGACCATACATGCAAAGAGTATTCGTGGTGTCTATGAGCGTCTTTTAGAACTCGGTGTCAGTGAGGATGAACTCGCAGTTGTTTTACAAGGTGTTTGCTACCAGAGACTAATAGGGGGAGGAGGGATTATTGATTTTGCAAACCAAAATTATTCAGAACACCAGGCAGACAAGTGGAATGAGCAAATTGATCAGCTTCTTAAAGACGGACATATCACTGCCCTTCAAGCTGAAACGGAGAAAATTAGCTACCAGTAAGCAGAAGAAAATTATCACCCTCTTTAACAATTTGTTTTCTAGTGGTTTTCACTTGGTAGAAATCATTTCTTTTCTTGATAGAAGTCTTTTGTTGGAGAAGGAATATGTTTCACAGATGCGCCTAGGACTATCGAAAGGAAAATCTTTCTCGGAAATGATGGGAAATTTAGGTTTTTCGAGTGCGATTGTCACTCAACTTTCATTGGCTGAAGTTCATGGAAATCTCCATTTGAGTTTGGGGAAAATTGAAGAATATTTGGATAATCTTGCTAAGATCAAGAAGAAGTTAATTGAAGTTGCGACCTACCCACTTATTTTGC
Organism: Streptococcus mitis; assembly: GCF_902159415.1. GTDB lineage: Bacteria > Bacillota > Bacilli > Lactobacillales > Streptococcaceae > Streptococcus > Streptococcus mitis_BG. Next base: position 1,168,287 of record NZ_CABGJU010000001.1, on the reverse strand, counting down.
TAGCTTTCTTACTGCTCATAATGTTGGGGTTGCGAAATTATCTCTTGCCCCAACTGGATAGTAGTAACATAGCTACTTTAGTGATTAGCAATCTACCACAGATTTTTCTTGGGCTTGTTCTATCGTTAGGTCTGCTATCTATAACAGGGCTGATTTTCTACAGGAAATCTAAGAAGATACAAGTCTTTTCTTATCTGTCTAGAATCCCTTTTTTAGGTGTATTTGTTCAGTATTATCTAACTGCCTATTATGCTCGGGAATGGGGAAATATGATTGGACAAGGTTTAGAGTTGGCACAGATTTTCCAGATGATGCAGGAGCAAGGAGATCCTCTTTTTAAGGAAATTGGATACGATTTAGATCAATCTTTGCAAAATGGGCAGGAATTTTCTAAGGTTGTTCAGACCTATCCCTTCTTTAGAAGGGAGTTGGGATTAATCATTGAATATGGAGAGGTTAAATCCAAGTTAGGAAGCGAATTGGAAATCTATGCGGAAAAAACCTGGGAATCCTTCTTTACCCGAGTCAATCGGGCCATGAACCTTGTTCAACCACTGGTCTTTATTTTTGTAGCTCTGCTAATCGTTTTATTGTACGCAGCCATGTTGCTGCCAATGTATCAAAATATGGAGGTAAATTTTTAGATGAAAAAAATGATGATGAAATTAAAAGAAACGAAGGCAAAAGCTTTTACACTGGTAGAAATGTTGGTGGTATTGCTTATCATTAGCGTCCTACTCTTGCTGTTTGTGCCAAATCTTACTAAGCAAAAGGATGCAGTCAATGATAAGGGGAAAGCAGCTGTCGTTAAGGTGGTAGAAAGCCAAGCAGAACTGTATAGTCTGGATAAAAATGAAGATGCTAGTCTAAGCAAATTACAGGCAGATGGACGTATCACTGCTGAGCAAGCAAAAGCCTATAAGGAATATCATGCAAAACAAAAGACAAGTCAAACAGTTTCGGATTAGGGCTTTTACTATGCTAGAAAGTTTATTGGTCTTAGGAATAGTCAGCCTGTTAGCCTTGGGTTTGTCAAGTTCAGTTCAATCAACTTTTGCAGCTGTGGAAGAACAGATTTTCTTTATGGAGTTTGAGGAACTTTATCGGGAAACCCAGAAGCGAAGTCTGGCTAGTCAGCAAAAGATGAACTTAATGCTAGAAGAGAGAAGTATTGGGAATGGCTATCAGAAATTGGCTATTCCTAAAGGAGTTCAACTGCAGTCTAATCAGTCAATTACCTTTGATAAGGCTGGAGGGAATTCGTCTTTGGCCAGCGTGAGATTTCAAACAAGGAAAGAAGTGGTTCGCTACCAACTATATCTAGGAAATGGAAAGATTAAACGTATTCAAGAAGCAAAAAATTAAGGCGGTTATTTTACTGGAAGCAGTGATTTCACTAGTCATTTTTGCCAGTATAGCAACCCTCTTGCTGGGACAAATTCAAGAAAGTAGAAAAAGGGAAGCAGAACTTCTAAAACAGGAAGAAGTCTTGCGAGTGGCTCGTATGGCTTTGCAGACTGGACAAAAGCAGTTGACTGTCAATGGCCTTACGGTTCATGTTGTTTCGAATGAGCGAGGTTTGGAGGTATACCATGGAACGGAGAAATTACTGGCGATTCAAGACAAGTAGGGTCAGAGCTTTTACACTTTTAGAATCCTTGGTTGCCCTCATCGTTATTAGTGGGAGCTTGCTTCTTTTTCAATCTATGAGCCAACTCTTGGTTTCAGAAGTTCGCTATCAGCAGAAAAATGAGCAAAAAGAATGGCTTTTATTTGTGGATCAGCTAGAAGCAGAGATGAATCGAGCCCAATTTGAAAAAGTGGAGAATGATAGGCTTTACCTCAAACAGGACGGCAAACCCATTTCTATGGGTAAATCAAAGTCAAATGATTTCCGGAAAACAGATGCTAGTGGACGTGGTTATCAACCCATGGTCTACGGTCTAAAATCAGCTCGAATTCAAGAAAAAGGGCAGGAGCTACACTTTCACTTTCAGTTTGAAAAGGGACTAGAGAGGGAATTTATCTATCGTGTTGAAAAAGAAAAAAGTTAGAGCAGGAGTTCTCCTATACGCTATCACTATTGCTGGAATTTTTAGTCTTTTGTTGCAGTTTTATCTAAATCGGCAAGTAGCACATCATCAGGATTATGCCTTAAATAAAGAAAAACTTCTTGCATTTGCTATGGCTAAGAGAACCTATGAAAAAGCTTCTTCTGAAAATGGAGAGCAGTCATTTAATGTAGGGAAGTCAACTTATCGAAATGACGAAAAATTCTTCACAACGACTATTGACACAGGAAAAAATCAGTTTGAATTTCACTTTTCTCCTTTAAAAAAGACCGGTCAAAAGTCTGAGAAAACAGAAAACAAGTCCAAAGAAGGAAATGAGGAGAAAACAGAAGAAGGGAGCAAAAAAGAGACTGCTAGGTCTTCCAAATTAGCACCTTCAAAGAAGGGCACAGAGTAGTTTGGACGAGGTTTTTACCTGAAATCATGCTATAATAGATACATATGGAGGACCAAAAATGGCAAGTGTAAAATTGTATCTTGTGCGTCATGGGAAAACAATGTTTAATACGATTGGGCGTGCTCAAGGCTGGAGTGATACTCCCTTAACGGCTGAAGGTGAACGAGGTATTCACGAACTGGGAATTGGCTTGCGTGAGTCAGGCTTAAAGTTTGAGCGTGCTTACTCGAGTGACTCAGGACGTACCATCCAGACTATGGGAATTATCCTTGAGGAACTAGGTCTGACAGGTCAAATTCCTTATCGTATGGATAAGAGAATCCGTGAGTGGTGCTTTGGTAGCTTTGATGGTGCTTATGATGGGGACCTATTTATGGGCATCATTCCTCGTATCTTTAATGTCGATCATGTGCATCGTTTGTCCTATGCGGAGCTAGCTGAAGGATTGGTAGAAGTGGATACAGCAGGCTGGGCTGAAGGCTGGGAAAAACTAAGTGGTCGTATTTGGGAAGGCTTTGAGGCTATCGCCAAGGAAATGGAAGCTAATGGGGGAGGGAATGCCCTCGTAGTCAGCCATGGAATGACTATTGGAACCATTGTTTATTTAATTAACGGCATGCATCCGCATGGTCTTGATAATGGAAGTGTGACGATCCTCGAGTATGAAGATGGTCAATTCTCAGTCCAGATTGTTGGGGATCGTAGTTACCGTGAAATTGGACAAACCAAGCTGGAAGAGCAAGATGGTTCAGAGCAATAAGATTTAGTACTAAATTAGAAAAATTTTTAAAGGATTAATAGAATGCTAATGTCGTGATGCACAAGCTTCTGATAGCTGAGTGTTTTGACAATAGCATTCTTTTTTGTTAGAATAGCATCAACATGAAAGCATAAGAAGGGACTGACAGAGCTGTCGTTCCCTTTTGTCTATCTTATAAGGGGGAAATATGCTGTTTCAGAAAGTAAAAGCCTATAAATGGCAGGCGCTAGCGTCCTTGGTCATGACAGGTCTAATGGTGACAAGTTCACTTTTGCAACCACGTTATTTGCAGGAAGTTTTAGAGGCTCTGCTAATAGGTGATCATGAAGCTATTTATACTATCGGTTTTTGGTTAATTCTTGTTGCCTTGATCGGTTTGGTCGCAGGCGGTATCAATGTTGTGTTAGCGGCCTACATTGCTCAAGGAGTTTCGTCTGACTTACGCGAAGATGCCTTTCGCAAGATTCAAACTTTTTCATACGCCAATATTGAGAAGTTTAATGCAGGGAACCTTGTCGTTCGTATGACCAACGATATCAATCAGATTCAAAACGTCGTTATGATGACCTTCCAAATCCTCTTTCGACTACCGATTTTATTTATTGGTTCCTTTATATTAGCCATTGTTACTCTGCCTTCGCTGTGGTGGGTGTTGGTTCTTATGGTCGTTTTGATCGTCGCCATGACAGGTCTTATGATGGGGATGATGGGACCGCGCTTTGCAAAATTCCAGACCTTATTGGAGCGTATCAATGCCATTGCCAAAGAAAATTTACGTGGTGTGCGCGTGGTTAAGTCTTTTGTTCGAGAAAAAGACCAGTTTGCTAAGTTTACGCAGGTATCAGATGAATTGCTGGGAGAAAACCTTTATATCGGCTACGCCTTTTCTATCGTTCAACCTGTAATGATGATGATTTCATACGGGGCTGTCTTTCTTTCAATCTGGCTTGTAGCAGGTATGGCAGAGTCAGATCCGTCAGTAGTTGGTTCCATTGCTTCCTTTGTAAACTACCTGAGTCAGATTATCTTTACCATCGTCATGGTTGGTTTTTTGGGGAACTCAGTTACTCGTGCCATGATTTCCCTTCGTCGTATTCGTGAAATCCTTGATACAGAACCAGCTATGACTTTCAATGATGTGGAAGATGAAGAATTGGAAGGAAGTCTCAGTTTTGAAAATGTTACCTTTACCTATCCAAATGATGAAGAACCTATCCTAAAAGATGTATCCTTCGATATCGCAGCTGGTGAAATGGTTGGGGTTGTCGGAGCAACTGGTGCAGGGAAATCAACCTTGGCTCAGTTGATTCCACGACTATTTGATCCTCAAGAAGGTTCTATTAAGATTGGTGGAAAGGACATTCGGACAGTTAGTGAAGGGACGCTTCGTAAGACAGTTTCTATCGTCCTACAAAGAGCCATTCTCTTTAGTGGAACCATCGCAGATAATCTCAGACAAGGTAAGGGTGATGCGACAGTTTCAGAAATGGAACGCGCAGCTCGCATCGCCCAGGCCAGTGAATTTATTAGTCGTATGGACTTGGCCTTTGAAAGTCCGGTTGAGGAACGTGGGAATAACTTTTCTGGTGGACAAAAACAACGAATGTCTATTGCGCGTGGAATTGTTAGCAATCCTAAAATTTTGATTTTTGATGATTCGACTTCGGCACTTGATGCTAAGTCAGAACGCTTGGTACAAGAAGCTCTTAATAGGGACTTGAAGGGAACAACTACTATTATTATCGCTCAGAAAATTAGTTCTGTTGTTCATGCGGATAAAATCTTAGTGCTTGACCAAGGGCGTTTGATTGGTCAAGGCAAACACGCTGACTTGGTTGCAACAAACGCAGTTTATCGAGAAATTTACGAAACGCAAAAAGGAAAGGAGGAGTAGGATGAAGACATTTCGATTTTTTTGGAACTATTTTAAAGTTTATAAGATATCCTTTATCGTTGTCATTGCTATGATTATCATTGCAACGGTAACACAAGCCCTCTTTCCAGTATTTGCAGGTCAAACAGTAACAGAACTGGCTAATCTGGTTATAGCCTATCAAAATGGAAACCCAGATATGGTTTGGCAAAGTCTATTAGGACTCTTAATCAATCTTGCCTATGTTTTGATTGTGCTCGTGGTGTCGAGTCTTATCTATATGGTTTTGATGAGCCGTATTATTGCCGAATCAACAAATGAGATGCGTAAGGGACTTTTTGGCAAGCTTTCTCGCTTGACTGTTTCCTTCTTTGACCGCCATCAAGATGGTGATATCCTGTCACGTTTCACCAGTGATTTGGATAACATACTACAGGCTTTCAACGAAAGTCTGGTGTCTGTTATGACCAATATTGCACTTTATATTGGTTTGTTGATTGTCATGTTCGCAAAAAATGTGACCTTGGCTTTGATTACGATTGCTAGCACTCCGATAGCTGTCATCATGTTGATTGTCATTTTGAAATTGGCAAGAAAATATACCAATCTCCAACAGAAAGAAGTTGGGAAGCTCAATGCTTATATGGATGAGAGTATTTCGGGTCAGAAAGCCGTTATTGTTCAAGGCATTCAAGAAGATGTGATTGCAGGTTTTGTTGAGCAAAATGAACGGGTTCGAAAGGCCACTTTCAAGGGCAGAATGTTTTCAGGAATTCTCTTTCCTGTCATGAACGGAATGAGTTTGGTCAATACAGCTATTGTTATTTTTGTCGGTTCAGCTGTCTTACTGAATGATAAGAACATTGAGACAGCAACTGCTCTGGGTTTGATTGTAATGTTTACCCAGTTTTCTCAACAGTATTATCAACCCATAATCCAATTGGCAGCTAGTTGGGGAAGTTTGCAACTTGCTTTTACTGGTGCTGACCGCATTCAAGAAATGTTTGATGCCGAAGAAGAAGTTCGCCCTCAAAATGCTCCAGATTTCACAGAATTACGAGAGGGTGTGGAGATTCGAAACGTAGACTTCTCATACGTTTCAGGTAAACCAATTCTAAAAGATGTCAGCATTTCAGCTCCAAAAGGGAAGATGATTGCAGTGGTTGGGCCAACAGGATCAGGAAAAACGACCATCATGAACTTAATCAATCGTTTTTATGATGTGGATGCAGGAAGTATCAGTTTTGATGGTAGAGATATCCGAGAATTTGATTTGGATAGCTTGCGAAGCAAGGTGGGAATTGTCTTGCAGGATTCAGTTTTATTTAGCGGAACCATCCGAGACAATATTCGCTTTGGTGTCCCTGATGCTAGTCAAGAAATGGTAGAAGCGGCAGCTAAGGCTACACACATCCATGACTACATCGAAAGCCTGCCAGATAAGTATGATACTTTGATTAATGATGACCAGAGCGTCTTCTCAACTGGCCAAAAACAGTTGATTTCCATTGCTCGAACCCTGATGACAGATCCCCAGGTCTTGATTTTGGATGAGGCAACTTCTAACGTGGACACTGTAACCGAAAGTAAGATCCAGCATGCTATGGAGGCGATTGTAGCAGGAAGAACTAGTTTTGTGATTGCCCATCGCTTGAAAACCATTCTCAATGCCGATCAGATTATCGTTCTCAAAGATGGTCAAGTCATTGAGCAAGGAAATCACCAGGAATTGCTTAGACTTGGTGGATTCTACGCAGAATTGTATCATAATCAATTTGTCTTTGAATAAAAAGAAGGTTGTCCTAAACTAGGGCAACTTTTTCTGATAAAAGAAACCTATCACAGTCTTTTAAAATACATATTAGACAGGAAGGAGTTGGAGTGATAAGATAGATTTATCAAAGGAAATTGAAAGGAAAACAGTATGGCAAGAACGGTTGTTGGAGTAGCTGCGAATCTATGTCCTGTAGACGCAGAAGGAAAAAACATTCATTCATCAGTCTCTTGTAAATTTGCTGAGAGTATTCGTCAGGTTGGCGGACTTCCTTTGGTCATTCCGGTTGGTGATGAGTCGGTGGTCCATGACTATGTAGAAATGATTGATAAGCTCATCTTGACTGGGGGACAAAATGTTCATCCTCAGTTTTATGGTGAGGAAAAAACAATTGATAGCGACGACTATAACCTAGCTCGTGATGAGTTTGAACTAGCTCTCTTGAAAGAGGCTCTTCGTCAGAATAAGCCAATTTTAGCCATCTGCCGTGGGGTTCAGCTTGTCAACGTCGCCTTTGGTGGCACTCTCAATCAGGAGATTGAAGGACACTGGCAAGGGCTTCCTTTTGGAACGTCACATTCCATTGAGACAGTTGAAGGAAGTCTTGTGTCGCAATTGTTTGGTAAAACTAGTCAGGTCAATTCAGTTCATCGTCAGAGTATTAAAGACTTGGCTCCAAATTTTCGCGTAACGGCAGTAGATCCTCGCGACCAAACCATTGAGGCAATCGAATCTATCGACGAACACCGTATTATTGGTCTTCAGTGGCATCCAGAGTTTCTAGTCAATGAAGAAGATGGCAATTTAGAATTATTTGAGTATTTATTAAATGAATTATAACGACTAGAATCCTAGTCGTTTTTTATTCGTAGGGTTTGATGCCTCAAGTTTTTTAATTTTGTAAGATTTTACGCAAACGTTTGAATTATGATAAAATTTGGGAAAATTCAGTATAAAAACTTGATAAAATCCCTGTAAAGCGATATCATAGAGAAGAAGAAATTTTGGAGGAATAACATGTCACATATTAAATTTGATTATTCAAAAGTTTTAGATAAATTTGTTGCACCACATGAAGTGGAATATATGCAAGCACAAGTAACAGCAGCAGACGAATTGATCCGTAAAGGAACTGGTGCTGGTAGCGACTTCTTGGGATGGTTGGACCTTCCTGAAAACTACGACCGCGAAGAATTTGACCGCATTTTGAAAGCTGCTGAGCAAATCAAAGCAGACAGCGATGTCTTGGTGGTGATCGGTATCGGTGGATCTTACCTTGGTGCTAAAGCTGCCATTGACTTTTTGAACCACCACTTTGCGAACTTGCAAACAAAAGAAGAACGTAAGGCACCACAAATCCTTTACGCTGGAAACTCAATCTCATCTACTTACCTTGCTGACTTGGTAGAGTACGTTTCAGATAAAGATTTTTCAGTAAACGTGATTTCTAAATCAGGTACAACAACTGAACCAGCGATCGCTTTCCGTGTCTTCAAAGAACTTTTGGTTAAGAAATACGGACAAGAAGAAGCTAACAAACGTATCTACGCAACAACTGACCGCCAAAAAGGTGCTGTTAAGGTTGAAGCAGATGCGAATGGTTGGGAAACATTTGTGGTTCCAGATGATATCGGTGGACGTTTCTCAGTATTGACAGCAGTTGGATTGCTTCCAATCGCTGCGTCAGGTGCAGACATCAAAGCCCTTATGGAAGGTGCTAACGCAGCTCGTAAAGACTATACTTCAGATAAAATATCTGAAAACGAAGCTTACCAATATGCAGCTGTTCGTAACATCCTTTACCGTAAAGGTTATGCAACTGAAATCTTGGTAAACTACGAGCCATCCCTTCAATACTTCTCAGAATGGTGGAAACAATTGGCTGGTGAGTCAGAAGGGAAAGACCAAAAAGGAATTTACCCAACCTCAGCTAACTTCTCAACAGACTTGCACTCATTGGGTCAATTTATCCAAGAAGGAACTCGTATCATGTTTGAAACAGTTGTCCGTGTTGACAAACCACGTAAGAACGTGATTATCCCTACTTTGGAAGAAGATCTTGATGGACTTGGATACCTTCAAGGAAAAGATGTTGACTTTGTAAATAAAAAAGCAACTGACGGTGTTCTTCTTGCCCACACAGATGGTGACGTACCAAATATGTACGTGACTCTTCCTGAGCAAGATGCCTTCACTCTTGGATACACTATCTACTTCTTCGAATTGGCAATCGCCCTTTCAGGTTACTTGAATGCCATCAACCCATTTGACCAACCAGGTGTTGAAGCATACAAACGCAACATGTTTGCCCTTCTTGGTAAACCAGGATTTGAAGAATTGAGCAAAGAATTGAACGCTCGTCTATAATAGAATTAAAAAAGGGTGGTTTTACCACTCTTTTTGCTTTTTCTCGAAAAGAGAAATTGGACTCTGGCAAGACTTGTGATATAATATAGAGAGCAAAAAGGCAGATGCCTAGAGACTTTATAGGAGAAGATATGTCAAAAGATATTCGTGTGCGTTATGCACCAAGTCCAACAGGGCTACTACACATCGGAAATGCCCGTACAGCATTGTTTAACTACTTGTATGCACGCCATCATGGTGGAACTTTTATTATCCGTATCGAAGATACTGACCGCAAACGTCATGTTGAAGACGGAGAGCGTTCACAGCTGGAAAATCTTCGTTGGTTAGGCATGGACTGGGATGAAAGTCCAGAGACTCATGAAAATTATCGCCAGTCTGAGCGTTTGGAACTCTATCAAAAATACATTGACCAACTCTTAGCTGAGGGAAAAGCCTACAAGTCTTATGTAACAGAAGAAGAATTAGCAGCGGAACGTGAACGTCAAGAAGCTGCTGGTGAGACACCTCGTTACATCAACGAATACCTTGGTATGAGCGAAGAAGAAAAAGCAGCTTATATCGCTGAACGTGAAGCGGCAGGCATCATCCCAACTGTTCGTTTGGCCGTTAATGAGTCAGGTATCTACAAGTGGCATGATATGGTCAAAGGCGATATCGAGTTTGAAGGTGGCAATATCGGTGGGGACTGGGTTATCCAAAAGAAAGATGGCTACCCAACTTACAACTTTGCTGTTGTCATTGATGACCACGATATGCAAATCTCTCACGTTATCCGTGGAGATGACCACATTGCCAATACACCAAAACAGCTTATGGTTTATGAAGCACTTGGATGGGAAGCACCTGAGTTTGGTCACATGACCTTGATTATCAACTCTGAAACTGGTAAGAAGTTATCTAAACGTGATACTAACACCCTTCAATTTATCGAAGATTACCGTAAGAAAGGGTACCTTCCAGAAGCAGTCTTTAACTTCATCGCCCTTCTTGGATGGAACCCTGGTGGCGAGGACGAAATTTTCTCTCGCGAAGAACTCATTAAACTCTTTGATGAAAACCGCCTCAGCAAGTCTCCAGCAGCCTTCGACCAGAAGAAACTAGACTGGATGAGTAATGACTACATCAAGAGAGCTGACTTGGCAACTATCTTTGAAATGGCCAAACCATTCCTTGAAGAAGCAGGACGATTGACTGATAAGGCTGAGAAATTAGTAGAACTCTACAAACCACAAATGAAGTCAGTGGACGAAATTGTTCCATTGACAGACCTTTTCTTCTCAGACTTCCCAGAATTGACAGAAGCTGAACGAGAAGTCATGGCTGGTGAAACAGTGCCGACTGTACTTGAAGCATTTAAAGCCAAACTTGAAGCTATGTCAGATGATGAATTTGTAGTAGAAAATATCTTCCCACAAATCAAAGCAGTTCAAAAAGAAACAGGTATCAAAGGGAAAAATCTCTTCATGCCAATCCGTATCGCTGTTTCAGGTGAAATGCATGGTCCAGAATTGCCAGATACCATCTATTTACTTGGACGTGAAAAATCCATCCAACACATCGAAAAAATGTTGGCTGAGATTGCAAAATAGTAGATAAAAAGAGCTCAAGTATTGAGTTCTTTTTATATGCTTGCTTATTTGAAAATGCAAAAATTTTAGTGTATAATGTTAAATATCAGAGCAGGGGAAGAAGCCAGAGATATGGGAAAATTCTTTACAATTAGACTCGAATTAGCCCAGACATCATTTATGTTGTTTGTTGAGTCAACTTATTTTTTCTTTGCGTTTTGCTGAGCACAGGAAGAGATTCCTGAGTTCCTGCAACTATCATCCATTACGAGGCCTTCCTTATCGATTCAAAGGAGTTTTTATGTATTCTTCAAATGCAGATTATCTATCTTTGGAGACTCATATTTACTCTAACTTCTCCTAATTTTAAGAAAAAGAATCGATCTTGCTCTGTTTACCTTGTGTTATGCAAGGTTTTTTTGTGGATTGAAACTCGGAAATTTACGATTTCAATATCTAGTGGTATAATATTAAGTATCCTGATGAATAGAGGAAGTCACATGAAAGAATTTAATAAATCCATCAAATTAGAGCACGTAGCATATGATATTCGTGGTCCAGTTCTCGAAGAGGCTATGCGTATGCGAGCAAACGGGGAAAAAATCCTTCGTTTAAATACAGGAAATCCTGCAGAGTTTGGTTTCACAGCTCCTGACGAAGTTATTCATGACTTGATTATGAATGCGCGTGATAGTGAAGGGTATTCTGATTCAAAAGGGATTTTCTCAGCTCGTAAGGCTATTATGCAGTACTGCCAATTGAAAAAAATTCCTAATGTTGGTATGGAAGATATTTATGTAGGAAATGGTGTCAGTGAGCTAATCGTTATGTCTATGCAAGGACTTTTGGATACTGGTGATGAAGTTTTAGTACCAATGCCTGACTATCCATTATGGACTGCAGCTGTCAGCTTGGCTGGAGGAAATGCTGTTCACTATATCTGTGATGAAGAAGCTGAATGGTATCCAGATCTGGACGATATTAAGTCTAAGATTAGTTCAAATACCAAGGCTATTGTCTTAATCAACCCAAATAATCCAACAGGAGCCCTATATCCTAAAGAGCTTTTACTAGACATTATCGAGATTGCTCGCCAAAATGACTTGATTATCTTTGCGGATGAAATCTACGATCGTATGGTTATGGATGGCCTTGTCCATATACCAGTTGCAAGTTTGGCTCCAGATCTTTTCTGTGTCAGCATGAATGGTCTTTCAAAATCTCACCGAATCGCAGGTTTCCGTGTAGGTTGGATGGTCTTGTCTGGACCTAAACATCATGTAAAAGGCTACATTGAGGGTCTCAACATGCTCTCTAACATGCGACTCTGTTCTAACGTTTTAGCTCAACAGGTTGTTCAAACTTCATTAGGTGGTCACCAGTCAGTGGATGAATTGCTTCTTCCTGGTGGTCGTATCTATGAGCAAAGAAACTTTATTTATAATGCCATTCAAGATATCCCTGGTTTATCAGCTGTTAAGCCAAAAGCTGGTCTCTATATCTTCCCTAAAATCGACCGAAATATGTACCGCATCGACGATGATGAACAGTTTGTCCTAGATTTCTTGAAACAAGAAAAGGTGCTCTTGGTGCATGGACGTGGCTTTAACTGGAAAGAACCAGACCACTTCCGTATTGTTTATCTCCCTCGTGTGGATGAATTGGCACAAATCCAAGAAAAGATGACTCGTTTCTTGAGACAGTATCGTAGATAAGGCTTTCATGGGAAAAAGCTGGAAACATTTGCTCCAGGCTATTGACAAATGAATCAGAATCATATAGAATAGTAAAGTATGTTTAGTAACTGATCACTTTATAGCCGGCTAAACGAATACAAAATCTATGAGGAGGTATTCATCGTGAAACGTACTTATCAACCAAGTAAACTACGTCGTGCGCGTAAACACGGATTCCGTAACCGTATGTCAACTAAAAACGGTCGTCGCGTATTGGCAGCTCGTCGTCGTAAAGGACGCAAAGTTTTGGCTGCATAATCCAAACGAATGAAACAAAGAAATCAGTAGGAACTCGAGCCTACTGATTTTTCTTTTATTTAAAAAGAGAGTTTTCTAAAGTTTTGATTGAGAATAAATATTTTAGAAGACGTCTTGAAAAAATCACATATAGAAAAAGCTCAAGATTCGAAGATAATTTTTCTGATCTTGAGCTTTTCCTTATTCTTTCAAATGATATGAATAGCTAGCAACGACGACATCTTCGTGCCATCTGAGAGCATATTTTAATTTGAGGCTCATTTGATTGTGGAGAATATTTTGCCAAGGTTTGTTAGGGATAAATTGGGGTACTAGAACTGTAACCGTGTAGTTCTTGTTCTTGGCTTCTTGAGAGATTTTTCGAACATATCGAACTGTAGGTGTGATAATATCGCGATAGCTGGTATTAATGTTTTTAAGAGTAATATTTGGGAAGTAGTCGGCAAATTCTTGGAGGATTTCTTGGTCTTTTTCCTCAGTTTCCTTGGTGGAAATGTGCATGGCTAAAACTTCATCTCCGATGCTTTGAGCGTAATTAATCGCTCCGACGCTGACTCGAGTAACATTTCCTACTAAGACAAGGACGACATTGCCATCGTAGCTTTGTTTTTGAATTCCTTCATAAAGTCGAAGTTGTTTGGCCACTTTTTGGTAATGACTGTGGATGGACAAAAATAGGAAGGTCAATACCAGGATGATTGGGAAGAATGGCCAGATATCCCCAAGCCTGAAGAGGAGTAGAATAAGGACGATAGCGTAACAAATGATAGCGCCGAGGATGTTAGCAAAGGCAGATTTTAAGAAATGGGAGCCTTTTTCTTTTTTCCAGTGGCGAATCATACCTGTTTGAGAAAGTGCAAAGGGGACGAAAACTCCGATAGTATAAAGAGGGATCAAGCGTTCTGTATTTCCATTGAAAATAAGCAGAAGGATTATAGCGCCAAAAGCTAAGGTTAAAATACCGTTTGAATAACCCAAGCGGTCTCCCTTTTCCATAAAGAGATGGGGCATGTACTTGTTCTTAGCCATATTGTAAGCCAACATTGGAAAGGCAGAAAAACCAGTATTTGCAGCAACGGCTAGGATTAGGGCAGTTGAGAATTGGAAGAGATAATAAACAATCTGACCGGGAGCTGAATTCCCTAAAATCCCCTTAGCCATTTGTGAAAGGATTGTTTCTCCGTGTTGAGGTGTAATTCCCATCCAGTAGCTTAAGAAGGTAATCCCTGCAAATAGAAATCCGAGAATCAGAGACATGATGGTCAGTGTCTGAGCAGCGTTCTTCTCTTTGGGAGTTTTGAAAAATGGAACGGCATTTGAGATGGCTTCAACCCCTGTTAGTGAAGCTGAACCGCTGGTGAAGGCTCTTAAAATTAGGACAATTGAGATGCTTGGGACGGTTTGACCAATTGCAGAAGTTGCATGATAACTGAGAGAACCTGTCAATAGTTGGAAGATACCAAACAATAAGAGGAAGACGGTACTAAAGATAAAGAGATAGACAGGGATCATCAGAGAGCTTGCGGATTCCCTTAGTCCTCTTAGATTTAAAAGCATGAGCAAACATACTAGAAAAATGGAGATGTGGAGGTTGTAAGGATGGAGGGCAGGAAGTGCAGCAGTGATAGCATCAGCGCCTGCTGCCACTGATACGGCTACTGTTAGCATATAGTCAACAAGCAGACTTCCCCCAGCAATCAAACCTAACTCAGGGGAGAGGTTTTCTCGAGTAACCATATAGGCACCTCCACCTTGAGGGTAGGCATGGATGATTTGTCGATAAGAAATGGTCAGGCTAGCTAATAGTAAGAGGACAAAAATGCCAATAGGGAGACTCCACCAGATAGCAAGCGGAGAAAGACTAGCCAAGACGAGGACGACCTGCTCAGGCCCGTACGCAATAGATGATAGAGCATCGCTTGATAGCATTGCGAGTGCCTGCGTTTTTCCAAGTAGTCCTCCCTCACCTTCAGTTAAGGACTTAAGGGGACGACCAATAAAGGTATATTTTAGTTTTGTAAACATTTTCTTTCCTTTTCTGAAATTTTCAACAAGAGTTATTATACTGCTATGAAAAAAAGCCGTCAAGAAAAAATGAATGATTTCAAAATATTTTTTCCTATAAGGATGAGATTAGTTTTTTGGTATAATAGAAGATAGAAAAACGAGGGAATATAAATGATTTTTGATACTCATACACATTTAAATATAGAAGATTTTACAGGAAGGGAAGATGAAGAATTAGCCTTGGCTGCTGAAATGGGCGTGACTCGGATGAATATCGTGGGTTTTGACAAGCCTACTATTGAGCGGGCCATAGAACTAGCAGATAAGTATGATCAACTTTATACGACTATTGGTTGGCATCCGACAGAGGCAGGGACCTATACAGAGGATGTTGAGAATTACTTGCTAGAAAAACTAAAACATCCTAAAGTTGTTGCCTTGGGTGAGATTGGTTTGGACTATCACTGGATGACGGCGCCTAAAGAAGTGCAGGAGCAAGTTTTCCGTCGTCAGGTTCAGCTATCTAAGGAACTGGACTTGCCTTTTGTGGTTCACACCCGTGATGCGCTAGAAGACACCTATGAGATTATCAAGAGTGAAGGAGTTGGTCCACGTGGTGGCATTATGCACTCATTCTCAGGTTCTTTAGAGTGGGCGGAGAAGTTTGTAGATCTTGGGATGATTATTTCATTTTCTGGAGTGGTGACTTTCAAGAAGGCAACAGATATTCAGGAAGCGGCCAAAGAGTTGCCTTTGGATAAGATTTTGGTAGAAACGGATGCACCTTATTTAGCCCCAGTACCCAAGCGTGGTCGTGAAAACAAGACAGCTTACACGCGCTATGTAGTAGACTTTATTGCGGACTTGCGTGGCATGACGACAGAAGAATTGGCAGCAGTGACAAGTGCTAATGCAGAAGGCATCTTTGGATTGGAAAGTAAATCATGAAAGAGAAAATTTCCCAAATCATCGTAGTCGAAGGGCGTGACGATACGGCTAATTTAAAACGCTACTTTGATGTTGAGACTTATGAGACTCGTGGTTCTGCTATCAATGAGCAGGACCTTGAGCGTATCCAACGCCTACACCAACGTCATGGGGTGATTGTCTTTACAGATCCTGATTTTAACGGGGAACGCATTCGTCGGATGATTATGACGGCCATTCCGACAGTTCAGCACGCCTTTCTCAAACGTGATGAGGCAGTGCCAAAATCTAAGACCAAGGGACGTTCTCTAGGAATCGAACATGCCAGCTACGAGGACCTGAAGACAGCACTAGAACAAGTAACTGAGCAGTTTGAAGTAGAAAGCGATTTTGATATTAGCCGTAGTGACTTGATTCGTCTTGGTTTTATAGCCGGAGCAGATAGCCGAAAACGCAGAGAATATCTAGGAGAAAGTCTTCGTATCGGTTATTCCAATGGGAAACAACTCCTCAAACGCTTGGAATTGTTTGGCATCAGTTTAGCTGAAGTTGAAGAAGCTATGAAATCATATGAGAATTGAGAAACTCCCCCAAAATGTGGAGGGAATGTGATACAATAGAAGTAATCATATACGGTTTAATCAGGCTTGGTAGCAAGCATTAGAAAAGTGACTCCATAGAATTTGTGCTGAGTGGAGATAATAAGGAGAATTTATGGGAATCTTTGACTATTTGAAAAAGACTGAAGCGGAAGAAGAGTCTAAAAACAATGCATGTGTGGGAGTTTTGGACTTTCTCCCAATGAAGGAAACGAATCAATTATTGATCGTTGGGAGTTTAGAAGGCAGTCTCAAGGTTGGGGATCAGTTGCAGTTTTGCAATCCTGACCAAGGAATGGAAAGTCTTGGTACTGTAGAGGTTAAAAAACTCAGCAGTCAAAACAAAGATGCAGATAGTCTAACGGATCAAGTTCTCGCCCATCTAGTGGTTGATAGGATTCCTTCTTTGGATAAACTGAAAAAAGGAAGTGTGCTCTTTAGTTCAGGTGTTGAGGAAGAGCAAAAATCATCTAGCTATTCAGATGCTCTTTATCGTGCTTTTGTAGCCATCCAAGATGGTCAGTTAACAAATGAAGACTATTTGGCAGCTACCCTTGATGACAGCGTAGAGATTTTACGTCTCTTTTTATGGAAATGCCGTCAAAATCAGGAAACTGAAAGTGAAGAAAGCTATCAAGCCAACACTCGCAAGTTGGAACGTCTAGCGGAAATCGTCAAAGACAAGTTGTTAGCAACAGATTCTGTTTATGCAGTGTATTCGGAAAAAACGGGCGAACCTTACCTCTTTTCAACTACTTATGACAGGGGCGAAGAGGGCTATTTATGTACTGATCCTATGATCATGCTTTTGACACCATCTTGGTATCGCCAATTCAAGGAAACCATTGACAGCCGACCAAACTCAGTCGTAAAACTGATTGAAAATACGGAAGATAAAAAAGGGATTGAGAATTTCCTTGGGACAGCCTTTTACTTAAACGGTGCCATGGGAGCAATCTTTAATTCCAAGGAAGTCAGCATCAGTGCCTCAGCCTTGGTTCAAAAACCAGATTTTTCTGATTTACCAAAAATACAAGTACCTGTCATGAATCCTGACTTGGTAAGATGGATGCTCTTGATGGGGCAGATGGACCAACCGACTACAGAAGAGCAAGAACTAGTTTATGGGCTTTACTACAAGTTCTTCTCTATGGCTATGCCTAAGGCAAAATTCTTGCTTCCATTAGATGCAACATCAGGATTCCCAGAGGATAATTCAGAAGGGAATTCCTTTGTTTTGGAAAAAGACGCTAACTTTAATATTCCCGTTAGAGAGGGAAAAGATGGACGAAATTCCGTCCCAGTCTTTACCGATTGGAAACGTCTGAGAATGGTCTTTGATGAAAAGTGGAATGGCATGATTGAAGAAGCTGGAGGCATGATTGAAGGCTTTGACTATGCCATAAACCCAACGGAATACTATGAAGCAGGTGCTTATGTTAGTCTAACAGCTTTTAAAGAAATGCAAGAGCTCAGTGACAAGCAAAGAGGAAGAGCTCAAGATTAGAAAGTTCTTTAAAATTAGAAAAGAGAATAAATGAGAATTGCAGATTATAGCGTGACCAAGGCAGTACTGGAGCGTCACGGTTTTACCTTTAAAAAATCCTTCGGGCAAAATTTCTTGACCGATACCAATATCCTTCAAAAAATTGTGAATACGGCTGAAATTGATGACCAGGTTAATGTTATTGAAATTGGTCCAGGTATTGGTGCCTTGACCGAATTTTTGGCGGAGCGTGCAGCAGAAGTTATGGCCTTTGAGATTGACCACCGTTTGGTACCAATTTTAGCAGATACCCTGCGTGATTTTGACAATGTGACCGTAGTCAACGAGGATATTCTCAAGGTCGATTTGGCGCAGCATATCCAGAATTTCAAAAATCCTGATTTGCCAATCAAGGTAGTAGCCAACTTGCCTTACTATATCACAACTCCTATTCTCATGCACTTGATTGAAAGTGGCATTCCTTTTAGCGAGTTTGTGGTCATGATGCAAAAAGAGGTGGCGGATCGTATCTCTGCTCAACCAAATACCAAGGCTTACGGGAGTTTGTCGATTGCTGTGCAGTATTACATGACAGCCAAGGTGGCCTTTATCGTGCCTCGGACGGTTTTTGTGCCAGCGCCAAATGTGGACTCAGCTATCCTGAAAATGGTACGTCGTCCAGAACCAGCGGTTGCGGTAGAAGACGAGAACTTTTTCTTTAAAGTTTCTAAGGCCAGCTTCACTCACCGCCGTAAGACCTTGTGGAACAACTTGACAGGTTACTTTGGGAAAACTGAGGAAATCAAGGACAAACTGACCAAGGCGTTGGATCAGGCTGGACTGGCACCGAGTGTACGTGGTGAAGCTCTCAGCTTGGCAGAATTTGCCAGTCTAGCAGACGCGCTTAAAGGACAAGGACTCTAAGATGCAGGGACAAATCATTAAAGCCTTGGCTGGCTTCTACTATGTGGAGAGTGATGATCAGATTTATCAGACACGCGCGCGTGGGAATTTTCGTAAAAAAGGCCATACACCCTATGTTGGAGATTGGGTAGATTTTTCTGCGGAAGAGAACTCAGAAGGTTATATTTTAGAAATTCATGAACGAAAAAATAGTCTGGTTCGTCCACCCATTGTCAATATTGACCAGGCCGTTGTCATTATGTCCGTTAAAGAACCTGACTTTAATAGCAATTTATTGGATCGCTTCTTGGTTCTCTTGGAACATAAGGGCATTCATCCAATCGTTTATATTTCTAAAATGGACCTCTTGTCAGACCGAGGAGAACTGGATTTTTACGAGCAAACCTATCGAGCAATCGGTTATGACTTTGTAACCAGTAAAGAGGAGCTCTTGCCACTATTGACAAAGAAGGTGACAGTTTTTATGGGGCAGACAGGTGTTGGTAAGTCAACCCTTCTTAATAAAATCGCACCGGATCTCAATCTAGAGACGGGAGAAATCTCTGATAGTCTGGGTCGTGGTCGCCATACTACTCGAGCTGTTAGTTTTTACAATCTCAATGGTGGGAAAATAGCAGACACGCCAGGATTTTCATCTCTGGATTATGAAGTATCAAGTGCTGAAGAGCTGAACCAGGCCTTTCCAGAGATTGCTAGTGTCAGTCGCGACTGTAAGTTCCGTACTTGTACGCATACTCATGAGCCTTCCTGTGCGGTTAAGCCAGCAGTAGAAGAAGGCATCATTGCGAACTTCCGTTTTGATAATTATTTGCAATTCCTCAGTGAGATTGAGAATCGCAGAGAAACCTATAAAAAAGTCAGCAAAAAAATTCCAAAATAAGGAGAAACCTATGTCTCAATACAAGATTGCTCCGTCAATTCTGGCAGCAGATTATGCCAACTTTGAACGTGAAATCAAACGCCTAGAAGCAACTGGGGCAGAATATGCCCATATCGATATCATGGATGGTCATTTTGTACCACAAATTAGCTTTGGTGCAGGTGTAGTCGAGGCTCTTCGCCCTCATAGCAAAATGGTCTTTGACTGCCACTTGATGGTATCAAATCCTGAACACCATTTAGAAGACTTTGCGCGTGCAGGAGCAGATATCATCAGCATTCACGTAGAGGCAACACCTCATATCCATGGAGCTCTTCAAAAGATTCGCTCTCTTGGTGTCAAACCTTCGGTCGTCATCAATCCTGGAACACCAGTTGAAGCTATTAAGCATGTGCTTCACCTAGTTGACCAAGTCTTAGTCATGACAGTGAACCCTGGATTTGGTGGGCAAGCCTTTCTACCTGAAACCATGGACAAGGTTCGTGAGTTGGTTGCCCTTCGTGAGGAAAAAGGTTTGAATTTTGAAATTGAAGTGGATGGTGGGATTGATGACCAGACCATTTCTCAGGCTAAAGAAGCTGGTGCAACAGTTTTTGTAGCGGGATCTTATGTCTTTAAGGGAGATGTCAATGAACGAGTGCAAACTCTCAGAAAAGAACTGGACTAGGGTTGCAGTTTTTGCTGGTGGAGACCGTGGACATTATCGGACAGATTTTGATTGTTTTGTCGGTGTTGATCGAGGCTCACTCTGGGTACTGGAGGAAAAACTTCCTCTTGCTCTAGCAGTTGGTGATTTTGATTCTGTGACTGTAGAAGAACGTCAGTTGATTCAAGAACGTTCGCAACATTTTGTCCAAGCCCACCCAGAAAAAGATGATACCGATCTGGAACTAGCACTTTTAACGATTTTTGAAAAAAATCCTCAAGCTCAGGTGACCATCTTTGGTGCCCTTGGTGGTCGCATCGATCATATGCTAGCCAATGTCTTTCTTCCAAGCAATCCCAAATTAGCACCTTACATGCGTCAGATAGAGATTGAGGATGGACAAAATTTGATTAGCTATTGCCCAGAAGGTACCAGTCAACTAGAGCCGCGTTCGGACTATGATTATCTTGCTTTTATGCCTGTGAGGGATAGTCAGTTGACTATTACCGGAGCCAAGTATGAATTGACTGAGGCGAATTTTTTCTTTAAGAAAGTTTATGCTTCTAACGAATATATAGATAGGGGAGTTTCGGTGACTTGCCCAGATGGCTATGTAGTCGTGCTGCATAGCAAGGACAGGAGATAGGATGGAGATTATATTACTACTGTTATTAATAGCTAACCTAGCCGGCCTCTTTCTCATTTGGCAAAGGCAGGATAGGCAGGAGAAATATCTGACCAAGAGTTTAGAAGACCAGGCAGATCATCTTTCAGACCAGCTAGATTATCGTTTTGAACAAGCGCGACAAGCAAGCCAGCTGGACCAAAAAAATCTAGAAGTGGCTGTTAGCGACCGTTTGCAGGAGGTGCGGATCGAATTGCACCAAGGCTTGACTCAGGTGCGCCAGGAGATGAATGAAAACCTTCTTCAAACCAGAGACAAGACCGACCAACGCCTCCAAGCCCTGCAGGAGTCAAATGAGCAACGTTTAGAGCAAATGCGTCAAACGGTTGAGGAAAAGTTAGAAAAAACCTTGCAGACACGCTTGCAAGCGTCTTTCGAGACAGTTTCAAAACAACTGGAATCTGTCAATCGCGGCCTTGGAGAAATGCAGACGGTTGCCCGTGATGTAGGCGCTCTTAATAAGGTCTTATCTGGTACAAAAACTAGAGGAATTCTAGGAGAATTACAACTGGGGCAGATTATCGAAGATATCATGACACCTGCTCAGTATGAACGAGAATTTGCAACGGTTGATAATTCTAGTGAACGAGTAGAATACGCCATCAAGTTGCCTGGGCAAGGTGACCAAGAACATGTCTATCTACCGATTGACTCCAAGTTTCCACTGGCGGATTATTACCGCTTAGAAGAGGCTTATGAAGCAGGTGATAAGGATGAGATTGAGCGTTGTCGTAAATCTCTCCTAGCAAGTGTTAAACGTTTTGCCAAAGATATCAAGAGCAAGTACATAGCACCGCCAAGGACGACCAATTTTGGTGTCTTGTTTGTACCAACAGAAGGACTCTATTCAGAAATCGTTCGTAATCCGATTTTCTTTGATGATTTGAGACGGGAGGAGCAGATTATTGTCGCAGGTCCAAGTACCTTGTCAGCCCTCCTTAATTCACTTTCAGTTGGCTTCAAGACTCTCAATATCCAAAAGAGTGCAGATCATATTAGTAAAACCCTAGCTAGTGTCAAGACTGAATTTGGAAAATTTGGTGGCATCTTAGTCAAGGCCCAAAAACATCTGCAACATGCCTCTGGCAATATTGATGATCTATTAAACCGTCGCACCACAGCTATCGAGCGAACTCTCCGACATATTGAATTGTCAGAAGGTGAGTCTATGCTTGATTTGCTCCAGTTCCAAGAAGATGAGGAAGAATATGAAGATTAGTCACATGAAGAAAGACGAGTACTTTGAAGGTTTTTACCTGATTAAGTCAGCTGATTTAAGGCAAACTCGTGCAGGAAAAAACTACCTTGCTTTTACCTTCCAGGATGATAGCGGCGAGATTGAAGGTAAGTTATGGGATGCTCAACCGCATAACGTTGCAGCCTTTACAGCAGGTAAAGTAGTCCATATGCAAGGACGAAGAGAAGTGTATAATAACACTCCACAAGTCAATCAAATTACACTGCGTTTGCCTCAGACTGGAGAGCCTAATGATCCAGCTGATTTTAAGATAAAATCTCCAGTAGACGTCAAGGAAATCCGTGATTACATGGCTCAGATGATTTTCAAGATTGAAAATCCTATCTGGCAACGTATCGTTAGGAGTCTTTATACTAAGTACGATAAGCAGTTTTATTCGTACCCAGCCGCTAAAACTAATCACCATGCCTTTGAAACAGGCTTGGCCTATCATACAGCTACAATGGTACGTTTGGCTGATGCAATAGGAGAAGTTTATCCTCAACTCAATAAAAGTCTATTATATGCAGGAATCATGCTCCATGATTTAGCTAAAGTCATCGAGTTAACGGGACCCGATCAGACTGAGTATACAGTGAGAGGAAATCTTTTAGGGCACATTGCTTTGATTGACAGTGAAATTACCAAGACAGTCTCAGAGCTTGGAATCGATGATACCAAAGAAGAGGTTGTCCTTCTTCGTCATGTCATTCTCAGTCACCATGGTCTCCTTGAGTACGGAAGCCCAGTCCGTCCACGCATTATGGAGGCAGAGATTATTCACATGATTGACAATCTGGACGCAAGTATGATGATGATGTCAACGGCTCTCGCTCTTGTTGATGAGGGAGAAATGACCAATAAGGTCTTTGCTATGGACAATCGTTCCTTCTACAAACCAAAATTAGACTAGAAACTAAAAAAATGAACTTTATTTTGATAATAAAGTTCGTTTTTTTACTGTATTATGTTATAATGAGAAAAAGACTAAATAAAAAGAACGGTGAATACGTAATGAAATTAAGAAGAAGTGACCGGATGGTTGTGATTTCTAATTATTTGATCAACAATCCTTATAAATTAACTAGCCTCAATACTTTTGCAGAAAAGTATGAATCAGCTAAATCTTCTATTTCAGAAGATATCGTCATCATCAAACGCGCTTTTGAAGAGATTGAAATTGGTCATATCCAAACAGTGACAGGTGCAGGTGGAGGAGTTATTTTTACACCATCTATTTCTACCCAAGATTCTAAAGATATTATTAATGAGTTACGTGAAAAACTCTCAGAAAGCGACCGTATCCTTCCAGGTGGCTACATTTATCTATCGGATCTGCTCAGCACACCGTCCATTTTGAAAAATATTGGTCGCATTATTGCTAAGAGCTTTATAGATCAAAAGATTGATGCAGTTATGACTGTGGCAACCAAAGGGGTTCCGCTTGCTAATGCAGTTGCTAATGTCCTCAATGTACCTTTTGTCATTGTCCGTCGAGACTTGAAAATCACAGAAGGTTCGACCGTAAGTGTCAACTACGTTTCAGGTTCTAGCGACCGTATTGAAAAAATGTTCCTTTCAAAACGTAGCCTCAAAGCGGGAAGTCGTGTTTTAATCGTCGATGACTTCTTGAAGGGTGGAGGAACTATTAACGGTATGATTAGCCTTTTAACAGAGTTTGATTCTGAGTTAGCTGGTGTAGCTGTCTTTGCTGATAATGCGCAGGAAGATCGTGAACAGCAGTTTGACTACAAATCACTCTTAAAAGTTACCAATATTGATGTGAAGAACCAACAAATTGAAGTTGAAGTTGGGAATATCTTTGACGCAGAAAAATAAGAGATAATAAGATACTTAAAGGTTGGAACTTTCGTCCCAGCCTTTCTTTGATAATGAATATGAAGGAGCCCTATGAAGACGCCATTTATTAAACGTGAAGACTTAGAAAAGATTGTTGAAGAGTTTCCAACTCCATTCCATATCTACGATGAAAAAGGTATTCGCGAGAAAGCACGCGTAGTAAACAAAGCCTTTTCATGGAATAAAGGTTTTAAAGAATACTTCGCTGTAAAAGCGACCCCAACACCAGCTATCTTGAAGATTTTGCAAGAAGAAGGATGTGGAGTTGATTGCTCTAGTTATGTAGAGCTCTTGATGAGCCATAAATTAGGTTTTTCTGGCTCAGATATCATGTTCTCGTCAAATAATACTCCTGACCAAGAGTATGCTTATGCTAAAAAATTGGGTGCCACAATCAATTTGGATGCCTTTGAAGATATTGAACATCTGAAGCGTGCAGTAGGGATTCCTCATATTATCTCCTGCCGTTACAATCCTGGTGGAGTATTTGAATTAGGAACGGATATTATGGATCATCCTGGTGAAGCTAAGTTCGGGATGACCAAGGATCAGCTCTTTGAAGCCTTTACCATCCTCAAAGAAAAAGGAGCTAAAACCTTTGGGATTCATTCCTTCCTAGCTTCTAATACTGTGACTCATCTCTATTATCCAGAATTGGCACGTCAGCTTTTTGAATTAGCTGTAGAAATAAAAGATAAATTAGGAATCTCCCTTGATTTCATCAATCTTTCTGGAGGAATCGGGGTCAACTACCGCCCAGAACAAGAGCCCAATGATATTGCTTTAATTGGTGAGGGTGTTCGTCAGGTGTATGAAGAGGTCCTCACACCCGCAGATCTTGGGGAAGTCAAGATTTTCACAGAACTAGGACGCTTTATGTTGGCACCTCATGGTGTCTTGGTTACAAAAGTAACTCATAAAAAGAAGACTTATCGGACTTATCTCGGAGTAGATGCATCTGCTGTCAATCTAATGAGACCAGCTATGTATGGCGCTTACCATCACATCACCAATATGATGAATCCTGATGGTCAGACTGAAATAGTCGATGTTGTGGGATCTCTCTGTGAAAACAACGATAAGTTTGCAGTTAATCGTGAACTGCCTCAGACAGAAATTGGAGATCTGTTGGTTATTCATGATACAGGAGCTCATGGATTTTCTATGGGCTATCAGTACAATGCTAAACTACGCTCAGCTGAAATCCTCTACACAGAAGATGGAAAGGCAAGAAAAATCCGCCGAGCTGAGCGACCGGAAGATTATTTTGCAACCTTATATGGCTTTGATTTTGACAAGGATGAATAGAGTTTTTGAAAATCGTGAAAGTTGAAAGAAAAAAATAGCTTGTTTTCTAAAAAGTAAACAAAAATCCTTGTTTTTCCTTTTAGTCGTGATATAATAAAGCTATAAACCGGTTTCAAGAAAGGGAACGACATGAGTGAAGAAACAATTGATTATGGACAAGTGACAGGGATGGTACACTCAACAGAGAGTTTTGGTTCTGTTGATGGACCGGGTATTCGTTTTATTGTGTTTCTTCAGGGATGTCAAATGCGTTGCCAGTACTGTCATAACCCAGATACATGGGCTATGGAAACTAATAAATCTCGTGAACGAACAGTGGACGATGTTTTAGAAGAAGCTCTTCGTTATCGTGGCTTCTGGGGCAAAAAGGGTGGTATTACAGTCAGCGGTGGAGAAGCTCTACTTCAAATTGATTTTTTGATTGCCCTCTTTACAAAGGCAAAAGAAAAAGGTATCCACTGTACCCTTGATACCTGTGCTCTTCCATTCCGTAATAAACCACGGTATCTTGAAAAATTCAATAAGCTTATGGATGTGACAGATTTGGTTCTTCTTGACATCAAGGAAATTAATGAGGAGCAACATAAGATCGTAACCAGTCAGACAAATAAAAACATCTTAGCTTGTGCTCAGTATCTATCAGATATTGGCAAGCCTGTTTGGATTCGTCACGTGCTAGTTCCTGGATTGACAGACCGTGATGAAGATTTGATTGAACTTGGTAAGTTCGTAAAAACTCTTAAAAATGTTGATAAGTTTGAAATCTTACCTTACCACACCATGGGAGAGTTCAAATGGCGCGAGCTTGGCATTCCGTATTCTCTTGAAGGAGTTAAACCTCCGACAGCAGAACGTGTGAAGAATGCTAAGGAATTGATGGATACAGAAAGCTATCAAGATTACATGAAACGTGTACATGGATAAAAAGAAGCCTGATGGGAACATCGGGCTTTTGTGATATTAAAAAAGCTTAGCTAGGATGCTAAGCCCTTTTTTTATCTAGAATGTTGTTTTCCAGAATTGCGTTTTTTATTTTTCTTCTTAGCAGAAGTTGAGATAATTGCGGCTGATTCAGGAGTTACATCTTTACGAGCAGCTGAAGTTTTACTTGCTTTTGGTGGGTTCTTGGCATATTCTTCACGTACTTTTTTACGAAGTTTTGGACGAACAATGTAGTTGATAATGAATTGTTGAAGAATCATCATGAAACCACCGACAACCCAGTAAAGAGTTACACTGGCTGGTGAGAAGATTGAGAACATGACGATCATCATCGGACTCATGTAAATCATCTTCTTGATTTGTTCTCTTTGAGTTTCGTCTTCAACCCCATGAAGAGAAAGAAGTGATTGTAGATAGTAGAGAACACCTGCGAAGGCCACTAAAATCCAACTTGGTGAGCCAAGTTCAATTCCTAGGAAGCTAGCTTCAGCAACTCCTTCTGTATGTTGAGCTGCAAAGTAGATAGCTGAGAAGAACGGCATTTGAAGCAAGAGTGGGAAACATCCTACTCCGCCAAACATGCTGATACCGTGCTCTTTTTGAGCGGCGAAGAGAGCTTGTTGTGCTTCGAGTTTTTCTTCTTGTGTTTCTGCTTCCTTGAGTCGAGTTTGGTGTGGTTCAAGGACATGTTTGAGAGCGTTCATCTTTTCAGAATGAAGCGTTGCTTTCCAAGATTGATAGATACCAAGCGGTAAAATAATCAAACGGACAATAATTGTCACGATGATGATTCCGAGACCAAAACCAAGTCCCTGGTCGTTAGCGAAGTACTTGATGGCTTCAGCCATAGGTGCTCCGATTGTATTCCAAATCAATCCTGTAGGCTGTCCTGTTGCTTTATCAACCTGAACACAACCTGTCAAGACTAATAGCATAGCCATTCCCATAGCTGAAATGGCAAAACGTTTTAATAATTTCACTATTTTTTATTCCTTATCTAAAAATTATACCTTTCTATTCTACTGTTTTTTTAGAAAATATACAATAGTTCTAGAGACCTAATTTGCGACTTTGAAATCCGGATAGGAAGGGAAGTTGCTCAGTTGCACATCTAGGTAGGTTACTTTTGAGAAGGGAGTTGGTCCTTTTCTGATTTCTTGGATAAACTTGGCCATAATAGCTGAAGACTCTGCTTGGGCAAGGATTTCAACAGTTCCATCATCGTTGTTCCATACACGACCAGTGATGCCACCTAGTTCGAGGGCAAGGGTGTAGACACCCCAGCGGAAACCAACTCCTTGGACACGACCTTGGGCAATCATTTTAACCTTTTGCATACCAAACCTCCTTGATTATGTTATAATATTTCTATGACTATTATAACCTCAAAAGCCAATTCTGTGGTAAAAAATGCCAAGAAATTACATCAAAAAAAATATCGAAAGTCTTCTTATTTAATTGAAGGATGGCATTTGTTTGAGGAGGCTATTCAAGCAGGTGCTACCATTGAAACAATATTTGCTTTGATTGAGCATGGTGAAAATTTAGAAACTTATCCTCAGACTGTGTTTGTGTCGGAAGAAATCTTACTTGATTTAGCAGATTCGCAGACTCCTCAGGGAATCGTTGCCATTGTAAAAAAGGAGGAGGAGCAAGTACCGGATTTAGCCTCAGGGAAATACCTCTTCTTAGAAGATGTTCAGGATCCGGGAAATGTTGGCACAATGATCCGGACGGCAGATGCAGCAGGATTTTCGGGAGTCATTGTCTCGAGTAAATCAGCCGATATTTATAACTTGAAAACACTTCGTTCCATGCAAGGAAGTCATTTTCATTTGCCGATTTATCGAATGGCTGTTGATGCATTTATTGAAGAGGCGAAAAAGACTGCCTTACCGATATTAGCAACTACCCTATCTCAAAATTCTAAAGATTATCGTGAACTTGTTCGGCTAGAAGATTTTGCCTTGGTTATGGGAAATGAAGGTCAAGGTATTAGTCCATTAATGACGGAGCAAGCTGACCAGCTAGTTCACATCAACATGAAAGGGCGAGCGGAAAGTCTCAATGTGGCTATTGCGGCAGGCATCCTCATGTTTTATTTAAGTTAAAATAGTTTATTTTTGTTATAATCAGTAAAAAGATTTTATAAGGAGAAGTAATATGAATCAAACAATTATTCAAGAACGTTCTGGTTTAAATCAGTTTTATGCAAAAGTTTATGCCTTTGTTGGTATAGGAATTGCCTTATCTGCTCTTGTTTCAGCTTTAATGCTAACAGCCTTCCAAGATGTTCTCGTACAGTTAATGTTGAATGCACGTATATGGTTAATCGTGACAGGTGTGGTGGAAGTTGCTCTTGTAATTGCAGCGAGTAATATGGCTTATAAAAATAGTCCAGCAGCTCTTCCTATTTTCCTCATTTATTCTGTAATAAATGGTTTTTCGCTTAGTTTTATTGTGTCGCTATACCTTCCTGGGACAGTATTGACAGCTTTTATTTCTAGTGCAGCCCTCTTCTTTGTAATGGCTATCGTTGGGGTTGTCATTAAAAAAGATTTGAGTGGTTTGGGTCGAGCTTTGATTGCAGCCTTAATTGGACTTATTCTTGCCATGATTGTTAATATCTTCTTGAATAGTGGTCTATTTGACTATATCATTAGTATTGTCATGGTTCTTGTCTTTTCAGGTTTGATTGCTTGGGATAACCAAAAGATTCGTTATGTCTATGAAGGGTCAGATGGTCAGGTAGCTACAGGTTGGGCAATCTCTTTAGCTCTTGCACTTTATCTTGATTTCATTAACCTCTTCCTCAGCTTCTTGCGTATCTTTGGAAGTGACGATTAATACTTTTAGAGCTCAAATGAGCTCTTTTTTATTTTTTGCTTTTATTTTTACTGTCAAAAGGGTATAATCATCTTATTATTCAAAAGGAGAGATGTATGAAGAAAAGTTTTATCCATCAGCAAGAAGAGATTTCATTTGTAAAAAATACCTTCACTCAGTATTTGAAAGATAAATTGGAAGTGGTTGAAGTACAAGGTCCAATCTTGAGTAAGGTTGGTGATGGGATGCAGGACAACCTTTCAGGTATTGAAAATCCAGTTTCAGTTAAGGTTTTGCAGATTCCTAATGAAACCTATGAGGTAGTTCACTCGCTTGCTAAATGGAAACGTCATACCTTGGCTCGTTTTGGTTTTGGCGAAGGAGAGGGTCTCTTTGTTCACATGAAGGCGCTTCGACCGGATGAAGATTCGCTAGATGCGACTCACTCAGTCTATGTCGACCAGTGGGACTGGGAAAAGGTTATTCCAAACGGGCAACGTAATCTTGCTTACCTTAAAGAGACTGTAGAGAAAATATATAAGGCTATTCGCCTGACGGAACTTGCTGTGGAAGCTCGTTATGATATTGAGTCAATCTTACCCAAACAGATTACCTTTATCCACACAGAAGAACTGGTAGAACGCTACCCAGATTTGACTCCAAAAGAACGTGAAAATGCTATTTGTAAAGAGTTTGGTGCGGTCTTCTTAATTGGTATCGGTGGTGTATTGTCAGATGGAAAACCTCATGACGGACGTGCACCAGACTATGATGACTGGACAACAGAATCTGAAAATGGCTATCATGGATTGAATGGAGATATCCTTGTTTGGAATGATAACTTGGGAGCAGCCTTTGAGTTATCTTCAATGGGAATTCGTGTTGATGAAGATACTCTTCGCCGTCAAGTTGCGATTACAGGTGATGAAGATCGCCTATCACTTGAATGGCATAAAGCACTTTTAAATGGGCTTTTCCCATTGACAATTGGTGGAGGGATCGGACAGTCACGTATGGCGATGTTCTTGCTTCGTAAAAAGCACATTGGTGAAGTCCAAACCAGTGTTTGGCCACAAGAAGTCAGAGATACTTACGAAAATATTCTTTAAAGAATCGAACCGATAGGTTCGATTTTCTTATTTCATCAGAATTTGGTATAATATACCTTATGAAAATTGTATCAGGAATCTACGGAGGACGTCCTCTAAAGACGCTTGAAGGTAAAACGACCAGACCTACTTCAGATAAGGTTAGGGGTGCTATTTTTAATATGATTGGTCCCTACTTTGAAGGGGGACGTGTATTAGATCTCTATGCAGGGAGTGGCGGTTTATCTATTGAGGCTGTTTCAAGAGGCATGTCAAGCGCAGTACTAGTGGAGAAAGATCGAAGAGCTCAAAGTATTGTGAAAGAAAACATTCAGATGACAAAAGAAAGTTCTAAGTTTCAGTTACTGAAAATGGAAGCTGAACGGGCATTGGAGCAAGTGGATGGTGTCTTTGATCTCATCTTTTTGGACCCTCCCTATGCAAAGGAACAAATCGTATCCGACATTGAAAAAATGGCGGAGAGAAATCTTTTTTCAGATGATGTCATGGTGGTTTGCGAGACCGATAAATCAGTAGAGCTTCCAGAAGAAATTGCCTGTTTGGGCATCTGGAAGGAAAAAATATATGGAATTAGTAAGGTGACGGTTTATGTCAGATAAAATCGGGCTATTTACAGGTTCTTTTGATCCAATTACCATTGGTCATTTGGACCTTATCGAGCGTGCAAGTAAGCTCTTTGATCAATTGTATGTGGGAATTTTTTATAATCCACACAAAAATGGGTTTTTACCGATAGAAAGTCGGTTAAAGACTGTTGAAAAAGCAGTGGCACATCTAAAAAATATTCAGGTCATATCCTCTCATGATGAATTAGTCGTAGATGTTGCCAGAAAACTAGGTGTAGAGGTTTTGGTGCGTGGCTTGCGTAACGCGACTGATCTTCAGTACGAAGCCAGTTTTGATTTTTACAACCATCAATTAGCAGGAGAAATTGAGACAATCTATCTCCATGCTCGACCAGAGCATATTTACATCAGCTCTTCAGCTGTGAGAGAACTATTGAAATTTGGTCAAGATATCAGCGAGTATGTACCAAATGCTGTCTTGGAGGAGTTAAATAATGAAGAAAAAAACTAGATGGCCCATATATCTAATCATCGGGCTTATTGTCACTTTTATCGCTTTTACGGTGCCTCTACCTTATTACATTGAGGTGCCAGGGACTTCAGAAGATATTCGAAAGGTTTTACAAGTCAATAACCAACCGGACCGAGAAGAAGGTTCTTATCAATTTGTGACGGTTGGAGTTAAACACGCCAGAATGGTGGACTTGGTTTATGCTTGGTTAACACCTTTTACAGACATTCGTAGTGCCAAAGAGATGACAGGTGGTTCTTCAGATGCAGAATTTATGCGAATCAACCAGTTTTACATGGAAACTTCGCAAAACATGGCCAAATATCAGGGTCTGAAGTCGGCGGGTAAGGAGATCGAACTCAAATACCTGGGAGTCTATGTTTTGACCGTAACAGATAATTCAACCTTCAAGGGTATTCTCAATATTGCTGACACTGTAACAGCTGTGAACGATAAGACTTTTGAAAGTTCCAAGGAGATGGTCGACTACGTCAACTCTCAAACGCTAGGTGACAAGGTTAAGGTTACTTATCAAGAGGACGGGAAAGTCAAAACTGCTGAAGGAGAAATCATTACTCTGGAAAATGGGAAAAATGGGATTGGAATCGGTTTGATTGACCGCACAGAAGTGTCAAGTGATGTTCCAATCAAGTTTTCAACGGCTGGTATTGGTGGTCCAAGTGCAGGAATGATGTTTAGTTTATCCATCTATACTCAAATTGCAGACCCAACTCTTCGAAACGGACGCATTATTGCTGGTACAGGAAGTATCGATAGAGATGGAAATGTTGGCGATATTGGTGGGATTGACAAAAAAGTTGTTGCTGCAGCTAAAAATGGAGCTACTGTATTCTTTGCTCCAAATAATCCAGTCAATGAAGAGACTAAAAAAGCTAATCCTTATGCTAAAAACAACTATGATACAGCTTTAGAAGCTGCTGAAATGATTAAGACAGATATGAAGATTGTTCCAGTAAAAACACTTCAGGATGCGATAGACTATCTGAAAAACAATCCTTAAAAAGATAGTTAGTCCATAAACTAGCATAGAGCAAAAGAAGATGGTATAATAAGCCGATGATTCAATTATTTTTTACCCTTAGTAGTCATATGTTCTTTATTTACCTCGTCTTTCAACTTTTGAAGGATTTAGTCAAATGGAATCAGATTTTGAAGGTAACAAAGGAAAACGCAGGGAAAGTTCGACTCTTAGTAGCATTGATTAGTTTAGGATTAGGCTATCTTATTAGCTCCTTTTTCCTAAGTCTATTCCAACTATGGCAAGAAGCTGTTCGAACACTACTCTAAAATTGTAAGCAAAGGAAAATATTTTATGGAAAAAATTGTAGTCCAAGGTGGGGATAATCGCTTGGTAGGAAGTGTCACCATTGAGGGTGCAAAAAATGCAGTCTTACCCTTACTTGCTGCAACTGTTTTAGCAAGTGAAGGAAAAACTGTCTTAAAAAATGTCCCTATCTTATCAGATGTGTTTACCATGAATCAGGTAGTTCGTGGCTTGCATGCTCAAGTTGATTTCGATCAGGATGCTCATATTATCGAAGTTGATGCGACAGGTGATATCACAGAAGAAGCGCCATATAAGTATGTGAGCAAGATGCGTGCCTCTATTGTAGTTTTAGGACCAATTTTAGCACGTGTGGGACATGCAAAGGTTTCTATGCCTGGTGGCTGTACGATTGGTAGTCGTCCGATCGACCTTCACCTAAAGGGATTAGAGGCAATGGGCGCTCAGATTACTCAAACTGCTGGTTATATCGAGGCTAAGGCAGAACGCTTGCAAGGGGCCCATATTTATATGGACTTCCCTAGTGTTGGGGCTACT
The DNA here is from genome assembly GCF_902159415.1 of Streptococcus mitis. Classification (GTDB taxonomy): domain Bacteria; phylum Bacillota; class Bacilli; order Lactobacillales; family Streptococcaceae; genus Streptococcus; species Streptococcus mitis_BG. The sequence continues at coordinate 1,135,123 of NZ_CABGJU010000001.1, read as the reverse complement.
CAAAACTTGATGATGGCTGCTACTCTTGCTAATGGTGTCACTGTCCTTGAAAATGCTGCGCGTGAGCCAGAGATTGTGGATTTGGCTGTTCTACTAAATAAAATGGGTGCGAAGGTTAAGGGTGCTGGTACAGAAACTATTACCATCACTGGTGTTGAGAAGCTACACGGTGCTATACATAATGTTGTACAGGATCGTATTGAAGCGGGAACCTTCATGGTTGCAGCTGCTATGACTGGTGGAGACGTCTTAATCCAAGATGCCATTTGGGAACATAACCGTCCCTTGATTGCCAAGTTATTGGAAATGGGTGTTGAAGTAATCGATGAAGATGAAGGGATTCGTATTCGTTCTCAACGTGAGAAACTGAAAGCAGTTCATGTTAAGACCTTGCCACATCCAGGATTTCCAACAGATATGCAAGCTCAATTTACTGCCTTGATGACAGTGGCTCAAGGGGAGTCTACCATGGTGGAGACTGTGTTTGAAAATCGATTCCAGCATTTAGAAGAGATGCGTCGGATGGGCTTACACTCGGAAATTATCCGTGATACAGCTCGTATTATTGGTGGCCAACGTCTCCAGGGAGCTGAAGTTCTATCAACAGACTTACGAGCTAGTGCAGCCTTGATTTTAACAGGCCTAGTCGCTGAAGGTGAAACTGTTGTTGGTAAACTTGTCCATTTGGATAGAGGTTACTATCGTTTCCATGAAAAATTGGCTCAGCTAGGGGCTAAGATTGAACGGGTAAGTGTGGAAGCAGATGAAGATGAATAAGCAAGTCACATATGTATTACATCGCTTTTTGTTGGTGATTATAGTACTTCTAATAGGTATTTTAGCGCTTGCTATTGGTTTAATGATTGGCTATGGTATCTTAGGCAAAGGACAAGACCCATGGGCTATTTTGGCACCAGCAAAATGGCAAGAACTCATAACAAAATTTACAGGAAAATAGGCTGGGAGACCAGTCTTTTTCTAGGAAATTAAGGAGACACAATGGAAAAAAATACAAGACAGGCTCTAGTTGGTTTACTAATATTTCTGCTCTTGTCTGCAGGAAGTTACTACATCAAAGAGATGCAGGATTCCAATTCTGCGCCCCAGACGCAAGTAAAACAGAAGTCACAATTGTCGGATGCCCCCAGTAGAGAACTAGCGGAAAGCGTTCTGACAGATTCGGTTAAGAAACAAATAAAAGGTTCAATTGAATGGAACGGAGCAGGGGCTTTTATCATCAATGGTAATAAAACGAATCTAGATGCAAAGGTCTCAAGTCAACCCTATGCTGATAACAAAACCAAGACTGTGGGTGGTGAGACAGTTCCAACAGTAGCTAATGCCCTAATGTCTAAGGCAACAAGGCAGTATAAGGACCGTGAAGAAACCGGAAATGGCTCGACCTCTTGGACACCAGCAGGATGGCATCAAGTCAAAAATCTAAAAGGAACTTACAATCACGCAGTAGATAGAGGACATTTATTAGGCTATGCCTTGATTGGTGGTTTAGATGGCTTTGATGCATCTACTAGCAATCCTAAAAATATCGCTGTACAAACAGCCTGGGCCAATCAGGCCCGTGCAGATGACTCGACAGGTCAAAACTATTACGAAAGTTTAGTCCGAAAGGCCTTGGATCAAAATAAACGGGTTCGTTACCGTGTTACCCTTCTCTATGCAACAGACAAGGACTTAGTTCCATCTGCATCACAGATTGAAGCCAAATCTTCAGACGGAGAATTAGAGTTTAATGTAGTTATCCCAAATGTACAGACAGGTATCAAACTAGATTATCGTACAGGTGAAGTTACAGTGACAAAGGCTAAATAGATGAATGCCCTCATCTGACAAGATGGGGGATTTATTGTTGAAATCATAAAATAATGTGTAGAAGAGGAAAAATATGGTATAATAGTGTCAATTATACTATTTAGGAGAAGGTAAAATGGAAGACCCGAGCAGTCAGGATTTGTTACTGCAATTTGTATTATTAGTTGTTTTGACCTTTTTAAATGCTTTTTTCTCAGCAACAGAGATGGCTATGGTTTCCCTTAGTCGCTCACGCGTTGAACAAAAGGCTGAAGAGGGGGATAAACGCTACATCCGTTTGCTAAAGGTACTTGAAAACCCCAATCACTTTTTATCAACCATTCAAGTTGGTATTACTTTAATTACAATCTTGTCAGGGGCTAGGTTAGCAGATTCTCTTGGAGAATTGATTGCATCTTGGATAGGAAATAGTGAGACTGCGCATGCAGTGGCTTCTTTCTTATCACTTGCTTTTTTGACCTATATTTCTATCGTTTTTGGTGAACTTTATCCTAAACGCATTGCTCTAAATTTAAAAGATGCCTTGGCAATCCGAACAGTACCATTTATTATCGCACTCGGTAAGATTGTGAGTCCCTTTGTTTGGATGTTATCCGCATCAACGAATCTTTTGAGTCGATTGACACCGATGACATTTGACGATGCAGACGAAAAAATGACTCGTGATGAGATTGAGTATATGCTCACTAATAGTGAGGAAACCTTGGATGCTGATGAAATCGAGATGTTACAGGGGATTTTCTCACTGGACGAGCTTATGGCGCGTGAAGTCATGGTTCCTCGAACAGATGCTTTCATGGTAGATATCCAAGATGACACTCAGACCATTATCGAAAGCATCTTAAAACAAAACTTTTCTCGAATTCCTGTTTATGACGGTGATAAGGACAATGTCATTGGTTTGATTCATACAAAGAGTCTCCTTAAAGAAGCCTTTGTCAGTGGGTTCGATAATATCGTCTGGAAGCGAATCTTGCAAGATCCACTCTTTGTGCCTGAAACCATTTTTGTGGACGATTTGTTAAAAGAACTAAGAAATTCACAAAGACAGATGGCTATTCTTCTTGATGAATACGGAGGAATGGCTGGTTTGGTAACACTTGAGGATCTCCTTGAAGAGATTGTTGGTGAGATTGATGATGAAACTGACCGTGCTGAAGTCTATGTTCATACTATCGGCGAGGACACTCATATTGTCCAAGGGACAATGAATTTGAACGATTTCAATGATTATTTTGATGTCGAGCTTGAAAGTGACAATGTAGATACCATTGCTGGTTATTATTTGACAGGTGTGGGAACTATTCCAACATCAGAAAAACTCAGTTATGAGTTAGATAGTGGCAACAAGCATATCACCTTGACAAATGACAAGGTCAAAAATGGTCGTGTCACCAAACTTAAGGTTCAAATTCAAGAACTTGAATCAGAAGAAGAAACTGAATAAAACAAAAGCTTTATCAGAGAATACTGATAAAGCTTTTTTGAGCGGTCTTTTTTTTATTTACCCTGAAAGCTTGGATTCTAAATCCAAGCTCTAAAAAACACTCTCGCCCCAAACTCGCCCCAAAAGTTTTTAAAGTTATCCTATTTTATACGAAAATAAAAATAAAAAAGCCCATAAAAACAGACTTTCTTTTCGGATAAATTCCTATAAAATAGTATAAAAAAGGCGGTAGACGGATTTGAACCGACGATCAAGCTTTTGCAGAGCCGTGCCTTACCACTTGGCTATACCGCCTTAACTTTTAATATTATACCTTGAAAACTTCCTTACGTCAATACTTTCTTTTCTGAAAATTGATTATTCAATGTTTCAAAAAAAATGCGACAAAATATTCTGAAAATTCGTTTACTTTTTTAAGAATCTGTGGTATAATAATCACTATCATATAATTTTTATCAAAGGAGTTAGATAATATGAAAAAAAGTCGGATTTTTGCTCTAGCAGGCGTTGCTTTAGTTGCAGCTGGAGTTCTTGCTGCATGTGGTTCATCAAAGTCATCTAATGATGCAGAGGCTCCAAAAGCTTACGGTTATACATATACCGCTGATCCAGAAACTTTGGATTATCTTATCTCAGGTAAACAAAGTACAAAAGTGGCTACTTCAAATGGTATTGATGGCCTATTTACAAATGATAAATATGGGAACCTTACACCAGCAGTCGCAGAGGACTGGTCTGTATCAAAAGATGGTTTAACTTATACTTACAAGATTCGTAAGGGAGTAAAATGGTTCACTTCTGATGGTGAAGAGTACGCAGAAGTAACTGCTAAAGACTTCGTAAATGGTTTAAAACACGCAGCTGATAAGAAATCAGCAGCAATGTATCTAGCAGAAAATTCAGTTAAAGGTCTAGCTGACTATGTAGCTGGAAACAATAAAGATTTTGCATCAGTTGGTGTCAAAGCAGTTGATGATTACACTCTTGAATATACTTTGAACAAACCTGAGCCATACTGGAATACTAAAATGGCTTACTCAATTTTCTGGCCTTTGAACGAGGAATTTGAAAAATCAAAAGGAGCTGACTTTGGTAAAGCAACTGACCCTACTTCATTGCTTTATAATGGTCCATTCTTGCTTAGAGGTTTGACTGCTAAGTCTTCTATTGAGTTTGTTAAGAATGAAAACTATTGGGATAAAGATAATGTTCATTTGGATACTGTAACCCTTGCATACTACGATGGTTCAGACCAAGAGTCACTTGAACGTAACTTTACAAGTGGAGCATACAGCTATGCTCGTCTTTTCCCAACTAGCTCAAACTTCTCAAAAGTTGAAGAAACATATAAAGACAATATTTACTACAATCCACAAGGTCCTGGTATCGCTGGTTTGGGTGTCAATATTGACCGTCAAAGCTACAAGTACACTTCAAAAACTACTGATGAAGAAAAGACTTCTACTAAGAAAGCTCTTCTTAACAAAGATTTCCGTCAAGCTTTGAACTTTGCATTTGACCGTACTGCATACTCTGCTCAACTTAATGGTGAAAAGGGAGCTCCTCTTGCTGTTCGTAACCTTTTTGTAAAACCAGAGTTTGTGTCTGCTAACGGTAAAACATTTGGTGATATGGTTACTGAAAAAGTTGCTACTTATGGTGATGAGTGGAAAAATGTAAACCTTGCTGATGGTCAAGATGGACTCTTCAATGCTGAAAAAGCTAAAGCTGAATTAGCTAAAGCGAAAACTGCTCTAGAAGCAGAAGGTGTGAAATTCCCTATCCATATTGACATTCCAGTAGACCAAACATCTAAAAATTACATTGCTCGTATCCAGTCATTCAAGCAATCAGTTGAAACTACACTTGGAACTGAAAATGTAGTGATTGATATCCAACAAATCACTACAGACGAACTACACAATATCACATACTACGCAGCTAACGCAGCTGCAGAGGATTGGGACCTTTCAGGTGCAGTTGGATGGAACCCTGACTATGAAGACCCATCAACTTACCTAGATATCTTGAAAACAACTAATAGCGAAACAACTAAGTCTTATATGGGATATGACAACCCATCTAGCCCAGCAGTTACTCAAGTTGGTTTGAAAGAATATGATAAATTAGTTGACGAAGCTGGAAATGAAACAAGCGACCTAGCAGTTCGTTATGAAAAATACGCAGCAGCTCAAGCTTGGTTGACAGATAGCTCACTCTTCCTTCCGGCTATGTCTTCAAGTGGTGCAGCACCAATTATTTCTCGTGTAGTACCATTCTCAGCATCTTACACTCAATCTGGTGATAAAGGTTCAGATGTTTACTTCAAGTACCTCAAGTTACAATCAAATACTGTAACAACTAAAGAATATCAAGAAGCTCGTGAGAAATGGCTTAAAGAAAAAGCAGAAGCAAATGAAAAAGCTCAAAAAGAATTAGCGAGCCATGTGAAATAAATAATGCTCATTAGAACTTTCTCTCCACAAGGAGAAGGTTCTTTTGGGATTTTAAAGGAAATAATATGAAAAAATATGTTTTTATGCGTATCTTGCGGTCGTTGGTCTCGATCTTTTTAGTGACGACCTTGATCTACACGATTATCTATACATTAGTTCCACGGAAGTTGATTTTTAAACAAGATACTAACTACAATAAAATTGCAACAACAGCTGATAAACGGGATAATTATGAAAACACTGTTTTTGAGCGTATGGGGTATATCGAATATTACGATACGAAAGAGTTGCAGGAAAAAGCTAGTAGCATTGACCCTTCTGTTACAGTAGATGCAAATGATACAAGTAAAGCTATCTATGAAAAATATATCCAACAACTTGGAAATGGTTGGACTTTGGGTGTATTCACAGAGAGCGGTCAATTCTATGCAACACGTGAAATTCCTATTTTTGAACGTGTCTTCCACTTCTATGCAAACCTGCTTGATATTGACCATACAAATAAAATTCAAGATCCAGAAAATCCAAACTTGGAGCGTTATTTACGTTTTGAAAATGATCCTGCTATCGGTTGGTCTCTAGTTGGATCAGGTACAAAACATAAGTACCTCTTGTATTTCAACAGCCAGTTTCCATTTGTTCACCAAAACTTTGTCAACTTGAACTTAGGAGATTCTTACCCAACTTATGCCAATACTCCTGTTCTTCAAGTTATCACACAAGGTCAAGGACAAACCAAGACTTCAGAAGTTCAATTCCCAACAGGTAAGAAAACTTCATCAGTTAACATTTACTCAAGAACATACAAATCTCCAAGTCAAGCAGATGCACGTGAAGTAGCAAACTATGGTAAGGATGATCCTTATACAGCTACTGAAAGCAATTATCAGTATCCTTCAATGATTACAAGCTCTGCTATTACAGGTTTAATTGGTCTTGTAATTTCATACTCTATTGCGATTCCGCTTGGTTCTGCAATGGCTCGATTCAAGAATACCTGGATTGATAGTTTCTCAACAGGAACTTTGACTTTCTTGCTTGCCCTTCCAACCATTGCCTTGGTTTACATCATTCGTTTGATTGGTTCATCTATCGGATTCCCTGATTCATTCCCAATTTTGGGTGCTGGAGATTGGCGTTCTTATGTCCTTCCTGCAGTGATTTTGGGCTTGTTGGGTGCACCTACTATGGCAATTTGGATTCGTCGTTACATGATCGACCTACAATCCCAAGACTTTGTTCGTTTTGCACGTGCAAAAGGTCTATCTGAGAAAGAAATTTCAAACAAACACATCTTTAAAAACGCCATGGTACCACTCGTTTCAGGAATTCCAGGTTCTATCATTGGAGTTATTGGTGGAGCAACTCTTACGGAAACAGTCTTCGCCTTTCCAGGTATGGGTAAAATGTTGATTGACTCTGTAAAAGCATCAAATAACAACATGGTAGTTGGTCTTGTCTTTATCTTCACTTGTATCTCAATCTTCTCAAACCTTATTGGGGATATTTGGATGACGATGATTGACCCACGTATTAAATTGACAGAGAAAGGAGGCAAATAATGTCTACAATTAGTAATGATAAATTTCAGTTCGTAAAACGTGATGACTATGCCTCTGAAGTAATTGACGCTCCTGCCTATTCATACTGGGGTTCTGTCTTTAGACAGTTTTTGAAGAAAAAATCAACAGTCATCATGCTCGGTATTTTGATTTCTATTGTCTTGATGAGTTTCATCTATCCAATATTTTCTGATTTTGACTTTAATGATGTAAGTAAAGTTAACGACTTTAGTGCTCGTTTCATTAAGCCCAATGCTGAGCATTGGTTCGGTACAGACAGTAACGGGAAATCACTCTTTGATGGTGTCTGGTTTGGAGCACGTAACTCAATCCTGATTTCGGTAATTGCAACTACTATCAACCTTGTTATTGGTGTTATTGTCGGCGGAATTTGGGGTATCTCAAAATCAGTTGACCGTATCATGATGGAAGTCTACAACGTTATCAACAATATTCCATCGCTTTTGATCGTTATCGTTTTGACTTACTCTATCGGAGCAGGTTTCTGGAACTTGATTTTTGCCATGAGTGTAACAACTTGGATTAATGTTGCTTTCTCAATTCGTATCCAAATGTTACGTTACCGTGATTTGGAGTACAACCTTGCTTCACGAACTTTGGGAACACCAAGTTACAAAATTATTGTGAAAAACATTATGCCACAATTGGTATCTGTTATTGTTACGAGTTTGACACAAATGCTTCCAGCATTTATCTCATATGAAGCTTTCCTTTCATTCTTTGGACTCGGATTGCCGATTACAGTTCCAAGTTTGGGACGTTTGATCTCAGATTATTCTCAGAACGTAACTACAAATGCTTACCTCTTCTGGATTCCATTGACAACTTTGGTCTTGGTTTCCTTATCACTTTTCATTGTTGGACAAAACTTAGCCGATGCTAGTGATCCACGTACACATAGATAGGAGTAGAAATGACAAAAGAAAAAAATGTAATTTTATCTGCTCAAGATATTGTCGTGGAATTTGACGTTCGTGACAAAGTATTGACAGCTATTCGAGGAGTTTCTCTTGAGTTGATTGAAGGAGAAGTTCTTGCTTTAGTGGGAGAATCTGGATCCGGTAAATCAGTTTTGACAAAAACATTTACAGGAATGTTGGAAGAAAATGGACGTATTGCTTTTGGTAACATTGATTACCGTGGTCAAGATCTAACAGCACTTTCTTCTCACAAGGATTGGGAACAGATTCGTGGGGCTAAGATTGCAACAATCTTCCAAGATCCTATGACTAGTTTGGACCCAATCAAAACAATCGGAAGCCAAATTACCGAGGTTATCATTAAACACCAAGGTAAAACAGCAAAAGAAGCAAAAGAATTGGCTATCGACTATATGAATAAGGTTGGTATTCCTGATGCTGAAAAGCGATTTGAAGAGTACCCATTCCAATATTCTGGAGGGATGCGTCAACGTATCGTTATCGCTATTGCTCTTGCATGTCGTCCTGATGTTCTTATCTGTGATGAGCCAACTACGGCCCTTGATGTTACCATTCAAGCTCAGATTATTGACTTGCTTAAGTCTCTTCAAAATGAATATCACTTTACAACTATCTTTATCACACACGACCTCGGTGTTGTAGCAAGTATTGCAGATAAAGTTGCAGTTATGTATGCTGGTGAGATTGTTGAGTACGGTACTGTTGAAGAAATCTTTTATGATCCTCGTCATCCCTATACTTGGAGCCTACTATCAAGTTTGCCACAGTTAGCTGATGATAAAGGAGAACTATATTCAATTCCAGGTACTCCTCCGTCACTATATACAGAATTAAAAGGTGATGCATTTGCTCTTCGTTCAGATTACGCAATGAAGATCGATTTTGAAGAAAAAGCACCTCAATTTGCTGTGTCAGATACTCATTGGGCTAAAACTTGGTTGCTTGATGAACGAGCTCCAAAAGTTGAAAAACCAGCAGTAATTTCAAATTTACATGACAAGATTCGTGAGAGAATGGGTCTTGTTCATCTAGAAAACTAGGAGGAAGGAAATGTCTGAAAAATTAGTAGAAATTAAAGACTTAGAGATTTCCTTCGGTGAAGGAAGCAAAAAGTTTGTAGCCGTTAAAAATGCTAACTTCTTTATCAACAAAGGTGAAACTTTCTCTCTAGTTGGTGAGTCAGGTAGTGGTAAAACAACGATTGGTCGTGCAATTATCGGTTTGAATAATACCAGTAAAGGGGATATCCTCTTCGAAGGTAAAAAGATCAACGGTAAAAAATCACGAGCTCAAGAAGCTGAAGTAATCCGTCGTATTCAAATGATTTTCCAAGACCCTGCTGCTAGTTTGAATGAGCGTGCAACGGTTGACTATATCATTTCTGAAGGTCTTTATAATTTCCATCTATTTAAGGATGAGGAAGAAAGACAAGAGAAAGTTAAAAAGATTATTAGTGAAGTTGGACTTTTGGCTGAACATTTGACACGTTATCCTCATGAGTTTTCAGGTGGACAACGTCAACGTATTGGTATCGCTCGTGCCTTGGTTATGCAACCTGACTTTGTTATCGCAGATGAGCCGATTTCAGCCTTGGACGTTTCAGTTCGTGCCCAAGTTTTGAACTTGCTCAAGAAATTCCAAAAAGAACTAGGCTTGACTTACCTCTTTATTGCCCATGACTTGTCAGTTGTTCGTTTCATCTCTGACCGTATTGCAGTTATTTACAAAGGGGTCATTGTTGAAGTCGCGGAAACGGAAGAATTGTTTAACAATCCAATCCATCCGTATACTCAAGCTCTCTTGTCTGCGGTACCGATTCCAGACCCAATTTTGGAACGTAAAAAAGTTTTGAAAGTCTATGATCCAGATCAACATGACTACGAAACTGATAAACCTTCCATGGTCGAAATTCGTCCAGGTCATTATGTTTGGGCTAACCAAGCAGAATTGGAACGCTATAAAAATGATTTGAAATAAGAAAAGGTTTTATAATTTTTGTAGATTCATTCTATGAAGATTATGAAACTTTTTTCTTTTAGTTATAAAACTTGATTATCTTTTACAATTTGATATACTGAATACAATAAAAAGTAAGCGATTATAAGTGTGATTAACCAAGGGAGAATCAAATGGATCATCAACCAAATTTGTTTACTGATCTTGCTAGAACTGTTGGAGCATGCCTTTGGGTAAAAGGGATGGAAGTTTTAACTGAAAAGAAGGAATCAGAGCCAGAAGTGTTAGGGTTGACTAGATTTATTCTAGCTTTAAAACTAAGTTCTTCCTTACCAGGAATTCTTGGGCTTCCTAGAAAGGAAGATAAGAAATGAAATTGATTTGGGATATTCTATTTTTTATCTTGATTAAACCAATTATAATTTTAATAGAAATTATTTGGTATATCATTTACTCTGTAGTATACAATTTTTTTATAGACTTAGGAGTATCAATTTTAGATTGGATTGTAAAATTACTTTAGTTTGTAAAATTACTTTAGTAATGAGGAATTTAGATGATAAAAAAGGATGGAAAATCTTCCATCCTTTTTAGTTTATGGCAATACTAGAGTTAAAGCTGGTGATAACTTCGTAGAGTTTTTATCATATAGATTATACTTGGTTTAGTTCAGAGGAAATAGGGTCAGGAAAGTGCTCAAAGGTAATTAGGTCGCCCTTTTGAGTAGCAAGCTGGATGCGATTGTCTTTGATGCGGCTTGCTTGCACTTCCTTACCGTTAACTTTGACGAGGCTAGCTTCGATATTTGGATAGTCTACGACTAAATCTCCACCAACATTAGAAACGAAAGATAGCGTTTCAAGATTTTTTTCTTTCCATTTCATACTGACTTCAAAGTTGCCACGAGCGACTAAACCTGAAATTTGCGCGTCTTTCCATGCTTCTGGAAGAGCTGGTAATGGGGTAATGTAGCCAGTGTGGGATTGAAGGAGCATTTCTGCCATCCCACTGGTTGCACCAAAGTTACCATCGATTTGGAACGGTGCGTGCGTATCCCAAAGGTTTTCAAGAGTTGAAGATTTGAGCTGTTCTGCCAACAAACGGTGGGCACGATTTCCATCAAGCAGGCGAGCCCAGAGGTTGATTTTATTGGCCTTAGACCAACCCGTTCCATCATCTCCACGGTGGTTTAAGGTTGCGCGTGCTGCCTCTAGGTATTCAGGCTGATCCTTGCCAAATAAAGTACCTGGGAAGAGACCAACCAGATGAGAAACGTGACGATGGTGGTTTTCAATTCCTTCATTCGTGAATTGAGGACTGTCTTCTTCGTACCATTCCTTGATGCGACCATCTTGGTTGATATGAAGTGGTTTGAGTTTGTCAAATTTAGCCTTCACTTCGGTAACCAAGTCTTGGTCGACATTGAGATGATTGGCTGCTTCCATATAGTCGTGGAATAGCTGCCAAACCAGAGATTGGTCGAAGGTATTTCCGATAGTGATGGTCCCATGCTCTGGTGAGTATGATGGAGAAGAAACCCAACGGTCACTAGCATGGTCGTAGTGCAGGAAGGAGTTCCAGAACTTGGCTGTTTCCTTAAGCATTGGATAGATCTTTTCTTTGAGATAGGTTTCATCCTTGGTGAATTTGTAGTAATCATAGACGTTCTGCATCATCCAAGCATTGGCAGCCGGAGACCAACCCCAATAGTAATTCCAGCCTGGAGTTGTCCAGCCAAATGGCGTCGCTTGAGTATGAACGAACCATCCGTTTTCTTGGCCGTTCTTGGATTCAATACCTGCATATTCTTTAGCAGCGATACGACCATAGTAGCGCATGTCATCGATATAATTGACCATCGGCTTAGCAGTTTCTGCAAGATTGTTCATGTAGGCAGGCCAGTAGTTCATCTGAAGGTTGACATTGAGGTGGTAGTCGGAGTTCCAAGGTGGATTGTCTACAGCATTCCAGACTCCTTGCAAGTTGGCAGGAAGGGCATCCGTCCGATCACGAGATGAACTGATGAGGAGGTAACGTCCGTATTGGAAGAAGAGCTCTTCTAGTTGTTGCCCTTTTTCTGGGTTGTAGGTATGTAGAGCTTCTTTTGTAGTTTGGCTAAATTTGTTACCCCCAAGATTTAGTTGAACACGATTGAAGAGACTTTGATAATCCTTGATGTGGTTATTTTTTAGGGTTTCATAATCTTTTGCCTTAGCAGCTTCTACGATAGATTTGACAGTGTTTTCTAGGTCAATATCCTTGCGATAATTGGTTTTTGGATTTTGAGCAAAGTTGGTCTTGGCACTGAGTAAAAGGGTCGCATATCTGGCGCCAGTGACGGTCAAATAGCTGTCTTGAGCAGTGACTTGTCCATCCGTCTTGACTCCAAGATAGGAAGCAAATTGAAGACTATTATCTTTGACACTGCCTTTGAGTAAAATACCGTTGGTATCGACATTAACACTTCCTTCTTTGAAATTTGATTCTTCCATAGAGTACTCTCCATTAGCAATCAAATCTTCTGTCAAGCTATTCCAAAGGGTAAAATCAAGTGTTTTATCCCCTTTTTTACTCAAGTGAGTCACGGTAACATCGTCAGGATAGCTAGAGAAGGTTTCGCGTTTAAAGTTTGTCCCGTCCTGGGTATAAGAAGTAGTCGAGATAGCTTCAGAAATATCTAAGCCACGATGATAGTCGGTAACATTTTCCAAGCCTTTCTTTTGGTTGTTAAAGACCATAAAGATATCACCAAAAGATAAGTAACGACCATACTGAGCATTGTTTGGTCCTACGAGGTTACGCTCAGCTAATTGTTTGGCTTTTTGGCGGTTTCCTTCTTCCAATGCTTTCCGAATTTCTGCTAAGACCTTATAACGACCTTGATAGTTTCCTCCGTTGTAGTCGGTGCTATCTGGTTGTGGGCCACCAGACCAAAGAGTTTTTTCGTTGTATTGGATTCTTTCTTCACCGATGAGTCCGAAAACCTTAGCTCCCATTTCCCCGTTTCCGACTGGGAGAGCTTGTTTTTCCCAACCATCATAAGAAGGAGTAGCTGGTTGGTCGTATAAAAGTTGATAGTTATTTTTATTTTTCATAGATTTTTTATTATTGGTGTAAGTAGTATAGTGAGTTCTATGATTTTACTATAGCAGACACATTAACTTATTGCAAGGTTTTAAAGGCTTCATTTGTTTATTTTAAGGACAGTATATATTCTAATTTTTATAATGGATAATAAGCAAGCCTTTTTATAGGTAAAGTGAATTAAAATGTTGCTAGTTGCTTTCTGAAAGCGCAAATCAAACTAGTCAGCAGTGGGACTTTATGATATAATATAGTAGACTTTAAAAGAAACAGGAGAAATATTATGGATCTTATTTTAGCGATTGTCTTGATTGTTTTAGCTTTTCTAGGAGGTGCTCTTGGAGGCATGTACTTGGTGCGTAAACAAATTGAAAAAGAATTTGCTGATAACCCACGTCTGAATGCAGAAGCAGTTCGTACTCTTTTGAGTGCTAATGGTCAAAAACCAAGCGAAGCTAAGGTACAACAAGTGTATCACCAAATTATTCGTCAACAAAAAGCAGCTCTTGCTAACAGCAAAAAGAAAAAATAAAAGCTTCTTGTCACTATAAATAGGAAAAGTCTGGGATGAAAGTTCCAGACTTCTCACTATGTTCACATTTATTGAAGTTTGAAGCATTTTGCTTGCATTCTATTGATATTTGATTATGATTAAGAGGGAGACAGTTGGAACTTTACCAAACTGTCAGAAATTTCAGTAAGAAATGTAATGATAATGAACTATCAATCAGAAACATAAGACTAGAAAGAAGACTATATGGATAATCGACCAATTGGTTTTTTGGATTCGGGTGTCGGAGGCTTGACGGTTGTACGTGAACTCATGCGCCAGCTTCCCCATGAAGAAATCGTCTATATTGGAGATTCAGCACGGGCACCTTATGGTCCTCGTCCTGCTGAGCAAATTCGTGAATACACTTGGCAACTGGTCAACTTTCTTTTGACCAAGGATGTCAAAATGATTGTCATTGCCTGCAATACTGCAACAGCAGTTGTTTGGGAAGAAGTCAAGGCTAGGTTGGATATCCCTGTCCTGGGTGTCATCTTACCGGGTGCGTCAGCGGCTATCAAATCCAGCCAAGGTGGTAAAATTGGTGTAATCGGAACACCTATGACTGTATCATCTGACATCTATCGTCAGAAAATCCATGATCTGGATCCGGATTTACAGGTGGAAAGCTTGGCCTGTCCCAAATTTGCTCCTTTGGTTGAGTCAGGTGCACTTTCAACCAGTGTGACCAAGAAAGTAGTCTACGAAACTCTACGTCCTTTGGTCGGAAAAGTGGACAGTTTGATTCTGGGTTGTACTCATTATCCGCTCCTAAGACCTATTATCCAAAATGTGATGGGACCAGAGGTAAAACTGATTGATAGTGGAGCAGAGTGCGTGCGGGATATCTCTGTCTTACTCAATTATTTCGAGATTAATCGTGGCCGCGATGCCGGACCTCTACAACACCGTTTTTACACGACTGCAAATAGCCATAGTTTTGCTCAGATTGGAGCGGAATGGCTTGAAAAAGAGATTCATGTGGAGCATGTAACATTATGACCAACAAAATTTATGAATACAAGGATGACCAGGACTGGTATGTAGGCTCTTATAGCGTTTTTGGCGGTATTCGGACCTTGACGGATGATGAGTTAGACTTTCCTATGTTCCAATTCGTCAAAATATTTGGAGATGAAGAACGAGGCTTCCCGCTTTCAGTCACTGTTTTACGCTATGGTTCCCTTTATCGCTTACTCTCCTTTGTTGTCGATATACTCAACCAAGAGGCAGATCGCAATTTAGAAGTCATTCAACGCCAAGGTGCCTTACTCTTAGTTGAAAATGGGCAACTCTTGCATGTGGAATTACCTAAAGAAGGAGTAGATGTTGAAGCCTTCTTTGAAACTAGCAAAGTCAGAGAAACCTTGCTCATAGCGACTCGTAATGAAGGGAAGACCAAGGAATTTCGTGCTATCTTTGACAAGCTTGGATATGATGTGGAGAATCTCAATGATTACCCAGATCTGCCTGAAGTTGCTGAGACTGGTATGACCTTTGAAGAAAATGCTCGCCTTAAGGCTGAGACCATCTCCAAATTGACAGGTAAGATGGTTCTGGCGGATGATTCTGGTCTTAAAGTAGATGTTCTTGGCGGATTGCCAGGGGTCTGGTCAGCTCGTTTCGCAGGAGTAGGGGCAAGTGATCAAGAAAACAATGCCAAACTCTTACACGAATTAGCTATGGTCTTTGACCTCAAGAACCGTTCAGCTCAATTCCACACAACCTTAGTTGTAGCTAGTCCAAATAAGGAAAGCTTGGTGGTCGAAGCTGATTGGCCAGGCTACATTAACTTTGAACCTAAGGGTGAAAATGGTTTTGGCTATGATCCTCTTTTCCTAGTAGGAGAAACAGGCAAGTCATCAGCTGAATTAACCCTTGAAGAAAAAAATAGTCAATCTCACCGTGCCTTAGCCGTTAAGAAACTTTTGGAGGTATTTCCATCATGGCAAAGCAAACCATCATTGTAATGAGCGACTCCCATGGAGATAGCTTGATTGTAGAAGAAATACGTGATCGCTATCTTGGGAAAGTTGATGCCATTTTTCACGATGGTGACTCGGAGCTTCGCCCAGATTCACCACTTTGGGAAGGGATTCAGGTAGTTAGAGGAAACATGGATTTCTATTCAGATTATCCAGAACGCTTAGTGACTCAACTGGGTCCTACCAAGATTATCCAGACTCACGGCCACTTATTTGACATTAACTTCAATTTCCAAAAACTAGATTTCTGGGCTCAAGAGGAAGATGCTGATATCTGTCTCTATGGTCACTTACATGTACCAAGTGCTTGGATGGAGGGAAAGACTCTCTTTCTAAATCCAGGGTCTATCAGTCAACCACGTGGAGCCATCAGAGAATGTCTTTACGCTCGTGTAGAGATTGATGACAGCTATTTTAAAGTGGATTTTTTGACACGTAATCATGAGGTATATCCAGGCTTGTCTACGGAGTTTGTTCGATGATTGCCAAGGAATTTGAACTATTTTTACTGGAGCAAGAGGAAACCTTTTTGACTCCTGCTGAAAATTTGGCTGTCTTAATCGATACCCACAATGCAGATCATGCAATCCTCTTGCTTAGTCAGATGACCTATAGTAGGGTTCCAGTAGTAACAGATAAGAGAAAATTTGTCGGAACAATTGGCCTAAGAGATATTTTAGCCTACCAAATGGAGAATGGCTTGAGTCAAGAAGCCATGGCCGATACAGACATTGTTCATATGACAAAAAAGAATGTTGCAGTTGTTGAGCCAGATTATCAGCTCACGGATGTATTGCACAAGCTAGTGGATGAGTCCTTCCTCCCTGTTGTAGATAAGGATGGTGTTTTCCAGGGAATTATCACACGTAAGTCTATCTTAAAGGCTGTTAATGCCCTCTTACATGACTTTAGTAAGGAATATGAGATTCGAAGTAAATGAGAGAATGGATTATAGCATTTTTAGATGAAAAACAAGATTTGTCCAGTAATTCCAAGCAGTCTTATAAATATGATTTAGAGCAATTTTTAGACATGATAGGAGAGCAAATTTCTGAGACTAGTCTCAAGATTTATCAGGCTCAACTGTCGGATTTAAAACCGAGTGCCCAGAAACGCAAAGTTTCAGCCTGCAACCAGTTTCTCTACTTTCTCTATCAAAAAGGGAAGCTTAATAGTTTTTACCGTTTGGAGTTAGCCAAACAGGCTGAGAAAAGGGAAGAAAAACCAGAATTATTAGACTTGAGTTCTTTCTGGCAGGAAAGTAATTTTCCAGAAGGCCGCTTACTGGCTTTGCTGATGTTGGAATTAGGACTGTTGCCAAGTGAAATTCTAGCCTTGAAAATTGCGGATATAAATCTGGACTTTCAAGTGTTGAGAATTACTAAGTCTTCCCAACAAAGAATTGTAGCTCTCCCAAGAGCCTTGCTAACAGAGTTGGAGCCCTTTATGGGGCAGACCTATCTCTTTGAAAAAGCTGGGAAACCATACTCCCGTCAATGGGCCTTTCGTCAGTTAGAAGCCTTTCTAAAGGAAAAAGGTTTTACTGAGTTATCGGCTCAAGGCTTGAGAGAACAGTTTATATTAAGACAAATTGAAGAGAAGGTTGACTTGTACGAAATTGCTAAAAAATTAGGATTAAAGACAGTCATGACCTTAGAAAAATATAGATAATGGATATTAAATTAAAAGATTTTGAAGGACCTTTGGATCTGCTCTTGCACTTGGTTTCAAAGTACCAGATGGATATCTATGATGTGCCTATTACAGAAGTTATCGAGCAATATCTAGCCTATGTATCAACCTTACAAGCCATGCGTTTAGAAGTGGCAGGTGAATATATGGTGATGGCTAGCCAACTGATGCTTATCAAAAGTCGTAAGCTCTTGCCAAAGGTTGCGGAAGTGTCTGATTTAGAGGATGACCTAGAGCAGGATCTTCTTTCTCAGATTGAAGAATACCGCAAGTTTAAACTTTTGGGAGAGCAGTTGGAAGTGAAACACCAAGATCGAGCCCAGTATTATTCTAAAGCACCGACAGAGTTGATTTACGAGGATGCTGAACTTGTGCATGATAAGACCACGATCGATCTTTTCTTAGCCTTTTCAACCTTACTGACCAAGAAAAAGGAAGAATTCTCGAAAAATCATACAACCATTTTACGAGATGAGTATAAGATTGAGGATATGATGGTCATTGTTCGGGAAGCCTTAGTAGAAGGGCAACAACTATGCCTGCAGGATTTGTTTAAAGAAACCAAGGATTTACAAGAGGTCATTACACTTTTTTTAGCAACCTTGGAGTTGATTAAAACCCAAGAAATTCTCTTGATTCAAAAAGAGAGTTTTGGAGATATCTATCTCATGAAAAAGAATGAGGAAAGTCAAGTAGAGCAAAGTCAGGCTTGATAGAGAGGAAGTATGAGTACTTTAGCAAAAATAGAAGCACTCCTGTTTGTTTCGGGTGAAGATGGGATTAGAGTCCGCCAGTTGGCTGAGCTTCTATCACTTCCACCAACAGGAATTCAGCAAAGCTTAGAAAAATTAGCCAAAAAGTATGAAAAAGACCAGGATTCTAGTTTGGCCCTGATTGAGACAGGAGGGGCCTACAGATTGGTGACCAAGCCTCAATTTGCTGATATTTTAAAAGAATATTCTAAGGCGCCAATCAACCAGAGTCTATCTCGGGCTGCGCTTGAAACCTTGTCCATTATTGCTTATAAGCAACCTATCACACGTATAGAAATCGACGCTATTCGTGGGGTTAATTCGAGTGGAGCTTTGGCAAAGTTACAGGCCTTTGACTTGATACGAGAAGACGGGAAAAAAGAGGTGCTTGGACGCCCTAACCTCTATGTAACGACGGATTATTTTCTGGATTACATGGGTATTAACCATTTGGAAGAATTGCCTGTGATTGACGAGCTTGAAATTCAAGCACAAGAAAGCCAATTATTTGGTGAAAGGATAGAAGAAGATGAGAATCAATAAATATATTGCCCACGCAGGTGTGGCCAGTAGGAGAAAAGCAGAGGAGTTGATCAAGCAAGGCTTGGTGACTGTTAACGGTCAGGTAGTACGCGAACTAGCGACAACCATTAAGTCTGGCGACAAGGTAGAAGTTGAAGGTCAACCAATCTACAACGAAGAGAAGGTTTACTATCTGCTCAATAAACCACGTGGAGTGATTTCTAGTGTGACAGATGACAAGGGACGTAAGACTGTTGTCGACCTCTTGCCGAATGTTAAAGAGCGCATCTACCCTGTGGGACGTTTGGACTGGGATACGTCAGGTGTATTGATTTTGACCAATGATGGTGACTTTACAGATGAGATGATTCACCCACGTAATGAAATCGATAAGGTTTATGTGGCGCGTGTTAAAGGAGTGGCTAATAAAGAAAATCTCCGCCCCTTAACTCGTGGTCTTGAGATTGATGGTAAGAAAACTAAGCCGGCCGTCTACGAAATTATCAAAGTAGATCCTGTTAAAAACCGTTCTGTAGTACAATTGACCATTCATGAAGGGCGTAACCACCAGGTTAAAAAGATGTTTGAAGCAGTTGGGCTTCCAGTGGATAAGTTGTCTCGGACACGTTTTGGACATTTAGATTTGACGGGGCTTCGTCCAGGAGAATCCCGTCGTCTTAACAAAAAAGAAATCAGCCAACTACATACTATGGCTGTAACTAAGAAATAATGAAAAGAATTTTAATTGCGCCTGTGCGCTTTTACCAACGTTTTATATCCCCAGCTTTTCCGCCTTCTTGTAGATTTGAGCCAAGTTGTTCAAACTACATGATTCAGGCTATTGAGAAGCATGGATTTAAGGGGGGTCTGATGGGATTGGCACGGATATTGCGATGTCATCCTTGGTCTGAAATAGGTAAGGACCCCGTACCAGATCACTTTTCTTTAAAGAGAAATTCAAAATAAAAAGAATCACAGTCGTGATTCTTTTTTTGTGTAGATAGATCGATAGATCGATAGATTGATGATTTTCACTACCCTTCTCCTATAAAAAGTGGTAAAATGGTTGAAAGAAAGAAGGGATAGAAATGACAACATTATTTTCTAAAATCAAAGAAGTAACAGAACTTTCTGCTATCTCAGGTCATGAAGCGCCTGTACGCTCTTATCTCCGTGAGAAAATAACTCCTCACGTGGATGAAGTAGTAACAGATGGCCTAGGTGGTATTTTTGGTATCAAACACTCAGAAGCAGTCGATGCACCTCGTGTTTTGGTAGCATCTCACATGGATGAAGTAGGCTTTATGGTTAGTGAAATCAAGCCAGATGGCACTTTCCGAGTAGTTGAAATTGGCGGTTGGAATCCTATGGTTGTCAGCAGCCAACGTTTCAAACTCTTTACTCGTGAGGGACGTGAAATTCCAGTTATCTCGGGCTCAGTACCTCCACATTTGACTCGTGGGACAGGCGGGCCAACTATGCCAGCTATTGCAGATATCGTTTTTGACGGAGGTTTTGCGGATAAGGCTGAGGCTGAAAGTTTTGGTATCCGTCCTGGAGATACCATCGTTCCAGATAGTAGCGCAATCCTAACAGCTAACGAAAAAAATATCATCTCAAAAGCTTGGGACAACCGCTACGGAGTTCTCATGGTGAGTGAATTAGCAGAAAACTTGTCCGGTCAAAAACTAGGCAATGAACTTTTTCTTGGGGCTAATGTCCAAGAAGAAGTCGGACTTCGTGGTGCTCATACATCAACAACCAAATTTGACCCAGAAGTATTCCTTGCTGTGGATTGCTCGCCAGCTGGTGATGTTTATGGTGGTCAAGGTAAGATTGGTGATGGAACCTTGATTCGTTTCTACGATCCAGGTCACTTGCTTCTCCCAGGTATGAAGGATTTCCTTTTGACGACAGCTGAAGAAGCTGGAATCAAGTATCAATACTACTGTGGAAAAGGTGGGACTGACGCCGGTGCAGCTCATCTGAAAAATGGTGGAGTACCATCAACAACAATCGGTGTTTGTGCCCGTTATATCCATTCTCACCAAACCCTTTATGCAATGGATGATTTCCTTGAAGCACAAGCTTTCTTACAAGCCTTGGTTAAAAAATTGGATCGTTCTACAGTAGATTTAATCAAAAATTATTAAACAGAAATGACGGAGGTAATAGGGATGGAAGAACCAAACCTAGAAACCTTGATACGGGATCTTTACAATAATGCCCGTCAAAACCTAAGTGAAGATCTAGTGGTTGCGCTCCTAGAAACTGCTAAGCAATTGCCCAGTACCAATGAGCGCTTGCTAGCAGTACGGCTATCGGGTCTGGTCACTATTGAACTTCTCAAGAATCCCAAGACCCCAGCGCCAGAGTTAGTCAATCTGGCCCGCTTTATCAAAAAGGAAGAAGCGAGATACAGGGGTGCAGCCGCATCTTCCTTTATGATTGGAGAGCTATTTAAAATGCTTTGATTCGAAAGAATCAAAGCATTTTTTTCGTTTTAAATTTGTTCTGCCAAAACCTTTTCAGCAAGGTTCATAGCGTGGTCTGATACACGAGTGTAGTGAGAAATGATATCGATAAAGTTGACACCTGCTTGGGTAGAACATTCTCCGTTATTAAGACGTTTAATATGAGTCTTACGAAGGACACGTTCCATGTTGTTGATGTCTTCATGTCGTTCGATAAGAGCTTGAGCTTTTTTGAAATCATTATTTTCAACACTCTCAAGAGCATCTTTAACGAATTCGCTAGTTTTATGATAAATCTCTGCTAGTTCCTCTAAGGCAGCCTCAGAGAATTGAACATTTTTACGTTGCAAGTAATCGTTAAGATTGATCAAAGCTTCAGCGTGGTCTCCGATACGTTCTAAGTCTCGTGAAGAGTCAAGGATATTTGTTAAGACTTCACTCTCTTTTTGGCTCAAAGCTTCACCAGATAAACTAATGAGGTAACGAGTCAATTTTTCATCAATAGTATTGATAGCTTCTTCAGTCTTATGTCCCTTTTCTGCAACTTTTTCATTAGAGTTGATGATATAGTCGTAAGAGAGGTCAAAGGCTTTCGCAGCATAATTACCCAAGTGTAGAAGTTCTTTTTTAGCATTTCCAAGAGCGATAGATGGAGCTTGTTTGATCAGTTGCTCATCAAGGTAAAGTGGCTCGTATTTGACAACTTCGTCTTCTCCAGGGATAAGTTTGGTTACCAAGAAGGCAAGAGCACCGATGAATGGAAACTGAATGATTGTATTGGTAATGTTGAAGGTTCCGTGGGCGAAGGCAATGGTCATTTCTGGAGCTAGATTTAAGAAGCTCTCAAACCATTGGATTAAGCCTGTAAATGGAACGAGGAAGATAATACAGATAACGGTTCCGATAACGTTAAAGGTCACATGGGCTGCCGCCACACGTTTGGCTGCAATATTAGCACCCAAGGAAGCGATAATAGCAGTGATAGTAGTTCCGATGTTATCTCCAAAGAGAACTGGTAGGGCACCCTGAAGGTCAATCAGATTGCTAGCGTAGAGATTTTGTAGGATCCCGATGGTCGCTGAGGAGGCTTGAATCAGAAGGGTTAAACCTGTTCCGACAAGAACACCCAAGATTGGATTTTTACTCAGTTCTATCATGTAGTCTTTAAAGACTTGTAAATCCTTAAGGGGTTCCATTGCACCACTCATTAGATTGAGGGCGAAGAAGATACCACCGACACCAAAGATGATTCGTCCGATGTTATTGATGGTTCTATTTTTTGTGAAGAAGAGACAGACTGCTCCGAGAAAGAGCATAGGTAATGCGTAGTCTCCCAATTTAAAACCAATGATAAAGGATGTGACGGTTGTTCCAATATTGGCTCCCATAACAATCCCAATAGCCTGACGCAGGGTCAATAGTCCGGCACTAACCAGACCAACTGTAATAACCGTAACACCTGAACTCGATTGAATCAGGGCAGTCATTCCAATTCCAACTAAAATTCCAAAGAAAGGATTGCTGGTATATTTGTCAATGTAAAATCGAAGACGATCTCCAGCTGCTTGTTGCAAACCGTCCCCCATGGTCTTGATACTATATAAGAATAGTCCCAGACCACCTAAAAAGTGAAATGCAATTTCCTGCCAATTAATGGACATTTTCTTTTTCCTCCGAAAACTAATCGCGGAATTTCTCCCATTCTATTTTAAAGGATTCTAAGCAATCTCACAAGTAGTAAATAGTAAATTTTAATAAAAATGTAATGAATCTTTTATTAAAAAGTATCATTTAGTTGGGCTATTATTATTCCAACTAGTAAGCATTTTATGATTTTTTGGATGAAAATTTAAAATTAGTGAGAGTTTCGATTATCTAAGAATCACTAGTTTTATACTCTTATTTTTAAAGTAACAGACTAATCGAGAATGAGAAAAGTTTAAGGTTTTTCTATCTCTTTTACTGATTTTGTGATATAATTAACACATAAAAAAAATAAGGAGTCTTTTCAAATGGCAAAATTGACTGTTAAAGATGTTGAGTTGAAAGGGAAAAAAGTTCTCGTTCGTGTTGACTTCAACGTTCCTGTAAAAGATGGCGTGATCACTAATGATAACCGTATCACTGCAGCTCTTCCAACTATCAAGTATATCCTTGAGCAAGGTGGACGTGCAATCCTCTTCTCTCACCTTGGACGTGTGAAAGAAGAAGCTGATAAAGAAGGTAAATCACTTGCTCCTGTAGCTGCTGACTTGGCTGCTAAATTGGGTCAAGACGTTACTTTCCTTCCAGGTGTTACTCGTGGTGCTGAATTGGAAGCAGCGATTAACGCTCTTGAAGATGGACAAGTTCTCTTGGTTGAAAACACTCGTTTTGAAGATGTTGACGGCAAGAAAGAATCTAAAAATGATCCTGAACTTGGTAAATACTGGGCATCACTTGGAGATGGTATCTTCGTAAACGATGCATTCGGTACAGCTCACCGTGCGCACGCATCTAACGTTGGTATCTCAGCAAACGTTGAAAAAGCTGTTGCTGGTTTCCTTCTTGAAAACGAAATTGCCTACATCCAAGAAGCAGTTGAAGCTCCAGAACGTCCATTCGTGGCTATCCTTGGTGGTTCAAAAGTTTCAGACAAGATCGGTGTTATCGAAAACTTGCTTGAAAAAGCTGATAAAGTCCTTATCGGTGGTGGGATGACTTACACATTCTACAAAGCTCAAGGTATCGAAATCGGTAACTCACTTGTAGAAGAAGACAAATTGGATGTTGCCAAAGCTCTTCTTGAAAAATCAAACGGCAAATTGATCTTGCCAGTTGACTCAAAAGAAGCAAACGCATTTGCTGACTACACTGAAGTGAAAGACACTGAAGGTGAAGCAGTAGATCCAGGATTCCTTGGTCTTGATATCGGTCCTAAATCAATCGCTAAATTCGACCAAGAATTGACTGGTGCGAAAACAGTTGTATGGAACGGTCCTATGGGTGTATTTGAAAACCCTGACTTCCAAGCTGGTACAATCGGTGTGATGGACGCTATCGTGAAACAACCAGGCGTTAAATCAATCATCGGTGGTGGTGACTCAGCAGCAGCTGCGATCAACCTTGGACGTGCGGACAAATTCTCATGGATCTCTACTGGTGGTGGAGCTTCAATGGAGCTTCTCGAAGGTAAAGTCCTTCCAGGACTTGCAGCTTTGACTGAAAAATAAGAATTTTAAAAAAGAGGCTGGGACAAAAGTTCTAGCCTCTCAATTGTCTTTGGATTGTCGAGCAGGACGCAGTGGTTGAGTGGGCTCTACTACGCTGATTTCATCAGTTCTTACAACCCTACTCAACTGTGCGGAGGTGGGACGACGAAATCGAATTCTAACGAATTACCGATTTCTATCCCACTCTCTTTTTTGCGCTCTTTTAAAGTTTGAGAGTCCCGAGGGATAATTGGACAGAATCCAAAAAAAACAGTAAAATAGAGGAATACCAATCTAAATGAAATTTGAGTGATAATCGTGGAAAAAAGAGACAATCATACAAAAACAGCTATTTGCGGTATTATCAATGTCACCCCAGATTCTTTCTCTGATGGGGGTCAATTTTTTGCTGTTGAGGAAGCCTTAAAACAGGCTAGAAAATTGATAGACGAAGGAGCCACTATCCTAGATATTGGTGGAGAATCCACTCGACCTGGAAGTAGCTATGTTGAGATTGAAGAGGAAATCCAACGTGTTATCCCAATCATTAAGGCTATCCGTCAAGAGAGTGATGTTCTGATTTCGGTCGACACATGGAAAAGTCAGGTTGCAGATGAAGCTCTAAAAGCTGGTGCCCATATAGTCAATGACATTACTGGTCTCATGGGTGATGAGAAGATGGCGGATGTGGTTGCTAAAGCTGGAGCTCAGGTAGTCATCATGTTTAATCCAGTAATGGCACGCCCTCAACACCCTAGTTCACTTATCTTCCCTCATTTTGGCTTTGGTGAGCCTTTTACAAAGGAAGACTTAGATGAGTTTGAAAAACTACCAGTAGAAAAACTGATGACAGCTTTCTTTGACCGTGCTCTAGTAAGAGCGGAAAAAGCAGGAATTTCGAAAGAAAACATCATGCTAGATCCTGGGATTGGCTTTGGCTTGACCAAAAAGGAAAATCTCATACTTCTACGTGACCTTGATAAATTACACGAGATGGGCTATCCTATCTTTTTAGGAGTCTCTCGCAAGCGCTTTGTCATCAATATTCTGGAAGAAAATGGTTTTGAAGTAAACCCGGAAACTGAAAAAGGCTTCCACAATCGTGATACGGCTTCAGCTCATGTGACCAGTATCGCCGCTAGACAGGGTGTAGAAGTTGTGCGTGTACACGATGTAGCCAGCCACAAGATGGCAGTTGAAATTGCATCAGCCATCCGTCTGGCAGATGATGCGGAAAATTTAAACTTGAAACAATATAAATAAGATGAATAAAAACGAAACGAATCAGTGGATAACCCACTATCGGACAGACCGACCAAACTTTGGTTTGGAGAGGATGTTGAAGCTATTAGTCCTACGAGGCAATCCTCATCTTAAGCTCAAGGTTATCCATATCGGAGGCACCAATGGCAAGGGTTCTACCATAGCTTTTTTGAAAAATATGTTGGAAAAGATGGGGCTAAGAGTTGGAGTCTTTAGCTCACCCTATCTGATTCATTATAGGGATCAGATTAGTATTAATGGTGAATCCATCTCAGAAGCGAGATTGGAAAGGCTGATGGCAGAATATCGCTCACTACTTGAAGGGGAGCATGCTCATGATTTGCAGGGAACGACAGAGTTTGAGATTATCACTGCTATAGCCTATGATTATTTTGCTTCTGAGCGAGTCGATGTGGCCATTATGGAAGTAGGTATGGGCGGACTTTTGGATAGCACCAATGTTTGCCAGCCTATCTTAACAGGTATTACGACCATTGGGTTGGACCATGTAGCTTTGCTGGGTGATACCCTTGAATCCATCGCAGAGCAGAAGGCTGGAATTATCAAACAAGGAGTTCCCCTGGTAACAGGAAATATTGTCCCAGAAGCCTTAGCAGTTATCAACCAAATCGCGAAAGCGAAAGAGGCTCCTAGGCTTGTTTATGGGGAAGATTATCAAGTCAGTCATCAAGGGAGTGTGAGGACGGGAGAAGTCTTTGACTATACAAGCCCGCATAGACAAGGTAGCTTTCAGACAGGATTGCTGGGTTTACACCAGATAGAGAATGCTGGGATGGCCATAACCCTGTTAGATACCTATTGCCAAGAGACTGGCCGAGAATTGGCAAGTAATGACATAGTGGCTCAGGCCTTGGCAGAGACAAGCTGGCCTGGACGATTGGAAGTTGTTTGTAGAGAACCCTTAATGATTTTGGATGGGGCCCATAATCCCCATGCAATCAAGGCTTTGGTAGAAACCTTGCAAGAACGCTTTGCCGACTACCAGAAGGAAATCCTCTTTACTTGTATCAAGACCAAGGCTTTAGAGGACATGCTAGACTTATTAAGTGCCTTGCCGAATACTGAACTGACACTCACTCACTTTGACGATAGTCGAGCAACTGACGAAGAGGTGTTAAAAGCGGTAGCCCGTTCTAGAAAGCTTAACTATCAAAGTTGGCAGGAATTTCTAGATCAAAAAATAACAGAAAATGAAGAGAAAAAAACAGTTAGGATAGTTACGGGCTCCTTGTATTTCTTGAGCCAGGTGAGAGCCTATCTAATGGAGAGGAAAAACTAGAGAATGAATACACAAAAGATTGAGACGGCTGTAAAAATGATTATCGAAGCGGTCGGTGAAGATGTTAATCGCGAAGGCTTACAGGAAACTCCTGCACGTGTAGCTCGCATGTATCAGGAGATTTTTTCAGGACTTGGTCAAACGGCGGAGGAACATCTATCAAAATCCTTTGAAATCATTGATGACAATATGGTAGTAGAAAAGGATATCTTTTTCCATACCATGTGTGAACACCACTTCTTACCCTTTTATGGGAAAGCTCATATCGCCTACATTCCAGATGGACGAGTAGCAGGTTTGTCTAAGCTTGCACGTACAGTTGAAGTTTATGCTAAAAAGCCACAGATTCAAGAACGCTTGAATATCGAAGTGGCAGATGCTTTGATGGAATATCTAGGTGCTAAGGGAGCCTTCGTTGTGATTGAAGCAGAGCATATGTGTATGAGTATGCGTGGTGTTCGAAAACCAGGAACTGCAACCTTGACAACAGTAGCTCGTGGAGTATTTGAGACAGACAAAGATCTTCGAGATCAAGCATACCGTCTCATGGGGTTATAAAAATCGATTCAAACGATTTTTTCTAGAAAGGACTAGTTATGGATCAATTGCGCATTAAGGATTTGGAAATTTTTGCCTATCATGGTCTTTTCCCAAGTGAGAAGGAACTGGGCCAAAAATTTATCATTGATGCAAGCTTATCCTACGATATGACCAAGGCTGCTACGGACTTAGATTTGGAAGCTTCTGTCCATTATGGCGAGCTCTGTCAGCAATGGACAACTTGGTTTCAGGAAACCACTGAAGACTTGATTGAAACAGTTGCCTACAAACTAGTAGAGCGCACTTTTGAAACCTATCCAATAGTTCAAGAAATTAAACTGGAACTCAAAAAACCATGGGCGCCTATTCATCTACCACTAGACACCTGTTCAGTAACCATCCATCGCCGCAAACAAAGAGCCTTTATTGCTCTAGGTAGCAATATGGGGGATAAGACGGCTAATCTTGAACTAGCTCTTGACAAGATGCGTACTCGTGGGATTCGTATTCTCAAAGAGTCTAGTGTGATTATAACTGAGCCATGGGGCGGTGTAGAGCAAGATAATTTTGCTAATCAGGTCATTGAAGTCGAAACTTGGCTGCCGGTTCCAATTTTATTAGAAAACTTATTAGCTATTGAGTCTGAAATGGGACGGGTCAGAGAAGTGCATTGGGGACCTCGTTTGATTGATTTGGACTTGCTTTTTATGGAGGATCAGGTCATTTATAACGATAGTCTCATCTTGCCGCATCCTTATGTTGCTGAGCGACTTTTTGTCTTAGAGTCGCTGCAGGAAATTGCACCTCATTTCATCCATCCAGTCCTAGGACAACCGATTCGTCACTTATATCAAGAATTGAAAAAATAAAAAAACCTAGTCTCCTAAACTAATTGTTAGGATGCTAGGTTTTTTAATAAAGTTCATTTTCTTCTGGGAGAAGGATTGTTTCCTTTCCATCCATATCTAAGACAATTACTTTAGGTGGATAGAGAGGATCAAAAGGGTGGGTGAAGTCAAAATCAATGATTGTAGGTAGATGTTGACTTGAAAATCGAAAGGTAATAGCTCCATTGCTATTTAAGAGTCGAAACTCTAGCTCATCTTCTAACTCAAAAACATGTTTTAGGAAATGGTCAATAATATACCAAATGGAGTCGATGACATCGTCTGGTAAGTTAGTTGCGATACCAAAACTTGCACAACGTCTATGAGAATCTGTAAAAGACATCCATACCTCCAACTCGTTTTCTTATTATCATACTGCAAAATGGTGTAAAAATCAAGAAAAGTTTGTTGTAAAAAACTGAAGGAAATAAGAATATTAAATAAAAATTTATTAAATGCTTGAAAATGCTTACAACAAGTGATAGAATGAAAATGGTACAAACATGAAAACAAAATTTTCAATAGAGAAAGGAACCGGAATGAACACAGATGATACAGTAACAATTTATGACGTTGCCCGTGAAGCAGGAGTTTCGATGGCGACAGTTAGTCGTGTTGTTAACGGAAATAAAAATGTTAAAGAAAACACTCGAAAGAAAGTCTTAGAGGTTATTGAACGTCTAGATTATCGTCCTAATGCAGTAGCTCGTGGCTTGGCAAGTAAGAAGACAACAACGGTTGGAGTTGTCATTCCAGATATTACAAATACATTTTTTGCGACTCTAGCAAAAGGAATTGATGATATTGCCGAAATGTATAAATACAATATTGTCCTTGCTAATAGTGATGAAGATGATGAAAAAGAAGTATCGGTGGTTAATACCCTCTTCTCAAAACAGGTTGATGGTGTCATCTTTATGGGCTATCACTTAACAGAAAAAATCCGTTCAGAATTCTCACGTTCACGAACGCCTGTAGTTTTGGCAGGAACTGTGGATGTAGAGCATCAACTTCCGAGCGTTAATATTGATTATAAGACTGCTACTGCAGATGCTGTTCGTCATTTGTTGAAGCGCAACAAAAAAATTGCCTTTATCAGTGGTCCATTAGTAGACGATATTAATGGGAAAGTGCGCTTGGTTGGATATAAGGATGCATTGAAAGAAGCGGGTATCAACTATAGTGAAGGTCTTGTCTTTGAGTCAAAATACCGCTATGATGATGGTTATGCTTTAGCAGAGCGTTTGATTTCTTCAAAAGCAACAGCAGCTATTGTTACAGGTGATGAATTGGCTGCAGGAGTCTTGAATGGATTGGCTGACCAAGGAATTTCTGTGCCAGAAGAATTTGAAATTATCACCAGTGATGATTCACAAATCGCACGCTATACAAGACCAAATCTAACGACTATTGCTCAACCTTTGTATGATTTAGGTGCAATCAGTATGCGTATGTTGACTAAGATTATGCACAAAGAAGAGTTGGAAGAAAGAGAAGTACTACTTCAACACGGCTTAACAGAGCGTCGATCAACTCGTAAAAAATAAAAAAATAAACTCAGGAAATTGTTAAGTTTCCTGAGTTTTTCTTATCCTTCCATATATTCTCTAAGTTCATCACCTTTGAGTCCAGCATTAATCGCGATAAGGAGTTTTAGGCGAGCTTTTTGAGCATTCAACTCTTTAACGAACAAGACACCTGATTTTCGCAAACAAACCCCTCCTCCGTCGTAGGCATAGACAGGTTCGGCGATACCATTAAAACAGCGAGAAACTAGAGCGATTGGTAGCCCTTCTTGAATGAGGGACTTCAATTTTTGCGCAGTTTCTTTTGGAACATTGCCAGCTCCAAAGGCTTGGACGATGAGCCCGTCTAGTTGGTCAATAGGAAGTAAATCGAGCAGTTCGTCGGTCATGCCTGCATAGACTGGAATGATAGGAACTAAACCTTTAATAGAATGAAGGTCAAAACGGACACGGGGTTCAGCAGTTTTGAAATAGAGAATTTCCTGTTTCATAATGAGTCCAAGGGGGCCATGAGTCGGCGTTTGGAAAGTCCCAACATTAGTAGTGTGGGTCTTGGTAACATACTTGGCGGCGTGAATTTCATCGTTCATAACGACCAACACACCCTTATCTGCAGCCTTGTCATCACTGGCCACTCGTAAGGCGCTAAGATAGTTGTAGACACCATCACTTCCCAGTTCATTGGAACTTCTCATAGCACCTGTCAGGACGATAGGCATATGAGGTACCTCCATGGTGTCGAGGAAATAAGCCGTTTCTTCTAGTGTATCTGTCCCATGTGTAATGACAACACCATCATAGGCCGATGCCTCTTGTTTGATTTTATGATAAAGGGCTAACATATGTTTAGGTGTAATGTGGGGACTGGGTAAGTTTAAAAAATCTAGGGAATGGACCTGGATACCTTCTAGGGGATTTGAGACATGATTCATAGGATTGTCCGAACTAGTTCTGACAGCACCTGATTCGTCTGCTTGCATAGAAATAGTGCCACCGGTGTGTAAAACGAGGATTTTCTTTGTCATGATTCGCTCACTTTTTCTGAAATATGGTATAATCATTGTATCATAAAAGAAAGGAATGAGACAGTCATGGAAGTCAAAGCAGTATTTTTTGATATAGATGGAACGCTGGTAAATGATCGTAAGAGTGTTTTGAAATCCACAAAAGAAGCCATTAAGATTGTAAAAGAACAGGGTGTCCTAGTTGGAGTAGCAACAGGACGAGGACCTTTTTTTGTTAAAGATCTGATGGATGATTTAGATTTAGATTTTGCAGTTACCTATAATGGCCAATATATCTTTAACAAAGACCGTGTTCTCTTTGCCAGTCCTATCGATAAGGGAAGTCTCAGACAAATCATCTCTTATGCAAAGGCAAATCAAAAAGAAATCGCTATGGGAACTAGACAAGCAGTTGTTGGTTCTCGAATCATGTCCTTTGGTCTCAGTCCTTTATCACAATTGGTCAGTCGATTTGTACCTAAGTTTTTGACTCGAACAATCAGTAGCTCATTCAACCGTATGGTTAGTAAAGCTGTCCCTCAAAAAGAAGAGGATTTGCTAGACTTAATCAATCAACCGGTCTATCAAGTTCTGATGTTGATGACTCCAGAAGAGTCTAATCAAGCAGCTACAGAATTAGACCATCTCAAATTCACTAGAAGTAATCCCTTTGCAGCGGACATTATCAATCAGGGGAATTCCAAGTTAGAAGGGATTCGCCGTGTCGGAAAAGAGTATGGTTTTGATCTTAATCAAGTCATGGCTTTTGGAGACTCTGATAATGACTTGGAAATGTTGGCTGGTGTTGGGATGTCTGTTGCTATGGGAAATGGTAGCAGTAGTGTTAAGGAAGTAGCAAAACACATCACAACAAGCAACCAAGAGGGAGGTATACACAAGGCCTTGGAGTACTTTGGTGTATTGTCTTCTGAAAAAGTATTTGTGAGTCGAGATTATCACTTTAATAAGGTTAAAGCCTTCCATCATTTGATGGATGAGAGAACTCAGGAAGAGCCTAAAGTTTGGGATGTAAAAGGAGCAACTCATCGAGCCGCATTCAAAGTTGAAGAGTTAGTTGAATTTGTCCGTGCTGCAAGCAATTCTGAAGAGGAATTTCAACAAGCTGTACAAGATTTGCACCAGGCACTTGATGTATCAGCAGATAAAGTTTCTCAAAAAATACCGGCTGAAAGTACTTTGGTTGGACAAGTCGATGCCTTGATTGATACTCTGTATTTTACTTATGGTAGTTTTGTATTGATGGGAGTGGATCCAGAGCGTATTTTTGAGATTGTCCATCAAGCCAATATGGCCAAGATTTTCCCAGATGGTAAGGCACAGTTTGATCCAGTGACTCACAAGATTCTCAAACCTGAAGGTTGGGAGGAGAAACATGCCCCAGAACCAGCTATTAAGAAGGAACTTGAACGTCAAATCAGGGCTTATGAACGCCATAAAGAAAGAGAAAATAAACAATAAAAAGGAGCGCATTGGCTCCTTTTTTAATTCTTTTTAAAAAGT
The DNA here is from genome assembly GCF_902159415.1 of Streptococcus mitis. Classification (GTDB taxonomy): domain Bacteria; phylum Bacillota; class Bacilli; order Lactobacillales; family Streptococcaceae; genus Streptococcus; species Streptococcus mitis_BG. Next base: position 1,102,619 of record NZ_CABGJU010000001.1, on the reverse strand, counting down.
TTTATCTGTGTCTCTAACAACCAGGAGATCGACACTGGCATGGCGTAAGATATATTCTGATGAAGAACCGACAAGTAGACGCTCGAAGGCATTAAGTCCAGTTGCTCCAACTAAAATCAAATCGACTTCTTCTTGTTCAGGAATGGTTTTAGCTAATAGAGTTTTAGGATTTCCCATTTCAATCACAATTCGGATGTCATTGAGCCCTACATCTTTTGCACGTTTTTCATATTCTGCCATCAAATTTTGAGCTTCAAGTTGTAATTCTTCATATACTTGAGCATCATATGTTGAAATACTTTGAAGAGCACGAGTGTCGATTACATGGGCAATGGTCAATTTAGCTTGATTTCGTAGTGCAATGTGAACACCTTTGACAAAGGCCAAATCAGCTTCTTTAGAACCATCAACAGCTACCATAATGTTTTCATAACGTTGTGTCATAGCAAAAACCTCCTTAGTTTTATCACCTTTATTGTAACCCTTTTCACTAAAAAAGTAAAGTAAAAAACAATAGGAAAAGACGTGGTTTTTGATTTTAAAAAGGGGTTTGGTATAATGAAATCAGAGAAAAATAAGAGGAAAAATCATGACAAAAATTGCGGTACTTTCGGACATCCATGGAAATACAACAGCTCTAAAAGCAGTCTTAGACGATGCTCGACGACTAGAAGTCGATGAGTACTGGCTATTAGGAGATATTCTCATGCCTGGTACAGGTCGAAAAAACATTCTAGAGCTATTATCAACATTACCGATTACTGCTCAGGTCTTGGGAAATTGGGAACATAGTCTATGGCGGGCTTGTCATCGAAAATTAGATGAAACTAAACCAAGTCTGCGTTATCTTTTACGCCAGTGTCAGTATATCATGGAGGAAGTTAGTGTAGAGGAGATTGAGGCTTTACAGGAATACCCTTTGCAAACTCATCGTCAATATGGAAATTTGACTGTTGGAATTAGCCACCATTTGCCGGATAAAAACTGGGGGCGCGAGTTGATTCATCTGGGTAAGCAAGAAGACTTTGATCGTTTAGTAGTCAATCCAGACTGTGATATAGCTGTATACGGTCATATTCACCAACAGTTTCTGCGCTATGCAAGTGGAGGTCAACTCATCTTAAATCCAGGCTCAATTGGACAGCCCTTCTTTTTATCAGACAAGCTCCGAAAGGATCTGCGTGCCCAATACATGATTTTAGACTTTGATGAACAAGGTTTGAAAGATGTGGACTTTAGACGTGTGGAATACGATGTTGAGAAAGAACTACAGTTGGCAAAGGATTTGAATTTACCCTATTATCAAGTCTATTATGAAAGTTTAGTTAATGGAATCCACCATACCCATAATCAAGAGTTTTTGCATGAGATTGCTCAAGATCAGGGACATGATGCAGAGCTTGATGATTGGCTTAGTAGTAACTATTGACATTACAACTAGATGGGCTATAATAAATAAAGAATATCAGCTCAATAGGAGGATAGAACATGCAAATTTCAAGTCGATTTACCATTGCAACCCATATGTTGATTATCATAGCTTTGAGAGGAAAAGAAAGTAAGGTGACTAGTGATTTTCTAGCAGCAAGTGTAGGAGTTAACCCTGTTATTATTCGAAAAACCTTATCCCAACTCAAAAAGGCAGAGTTAATCTCAGTCACGCGTGGAACTGGTGGAGCGGAGATTATCAAAGACCTAGAGGACATCAGTCTTTTAGATGTTTACCAAGCAGTTGAGTGTTTAGGGAAGAAAGGACAACTCTTTAGTTTCCATGATAATCCTAATCCTGACTGTCCAGTAGGAGCTAACATCCATGGAGTTTTAGATGAAAAGTTAGATAAAATTCAAGAAGCTATGGAAGAAGAATTAAGCCAAACTAGTCTGGCTCGAGTGGTGGCAGATGCAGAAGCAAGGATCTAAAGTTAAGCGGACCTAAGGTCCTCTTCTTTTATCCTATAAGGGAATACTATGATAATAAAAGTCCCTATTTTGGTTTTCTAATGAAAAAAAGCAAGAATTAAAAAGTTCTTGCTTTTTTTATTAATTTAGCTCTAAAGGTATTGAAGTAGACGGTTCTATTTTTCCTCTTTTTTCTTTAGGAAACTTCCAAGTCCTAGGAGAGTGAGGAGACCAATTCCTGCAAGAACAAGGGTAGATTGTTTTTCAGTACCTGTATTTGGCAGGACATTTTGTGAAGAATTGTGAGTTGAAGTGTCTTGGGCTATCATGTCTTGAACTACAATATCTTTAGTTTCAGATGTTGTTGGTTGATTTTGAGCTTGACCTTGACTTTGATTTTGATTTTGATTTTGATTTTGATTTTGATTTTGATTTTGATTTTGTTCTTTCATATGGTTCTGAAGGTTAAGTTCTGTTTTCTTTTCCACGCCTGTAGGAGTAGTAAAATAGATGTCTTTCTTTCGGTTGGAAAGGTTAAGCTCTGGTTTTTCTTCAGTTGAAGGAAGTATTGGAGACTCTTTAGTGATGTGCAAAACAGTAGCTGTAAGGGCATTTAACTTCAAACCATTTTCTGTCCATTTAAGCCCTTGAGGGTTGGCGATTCCAACTGTTCCAGCTTGGTTTTCATCTGCAAGGACTTGAGCATTTCTCAAGTGAGCAAAGTCTGTTCCTAGAGTGAATTCACGTTCTTTATCATCAGCATTGACAAAGACTGCGTAGATATCCCCATTTGGAGCAGTAATTTGGTAGCCGATGACCACGTCTTCTTTTTCAACACCATTTTGTCCTGGGACAGTAATGAGGCGGACACGCTCCTTGATATCTTGTAGACTCTTGAGTCGGAAGGCATCTGTAGATTGACGAAGAGCAATCAGTCCTTTCATGTAGTCGCGACTCTTAACATTTTCAGGATATGCTTTTTTATCTGTTGCCTTGGTCCAGTCAAACTTGTTGACAGCATCGCTAGAGTCATAAGAGTCATGGATGAAGTATGGATAGACAAATGGATTGCCGTCCTTATCACGCAACAAGTGAGATTTGTTTGGAACCTTATCCTCTGAAACAGGAGTTTTGTAGGCTGGATCCAGGAATTGTTTAGTACGTCCATACTCCTGACCAGAGTGGATAAACGGAGTTCCTTGAGAAGTCAAGACCATGAGGTTTCCAAGTCGTAAACGACGATGTATTTCAGCATGGTTTTCAGCCTTGCTTGGGTCTTTTTTGATAGATTGGGCGATGATGTCAAATAGAGTCAAGTTATCATGGGCTGCGATATACTGGATAACATCTCCAGGACTGTCTGCTTCAAAGTTGGTTGGTTGAGCAATGAGATTTTTAAAGATGGTATTGATATCGCGTTTTCCACCTGTGATAAAGGCAGGCTGCCCTTCGTTTGGATAGCCAGACTTGAGGTTGTTGCGGATGTCATCTGAAAAGACAGCGACAGTATCTGTTTTCTTCATCCAATCTTGGTCAGCAGGTTGTACAGGTGTATTTTCATCACCAGTGTAGGTTCTCCAGCCTTCACCTAACATGATAAGGTTTGGATTGAGGGCGCGTGCAGCCTTGTATGCTTCTTCAATCGAAGCTGCATCATGATCTCCCATCATATCGAAACGGAAACCATCCACTTTGTAGGTGTCAACCAGATATTTGATAGAATCTACCAAGACACGTTTAGACATATAATGGGTTGTTCCTAAACGACCACCACCAAAGCTAGTACGTGGCGAACCATCAGCATCCATGAAGTGATAGTAGTTTGGCTCAAGATCTTCAAAGATATCGACGTTGGCAGTATGGTTGTATACTACGTCTAAGATAGCACCCATGCCACGTTTATGGATCTCGTTGATGAGGTTTTTAAATTCTGCTATACGTTTTTCTGGGTCCTTAGGATCACTTGAGTACATACCAGTTAATGAGAAGTAGTTTTGAGGGTCATAACCCCAGTTGTAGTTACTGTTACTTGAAGCATAGGCAGATAAGCGTTCTTGATTCTTCAATTCATTGACATAGTAGTAAGATAAGACTGGGAGGAGCTGGATATGAGTAACCCCTAGGTCTTTGAGGTAGTCTAGTTTTTCGATAAAGGCTTCAAAGGTACCAAATGGTTTAGTCAAATCTTTTGCGATGGCAGGATCTGAAGTGAAGTCGCGAACATGTGCCTCGTAGATGACAGCATCCTCACGTGATTTGAAGTTGCGAATCTTACCATAAGTCAAGTCTTGTGGGCCTAGTTTTGATGGGTCTACAAAGGCAGCTTTAGCTACTTTATGGGCAGGGTCTGTTTTTGCTAGATCGCTATTCCAAGCTGCCAGTGATTTGGCATAAGGGTCAAGAACGAGGACAGTTTTACCTTGGCGTTCGATTTGGTAGTGGTAGTAGTAGCCAGTGTAGTTGCTGATACCAAGTCCTGAATTCTCATCCAGGGTTTGGTTCCAAGTTCCTTTTTCTCCCTTTTCAAGGGCGACGGTTCCAACAACTTTTTCAGGGTCCTTCTTGTCGTAGACGACAACGGAAACTTTATCAGCACTTGGAGACCAGAGGGTGAGATCAACACGCTTGCCATCTTCTTTAAGATTTGCACCGAGTGGGCCATCATAACTATAAGTCTCGTCTTTGAGACGCCAGCTAGAACGAGTTGTAAAGCGATCTGAATTATAGCTGACAGTGTAAGGGTTTTGAGTGTCAGAAAAGTCACCGATATAGGTCACTTTCTTTCCAGCTTCATCCACTACCACGTCTGTGATAGCTACTTTATTCCCTTGATAATCAGTGATGCCGGAGTGTTTGAGGATATCGTCTTTCTTGGCTCCAACTAGTGTAGAGAAACTACTTTCGATACGAGATTTAGCCACGTGTTGGGCACCAGTCATGCGGATATCGTGCACATAGTAGGGGTTGGTGTAGATGGTTTCGTCATCATCTTTGAGGAAAATCTGACTGTGATTTTTTAGATCAGTGAATTTATAATCTTCTTTTCTGATTTTCACATCATCGCCTTTCTTGCTTTCGTCTAGTAATAAAAATCCAAATTCTCTAGCAGCTTCATTGAGTGGGATATCAATGTAACGGCCATATTTTCCAGTTGCGGTAAAGTCTGTACCGTCAGGCCATTCTCCACTACTTGGATTCTTGACATCGCCCCAGTACCAGAGGGATTTTTTATCGTAATTTCCATCGGTGCGGAAATAGTTGACACGAACAGTTCCAGCTGGTTGAGGTTGATAGTTGTATACTTTGTAGCTTTCATCTAGCCAGGCTTCATTCATCTTTGGAGAGAGGCGCTCTACCGAACGGTCTCCAGTAAGGTTATCACCTTTGCTATTATTGATGAGGAAGCTGACTTTCTTGGCTTGTTCGTTTTTGAGTTTGACATCCAGGTAATAGCCATAGTCGTCTTGTTTGGCATCTTTGAAGGACTGGGCTCCATTTGGCCAATTTTCAGATGGTTTTTCGACATCGTCCCAGGTCCAAAGTCCTTGAGAATCCTTAGTTTCTTCTGGGAGTTTTTTTACATGGATACGGAAGTAGTTGTCTGCGATTGGAGTTTCAGAATTAGTTTCTACTTTTGTTTTTTCATCTGAAACTGGACTTGCAGCTACTTCAGTTTTTTTATCCTCTGAAGTTGTGGCTTGCTCGTCCTTCTTTTCTACTTGATCGCTAGAAGGATTGGTTGTAGCACCCTCAGCTTTAGCACTTTCAGTAGTTAAAGCTACTTCAGATTCTTTAGCCTTTTCTTCAGTTTTAAGGGAATCGTTTTCATTGTTTTGGCCAGAAACAGGAATTGGAGCTGGCATAGAGTCTGTATCTGTAGGGCCAACAGTAACAGCGTTTACATTTTCTCTAGTGCTTGATAGATTCTCATCTGCAGCAACCTGAGGAGTTGCAATAGCTAGTAGGATAAAGCTCGCTCCGATAAGGACTGATCCTGTTCCGTTTTTCAAAGAACGGATACTATAAACCATTTTTTTCTCGTGTTGAGGGAATATGTTCTTCATCAATAGTCTCCTATAAATTTATTTTAAAATTAGTATAACACGGGGTGAAAAATCATGCAAGCGTTTTCCTGAGCGCTTGTTTTATGGCAACAAGAAACTCTCCTTAATTTTTTAAGGAGAGTTTTTATAATAGAAATAGTTGGAAAGAAGTAGACAGAAAAGCTTGATAACTGAAGAAAAAATGAAGTAAAATTATTTCAATGCTTATTCTAAGAAGTGATTATCTTATCGCCGATGTGAGAAATAGTTGAGAAGGTTTATCAAGGAAAAGATGGTCGGAACTATAAAGTATTTGGGTCCGAATATCTGAGAAGCCATGATTTGTAAGAGTCTCTTCAAATTCCGAAATAATAAAACCATGGTTTTCTCCATCTGGTACGGTATAATCAGCGATAAATAGTTGTCCTCCGAGAGTCAAATGTTCCTTGAACATAGCTAGACTAGAATCAAGATGAGGCATGTGATGAAGAACACGACTAACGATAATGAGATCGAATGTTTGCTCTAATGGCTTAAGCACTAAGTCTTGTTGAATCAAGTGTAGATTTTCAAGTTTTTGGTTTTTAACCTTGATACGAGCTTGCTCCAGCATTTTTTCTGCGATGTCAACCAAGGTCACTGACTTGGCTTGTTTGGCTAGAGGAAGAGCGATAAGTCCAGTTCCTCCTCCAAAATCCAGGATTGATTTGGTAGATAGCTCAGAGACTTGTTGATTTATCTCTGCATTTACAAGGTCTGCTAGAAATTGATTTTTGGGAGAATCGAAAGATTCTGCTCGATGATTAAAATGATGTTCCATATCAATAGTGTAGCATAAAGAGAAGATGTTTTAAAATTTTGGCTACGTCTTGTTGGAAAGGGATAGAGTTATCGACTGGTGTTTAGCTTCTTTTTTAACCTTGATGAGAACAGGAATTTTTGGGGATTTTGATTGAAAGAGTTAAGGAAATAAAGAGGAGAAAAACTAAAAATCATGTTATAATAAAACGATAGAATCGTAAGAAAGAGTGGATGAATTTTGATTATTCCGACTTATAATTGGCAATTTGCACCTCAAGTTGAGGATGCGGATTTTACAAAAATCGCCAAGAAAGCTGGGCTAGGGCCTGAAGCTGCTCGTTTATTATTTAGCCGTGGGATTAAGGATGAAGATGATTTGTCTCGTTTTTTGGCACCAACTCTAGATGATCTGCATGATCCCTATCTTCTCCACGATATGGACAAGGCAGTAAATCGTATTCGTCGTGCTATTGAGCAGGGTGAATTGATTCTCGTTTATGGAGATTACGATGCAGATGGGATGACATCAGCTTCTATCCTTAAAGAAACATTCGAACAATTAGGAGCCGAGTGCTTAGTCTATCTTCCAAATCGTTTTACAGATGGTTATGGTCCGAATGCCAGTGTCTACAAGTACTTCATTGAGCAACAAGGGATATCCTTGATTGTAACCGTAGATAATGGAGTTGTAGGCCATGAGGCTATTGACTTAGCTCAATCTATGGGTGTGGATGTCGTTGTAACAGACCACCACTCCATGCCAGAGGTTTTACCAGATGCTTATGCAATAGTCCATCCTGAACACTCAGAAGCAGATTATCCTTTTAAACATTTAGCGGGTTGTGGAGTGGCTTTTAAACTAGCTTGTGCCCTCTTGGAGGAAGTACAGGTTGAGTTGCTTGATTTGGTTGCTATTGGGACGATTGCTGATATGGTCAGTCTGACAGATGAAAATCGGATCATGGTTCAGTATGGTCTAGAAGTTTTGCGCAATACCCAACGAATTGGGCTCCAAGAGTTATTTGAAATAGCAGGGATTTCTAGCGGTGATATTACAGAAGAAACGGTTGGTTTTCAGTTAGCGCCTCGATTAAATGCCCTAGGACGCTTGGATGATCCCAATCCAGCCATTGATTTACTGACTGGTTTTGATGATGAAGAGGTGCATGAGATTGCCCTCATGATTCAAGATAAAAATGAAGAACGTAAGGAAATCGTTCAAGCCATCTATGAAGAAGCTAAAAGCTTGGTAGATCCTAACAAAAGTGTTCAAATTTTAGCCAAGGAAGGTTGGAACCCAGGAGTGCTTGGAATTGTAGCTGGTCGCTTGTTGGAAGAATTAGGGCAGACAGTTATTGTTCTGAATATTGAAGATGGTCGTGCCAAGGGAAGTGCACGGAGTATTGAAGCCGTCGATATCTTTGAAGCCTTGGATCCGCATCGTGAACTTTTCATCGCCTTTGGTGGTCATGCAGGCGCCGCAGGTATGACGCTCAAGGATGAACAGTTAGATGCCTTGTCAGAAATTTTAGAAACCTATGTAAAAGATAAAGGAATAGATGCCAAGGGTAAGAGTACATTATATTTAGACGAAGAACTGGATTTGGAAAACCTGAGTTTAGATACGGTTAAAAGCTTTGAGCGGTTAGCTCCTTTTGGAATGGATAACCAAAAACCTGTTTTTTATATTCGAGATTTTCAAGTTGAAAATGCTCGTTCTATGGGAGCGAGCGATAGTCATTTGAAATTGAAGATTTCCAAAGGGACCGCGAGTTTTGAGGTAGTAGCTTTTGGTCAAGGATCAAAGGCTACAGAATTTTCTCAGGTAAAACAACTGGAATTGGCAGTTACCCTTTCTGTTAACCAATGGAATGGGCAAACAACCCTCCAGTTGATGATGGTAGATGCCCGTGTGGATGGAGTTCAGCTCTTTAATATTCGTAGTAAAAGCGCGCCCCTACCAGAGGGAGTACCTGTACTGGATTTTACAGGAGGATTGCCTGATCTTTCTTCAAGTCCAGCGGTTGTGGTCAAGAATCTTCCAGAGAATATCACTATTCTTAAAGACATTTTCCAGCAGTATGATTTCTCAGCTATTTACTTTAAAAATGATATCGATAAGCCCTACTATTTGACGGGCTATGGCACAAGAGAGCAATTCGCCAAACTCTATAAAACAATCTATCAGTTCCCAGAATTCGATATTCGCTATAAATTAAAAGATTTAGCAGCCTATCTCAAAATTGAGCAAATCTTATTAGTTAAGATGATTCAGATTTTTGAAGAGCTTGGATTTGTCACGATTGAGAATGGTGTGATGAAAGTGAATAAAGAAGCTCCAAAGAGGGACATTTCAGAAAGTCATATTTATCAACAACTAAAACAAACTGTTAAAGACCAGGAGATGATGGCACTAGGTACGGTGCAGGAAATTTATAATTTTTTAATGGAAAAGTAGAAGAAAGGAAGCTGAGATGAACAATCTCAGCTTTTTTAACCTTCCTTATCCCCCTTAAATTTCATGTATTAAAAATATAATTATTTGTAATATGACTAAAATATAACTCTAAAATATCTGACATGTAAATTAGGTATGATTTCCTTATAAACAACAAAAAATAAACAACAAAAACAAATAGGAATTATTAAAAAGGGAGAAATTCATTATGAAAAAAACAGTTGCTAAACTGACTCTTGGTTTGACATCTACTGCCATTTTGGCGACAGTTGGTGCCCAAACTGTTAGTGCAGACTCTTACGTTGTCCAAAATGGGGATTCATTTTTTGCTATTGCTACTGCACATGGTATGGATCCTTATGTGTTGGCCGCTAACAATGGGAAAACCATTTTTGATACTATCCACCCAGGTGATATTCTGGAAGTGAGCGGTTTATCTCAAGGTAGTCTTTCATATAATGCACCAGCTTATGAGGCAACTAGCGCTGCAGATGATGTGTCAGATGTAGAAGGTGTTGTCGAAAATACTCCGACAGACTATGGGAACTCTTACCCTATTGGTCAGTGTACATGGGGTGTGAAAGAAATGGCGCCTTGGGCTAGCAACTGGTGGGGTAATGCTAATACTTGGGCAATCTACGCAAGTGCTCAAGGCTATAGAATAGGGAATGTTCCAGTAGCAGGAGCGATTGCCGTTTGGGACGGTGGTGAATATGGCCATGTTGCTTATGTAACAGATGTACAAAGCGAAAATTCTATCCAGGTATTGGAAGCGAACTACAAGCGTCAAAAACAAATTGCTAATTATCGTGGCTACTTTAATCCCAATGAATTTTTAGGTAGAGTCACTTATATCTACCCAAACTAAAAATGACTAAAAAAGATTTAGAATTTCTAAATCTTTTTCTTTTTTGGCAATTCCTTATGCTGAGTATAGAACAAGTAAGAGATTACTGAATGTTTTAAGACTCTATAATGGACAGAAGCTTTGATCGTTTGAGAATTCAATCGTTCAATTATGTTTGATAGAGTACTTAAAGATATAAAAATCAATTCAATTTTTAGTGGTCAAGAATCTCTGGTTGAAATAAAATCTTCATTTTGAAAATCGGTAAAAAAATGGTATAATGAAAGGACATAATTCGGTAGAAAGTAGAAGATACTTTCAGAATAAGAGAGCTTTTAAAACTCTACAAACTAGTTATTGTAATACCTCGGAGGAAAAATGACCAATATTAAATTAACAACTTTAGGTGGTGTCCGTGAAAACGGGAAAAATATGTATATTGCGGAGATTAACAACTCAATCTTTGTTTTGGATGCAGGTTTAAAATATCCTGAAAACGAGCAGCTTGGAGTTGACGTTGTTATTCCAAATATGGAATATTTATTTGAAAATAGTGACCGAATTGCAGGTGTCTTTTTAACGCACGGACATGCGGATGCGATTGGTGCTCTACCTTATTTATTGACAGAAGCTAAGGTTCCGGTTTTCGGTTCGGAGTTGACTATTGAACTAGCTAAACTGTTTGTCAAGAGTAATGACAGTGTCAAGAAGTTTGATGATTTCCACGTCATTGATGAGAATACTGAAATTGACTTCGGTGGGACAGAGGTTTCCTTCTTCCGTACTACTCACTCTATTCCTGAGAGTTTGGGTGTCGTTTTAAAAACTTCAGAAGGAAATATTGTATATACTGGTGACTTTAAGTTTGACCAAACAGCCAGTGAGTCTTATGCAACAGATTTTGGCCGTTTGGCGGAAATTGGTCGTGAGGGAGTCTTGGCACTTCTAAGTGACTCTGCTAATGCGGACAGTAATATTCAAGTAGCAAGCGAAAGTGAAGTAGGTGATGAAATCACCCAAACAATTGCTGATTGGGATGGTCGTATTATCGTAGCTGCGGTAGCGAGTAACCTTTCCCGTATCCAACAAGTTTTTGATGCGGCTGCTGAGACAGGTCGTCGCGTTGTTTTAACTGGTTTTGATATTGAAAACATTGTGCGAACAGCTATCCGTTTGAAAAAGTTATCGCTTGCTAATGAAAGTTTATTGATTAAACCAAAAGATATGTCCCGTTTTGAAGATCATGAATTGATTATTCTTGAGACAGGACGTATGGGAGAGCCGATTAATGGACTTCGTAAGATGTCTATTGGGCGCCACCGCTATGTGGAAATCAAGGATGGTGATTTAGTGTACATCGTTACAACGCCATCAATTGCTAAAGAAGCTGTTATGGCTCGTGTAGAAAACATGATTTACCAAGCAGGTGGTATTGTTCGACTCATTACATCAAGCCTACGTGTATCAGGGCATGGAAATGCTCGTGATTTACAGTTGATGATCAATCTTTTGAGACCACAATATCTCTTCCCTATTCAAGGAGAGTATCGTGAATTGGATGCTCACGCTAGAGCAGCAATGGCAGTTGGCATGTTGCCAGAGCATATTTTCATTCCCAAAAAAGGAAGTACTATGTCCTATGAACATGGTGACTTTGTTCCGTCAGGTGCTATCACTGCGGGAGATATTCTGATTGATGGAAATGCTATTGGAGATGTCGGAAATGTTGTTCTTCGTGACCGTAAGGTCTTGTCGGAGGATGGGATTTTTATCGTTGCGATTACAGTTAACCGTCGTGAGAAGAAAATCATTGCCAAGGCACGAGTGCACACACGTGGATTTGTTTATCTCAAGAAGAGTCGTGACATCTTGCGTGAGAGTTCAGAGCTGATTAACCAAACAGTTGAAGACTATCTACAAGGTGAAGAATTTGAGTGGTCAGAACTCAAAGGTAAAGTTCGAGACAGTTTGTCCAAGTTCCTCTTTGATCAAACTAAGCGTCGTCCAGCAATCTTACCAGTAGTTATGGAAGCAAAATAATAGTTAAATAAAGATCTAGAAAAAGTCGAATTTCGGCTTTTTCTTATCTTAAACCTAAAAGGAGAAAATAATGGCAGTAATGAAGATTGAGTACTACTCAGAAGTTTTGGATATGGAATGGGGAGTCAATGTTCTGTACCCTGATGGCTCTAGGGTAACAGACCCGGATTGCACAGATATTCCTGTCCTCTATCTCTTACATGGGATGTCTGGAAACCATAATAGTTGGCTCAAACGTACCAATGTTGAGCGTTTGCTACGTGGTACTAATCTTATTGTTGTTATGCCTAATACTAGTAATGGATGGTATACCGACACCCAATATGGATTTAACTACTATACTGCCTTATCAGAAGAGTTACCTAAAGTCATGAAGCGCTTTTTCCCTAACATGACTAGTAAACGTGAAAAGACTTTTATTGCTGGACTATCTATGGGCGGTTATGGTTCCTTCAAATTAGCTCTGTCAACTAACCGTTTCTCCTATGCAGCTAGTTTTTCTGGTGCCCTTAGTTTTCAGGAGTTTTCTCCAGAAAGTCAAGATATAGGGAATCGGACATATTGGCAAGGTATTTTTGGTGAGATTAAAAATTGGGAGAGTAGTCCATATTCACTGGAAAGCCTAGCTGAAAAGTCTGATAAGAAGACAAAACTATGGATTTGGTGTGGCGAACAAGATTATCTTTATTCTGCTAATAATCTAGCAGTTAAAAATCTCAAAAATCTAGGTTTTAATGTGACCTATAGTCATAGTCCAGGTGCCCATGAATGGTATTACTGGGAAAAACAATTGGAACGATTTTTAGCTACTCTACCTATCAACTTTGTTTTGGAAGAGCGTCTTATATAAGCCTTAAAGTTCTGTTTAGGCATGAGAACATAAAGATTCTATGATTCTATAATTCTTTATTTTTTAACAAAAAAGTAGTAGAATAGGTATGTTATAAATTTATTAGGAAAAGGACCAGCCAATGTATCATTATCAAATAGGTATCTCACCTGAAATACATGATGAGTTTGTCAAAAAAAGTGATTTGGCAAATCTTTTACAAAGTAGTGCTTGGGCTAATGTAAAAAATCAATGGGATAACGAGATAGTTGGCTTTTTTAAAGACGACCAGCTAGTGGCTTCAGCAAGCTTGTTATATAGGTCTTTACCTTTTGGTTTTACCATGTGCTATGTTGCGAGAGGTCCAATTTTGGATTATAAAGATAAAGAGTTATTACAATTCGTTTTTACCTCTCTCAAAACGATCGCCAAAAGGAAAAAGTCACTATTCGTTAAATGTGATCCTAGTCTTGTTTTAAGTAAAACTGTAATACATAAGGATTGTACAACTTGTTCTAATCCGGAGACGAAAGAAATCATCCAGAGTTTACAAGCTATTGGGGTAATTTGGTCTGGATTATCAACAGACATGTCTCAAACTATTCAGCCAAGGATTCAGGCTAAGATCTATAAAGAAGGGTTTGAAGAAAACTTACCGAAGTCAACCAAACAAGCGATTCGTACAGCTTTAAACAAAGGAATCGAGATTAAGTATGGAAGAGAAGAGCTATTAGATGATTTTACGACTTTAATGAGAAAAACAGAAGTCAGAAAAGATATTCATCTGCGAAATGAGGAGTATTATCATAAATTATTAGCTGCGTATGAAAACTCTAGTTTTATTACAATGGCTTATTTAGATTTAGAAAAACGATTAGAAGAATTAGAGTCTAAATTAGCTATAAACAAGCTAGCTGCAGAAGCTTTCTCTCAAGAAACAAAACCAGGTAAAATTAAGAATAATGAAGAAGAGCGGGAACGCTTAGTTCAAGAAATTGCATTTTTGAATACTCACATTGAGTCTGGAGTGAAGGTGGCTCCGCTTTCGGGAACCTTAACAATAGAATTTGGTACTACTTCTGTCAATTTGTATGCGGGAATGGATGACACCTTTAAACAATATAATGCGCCTATTCTGACTTGGTATTCTACAGCTAAACAATCTTTTGACCGTGGAACGTTATGGCAGAATCTTGGAGGAGTTGAGGGAGATTTTAAAGGTGGTCTATATCTTTTTAAATCTAAATATTCTCCAACAATCGAAGAGTATATTGGGGAATTAACAATACCGATTCATCCTCTATATCCTTTAGGTGGACAAATTTATAAACTTAGAAAAAAATTAAGAAAAAAACATTAAAGAAAGCATTCATATGACACTGACATTACTCACTAAAGAAGAGTTTCAACGTTATTCGGAAAAGGTCCCTGGGTATTCTTTCATGCAGTCTATTCAGATGGGGGAACTGTTAGAAGCTAGAGGAGCTCAAGTGGTTTATCTTTCTTTGAAGAAAGAAGGAGAAATTCAAATTGCGGCTCTGGTTTATAGCTTGCCTATGCTAGGTGGCCTTCATATGGAGTTGAATTCTGGGCCTATTTATACCCAAAAATCTGCACTGTCAAAATTTTATCAATATTTAAAGGAATATGCCAAGCAGAGTGGTGCTTTAGAGTTGATTGTAAAACCTTTTGAGACCTATCAAACTTTTGACAGTGATGGCAACCCAATAGATGAAGAAGAGAAAAGCATTATACAAGAGTTGTGTAGTTTAGGATATCAATTTGATGGTCTTAAAACAGGGTATCCAAACGGAGAAATATTTTGGCACTACGTTAAAGATTTAAAAGGTTTCGATGAAGAATCTTTGTTGAAATCTTTTAATAAGAATAGTTCTAGAAACATTCAATCCTCACTTGATTATGGTGTTACCATTCGAAGTGCTGAAAGAGAGGAAATTCCACTATTCAAAAAAATTATCGAAGAAACTGGGCAAAGGCAAGGTTTTAAGGATAAGGATTTAGATTATTACTGTAAATTGTATGATATTTTTGAGGATAAGTCAGCTTTTCTAATTGCAGAGGTGAATCCTAAACAATCAATCGAAGCTCTTAATATGAAACAGGCTAGCCTTGATGAAAAGTCAAAGAATTTCAAGCAACAGTATCAAGCGATACAAAAGAAATTGGATTTTCTAAATTCTTTGCCTACTGATTCAGAAAGAATCCTATTAGCTTGCGCTCTGATAATATATACTAACTCGGAAGCAACATATTTGTTCGGAGGCTCTTATGCTGATCTTCAAAAGTTTTCTGCTCCATTTTTACTTCAATATTATGCTATGAAGCAGGCGTTACAAAAGAATATTCCTACATATAACTTTTTTGGTATCCAAGGCCTCTTTGATGGTAGCGATGGAGTTCTACGCTTTAAGCAGAATTTCAATGGCTATATTGTTCGTAAGCCAGGAACTTTCCGATATTATCCAAACCCGTTCAAGTTTAAGTGTTTACAAATTTTGAAAAAATTAATGGGGAGATAAGTAAAAGAAGTACTTTTAGATTTCTTTTAGTTTTCTCCAGTAAAATAGAGAACCTATCTTTAGAATGGCAATCCATTACTCAAAGATGGGTTCTTATTTTTTAGAAAGGCGGGAAATCATGGGCTGGATTATTCGTGTTTTATATCGATTTTTACTAGGAATTTTGCGTATGTTTTGGCGCCTTATGTGGACACTTATACTCTTAATTCTCATTACTTTTGGAATTCTCTGGTATGTGACAGGCGATTTATCAGGTGTCTTCAATCAAGTAAGCAATCTTGTTCAAGTCGGCCAATCAGGTTGGCACCAATGGCAAGAGACTGGTAAGTTACAAGACTTGTCTCAGATAGATCATCATCAGGGTTCAGGAGCGAAATGGTCAAAGGCGCAAGCAACTATCTATATTGATCCTCAAATGGATGCCACTTTCCAAAAGGCCTACCTTGAAGCTATTGCTAACTGGAACCAGACAGGGGCTTTTAATTTTGTAGTTGTGACAGAACCTAACCAAGCAACTATTTTCGCTACCGAAATGAATGATGGTTCGACAGCTGTAGCAGGTGAGGCGGAGAGTCAGACAAATCTCCTAACCAAACAATTCATTTCAGTGACCGTTCGCTTGAATCATTATTATTTATCCAATCCAAACTATGGCTATACCTATGATCGTATCATGCATACAGCAGAGCATGAACTAGGTCATGCGATTGGTTTGGAACACACCAATGAAGTTTCGGTTATGCAACCAGCAGGCTCCTATTATGGAATCCAAGCTCAAGATGTAAAAGAAGTTCAAGAACTATATGAGTCTGGAGAATAAGTGATTTTCTAAGGAAACTGGAGCTCTCTGATTTAAGCAATACAGGGGGCTTTTTGCTATAATGGAACTATGAATAACTTGATCAAATCAAAACTGGAGCTCTTGCCGACTAGCCCTGGTTGTTACATTCACAAAGATAAAAACGGCACTATCATTTATGTAGGAAAGGCTAAAAATCTGCGCAATCGGGTGCGGTCCTACTTCCGTGGGAGCCATGATACCAAGACAGAAGCCCTGGTGTCTGAAATTGTGGATTTTGAGTTTATTGTCACGGAGTCTAATATTGAAGCCCTCCTTCTGGAAATCAACCTCATCAAGGAAAACAAGCCTAAATACAATATTATGCTCAAGGACGATAAGTCCTATCCTTTCATCAAAATCACCAATGAGCGCTATCCTCGACTAATTATCACTCGTCAGGTCAAGAAGGATGGAGGATTATACTTTGGTCCCTATCCGGATGTGGGGGCAGCCAATGAAATCAAACGGCTATTGGATCGGATTTTTCCTTTTCGCAAGTGTACCAATCCTCCTTCCAAGGTTTGTTTTTATTACCATATCGGACAGTGTATGGCTCATACGGTTTGTCGAAAGGATGAAGCTTATTTTAAAGCTATGTCCCAAGAAGTCTCTGATTTTCTCAAGGGACAAGACGATAAAATCATTGATGAACTCAAGAGTAAGATGACTTTGGCAGCTCAGAATATGGAGTTTGAACGTGCAGCGGAATACCGTGATTTGATTCAGGCCATTGGCACACTTCGAACTAAGCAACGAGTCATGGCTAAAGACCTCCAAAACCGTGATGTATTTGGTTACTACGTGGATAAGGGTTGGATGTGTGTTCAGGTCTTCTTTGTCCGTCAGGGAAAATTAATTGAACGGGATGTCAATCTCTTTCCTTACTACAACGATCCTGATGAGGATTTCTTGACATATGTGGGGCAGTTTTACCAGGAGAAATCTCACCTGATCCCCAATGAAATCCTGATCCCTCAAGATATTGACGAAGAAGCTGTCAAGGCTCTAGTGGATACAAAGGTTCTCAAGCCCCAACGAGGGGAGAAGAAGCAACTGGTTAATCTGGCTATCAAAAACGCTCGTGTTAGTTTAGAGCAGAAGTTTAATCTGTTAGAGAAATCAGTTGAAAAGACTCAAGGAGCTATTGAAAATCTTGGCCGACTTCTACAAATTCCAACCCCAGTCCGTATCGAGTCTTTTGATAACTCTAATATTATGGGAACTAGTCCAGTCTCTGCCATGGTTGTTTTTATCAACGGAAAACCGAGCAAGAAGGATTACCGTAAGTATAAAATCAAGACTGTGGTCGGACCAGATGACTATGCAAGTATGCGAGAGGTCATTCGTAGACGTTATGGACGGGTCCAGCGTGACGGTTTGACACCGCCAGATCTAATCGTCATCGATGGTGGTCAGGGACAGGTTAACATTGCTAAGCAAGTTATTCAAGAAGAGTTGGGCTTAGACATTCCCATTGCAGGACTTCAAAAGAATGACAAACACCAAACTCATGAGTTGCTCTTTGGAGATCCTCTTGAAGTGGTAGAGTTGTCTCGCAATTCTCAGGAATTTTTCCTCCTCCAACGCATTCAAGATGAGGTGCACCGTTTTGCCATTACTTTTCACCGGCAACTCCGTTCTAAAAATTCCTTCTCCTCTCAATTGGATGGAATTGAAGGTTTGGGTCCCAAACGCAAGCAGAATTTAATGAAGTATTTTAAGTCACTAACAAAAATTAAGGAAGCCAGTGTGGATGAAATAGTGGAAGTTGGTATACCAAGAGCTGTTGCAGATGCTATTCATAGACAGTTAAATCCTAAGGACCATGTAAATTATGCTCAAGTTGCTGAGAAACTCGCCAACTACGAAGAATAACAAGCAAAAAAGGTTTGTAGTCTAGCGGGTGCAAGCTTGTCAGAATTATGGTAAAATAGATAAGATATGACTAAAGAATTTCATCATGTAACGGTTATGCTTTATGAAACAATTGATATGCTAGATGTAAAACCTGACGGTATTTATGTTGATGCGACTTTGGGTGGAGCGGGCCACAGCGAGTATTTATTAAGTAAACTAAGTGAGAAAGGGCATCTGTATGCCTTTGATCAGGACCAAAACGCTATTGACAATGCGCAAAAACGTCTAGCTCCTTATATCGAAAAAGGGATGGTCACTTTTATTAAGGACAATTTTCGTAACTTAAGGGTTAGATTGCATGAAGCTGGGGTCCAAGAAATAGATGGAATCTGTTATGATTTAGGAGTATCGAGTCCGCAACTAGATCAGCGTGAACGTGGCTTTTCATATAAGAAGGATGCGCCGCTGGATATGCGCATGAATCAGGAAGCTAGTTTGACTGCTTATGAAGTTGTCAATCATTATGACTATCATGAATTGGTTCGAATCTTTTTCAAATATGGAGAAGATAAGTTTTCTAAACAGATTGCGCGCAAAATTGAGCAAGCTCGTCAGGTGAAGCCGATTGAGACGACAACCGAATTGGCAGAGATTATCAAGTCGGCCAAGCCTGCGAAAGAGCTTAAGAAAAAAGGGCACCCAGCCAAGCAGATTTTCCAGGCTATTCGCATCGAAGTTAACGATGAGTTGGGAGCAGCTGACGAGTCTATCCAGCAAGCGATGGAGATGCTGGCTCTAGGTGGTAGAATATCAGTAATCACCTTCCATTCGCTGGAAGATCGTTTGACCAAGCAACTTTTTAAGGAAGCTTCGACAGTAGAAGTTCCGAAAGGCTTGCCTTTTATTCCAGATGAGCTCAATCCCAAAATGGAATTAGTAACTCGTAAACCAATCTTACCAAGCAAGGCAGAATTAGAAGCTAATAATCGTTCCCATTCAGCTAAGTTAAGAGTCGCTAGAAAAATTCACAAGTAAGAGGATAAAATGGTAGAAAAAAAAGAAACGACTAGCCAATTACTTCAGGCACGTATCAAGAGATTCTCGCGGGTTGAAAAGGCTTTTTACCTTTCAATTGCCATTACAGCCCTAGTCTTAGCTATCAGTGTTGTTTATATGCAAACAAAGCTATTGCAAGTCCAAAGTGAATTGACGAATGTGAATGCTCAGATTGAAGTGAAGAAGACCGAGTTGGACGAAGCTAAGCAAGAAGTCAATGAATTAATCCGGTCAGAACGCTTGACAGGTATTGCAGATTCGCAAGAGTTGCAATTATATAATGAAAATATTCGATCGGCGGAGTAGTAGATGAAAACTATGAAAGAAAGAATAATACGCTTTGCCATTAAGAATCGTAAATCTCCAATGGAAAATCGCAGACGAGTGGGAAAGAGTCTGAGCCTTTTGGCCGTCTTTCTCTTTGCTGTTTTTTTGGTTAATTTTGCGGTAATTATTGGTACAGGCTCTAAGTTTGGTGTTAACTTAGTTAAGGAAGCAGCTAAAGTTCACCAGACGACACGAACAGTTCCTGCAAAGAGGGGAACCATATACGACCGTAATGGAACACCTATAGCAGAAGATGCCACATCTTATAATGTTTATGCGGTAATTGACAAAGAATATAAATCTGCAAACGGTGAGATTCTTTATGTTGAAGAATCTCAGTATAACAAAGTCGCGGAAGTCTTTCATAAGTATTTAGATATGGAAGAATCTTATGTAAAGGAGCAACTTTCTCAGCCTAATCTAAAGCAGGTTTCTTTTGGTGCTAAAGGAAATGGCATTACTTATGCAAATATGATGTCTATTAAAAATGATCTGGAAGCTGCAAAGATAGAAGGTATTGACTTCACCACAAGTCCCAATCGAAGTTATCCAAATGGCCAGTTTGCTTCATCTTTTATAGGATTGGCTCAATTGCATGAGAATGAAGATGGCACAAAAGGACTCATCGGAACATCTGGAATGGAAAGTTCCTTAAATAGCATATTAGCTGGTACCGATGGTATTATTACATATGAGAAAGATCGTCTAGGAAATATAGTTCCAGGAACTGAAAAAATTACTCAGCAAACAATCAATGGAAAAGACGTTTATACAACCTTGTCTAGTCCACTACAATCCTTTTTAGAGAGTCAGATGAATATCTTTCAAGCTAAACTTAAAGGTAAGTATGTCAACGCTACTTTGGTGAGTGCTAAAACGGGAGAAATTCTTGCAACGACACAAAGGCCAACTTTTGATGCAGATACAAAAGAAGGGTTAGATGAAAACTTTGTTTGGCGTGATTTTCTGTATCAAAGTAACTATGAACCAGGATCAACCATGAAGGTAATGACTCTGGCGGCCGCTATTGACAATAAAACATTCCCTGGAGGGGAGTATTTTAATGCTTCCGAATTAAAAATTGCTGATGCGACTATCAAGGACTGGGATGTAAATGAAGGCTTGACGAGTGGTGGAATGATGACATACTCGCAAGGTTTTGCCCACTCTAGTAATGTAGGAATGACCTTGTTAGAGCAAAAAATGGGAGATGCAACTTGGTTGGATTATCTCAATCGTTTCAAATTTGGAATTCCAACAAGATTTGGGATGAGTAATGAGTATGGTGGACAATTGCCTGATGACAATATTGTCAATATTGCCATGAGTTCCTTCGGTCAGGGTATTTCTGTAACTCAAGCGCAAATGCTCAGAGCTTTTACAGCTATTGCTAATGATGGAGTTATGCTAGAGCCTAAATTTATCAGTGCTTTATATGATCCAAATGATGAGACGGTTCGTAAGTCGAAAAAAGAAGTAGTGGGGAATCCTGTTTCTAAGGAAGCGGCTAGCGTGACACGAGAGCATATGGTTACTGTGGGAACCGATCCCTATTATGGAACTATGTACAATCGTAGTACTGGAAAAGGAGTGATTACTCTTCCAAACCAAAATGTAGCAATGAAATCTGGGACTGCGCAGATTGCTGATGAGCAAAACGGAGGATACTTAGTTGGGGAAACAAATTATATCTTTTCTGTAGTAACCATGCATCCTTCTGAAAATCCTGATTTTATTCTCTATGTGACAGTTCAACAACCAGAACATTATTCTCAGGCTATGCTTGGTGAGTTTGCCAATCCTATACTTGAGAGAGCTTCGGCCATGAAAGAATTGCTCAATCTCCAATCAACTGCTAAGAATTTAGATCAAGTAACAACTACAACTAGCTACGCAATGCCTTCGACTAAAGACTATAGTCCTGGGGGATTGGCAGAAGAACTACGTCGTAACCTTGTACAACCGATTGTTGTCGGTTCAGGTACTAAAATTAAGGAAAGCTCAGTAGCAGAGGGGACCAATTTAGATGCTAATGAACAAATCTTACTTCTTTCTGATAAGGTAGAAGAAATGCCGGATTTGTATGGTTGGACGAAGCAAAATGTTGAAACATTAGCTAAGTGGCTAAATATTGAAGTTGAATTTGAAGGTAGTGGAGAAACTGTTAAAAAACAAAGTGTTCGAACCAATACAACTTTGAAAGATTTACAGAAAATAAAAATAACTTTAGGAGATTAGTATGATCATGTCTGTTCTTGCTGGAGTGTGCACCTTTATTCTAACGGTCATTGGAATTCCAGCCTTTATCCGTTTTTATCGTAAGGCACAAATCACTGGTCAGCAGATGCACGAGGATGTGAAACAGCATCAAGCAAAAGCTGGGACACCAACAATGGGTGGAATTGTTTTCCTTATAGTAGGTGTTTTAGTCAGCTTTATCTTTGCACTTTTAACAAATCAATTAACCAACAATGTAGGGATGATACTCTTCATCTTGCTACTATATGGTTTAGTAGGTTTTTTAGATGACTTTCTCAAGGTTTTTCGTAAAATTAATGAAGGGCTCAATCCTAAACAAAAGCTCTTGCTTCAATTAGTAGGAGGAGTTATCTTCTATCTCTTTTATGAAAGAGGAGGGGATGTCTTAAATGTCTTTGGGTATCCATTGCACCTAGGCGTTCTTTACATTTTCTTTGCTCTCTTCTGGTTAGTTGGTTTTTCAAATGCTGTTAACTTGACTGACGGAATTGATGGCTTGGCAAGTATCTCAGTAGTAATTAGCCTATCTGCCTATGGAGTCATTGCTTATGTACAAGACCAGTTGGATATTCTCCTGGTGATTCTTGCCATGATTGGTGGTCTTCTCGGTTTCTTTGTCTTTAACCATAAGCCTGCTAAAGTTTTTATGGGAGATGTCGGAAGTTTAGCACTTGGAGGAATGTTAGCGGCTATTTCCATGGCTCTTCACCAGGAATGGACCCTGCTCTTGATTGGTCTCGTTTATGTTTTTGAAACAACATCTGTCATGATGCAAGTTGCTTACTTTAAGTTGACCGGAGGAAAACGTATCTTTCGGATGACGCCCGTTCATCACCATTTTGAGTTGGGTGGATTTTCTGGTAAAGGTCAAGCCTGGAGTGAGTGGAAAGTCGATTTCTTCTTTTGGGGAGTTGGTTTACTTGCCAGTCTCCTAACTTTAGCTTTCATGTATTTGTTCTAAAAGAGAATATTGCAATAAAAAGAGAAGGACTTAGATCCTTCTCTTTTTAGTTCCTGTTATTTTCAATTGATGAATCCTTTTCTCAAAAAATTAAAATTATGGTAAAATGGAGAAAAGAAAGATGAGATTATGAGTTACTTTAAAAAATATACATTTGACAAATCTAAGTTTAAATTAGGCATGCGAACCTTCAAAACAGGAATTGCTGTTTTTTTGGTTCTCATGATTTTTGGTTTTTTTGGATGGAAAGGGCTTCAAATCGGAGCACTTACAGCTGTTTTTAGTTTAAGAGAAGACTTTGATAAGAGTGTTCACTTTGGGACATCACGTATTCTAGGAAATAGTATCGGTGGTTTTTATGCCCTGATTTTCTTCCTTTTAAATAATCTTTTTCACGGCGCCTTTTGGGTAACTCTCCTTGTGGTTCCGATATGTACCATGTTAACCATCATGACAAATGTTGCCATGAACAATAAGTCAGGGGTCATTGGGGGAGTTGCAGCCATGCTGATTATTACCCTATCAATTCCGAGCGGAGAGACTGTTTTGTACGTGTTTGCTCGAGTTTTTGAGACTTTTATGGGAGTTTTTGTAGCAATTCTAGTAAATTATGATATTGATCGCTTGCGGAGTCTCATACAGAAAAAATAAAATAATGTCACAAGATATGACATTAACAATTGACGATTGATTTTTTTTAGACTATAATAGACAGAAAGAAGAGGAAGTGCACATGAAGGAAAAAGAATTTCGTCGCAATATGGCAGTTTTCCCCATTGGTAGTGTTATGAAGCTGACCGATCTTTCGGCGCGTCAAATTCGTTATTATGAAGATCAAGAGTTGATAAAACCTGATCGAAACGAAGGCAATCGCCGGATGTATTCTTTAAATGATATGGATCGGTTGCTTGAGATTAAGGATTATATCTCTGAAGGTCTGAACATTGCTGCTATCAAGAAAAAATATGCCGAACGTGAGGCGAAAGCCAAGAAACCAGTCAGTCAAACTGAGGTGCGTCGGGCCCTTCGGAATGAAGTTCTTCAACAAAGTCGCTTTGCTTCTCAACAATCGCCTTTTGGTCGCGGTTAGGCAACCGCTAGTCGTCATATATAAGGAGAAAAACCATGCCAATCACAGCTGCAGATATTCGTCGTGAAGTTAAGGAAAAAAATGTAACCTTTATCCGTCTCATGTTTTCAGATATTTTGGGAACAATGAAAAACGTCGAAATTCCTGCCACAGATGAACAACTAGACAAGGTCTTGTCAAACAAGGCTATGTTTGATGGATCTTCTATTGAAGGGTTTGTTCGTATCAATGAATCAGATATGTACTTGTACCCTGACCTGGACACATGGACTGTCTTCCCTTGGGGAGATGAGAACGGTAGTGTCGCAGGATTGATCTGTGATGTCTATACAACGGAAGGAGAGCCATTTGCTGGAGATCCTCGAAGCAACCTTAAACGAGCTCTCCATCACATGGAGAAAGTTGGATTCAAATCTTTCAACCTTGGTCCGGAACCAGAGTTCTTCCTATTCAAGCTTGATGAAAATGGAGACCCAACTCTTGAGGTGAATGACAAGGGTGGTTACTTTGATTTGGCGCCTACAGACCTTGCCGATAATACCCGTCGTGAGATTGTAAATGTCTTGACTAAAATGGGATTTGAAGTAGAAGCCAGTCACCACGAAGTTGCCGTAGGTCAACATGAGATTGACTTTAAGTACGATGAAGTTCTTCGTGCATGTGACAAGATTCAAATCTTTAAACTTGTTGTAAAAACAATTGCGCGTAAACATGGTTTATATGCAACCTTTATGGCTAAACCTAAATTTGGTATCGCTGGTTCAGGAATGCACTGCAATATGTCCTTGTTTGATGCTGAAGGGAATAATGCCTTCTTTGATCCAAATGATCCAAAAGGAATGCAATTATCAGAAACGGCCTATTATTTCCTTGGTGGTTTGATCAAGCACGCCTACAACTACACAGCTATTATGAACCCAACAGTAAATTCATACAAACGTTTGGTTCCAGGATTCGAAGCTCCTGTCTACATTGCTTGGGCTGGTCGTAACCGTTCACCGTTGGTGCGCGTTCCTGCTACTCGTGGAATGGGAACTCGACTTGAGTTGCGCTCAGTAGACCCAATGGCAAATCCATATATCGCAATGGCTGTTCTTTTGGAAGTTGGTTTGCACGGTATTGAAAACAAAATCAAAGCACCAGCACCAATCGAAGAAAACATCTATATCATGACTGCAGAAGAGCGTAAAGAGGCTGGCATCACAGACCTTCCATCAACTCTTCACAACGCTTTGAAGGCTATGACAGAAGACGAAGTGGTTAAAGCAGCTCTAGGTGAACACATCTACACTAGCTTCCTTGAAGCCAAACGAATTGAATGGGCAAGCTATGCAACCTTCGTTTCACAATGGGAAATTGATAACTACCTAGATCTATACTAATGATAAATCAGAAAGATTGTCCTTACGGACAATCTTTTTTTCTTGCAATTTATATCGAGGTGTGATATGTTTTATATAACGAAGTGCGATATATCGAACTGAATAGGAGGTCTGATTAAATGGAATTAACAGATAAGATTAGGCGGGTTTACCTTCCCATGACTGAAACGGGTTTTTATATTCTATTCTGTCTGCAAAAGGAGAACCATGGCTATGGTATTACGCAAAAGGTTAAAGAGATGACAGATTCGCAAGTTTCGATTAGTCCTGGAACTATGTATGGAACCCTATCGAAGATGGAAAAGGATGGTTTGGTTTCCTTTGTCCTAGAAGAGGAAAAACGTAAAATCTATCAGATAACAGACTTGGGTCGAAAAGTTTTAGAGATTGAGTTGAAACGTATTGAGCGACTCTATAGAAACAGTCGGGAGGAACTTTGATGGAAAAGAAAGTTGTTTATAGAATTGCTACCATTGCGGATTATGATGAAGAGGCTCTCTATCTCGGAGAAATGCATGCTCAGGGTTGGAAACTTAAGGAAGTAAGTTATTCTAACTTAGTAGTTGCAGTTAAGTATTCTTTTGAAAAGTGCCAACCGGAGCAGGTGGTTTATCAGTTGGACTTTTATCCTATGAAAAAGTCAGAGAGAGCTTCCTATTTACAACTATTTAAAGATTGTGGGTGGGAGCATATTACAGACTTTAATGGTTTTTCCTACTTTAGAAAGCTTTATTCTGGAGTTGAGTCGGATGCCGAGTTTGAAATTTATAATGACGCAGCAGGGAAGTTAGCAATGGTCAAGAAGATTTTAACAATGCGGATGCTTCCTATTTTGCTTCTCTTTTTAGCGCTACTACCGGTTTTCTCAAAGTTTGTCAGTGGAGATAGTTCTTTCAGTTGGGGAATGTTTTTGATTGTTATCATAGACTGTACTTTATTGATAGTTTTCACGATTCAGATTTCTTATATTTTTTGGAAATTATTTCAAAAATGGAAAGAATTATCCGATATATAAAGCCATGTATGTGTTCTAATTTGGAGGTCAGACAATGAATAGCAAAGTACAATTTCGAATGTTTACCATTCTTGATTTGGACAAGGTAGAAGATTATTTGCGTAAGATGCATTTGAAAGGTTGGAGATTTAAAACGAATCGTTTTGGATTTTTCTGTTTTGAGCAATGCCAACCAGATGATGTGATTTACCGTGTGTGGAATACTAGCTACCTTAGAAAAAATGAGGTAGATTTACAAAGTATTAAGGATAGAGGATGGGAATTTGTGGAAAATTGTTCTTATACTGTTTTTCGAAAAGCAACTTGTGATGTAGATTTAAATGATCAATCTTTCATGGACAATCGTCTTAGATGGGAAGGTGTGAAATCAGGACTTCATTCATGTGTAGCTTCTATCTCTGGTGGTCTAGTTGTTTGTATGAGCCTATTTCGCGAAAATCTCTCTCAATCTTTCTTCCTTATTTTTGCCCTTTATGCTCTCATGATTTCTTATCTGATCTATAGTTTTTACAGACTTAAAAAGA
The DNA here is from genome assembly GCF_902159415.1 of Streptococcus mitis. Taxonomy (GTDB): domain Bacteria; phylum Bacillota; class Bacilli; order Lactobacillales; family Streptococcaceae; genus Streptococcus; species Streptococcus mitis_BG. The sequence goes on along the minus strand of NZ_CABGJU010000001.1, from coordinate 1,075,850 downwards.
AATACCTGAAGATTGTAAAATGATTTTCTAGGTCTTCAGACTGATTTTTAGCACTCTTGACAAAAGAGTGCTAATTTTTTGAGTTTTTCTCTTGACATTCTCTTTTAAGGGTGTATAATAGAATCATAAGTTAGCACTTGGATGCATCGAGTGCTAAAAAAGATCTATCAGAGAGGAGTGGCGAGATGGTTACGGAACGTCAGCAGAATATTTTAAATCTGATTATTGACATCTTTACCAAAACGCACGAACCTGTTGGATCCAAAGCCTTGCAAGAGTCTATCAACTCTAGTAGTGCTACCATTCGAAATGACATGGCAGCTTTAGAAAAGCAAGGTTTGCTTGAAAAGGCTCATACTTCCAGTGGTCGTATGCCGAGTGTGGCTGGTTTTCAATACTATGTCAAACATTCCCTATCCTTTGACCGTTTAGCTGAAAATCAAGTTTATGAGATTGTAAAAGCCTTTGATCAAGAATTCTTCAAGCTTGAGGATATTCTTCAAGAGGCGACGAAAATTTTGTCAGACTTGAGTGGTTGTACGGTTGTAGCGCTGGATGTAGAACCAAGTAGGCAGAAGCTAACAGCTTTTGATATTGTTGTCCTCGGGCAACATACAGCTCTTGCTGTTTTTACGCTTGATGAGTCTAGAACAGTTACCAGTCAGTTTTTGATTCCGAGAAATTTCTTGCAGGAGGATTTAAATCGCCTCAAGACCATGATTCAAGAACGTTTCCTGGGTCAGACTGTTTTGGATATTCACTACAAGATTCGGACAGAGATTCCGCAAATTATCCAACGTTACTTCACAACAACGGATAACGTTATGGATCTTATTGAGCATATCTTCAAAGAAATGTTCAATGAAAATATCGTAGTTTCAGGGAAAGTCAATCTTTTGAATTTCGCTAATTTAGCGGCCTATCAATTTTTTGATCAGCCACAAAAGGTAGCTTTGGAAATTCGAGAGAATCTGATTGGCGACCAGATGCAAAGTGTCCGAGTTGCTGATAGTCAAGAATCTTGTCTTGCTGACTTAGCAGTGATTAGCAGTAAGTTCCTGATTCCCTATCGTGGGTTTGGAATTCTTGCGATTATAGGTCCGGTCAATCTGGATTATCAACAATTGGTTAATCAACTCAACGTTGTCAATCGAGTTTTGACCATGAAGTTGACGGATTTTTACCGCTATCTCAGTAGCAATCACTATGAAGTGAATTAAGATTGAAATCATTAAAGGAGGCGAAAATGGCCCAAGATATAAAAAATAAAGAAGTAAAAGAAGAGGAAGTTGTTGAACCAGTAGAAGAAACAACTCCCGAGAAGTCGGAATTGGACTTAGCGAATGAACGTGCCGAGGAGTTTGAAAACAAATATCTTCGTGCCCATGCAGAAATGCAAAACATTCAGCGTCGTGCCAATGAAGAACGCCAACTCTTGCAACGCTATCGTAGCCAAGATTTGGCAAAAGCAATCTTGCCATCGCTTGATAATCTTGAACGCGCCCTTGCAGTTGAAGGTTTGACAGATGATGTGAAGAAGGGCTTAGAAATGGTCCAAGAAAGTTTGATTCACGCCCTGAAAGAAGAAGGGATTGAAGAAATCGCAGCAGACGGAGAATTTGACCATAACTACCACATGGCCATCCAAACAGTTCCTGCAGATGATGAACATCCAGCAGACACCATCGCACAAGTCTTCCAAAAAGGCTACAAACTCCATGACCGCATCCTACGCCCAGCCATGGTGGTTGTATATAACTAGGCTAGAGAACTTAAAAACCTTGTCCGAAACGACACTAAACTATGAAAGAAAGATAAACAATGGTTCAGCTTAACCAATAGTAAGCGAAGCGAACCAAAGGCGATACTCTTCGCCGTGGCGCTATTCGCGTAAACTTTGAGACCTTAGGCTCAAAGTTTAGTCAAAGAGATTGACGAAGTCAAGCTCTGACGGCGTCGCCACTTAAGAAGAGTATCAAAAAGAAAAATAGAATATAAAATTTAAGGAGAAAAACACATGTCTAAAATTATCGGTATTGACTTAGGTACAACAAACTCAGCAGTAGCAGTTCTTGAAGGAACTGAAAGCAAAATCATCGCAAACCCAGAAGGGAACCGTACAACACCATCTGTAGTTTCTTTCAAAAACGGTGAAATCATCGTTGGTGACGCTGCAAAACGTCAAGCAGTAACAAATCCAGATACAGTCATCTCTATCAAATCTAAGATGGGTACTTCTGAAAAAGTTTCTGCTAACGGTAAAGAATACACTCCACAAGAAATTTCAGCTATGATTCTTCAATACTTGAAAGGCTACGCTGAAGATTACCTTGGTGAAAAAGTAACGAAAGCAGTTATTACAGTTCCAGCTTACTTCAACGATGCTCAACGTCAAGCAACAAAAGACGCTGGTAAAATCGCTGGTCTTGAAGTAGAACGTATCGTCAACGAACCAACTGCAGCAGCTCTTGCTTACGGTTTGGACAAGACAGACAAAGAAGAAAAAATCTTGGTATTCGACCTTGGTGGTGGTACATTCGACGTATCTATTCTTGAATTGGGTGATGGTGTCTTTGATGTATTGGCAACTGCAGGGGATAACAAACTAGGTGGTGACGACTTTGACCAAAAAATCATCGACTACTTAGTAGCAGAATTCAAGAAAGAAAACGGCATCGACTTGTCAAACGACAAGATGGCTCTTCAACGTTTGAAAGACGCAGCTGAAAAAGCTAAGAAAGACCTTTCTGGAGTGACCTCAACTCAAATCAGCTTGCCATTTATCACTGCTGGTGAGGCTGGACCTCTTCACTTGGAAATGACCTTGACTCGTGCTAAATTCGATGATTTGACTCGTGACCTTGTAGAACGTACTAAAACTCCAGTTCGCCAAGCCCTTTCGGATGCAGGTTTGAGCTTGTCAGATATCGACGAAGTCATCCTTGTCGGTGGTTCAACTCGTATTCCTGCCGTTGTTGAAGCTGTTAAAGCTGAAACTGGTAAAGAACCAAACAAATCAGTGAACCCTGATGAAGTAGTTGCTATGGGTGCTGCGATCCAAGGTGGTGTCATCACTGGTGATGTGAAAGACGTTGTCCTTCTTGACGTAACACCATTGTCACTTGGTATCGAAACAATGGGTGGTGTCTTCACAAAACTCATCGACCGCAACACAACAATTCCAACATCTAAATCACAAGTCTTCTCAACTGCAGCAGATAACCAACCAGCCGTTGATATCCACGTTCTTCAAGGTGAACGCCCAATGGCAGCAGATAACAAGACACTTGGACGTTTCCAATTGACTGATATCCCAGCTGCACCTCGTGGTATCCCACAAATCGAAGTAACATTTGACATCGACAAGAACGGTATCGTATCTGTTAAAGCCAAAGACCTTGGAACTCAAAAAGAACAAACAATTGTTATCCAATCAAACTCAGGTTTGACAGACGAAGAAATCGACCGCATGATGAAAGATGCAGAAGCAAACGCTGAAGCAGATAAGAAACGTAAAGAAGAAGTTGACCTTCGTAACGAAGTAGACCAAGCAATCTTTGCGACTGAAAAGACTATCAAGGAAACTGAAGGTAAAGGCTTCGATGCAGAACGTGATGCTGCTCAAGCTGCCCTTGATGACCTTAAGAAAGCCCAAGAAGACAATAACTTGGAAGAAATGAAAGCAAAACTCGAAGCATTGAACGAAAAAGCTCAAGGACTTGCTGTTAAACTCTACGAACAAGCTGCAGCAGCCCAACAAGCTCAAGCAGGAGCAGAAGGCGCACAAGCAACAGGAAACGCAGGCGATGACGTCGTAGACGGAGAGTTTACTGAAAAGTAAGATGTTGAGGCGTTAAGAAAACGAAAGAAAAATAGGAAGCCATCGCCTTGTGCGATGCACAAAAGATGGCTTGTCTTTTTTCCGAAGTTTTTAGCCGAAACTCAATTAAGCCTAACTTGTTAAGAATGTCAGATCACTAAAGGAATTGTAATTCTACGGTGCTTTGCTTAAATGTTAATAATGATAGGAAGAAATCCAGAGGTTGCAACCCAGCCTCTGTTTTTCGGTAAAATAGAGGATGTTGCGTATGAAAAAAGTACTTTGTATCATTTATCCTAATTTTTCTCTTTATGAGATAACCACTTTAACGAGTACTTTAGCTCTATCTTTTGACATCACGATTGATTATGTAGCTTCAGATAATTCAATTGTTATTTCTGAGGATGGTTTGCCCTGTCAACCGACGAAAACATTGGATCAAATCCGTATAGAAGATTATTTTTGTGTGATTTTGCCAGGAATGGTTAACATTGGACCTGCTCTACAGGATGAGAAATTGATCTCATTTTTGAGAAGTCTTGATGAGCAAGATGTCTTAATTGCAGCCATTTCTTCAGCGCCACTTTTATTGGCGAAAGCAGGTTTGTTGAAGGACACGAAATTCACAGGTGGAATTTGGCAAAACTTCTTTGACTATTTTGAATTTCTTCCACGTGAAAATTTCCAACCGAAAGTCCTTGTGCAAGATAAACAGATTATAACGGCTATAGGATTCGCACATCAAGAGTTTGCAAGGAAAGTGATTCTAAGTCTAGGGTTGGCAGAGAATACGGACAACTATTTTAAAGAAAAAAACGAGTACGCTGAAGAGGATTTGATATTTACTCTATCGGATGAAGAGTTTGATCAAGTGAAGCAGAGTATAGAAAACACCCTCTAAAGATTTACATGAAAATTATAGAAAGGAACAGAGAGTGTTCGAGAAATTGAACTCGAGCTCTGAAGTTTCTTACTCAATATGAAAGAAAGGAACTGAACCCGACCTAAATTCTCGGAAAAAAGATAAATCTGTCTAGGAGCATCGCTCCTGCGTCAGATTTCCTATTTTTCAGTCGAATTTTACGGTCTTGGTATCTTAAATGAACAATACTGAATTTTATGACCGTTTGGGCGTTTCAAAGAATGCATCTCAAGATGAGATCAAGAAGGCCTATCGGAAATTATCGAAGAAATATCACCCAGATATCAACAAAGAGCCAGGTGCTGAGGAAAAGTACAAGGAAGTTCAAGAAGCTTATGAGACTTTAAGTGACGACCAAAAACGTGCAGCTTATGACCAATACGGTGCAGCTGGAGCCAACGGTGGCTTTGGTGGTGCAGGCGGTTTTGGTGGTTTCGACGGAGCAGGTGGTTTCGGTGGATTCGAAGATATCTTCTCAAGTTTTTTCGGCGGAGGCGGTTCTTCTCGCAATCCAAACGCTCCTCGTCAAGGTGATGACCTCCAGTATCGCGTCAATTTGACTTTTGAAGAAGCCATCTTTGGTACTGAAAAAGAAGTCAAATACAATCGTGAATCAAGCTGTCGTACTTGTAACGGATCAGGTGCTAAGCCTGGAACAAGTCCAGTTACTTGTGGACGCTGTCACGGTTCTGGTGTTATCAACGTCGATACTCAAACACCGCTTGGTATGATGCGTCGCCAAGTAACCTGTGATGTCTGTCATGGTCGCGGAAAAGAAATCAAAGATCCATGTACAACTTGTCATGGAACAGGTCATGAAAAACAAGCCCACAGTGTCCATGTGAAAATTCCAGCAGGTGTCGAAACTGGTCAACAAATTCGTCTAGCTGGTCAAGGGGAGGCAGGCTTTAACGGTGGTCCTTATGGAGACTTGTATGTAGTAGTTTCTGTAGAAGCAAGCGATAAATTTGAACGTGAAGGAACAACTATTTTCTACAAGTTAAATCTCAATATTGTCCAAGCAGCCCTTGGAGATACAGTAGATATTCCAACAGTTCATGGGGATGTTGAGTTAGTCATCCCAGAAGGAACGCAGACTGGTAAAAAATTCCGCCTACGTGGCAAGGGAGCTCCTAGTCTTCGTGGTGGTGTTGTCGGTGACCAGTATGTGACTGTCAATGTTGTGACTCCAACAGGTTTGAACGACCGTCAAAAAGCAGCCTTGAAAGAATTCGCAGCTGCAGGTGATTTGAAAGTCAATCCAAAGAAAAAAGGCTTCTTTGACCATATAAAAGATGCCTTTGAAGGAGAATAAAGCAAAAAGAGCCGATTGGCTCTTTTTGTGTTGTCTTGAGAAATTTAGCTTCAGAAAACCATTTTCCAGTTAGCCTACTATTTATACTTTTGAGTGAGCAAGCCAGCTGCATCCATCTCCTGGATCAGTTGCTTGATTTCTGCTTCTTTACCAGGCTTAATGGTAACGGTATCAATGCGTTTGATTTCTGAGTTATCCTGAATATCCACCAAAGTCAAAGCTTTTTCATAGAAGGCGATACCTTTTTTTATGCTTTCCTGATCTTGCCAAGATAGAATTGCGTAAGAAGGATTGAATTTTTTTCCATTTTCTTCGAAATACTTCTTGCTTTCTTTCTCTAAAAATTGCAATAAACCGTGATTGAACAAGTTATCCCCTACTTTATAGTAAGAAATATCTCCTGTCTGTAGGACATAGACTTTGAGTCGGTTTTTAGTGAGGTTTGGACTTTCTTTAAGGACGGGGTGGCTATTGATAACCTCGTCTGAGAAAGTCACATAAAAATCTAAGCCTCCTCCCTCATATTGATAACTTCCATTTGATTCTACTTTCTCAGGAGGCATGTCAAGGGAGATAAAGATTTGTTTTAAGGCTTCATTTCCTTCTCGGATGTCACTTGGTGAGGCCTTGAAAAGATTGGACAGTATTAGAAATGCTAGGGCGACAAGAAGACAGAGGCCGCCAGAAATAATCAGGACCACTCGCATCAGAACTTTTAAAAATTGTTTCAATTTTATTCCCTCCCTTTTCTGTTAGGAATTGGTAACCCAAAATGGATTTAAGAGGATATAAGGAAACTAGGAGACTTTCTTTGTCTTATTGATTTTCTTCCTGCATTTCTTTTAGTACAGTGAGTCTTGTTTGGATATCTTTTTCCAAGACTTTAAACTTGTAGGTCAAATCCTTTTGGTATTCCTTGATTTGTTCTTTTTGTTGGTTAATGACTTCAAGACTGTTTTGGATAATATCTAGGTCGTCTTTGATGGATTCGATTCGTGAACTAGTATCGCTAACTTCTTCGGTAATGGTTTCACGGTTCTTTGTAAGAAGGTAGCTGCCTAGAGCAGAACCGGCAAAAAGTAGTAAATTAGATAGTTTCATAGCAACTCCTTAAGCGTTTTTGATCGTTTCAGCGACTTGGGCAAGTTTGTCAAAGTCAGGTTCATGACCGATAAAGTCAAGTTTGAGGTCGTCGTCTGCCCCATAACGTGGCACTAGGTGCACATGGGTATGAAAGACCGTTTGACCAGCGACTTCTTCGCAGTTAGAAATGATGTTCATACCGGACGCTTTGGTAGCAACCATAATTTTTTTCGCTACGACTGGAGCTTGAGCGAAGAGGCAACTAGCACTATTTGGGTCCATTTCTAGGAGATTACGGTAGTGCTCTTTCGGAACAAGTAAGGTATGTCCGGGCGTTACTTGGGATATATCAAGAAAAGCAAGAACTTGATCATCTTCATAAACCTTAGATGCAGGGATTTCTCCAGCAATGATTTTACAAAAAATGCAATCTGACATAAAAAGCACCTCTACTGACTTAAATTTTGATATAATATAGCTACATTATACCAAATTCGGAGAAAATATGTTAGAAATAAAAAACCTGACAGGAGGCTATGTTCACGTCCCTGTCTTAAAGAATGTATCTTTTACAGTTGAAAGTGGGAAATTGGTTGGTTTGATTGGACTAAATGGTGCTGGTAAATCAACTACAATTAACGAAATTATTGGACTTTTGACACCTTATAGTGGGGAAATCAATATCGATGGCTGGACCTTACGAACTAATCCTCGTGAATACCGTCAGCAGATTGGTTATATCCCTGAAACTCCTAGTTTATATGAGGAATTGACTCTTAGAGAGCATATTGAGACGGTTGCTATGGCCTATGGTATCGAGCAAGAACAAGCTTTTGAACGAGTAGAACCTCTTTTGAAGATGTTTCGTTTGGATCAGAAATTAGATTGGTTCCCAGTTCATTTTTCTAAGGGAATGAAACAGAAGGTCATGATTATCTGTGCCTTTGTTGTAGATCCTAGTCTTTTTATAGTAGACGAGCCATTCCTAGGTCTAGATCCTTTGGCAATTTCGGATTTAATTCAGCTTTTAGACGAGGAAAAGAAAAAGGGGAAATCGATTCTCATGAGTACCCATGTTCTTGATTCTGCAGAAAAAATGTGTGACTCTTTTGTAATTTTACATAAGGGACAAGTAAGAGCTAAAGGAGATCTTCCTCAACTACGCCAAGCTTTTGATATGTCAGAAGCAAGTCTCAATGATATCTATTTGGCCTTAACCAAAGAGGAGGAACTATGAAAGACTTGTTTCTAAAGCGAAAGCAAATTTTTCGCAAGGAATGTATATGCTACCTTAGATATGTGCTCAATGATCATTTTGTTTTATTTTTACTGGTCTTATTAGGTTTTCTAGCTTTTCAGTACAACCAACTTCTCCAAAATTTTCCTGAGAATCACCTGCCAATTGTTTTTTTACTGGTGATTATTTCTGCTCTCATACTAGTATGGGGAGGAATTGCAACCTATCTAGAAGCACCTGATAAACTATTTCTCATCGTTGCTGAAGAAGAAGTGAAAGAACACATCAAAAAGCAAAGCTTGAGATCATTTGTTTTTTGGCTCAGTGTACAGAGCTTTCTTTTAATCTTATTAGCGCCATTATTCTTAGCGATGGGGGTTGGTTTACCAATTTTTGCACTCTATCTACTGATGATGGGGGTAGGGAAATACTGGCTTTTTCAAAGAAAAGCAAATTCTTTTTTTAGGGAAAATGGACTAGACTGGGATTTACTGATTCTTCAAGAAAACAAAAGAAAGCAATTTCTTCTTAGATTCTTTGCACTATTTACACAAGTTAAAGGAATTTCAAACAGTGTTAAACGTCGAGCTTATTTGGACTTTCTATTAAAAACTCTTGCTAAAGTCCCTGGAAAAATTTGGCAAAATCTCTATCTACGCTCTTATCTTCGTAATGGTGATCTATTTGCTCTAAGCATCCGCCTTCTACTTTTATCTATCTTGGCTTTAATTTTTATAGATCAGTCTTGGGTTGCTATTGCAATAGTTGCCTTGTTTAACTATCTTTTAATTTTCCAACTTCTTGCCCTTTACCATGCTTTTGATTATCAATATCTTACGCAGTTATTTCCATTAGAAAAGGGCGAAAAAGAAAAAGGATTAAAAGCAATTGTTTCAGCTATAGGAGTTCTTGTCTTATTGTTGGAAAGTTTAGTTGGAATTATCGTCATAGATGACAAGATGGCCCTTCTTGCTCTAGTTGGAATCAGTTTAGCCTTCAAGTATTTTTATATACCTTACCAACTTAGTAGATTGGTTGACGAATAGGTTAAAAACTAGTAGAATAGTAAGGAAATATGATACGGAGGGAAGAAATGGATTTGGGTGATATGGAGCTAACGCTGACCCCTATATCTGGGAAAAGTGGTAAGGCTTATATGGGAAGTTATCCCGACGGGAAGCGTATTTTTGTAAAAATGAATACATCTCCAATCCTATCTGGTTTAGCTAGAGAACAAATTGCTCCGCAGTTACTTTGGAGTCGTCGTTTATCAGATGGTCGTGATATGTGTGCTCAGGAGTGGTTGACAGGAAAAATCCTGACTCCAAGTGATATGAATCGTAAGCAAATTATTGATATTTTGACGCGTCTGCACCGTTCTCGTCCTTTAATGACACAGTTGACTCGTTTAGGTTATAAATTAGAAACACCTCTTGATTTAATTCAATCTTGGATTGAAAAAGCTCCAACTGCTCTGAAAAATAATCAGTATCTACAATTGGTACTAAAGGATATGCGAGAAAATCTTCCGTCTTTCAGAGAAGATTATGCGACAATTGTCCACGGGGATGTGCGTCATAGTAATTGGATCGAAACAGATAGTGGCTTAATTTATCTAGTCGATTGGGATTCGGTTCGTCTAACTGATCGCATGCTTGATGTTGCGCATATGCTTTGTCATTATATCCCAGAGCATCAATGGGTAGAGTGGTTAACCAACTACGGATATAAAAATAATCAAACGGTCATGAATAAATTGATTTGGTATGCTCAGTTATCGTTTTTAAATCAGATTACCAAATATTATGAAAACCTAGACTTAGATAATGTTAATCGGGAAATTTATGCCTTGCGTATTTTCCGAGACAAGTATGGAAAGAAAAAATGAGAGTAAGAAATCGTAAAGGGGCAACGGAGTTACTAGAGGCTAATCCTCAGTATGTTGTTCTAAATCCTGTGGAAGCCAAAGGGAAATGGAGAGAATTGTTTGGAAATAATCATCCCATTCATGTTGAAGTTGGTAGTGGGAAGGGTGCCTTTGTTTCAGGTATGGCTAAACAAAACCCTGATATTAACTATATCGGGATTGATATTCAGAAGTCTGTATTAAGCTATGCTTTGGATAAGGTCTTAGAAGTTGGAGTTCCTAACATTAAACTCTTATGGGTTGATGGTTCAGAGTTGACGGATTATTTTGAAGATGGTGAGATCGACCGCTTGTATTTGAATTTCTCGGATCCATGGCCTAAAAAACGTCATGAGAAGCGTCGTTTGACCTACAAGAGCTTCTTGGACACCTTCAAGCGAATCCTACCTGAACATGGTGAAATTCATTTCAAGACAGATAATCGTGGCTTGTTTGAATATAGCTTAGTGAGTTTTTCACAATATGGCATGAAGCTCAAAGGGGTTTGGTTAGATTTGCACGCCAGCGACTTTGAAGGAAATGTTATGACTGAATACGAGCAGAAATTCTCTAGCAAAGGTCAGGTTATCTATCGAGTCGAGGCAGAATTTTAAGAAAAAGCTTAAAATCAAGTAGTTTAAGTGCTTATACTTTACATAGGTCCTTAAACGTGCTATACTTATAGTAAGAATATGAGAAAGTGAGGCGGAGAAATATCTTCGCCTCTTGCTCATGAGGAGGTGTTGTCCTATCGCAACAATTGTTGAATTAGTAACAGAACTTATTGAACCGGCCATTCAAGCTCCATTTGAATTGGTGGATGTTGAATATGAAAAGGTTGTAGGAGATTATGTTCTAAGTATCTTTGTTGATAAACCAGGCGGTATTACTTTGAACGATACGGCAGATTTGACAGAAGTGATTAGTCCTCTGTTGGATCAGATTCAACCAGATCCATTCCCAGAACAGTACTTCCTAGAAGTGACTAGCCCTGGCTTGGAGCGTCCTTTGAAAACCAAGGAAGCTATAGCTGGAGCAGTTGGGAAATACATTCACATTGGTCTTTATAAGGCCATCGACAAGCAGAAAGTCTTTGAGGGAACCTTGTTGACCTTTGAAGACGATGAGTTGACTGTGGAATATATGGACAAGACACGTAAGAAAACAGTCCAAATTCCATACAGTTTGGTATCAAAAGCACGTTTGGCAGTAAAATTATAGTAAAAGAAAGGAAGCTTTTGAAGATTCAAAAGTGAATAGAAGATGAGTAAAGAAATGCTAGAGGCCTTCCGAATTTTGGAAGAAGACAAGGGAATCAAGAAGGAAGATATCATTGACGCAGTAGTAGAGTCGCTTCGTTCCGCTTATCGCAGACGCTATGGTCAATCAGACAGCGTAGCTATCGACTTCAACGAAAAGACAGGTGACTTTACAGTTTACACTGTCCGTGAAGTTGTTGATGAAGTATTTGATAGTCGTTTGGAAATCAGCTTGAAAGATGCTCTTGCCATTAATTCAGCCTATGAGCTTGGTGACAAAATCAAGTTTGAAGAGGCACCAGGAGAGTTTGGTCGTGTAGCAGCCCAGTCTGCTAAACAAACGATCATGGAAAAGATGCGCAAGCAAACACGTGCCATTACCTACAATACTTATAAAGAGCATGAACAAGAAATCATGTCAGGTACAGTAGAACGTTTTGACAACCGCTTCATTTATGTTAACCTTGGCAGCATTGAAGCCCAATTGTCTAAACAAGACCAAATTCCTGGAGAAGTTTTTGCTTCTCATGACCGTATTGAAGTCTATGTCTATAAAGTTGAAGACAATCCTCGTGGAGTAAACGTCTTTGTTAGCCGTAGTCATCCAGAGATGATCAAACGTTTGATGGAACAAGAGATTCCAGAAGTTTACGATGGAACCGTTGAAATCATGAGCGTAGCCCGTGAAGCAGGTGATCGTACGAAAGTTGCTGTTCGCAGTCACAATCCAAACGTGGATGCTATCGGAACAATCGTTGGACGTGGTGGAGCGAACATCAAGAAAATCACTAGCAAATTCCACCCGGCTCGTTACGATGCTAAGAGCGATCGCATGGTGCCAATAGAAGAAAATATCGATGTCATCGAGTGGGTAGCAGATCCAGCTGAGTTTATTTACAATGCTATTGCTCCTGCTGAAGTTGACCAAGTTATCTTTGATGAAAATGACAGCAAACGTGCTTTAGTCGTTGTTCCAGATAACAAACTATCTCTTGCTATTGGTCGCCGTGGACAAAACGTTCGTTTGGCAGCTCATTTGACAGGATATCGCATTGATATCAAGTCAGCTAGCGAGTTTGAAGCGATGGAAGAAGCTGGTCAAGTTGATTACGCAACAACAGAAGAGTATATTGAAGAATAAGATTGCTAGAGGAGGGAAAGATGAAAACAAAGAAAATCCCTTTGCGCAAGTCTGTTGTTTCTAACGAAGTGATTGATAAGCGAGATTTACTCCGTATTGTCAAGAACAAAGAAGGGCAGGTCTTTATTGACCCGACAGGCAAGGCTAATGGTCGTGGCGCTTATATCAAGCTAGACAATGCAGAAGCCTTAGAGGCAAAAAAGAAAAAAGTCTTTAACCGTAGTTTTAGTATGGAAGTCGATGAAAGCTTTTATGATGAATTAGTCGCTTATGTCGATCACAAAGTTAAAAGAAGAGAGTTAGGACTTGAATAAGCAAAAAGTATGCAATCTCTTGGGATTGGCTCAACGAGCAGGGAAAATTATCTCGGGTGAAGAAATGGTTGTCAAGGCCATTCAAGACCAGAAAGCTAAATTGGTTTTTCTAGCCCATGATGCTGGCCCAAATCTAACCAAGAAGATTCAGGATAAAAGTCATTATTATCAAGTAGAAGTTATTACCGTGTTTTCAACACTGGAATTAAGCAGAGCAGTCGGAAAATCAAGAAAAGTATTGGCTGTGACAGATGCTGGATTTACAAAGAAAATGAGGTCTCTTATGGAATAGAAGAGGAGGACATGATTTGTCTAAGAAAAGATTGTACGAAATCGCAAAAGAACTTGGAAAAGAAAGTAAGGAAGTTGTAGCGCGTGCAAAAGAGTTGGGCTTGGAAGTGAAAAGCCATGCATCAAGCGTAGAGGCGGCTGCTGCTGAAAAAATTATAGCCAGCTTTAAGCCTGCTATTCCAAAAACAGAAGCAAAATCTGTAGCACCAAAAGCAAGTGAAGCGAAGGTGGAAAGTAAACCAACTACGCCAGCAACTCCAAAGGAAGAAAAAGTTGTAGCAGCAAGACCACAGAGTCGAAACTTTAAGGCAGAACGTGAAGCGCGTGCCAAAGAGCAAGCGGAACGACGCAAGCAAAACAGAGGTAACAACCGCGAACAACAACAAAACGGTAACCGTCAAAAAAACGATAACCGTAATGGTGGGAAACCTGGTCAAGGGAACCGAGACAATCGCCGTTTTAACGACCAAGGGAAGAAATCACAAGGTCAAGGAAATCGTGGCAATGAACGCCGTCAACAAGAGGAAAAACGTCCAAAACAGGCTGGACCTCGTGTCGACTTCAAGGCTCGCGCAGCAGCCCTTAAAGCAGAACAAAATGCAGAGTATGCTCGTTCAAGTGAGGAGCGCTTTAAGCAATCTCAAGCAGCAAAAGAAGCTTTAGCTCAAGCCAACAAACGCAAGGAGCCAGAAGAAATCTTTGAAGAAGCCGCTAAAGTTGCTGAACAAGCTCCAAGAGTTGTTGAAGTAGCTCCTGTAGCTAAGGAAGCTGTAGTAGATACTCGTCGTAAAAAACAAGCTCGACCAGATAAAGAACGTGATGATTTCGATCACGAAGAAGATGGTCCAAGAAAACAACAAAAGAATCGAAGTAGTCAAAATCAAGTGAGAAATCAAAGAAATAGTAACTGGAACAATAATAAGAAAAATAAAAAGGGCAATAAGCAAAATAACCGTAATCAGGTTCAAAAACCTGTTACGGAGCGTAAGTTCCATGAATTGCCTACAGAATTTGAATATACAGATGGTATGACTGTTGCGGAAATCGCAAAACGTATCAAACGTGAGCCAGCTGAAATTGTTAAGAAACTCTTCATGATGGGCGTGATGGCGACACAAAACCAATCTTTGGATGGTGACACAATCGAACTCCTCATGGTAGATTATGGTATTGAAGCCAAACAAAAAGTTGAAGTAGACAATGCTGATATTGAACGTTTCTTTGCTGAAGATGGATATCTGAACGAAGACCAACTAGTGGAACGTCCACCAGTTGTTACCATCATGGGACACGTTGACCATGGTAAAACAACACTTTTGGATACCCTTCGTAATTCTCGTGTAGCAACAGGAGAAGCAGGGGGAATCACTCAGCATATCGGTGCCTACCAAATCGTAGAGGGTGGGAAGAAGATTACCTTCCTTGATACACCAGGACACGCGGCCTTTACATCTATGCGTGCGCGTGGTGCCTCAGTTACCGATATTACTATCTTGGTCGTAGCGGCAGATGACGGGGTTATGCCTCAGACTATTGAAGCCATCAACCACTCAAAAGCGGCTAATGTTCCAATCATCGTAGCTATCAACAAGATTGATAAACCAGGTGCCAACCCAGAGCGTGTAATCGGTGAATTGGCAGAGCATGGTATCATGTCAACAGCTTGGGGTGGAGATTCTGAATTTGTAGAAATCTCAGCTAAGTTTAATCAAAACATCGATGAGTTGTTGGAAACAGTCCTCCTTGTGGCTGAACTCCAAGAACTTAAGGCTGACCCAACAGTCCGTGCTATCGGTACTGTTATTGAAGCTCGTTTGGATAAAGGTAAAGGTGCGGTTGCAACCCTTCTTGTTCAACAAGGTACTTTGAATGTACAAGACCCTATCGTTGTCGGAAATACTTTCGGACGTGTCCGTGCTATGACCAATGACCTTGGCCGTCGTGTTAAGGTTGCTGGGCCATCTACACCGGTTTCCATCACTGGTTTGAACGAAGCGCCAATGGCTGGTGATCACTTTGCCGTTTACGAAGATGAAAAATCTGCTCGTGCAGCAGGTGAAGAACGTGCTAAACGTGCCCTTCTCAAACAACGTCAAACAACCCAACGCGTTAGTCTTGAAAACCTCTTTGATACTCTTAAAGCTGGGGAACTCAAGTCAGTTAACGTTATCATCAAGGCCGACGTGCAAGGTTCTGTTGAAGCTCTCTCTGCCTCACTTCAAAAGATTGATGTTGAAGGTGTGAAAGTTACCATTGTTCACTCAGCCGTTGGTGCCATCAACGAGTCAGACGTAACCCTTGCAGAAGCATCCAATGCATTTATCATTGGTTTCAACGTACGGCCTACTCCACAAGCTCGTCAACAAGCGGATGCTGACGATGTGGAAATCCGTCTCCACAGTATTATCTACAAGGTTATCGAAGAGATGGAAGAAGCCATGAAAGGTATGCTTGATCCAGAATTTGAAGAAAAAGTTATCGGTGAAGCGATTATCCGTGAAACCTTCAAAGTGTCTAAAGTCGGAACAATCGGTGGATTTATGGTTACTAGCGGTAAAGTTACCCGTGACTCTAAAGTCCGTGTTATTCGTGACGGTGTAGTTACTTACGACGGTGAACTAGCAAGTTTGAAACACTATAAAGATGACGTTAAAGAAGTTACAAATGGCCGTGAAGGTGGTTTGATGATTGAAGGCTACAATGATCTTAAGATGGATGATGTGATTGAAGCTTATATCATGGAAGAAATTAAGAGATAATTTTTTGCTACTTTCTTAGGTGGTGAGGGACGCAAGCAAACCCAAGGTTTCATTGCTTATTTTTGAGCCACATGTCTCAAAAATCCCCAGTGATTGAACTGAATTATCAGCCCAATTACTTTCACAACGGCGAAAGAAGCAGATGATTTCAAATTGAACTTCGTTTCAATTTGAATTGAAAATCAATAATTTTAAAAATAGCTAGGTCTGCTGGCCTAGCTTTTGGTTCATTATTTAAGAGAAAGGAAAAATTATGGCAAATCATTTCCGTACGGACCGTGTGGGCATGGAAATCAAGCGTGAAGTCAATGAGATTTTGCAAAAGAAAGTCCGTGATCCCCGTGTCCAAGGTGTGACCATTACAGATGTTCAGATGTTGGGTGATTTATCAATGGCTAAGGTTTACTACACTATTTTGAGTAATCTAGCATCAGATAATCAAAAGGCCCAAATTGGGCTTGAAAAAGCAACTGGAACTATCAAACGTGAACTTGGTCGCAATTTGACCTTATACAAAATTCCAGACTTAACTTTTGTCAAAGACGAATCCATCGAATATGGTAATAAGATTGACGAAATGTTACGCAATCTGGATAAAAACTAAGAAAAAGAGGGGAATCCCTCTTTTTTGTTTAGAAGAGTATAAAAGCAAAAAATATAACAAAATTTAAGATATTATATGAAATCGCTTTATTTCTTTTTTGTTATATTGTATAATATTTTATAATAAAAAATAAAGGGGATATTCTTATGAGTATTGTAAAAAAAGTTTGCCGTTTGGGCTTGATTTGTTTATCTGTGTCTACTTTAGTTGCATGTAGTGCGCTGATTGAAAAAACAAGTAATGCATCTAGTGATAATAAAACGGAAAATTCTGAGAAAAAAGGAATTTTAGATAAAGCAAAAGATAAATTTAGTTCAAGTGACTTTAATCCACAAGATGTCAGTGATGAGACAATTGAATCTATCCAGACCTATGAAGATTATATGACTATGTATGAGAAAATTGTTGATAATTACTATACCGAAGCGGATGAAGCTTTTAAGGGAACTGCTTTAGAAGACAGTGCTTCTATCCAAGAATTAAAAGATAGCACTAAAAAAGAAATGGAAGAACAGAAAAAACAATATGGTCCATTGAAGAAAGCACCTATTCAAGGCAAAGAGGAAATAATTAAGTATTTAAAGGAATATCGTGATTCTCTACATGAACAAGTAGAACAGTGGAAAGCTAGTCTTTAATAATAAGAATGGAGTTTGGGATGGACTATCAATTGTTACCTCATGAATACATGGTTATGAATAGTGACCATGTGAGTTTTGGGAAAAATGGTTTGTCTACAGATGAATTAATTTTAACAAATCTACATTTAATACATATCAAGAAAGGTTTTTGGGGAGGGAAAAAAGACCAAGTTACCATACCCATTAACCAGATTAAAATTTTTGAAGGGAAACCTCAAGTTTCAGTAACCAAAACCAATGGTATGAAACGGTTGGAAATTTATTATAACGGTGGACAAGCTATTTTCTCATTCTCTAATACTAAGGATACTGACAAGTGGGCTAGAAACATTATTAAATTGATATCAGGTGATACAAGTAATTTTGAAACCTTGGGGGATAGTAGCTTATTTGGAGCAGATGTTTTGGCAGAAACATTTAAGGATACATTTGACACTTTTAAAGCAGGACTTGGGATTAAGGATGCAGAGCCAGAGAAATTATCTACTAAATGCAGTTTTTGTGGAGCTCCTCTGTATGGAACCGTGAAACAAACTGTCAAATGTAGTTTTTGCGATATGGAACAGACTTTGTAGGAGATAAAATATGGGAATAATTAAAGCATTTACAGATTCAGTTAAATAATGATTTTATAAAAAGCCCGTCATATCAAGCGTTTAAGCTTGTGTGACAGGCTTTTTTTGTGTATAGGGGGCAAATAAGGGGCAAATTATAAAGAATCGAGCAAGTCCAGGATATTATCATCCATCTTTTTAGTGACGTGTGTATAAATTTTATTAGTCGTTCGAGAGTCGGAGTGACCAACTCTTGCCATGATTGCTTTTAGAGGTACATTGTTTTCTGCTAGTCTACTAACAAGAGTATGCCTGAAAATATGCGAGGTAAGATGTTTGTCGATTGGTTTTTTTAAACGTTTATTTGCTTTTTGGATTGCTAAGTTAAAAGAATTATTCTGAATTGGTATACCGTTTTTGGTAACAAAGATGAATCCAAGATCATTGAATGTTTTTCGAGTGTTTTTAGAAAGTTCATTTATTGAGATAAACTCTTTTAAAATTTCAATTTCTCTTTTTGATAAAGAAACAGTTCTGAAGCTTGCAGCAGTTTTAGTAGTTGTTTTAAATCCTTTTGAATACCCTACGGTTTTATCTAGAGTTCCATGGATTTTTACCGTCTTATTATCAAGATCAATATTTTCTAATTTAATAGCAATAGCTTCACCAATTCGACAACCATTGTATGACATGAATTCTGCAAGCAAACCTAGTCTATATGTGTTGTTTGTCCTGTATAATTCTTCTAATAATCTTTTTAGTTCATCCTCTTCCAAAAATTTCTTTTCTGTCTTTTCTAACTCTTCGATTGTTTTTATTTGTTTTGGAAGTTTTGCTCGTCTTGCAGGGTTGTCTTTGATGTATTCAAGATCAACTGCATAATCAAGTGATAGGTTTAAAATCATTTTATAGCGTTCTAGTTTTGAACGAGAAATATCTAGATCATTCAAAAATCGTTGAATATATTTAGTGTCTATATTCTTAACTTTAATTTCTGTATCGAATGCTTCTTTAAAATCGTTCACGCTACTAGTCAGAGAGCTGATAGAACTACCTTTGATTTCTTTCTGGTAAAATGTCCACCACTCATCCAAAACGTATTGGTAAGTCACATCTGTTGATTGTAAATTCTGTAAAGTTTCTTCTATGCGTTCATCCAGTAATTTTTGTGCTTCCTTTTTCGCTCTGGCTGTTCCAGAACTAAGCGTTACAGATACCCTCTTCAATTTTTCAGTGTAGGGGTCTTTATATCTCTCAAAAAATTTATACTTTCCATTGGGAAGTTCTTCCATCCACATTGCTTTTTCCCTCATTTCTTGATAAAATGGGTATAAGAAAACGACCTTTTGAATGGTTGTTTCCTATACAGTACATCCTCACACTCAAGATTGCCGTCGGAGAGTGTGGGGATTTTTTAATACTCAAATCCATCGACTAGAAATAGTGGTATTTCTTTTCCTTTATAGGTTTGTGTTCCATTTGCACGAACATAAAATTTAGATACTTTAGTTACATCAAATTTTTCCTTGTCTTCAACAAATAGTTTTAAAACAGCAGGTTTATCTATATCTCCGTTTAAATGTATTAAATATTTTGTAAATACGCTACTTGGATCAAGAACTTCAACCACACTATCATCGATTACCAATTTCGTATTATCAGGCCATGCGCCATATAAATTATTATCGGCTAACTTGTACTCACCAATTGGAGTATTACTGAAATTTTTCGCAGGCTGAATTTTAGCAGTTCCTTCTGATTTTTTGAGTTGACTGCTAGATGATGATGTTTTGGACACTTCATTAGTTGTTGTAGATGACTCACTACAAGCAACTAAAAATGTTGCTACTAATAAGGTTGTCGCTAATAACATTACCTTTTTCATTATTTTTACTCCTTTAATTTAATAACGCTTTATATTCTTCCTTAACCATCGTCTCATCAGTGATGGTTTTTAAATTGTAGTATTCCATGAATTTGAGATAATCAAAATCTTTCGGGTCGTCTAATTCTCCCAAAGCATCCACCAAAAGATGATGGATCATATTTCTGTTGGCTTCATTCTCACATCTAATAAGAGTATTCTTATATTCTTCTTTAGTATGCTCTATATGCCCTAATTCATGCAGAATGACTTGTTTTTGTTTTTCAGGCGCTAAGTCCTTGCTCACAAACACGACTTTGATTTCATCTATATAGATGCCGTTTCTATCCCACAGGTCCTTATCGAAGTATTCAATTCTTACTCCGTATTTTTTACAAATTTCATTGATACTCATTTTCTTCCTTTGAGATATATCTCAATAATATTTTGGATGGCATTAATATCTTCCTCATCCAACGGTTTACCGTCGAATGTTTTTGCATTTTCTGCCATTTTGCGTAGGTCGGATGAAGTAAATTCGGGTTCAGTTGGTTTTTCAATTCTCAAAATATCGTTAGTAGAAGTATTAAATACTTTTGCTAATGCGATCAATTTCTTACCAGTAGGCAAATTGATACCACGTTCCCATTTTGAAACTGTAGTTTGGGATTTATAGCCTAACATACTAGCTAATTCCCCTTGTTCAATATTTCTTGCTTCCCTTAATTCTTTAATTCTTTGTCCTATTTCTAGGTATCTTTCCTTGCTAACCATGATTTTTTCTCCTTACGTTCTATAAGTCTATTATATAGAAGAAATGATTTTAAATCAAGTGAAACGATAAAAAAGATAAAAAAATATGAAAAAAAATCAAAAAAGTAGTTGACAGATGATTTTAAATCATATATAATAAACTCATAAATCAAATAAATGATTTTAAATCATAAAAAGAAAGGAGAGGTATATGAGTAAGCCAACGATCACAATCGCAGAGTTGCGAGCAAGGCACGACAAGATGACGCAAGCACAACTCGCTGAACTTGTCGGAGTACGCCCCCAAACAATCAACGCTTGGGAGAAAGATATTTCTTCAATCAAGGCGCAACATCTTTTGAAACTTTGCGAAATTTTGGAAACAACGGCAAGCGACCTTTTAGGCGTTTAATTTTTTACAAAGCATATGATTTTAAATCATACGAGAAAGGAGCAAACATGAAAGAAATTGAAAAAAATGCCCTCAACGATGTTTTGAGGACAATTATACTTATAAACGTGAAGATTGAAGAAATTGCTGAAATTCAAAAGCAGCAGGAAATACTTATTTCTTATCTTCGAGGGATGATAGCAGGCTCTGAGCCTGAGTGATTCTATCTTGAGATTGTTGGACGAATGACTGATAGTCAATTTGTGGTGTTCTTAAATTAAAATCATGCGTATGTATGAGAGGAGAATAAGACTGTTGCTTTTCTAACAGATTAAGTATCTTGTTTAGCTTTTTAGTCAAATTGTCATTGAGATCCTCAAGTGTAAGATCTCTTTCGGCACGATTCTCAGGCATTTCAAAGTTTTCGAAACTTTTCATTTTAGCTTTCAGTTCCCTTTTTGATTGCCCGATTTTTCCAACAGAAAGGTTATAGAAAACAGTTCTTTGAGATATGACATCAAAAGGAAGTCCATTACCTGCTTGTATGATAGGAACCAAAGGGAGTTCTTTTGCTTGTCGAAATCCTAATTCATAAAATGCATTCGGATTGTGTCCTGTCATATCTGCTACAACCATAGGTGCAGTCTTAAGGTAGTTGATGATAGTTTCATTGATATTATCAACTGCATCTACTTGGTCAACTCGTACTGGTTTATATCCTAATTCCTCACAGACTGGGGCTATCAGGTAAGAAAAAACCTCATCTGCTCTATCTCTAGTTTCTGTTCCAGATTCACCAATAGCAGTTACGATAAAACAAATTTTTTCAGTCATATTTTTTCTCCAATCAATTTATTATCTTTATTATACCAAATTTAGAAAGGAATATTATGAACAATATAACATCATCAAACAACTTTAGTCCGATTGAACTTGAAATCAAACGATTTCTATCTGTTCCCTTAAAATTAAAGATTTTACGAGAGTGTTTGTTGTATTTGTTCTTCAAAATGACCAATAATACGTCAGATATAACAGTCGAGAAGTCAACTGTACATTCTAGTGATAGAACAAGCAAGATAGTCTATACCGTAACAGTATATAACTGAACAAAAAAGCACCCAACAGAAGTCAGGCGCTTACTAAAATAACTAACTGAATTATATCACAAAAAGAAAGGAAAATCCATGCCTAAAGCAGAAATCACTTACAAACCAGTAGGAATTAACGAAAAAGCGACTCATGGAGATTATACACACCTTTGTCAGATGTGGGAAGGTCTCACAGTTGGAACTGCTAAAGTCTGGGCTACTGAGATGAGAGAGCATCCTGACTTTAAACAGTTTATTGACAATCCAACTCACAAGCTAGTATTTATCAATTATGAAGGTTTTAGATTATTCGTTAAATGGAAAAGCAGAAATCGTTACCGTACTAAAAAAGAGACATTAGCAGAGATGATAGAAAATCTTAAAAAAGAAAAACAATTGGGAGTTTTAACATGAAACTATTAGACAGAATGACAAAATGGTTTTTCAACACAACAAAAATCGAAGTCAACACCGATTGGCGATTGGTTGCGTTGGACTTAAATCAAGAATTGATTGCAGCACAGGAAGAAAACCAAATACTTTATCAGCGCATCGCAGACCTTGAAAAATTATTGGAGGTGTAGAAATGTATATCATATCAATCTATGTCAAAAATATTGAAACAGGGGAAGATGAATTCAGTATTATTGGAAGAGATTTTTTACCTGTTGGTGAGCAAGATTATTCAGCTATTGTTTTTGACACAAAAGAAGAAGCTATCGCTTATTTAAAATCAGCTTCTTACGAAGCTTATGGAGTATACGGTAATGACTGGGAATTCCAAGACAAGACTTCGTCTGGAGTGAAATCCCGTTGTCGAATTTGGAAAGTAGAACATTAGAGGTATAAACAATGATAGAACCAAACATCGCAGAACAATTACTCGGAGTAGCAGTGATATTCATCATCTTATTTTCGATTATGGTATTGACTGCTAAAGAAGAACAGAAAGTCGAGGAAGTAGAGGAACAGGAAGATTTCTATACCATCGCACGTATGAACATTCGTAACTGTGACCGTCAATTTACTTATGACACACAAAAACCAGAAGGGTTAAGACCTGAACTACTTGCCCTACCACATCCAAAGGGGTGATTGTATGAGCCTATATATCTGGAAGTGTGGATGTAGAGATTGTGGAAACACATTCGAGTATGTCGATAGTTACCCAATCATTGAATGTCCGAAGTGTGGAAGTGTGGATTTAGTTAATGAATTTAAAGGAAGGGAGTATGACTAAATGACTCAAGCGGAACGAATTAGGGAATATTATAAAGACCACCCTACTGCCTCATATGATGAAGTAGCTGAGGTTGTCGGTACAACAAATAGCAATGTGAGGGCAAATTTAGCCAAAGACATCAAGGCAGGAAAATGTATCCGCTTGGAAGATAAGTCGTTTGACTATTCGCCTTACTTTAATCACACAAAAGCACTCACAGAGTTGGTTGATTGGAAAAACGATACTAGACGTGAGTGGGTGGAAATGCTGACTCGTGCAGCAGAAAAAGAAACAGATAGCAACGTTATGCGATTGCTAATCAAAGAAGCAAATAAACTAATGAAAGAGGTGACTAAATAATGGCAACACTTTATGAATTAACAGGTACTTTTAAGCGAATCAATGATATTGAGGGGTTAGATGAAGAAGCAAAACTTGACACTTTAGAATCGCTTGATTGGACTGATCAATTTGAAGAAAAAGTTGAAAACACAGTTAAGGTTATCAAAAATAAAGAATCTGATAAGAAAGCTCTTAAAGATGAAATTGACCGACTGACAGCAAGGTATAAATCAATTGATAATGACATAACCTGGCTTAAAACTTGTTTACAAAAAGCTTTTGAAATCACTGGATATGAAAAAGTTAAGGGATTACTCTTCA
The DNA here is from genome assembly GCF_902159415.1 of Streptococcus mitis. GTDB lineage: Bacteria > Bacillota > Bacilli > Lactobacillales > Streptococcaceae > Streptococcus > Streptococcus mitis_BG. The sequence continues at coordinate 1,052,020 of NZ_CABGJU010000001.1, read as the reverse complement.
CAGTATTTTTAGCGAAAAATCAACCTTCAGTAGTTGTAGATGAAGAGCAATTACCTAAGAAATATTTTGTAATTGCAAAAAAACCTGACAAAAATGCTATCAAGGAATTGCTGAATGCAGGTAAGAAAGTCAAGGGTGCTACCTTGCAAGAAAGTAGAAGTTTGAGGATTAAGTAATGGAATTGATGAATAAAACACGAGTAACAGATTCACTAGCAGTTGTGATTGGACCGGAATCAATTGAAGTACTTGTTACTGAAGATTTTCTATTTGATGTTGCGATTCGTTTTGTGAAAGTAGACGAAACAAATCTTGATCAGGGAAATGAAAAGCCGGTATTTACTCCAGAGTACAAGTTGATCACAGTTGCTAAATACAAAGAAAAACCTATCTTTGAATCGGAGGAAGATATCCGAAGATTCGAAAAACAAGCAAAAGAAATTAAGGCGCTATTTACCTTTGCAAAGGTAAATAAACAAAATTGGTTTAACACAGCCCTTTATCCAGGAGTGCTGACTGAGAAAGTTGGTGTTTGATGAAAATTTTAGCTATTGATCCATCAAGTAACAAAATTGAAACCAGTACAACAGGAGTTGTCTTGTTAGACAATGCGAGGTTAGTCGATAGCTGGGCAGTTTCTTATGGTATGAAGGGATTTGCTAAGTGGTTTCACGAAATCGGAAAAAGTCTTGAGTGCGATGTCGTTATTATCGAGGAATACAAAGTAAGGGATACCGACAAGTCAAAAGATAATAGCGTACTTGAAACCATCGCTTATATCCAGTTGTGTTATCCAGATGCCATTCTTCAATATAACGGTGGGTACAAGTCGGATATTCCAGACGACCTTTTAAAAATCTTAGGTTTGTGGAAATTTGAAAAAAGTCACCACCAAGACATACGAGCAGCAGCAAGACTTGGATTGTTCTGGGCGATGAGAAATGACATTGAAGAAGTCATTCAAGATATTGGGAAGGTGGTGAGTGAGTATCACGATAACTCTAAGAAAGTGGCAAGCTGAAGCAGTCAAGAGAAGTGACCACTTATCCAATGGTATATTCCTTGAAGCTTTAGGTGGACGTGGCAAAACTATATGCGCTCTTGCCATCGCTAAACATAAAAAAGCTAAAAAAATCATCATCACAAACAACCGACTAGCGATTCTGAACGGTTGGATAGATGCAGTCAAGTTTATGAATTTTGATAAAGATGTTGAGATTATCATTCAGACAGATAGGTATCTTCAAAATCAAGTCAAAAAGGGGCATAAATTAGCCTGTGATGTGCTAATAGTAGACGAATGGCAGAATATGTCGAGCGATAAACAAGTCGCCTTATATCGCAAAATAAAGCGTAAATACACGATAGGTCTTTCAGCAACACCAATTAGAAAAAAAGGTCAAAACTTCTATCCGCTTGAAAAAATCATTTTCGGATGGGCAACACCTAACAATAAATTTGATTGGCAAAAGACTCACGGAAAAATGGTCTATGATCCATTCAGTTATTCAAAAGAGAAGTGGGAAGATTTTAGAGATTATGAAAGTTATGTCTCAAACCTACCAAACTTCTTTAGATGGGAAGAAATCGAAGAAATCGAAAATGCAGTTGAGAATAACGGTTTTGAAATTAAATTCTATCAAAAGAGAGTTGCTCCTGGCAATCCAGAAAAACTTGCTAAGTTTAGAAAGTTAAACCTAGTCACAGTAAATGGAAAGACTGCCATGGCTAAACAATCTTTTGGGAGAAACACCTTTGAGCGCTACCTAAACCAAACTGGTGTAGATATTGATTTTCCAAAGTTAAAAGTAGTCAACCAAGACACGCCTTTGATGTTAGAACTTGACGGACTAATTGAACGAGCGCCACACGATATGTTGATTGTCAGCAAGTCCAAACAGATTGTAAATGTTATCCGTGAAAGGCATCCAAGCATTGGTATCTGGACTGGAGATATAAAAGACGGTATTGATAATCAAATAGTAGTCGCTACCAGTCAAGTCTTAGGTGTAGGTGTAGATGGCCTACAACACAAATACCAAACTATTGTCGTACTAGATCCAGTAGAAGAAGGTTCTGGAGAATATGACGACTATCGACAGTTGCTGTGGCGTATAACAGGAAGTCGTCAGCAGCATGATGTAAATGTAATTGAATTTTATTATAAAGGAGAATAAACCTTGTTTAAACTACCAGAAAACAAACCACAAATACCAAAAGACACCCCTCGCAATTATTTCATCTATGGTGAAACCATGAGTGGTAAGTCTTATCTAGCAAACGAATTTCCAAACCCTATTGTGTTAAATACAGATGGGAATGCTGAAGCTAATAGCGTACCAAGTATCCAGCTATTGAATGAAAAAGACACCTCTGGACGAATTACCAACTCGGTTATTAAACAGTTAGGAGAAATCCTATTGGCACTTCAAACACAAAAACATTCTTATGAAACAGTTGTAGTCGATGTAATCGATGATGTCATTGAAATGATTAAGATTGCAGTTTGTGACGAATTGACACCAGCAGGTAAACCTCGTTTGAAATCCTTGTCTGAAATTCCATACGGTAAAGGTTATGACTTCTTCAATCAAGCAGTTACCGAATTGGTGATTGACCTAAAAGCCTTACCGATGAATGTTATCTATATCAGTCGACAAATCTCTGAATATGATGACAATGGGAATGCTACTAAGGACAAACCAAGTTTGAAAGATAAGTATGTGAACCTTATCAATGGTAACTCTGACTTAATGATCCATACCGAAAAGATTGGAAGTAACTACAATCGTGAAGTTGACCGAAAACGTAAGTCTTACTACATGGACCAAGTGGATGACAAGAAAATCTTGAAAATTTTAACCACAATCCGTGGCGCACTTAGTCCAGCTAAGAATAAACCTGTAACTGAAGAAAAGCCAACAACTAAGCAAGAAAATAAAAAAGAAGTAGAAACTACTTCAGTAAATGAACTATTTTAAGAATTAAAGGAGAAAACACATGAGTTTATTAGATATCGCACAATCAATCAAAAAAGAAGGTTTTGATCCACGCAAAGACAGCACGAATGGCCCTGCACCAATCCCAGCTGGTGAATACCAAGCAATCCTAAAATCCGTTAAATTCAATATTTCAGACAAAGGCTGGGAAAGTCTCCAATACTGCTTTGAAATCCGTGGTGGTGACTATGATGGTCGAGTTGAATATGCATCATTTGGAACGCTAGACACTTGGAATGGAAAAGATATTTCTTGGTCAATTCAACGTACTATTAAATTCTTCCAAAAGGCCCTTGCATTTGCAGATGATGCGCCTTTAAAAGCAGACTTTGAAGACGGAAAAGCACTTGAAGAAGCGCTACAACGTAAAGCAGTTGGTTCTTACTTCAAGTTGATTATTATTGAAACAGAAAGCAAAGGTAAAACATACCGTAGCTATGATCTTGATGAAGCTGAAGGACTTCCAAGTGCAGAAGGTTTAGAAGTCAGTGATGATGATTTACCATTCTAAGAATAAAAAATAGGAGGAAATTGGAATGGCTAGTATGAAAGAGTACGCTCTAAAATATCAAAATTTAGGATTTTCAGTCATTCCAATCAATCCTAAAAACAAAATGCCATTAATTGAATTTGCTGATAAACCTGCCATGACTGCAAGTGAAATTGAAGCTTTTTGGGATGGTTATCCAAATGCTAACATCGCTCTCAAAACAACTAATTTCTTTGTTATTGATATTGACAAACACGGTAAATCAAATGGTTTTGAGTCTCTTAAAAATTGGAAATATTTAAAACTGATTGAACCAACTCTACAAGCTAAAACTGCAAGTGGTGGGAAGCACCTCTTTTATTTCAAAAGAGATGATGAACCTATCACACAGATGATTGGCTTCTTACCAGGTGTTGATATTAAGGCTCACGAAAATAACTATATTCTTGTAGCACCATCTGCAACAGATAAAGGGCAGTATGAATGGGATTTAGAAAAATCAAAGGAAGGTGGAACAATTGTAACACCTTCCAGAGATTTAATTCGAGCAATCAAGAAACAATACAAAGAAACTCATGGCCACACCTACGATGGCACAGATGGTTTAAGGAATTTAGCTAGAAGGTCTTACAACAGAGATAGAACTCAAACCACTGAACTATTTGAAACAATCGCCCTTGGTTTTGGTGATGAGGGTGGACGAAATGATAAACTGGCAAAATTCGTCGGTGGTCTATTATATCGAGCAGTTGATGATGAAGTAGTCATTCAACTAGCAAGATTAGCAAATACTAACAGTCAAAATCCTTTGTCAGAAAAGGAAGTGATGCGTACTGTTGAAAGTATGATTAAAAAAGATAGGAGGTGAGAACAATTGGTAATGTAGTTAGCATAAATTCACAAGATACAATGATACTGAATGATAAAGGAGGCATTAAATCTAACAGTCCAAATAATGTACTTCTTTCTTTTAAGGCTGATGATCAATTAAGTATTTACCTAAAACATAATGAATTTTCACAAGAGCATGAACTAACCAAAGATATCAGAATTGGAAATACTTTTTTTAAAAAAGGAGAGTTACCCTCTAATTTTGATTCAGTTGTAAAAGTTTATTTTGAAAGTGTATTAGGTGTTGCTTTCTCAAACCAAGCGATGCTGGATGGCATAGAAACCTTCTTCTCAGAAAGGTCATACAATCCAGTTATGGAATATATGGAACGTGCAGCAAGTAATTGGGATGGTCGTAAACGTATCAACCAAATGTTGCAAGTCTATCTCGGTGCAGAAGATATTGATTTAGTTTCTAAAATCGCAGAAATGTGGTTGGTTGGAGCAGTCGCCAAAGTATACGAGCCTTACGCTAAATTTGATTATGTTTTAGACCTCGTAGGTGGTCAAGGTGTTGGAAAAACCTCGCTCCTTCAAAAATTAGGTGGTGAGTGGTATACCGATGCTGTCACAGATTTTGCGAACAAAGATAACTACGACATCATGTTAAAAGCATTAATTATCAATGATGATGAAATGGTTGCTAGTAACCGAATGAGTTTCGCTGAAACAAAAGCTTTTATCTCAAAAACAAGCTTACGTTTTCGTAAACCTTACATGAAGCGTACTGAAGAATTTGCTAAAAACTTTGTCCTGGCACGTACAACAAATCAGAAGGAATACCTAAAAGACAAAACAGGTGAACGTAGATTCCTACCTGTACTCGCAAATATCGAAAAGCAAAAGAAACACCCTATGGAAATCGAACCTGAAACAGTAGAACAAATTTGGGGCGAGGCTGTCACAATCTATAAAGCTGGTGCTGATTTGATGTTTGATAAAGAAACTGAAGAACGATTGGAAATCTATCGTGAGAAATTCATGTACCGTGATGAAGTTGAATTACAGGTACTTGAATATCTGGAAATGCCTATTCCTGATAATTGGTCGAGCTGGTCTATTCAGCAACAACATCAGTATACAAGTAAGTATTTTGATAATAGTAGTGAGTTTGAAGCTGGTTCTAAAAAATTGGAAAAAGTCTCAACTCGTGAAATGATGTATAACCTCTTTATGAGAAATTCAAATGATAAAAAGTTATCAACTAAAATCAATATGATTATGGATAATCATCCTGGCTGGGAAAAAGGTCAGTTCAGAATCGGTGGAAAAAATACTAAAGGATTTAAGCGAATTAAAGAAAAATAGATCGGTTGCATTTTGAAATTCTATCGGTTGCATCGGTTGCACTTTTTAGGAAGAACGGTTGCATGCAACCGATATGCAACCGATAAATCGAAAGAACGGTTGCACCCTTAAACCCTTGATAATACTGACTTTTTTATACTATTTTTATATAATGCAACCGATTAACCGTTATTTTTTAAAAAAGTATTAATAAAAGTATTAATAATAGAGAAAGCCTATTAAATAAGGATTCTTAAATTTTATTTTTTAAATTTTGTTTTTTATCGGTTGCACGGTTGCATTTAATTTTTTGAACAATTTTAGGAGTTGAAAATGAAAGTTGACGTACAATGTCCGTTTTGTGGAGAGTGTTATATCAGAAAAGTGAAACCTGATACAATCTCTATTCGATGTTATGTCTGTAAGAAAGCATTATTTTTAAAATATGCGACAGACGAAAAGAACGGGGTAAACAGTAAAGGTATTGGACGGTTAGCCTATGAACCGTTTAACCACAATGAGGAAGTTGTGGAGTTGAGAGAGGTGTTTGAATGAGTATCAAACAACAAATGATTAAAACATTGAAACATTCAATCGAAAAGACGGAAGCTGATATTATCGAATACTCACAACCTTGTGAGAAGTCAGTAGCACAGAATAGGACTGCTCACAGAGAGTATTTGAAAAAGCAGTTGAAGAAGATGAAAAAACAGTTGAAGGAGTTGGAAGAATGATAGTATGGGCGTTGTTCGATAGTGGGAATGGCAGCTATACAAAAGGCGTGAAAGCCCTGAATAGTTCGGGGGGGGCAAACATTGACATCTATCCAATCGGAATAGACATAGAAAACAAGAACGATCATTTTATAAATTTGAACCTTGCTGACTACGGGCGCTTGTTTGGAGACAACACACTTTTTGACAAACTTGACAAATTGCCTAAGCCGGACTTAATCATAGCAAGTCCACCTTGTGAAAGCTGGAGTAATGCTAGTGCTATGTGCGAGGGTAACGCTTGCTGGAAACAAGAAGACCTCTCAGATAGCCTCTTTGCTCCACAAAGGGAGCCTAGCATGTTTACGATTAGGAACGCCTCTGACTATGAGAAAGCTTATATAAATTATCAGTATGATCGTCAATTTATGAAAAGGGTAAATGGGGAACTTTGTGCTTTTAATACCATTGAGATCATCAAGCGGTATAACCCTAAATATTTCATCATAGAGAACCCAGCAAGTGGGCGCTTGTGGAAATATATTGAGGATGTCATGGGTTTTAAACTCCCACATCTCAATCTCACACGCTACAACAATTATGACTACCCTTTGCAGAAACCTACAAAGTTTGCTAGTAATCTTGATTTAGGTCTTAAAAATGACATTATCAAACAAGAAATAGAGTGGGGAAAATTCTCTAAGTCATATAATGAACGGTCAAACATTCCACAAAAGCTAGTAATAGAGATTTTAAAAAAAGTTAAAAAGGAGTTGGAAGATGAATAAACAGGAATTGATTAAGAAGTATAAAGAGCTGGAGAATGGAACGTTTGATATTGCAGCGATTGTAGTTTGTCAGTCACTTTTAAAAGATTTAAAACAACTAGACGAACCCGAAAAAGTTACAATTCCGCAGTTTGTGGCGGATTGGTATGAGGAACACAAAGATGATTTTGAATTTAATATTTGGGATTGGGTTGCTTACAGTGATGAGTCTGAAAAATTAGAAAATAAAGAGTTTAATAGTTGGATAAATGATAGCGAAGGCAATCCTATTCAAACCCTCGTCAACATGCACCAATTCGGATACACAGTCAAGGAAGAGAAGCGGTATATGATCAAATTAAAAGGGGTACCAGATGAAGCAAGATTTCTTAAATATGGCAAAATTATTCAAGAATGGTATTTCGGAGCAAAAGAATATTCTAGCGATAGACAAATTAGACACACCCGCAAACAATTAGAAGAAGCTGGCTTCGGTTGGGTGTTTGATTGCCCCGGGATTGAGATCGAAGAGGTGGAGTGATGGAAGAAATGAAAAGAGATTTTGCAGGTAAGTTGTACAGAAAAGCTTGTGAAATTGCAGAATTTTATGAAGAACAAATGGATAGTGAAGACGATAACGAGGTCTTTGATATTGAGGAGTGTTTAGTGGAGTTATGTCAGCTAGTTTTTGATGAAATGATTTTTTGTCAAGCAGCAGTATTGAGAACATACTTCGCAACATTGCCAACAGACAATCCTTTTATTATGAGTGAAGCAAGAAAAGAATTGCCTTTTAAATCAAAGCAGGAGGTCACAGATTGAAACGTTTTTTAATTGGCTATGCCTTACTAACAACTTGCTTATTATTCATGCAACGTGAAGCACAAAAACCCTTGCTAGTCTATCATGCTGATAGTAAGTATCAGATTACTGGCAAGGTTACAGATAAGAAAAAAATTGGGAGTCTTTTCACTATCACAGTCAACGGTAACGTGTTTGTGGTTAGTGAGCAGAAATATAATGATACAGAAATTGGAAATGAGGTGATGTTATGACGTTCGTAGAACATAACAACCGTGAGAAAGCTAATAAATTTGCTGAGTATGTGACAGGGAAGCCGTTGCGTGAATACTTAGCTAAAAAAGTAAAGCAATACTGCGGTGAAAATATTTCTGTCTTTGATGGTGCTGCAGGTTCTGGACAGTTGGAGCAGTTTATCAGTATGACTGATTTTCATGCAGTAGAAGTTCAAAAGGAAAGTTGTGAAGCATTGAAAACCAATTTCCCTCATGCGATTGTGCATAATCAGAGTTTTTTCACTTACCAATCAGATATACAAGTAGATGCGATTGCTATGAATCCACCTTACTCTTTAAAATTGAAAGAGTTACCAGAAGAAGACCAACAGGCTATTAAAGAATTATACCCGTGGAAGAAATCAGGTGTTGTAGATGATATCTTTCTACTGAAGTCCATGAATTATACTAAGCGTTACGGATTTTATATCATGTTCCCTGGTATTGCTTATCGTCAATCTGAGAAAAAAATGAGAGAGCTAGTTGGTAATAATCTCGTTGAATTGAATGAGATTCAAAATGGATTTGAGGACACTCCTATCAATGTCATATTCTTAGTAATTGACAAAGAGAAGAATACTCCTGAAATTTCAAAAGAAATTTATGATTGTAAAACTAAAAAAGTTGAATATCAAGAATCTGACAAATTAAACTCAGATTTTAACTGGGTAATACCTAAGAAACCAGTAGAGAAAGAAGAAATAGACATTGATAAAGTGAATGCTGAATTAGATCAAATGGCAATTGACCACCTTGAAAAGCATTTAGCAAGTCAATTAGTCTTGATTCAATTCTTTAATGCAGATATTGATTTAAAATCATTCATCACAAAATGCCACAAGGTCTTAGATGATTATTTATTGGCTTATAATTTTGCAGTAGGATTAGAATGAAACCAGATAAGATAACAACGTACGGATTGCTAGAAGTTTGCGAGCTTATTTCAGGTGCTAAAACGAAAGAAACAGACGGACCTTATTTTATCTATGGCGCTGGCATGAACGCAAAAGGAACGACAGACAAGTTTAATTGTGAAAGTGATACAATCCGCTTGACTCGTAAGGGTACGGTTGGTGCTGTTTATTTCCATCGAGATCCATTTTGGATGGATAGTGATAGTTTAAAGGTTGAACCGAAAGAGATGATAGACAAGCGTTATCTATTTCATTGGCTACTGATGAACCGCAAAGAGATAGAACGGTGTGCTGATGGTAATAATCAACCAGGCTTGTCGGTTGCTAGATTATCAAAATTAACGATTGATGTACCTGACATGGAATACCAACTAAAAGCGGTCAAGTTATTGGATGAAATGAGTACAGGCTTAGAATTTTTTATAGACAATATCACACAAATTAAAAAGTTAGAGAGCAAGGTTTTGAGTTACTATAACGAGAAAATTGGAATAGCTTTAGAGAGAGGTGAGTTAAATGAGAAACTGGGAGAATGATTTCGCTTATTACCAAGGCGAAACATTCATAACTTTAGGTTCTTTGCAAGAAATACACGAGTATACAGGTATTCCTTTAGAAAGATTAAAGGAATATTCAAAAAAATCAAGAATCAAACGTTATCCATTTGGAAGGATGCTAATTGAAATAGATGAGGAGTTATCATGAACACACTAGAAAATGTAAAACAATGGTTTATTGATCGCGATTTAGAAAACGGTGGAAGATTAGACAAGCAGTCACTCAAGTTGAGTGAGGAATTCGGTGAACTATGCGCTGGCTATCTCAAGAAGAATGAAAAAGTCATGAAAGATAGCATCGGAGATTGTGCAGTCGTGATTGTCGGTCTAGCACTATTAATCAAAGAGGATGTTAATCAGATTTTTGAGGAATCTGGTAGTTTACGGAAGAAAGAAATTCCGGAAACATTAATCTCAATCAATACAAACATTAGTGAGTTTCAACTGTCTCAAGGATTCGCTAGTAAATTAATGTGCAGACACAATCTAGTACGCTGTATTGGTTATCTAAAAAATCTTGGATATGATTTCGATGAATGCTTTGAACTAGCATACCAGGAAATCAAAGACCGTAAAGGTCGCTGGATTGATGGTAGTTTCGTGAAATGGGAGGACTTGCCAGATGAACTACGAGCAAAGATTAAATGACAATCAACAAAAGCGATTTGCTTTTATGCTAAGGCAAAAGCGAAAAGATAATAAGTTGTCACAAGAGGAATTAGGTTATATCTTAGGATACGGTCAATCAGATATTTATAAATGGGAAGCATGCAAGACAAGACCTAACTTTTATCAAGTGGAAGATGTAGCAACGTACTTTAATCTTCCTATGAATGTTTTGATAGGGGAGGGATAGATTGACTGACATTGAAAAACGATTAAAGCAATTACCTTATACGAACATTAAAATCAAGTCATTACACAATGAAATTATTGGTCTTAGGTCTTCAAGTGTTAAGGGGCAGTCGTTTGATAATATGCCTAAGTCACCATCGAATAATAATCAAACTGAAGATATGAATATCCGTGTGATTGATAGGTCAGATGAACTCTATGAGGAAATTGCAGGGTTGTATCAGAAACAACAAGAAACAATCAAATGGATCGAGAATTTAGATGACCCTATAGAGAATATCGTCATGCGCTTACTCTATATCGATGGCCTATCTTGGAACGAGGTGCAGATACAACTTCGGTGTAGTCGGACGACTATTAAACGGGTGAGAAGAAACGCTATTAAAAAAATGGCACTAATGGCACTAAATGGCACTAATTAAGTGGTATTATGATAGTATCAGCAATAGGCTGATGACTCCTATTTATTTTTTAATTCGGTGTTAGGAAAGTATTCATTGTTGATTTTCCTTTGCGTTTTTAATTTTATAGTTTCATAGTACCTCCAAACATCCTAACACCGTTTTTATTTTTGGGAATACGAGTGGGTGCAAATCCCACTATTCTCATGAGAGGTCTTCATAAAGTCACGCAATGATTGTGTGGCTTTTTGTTTTTATAAGGAGAAGAGTGATGAAACCACAAAGGCTGACTATGTTAAACGGTCGGAGAACAGCAGTTGATTATGATAAACGTAATCAAGAATACACAGACTATAATCGTACTCGTTGGAAGTATGATAGAGAGGTTAAACAGTTCTATAACTCAACTATCTGGAAGAGAACGAGTCAACAAGTATTACTTGAAGCAAATTATATCTGTGCCATGTGTGGTGATGAAGCCACAATGACTGACCATATTATTAGTGTAAAACAAGATTGGTCGAAAAGATTAGATCGAAATAATCTTCAAGCAAGTTGTAAGAAATGTAATGATAAGAAAGCAATAAAAGAGAAATATTCTTTTTAAAATAATTTCAAAAAACCCAAAAACAAATGGAATATCGTTCGGTTATGCACTGACAAAATGTACGGAAATACCCCCTTTATTTTTAGACGGGGGTAGGTATCGTTCGGATATAAGAACGCTGCCCTCTTCTGTGCGAAAAATTCCGTTTTTGAAATCTTGAACCCCTATAAAATCAGAAAGGAGGTGGTCGATTTGGGGCGAAAAATGAAGATAGTGGAAAGTACTAAAAGCCATTTGACGAAAGAAGAGAAGATTGCAAGAAAAACCATACAAGAAAAGGCTTCTGATGGTTTGGAAGCATTGCAACTAACACCGCCAAAACATTTTGATCCAATCGCAAAAGCAGAATATAAGCGCGTGATTGAAGATTTGAGAAAGCTACCCCTCAGAAACCTAGATAGAGCAGTATTAGAAAGTTACTGCACCTGGTACGCAGTCTATAAAGAAATATCTCGTGGATTGCAAAAAGAAGGGTATGTTTATGAGACGGAAAAAGGTAAGGTTCTACCAAACAAGATGTTGTATAGTTTAGAGCGTGCGACTACTAACTTAACAAAAGCAGCATCACAACTTGGTCTTACCGTGGACAGTCGTATGAAATTATTTGTGCCACAAGTTGAAGAAAAGAAAGAGAGTATTTTTGATAAATTTGGTAGTTAGGAGGATAGTTGATGAAATATAGACCGCATTATTTGAAGAAGAAAAAACACTATGTGTTAAATGAATTTTCAATAAAGGGTGGACGAATCGCAATAAACGGAAAGCTATTAGATGGAGTAACGAGTTATAGTATTGATTGGAACTCTGGCGAGCTAACTAGATTGACGATAAATATGATTGGTAAAATGAAATGATTTTTATATCAGAGGGAATTTCCCTCTTTTTTTATTTAAGGCTGTTGGTGTAGAGGTAACATGACAAGCTCCAACCTTGTAGTCGTGGGTTCGATTCCTACACAGTCTGTATTTTGTTAGTTAGGAGGTGAAACAATGGAAGATATAGCTTATCAATATGCTTCAAAAGTCGTAAATGGAGAAATCATAGCCAGCGAGAAAGTTATAAAAGCTTGCAAGCGCCATTTAAGAGATTTAGAGCGTATGGATGATGAAGACTTTCCGTATGTTTACTTACCTGACAAAGCAAAAAATCCGATAGATTTTATCGAAATGCTCCCAGATGTCAAAACTGGAAAACCCTATCCACTGGCAGATTTTCAAAAATTTATTTTGAGCAGTCTATATGGCTGGCGAAAAAAGTCTGATACATCTATCAGGCGATTCAAAAAAGCTCTAATCAGCTTGGCCAGAAAGAATGGTAAGACTATTTTAGTAGCTGGTATTGCTTTATATGAGTTTTTGTTTGGTCGAAACCCTGCAATGAGTAGGCAATTGTTTTGTACAGCGAATGACCGTTCACAAGCACGCATTGCTTACGATATGATCCGTAAGCAGTTGGAAGCATTAAGAAGTAAAAATTCAGATATTAGAAAAGCTACGAAGATAGTCAGAGATGAACTCCGTAACCTAAATGATGAAAGTTACGTGCGTGCACTGAGTCGTGAAACTGGTGCAGTCGATGGTTTTGAACCGTATGTTGGTATCTTGGATGAATTTGCAGCATCTAAAACTAATGAGATGATTGAGCTTCTCGAATCTGGTCAAGGTCAGTTAGACAATCCATTGATTTTGATTATCTCAACTGCTGGATTTGATTTAAACGTACCAATGCACACTATCGAGTATGCGTATATCGAAAAACTTCTCGATGAAGAAGTTGAAAACGATGAATATTTTGCCTTCATTGCTGAACAAGATGATGAAGAGGAAATCAAAGATGAAAAGAACTGGATAAAATCAAATCCAATCCTTGAAGTCAAAGCACTACGTAAGAAGATGATGGACTACCTACGAAAACGTAGGAAGGTGGCACTTGAGACAGGAACAATAAATGAAATCCTAGTTAAAAATTACAACATGTGGCGACAATCATCAGAAGAATCTTATATGGATAAAGAAAGCTGGGCGAAAGCTAAGATAGATAAACCGAACACTAAAAAGCGCAGAGTTTGGTTAGGTGTCGATGTTGGTAGATCAAGTGACTTGTTTTCTATCTCTTCAATGGTTATGATGGATGATTATTGGTATGCTGATAGCTTTTCTTTTGTGGCTACTAAATACGGATTGATTGCAAAAGAAAAAAGAGATGGTGTTTCTTATACCAATTTGGAAAGAGCAGGTGAATGCGAAATTACCACGCTTGAAAGTGGTGTTATCGATGATGAACGTGTTCTTGAGAAGATTGAAGAAATGGTATATAGCAATGATTGGGAATTGCAAGGAATTTACTTTGACCCTTATCAATTCGGTTCATTATTGACCATGATTGAGAAACGACATCCAGAATGGCCACTAGTTCAGATACCACAAACCACTATGGTCTTGAATATGCCCACGAAACAATTCCGTGATGATGTTCGTCAAGGTAAAATCAAGCATAGCGGAAATCAGTTGCTGACAATGGCAATCAATAATGCCTACACTAAAGTTGATAACAACGGTATGAGGATTGATAAAAATAAAAATAGTAACAAAATCGACCCTCTGGATGCGTTATTGGATGCGTATGCTGCTTGTTATTTAGAGCCATTTGATGGAACTGGTTATTGGACAAACGAAAAAATCTTGGAAGGAGGTTCGCTATTTTGAAAATACTGGAACATATCCACACAATTTTGCTATTGATAGGCCTTGGATTTTTAATCTATGGCTTTTTCTTATTGAATCAAGTAGCAGGTTTCTTATGTAGTGGATCTATTTTAATCTTGTTAGCCTTGTATATCAGTAAAACAAGGGGGTGAATTAGAAAGGAGGTGAGAAAATAAATGACTTTTTTTCAATCTTTAGGGTCGTCAAAACTATCTTATGACGACTATATCTCTTCGGTAATCTCTGGTAATTCAAGTCCTGAATATACTGGTATATCTGCTTTGAAGAATAGTGATGTCTTAACAGCGGTATCTATCATAGCTGGTGATGTTGCTCGTTTTCCATTATTAAAAAAAGATTTAATGGGTAATATTGAACAAGATGAAGATATGAATTATCTTTTGAATGTTAAATCTACAAGCAATACATCAGCAAGACAATGGAAGTTTGCAATGACAGTCAATACAATTTTGACTGGTAATTCATTCTCTCGTATTCTACGTGATCCAATAAGTGGCAAGCCATTAGAATTTCAATTTTTTAGACCGTCTGAAACGACAGTAGAAGAAACCAATGACCATGAATTGATTTACACTTTTCGTGACCGTCTGAACGGTAAGAAAATTGTATGTAAAGCAGAAGATGTTATCCATTGGAAATTCTTTAGTCATGACACTATTCTTGGTAGGTCTCCACTACTTTCTCTTGGAAATGAAATCAGCCTACAAGATGGTGGATTGAACACCTTGATTAAATTCTTTAGAGATGGTTTCTCAAGTGGAATTATCAAACTTAAAGGCGCTCAATTAAACGGTGAAGCCCGTAAGAAAGCCCGTATGGACTTTGAAAAGATGCGTGAAGGTTCAACTGGTGGCAGTCCTTTAGTCTTTGATGACACACAAGAATATACCCCACTTGAAATTGATACGAATGTCTTGCAGTTGATTACATCTAATAACTTCTCTACTGCTCAAATTGCTAAAGCTTTACGAGTTCCTAGTTTTAAGTTAGGAGTTAATAGTCCTAACCAATCTGTCGCACAGTTGACCGAAGACTATGTAACCAACGACCTTCCATTCTACTTTGATGCAATCACAAGCGAACTTGCTTTGAAAGTGTTTAGTGATGATGAGCGTAGGAAGTATCGTGTTGATTTTGACACACGTAGCGTAACTGGTAGAAACGTAGATGAGATTGTAAAACTTGTGAACAATCAAATCTTAACACCTAACCAAGCTTTGATTGAACTTGGTAAGGAACGTTCTACTGATCCAAACATGGACCGTTACCAATCAAGTTTAAACTATGTCTTCTTGGATAAGAAAGAAGAATATCAATCAATGAAAGGAGGTGAGATAAGGGATGCCAAAGAGAATCAAGATGAAAGGTCCACTGATTCCAAATAATAGTCAAGAAGCGTATGATTACTTCGGTTTGGAAGCGGTCAGTGCAAAATCTATCACAGATGCTTTCCCAGAAGATAATAGTGACATCGTTTTGGAAGTTAATTCCAACGGTGGTCTTGTAACTGTTGGAAGCGAAATCTATACAGCATTAAAGAGTTATCCAGGGTATGTGACTGTGGAAGTAACAGGAATGGCAGCAAGTGCTGCTAGTGTTGCAATCATGGGCGCTGATAAAGTGCTTATCAGTCCAACAGCTCAGATAATGATTCACAAAGCGTTGTATGGTTTCGTATCTGGTAATAGCGATGATTTGGATAAAGCTTCAAATGCTCTTAAATCTAGTGACCAAGCTATTGTGAATGCGTATGTAGCTAAAACTGGATTGGAAGAATCAGTTATCATCGACATGATGAAGAACGAAACCTTCATGTCAGCTAGTGAAGCAGTTGAAAAAGGCTTTGCAGATGAAGTGATGACCTTTGATGATGTTGGTGCAGTTGCAAGTCTTGGAGATGGACTGTTGCCACAAGCTGTTATTGACGACTTTTACGCTAACCGTAGCAAGCGTAAGTCAGAAATCCAAAATATGCTACGAGAAATCGAAAAAGAAGAATTACTTAAAGGGCTATAAGCTCTTTTTTTAATGCCACAAGGAGAAGAAAGAAAATATGTTTAAAGAAAAAATGAAAGAACTTAAAGCACAGATTTTAAACATCGGTGCTGAAATTGTTACTAAGACAGATGAATTAAAATCTGTTTTAAATTCTGATGATCTTGAAAAAGCTCGTGAAATCCGTGCTGAAATCGACAACTTGAAATCACAAAAAGAAGAAGCAGAAAACAACTTGAAGACTTATGAAATCGCAGAAGAAGGAGCTGGAATGGTAGCGGCTATTGAAAAACATGAAGTAAAAGCAGACGGTAAAACTTACCGTGATTCTGTAAACGAATGGGTGCGCACTAAAGGTGCAGTTGCTGATTCAAACTTGAAACTTGAAGGAAAAGACCTTCTTATTCCTATGAATGCAGCAGTAAATCCAACACAAGACGGATTGAAGACGGTTGAAACTGGAAAAGTAACTAGCAAAGAAATTGTTACTACACCAATCCGTGAAGTTAAGACAGTTCTTGACCTTAAACAATTCGTGACAACTCACAAAGCATCTAAAGGCGAAGGATCATATCCTATTCTTAAACACGCTACATCTAAGATGGCAAGTGTAGAAGAATTGGAAAAGAACCCAGCTCTTGCTAAACCAGAATTTACAGATGTTCCTTGGAAAGTTAAAACTTACCGTGGCGCTATTCCACTTTCACAAGAAGCTATTGACGATGCAGACGTTGACCTTCTTTCTATCGTTGCAGAAGCAGCTAACCAAATTAAGGTTAATACTACTAACGATGCAATCGCTACTGTATTGAAAGATTTTGAAGCTAAAACCGCTGCTGACCTTGACGCTATCAAGGAAATCTTGAATGTAAATCTTGACCCAGCTTACAACGTTTCATTCGTAGTTTCACAAAGCTTCTACCAAAAACTTGACACTTTGAAAGACAAGAATGGTCGTTACTTGCTTCAAGACTCAATCGTCTCTGCTTCAGGTAAAGCCTTCCTTGGACATCCAGTATTTGTAGTTTCTGATGCAACTCTTGGAGCAACTGGTGAAGCTAAAGCCTTTATCGGTGATGTACAACGTGCTGTACTCTTTGCTGACCGTCAAGAATTAGGTCTACGTTGGACTGACAATGAAATCTACGGTCAATACTTGCAAGCAGTTGTACGCTTTGACGTTAAGAAAGCAGATGCTAAGGCTGGTTACTTTGTAACTATGCCCTAATACTCCCCCTATTAGTGGGGGTGTCTCACGGTCAGCAGTAGCACTACCAGTGCCAACCTCAAGTAGCACCAAGCAAGATATTATGTCTTATCTAGATAGCAAGGGAATTTCTTACACAGCCTCTCAAACAAAAGAGCAATTACTAGCCTTGATTGGAGGTTAGAAATATGGAAGCTAAAAAGAATGGTTTTCTCGAAGAGGTTAAGTTGTATTGTAAAATCGACTATGACTTTGAAGATGATTTACTAATTGAGCTTATTGAGTCTGCAAAAGAGCAGATTTGTTTTGCAATTGATAACGATTTAAGCCCAGATGATTTAGTAGATTATGCGAAATTCCGCCTAGCTGTCAAAAAGCAAGTCAAAGAAGAATATGAGCATCGTGGAATGTCAGCAGATACCATGCGCTATCCTTTAGCAAATGGTGTCTTAAACATCATTCACCAACTTAGAACACGGAAGGAGAGTTAATGCGGACACGTAAAATGAATGTTCGCATTACTTTTTTTCAAAGAGTTGGCGGACAAAATGAAGATGGAGAAGTATTAGACTTTGAAAGAAAAGACTTATATACTTGCTGGGCAGAAGTATCTAAAACGTCTATCAAGGATTTCCGTGAAAATGCGACAGTCACTAAAAGTGCAGGTTTGGCAGAACATAAAGATACTAAAACTTTCTTGATTAGACATCTTCCAAAATTGCCTTTTGATAATTCTTGCTTTGTAGAATTTGATGGTAATGAATATCAAATCATTGCCATTGATCGTGATTACGCAAGCAAGGAAATTGATTTAATCAAGGGAGTGATGTTGTCATGACAAGGGGATTGGATTTATGTCTTCAAAACCTTGCTAAACTTGAAGCTAAAGCTCCTAAGGTTGCTCGTGAAGCAGTCACAATGGTAGCTGAAGAGTTTGAAAAAGAACTTGAAGTAAATACTCCAGTTTCTGATGAGTTTACACCCACTCGTTTGAAAGAAGATATAAGAATCAGTAATTTCAAAGGTGGTGGAAATGCTCCTTCTAAAGATATTGGATTTGGTCGTACTACAGGTTGGCGTGCTAGATATCCCAACAGCGGGACAATCTATCAGAAAGCACAGGATTTCGAGGAAAAGACTATCAATGCAGTCACTCCTCGTGCTAAAGAAATTTACATAACAAAAATAAGGGAGGTGTTAAAATAAATGATTGCTGAAACTGAAGCTTATAAACTCTTGGTGGCAGATGGAAAGTTAAATCAACTGTTTAATGAGTTTAGAGGTAAAGAATTTCCAGGATATAAACAAGGTATTTTTACTTATGATATTCCTGAGAAGCCTACAAACTTAAAACAAAAAGAGCTTGCTCCGTTTGCAAGAATTTATTTAACCTACGAAGCACCTCACAAGTATGCAGATGATAAAATCATCTCAATGGAACAACGTATCACAATCAACTTTTGGTGTAAGAGCGCAAAGCAAGCTGACCAAATCGCCAAAAGAATGGATGTGGTCTTAGAAAGTAGTGGATTTGAACGCTACACAGCAAATGAGAAACCTCGATACATGGATGACGATATTGGACTGTTAATGAATGTCCGAAAATATCGTCTTTTTGATTGGAGTGATCTCGAAGAAATGAAAGGAAAATAATTAAATGTCTAAAGTTAAATTTGGTTTACGTGGTTTTGAATATGGGGTTTTGGACAATAAAAACATTGTCACAGGCGATACTAAAAAAATCCCTGGTTTGAAATCGGCAAAATTGGATATCACAAATGAATTGAACACTATCACAGCAGATGATGGACCATACGTAGTATTATCTTCTGGTATCACTGGAACAACTCTTGAAGTGTCATGGTTGGATTTGGGTAGTGAAGCTCGTAAAGACTTCTATGGTATCACTGTTGAAAATGGTGTTGAAAAATACAATAAGAAGATGACTCCAAACGACATCGCTTGCTTGTTCCGTACAACTGGTGATGATGGTAAAGGTATCTGGGTCGGTCTTCTTAAAGGTAAATTTTCTCTTCCAGGAATGGATTTGGAAACTAAAGACGGTTCACCAGAACCTAAGAATGATACTGTTTCTGGTAGCTTTGTAGCTCGTGGAGACGATGATGATGCTCTTGTAATCGTAGTTGGTCGTGAAGACAACCCACAATTCCAAGAAGATAAGTTCCGTGAATTAGTCTTCCCAAAGTCGTAAGTGGTGCTGCACCTGTGAGTGCAGTTGCCACAAGACAAGAGTAATTAGGTTAGGCTTGGTTTTCCCAAGCCTTTATTTTTTTAAGGAGTTAATAAAATGTTTGAAATTAAGTTTAAAAAAGCAGGTGTTTTGAAAGAATTTTCTAAAGACTATGTAAATGTTGAAGATAATTTACTAGCATTGGAACATCAAGTACGACAAACTGCCTTGTATGAAAATAAAGAGGATTTGTTAAATCCTATTAAACATCGTGAATTGAATGAAGCATATCTAGATATGTTTGTGAAAATGTACGGTGAACAGTTTGAAGTAAATGATATTAAATGTGCTAGCGTAGAAACACTTGAAACTTTGAACAACTTATACCTTGCTGCTCTCGGTGGGAAACAGGAAGAAAAAGAGACCACAGAGGGAAAAAAGAAGAAAAAGGGTTAAGCCCTAAAGAAGCTCAAAACAATTTATTAGTTTGGGTTCAATCACTAATGAGTCAAGGATATACAATCCATGATATTAAAAGTATGCGCTTATCAGATTTTGATTTGATGGTGCAGGCTTTAGAAACAAAAGAAAGCCAAGAGGAAGAAGAAACAACCCTTGACAAGGCCTTCCCATTCCTTTTTGGATAAAAAAAGAAAGGAGATTAAATGGCAAGTAACATTGGCGAATTAGTCGCCACAGCAACCTTAGATGTCGCTCCTTTTCAGTCAAATGTTGGGAGGTTGAAAACTTATTTAAAAGGTGTTGATAATTCCCTAAAGGCGATGGAAAACAATTTTAAGGGAGCTGGTAATAATGTCAGCAACTTAAAAGGTCTTTTATCCCAGACTGGTTCGGCCTTAAACTCATATCAAAAAGTATTGAGTTCACAAAGCGAACGATACAACCAATTAAAAGCAAGTATTGGAGATGTTTCGACCGCTACTGCAGAGCAAAAGCAGAAGTTAGTTGAAGCAAGTGCTAGTATGACAGCTACTGCTGCTAAAGTAGCTGAATTACAAAATCGCTATGAACAATTAGCTGGATCTATGAGACGAGCTTATATCGATGATAGTGCATTCACTAAATTTGGAAAAAGCGCACAGGAAGTCGGTAATAAAATCAGTCAAGTAGGTCAAACTGTTTCTGGTTTTGGTTCTGCTTTAACCCGTGGAGTTACTGCTCCAATCGTAGCGGGTGCTGGTCTTGTAGTAAAAGCAGCAATCGACTATGAATCTGCATTTGCTGGGGTTAAAAAGACAGTAGATGAAACTGCCACTGTATCTTATAAAAACTTGTCAGACGGTATCCGTCAAATGGCTAAAGAATTGCCAGCTAGTGCAGTTGAGATTGCAAACGTAGCAGAAGTAGCAGGTCAGCTTGGTATTAAGGCAGAAGATATCTTGTCATTCTCACGTACCATGATTGATATGGGAGAATCAACTAACCTAAGTGCTGAAGAAGCTGCAACTGCAATTGCTAAAGTAGCAAACATCATGGGCTTGACATCAAACGATTATTCAAGATTTGGTGCTTCAGTTGTTGACCTAGGTAACAACTTTGCTACAACTGAAAAAGATATTGTTGAGATGACCAACCGCTTAGCCGCAGGTGGTAAACTAGCAGGATTAAGCACACCAGATATTTTAGGTCTTGCAACTGCCATGAGTAGTGTAGGGATTGAAGCAGAAGCAGGTGGTACTGCCATGGTTCAAACCCTCACTGGTATTGGTAAGGCGGTATCTGGGGTTGGCAAAGGAGCTAAAGAGAAGTTAGAGCTGATAGCTCAAATTGCTGGTACTACATCAGAAAGTTTTTCTCAAGCTTGGAAAGAGAAACCAGCGGAAGCTTTACAATCATTCATTAAAGGTTTACAAAAAGCCCACGAAGAAGGCAAGAATATGGATGGAATTTTGTCAGACCTTGGAATGAAAGGTATCCGACAAGGAAACATGCTGAAATCATTAGCCCTTGCATCAGATAAAATGAGTGCGGCAGTAAATCGTTCTAATCAAGCTTGGAAAGAAAATACTGCCTTAACCAATGAAGCAAATAAACGTTATGAGACTACTGAGTCTCAATTAAAGATGTTTAGAAACCAACTTACAGATATTGCAATCGAGTTTGGAGGGCCATTGATTAAAGCCCTAAGAGAAGGGCTGAATGCGGCAAAACCATGGATTGAAAATTTATCAGAATTAGCTAAAAAATTTAGTTCATTATCGACAGAGCAACAACAAAATATCTTGAAATGGGGATTGTTTGCAGCAGCATTAGGCCCTGCTTTGAAGTTGTTAGGCGGTGGTATCTCAGTCATTGGTGGTTTTGTTAAAGCTATCGGTGGGTTATCAAAAGGTATTGGATTTCTAAGTGGTTCAGCTAAATATCTTGCAAATCTACCAGCTGGTTTAACTGCTTTATCAAGTTCAGCGGGAGCAGCTGAAACTGCAATGGCAGGTGTATCAACAAGTGCTGGGTCTTTATCTGGTGCATTTGGTGCTCTTGCAAATCCTTTAGGATTGATAGTTGGTAGTATAGCATTAGCAACTGCAGGTCTTGTCTATCTTGGAAATGAGAAAGATAAAGCGAGAATAAAGACTGAAGAATTTGGTTCACAATTAAGTGATACTGCAAGAGGAGAGTTAAGAAGCTTCCAAAAAACAGTTGATGAAACAGCTACTGCAGTCGCAAACTTTGGAACTCACGCTGGTGATGTTGAAAAAGTAAGTGGTGCTTTTAAAAAGCTTTATGATGAGGTAGCAGAGAGCGCAGAGAAATCCAACAAACGTATGGAAGAACTAGGTGCTAAATGGGGTCTTAGTGAAGAAGATATTGCTAGAGCTAGAGAAAAGAATGGTCAGGTTGTATCTAATACAGAAGCCATGATGAATCAAATTAATGAGATTTATCAACGCCACAATGGTGATGCGAGCAAGTTTTCTCAAGAAGAAAAAGAAATCATCTTGAATAACCAAAATGAGATGATTAAAGCTAAACTTTCTATGATGAGCTTATCTGCTGAGCAACAAAAAGCAGCATTGCAAGCGCTGAATGGAGAGGTTGCAAGTCTAAATGAAACTCAATTAAAACATACAAAAGATGTTCTTAAGCAAGCCTTGGATGAAGAAAAGAATCTTTACGAAACATCTAAGAGTGAGTTGAAAGAGTTGCTCGATGGAAAAGCTATTGATCAAGAGACTTACAACAAGAAAATGCAACAACTTGAAGCTAACCACACTCAAACAATGGAAGCTTTGGGTACTAAGTATTATCAAGTTATGAAAACTCTTGATGAAAAAGTTAAAGCCCGCACTGGTCAAAACTGGAACTATTGGGAAGAAGCTAAAAAAGCTTTGGAAGAATATGGTCTATCTTATGAAGCAATTGGCCAGAAGGCAGCAGAAGCATCTGAAAAGGCTGGAAATTCTCACAGTATTCTAGCTAAATATACCAGCGATATGAGTAAGGAAGTTAAAGAAGCAAATGATGCTTGGTC
Organism: Streptococcus mitis; assembly: GCF_902159415.1. Taxonomy (GTDB): domain Bacteria; phylum Bacillota; class Bacilli; order Lactobacillales; family Streptococcaceae; genus Streptococcus; species Streptococcus mitis_BG. The sequence goes on along the minus strand of NZ_CABGJU010000001.1, from coordinate 1,028,852 downwards.
TTTGCTTGTTGGGAATATTGACAAGAATGGTAATTTTGAAATTAAATCAAATGTTAAGGAAGTTATTGGAGAAGCGGCTAAATCTGCAGAAGGTTGGGAGCAACTACAATTCATTGCTAAAACAGCCGATATTAACTCTAATGCTCGTGTGACAATTGCAGAAGCCCTTGTAGAATCTGGCAAGTGGTCAACTATGACCCTTGAAGAGAAACAACTAATTGTTCAAAATCAAGCTGGTTTACAAGCTATCTTTGATAGCGAAAAGAACCTCAAGATTTGGAATGATATGCCTGCTAATGTTAAAGAGCTTCTTTTAAAGAATACTGACATCATGAGTAAGGCAGATGAAGCAACAAAAGCACTTACTAATTATGATGCTTTAGCTCCAAAACAGAAAGAATTGCTTGCTAATGATGAAAACTTTAGAAATGCTGTTTCACGCTCAACCGATACCTTAACAACCTGGAATGCAACCACTCCAATTACAAAAGATTTGAAGGTCAATCCAAATAATGTTTTGTATGGCAGTCAGCTTTCAATTGATAAACTAATTGAGTGGAATTTAGCACCTGCTCAAACCAAGTCGTTGGATGCGGTTGATAACACAGCTGGTGCAGTAGCAAGTGCATCATTAAGTGTTAACTCTCCAAAACAAGAAACACCTATTGGAATTAATGCAACAGATTTAACAGGTCCAGAATCTGCATCTGCAAGTGCTGGAATCAATGCGATTAAGCAAAACTTTCCAATCGATATCAATGCTACAAATAAAACACAAGGTGAAGCAAACTCAGCAAGTCAATCAGTAAATGCTGTTAAGCAAAATAATCCTATCAGCATTAAAGCTCAAAACAACACCCAAAGTGCTATCAGTAGCGTGTTAGGAGGTTTGGCATCTTTACCAGCTGTTAAATTTATTGATATTATCACAAGAACATTCACACAGAAACACGCAAAAGGTACAAATAATCACCCAGGTGGTCTTGCAACGGTCAATGACCAAAGAGGATCACTTTATAAGGAAATGGTTACACTTCCTGATGGTACGTCATTCATTCCACATGGTCGAAATGTGACACTACCACTACCTCCAGGCACTAAAGTTATGCGTGCAGGTAAAACTCGTAGCTTAATGAACCGTTTAGGCATTCCGAATTATGAGAATGGTATTGGTTTTGAAGATACGAAGATTTCTCACCTAACTAGACGAATTCAGAGTATCAATACTAAAGGTAGCAACCGTGGATATCAGAATACTTCTTATACAATCGGTGGATATAGTGGTGGAGATAACCAAGCTGTTGTTTCAGAATTAGTTAGCTTGAAAGAAAGTTTAGAGAATTTATTAGGTCGCTTGTTGGATAAAGATACCAATACTTACCTTGATGGACGAGTGATTGCAGAAAGTTCTTACCAATATCAAGGGAATATCATGAGAAGGGAGGGCATTTAATGTCGAATTATTTAAAAATAAATGATTTCACAACATCTGGTTTAAGAAATTGTGTGGTTGTAGACTTTGGAACAATTCGTTCTGCCATCCCTCGTTTCTCAGAACAAATGAAGTTATACGGTACAAATGGTAGCTATAATCAAGTAGATGGCGCTTATGAGAACTACGAAAGAACTATTCGTATTTTCTTTGAGCGCTTTTCTGATTTAGCAACTTTGGTTGAAAAAATCAAAGCAGTTGGAAATCAGTTGGAATTTAGCTATCAGCCTGATTCATTATTCTATGCCGATTTGCTAGATACAGAAATTATCCCCAAAGGCATGTATGGTTGGGAATTATCTATCAAACTAGACATGCAACCGTTCAGGTATCCGAAAAATGTCGCACCAGTAGTTCTAACAAGTGCTGGAACAATTGAGAATATCGGTACGGTCTATTCAGAGCCTATCATCGAGATTGAAGGCAATGGAGATGTGTCGCTCACTATCGGACGTAAAACCATGCACTTGACGATTAATAATAAAGCTACGATTGATTGCAGACAAGGAAAACAAAACATCTTCAATGCCAGTGGGGCAGTGCAGAACACACTCAGAAAACGTGGTGGGTTCTTTGAAATCCCTGTTGGTCTTAACGGTGTGACTTATACAGGCGATGTACGTAAGGTGACTATTCGTCCTAATTGGAGGTATCTAGTATGATTTATTTAACAGAAGGGAATATCCCTCTTAATGCAGCATACGATGATAACATCACGCAAGAAGCAAATAGCACCTATCAATTAACGTTTAAATTTCCTACTAACAATGTGTTATGGCAACGATTAAGAGAAGAAACATTCTTGACTGCTGATGATCTACACGGTGAACAAGATTTTGTGATTTTTGAAATCGAGAAACAGCATGGATATATTCAGGTTTATGCCAATCAAGTCATGACCTTGTTAAATCACTATGTTGTCAATCCAATCGACCTTAACAGAGATACTGGTTCAACCGCTTTAAGTCGATTCGCTGGAAGCATCACTCGTGACAATCCGTTCTCGTTCTTCTCAGATATTGATGACAGACATACCTTTAATACTGACACTAAGAACGCTATGGAAGTCTTGACTAAGGATAAACACTCTATTCTTGGTCAATGGGGTGGTGATTTAGTCAGACATGGTTATCAGATACGGTTATTAAAAAATGGCGGTTCAGAAAATGAATCGCTTTTTATGTATAAGAAAAACCTATCTAGTTATCAGCATAAGACATCTACCAAATCTTTAAAGACACGAATTACTTTTAAAACGACTGTTAAAGGCGAGGGAGAAAACGCTGATGATAAGCATTATAAAGTAGTTGTCGATAGCCCTTTAATTAATAAATACAGTCAGATTTATGAGGATGTTGTAGAAGTTAACGACCAAGATGTCAAGGATGAAGCAAGCCTTGCAGAATATGGCAAGCAGTATTTCAGAACTAGCCTATGCGACCTCATGGAAGATAGCCTTGAAATTGATGTTGTGGGTAAAAGTGATGTACCAGTGCAGATGTTTGATGTTGTAGGTATCTACCATGAGACATTCGATTTGGATGTAAGGAAGAAAATCACTAAATATACCTACACACCAATGGCTAAAAAATTAAAGTCTATTGGTTTTGGAGAATTTAAATCTGGACTAGCTAATGCGATCGGGAATGTCGTAAGTGATGCTGTGAAGAACGAGACCTATATCTTTGAAGCAAAACTTGAAAAAGAAATCAAGAATGCTGACTTAGATTTTGACCGTAAAGTTCAAGGCATCAAGGATGAAATCACAGACGGTATCGAACAAGCTAAGGCACTTGCTGAAGAAAATAAACAAATCTTATTTAATAAGATTGACAATCAATTAAGCGAGTTTGACAGAAACTACCAATCCACTATAGAAGACCAGAGGGAGAGGATAGAGAAGATTCGTAAAAACGTTCAAGATTCTTTATCTACTGCAGCATATGGTCAAGCATTGGCAGAGAAAGCTAGTGCAGATGCACTAAGAGCTCTAGAAGATGCTGAAACTGCTGCAGTTTCAGCAGACGCTAGTTTATCGAAAATCATTAAAATCAAAGACACGATTGTAACCTTTGCTAAAAAATCAGAACTAGACCCAATCAACGACAGGTTATCTATTACTGAAAGCAAGGTTGAGTTTCAAGCAGGTCAGATAACTGAGAAATTGTCACGTACTGAAGTAGATAAGCTAGTCAATGACAAAGGCTTCCAGACTGCAACTCAGGTACAGAATACAGTCAAGAAATCAGTTGATGGTTTCCAACAGACAATTTCACGCATTGAAACCAAATTGAGAGACGTTATCCGCAATGACAACCTCTTGCAGAATTCTTCCATCATCACAGCAGGAAATGGTTTAGATGGAACGTGGAGGTTAAATCAATCAGGTGGTAGTGGTAAGACAGAAGTAGTATCACTCACAGATGCGCCACATACTGCTATTAAAAAGGGTATTCGGATTGTAAATAATACAAATGGTTGGAATAAAGATATCGCACAAGGTATTAACCTAATTGTTGGTGAGAAATATACCATGTCTTGTTGGGCTAGAGTTATCAAACCAAATGTAAATCTCTTAATGCGTTCATGGACTACTAACGATAATAATCGTAGTATGAATAAACCAATCACAAATACTGATTGGGTTCGATATCAATTCACATTCACAGCAGATGCAGTCGTTAATTCAATCCAATTTGGTCAAAGTGGAAGCGGCAGTATTGAAATCTGTGGGATGAAACTTGAACACTCTGACCGTATGACTGACTACGATGTTAACTCTTCTGAAATTGTTAGTATTGTAGAATTTAACGATGTACGTGATACCGTATCATCACATACTCAAACCTTACAACGACAAGACCAAGCTATTTCACAAGTTATTCAGACTGCTGATGGCTTAGTCAGTCGTGTATCTAATTTCTTGGATGATTTTAACCTAGTTTATGACCCTACTAATTTCAGTAAGTGGGAGAAGACTGCAGCAGAAGCAAATGTAATCGAAGTACAATCGAATACCAAACTCCTACGTATTACAAGCACAGGGAATACCTCTAATGTATACCGTGGGTTCAGAGTGCCTCTTAATACTTCCACGTTTACTAAAGACGAGAAAATCAGTTATCGAATGTTCGTTTGGGTCGATGTCGTTCCTGATGCTCCTCTTGTAATGGACTTGTGGTCAGCAGATGGAGGTCTTGCATCTACACCAATTACGCTCACACAAAAAGGTCAACAGGTCATCACTGGCACGTTCACGATTAAGAAGACTAGTAATAAAGGGAAAGAGTTCCCTCTTGAAATTATATTGGCTAAAAACGGTCAGGTCGCTATCGGTCAAATTTCCTTAATCCGTGGAGACAGTCCACCCAAGAAGTTCACTGACAATACTTCTACACAGGATGTTGTCACACAAACACAAGTAGCACAATTATCAGATTCGTATGCTATCCAAACCTTGACTAGTCCAGGTGCAGTTGCATCACAAATCAATTTAGCGCCAAAGGACATCTTAATTGAGGCAGAGAAAATCCGTCTAAAAGGTAAAACACTTGCTGATGAAATCACAGCTATTGACGGTTATTTTAAGCGTTTATTTGTCGGTGATGCACGTATTGGTACGCTAAATACAGACATTATCCAGTCTAATTCCATCACAGCTGATAAGGTTGTCATGGACTCAGCGATGGCTAAGAAGATTGTATCAAGTGATGTATTTACTGACCAGTTAGCTGCTAAGAATGCCTTTATTAATAAACTACGTTCGGTAGTAGTTTCAGCAACCTTGCTTGAAGGTTTCAAAGGTCGTATTGGTGGCTTTCAAATCGGTACACATGACAAAGACCCAAGCACATATTGGCTAACTGGTACTAACCAATTCGCAGTTGGCATGAGCAATGGTAGCACAAAATGGGGTCAAACAGCCCTGTGGGTCAATTGGGGAGATAACTGGAATGAACCAAAGGAATATGCTTGGTTCGTGAAGCGTACAGGAGAGATGTACTGTTATAACAGAGCACGATTCTGGAATACTCCAAAAGTCACCGGGGACTTGGAAGTTAGTGGGAATATCTTCTTTAGAATAAATTCTTACAAAAAAGGTTACTGGTTGTCATCTGGTAACTTCAAACGTATTGAAGAGTCCAATGGATATGCGTATTTGTATAGACCAGATGACTCATATATGTGGATTCCTTTAAATAAAGACGTTTCAGACCGTAGATATAAATATAATATCGAAGATAGTAAGGTATCAGCTCTGGAAGTTATCAACCGTCTTAAAACATACAGTTATCGCAAAGAATACGATGGGAAAATCGAAGATATCTCATGCGGTATCATGGCGCAAGACGTGCAGGAATATGCTCCAGAAGCATTCCTTAAAAATCCAGATGGCGCTTACTCATATAACACATTCGCACTTGTGCCTTATCTTATCAAGGCCATTCAAGAACTCAATTACAAATTGGAGGAAGTAAATGAAGGAAGAAATTAGTCAACTAATCATCCGAAATTTAAGCGATGATATTGGAATGAAAGCAAGTGATGCAGCGACTTATAAAGCGTTGTATGAAATCACGCAAAAACAACTCAATGAAATTTTAAATCTCATTGAGTCGAACGAAGAACTAAAAACAAAATTTGAAGAAGTGAAAGGACAAATGACAAATGGCAATTAATAACTACACACTCGCAACTAAACCTTATACTCGTGGTTTTGGAGACAAAACTACAACCGTTGTAGAAATCCGTTTACAAGACGGAAACCGCTACAGCACTAACCAACGTGAACTCGTTGGAGACCGCACTCAAGACAATGAAGAAACACTTATTCAAGCGGTTCTTGATGTTATTAAAGCTGAACTAGATCCTGGGTCAGCGATCGTCAAAGCTCAATCTAAAATCGAGCAAGCTGAACAGAAGCTCGCTCAAACTGAAAATAAACAGAACGAGCTGCTTGAAATCACTGAAAAAATCAATAAGGTAGTTCGTGTTATGGCTCAAGATTCAATCATGGGTGAGAAAATCGCTTACGGTACTACTTACAAAGAACTTGTAGAACTATTTCCACTTGTAAAAACTGGTGAGAGCTACGCTCCTGGTTCAATGTTTGCAATCGAAGACCCTGAACACACTGAATTAAACGGCGAGGGCAAACGTGTCTTGATTCAGACAAACCAACAATTCATCTATCAGGGCGAATCACTCAAACAACTTGAAGGCTCGCCGTCTCAAAATGGAATTCTTGCAGTGTGGAAATGGGAAGTACCAAAAGAACCAAAGAATGAAAAAACATCTAGCGAGCTAAACACTCAACCTGTTCAATAGGAGGTGTTTATGCAAGATTTAGCATTTCACGAACTAGCAGAACATTTAAAAAATCTATCATACAGTCCGTATATTCACTTTTTCTTTTGGTTGATGATTTTAGATATTGTGACTGGCTACATCAAGGCATTCAAGACTAAGCGATTTGATAGCAAGGTAGGTACAATGGGATTGATTAGACATTTCATTGTATTTGTCGTTATCTTACTTGTGGCCATGTATGCCCGTTCGCTTGGTTTCCGTAGCTTCGGGATTGCTTGGACAATGTTTTTCTCATTCAATTATCTGTTTTCAGTGATTGAAAATTGGGAAATTATCGGTCTTGCATTCCCTGAATTTTTGAAGCCTTACATTAACCAGCTAAAGAAAGATAACGCTCGTAAAATCGGGCAGTTATTGGTCAATATTGACCAAAAAGACAAAGTTGAAGTTGAAGTCGAAGTAAAGGAGAAAGACGATGCAACAAATTAATGAAATTTTAATCAATGGAGCAATTAGCATCCTAGTCATTTTGGTAGGTGTAGCAGTCAAAGCTGTCAAAGAGTACCTGGTTCAAAAAGGCGGAGAAAAAACAATCAAGATTGTTGAAATTCTTGCTAAGAATGCAGTTAATGCAGTAGAGCAAGTATCTGCTGAAACTGGCTACAAAGGCGAAGAAAAGCTGGAACAAGCACGAGTTAAAATTCGTGCTGAGCTTAACAAATACAACATCAACATGACTGACAGTGACCTCGATACATTCGTTGAGTCAGCAGTTAAGCAGATGAACGATGCGTGGATGAACCAATAGTATACGAGAACCCTTTTGGGTTCTCTTTCTTTTTAAAGAAAGGAGGTTAGCATTTGAAAAAGGTTATCGAAAGGAAAATAACCGTTCTATCCAGTAATCGTGGTATCGAGAAACTGTATAACGAGTTTTACAGCCACGATAAAAATAATGCTGAGTTTAAGTTCACAGTCGATGATTTGACTGCTACTAAGGTAATCTGTTTATTCTATTTCAAATCCACCAAACGATACAAAGAAGTTGAAGCAGTTATCGAAGGCAATTCGTTCACGGTTCAATTTGATACATCATTGATCACGACTGATGAATCTGTTATTGGCTACATCTATTTTGAAAAAGTAGAGCAGTCAGCGGATGTGTATAGCTTTATGTTTAATGTTCATGTAAGCGAGATTGATAAGGCAGTTAAGCAACCACTTATTGAACGTGAATCAGGGCGAATTGTTAACGTCAAGGATGTTGTGACCAAGCAAGAGTTGGATGCGCTTTTTGAAAAAATTAAAGCACAAGGCGGAACTTATGACGACAGCAACCTACGTACTGAAATAAGCCGTATCTCAGCCGATATTGAAGCCTTAAAGACCAAGCCTGACAATGACACCATCTATAATGACAAGCCACTTGTAGAGCGTGTAGAGGTCTTAGAGAGCAAGCCTAACATTGACACAAGTCAGTTTGCAACCAAGCTAGAGTTGCAGAACGTTGCTCTATCTCAAGGACCAAAGGGCGACAAAGGAGAGCTTGGTCCAAAGGGAGAACCTGGCGAACGTGGCCCGCAAGGTGCAACAGGCGAAACTGGACCAAGAGGGGCAGACGGTTTACAAGGCCCTCAAGGATTGCAAGGTATCCAAGGAGAACGTGGGCGAGATGGAGAGCCAGGACCTCGTGGAGAACGAGGGGAACAAGGACCCGCTGGTTTACCTGGACCAGTCGGACCTCAAGGACCTATTGGTTTAACTGGTCCTAAAGGCGAAAATGGTCGCGATGGTGTGGGAATCCCTCAGAGATTGAGCATCAACGGGAACATTGTAACATTATCCGATGGTGGTGGGAGTATTATCTTACCAGCTAATGCAGCATCAAACACACCCGCTGGACAAGTCAATCAGTACGAAATTCACGGTCAAGGCATGCCTAATGGTAAGGTTGTAGCACCAGTTGGGACAACTTACGTTGATACCGCTGTAACTAATGGCGCTTTGAAATGGATTAAACGCTCAGGAACTGACTCTCAGGGATGGGAGGTGCTAACAGGGGACACTGGTTGGCGTACTCTCACTATTGTTTCAAAGCTAGGCAATTCATATCTAAAAGTACGACGCAAAAACGATACCGTGATGTATCAGTTTGGAGGGCTAAGCTGGGGATGGTTTGGTATTGTCAGACGTGGCGGTGCAGGGTATCAAGTCCAACCTAGTGACCGAGAAAGAAACTGCTTCATTTTAGGTTTAGGCGGAGTACCAGTAGGCTTCCGCTCGGAGTTTAGCTTAATTGGCGGTATTTACAACGACAAGGGCACACCATACGGCACTTGGTATCTTGGAGGTGCTGGAGATAGCAATATGCTACGCTTCCAATTCACTGACCCAGTACCTACTGACCGTGATATCGGAGATATTCGTGTAAGTTCAATCTCTTACTTGACTAGTGAGCCGTGGCCTAATGTCTTACCATAAGAAAGGAATTTAAAAATGGATATTGATAAAAGTAGATTAAGAACTGGACTTCCTCAGGTCGGTGTACGTCCTTACAGACAAGTACATGCTCATTCAACGGGCAACCGTAACTCAACCGCACAAAACGAAGCAGATTACCACTATCGCAAAGACCCTGAACTTGGGTTCTTCTCTCACGTAGTCGGTAATGGTCGAGTGATGCAAGTAGGGCCAGTAAATAACGGAAGTTGGGACGTTGGTGGCGGTTGGAATGCTGAAAGTTATGCAGCAGTCGAGTTGATTGAGAGTCATTCGACTAAAGAAGAGTTCATGACAGATTATCGCCTTTACATCCAACTACTACGTGACCTTGCTGATGAGGCAGGTATTCCAAAAACACTTGATACTGATAGCTTAGCTGGTATCAAGTCGCATGAATACTGTACATATCATCAACCTAACAATAATTCAGATCACGTTGACCCGTATCCTTACCTTGCTAAGTGGGGTATTAGTCGCAGTCAATTCAAGAAAGATATTGAAGGTGGCACAAATACTGAAGCTGGATGGCGACAAGGTAAATATGGTTGGTGGTGGGAGGAGTCAGATGGCTCTTATCCAACTAATTGCTGGAAAGAAATCAAGGGGGAATGGTTCAGATTTGACGAGAAAGGTCTATGTCTAATCAACCGTTGGTTTTATGACGGAAAATATTGGTTCTATCTTGATAAACGTGGCGCAACCGTTACAGGTTGGCACTTCATTAACAACCGTTGGTATTACTTCAACAAAGATGGCTACATGATCACAGGTTGGGTGAAATACAACGAAACTTGGTATTATCTCTCTGAACAAAACGGAGAAATGTTATCTAAACAATTTGTAAAATCAGAAAAAGGTTGGTACTATCTCAAAGAAGATGGTTCACTTGCTGACAAGCCTGAGTTCACAGTTGAGCCTGATGGCTTAATCACAACAAAATAAAAAAATTCAAATAGAAAGAACAAATTAATTATACACACTAGACCGCTGGCTTATGCTAGCGGTCTTTTTGTTTGCTCTAAAAAGGGGCAAAAAAGGGGCAAAAGGTTAAAACTTTTATATTTTTATGGTAAAAATTATATGTAGTTTATTTCTTATTTATGCTTATTTTATAAGGTTTCTTTCTATTATATACTTATGAAGTATTGCTAGCCCTTAAAGAAGCAATTAGTGGCACTTTTTCCGATCAATGGAAGGAGATTATTACAGTTCAGGCTTTTGATGAACATACAGCTGTCAGTCCAGGTGTTCTACAAGTTAGTAATAATGGCAGAGGAGTGAATAGTCAGGGGTCTATTGGTGTCATTTCAAATGGGTCTAAGATTTTTATTCCTGAAAATACTGCTGCTGTTATTTTTAGTCAGTCTGGAATAGAAGAAATTATCACTGAACCAGGTGGATATGAATATCAAAGTGGGGAAAGTAGTGTTTTTAATGGTGACGGGTTAAAAAAATCACTGTTTGATAATGTTGCAAATCGTGTTGGATTTGGCGGACAAAGTGATCAGCAAAAACAGATTTGTTTTGTCAATTTGAGAGAAATTCGTGATATTAGGTTTGGTACTCGTGGTCCAGTTATGTATAACGACTTGTTTTATGGAACAGACTTAGAAGTACGCGCTTTTGGAACTTTCTCTATTCAAATTACGGACGCTATCAAGTTTGTAAAAAATTTCCTTCCTGCAAATGTGACCTACTATAGCTTTGATAGTGCTCAAGCAAGAGCTCAGATAGTCACGGAATTTCTTCAATCATTTACTGTTGCCCTCAATTCGTTATCAACAACTTATCGTATATCACAATTACCTTCGCAAGCAACAGTACTTGCAAAACAAGTATCGAGTGATGAGCAGTATGCCGGTACTTGGAAAGAACGTTTTGGGTTTGAAATTATAAAAGTTGCGATTGCAAATATAGAATTCTCGCCAGAATCTAAGGAATTGGTTAAGAAATTTTCATCAAACAAGATGAATTTAAAGGCTTTTGATGATGTATCGCAGAAAGCTTCTAACATTGCCGCGCAGCAAAAAGTCGCCTCAGGAATCGAACAACACGGGCTAGGAGATGGTGCGGGAATGATTTTTGGTATGAATATGGCACAACAGTTAGATGAAAAAGCAACTAAACCAAGTTTATCATTCGATGAACAAATTGAAGCTCTTACTAAACTCAAATCACTTTTAGATGTAGGCATATTATCTCAGGAAGAGTTTGATCGAAAGAAAAAAGAGATTATGGACTTATAAGATTGACGAGATGTTACGTAATTTGGATAAGAACTAAAAAAGAGGAGGAATCCTCTTTTTGTTTTTTAATAGTATACGATTTAATCGAAAAAATATTTTAGAAATAAAGTTTGAGAACGCTTTATATTTTGTTTGATGTGTGTTATTATATAGAATGAGTATAATACATTAAATGGAGATTTTAAATGGCTGAACAAGATATCGCTATGCAAGTATTGCAGCAAGTCGTGAAACTGCCGGTTGTTAAAGTTGATCGGTCAAAATTTTTAGTGGATAAATTTTCAAATGAATTGGATCCAAAGGATGTCCCTATATTATTAGAAGAGGGACCAACGGCCTTGTTGTCTCAGGAAATTTTAGATCGAGTAGCAAATGCATGTATTAGAGATAATGTCTTGTTAGCAAGTGGGACGTCTGTTTTAGCTGGCTTACCTGGTGGGCTTGCGATGGCGGTTACTATACCAGCAGACGTAGCTCAGTTTTATGCTTTTTCATTGAAACTAGCTCAAGAGTTAGGTTATATCTATGGATACAATGATCTTTGGGCTTCTCGTGACGAGTTGAGTGAAGATGCTCAAAATACACTGCTACTCTATCTCGGTGTAATGCTAGGAGTGAATGGTACTGCCGCTTTACTTCGTGCTGGTGGTGTTGCAATTGCCAAGCAAGTGATGAAAACTGTCCCTCAAAAAGCCTTGACAAAGACACTTTGGTATCCTATTTTGAAGAAAGTTTTGAAAATTTTTGGGGTAAATCTGACGAAGGGTGGCTTAGCCAAAGGAATGGGGAAATTCATTCCGATATTAGGAGGTGTCATCTCTGGAGGGTTAACGTTTGCGACCATGAAGCCGATGGGAGAAAGCTTGCAAAAGGAATTGTCTAAATTGGTTAATTATGATGAAGTACAATATCAGGAAGATATAGAAACCATTCGAAAAGAAGCAGAAATCATCGAAGTAGAATAATAGGAAGAAACTAGTAGTCTTGTACTGCTAGTTTTTTTATCCAAACCCTTGTGGTATAATAAAAAAAGAAAAATTAGTTTGAGAATGTATTGGAGGTTATGATGGATAATATTATTGATGTATCGATCCCTGTTGCAGAAGTAGTAGACAAGCATCCAGAAGTTTTAGATGTTTTGGTTGAGCTTGGTTTTAAACCTCTTGCAAATCCCTTGATGCGTAATACTGTAGGGCGAAAAGTTTCGCTCAAACAAGGCTCAAAACTTGAAGGGACTCCTATGGATAAGATCGTGCGTACGCTTGAAGCAAATGGTTACGAAGTGATCGGGTTAGACTAATGACAGATGAACGTATTCATATCCTGCGGGATATTTTATTAGAATTGCATAATGGAGCCTCTCCGGAGTCCGTTCAGGAACGATTTGATGCTACTTTTACAGGTGTATCTGCTATTGAGATTTCACTTATGGAGCACGAGTTGATGAACTCTGACTCAGGCGTTACCTTTGAAGATGTCATGGAACTTTGTGATGTGCATGCCAATCTCTTTAAAAATGCTGTTAAGGGCGTAGAAGTTGAGGATACCGAGCATCCTGGTCACCCTGTGCGAGTCTTTAAGGATGAAAATCTAGCTCTCCGTGCTGCTTTGATTCGGGTTCGTAGATTGTTAGACACTTATGAATCTGTGGACGATGAGGAAATGCTGGCGGAGATGCGCAAAGGCTTGGTACGTCAGATGGGGCTTGTTGGTCAATTTGACATTCACTACCAGCGCAAGGAAGAACTCTTCTTTCCCATCATGGAACGTTATGGACATGATTCACCTCCCAAAGTTATGTGGGGAGTGGATGACCAGATTAGGGAACTCTTTCAAACAGCTTTAGTGGCAACTAAGTCGCTCCCAGAAGTGCCGATTTCCACTGTAAAGGAAGCTTTTGAGGCCTTTGCGACAGAGTTTGAAAGTATGATTTTTAAGGAAGAATCTATCCTCCTTATGATATTGCTCGAATCTTTTAACCAGGATGACTGGATTCAGATTGCTGAGGAAAGTGATGCCTATGGATATGCTATTATCCGTCCGTCAGAAAAATGGATCCCAGAACGTCAAAGTTTTGTTGAGGAAAAAAGTGTAGAAGAACCAACTCAGCCAGAAACTGTAGATGGACAAGTTCAGCAAGTGATTGATACACCAGAAGGTCAGTTTACTATCACCTTTACACCAAAGGAAAAGGAAACGGTGCTAGATCGCAATAGTCAACAGGCGTTTGGCAATGGTTATCTATCAGTTGAGCAGGCAAATCTTATCCTTAATCATTTGCCGATGGAGATTACCTTTGTTAATAAGGATGATATCTTCCAGTATTATAATGACAATACTCCAGCGGATGAAATGATTTTCAAGCGGACACCGTCTCAAGTTGGACGGAATGTCGAACTATGTCATCCACCAAAATATTTGGAGAAAGTCAAAGCGATTATGCAAGGTCTTCGTGAGGGGAAAAAAGACAAGTACGAGATGTGGTTCAAGTCAGAATCACGTGGAAAGTTTGTCCATGTCACTTACGCTGCAGTACACGATGAGAACGGAGAATTTCAAGGCGTGCTAGAGTATGTTCAGGATATTCAACCCTATCGTGAAATTGATAGCGACTTTTTCCGTGGAATAGAATAAGGAGAAGCAATGAGTTACGAACAAGAATTTATGAAGGAATTTGAAGCCTGGGTTAATACCCAGATCATGATCAACGACATGGCTCTTAAGGAAAGTCAAAAGGTCTATGAAGAAGATCAAGATGAGCGTGCTAAAGATGCCATGATTCGCTACGAGAGTCGTTTGGATGCCTACCAATTCTTACTTGGTAAGTTTGAAAACTTTAAGGCAAGCAAGGGATTTCATGATTTGCCAGAAGGCTTGTTTGGTGAGAGAAATTATTAATGTTGAGAAATTAGAAAGGGGGAGTGGAACTCCCTTTTTCATTGTTCCTTGAGCCTTTTTGTGTTACAATGTTAGCATGAAAACGAAAAATATTATTAAAACAGGTTTGGTTGTGGCAGGACTTGGAGCCCTTGCCTTTGGTGCTAAGAAAGTAGCTGATGATCACAAACTCATGAAGACACAGGAAGAGTTAACGGCTATTGTGCGTGACTATTTCTCAGAAATGGGTGAGATTGGTACTCTCTATGTCCAAGTATACGAAAGTAGCTTAGAACGTCTTGTTGGTGGTGTCATTTTTGAAGATGGTCGTCACTATACCTTTGTCTATGAAGATGAAGATCTCATCTACGAGGAGGAAGTCTTATGATTTCTCCTAAAAATATAGAAGAATTAGCAAATCTAGTAGAGCAGGATGGCAAGAAAGTCTTCCTTTTTGTTGCGGATTGGTGTGGCGATTGCCGTTATATCTATCCTGCCTTGTCAGAGATTGAAGAGGCAAATCCAGAGTTCACTTTTATACGGGTAGACCGTGATGACTACATGGAATTTGCTAAACTTTGGGATGTATACGGGATTCCAAGTCTTGTTGTTTTAGATAAGGACAAGGAGATTGGACGTTTTGTCAATCGTGACCGTAAAACCAAGGGGCAAATCAATGACTTTTTAGCAAGTTTGAAATAGGAGAAAAGAATGATTTTTACATATAATAAAGAACATGTCGGCGATGTCCTTATGGTCATCGTGAAAAACAGTGGAGATGCCAAACTAGATGTTGAGCGTAAAGGTAATGTAGCGCGTGTTTTCCTAAAAGAAACTGGTGAAACTGTCGCATGGAACATTTTTGAAGTTTCTAGCATGTTTGAAATCGCTGAGCGCGGACAAGTCTTTTTAACTGACGACCAAGTAGCACGTTTGAACCAAGAATTGCAAGAAGAAGGATTTGCTGAAGAAATCATTAACGACAAGGAACCGAAATTTGTGGTTGGAGAAATTGTAGAGATGGTTGCTCATCCAGATAGCGACCACCTCAATATCTGTCAGGTTGCTGTTGGGAAGGACAAAACAGTACAAATTGTTGCAGGTGCTCCCAATGCGCGTGTCGGTTTGAAAACCATTGTAGCTCTTCCTGGAGCTATGATGCCAAAAGGGAATCTCATTTTTCCAGGTGAACTTCGTGGGGAACAGAGTTTTGGTATGATGTGTAGTCCTCGTGAACTTGCCTTGCCAAATGCTCCCCAAAAACGTGGGATCATTGAATTGTCAGACGACCAAGTTGTTGGAACGCCCTTTGATCCAGCTAAGCATTGGACTGCTTAAGAAGTTGCAAGTATCTGTCGTACTAGATGGAAGGAAATGATATGGCAAAAAATGTAGTCATTACAGGTGCAACATCAGGTATCGGTGAGGCAATTGCGCGTGCTTACCTAGAAAAAGGTGAAAATATCGTTCTTACAGGGCGTCGAACAGAAAGGCTCAAAACTCTAAAAACTGAGTTCGCAGAAGTCTTTCCAAATCAAAAAGTCTGGATCTTTCCCTTAGATGTTACAGATATGAACATGGTAAAGACTGTTTGTTCAGAAATTTTAGAGACAGTAGGTCAGGTTGATATCTTGGTCAATAATGCTGGACTGGCTCTCGGTTTAGCACCCTATCAGGACTATGAAGAGTTGGATATGTTGACCATGCTGGATACCAATGTCAAGGGTTTAATGGCGGTTACACGCTGTCTCTTGCCTTCCATGGTAGCAACTAATCAAGGGCATATTATCAATATGGGTTCTACTGCAGGGATTTATGCATATGCTGGTGCAGCAGTCTATTCAGCAACCAAGGCTGCAGTCAAAACTTTTTCAGATGGGATTCGGATTGACACCATTGCGACTGATATCAAAGTGACCACTATTCAACCTGGTATTGTAGAAACTGATTTTTCAAAAGTCCGTTTCCATGGAGATGAGGCACGGGCGGCAACAGTCTATCAGGGACTTGAAGCCTTGCAGGCGCAAGACATCGCAGATACTGTAGTTTATGTGACCAGTCAACCACGTCGTGTGCAAATCACAGATATGACCATCATGGCCAATCAACAAGCAACTGGATTTATGATTCATAGAGATTAATATTATTAAAAAAGTTACAAATCTTGTAACTTTTTTTCTTTTCCTTCGAATAGATAAGTAGGAGGATGAAAAATGTATAATAAAGTTATCATGATTGGACGCTTGACGTCTACACCAGAATTGCACAAAACTAATAACGACAAGTCAGTGGCTCGTGCGACGATTGCTATTAACCGTCGTTTCAAGGACCAAAATGGGGAACGTGAAGCTGACTTCATCAATATTGTTGTCTGGGGGAAACTTGCTGAAACTTTGGCTAGCTATGCAAGTAAAGGCAGTCTGATTTCTGTGGATGGGGAACTTCGTACCCGTAAGTTCGAGAAGAATGGTCAGATCAACTATGTGACCGAAGTTCTCGCTACAGGCTTCCAACTTTTAGAAAGTCGTGCCCAACGTGCTATGCGTGAAAATAATGCAGGCCAAGACTTAGCAGATCTTGTTTTGGAAGAGGAGGAACTTCCCTTCTAAAATGATAGGAGGCTGGGACAAAAGTCCTAGCCTCTCAATTGTCTTTGGATTGTCGAGCAAGACGCAGTGGTTGAGTGGGCTCTACTACGCTGATTTCATCAGCTTTTATAGCCCTACTCAACTGTGCGGAGGTGGGACGACGAAATCGAATTCTAACGAATTACCGATTTCTGTCCCACTCTCTTTTTTATGCTATAAATCAGACTTTTTCCTTGACTATTTTTGACCAAGTGATACAATAGAACTATGGTTTAGCACTCATGTGTAAAGAGTGCTAATAATATGATTGTATTATGGAGGAAGACAAATGTTGAAACCATTAGGCGACCGTGTGGTCTTGAAAATTGAAGAAAAAGAAGCAACTGTTGGGGGATTTGTCCTCGCAAAATCAGCCCAAGAAGAAACGAAAACAGCTACAGTAGTGGCTACTGGACAAGGTGTTCGTACCTTGAGTGGTGAACTAGTTGCTCCAAGTGTAAAAGTTGGAGATCAGGTTTTAGTTGAAGCTCATGCAGGTATTGATGTCAAAGATGGGGATGAAAAATACCTCATCGTAGGTGAAGCTAGTATCTTAGCAATCGTTGAAGAATAGAAGGAGAAAGTAAGTATGGCAAAAGACATTAAATTTTCATCAGATGCTCGTTCTGCTATGGTTCGTGGTGTTGATATCCTAGCAGACACTGTTAAAGTAACCTTGGGACCTAAAGGTCGTAATGTTGTTCTTGAAAAATCATTCGGTTCTCCATTGATTACCAATGATGGTGTAACAATCGCTAAAGAAATCGAATTGGAAGACCATTTTGAAAATATGGGTGCCAAACTGGTATCAGAAGTAGCTTCTAAAACCAACGATATCGCTGGTGATGGGACAACTACTGCAACAGTATTGACACAGGCTATCGTTCGCGAAGGAATCAAAAACGTTACTGCTGGTGCAAATCCAATTGGTATTCGTCGTGGAATTGAAGCGGCAGTTGCTGCAGCTGTTGAAGCCTTGAAAAACAATGCTATTCCAGTGATCAATAAAGAAGCTATCGCTCAGGTTGCTGCTGTTTCATCTCGTTCTGAAAAAGTTGGGGAATACATCTCTGAAGCCATGGAAAAAGTTGGTAAAGACGGAGTTATCACTATTGAAGAATCACGTGGTATGGAAACAGAACTTGAAGTCGTAGAAGGAATGCAGTTTGACCGTGGTTACCTCTCACAGTACATGGTGACTGATAATGAAAAAATGGTTGCAGACCTTGAAAATCCGTACATTTTAATCACAGACAAGAAGATTTCAAATATCCAAGAAATCTTGCCACTTCTAGAAAGTATTCTTCAAAGCAGTCGTCCGCTCTTGATTATTGCAGATGATGTTGATGGTGAAGCTCTGCCAACCCTTGTTTTGAACAAGATTCGTGGTACTTTCAACGTTGTTGCTGTTAAGGCTCCTGGTTTCGGTGACCGTCGTAAAGCTATGCTTGAAGATATCGCAATCTTGACAGGTGGTACCGTTATTACTGAAGACCTTGGACTTGAGTTGAAAGATGCTACCATCGAAGCTTTAGGGCAAGCAGCTAAAGTGTCTGTAGATAAAGATAGCACAGTCATTGTTGAAGGCGCAGGAAATCCTGAAGCGATTGCTAACCGTGTAGCTGTCATCAAGTCTCAAATCGAAACAACAACTTCAGAATTTGACCGTGAAAAACTCCAAGAGCGCTTGGCTAAATTATCAGGTGGGGTAGCAGTTATCAAGGTCGGAGCTGCAACCGAAACTGAATTGAAAGAGATGAAACTCCGTATCGAAGATGCTCTTAACGCTACTCGTGCGGCAGTAGAAGAAGGTATTGTTGCAGGTGGTGGTACTGCCCTTGTTAATGTTATTTCTGCTGTTGCAGCCTTGGAGTTAGAAGGGGATGAAGCAACAGGACGCAATATTGTTCTTCGTGCATTGGAAGAGCCAGTTCGCCAAATTGCCTACAATGCAGGCTATGAAGGTTCAATTGTGATTGATCGTTTGAAACATGCAGAACTTGGTACAGGCTTCAACGCTGCGACAGGTGAATGGGTTAACATGATTGAAGCAGGTATTATCGATCCTGTTAAAGTTAGCCGTTCTGCCCTTCAAAACGCAGCATCAGTTGCAAGTCTTATCTTGACAACAGAAGCCGTTGTGGCTAACAAGCCAGAACCGGTAGCACCAGCTCCAGCTATGGATCCTTCAATGATGGGTGGTTACTAATAAATAAAAACAGGTAGAAATCATAATTTCTACCTGTTTCTTTTGAATCACTTAAAAAGAGGGAGCTCAGCTTCCTCTTTTTTTATCTGAAAATGTTATGGTTTGATGACTTCAGCTCCACCCATGTATGGACGAAGAACTTCAGGAATAGTTACAGAGCCATCTTCATTTTGATAGTTTTCAAGAATAGCAGCGACGGTACGCCCAACGGCAAGTCCAGAACCATTCAAGGTGTGGAGAAGTTTAACCTTACCATCTGCTTCATCACGGTAACGGATTTGGGCACGACGTGCTTGGAAATCTTCTGTATTTGAACAGCTTGAGATTTCACGGTAGGTATTTTGTGCTGGGATCCAAACTTCCAAGTCGTAAGTCTTAGCAGCTGAGAATCCCATATCTCCTGTAGAAAGAGCAACTACACGGTATGGCAAGTTGAGTTTTTGAAGGATGTTTTCAGCGTTAGCTGTCATTTTCTCCAATTCTTCATATGACTCTTCAGGTTTAGCAAATTTAACCATTTCAACCTTGTGGAATTGGTGCAAACGGATCAAACCACGAGTATCACGACCAGCAGAACCAGCTTCAGAACGGAATGATGGACTCATAGCAGTAAAGTAGATTGGTAGTTCCTTACCATCAATGATTTCATCACGGTAGTAGTTAGTCAAAGGTACTTCAGCTGTAGGAATGAGGACATAGTTGGTATCACTGAGCTCAAAAGTATCTTCCTTGAATTTTGGATATTGTCCTGTACCAAACATAGAGTCATGGTTGACCATGTAAGGGGTGATGACTTCAGTATAACCTTCCTTACCATGTTCATCCAACATAAAGTTGTAGATGGCACGTTCTAAGCGAGCTCCGAGGCCTTTATAGAAGAGGAAACGAGCTCCAGTGACTTTTCCACCACGTTCCCAGTCAAGGATACCAAGGTCTTCACCAAGATCCCAGTGGGCTTTTGGCTCAAAGTCAAACTCACGAGGAGTGCCCCAACGGCGAACTTCTACGTTATCGTCTTCGTCTGCACCAATAGGAACACTGTCAGCTGGAATGTTTGGAAGAGTCGTAGTAAATTCTGTCAATTTGGCATCGATTTCCGCTAATTCAGCATCTAGTGCTTTGACTTCAGCAGATAGGGTTTGCATGGCAGCAATCTTATCATCGGCATCTTCCTTGTTGCGCTTAGCTTGAGCAATTTCAGCAGAGACCGTGTTACGCTCAGCTTTGAAGGTTTCGACCTTAACCAAGATGTCACGACGTTTAGCGTCGATTTCTTTCATCTCATTCAAGATAGCAGCGTCTACACCACGCGTAGCCAATTTTTCAGCGACAGCTTCAAAATCTGTACGAATTCGTTTGATATCTAACATAAGTTCTCCTTTATATGAAAAAAGCACACCTGACAAAGCGTTGGAGTGGCAGAGCCACGGTTCCATCCAACTTCACAGATGTGCACTTGATTGTGTATTTTATTTAAAACAACGGTAGAATTTCACTTATCCCCTCTATCTGCTCGCAGCACCCGCAGACTTTCTGAAAGAAGAGGATAACCTACTTATCCGTTGCTATGATTATACTAAACTTTCTATTTTTTTGCAAATAGATTTTTGATTTTATGACCGATGATTTGGAGTAAGGTTGGAAGCTTAACAACCTTTTCATTTCCGATTTTTTCCCGAGCAATTTTAAGAATTTTTCCGGAGTCTTTTGAGGCAAAGAGGAATTTTCCTTGGTCTGTAAAAACTTCAAAATGACGACTAACCTTACGGCCTGAAACATTGGCTCCGATTTGATTAACGCTAGACCATGGGATTTGAATATAATCCTCAATATTGCGATCCGAGTAAAACTCCAAGGCTTGGTCTCCTACCAGAAATTTTCCAACTTTTCCTTGTATAGAGAGGTAAGAAGTTCCAGTAGTTTGCATGTCAATGACCTTGTTAAGAGATTGTGCCATGTTTAATCTTCCTTACTTTCACCGAAAAAGGCATGGTATAGAGCCTTGATAGCAGCTTTCTCTTGGTCTTTTTGAACTACGAACATGATAGAAACTTCGCTCGATCCTTGAGACATCATTTGAATGTTGATCTTATTTTCAGATAAGGCACGAGTAGCTGTAGCAGTTACCCCGATATGGCGCTTCATTTTTTCGCCAACAATCATGATAATAGAGAGATCGTGTTCGATTTCAGCGTGGTCGACCTCTGCTTTTTGAACTAACTGGCGAAGGATTTCTTCTTCCTTGATAGGAGTTAATTCTCGTGAACGTAAAATGATAGATAGGTCATCGATACCAGTTGGCATATGTTCCCAACCAATATTCAGGTCTTCTAGAATTTGAAGTACTTTACGACCAAAACCAACTTCGCGGTTCATCAGGTATTTGGACATATTGATACTGACAAAACCAGAATCACCAGCAATCCCCACTACTGGGAATTCATCACTACTGTGTTTCAGGACGATGCGAGTACCTGGATGGGAAGGATTGTTAGTATTTTTGATAACCAAAGGAATTTTTCCGCGATAGGCAGGGAGAAGGGCTTCATCGTGAAGGACAGAAAAACCTGCATAGGCTAACTCACGCATCTCACGGTAGGTTAATTCTGGAATCGAGTGTGGTTGGTGGATGATACCAGGATGGGCAGCAAAGATTCCATCTACATCAGTAAAGTTTTCATAGAGGTCAGCCTTAACACCTGCGGCGATGATAGAACCAGTAATATCTGAACCACCACGAGAGAAGGTACAAATTTGATTTTCCTTAGTGACACCAAAGAAACCTGGGATAACAAGAACTTCTGGACTATTATTAAGTTCTTCAATTTTGTCATAACTTGAAGGAATGATACGAGCATTTCCAGGTTCGCTTGTTACAACAATACCAGCTTCTCGCGGATGAACATAGCGAGCCTCTAATCCATTTTGGTTAAAGTAAGCTGCAATGAGTTTGGCGTTATTATTTTCTCCCGCAGCCAAGAAAGTATCGTAAAGAAACTCATTGTCTTCAATCGGAAGGGTCGCAAGAGAACGGATACTTTTTGAGATTTTCTCTAGTACTGTTGGTTTGAGTTTTAATTCACTGACCATGTCAGCATAGCGTTCGATAATCCAGTTTTGACTTTTACTAATATCATTTCCAGAAACGTAATCACGGTAGTATTTAATTAAGGCATCTGTTACCTTTGTATCTTCAGCATCTCGTTTTCCTGGAGCAGAAACAACTACAAAACGTCGTTCAGGATCGCTCTTTACAATATTTAAAACTTTTTCTAACTGACTAGCAGAGGCAAGTGAACTTCCCCCAAATTTTACAACCTTCATAAGTACTCCTAAAGTAAGTATTTTATACGATTATAGCAGAAAGAGAACCTTTTTTCAATCGAGGATGTGGAAGGCAATCTCAATCTAAGATATTGTTGAGCGTTTATGAGTTGTCTATTAGGATTTGATAGATTAAATACAAAACAGCAAAAATCGGCTGATACACTTTTAATCATTTTTTCCTTGTGCAAAAATTTATAAAAAGATATAATTTGAAAATAAAATAATTTAAAAATCTTTGTAAACGAAAAGGAGTGGATATGAATCATATAATTTATCAAGTTCAAGATGATCTAGCAATCATTACCTTAAATCGTCCAGAAGTGGCAAATGGTTTCCATATCCCAATGTGTGAAGAAATCCTAGCAGCTTTGGACCTAGCTGAAAAGGATGGAGCAGTTTCTTACATATTGATTAATGCCTTAGGAAAAGTATTTTCTGTCGGAGGCGATTTGGTAGAAATGAAACGTGCTGTCGATGAGGATGATATCGGATCTTTAGGAAAAATTGCTGAGCTTGTTAATACTATTTCTTTTAAAATAAAGCAAATTCCTAAACCTATCATTATGGAAGTTGACGGAGCTGTGGCAGGTGCCGCGGCCAACATGGCCTTGGCTGTTGATTTCTGTATTGCAACTGATAAAGCAAAATTTATTCAAGCCTTTGTTGGTGTTGGATTAGCGCCGGATGCTGGTGGTTTGTTTTTGCTAACAAGAGCACTTGGAGTTACTCGAGCAACACAACTAGCTATGACAGGAGAAGCTTTTACAGCTGAGAAAGCCTTTGAAGCAGGAGCAGTTTATCGTGTTTGTACAAGTGATCAGTTAGAAAAAACAAGAAATCAATTGTTGAAGAAGTTGAAACGTGGATCATCCAACTCTTATGCGGCAATTAAAAAGCTAGTCTGGGAGAGTGAATTTAAACAGTGGCAAGATTATGCTAACCTGGAGTTGGAGTTACAGAAATCGTTGGCCTACACCGAAGACTTTAAAGAAGGAGTTCTGGCTCATTCGGAAAGACGACGTCCTAAGTTTTTAGGAAAATAAAAACTTGCATAATCCTTTAAAGTTTGATATACTTCCATTATCAAATGCTTTGATTATAAAAGTTTTTGTAAAGGAGGGGTGAGAATTGGATTATAAACTAATCAATGAATACTTAACATCTATTTTTAATAATGTACTAGTCATTGAAGAAGTGAGCTTGAGAGGGAGTCGTTTTAAAGATATCTCTATCAAAGAAATGCATACGGTTGATGTAATCGGCAATTTTTCTGATGTAACGCCAAGTTTTGTTTCTAAAGAATTAATGGTAACTCTTGGAACAGTAACAACTTGTTTGAATAACTTGGAGCGAAAAGGTTATATTGAAAGAATCCGATCAGACCAAGATCGTCGGGTTGTATATTTACATTTGACAAAGAAAGGTCGCTTGGTCCATCGTCTTCATAGACGTTTCCACAAAGCAATGGTGGAAAAAATTATCGATGGCATGAGTCCAGAAGAAATAAATGTTATGGGCAAAGGCTTGACTAATCTTTATCAATTTTTGGAGGATTTGAAATAATGGCTTTTGCAAAAATAAGCCAAGTAGCTCATTATGTTCCAGAGCAGGTAATCGTAAATGATGATTTAGCTCGGGTTATGGATACAAGTGATGAGTGGATTTCCAGTCGGACAGGTATAAAACAAAGGCATATTTCTAAAACAGAATCCACTAGTGATTTATCTGCAGAAGTTGCTAGACGTTTACTTAACCAAGCTGGACTTTTAGCAGAGCAACTAGATTTTATTATTGTTGCTACTGTAACACCAGATTCAATGGTGCCTTCAACGGCTGCGCTAGTTCAAGCTAAAATTGGGGCTACAAAAGCCTTTGCTTTCGACTTGACAGCAGCTTGCAGTGGATTTATCTTTGCGCTATCAACTGGAGAGAAATTGATATCTTCTGGTCGTTATCAAAAAGGTATTGTTATTGGTGCTGAAACTTTATCGAAATCAGTGGATTGGTCAGACCGGTCGACAGCTGTTCTCTTTGGAGATGGAGCTGGTGGTGTCTTGTTAGAATCAGCTAAAATCAATCATTTCCTAGCTGAGAGTTTGCATAGCGATGGTGCTAGAGGCGAGTGTTTGACTTACGGTGAAACACCTTTGACTTCACCCTTTTCCGTCCAAAAAGAAGCAAGTGCTTTCTTAAAAATGGATGGTAGGGCAGTATTTGACTTTGCTATTCGAGATGTTTCCAAATCAATAAAAGAGACAATTGAATTGAGTCCTGTATCGACAGATGAGTTGGGCTATCTCTTACTCCATCAGGCCAATGATCGTATCTTAGACAAAATGGCTAGAAAGATTGGGGTTAATCGTGATAAATTGCCCGCTAATATGACTAAGTATGGAAATACTAGTGCAGCAAGTATCCCGATTTTACTTTCTGAGTGTGTTGAAGAAGGCTTAATCCTTTTGGATGGAAGTCAAACGATTCTCATGGCAGGCTTCGGTGGAGGTTTGACATGGGGCACGCTCATTGTTACACTTTAGGTAATCATGTGGTGAACACATTTTTATAAAAAATATATATATTTAAAAGGAGTCTATCATGGCAGTATTTGAAAAAGTACAAGAAATTATCGTTGAGGAACTTGGAAAAGACGCATCAGAAGTAACACTTGAGTCTACTTTCGAGGATTTGGATGCAGATTCATTGGACTTGTTCCAAGTTATCTCAGAAATCGAAGATGCTTTTGACATCCAAATTGAAGCAGAAGATAGCTTAAAAACAGTAGGTGATTTGGTTGCTTACGTTGAAGAAAAAACCAAATAATTAACATAAACTAGGAAGGAGTAGGGGTAACCCACTCCCTCTTGTTTAGCTAATAGTTTGAATTTCAAAATATAGAACCTTCAAACTATTAGCTGAGCAATAAAATTGGAGGCAAAATGAAAACACGTATTACTGAACTATTGAATATTAAATATCCTATTTTTCAAGGTGGAATGGCTTGGGTTGCTGATGGTGACTTGGCTGGAGCTGTATCTAAGGCTGGTGGACTAGGAATTATCGGTGGTGGAAATGCACCTAAAGAAGTCGTTAAGGCAAATATCGATAAAATTAAATCACTGACAGACAAGCCCTTTGGTGTTAATATTATGCTCTTGTCTCCATTTGTTGAAGACATTGTAGACCTTGTGATTGAAGAAGATGTTAAGGTTGTAACTACAGGTGCAGGGAACCCAAGCAAATACATGGAACGTTTCCATGATGCAGGGATTACAGTTATTCCTGTTGTGCCTAGTGTGGCCCTGGCTAAACGTATGGAAAAGATTGGTGCAGATGCTGTTATTGCAGAAGGGATGGAAGCTGGAGGTCATATTGGTAAATTAACAACTATGACTTTAGTTCGCCAAGTTTCCGCAGCTGTGTCTATTCCAGTGATTGCTGCTGGTGGTATTGCAGATGGTGAAGGTGTTGCTGCTGGATTTATGTTAGGTGCAGAAGCTGTTCAAGTCGGAACACGTTTTGTTGTAGCTAAGGAATCGAATGCTCATCCAAATTATAAGGCTAAAATTTTAAAAGCTCGTGATATTGACACCACTGTTTCAGCACAGCACTTCGAGCATGCTGTCCGTGCTATCAAAAATCAATTAACTCGTGATTTTGAACAGGCTGAAAAGGATGCTTTTAAACAGGAAAATCCTGATTTGGAAGTGTTCGAACAGATGGGTGCTGGAGCGCTAGCTAAGGCTGTCGTTCATGGAGATGTAGATAGTGGTTCAGTAATGGCGGGACAAATTGCAGGTCTCGTATCTAAGGAAGAAACTGTTGAAGAAATTCTAAAAGATCTCTATTATGGTGCAGCCAAAAAAATTCAAGAAGAAGCCTCTCGTTGGATAGGAGTTACAAGAAATGACTAAAACAGCCTTTTTATTTGCAGGTCAAGGAGCCCAGTATCTTGGTATGGGAAAAGATCTTTATGATCTCTACCCTATTGTAAAGGAAACCATCGACAAGGCAAGCCAAGTTTTGGGTTATGATCTTCGTGAGCTCATTGACCAGGAAGAAAGTAAGTTGAATCAAACACGCTATACGCAACCTGCGATTCTAGCTACGTCGATTGCAATCTACCGTCTCCTACAAGAAAAAGGATATGAGCCTGATATGGTAGCAGGCTTATCTTTGGGTGAGTATTCTGCCCTTGTGGCTAGTGGAGCTTTAGATTTTGAAGCGGCTATTGCCTTAGTTGCCAAGCGTGGAACTTATATGGAAGAAGCTGCTCCTGCAGGTTCAGGCAAGATGGTTGCAGTCCTTAATACTCCAGTCGATGTGATTGAAGAAGCTTGTAAAAAAGCATCAGAATTTGGAGTAGTAACCCCAGCTAACTACAACACACCAAGCCAAATTGTTATTGGTGGTGAAGTTGTTGCTGTAGACCGAGCTGTAGAACTTTTAAAAGAAGCAGGAGCCAAACGCATCCTCCCACTTAATGTATCTGGACCTTTCCATACTGCTCTGCTAGAACCTGCTAGTCAGAAATTAGCTGAGGTATTAACAGAGGTTCAGTTTAATGATTTTAATTGTCCTTTAGTTGGCAATACAGAAGCCAAAATAATGGAAAAAGATAGAATAGCTGAACTTTTGACACGACAGGTGAAGGAACCGGTTCGTTTTTATGAGAGTATTGCTCTTATGAAAGAAGCTGGAGTGACGAGATTTATCGAAGTCGGCCCAGGAAAAGTCTTGTCAGGTTTTGTTAAAAAAATTGATAGAACCGCTGACTTAGCTAATGTGGAAGATCAAGCAAGTTTAGAAACACTTATTAATAACTAACTGAGATAGTTGAGGTTCTGAAAGGAGAAAAATGAAACTAGAAAATAAAAATGTCTTTATTACAGGCTCAAGCCGTGGAATTGGTCTTGCAATAGCTCATAAATTTGCCAGCTTGGGTGCCAATATAGTATTAAATAGCCGTGGTCAAATCTCCGAGGAGCTCTTAGCTAGTTTTAAATCATACGGTGTTAAGGTCCTTGCTATCTCTGGAGATGTATCAGACTATACCGATGCTAAGAGAATGGTTGACCAAGCGATTGAAGAATTAGGATCAGTCGATGTTTTGGTCAATAATGCAGGTATCACCCAAGATACAATCATGCTAAAGATGACAGAAGAGGACTTTGAACGAGTGTTAAAAGTTAACCTGACGGGAGCCTTCAATATGACCCAATCTGTTTTGAAACAGATGATTAAAGCTCGAGAAGGTGCCATCATCAACATGTCCAGTGTTGTTGGTCTAATGGGGAATGTTGGTCAAGCAAACTATGCCGCTTCTAAGGCAGGCCTAATTGGATTTACCAAGTCTGTAGCGCGTGAAGTTGCTGGACGTAATGTTCGGGTAAATGCCATTGCACCAGGTATGATTGAGTCAGATATGACAGCTGTTTTAAGCGATAAGGTCAAGGATGCAATGTTGGCACAAATTCCAATGAAACAGTTTGGTCAAGCAGAACAAGTTGCAGATGTGGCAGTCTTTCTTGCAAGTCAAGATTATCTAACAGGACAAGTCATTGCTATTGATGGTGGACTAACCATGCAATAATCGTTAAAGTAGAGGTGAAATAATGAAATTAAATAGAGTAGTAGTAACTGGTTACGGATTAACATCTCCGATTGGCAATACACCGGAAGAATTTTGGAATAATCTAAAAATTGGTAAGATCGGGATTGATAAGATTACCAAGTTTGATCACAGTGATTTTGACGTCCATAATGCAGCAGAGATTAATGATTTTCCTTTTGACAAATATTTTGTAAAAAAAGATACCAATCGCTTCGATGATTATTCTTTGTATGCCTTGTATGCTGCTCAAGAAGCAGTTGACCATGCTAATCTTGACGTAGAAGCACTTGATAAAGACCGCTTTGGTGTCATCGTTGCATCAGGTATCGGTGGAATCAGAGAAATCGAAGACCAAGTCCTTCGACTTCACGAAAAAGGGCCAAAACGTGTTAAACCATTAACACTTCCCAAAGCCTTGCCAAATATGGCTGCAGGAAATGTAGCTATGCGCTTTGGTGCCAATGGAATTTGTAAATCAATCAATACAGCCTGTGCTTCATCAAACGATGCAATTGGCGATGCCTTTCGTTCTATTAAATTTGGTTTCCAAGACATCATGTTGGTTGGAGGATCAGAAGCCTCTATTACTCCTTTTGCGATTGCTGGATTCCAAGTATTGACAGCTTTATCAACTACTGAAGATCCAACTCGTGCTTCTATCCCATTTGATAAGGATCGTAATGGATTTGTCATGGGTGAAGGTTCAGGTATGCTAGTATTAGAAAGTTTAGAACATGCTGAGAAGCGTGGAGCAACAATCTTGGCAGAAGTTGTTGGTTACGGGAATACCTGTGATGCTTATCATATGACAGCGCCTCATCCAGAAGGTAAGGGAGCTATCAAGGCTATCAAATTTGCCTTAGAAGAAGCAGGAATCAGTCCAGACCAGGTTGGCTATGTTAACGCTCATGGTACCTCAACTCCAGCTAATGAAAAAGGTGAAAGTGGCGCTATTGTAGCTGTTTTAGGAAAAGAAGTTCCAGTGTCTTCAACCAAATCATTTACAGGTCACTTGCTAGGAGCAGCTGGTGCTGTCGAAGCTATTGCTACGATTGAAGCGATGCGTAATAGTTATGTACCAATGACTGCAGGAACAACAGAATTATCTGACTATATTGAAGCAAATGTTATCTTTGGGCAAGGTTTGGAACGTGAGATTCCATATGCTATTTCAAATACTTTTGGATTTGGTGGACACAATGCAGTCCTTGCATTCAAACGTTGGGAGAATAAGTAAAGATGAATTTAAACGAAATCAAAGATTTGATGGCGCAGTTTAATCAATCAAGTCTGAGAGAATTATCTTATAAAAATGGGGCTGAGGAATTGATGTTTAGCAAAAATGAAACAAGAATTGTTTCAGAATTTGCGCAGCCAGTTCAAACAGTTCATTCCCATCAGCCGATTGAAGCGATTGCCAAAGAACAATCAATAGAATCTGTTGCTACTAATTCAACACCAATAGCAGAAGAAACTCAAATAGAATCAACAGTTGAGTATCAAGAAGCTGAAGGTGATCTTGTAGAGAGTCCCCTTGTTGGGGTAGCTTACTTGGCTGCTGGACCAGATAAACCATATTTTGTGAGTGTTGGAGATACTGTTAAAAAAGGCCAAACATTAGTAATCATTGAAGCCATGAAGGTCATGAATGAAATTCCAGCACCAAAGGATGGAATTGTAACTGAGATTCTTGTTACAAATGAAGAAATGGTAGAATTCGGGAAAGGCTTGGTACGTATCAAATGATTGATATTCAAGGAATAAAAGAAGCTTTGCCACACCGTTATCCCATGCTCTTAGTGGATCGTGTTTTAGAAGTCAGTGAAGACACCATTGTTGCTATCAAGAATGTGAGCATCAATGAGCCTTTCTTCAACGGACACTTCCCAGCTTACCCTGTGATGCCAGGGGTACTGATCATGGAAGCCTTGGCACAAACAGCAGGTGTTTTAGAACTATCAAAACCTGAGAACAAAGGGAAACTCGTCTTCTATGCGGGTATGGACAAGGTCAAATTTAAGAAGCAAGTTGTACCTGGTGATCAATTAGTCATGACCGCTACATTTGTCAAACGTCGTGGTACAATCGCCGTAGTAGAAGCGAAGGCAGAAGTAGATGGTAAGCTAGCAGCAAGTGGAACCCTAACCTTTGCAATTGGAAACTAGGAGGTTATCCATGTTTCGAAAGATTTTAATTGCTAATCGTGGAGAAATCGCAGTTCGAATTATTCGAGCGGCAAGAGAGCTGGGAATTGCAACAGTTGCTGTTTATTCGACTGCTGATAAAGAAGCTCTGCACACACTTTTGGCTGATGAGGCAATCTGTATCGGCCCTGGTAAGGCAACAGAGTCTTATCTAAATATTAATGCTATTTTATCTGCTGCAGTTTTAACTGAGGCAGAAGCTATTCACCCTGGATTTGGTTTTTTAAGTGAAAATTCCAAATTTGCAACTATGTGTGAAGAAGTCGGTATCAAATTTATTGGTCCTTCAGCTCGTGTAATGGATGTCATGGGGGATAAAATTAACGCCCGTGCTCAAATGATTAAGGCTAATGTGCCTGTCATTCCAGGATCAGATGGAGAAGTCCATACTGCAGAAGAAGCCTTGGCTATTGCAGAAAAAATTGGTTATCCTGTCATGCTGAAAGCTTCAGCTGGAGGTGGTGGTAAAGGAATTCGTAAGGTTGAAAAGGCAGACGATCTCGTATCAGCCTTTGAAACAGCCTCTAGTGAAGCCAAAGCAAACTTTGGTAATGGTGCGATGTACCTAGAGCGCGTGATTTATCCTGCCCGCCATATTGAAGTACAGATTCTTGCTGATCAAATGGGACATGTTATTCACCTAGGTGAGCGTGATTGTTCGCTTCAGCGGAATAACCAAAAGGTTTTAGAAGAAAGCCCTTCTATTGCGATTGGAAAGACACTCCGTAATGAAATAGGTGCTGCAGCAGTCCGTGCGGCGGAATCTGTTGGTTATGAAAATGCTGGTACCATTGAATTCTTATTAGATGAAGCAACTGGCAAATTCTACTTTATGGAGATGAATACTCGTATCCAAGTAGAACATCCTGTCACAGAATTTGTTTCAGGCGTCGATATAGTTAAGGAACAAATCCGCATCTCAGCTGGTCATCCCTTGACGTTAAAGCAAGAAGATATTGTTCTAAGAGGACATGCTATCGAGTGTCGAATCAATGCAGAAAATCCAGCTTTTAATTTTGCACCTAGTCCAGGTAAGATAAAAAATCTTTATCTTCCTAGTGGTGGTGTAGGCTTGAGAGTAGATTCGGCAGTTTATCCAGGCTATACTATTCCACCTTACTATGATAGTATGATTGCTAAAGTCATTGTTCATGGTGAAAATCGTTTTGATGCACTTATGAAAATGCAACGTGCTCTATGTGAGCTTGAAATTGAAGGTGTGGAGACTAATACTAATTTTCAATTGGATTTGATTTCAGATAGTCGTGTAATTGCAGGAGATTATGATACCTCCTTCTTGATGGAAACCTTCTTACCAAATTATCAAGCTAAAAAATAAGTATTCTAAAGTATGAGACTGAAAAGGGGGATGTATGGCTCTATTTAGTAAAAAAGATAAATATATTCGAATTACACCTAATCGTACGCAAAAAAAGCAAGCTAAACCAGTAGTGCCAGATGAACTGTTTTCTAAGTGTCCAGCTTGTAAACACACTATCTATCAAAAAGATTTGGGAAGTGAGCGTATCTGTCCCCACTGCAACTATACTTTCCGTATTTCTGCCCAAGAACGGTTGGATTTAACCGTTGAACCCAATAGTTTTGTAGAGATGTTTACTGGAATTGAAACTAAAGATCCTTTGAAATTCCCTGATTATCGTAAAAAATTAGCCCAAATTCGTCAGGAAACAGGTTTAGATGAGGCTGTTATAACAGGAACAGCTCTAATCAAGGGAGAAAAGGTAGCACTGGGAATTATGGATTCCAACTTTATTATGGCATCTATGGGAACAGTTGTTGGTGAAAAAATCACTCGTTTGTTTGAATTTGCAACTCTTGAGGAATTACCTGTCGTTCTTTTTACAGCATCTGGTGGAGCTCGTATGCAAGAAGGTATTATGAGCTTAATGCAGATGGCCAAGGTTTCTGCTGCTGTGAAACGTCATTCTAAGGCAGGTCTCTTTTATCTGACCATTCTTACAGATCCTACAACAGGAGGTGTAACGGCTTCTTTTGCCATGGAGGGAGATATCATCTTAGCAGAACCTCAAAGTTTAGTTGGTTTTGCTGGTCGCCGAGTTATTGAAAACACGGTGAGAGAAGATTTGCCAGAGGATTTCCAGAAGGCAGAATTTCTCCTGGAACATGGTTTTGTGGATGCGATTGTTAGACGAAGAGAACTACCAGATATGATCTCTCGATTAGTGAGACTACATGGGAGGAATCACAGATGAAGATTGCAAAAATTGTCAGAAAAGCACGTGAACAAAGTAGATTAACTGCTCTGGATTTTGCAGTGGGAATCTTCGATGACTTTATTGAATTACATGGGGATCGCTCTTTTAGAGACGATGGTGCTGTTATCGGTGGAATCGGTTGGTTAGGTCATCAAGCAGTGACTGTTGTTGGTATTCAAAAAGGTAAAAGTTTACAGGATAATCTCAACCGTAATTTTGGACAACCTCATCCTGAAGGTTATCGCAAGGCCTTACGTTTAATGAAACAAGCGGAAAAATTTGGTCGTCCAATTGTGACATTTATCAATACTGCGGGTGCCTATCCCGGAGTAGGAGCAGAAGAACGTGGACAAGGAGAAGCGATTGCTCGAAATCTCATGGAAATGAGTGATCTTAAGGTCCCTATCATCGCATTTATAATCGGTGAAGGTGGATCTGGTGGAGCTCTTGCACTTGCAGTAGCTGACCGTGTTTGGATGCTAGAAAATTCTATCTATGCAGTTCTTAGTCCCGAAGGCTTTGCCTCTATCCTTTGGAAGGATGGAAGCCGTGCCATGGAGGCAGCAGAACTGATGAAGATAACCTCTCATGAACTTCTAGAGATGGAAGTTGTAGATAAGGTTATTTCAGAAAGTGGTCTCACTAGTAAAGATTTGTTAGCTCATGTAAAAAATGAACTAGAGCTAGAAGTGGAGCGACTAAAATTAATGCCTTTAGAGAAGTTATTGGAAGAACGATACCAACGTTTTAGAAAATATTAAAAAGAAAGCTAGAACTAGAAAATAGTTCTAGCTTTTTGGCTTCTATAAAATACATTTCAGGATTAACAATTGACTGTTGAAGAAATAATTGCTAAAATAATCAAAAAAATATGTATACTGTTGAAATAAGTCAACAAAGCTTTTTGGGAGTGAGTATGAAAAAAATAGGACATTTGGGAATCTATACATTACTGGTATTCCTATTAATTTATCTACTAGATTTCAGTAGTCTTTATCTGGCTAAGGTGTTTGTCTGGGGTATGGATGGCTATTCTATTACTGTAGCAGTAGAGCAACTAGCTCTTTTAGGATTAGTTATCTATTGGCTTAAAAAGAAAAAAATGCTCTATATTTTTGAGAAAAAGGGCTCGAAGAAATCCAGATTCTTTTACCTTGTAGTTAGTCTAGTGGCTACTTATTTTGTCCGTCAGTTCTTAAGTGCTTTTTACTTAAAGTTTAGTCACTTCATTAATAATCACTATATCTTTGAAGACCTTCTTTCAGTCCTATCCTTCAGTGAGCAATCTACTATTTTAACGACTTGCTTCTCTTTTATCTCAGTTGTCATTTTGGGGCCTATATTGGAGGAGATTGTTCATAGAGGCTATTTTATGAATACCTTCTTCCCTAAGTCCAAGTATTACTTGGATGTTATCTTATCAGCTCTGATATTTGGGTTCAGTCATTTGGTATTGTCCCATCGTGACCCTATCAGTTTGATGGTTTATAGTTTTTCCGGTCTTTTCTTTGCCCTAGTCTACCGCTGGACAAAGAATCTAAAAATCACAATCCTGTGCCATATTTTTATTAACTTTCTCATTCATCCAGATTTCATCTGGTTGTTGCTTTCTAATTTAATCTATGATCGTTTTTTTAGATAGAGTGAAGCAAAGAAAAAGTGTTTGACATTCGTCAAACACTTTTTCTTGTATTTAATTTTTTTCTGTTACAAATTGACTAAGGAGTCCGTTGATAAAACGGGCAGATTTTTGATCTGAAAAACTCTTAGCAAGCTCTATAGCTTCATTAACGGCCACGAGTTGAGGAGTATCAAAGGAAGTGATTTCAAAAACTCCTAAACGTAGAATACTTTTTTCAACCAAGGTTAAACGATCAATTGTCCAACCTGTTTTCAAATGCTGAGTAATTTGTTTATCTAAATCCTCTTTTTGAGCTTGAACACCTGATACTAGATCTGTAAGAAAGTTAGGGAGTTTTAGCTCTTCATCTTCACGATCATGAGTGTAGGCAAAGCGACAAGCTGTCTCTAAATCAGAACCAAATTCAAGACTCATAAGTGCTTGGAAAGCACATTTACGTAGTTCGCGCCTAGATTCTAATAATGGACTAGTCATTGAGGAAGTCCTCATCAAACAAATCTTTTAATGCTGGTTTTGGAGTTTTATCAGGCACAATGCCAGCAACGTGAATGTTGACAGCAGAGATTTCGACATCTGCCATATTACGAACCGCATCCTTAACGGCTTTTTGGATAGCCATTGCTACCTTAGGTACCTTAACACCATACTCAAGGTATAGATAGATATCAGCTGTCAATTCTTCGTCAGATTCTTTTAGATATACACCGCGACCAAGTGAGAGTTTTGAAATAGTATCAGATACTGATTTATTTGAGAAAGAGTGGACTCCTTCTACTTTGGCAGTAGCAATAGCAATGATTTTTTCAAGTACACGTGGGGCGATAACGATTTCGCCAAATTGTTCTTCAATTCCCATAGAATGACCTCTTTCTAGAGATTAAGCGCGAGAAACGTAAGTTCCTTCGGCAGTGTTAATCACGAGTTTTTGTCCTGCTTCGATAAAGTCAGGAACGTTGACGACAAGACCAGTTTCCATAGTTGCTGGTTTACCAGAACCTGTAACAGTAGCACCTTTAATAGATGGTTGAGTCTCAGCAACTGTCAATTCAACAGTTGTAGGTACTGTTACTCCGATTACCTCAGTTCCGTAGAATTGGATTTTAACATCAGAGTTTTCAAGGATATAAAGCAATTCGTTTTCAACATTAGCAACAGGAATTTCATACTGGTCATATGTTTCAGTATTCATAAAGTAAGCTGTTTCATCCATTTTGTACAAGTATTGTGCTGGCACAGTTTCGATGATCGCTTGTTCAAATTTTTCCTCTGGACGGTAGCTTGTTTCAAAAGTAGAACCAGTGCGGACATCACGCAATTTCATACGCATGATCGTATTTCCTTTACCTGGTTTGTGGTGGCTAGCTTCCAAAACGCGGATTAATTTTCCATCAGCTGTTTCAAAGGTCATACCAGCCTTTAGTTTACTTGCTTCAATCATGTTTATACCTCTTTTATAAATAGTTTACTCTTTATTGTATCATAATAGCCTAAAATTCTCAAATATCAGAGAAGATGAACTAGTTGACGGGTACAATATCCCCATTTTCATTTCTAGTTACTAATACATATTTTCCATCTACTTCTATGTAAAAGTTTTTACTTGCGGTTTGTTCTGAATGAGTCGTTGGTTCAGGATTAGTTGTCTCTTCTGCTGGACTTGTGACTGTTGGATTAGTAGCTTGTTCAGGATTTACAGGTTGTACTGGGCTAGACACTTGCTCAGGATTCGGAGTTTGTCCTGGAGTCAAAGCTTGGTTTGGATCAGCAGGTTGTACTGGGGTATAGCTTTGATTTGGATTCAAAGGTTGAGCTTGCTGGTTAATTTGACCGCCAAGTGTTTGTCCTAGGTTCATCCCCATAATCATGTTCATTCCATTGCCATTACCTTCATTATTGGCAGCAGCAATGAGAGCTTCGTTACGAGCACGACGTTCTTCAATCTCAATCGTGTTGTATTTCATAGCAACTAGTTCGCTATCAAGCTTACGAACAATTTCAAGACTTTCTTTGTCGTAGCTCAAGTCTTCAAGAAGGATATTGGTTACTTCAATTCCGTAAAGACCAGTCCATACCTTGTTGACTTCTTGTTTAGCGATTTCATTGAAAGTATCTTGATTAGCATTTAGGCTATAGATATCAACACGGTACTCATTGGTGAATTTTGAAATCGCAATCGCAATTTTAGGAGAGATATTTTGACGTAAAGTACCTTGAGCGATATCTTGAAGTGTAAACGGTTTATGTTCGTCAATTTGTTGACTGATAGAGCTAACGTAGAAAAGTACTGGGTCAGAAATCTTGATATCGAACAAACCATAGAAACGGATATTGAGCAATTGTTGGTAACGCTCACTGAAGTATTCTACAGCATTTTGTGTACCAAATTTATTACCTGCAATCGGTTGGACACGGACAAAGATGATTTCTTGTTGGTTAACTACTTGACCAGCGAATGAAAAGCGGTGCTTGAAGTTTTCCCATGTCCCTCTTATTCCACCTTTTTCTAGAAGCCAAGCGTTGTCTCCAGAGCGCCATTCATGGATACCAGCTTCTAAAAGATCACCAAGGAAAGTACCGTTATTTACAAGGATAGCAACGTAACCTTGTGGCACAATTACCACAGAACCATCTGTTAAAAGTCCTGTATGTTGATTACCTTGTCTAGAAACTCCGTCAGGGTCTTTTGTAAGAAGGATTCCTTTGACAGCTAACGCATCTGATGATACGTGTTCTGGAAGTACAACGGCTTCCTTATATTTACTATCATTAATACTATTGATCCCTGCAGATTTGGCAACATCAATAACTCCCATAATTTGCTCTTTGGCCATACGAATAAATCCCATAATTTCCTCCTAATTATATAGTTCGTCTTCATCCACAACATCATAGGTGTCAAGAACCCATTGGTTTGGACTACGGGTGATATCAGATCCGCAATAGTCACATTTGCTGATAGCTGATATTTTCAGTGGAGCGCCACAGTTTGGACAGCGGTCGCTGACAGTTTCATCTTGGACAGAGCTTTCAGTTTGACTGCCATGTTTACGGATGAAGTTCATTTGATAAACTGTAAACAGATCTTTTCGAGGATCCCCCTCAATAACCTTACGAGTCTTGTCTTCGATGATATAGTCTCTCAAGGTAGATGACAAGATAACGACCAAAGTATCGTTTCCATCTGGATTACTAATGAAATCTTTGATTCTAACATTTTCAACATAAACACGCTCCAAAACATTAGTTGTTTGGGCTTGGATATGTTCGTCAAGTTGAGAACTGTGTTGTGAATAGAGACTAGTACTTTCAAGAGAACGAACCAAATTCCAATCCTTTTTTGTCCAAGCAGCCTGCAACTGGAGATAGACTTCCTTAACCCAGGAAGTGAAAACAGAGGCATCAAAGTTTGGATCATAATATCTAAGTCGATCAATAGCTTGGTTATTGTTTTCAACTCGACGATGGCTAGGTGGCACAGGGACATGTTTCACAGGTGTTGGCCTGCGATATGGCTTGTGATACGAGTCTTGACTATTAAAATATTTGATAAGAATTACTATGAGATAGATAATGATAATGATGATTATAACACCATTCATTCCAGGACCAAAGGAACTCGAACTATAGGAACTATCACTCGAACTATAACTGCTTCTGTAGGAAGAGCTACCACCTGATCGGCTACTACTACTTGAGCTCGATCGAGATCGAGAACTGGAGCTAGAGCTGGAACTGGAACTGCTTCGACTAGAGCTACCACTTCGAGAATGGCCAACACCAGCATCAATGGATTGCATGGGTGTCACAAATAGAAGTAGTAGGAAAGTAGCGATAAGAGTATATATCTTTTTCATATGTCTCCTAACTATGTGGTTGCAAAGCGTAAGACATTCATACTGTAAAATCTATAACAGCTTATGTCAGTTCTGTTTCGAAATAATTATTCGCTATCTTTTAACTTAGCCAATTCCTGGGCAAGCAGTTTAAGGGCGACTTGTGGGTTGGCTTGGCCTTTAGTTGCCTTCATAAGGAATCCTGTGAAGGCCTTGTCTGCGTTCCGTTTGCCTGACTTGAAGTCGGCAACGGCAGCTTCGTTATCCGCAAAGACTTGGTGAATGATCGGAATCAGAACATCTGGATCAGAGATTTGCACCAAGCCTGCTTTTTCCACGTATTCACGCGCACCACCGCCATTTTTAGCCAGGTGGACAAAGACTTTCTTGGCAATCTTAGATGAGATAGTTCCGTCTTCGATGATGGCGATCATTTCAACCAAGTTTTCTGGTGTCAATTCGATTTGTTCCAGTGTCTTGCCTTCGGCGTTCAAGAATTGAGCGACTTCACCTTGGAGCCAGTTAGAGACTTGCTTAGCATCGCCACCAAGGGAAACTGCTTTCTCAAAGAAGTCAGAAGTAACTTTATTAGCAGTCAACTGACTAGCATCGTAGTCTGACAAGCCAAGGTCAGATACGTAGCGCGCACGGCGTTCTTTTGGAAATTCTGGCAATTCTGTGCGCATTTCCTCAATCCACTCATCAGAGATTTCAAAGAGGGGTAGATCTGGTTCTGGGAAGTAGCGGTAGTCTGCAGCGCCTTCCTTGACACGCATAAGGATGGTTGCCTTGTTAGCTTCGTCGTAACGGCGAGTTTCTTGGCGGATTTGACCACCTGAGCGAAGAATTTCTGCCTGGCGTTGGACTTCGTATTCAAGACCCTTGCGAACATTAGAGAAGGAATTCAAGTTCTTCAACTCAGTCTTGGTACCGAATTTCTCTTGACCATAAGGACGAAGCGAGATATTGGCATCCACGCGCATAGAACCTTCTTCCATCTTAACGTCGGAAATGCCAGCGTACTGGATGACTTCCTTGAGGGCTGTCAGATAAGCGTAGGCTTCTTCAGGAGAACGCATGTCAGCTTCAGATACAATCTCAATCAATGGTACCCCTTGGCGGTTGAGGTCTACATAGGAGTAGCCATCTGTACCGTGGGTGTTTTTACCTGCGTCTTCTTCTAGGTGAGCACGTTCGATACCGATTTTCTTAGTTGTACCATCTTCTAGTTCCACTTCAATCCAGCCGTTGTATCCGATTGGTTCATCAAACTGAGAAATTTGGTAGGCTTTAGGATTATCAGGGTAGAAGTAGTTCTTGCGGTCAAAGTGCATCTTCTTATGGATGTCCATGTTAAGAGCGAGTGCAGCCTTGATACCAGCATCGACAACACCTTTATTGAGAACTGGTAGTACACCTGGGAAAGACCAGTCAATCACGTTAGTATTGGCATTTTGGTCGTTTCCAAAGTGGGCAGAAGTAGGTGAGAAGATTTTTGAATTGGTGTTAAGCTCTACGTGGACTTCAAGTCCAATGACTGTTTCAAAGTTCATTAGTTATCACCTCCAAAAATCACGGGTTGTTGTTTGTGGTAGTCTGTTGTTGCTTCAAAGGCAGCAGCAGCTTGGTAGATAGTTTCTTCTGAATACTTAGGACCAATCAATTGGAGTCCTACTGGTAGACCTTGAACAAATCCAGCAGGAATCGAAATCCCTGGTAGACCAGCCAAGTTGACAGGAATTGTTAAAAGGTCAGCCAAGTACATAGCAACTGGATCATGGTTGAGTGAATCCAAGTCGTAGGCAACGCTAGGAGCAGTTGGTCCCAAAATCAAGTCATAATCCGCAAAGACTTTTTCGAAATCTTGGATAATAAGGGTACGAACTTGTCCAGCCTTCTTGTAGTAGGCATCATAGTAACCTGATGAAAGACTGAAAGTACCTAGCATGATACGACGTTTAACTTCTTCACCGAAACCTTGACTGCGGCTGTTTACATAGATTTCATCAAGGTTAGTCGCATCTTCTGCACGGTAGCCATAACGGATACCGTCAAAGCGTTGCAAGTTTGATGAAGCTTCTGAAGAAGCGATGATGTAGTAAACGGCAACTCCGTATTTAGAGTGAGGAAGGCTAACTTCTTCAACGATA
This sequence comes from Streptococcus mitis, assembly GCF_902159415.1. Lineage (GTDB taxonomy): Bacteria > Bacillota > Bacilli > Lactobacillales > Streptococcaceae > Streptococcus > Streptococcus mitis_BG. Next base: position 988,585 of record NZ_CABGJU010000001.1, on the reverse strand, counting down.
GCACCAAGTTTTTCAAAGTGCTTAGCGGCTTTGAGGATGGTTTCCTTAACTTCTGGATCAATCCCTTCACCAAGATATTCTTTAGGCAAAGCAATTTTCATCCCCTTGATGTCTTGACCGATTTTTGAAGTAAAGTCAGCAATGCGAATAGGGGCAGAAGTAGAGTCTTTGGCATCTTCGCTAGCAATAGCATTGAGCAATAGGGCATTTTCCTTAACAGTTGGTGCAAAAGGACCAATTTGGTCTAATGAGCTACCAAAAGCAATGAGACCGAAACGTGAAACTGTTCCGTAGGTTGGCTTGAGACCAACAATCCCGTTAAAGGCAGCAGGTTGGCGGATAGAACCACCAGTATCAGAACCAAGTGATAAGCGGACTTGGCCTGAAGCTACAGCTGCAGCAGAACCACTTGATGATCCACCAGGAACCTTGCTGTGGTCCCAAGCATTTTTGGTTGCACCGTAGTAAGAAGTCTCACCTGATCCACCCATGGCAAACTCATCCATGTTGGTTTTCCCAACGACAATCAGACCCTTAGTTTTTGCATTGGCAACAGCAGTTGCATCAAAGATTGGCTCGTAGTTATAGAGCATTTTTGAGGCAGCAGTTGTGAGGATACCATCTGTGGAGATATTATCTTTGACAGCTAGTGGAATTCCCGAAAGGACATTGTCAGCATCGATTCCAGCTTCATCAATAGCTTTAGCTTGAGTAAGAGCTTGATCTTCAGCGATTGTCACAAAAGCGTTGATAGCTTCCTCACGAGATTTGATATCTTCAAGCGTTGCTTGAGTTAGTTCAGTTGCTGAAATTTCCTTAGAAACAAGGAGATTGTGCAACTCTTCAATGGTTTTATTGTTAAAAGTCATTAGGCATCTCCTCCATCATCTAGGATAGCTGGCACCTTGATATAGTAGTTATCTTTTTCAGGTACATTTTTAAACAAGCGGTCACGGTCTGTTCCTTCTTCGGCCACATCAGGTCGGAGAACAGTTTTACAGTCAGCCATAGTTGTAGTTGGTGCGATACCAGTTGTATCGACTTCACTGAGCAATTCGACCATATCAACAATTTTTGAGAGTGTTGTTGCAAATGCAGCAGTGTCTTTTTCTGAGAATTTTAATTTTGAAAGATTGGCAACGTGAGTTACCTCTTCTTGCGTAATTTTCATCGGATATCCTTTCGTGAAATGATGATTCTTTATCTGTTCTATTTTACCATATTTTCCCCTAAATAAGACAAGTCAAGCTAAAAAGAAATAGAAATTGCCAAACCCTTTTTAATTCGATATAATGGTTGAAATTGGAAGAAAGAATAACAGTCGTTTTTAGTTGGCAAATAAGATTGATCAAATTAAAAAACATTAGGGGTGAAATATGACAATTTGGGAGTTGCTTTTTACCAGTAAAAAGACAGTTCCTCCTCATTTGGGAGCCTGGTACTTTTTATTACCTACTTCTTTGGTAATCATAGCTGTTTTATCGATTCGTTTCGCATCATCTAAAGGTTACAGAAACTTTTGGTATTGGGGACAATTGATTCAACTGCTGATTATCAACGCATGGTATATTTCAGCTCGTCTACAGCTATCTGAGGCCCTTCCCTTTTACCATAGTCGCATGGCTATGTGGATAATTCTTTTTGCCCCTAATAAGACCTTTTTTAAACAATATTTTGCCTTGGTTGGAGTTTTTGGTTCTATCATGGCCTTGGTTTATCCAGTCTTTTATCCTTTTCCTTTCCCTCATGTTTCGTCTGTGAACAATGTTTTCGGACACTGGGCCCTCTTGGCTAACTGCTTAATTTATCTTGTTAGATATTATAAAGTTGAAAAAGGGGATACTTGGAAAATATGCCAGATGACTCTTGGAGTCAATGCCATTATCTTGATAGCCAACCTCTTGACAGGAGGAAATTATGGCTTTATGAGCAAACCACCTGTGATTGGGGATCATGGTAGTTTGCTTAACTATTTGATAGTGACTAGTTTGATGACAAGTATTCTCATCCTTATCAATCAACTCGTTAAATATAAACATAAGAATAGTTAATCTACAACTGAATTCGTTACCTTAAGGAGACTTTATGCATCATTTTATTACAAGAACCCAAACGACGCCACCGCCTATTCCGATTTTTTGGTATGGAGTTATGATAGGCCTTCTTGCCTTGTCTATTTATGCTTCTCTTACTTACTACAAAAATCCCAAATTTGTTCGATTGTTTAAGTGGATTCAATTAGCGCAACTGCTAGCGCTCTATACTTGGTATGTTGGATTCGGCATTCCGTTTTCGAACAGCCTGCCTCTTTACCATTGTCGTCTGGCCATGTTCGCGGTTGTTTTCCTGCCAGATAAGTGGAAAATTAAGCAGTATTTTGCACTTTTGGGAGCCAGTGGAGCAGTATTTGCCTTGGGTTATCCAGTCTTTGATCCTTATGATTTCCCGCATATTACCAGCTTTTCATTCCTGATTGGCCATTATGCCCTCTTGGTCAATTCCCTGGTCTATCTCATGAATCACTACGATAAGACCTTGCTGAAAAAGTATCGAATTATCGCCTACACTTTTATTCTCAACATTTTCCTAGTTGGGGTCAATCAAGTGACAGGTGGAAATTACGGGCTTTTGAATACCACGCCTTTTATTCCAGATGCCCCTATATGGATAAAGTATCTTCTAGTTTCAATCATTCTTTCTTCAGCCTTAGTACTCTTTGATATTTTGTTTAAAAAACGTTGGGAAAAGAAAATTGCTCTAGAAAAAATTAAATTTTGAAGAGATTGTAACTAGCGATACAAAATAAATATTGCATAAAAGAACCTTATAAGCAGGTCTAGTATCTTGACCTGCTTTTCTTTTATAAGCAATTGAAAAACTCTCTAAAATCCGATATAATGGAGTGTTGAAAGGAATGTTAGGGTCCGATGTAATAAAGAGTGATTATAAATTGAAATAATTAAAAAAGTAGAAAGAAAGAGAACTTATGAGTATTCAAGAAGAAATTAAGAAACGACGTACCTTTGCCATCATCTCTCACCCGGACGCGGGGAAAACAACCATCACTGAGCAATTGCTCTACTTTGGGGGAGAGATTCGTGAGGCTGGTACTGTAAAAGGAAAGAAAACAGGGACTTTTGCCAAATCCGACTGGATGGATATCGAGAAACAACGTGGGATTTCGGTAACCTCATCTGTGATGCAGTTTGACTATGATGGCAAACGCGTAAACATCCTAGACACACCAGGGCACGAGGACTTCTCAGAGGATACCTATCGTACCTTGATGGCAGTGGATGCTGCGGTCATGGTAGTGGACTCTGCCAAGGGTATCGAGGCCCAAACCAAAAAGTTGTTTGAGGTTGTCAAACACCGCGGGATTCCAGTCTTTACCTTTATGAACAAGCTGGACCGTGACGGTCGTGAACCACTAGACCTCTTGCAAGAATTGGAAGAAGTCTTGGGCATAGCTAGCTACCCGATGAACTGGCCAATCGGGATGGGGAAGGCCTTTGAGGGGCTCTATGACCTCTATAACCAACGCTTGGAACTTTATAAAGGTGATGAACGTTTTGCTAGCCTAGAAGATGGCGATAAACTCTTTGCTAGCAACCCATTCTACGAACAAGTTAAAGATGATATTGAGCTTTTGAATGAAGCAGGAAATGAATTCTCAGAGGAAGCCATTCTTGCAGGTGATTTGACACCAGTCTTCTTTGGCTCGGCCTTGACTAATTTTGGGGTGCAGACCTTCCTTGAAACCTTCCTCAAGTTTGCTCCAGAACCTCATGGACACAAGAAAACAGACGGTGAACTTGTCGACCCTTATGAAAAGGACTTCTCAGGTTTTGTCTTTAAAATCCAAGCCAACATGGACCCTCGACACCGTGACCGTATCGCCTTTGTTCGTATTGTATCAGGTGAATTTGAGCGTGGCATGAGTGTTAATCTTCCTCGTACTGGTAAGGTAGCTAAGCTATCTAACGTCACCCAGTTTATGGCTGAAAGTCGTGAAAATGTCACTAATGCCGTGGCTGGAGATATTATCGGGGTTTATGATACAGGGACCTACCAGGTTGGAGATACTCTGACTGTTGGGAAAAACAAGTTTGAATTTGAGCCCCTGCCAACCTTTACTCCAGAGATTTTCATGAAGGTTTCTCCTAAGAACGTCATGAAACAGAAATCCTTCCACAAGGGAATGGAACAGTTGGTACAAGAAGGAGCTGTCCAGCTTTATAAGAATTACCAAACAGGTGAGTATATGTTGGGTGCCGTTGGACAACTCCAGTTTGAAGTGTTTAAACACCGTATGGAAGGTGAGTATAACGCTGAAGTGGTCATGACTCCAATGGGTAAAAAGACAGTACGTTGGATTAAACCTGAAGATTTAGATGAGCGTATGTCTTCAAGTCGAAACATCTTGGCAAAAGACCGCTTTGACCAACCTGTATTCCTTTTCGAAAACGACTTTGCTCTCCGTTGGTTTGCAGACAAGTATCCAGACGTGGAGTTGGAAGAGAAGATGTAGATTGCCAAAGTTACTTGATTGTGTAACAATCTAAGTAACTAACGCCAAGTTTCTATGGAACTTGGCTAGGCGCTCCACTAGTAAAGTTTTACGTCGTAACAGATAGAAAACCCATGAATAGTAATATTCATGGGTTTTTAAGTAGTTGTTTTAAGTTTTTTCCTGTCCTAGCTTACATGCCGATATATCTAGATAATAATACTACTAGGGTAAGCAAGATAAAGCTGACACTATTTAGGACCATATGAATGGCGATAGACATTTCTAATCGCCGTGTTGTGTAGGCGGTCCAGGTGAGGACAGCAGACATCCAACCGTAGATTAGAAATGACGGGAAATTTGAAGGAACGTGAGCTAGGAGAAAGAGTAGCCAACCTAGTACATAGCCCACTTTTTCATAGCCTTGGAAGAGTTTGGTTGGGATAATACCACGACAGATAATCTCTTCACAAATTGGCGCAATTAAAACTACAAGAAAGAACATAGCAATAAGTGAGCTTTCTGAGAAGAGATCATTGAGAATTTGTTGGTTGGAAGTTGTTGTTTGATTAAGTAATTGTAACATGATACCACCTATGAGATTTCCAACAAAGATAGCTAGGTAACTCAAGGCAATTCTAGGCAAATCGTTGATACTAAAGAGTTTTTTCTTAATCACTAAAAGCTTACTTTTATGAGCGCCATACAAAAAGATAGCTAAAACAAGTATAGAAACAAGGCTGATAATGATTCCAGACCAGATGGAAGGAATCTCAGTTTGGGCTAGCAAACCTAGAAGTGCCATTGGCGTCTGTGAAAGAACGATGGCTACCAGTAAAATACCAAACCATACAAGTCGTTTACGAAAATCTTTAAAAAAATTCATTGAAGTTCCTCCTGAAAATTTATTTTATTATAACATATTTGCAGGGAGTATTCTATCTAATACCACAAAATGAATGTATAAAAATCCTCTCGACTTTGAGAGGATTTTAGTTTCATTCTTCTTATCGTTTAGACCAAGTTCTTCTCATGAAGAGCAGTAAAATAGGATAAATCTCTAGTCGTCCAGCAATCATAGCGAAAGCAAGTAAAATCTTTGAGAAAGGGCTAAAGATAGAAAAACTTGCTGTTGTGCCAAGGATAGGCCCGATATTGTTAAAACAGCTAAATACAGCACTAGTAACTATCATCAGATTATTATTGTCTAAGCTGATGATAAAGATCAAGCTGATTAGAATCATAACATAAATCACAAAATATTTGAGAACCTTGTGCTGAGTATCCTTGTCAATAACCGCTTGATTTACATGGAGAGTGAGGACACGGTGAGGTGATAGAGTTGCTAACACCTGATTTTTAGCAATTTTTGCCATAATAAGTCCTCGAATAATCTTAAGACCACCAGCTGTTGAACCAGCAGAGCCTCCAATAGCCATCAATAAGAGAAGGATAAATTGAGAGAAGAGTGGCCAATTAGTAGTATTTCCATGACCAAAACCAGTGGTAGTAATGATGTTTGAAACTTGAAAGAGAGCCATCTCAAAGCTATCTGCAAGGCTTTGATAAAGATGGAGTGTGTTTAAAGTGATGAGACCAGTAGCAGTGATAACAATTAGGAAATATGCGCGTAGCTCTTCATCGAAAAAGAATTCCTTTACTCGACGTAGCATGAGATAGTAGTATAGGTTGAAATTGACGCCAAATACTAAGACCCCAAAACTTGTGAGATATGTAATTAAAGAACTTTGATAGTGAGCAATACCATCATTATAAACAGTGAAACCACCAGTACCAGCAGTCCCCATAGCAATAACGACACTGTCATAGAGTGGCATTCCTGCCATGTAATAAAGAATGATAAAGAGGACAAAGAGAGCTAGATAAAGTACATATAAAATTTGTGCGGTGTTCTTAAGTTTAGAGACTACTTTTCCAAAAATAGGTCCAGGAACCTCAGCTTTCATGACCTCCATATGACTGTTCTGAGCGTTATCCATAATTGCTAAGGCAAAGACAAGTACCCCCATTCCTCCAATGAGATGGGTAAAGCTTCTCCAGAATAATAGAGAACGACTTAGGACAGACACATCGTTTAAAATTGTTGCTCCCGTTGTTGTAAATCCAGAGCTGATTTCAAAGAATGCATCTATCAGGTTCGGAATTTGACCTGAAAATACAAAAGGTAAAGCACCAAAGAAGGACCAGAGAATCCAGCAGAGGGAAACAATTAAGACTCCCTCTTTTGCGTAAATGTGTTTCTCTTTTGGTTTAATGATAACCCCTGCTCCACCCAGTACTGTTAGAATACCAATAGTAGAAAAAAGGGCGATAAAGACCTGGTTTGATTCTTGGTAGTATAGAGCAATAGCCACTGGAACGAGCAGCAAAACTGCTTCAATTAAGAGAAGTTTTGCGAGAAGAAAGCGAATCATACTTCTATTCATGGCTTACCTTTCTAACAGATCGTAGATCTTAGTGATATTTGATAGTAAGGTAATGACAACCAATTTATCTCCCACTTCAAGAGTGTCTTCGCCCGTTGGGAAGATGGTTTTTCCGTTTCGGATAATAGCAGCAATCAAGATATCTTTCTTAAATTTGAGATTTGATAAAGGCTTGCCTGTCATTTTATTTTCTTCTTTGATAAGAAGTTGTATAGTTTCTACCTGACCGTTAGCGAGGTGGTGGATAGCTTGAAGGTCAGAATATTGGGCATTAGCTCGCCCGTGGATAAAGTGCATGATTGTATCAACAGCAATCGTCTTCGGCGTGATGATACTTGAAAAATCTGGAGTATTAATAATTTCTAAAAGACTAGTTCTATTAACTTTAGTGATGTTTTTTTGAACTCCAATACTATCTAAGAACATTGAGGTAATGATATTCTCCTCATCGACCCCAGTTAGAGTAGCGACAGCATCATAGTGTTGCGCGCTTTCTTCTAAGAGAACATCCTTGGTAGTTCCGTCTCCTTGAACGATGTATAGTTTAGGGAAATTTTCACTAAAAAAGGCTGCTCTTTCAGAATTGACTTCGATAACTTTTGTTTCGATACGACTGTCTTTCAAGATTTTCAAGAGATAGTAAGCAATTTTTCCAGCTCCAACAATCAGCAAGCTCTTAACAACTCGAGACTTGATGTAGTTATGGAAAAGCATCATGTCAACACGATCCCCTGTAACAAAGATTCGATCCTTGTCTTCGAGAATCATGTTACCACTTGGGATCATGAGTTTGTGATCACGTTCAATAGCACAAATAATGACATTGCCAAATTTTTTACGGAAATCAGCCATAGACATTTGGCAGATATTACTATCTTTTCGGACAATAAATTCCATTAGACTGACCAAGCCACCAGCAAAGCGTTCAACTGAAAGAGCATTAGGGAAGTCTATGATATTGGCAATAGCACGAGCTGCCAGTAATTCAGGATTAACAATCAAGGAGAATCCAAGAATATTTTTTTCTTTAAAATAAGGATTGGAATATTCAGGATTACGTACACGGACAATTGTTTCTTTTGCCCCCATTTTTTTAGCAAGAACAGCTGCAACCATATTGACTTCGTCGTACTGGGTCATGGCAATAAAAATATCACAATCTTGGACATTAGCTGCTTCTAGAATAGCGAAGTCAGCTCCGTTTCCTGCAAGTCCAATAATATCAAAACGTCTTGTCATGTAATTAAGGACTGTTTCATTTTGCTCAATTAAAACGACATCATGATCGTCTGCTACTAAAGAGCTACAGAGGGCAGAACCAACTTTTCCCCCTCCGACAAGAATAATCTTCATAGTTAGTTAACCTACTTTTTCAATATGTTTCTATCATACTCTTTTTTATAAAAAAATGCACTTAAGAACCGCTATTTTTATCTATTCCGAGACATTTCCTAATCTTAAAAGTCAAATCATAAAAATCTTTATTTCCTATAAATTTTCATTGTTTTTCAAGATATGGTATTCTGTGATATAACGATTTTAATAATTGTTAGAGTGTTTTCTGACTATGCAATTATGCTTGTAAAAAAAGTGAAAAATTCAAGACGTTTCTATTGACAATCAATCTGAAAGTGATATACTAAGAAAGTAGTTTCGCTGATTTACTTCAAACCTGTTGTGAGGTAAGTTAACGATGCCTTAACCACGCTGTTTGCTGAGCTTGACTCCGGGCAGTGTGGCTATTTTTTTGCAATGATAAAAGGAAGCAAGTTATGACAAACCACATTGTATTATTTGAACCACAGATTCCACAAAATACAGGAAATATTGCGCGTACCTGTGCAGCAACCAATAGTCCCCTTCATATTATCAAGCCCATGGGTTTTCCTATCGATGATCGCAAAATGAAGCGTGCGGGTCTGGATTATTGGGACAAGCTTGAAATCTATTTTTACGAGAATCTAGCTGACTTTGTGGACAAGATGGATGGTCAACTTTACTTGATTTCCAAGTTTGCAGAAAAGGTTTATTCGGATGCCGATTTTACAATGGAAGGGAACCACTATTTCCTTTTTGGAAGAGAAGATAAAGGCTTGCCTGAGGAATTTATGCGAGAACATCCAGAAAAGGCACTTCGAATACCTATGAATGATGAACATGTCCGCAGTCTCAATGTTTCGAATACTGTTTGCATGATTGTATACGAAGCTCTACGTCAACAGAATTTTGCTGGCTTGGACTTGGTTCATATCTATGAGACTGATAAGTTGAAATAATCATGAAAACGAATACTTAATGCTTGCACTTGCAAGCGTTTTTTGTTATGATAGAAGGGTCTTCAGGGCTGGGTGTAATTCCCGACCGGCGGTGACTTTAACTAGCTATTTCGGCATACTCGTCGTTGTCTTGTCTCGATATACTTTAGTATTATCTTCGACTGCAACGCCTAGATTAATCCCAAATATCTTAGTTAAAGAAGTCCGCGAGCGCAAGCTGATGTGGTGTGATTCCACAACCGACAGTATAGTCTGGATGGGAGAAGACGAAAGAATAATTTTATCTATTCCACTTAAATATATAGGAAGTTCTTTTGGTGTTTTTGACCAATAGATTGTTTTTGATATAGTTGAGTTGATAGATAGAGTGGGACTTTCCAACTTCTTCTGATTTTATAGAAAATTGGAGGAACCTGTTATGACAAACACACGTCGACTTTCGACCATTGCAATTTTATCAGCACTTTCATTTGTGTTGATGTACTTTGACTTTCCACTCTTGCCTGCGGCGTCCTTTTTGAGGATTGAGTTCAGCATCTTACCGGTTTTGGTAGGGTTAATAGTACTCGATTTACCTGCAGCTTTTGTGATAATTTTACTCCGTTCCTTGCTTAAGTTAATTCTAAACAATCAAGGAGTCAGCACCTATATCGGTTTGCCGATGAATATCGTGGCTTTAGGAGTTTTTGTTCTTGCATTTGGTTTGATTTGGAAAAAAGATCGGACGCCAATTCGTTTTGCTCTAGCTTCTCTTGCTGGTACGATTGGTTTGACTTTGGCTATGCTAGTTCTTAACTATGTTTATGCTGTCCCATTATATGCTAAATTTGCTAATTTTGATATTGAGAAAATACTAGGACTAAGTAACTATTTGTTGACAATGGTTTTACCTTTTAACTTAATTGAGGGTATTATCTTTGCACTAGCATTTTGGTTGATTTATGTCTTCCTAAAGGTAACTTTAAAACGTTATGAAAGATAAACAAACATATTTAACAAAGGGCTCTTTTGCCCTTTTACTATTTGTAATTCTGGGTTATGTCGTTAAGTTTTATCCAGAAAAATTGATACCATTCGATTCGTCTATCCAGACAGCAATCCGTGGAGATTTACCAGCTATATTGACAACTATCTTTCGTGGGATTACTCGCCTGATTGACTTGCCAATCGTTATTTCTTGGGCAATTCTATTGACTGCAATCTTTTATCTAAAAAAGTGGAAGTCCGAAAGTCTTTTAGTAGCTGGCAATCTTAGCTTGGCTGGAATTTTAATTGTGTCCTTAAAACACCTCTATCAACGTCCCCGACCAGATATTTTACATTTAGTGGAGGAAAAGGGTTTTTCTTTCCCAAGTGGTCACTCATTAGCAGTCACTCTTTTAATCGGTTCTCTAATTATCATTGTGGGTCAAAGAGTGAAAAATAGGACTGTAAAGCTTATCCTCCAGATTTCACTGGGAATCTACCTAGTAAGTGTAATCATTTCCAGAGTGTATCTTGGCGTCCACTATCCGTCTGATGTTCTTGCCAGTCTCTGTCTGGGTCTTGGAATTCTCTTCATTGAATTTCCATTTTATGACAAACTTCGCTTTCAATGGCGCTTCACAGGCAAACAAAAGTAGTTATTAACTCTTCTTGAGGAGAAAAAATGGAAGTCAAGATAAAAGATCTTCATCCGACTCAACTATACTTATCAGAAAAGAAGTTGCAAGAGATTCAGATACTTTATCAGTCGGTAGAAAAGCCAAGTTTTAATCCAATCAGTGTTCTTGCATTTGGAGATCGCTTGCTAATTACAGACGGGCATCACAGAGTTTACCAAGCTTTGTTGACAGGTCAAAATACGATTTCTGCTGAGTGGGATAAAGATGGTGGTAATGAACTATATCATCTCTATGCGCAAGTTTGTGAGGAAAGAAAGATTTACTCTATTTTAGATCTAAAAAATCGTATCTTACCTCAAGAAGAGTATGAAGCAAAATGGTACAACTGGTGTGATGGTTTTAATCAAGCAGCGGCTCTCTTATTGAAAAGGAAGTTAAAATGAAACAAATCATTCAAATAGATAGTTCTTTACGCTTGGTTCCTTATTTTTTAGCAGATCATCGTGATGTAGCTTTGACTTGGTATCAGGATGTGGACTTGGTTGAACTTGTAGATGGAGTCAGAAGCCCCTATAGTGTTAAAAAATTGAATGCTATGTACTCCTATTTAGAAAAACACGGGGATTTATTTTGGATTGAGTATAGAGAAAAGGGAGAGTGGCTTCCAATTGGTGATGTCACCTTATCTCTGGAGAATATTCCTATTGTGATTGGCAATCCAACTTACCAGCATCAAGGACTTGGATGTAAGGTTTTGAAGACTTTGATTGATTTAGCTCGACAAAGAGGATGGAAAGAATTAAAAGTTCAGGAAATCTATGATTTCAATTATGCCTCCAGACGATGTTTTGAGTCCCTTGGATTTGTAGAAAGTGGAAGTACTGAAAAAGGGACAAGTCTGCTCTTAAATCTGGACTCCTACAAAATTTAGTATCCCTTATAATCGCTCAAAACAGAGCGATTTTTTGTTTGTAGTTCAGGACTCTTTCACAAAAGAAATGATAGGTGAATTCAGTTATAAAATTCCTCTAAAAATAGAATTTTTCTCTTGCATTTGTTAAAAAATAGTGTATAATAGATGGGTATGTGTAAAACATACTTGTGGGAGGTAAAAATCTTACATTACCGCCAAAACCACAAAGGAGGATTTAAAAATGGCTAAAAAAGTCGAAAAACTTGTAAAATTGCAAATCCCTGCTGGTAAAGCTACACCAGCTCCACCGGTTGGACCTGCTCTTGGTCAAGCTGGTATCAACATCATGGGATTCACAAAAGAGTTCAACGCTCGTACAGCTGATCAAGCTGGAATGATCATTCCAGTTGTTATCTCAGTTTACGAAGATAAATCATTTACTTTCATCACTAAGACACCACCAGCTGCTGTTCTTTTGAAAAAAGCTGCAGGTGTTGAAAAAGGATCAGGTACACCTAACAAAACAAAAGTTGCTTCAGTTACTCGTGCGCAAGTACAAGAAATTGCAGAAACTAAGATGCCAGATTTGAACGCTGCAAACCTTGAGTCTGCAATGCGTATGATCGAAGGTACTGCTCGTTCTATGGGATTCAACGTTGTTGACTAATCAATAATATCCCAAGATAACCCGCAAGACTTCATCATTTCGAGAAGTGACGTGGGAGATGAAAATCGATTGAACCACTTACAAGGAGAATAGAAAATGGCTAAAAAAAGCAAACAACTTCGTGCTGCTCTTGAGAAAATCGACAGCACAAAAGCATACAGCGTAGAAGAAGCTGTAGCTCTTGCAAAAGAAACTAACTTTGCAAAATTTGACGCAACTGTAGAAGTTGCTTACAACTTGAACATCGACGTGAAAAAAGCTGACCAACAAATCCGTGGAGCAATGGTATTGCCAAACGGTACTGGTAAAACAGCTCGCGTTCTTGTATTTGCACGTGGTGCAAAAGCTGAAGAAGCTAAAGCTGCTGGTGCAGATTTCGTTGGTGAAGACGACCTTGTTGCTAAAATCAACGACGGTTGGTTGGACTTCGACGTAGTTATCGCTACACCTGATATGATGGCTCTTGTTGGACGTCTTGGACGTGTCCTTGGACCACGTAACTTGATGCCAAACCCTAAAACTGGTACTGTAACAATGGATGTTGCTAAAGCAGTTGAAGAGTCTAAAGGTGGTAAAATCACTTACCGTGCAGACCGTGCAGGTATCGTACAAGCTATCATCGGTAAAGTTTCATTTGAAGCTGACAAGTTGGTTGAAAACTTCAAAGCTTTCAACGAAACAATCCAAAAAGCTAAACCAGCTACTGCTAAAGGAACTTACGTAACAAGCTTGACAATCACAACTACTCAAGGTGTGGGTATCAAGGTTGACGTTAACTCACTTTAATAAGTATAAAATTTAAAACAAAAAGGTTGAAGGTAGATTTACCTCAACCTTTTTTGTCGTCATAATAAAATTTTACTAATTTAATTTGATATTGAAAATCGTCTAGATAGAAAATTCAGAAAATTGTTTCTTTTGTCTTGAAAATTTTTGAAAAAATGGTATCATAGAAACAAGTCATTTTAAGAGAAGAGAAAGGGGAAGAATGGAGAAAATCACTTTAGAAACTCCTAAGACAGGATCGGATTTAGTTTTAGAAACACTTCGTGACTTAGGGGTTGATACAATTTTTGGTTATCCAGGTGGGGCAGTTTTACCTCTATATGATGCGATATACAATTTTAAAGGTATTCGTCATATTCTTGGCCGTCATGAACAAGGCTGTCTTCATGAAGCTGAAGGATATGCTAAATCAACAGGGAAACTTGGTGTTGCGGTCGTCACAAGTGGACCAGGAGCAACAAATGCCATTACAGGTATTGCAGATGCTATGAGCGATAGCGTTCCACTCTTAGTTTTTACAGGTCAGGTAGCGCGTCCTGGTATTGGTAAGGATGCCTTCCAAGAAGCAGATATCGTTGGTATTACTATGCCAATCACTAAGTACAACTATCAAGTACGTGAAACTGCAGATATTCCAAGAATAGTAGCGGAGGCAATTCATATTGCAACTACAGGTCGTCCAGGACCAGTTGTTATTGACCTTCCCAAAGATGTCTCAGCTTTGGAAACAGATTTTATCTATTCACCTAAAGTCGTTCTTCCTAGTTATCAACCAACTCTTGAACCGAATGAGATGCAGATTAAAAAAATATTGAAGCACTTATCAAGAGCTAAAAAACCAGTTCTACTTGCTGGTGGTGGTATTAGTTATGCTGAAGCTTCTAAAGAATTAAATGAATTTGCAGAACGTTACCAAATTCCTGTTGTAACAACACTTTTGGGACAAGGGACTATTGCTACTAGTCACCCGCTTTTCTTAGGTATGGGTGGAATGCATGGTTCATTTGCAGCCAATATAGCAATGACCGAAGCTGATTTCATGATTAGCATTGGATGCCGTTTTGATGACCGTTTAACTGGGAATCCAAAAACTTTTGCCAAAAATGCCAAGGTTGCCCATATTGATATTGATGCAGCAGAGATTGGTAAGATAATTAGTGCGGATATACCAGTGGTTGGAGATGCAAAGAAAGCTTTAGAAATGCTCCTTGCAGAGCCTATTGTTCACAATGATACAACAAAATGGATTGATAAAGTAACCAAGGATAAAAACCGTGTTCGTTCTTATGATAAAAAAGAACGTGTCGTTCAACCGCAAGCAGTTATTGAACGAGTTGGTGAATTGACCAAAGGTGATGCCATTGTCGTAACGGACGTTGGGCAACACCAAATGTGGACAGCTCAGTATTATCCCTATCAAAATGAGCGTCAACTTGTAACGTCAGGTGGTTTAGGAACCATGGGATTTGGAGTACCAGCAGCTATTGGAGCAAAGATTGCAAATCCAGATAAGGAAGTAGTACTCTTTGTGGGAGATGGTGGCTTCCAGATGACCAACCAAGAGTTAGCTATTTTGAATATCTATAGAGTGCCAATTAAAGTTATTATGCTTAATAACCACTCATTAGGTATGGTTCGTCAGTGGCAAGAATCTTTCTATGAAGGAAGAACTTCGGAGTCTGTATTTGATACACTTCCTGATTTCCAGTTAATGGCTCAAGCATACGGTATAAAAAACTATAAGTTTGATAATCCAGAAACTCTTGAAAAGGATTTAGAGGTTATTCTAGAAGATGTGCCGATGTTTATCGAAGTCGATATTTCCCGCAAGGAACACGTTCTTCCAATGGTTCCTGCTGGTAAGAGTAATCATGAGATGTTGGGGGTGAAGTTTAATGCGTAGAATGTTAACAGCTAGACTCCAAAACCGCTCAGGAGTACTCAACCGTTTCACAGGTGTGCTTTCACGCCGTCAGGTAAATATTGAGAGTATTTCAGTCGGTGCGACTGAGGATCCAAATGTTTCGAGAATTACCATTATTATTGATGTAGCTTCACATGATGAAGTGGAGCAAATCATTAAACAACTCAACCGTCAAATTGATGTGATTCGTGTTCGCGACATTACAGACCATCCTCATTTAGAGCGTGAAGTTATCTTAGTAAAGGTTTCAGCACCAGCAGAAAAACGGGCAGAGATTTTGGCAATTATTCAACCTTTCCGTGCAACAGTAGTTGATGTTGCACCAAGCTCCATTACCATTCAAATGACTGGGAATGCGGAAAAAAGTGAAGCCTTGTTGCGAGTGATTCGACCATATGGAATAAGAAATATTGCTCGAACGGGTGCGACAGGATTTACTCGTGATTAAACAAAATTTATGTATGTAAAGACATAAGTGGCAAAAAGAAAGATATAGAAAAGAGAGAAAACAATGGCAGTACAAATGGAATACGAAAAAGATGTTAAAGTAGCAGCGCTTGATGGCAAAAAAATTGCCGTTATTGGATATGGTTCACAAGGACATGCTCACGCTCAAAATTTGCGTGATACAGGACATGATGTGATTATCGGTGTGCGTCCAGGTAAGTCTTTTGACAAAGCAAAAGAAGATGGATTTGACACTTACACAGTAGCAGAAGCTACTAAATTGGCAGACGTTATCATGATCTTGGCACCAGATGAAATCCAAGCAGACCTTTATGCAGAAGAAGTAGCTCCAAACTTGGAAGCTGGGAATGCACTTGGTTTCGCACATGGATTTAACATCCACTTTGAATTTATCAAAGCACCAGAAAGTGTTGACGTCTTCATGTGTGCGCCTAAAGGACCAGGTCACTTGGTACGTCGTACTTTCGAAGAAGGATTTGGAGTTCCAGCCCTCTATGCAGTTTATCAAGACGCAACAGGAAATGCTAAAGATATCGCTATGGACTGGGCTAAAGGTGTTGGTTCAGCACGCGTTGGACTTCTTGAAACAAGCTTTAAAGAAGAAACTGAAGAAGATTTGTTTGGTGAACAAGCCGTTCTTTGTGGTGGTTTGACTGCCTTGATGGAAGCAGGTTTTGAAGTCTTGACTGAAGCTGGTTATGCACCAGAATTGGCTTACTTTGAAGTCCTTCACGAAATGAAATTGATCGTTGACTTGATTTACGAAGGTGGATTCAAGAAAATGCGTCAATCAATTTCTAACACTGCCGAGTACGGGGACTATGTTTCAGGTCCACGTGTCATTACTGAACAAGTGAAAGAAAATATGAAGGCTGTTCTTGCCGATATCCAAAATGGTAAGTTTGCAAATGACTTCGTAAACGACTATAAAGCTGGTCGTCCAAAATTAACTGCCTACCGTGAACAAGCAGCTGACCTTGAGATTGAAAAAGTTGGTGTTGAATTACGTAAAGCAATGCCATTTGTCGGCAAAAATGACGATGATGCCTTTAAAATCTATAACTAATATGTAAACAAGAAGGCGAGTTGGTTGGACCAAGCTCGCTTTCACATTTAAAATACTCATTAGAAAGAAATCAAATGTTAAGAGCAAAAGATGTGGTGAAAGCCCATAAAGTTTTGAATGGTGTGGTTGCTGAGACACCGCTGGACTATGATCATTACCTATCAGAAAAATACGGTGCTAAGATTTATCTAAAAAAAGAAAATGCCCAACGAGTCCGTTCTTTCAAGATCCGTGGGGCCTACTATGCTATTTCTCAACTCAGTAATGATGAGCGAGAGCGTGGGGTAGTCTGTGCATCGGCGGGGAATCATGCCCAAGGCGTAGCCTACACCTGTAATGAGATGAAAATTCCTGCAACCATTTTTATGCCCATCACAACACCTCAACAAAAGATTGGGCAGGTACGATTCTTTGGGGGAGACTTCGTGACCATTAAATTGGTAGGCGATACCTTTGATGCTTCAGCCAAAGCAGCGCAGGAATATACAATAGCAGAAAATAGTACCTTTATAGATCCTTTTGATGATACGAATGTCCAAGCAGGTCAAGGTACTGTTGCCTATGAAATTTTAGAAGTTGCACGCAAGGAGACTATTGTTTTCGATGCTGTCCTAGTACCTGTTGGTGGGGGAGGTTTAATTGCTGGAGTTTCTACCTATATAAAGGAAACAAATCCAGAGATAGATGTCATCGGTGTTGAAGCAAATGGCGCTCGTTCTATGAAAGCTGCTTTTGAAGCAGGTGGTCCTGTCAAGTTAAAAGATATTGATAAGTTCGCTGATGGGATTGCAGTTCAAAAGGTTGGGGAATTGACCTATGAAGCGACACGTAAACATGTTGAAACCCTTATTGGTGTTGATGAAGGATTGATTTCTGAAACCTTAATTGACCTTTACTCTAAACAAGGAATTGTAGCAGAGCCGGCAGGAGCTGCTAGCATTGCTGCCTTGGAAGTTTTATCCGACTACATCAAGGGTAAGACCATTTGTTGTATTATTTCGGGTGGAAATAATGATATTAACCGGATGCCCGAGATGGAAGAGCGTGCTTTGATTTACGATGGGATTAAACACTACTTTGTCGTCAATTTCCCACAACGTCCTGGTGCTCTTAGAGAATTTGTAAATGATATCTTAGGTCCTAACGATGATATTACTCGTTTTGAATATATCAAGAGAGCTAGCAAGGGTACAGGGCCGGTTTTAATCGGTATTGCCTTATCAGATAAGCATGATTATGCAAGCTTGATTCGTCGCATGGAAAAATTTGACCCGGCTTATATTAATTTAAATGGTAATGAAACCCTATATAATATGCTTGTGTAATATACTACTAAATTTTTATCATAATATTTGCCTAACCTATTTATGAGTGCTATAATGTAAGTGAAGAAAGGGGGAGATTCCCATGGTTTTAAAAGTTTTACTTGTTCTATTAGTTCTAATGCTTATTGTAGGAGCTATTTTGGTAAGCTCTGTTTATGTCGTTCGTCAACAGTCTGTTGCAATTATCGAGCGATTTGGTAAGTATCAAAAGTTAAGTAATAGTGGTATTCATCTACGGGCACCATTTGGCATTGACAAAATTGCTGCTCGTGTGCAGCTACGCCTTTTACAGAGTGAGATCGTGGTTGAAACCAAGACCCAAGATAACGTTTTTGTGACCATGAATGTCGCAACTCAATACCGTGTAAATGAGCTAAATGTTACAGATGCTTACTATAAATTAATGAGACCTGAAGCTCAGATTAAATCATATATTGAAGATGCATTACGCTCGTCTGTTCCTAAGTTAACTTTGGATGAATTGTTTGAGAAAAAAGATGAAATTGCATTAGAAGTTCAAAAACAAGTAGCTGAAGAAATGTCAACGTATGGGTATATTATCGTTAAGACGCTCATTACCAAAGTAGAACCGGATGCAGAAGTTAAGCAGTCTATGAACGAAATTAATGCTGCTCAACGTAAGAGAGTAGCAGCCCAAGAATTGGCTGAAGCAGATAAAATTAAGATTGTTACAGCGGCTGAAGCAGAGGCAGAAAAAGATCGCCTACATGGTGTAGGGATTGCAGAACAGCGTAAAGCAATTGTTGATGGACTTGCTGATTCTATTATTGAGCTAAAAGGAGCAAACGTAGAATTAACAGAAGAACAAATCATGTCAATCCTATTAACCAACCAGTACTTAGACACATTGAATAATTTCGCCGACAAACAAGGCAATAATACAATATTCTTGCCAGCAAATCCTAATGGAGTTGAAGATATAAGAACCCATATATTATCAGCTTTAAAAGCGAAATAATTAGGATTTTAACCTTTTATTTTATTGATGAAGGCCTTTTCATTGACAAACACTATTAAAACGTTTACAATAAAAAATTGTAAAGAATAAAATAGGAGAAGAAATATGGCTAAATCTAACTTCGAAAAAGTAGAATCAGTTGTCAGCTGGGTTCGTGACAAGAAAATTACAGGGTATCGTATTTCTAAGGAAACGAATGCGCGTGAGATGTCTATCATTGCTTTAGCTCAAGGACGTGCAAAAGTGAAAAATATTTCCTTTGAAACTGCCCTTGGATTAATTGATTTCTATGATAAAAACCATGAAAAATTTGAAGATTAGTCTTTGGATACAGGCGGATTCTTAAAAAGAGTCTGCCTTTTAATTTTTATGGACAATAAAAAAAGCTGCTTTCTTGCAGCTTTTTCTTACCCAAGATAGCGTTGTAGAAACTCTCTTGTACGCTCTTCTTTAGGATTCGTAAATAGATCTTCAGGCTTTCCTTCTTCAGCAATAACACCCTTATCCATAAAGATGACGCGATTTGAAACGTCGCGGGCGAACTCCATTTCGTGAGTTACAACGATCATGGTCAAGCCTTCTTGAGCTAAATCTTGCATGATTTTAAGAACTTCTCCAACCATTTCAGGGTCAAGAGCAGATGTCGGTTCATCAAAAAGGATGGCATCAGGATTCATAGAAAGGGCGCGAGCGATAGCAACACGCTGCTTTTGCCCACCAGAAAGTTGTTTAGGTTTTGCTTGCCAGTAGCGCTCTCCCATACCAACTTTTTCAAGATTTTCTTTAGCAATTTTTTCTGCCTCTGCATACTCGCGCTTGAGAACAGTTGTTTGTGCAACGATAGTATTTTCAAGTACGTTGAGGTTTTCAAAGAGGTTAAAGGATTGGAAAACCATACCTAGTTTTTCTCGATAATGAGTAAGGTTATAGCCTTTTTCAAGTACATTTTCACCATGATAGAGGATTTCTCCCTCAGTCGGGGTTTCAAGTAAGTTGATCGAACGTAGGAAGGTTGATTTACCACTACCAGAACTACCGATAATAGAAATAACTTCTCCTTTATGGATAGTGAGAGAGATATCTTTTAGAACCTCGTTTTGTCCATAGGATTTTTTGAGGTGTTTGATTTCAAGGATTGGCTGCTTCATTATTTCAAATCCTCCGTTTGCATTTGGTTAGCACCTGTAGTATAGGTATCCATATCCATGCGACGTTCGATAAAGCGCAAGATACGAGTTACTGTAAAGGTGAGGACAAAGTAAATTACTGCAATGATTGTAAATGTTTGGAAGTATTGGTATGTTTGAGTTGCTACTGTGTTTCCTGAGAAATAGAGCTCCACAACAGAGATAACATTCAGTACGGAAGTATCCTTGATGTTAATAACAAACTCGTTACCAGTTGCAGGTAAAATATTGCGAACGACTTGAGGTAGAACTACCTTGCGCATGGTTTGATTGTGGGTCATACCAAGTGCTGTCGCAGCTTCAAATTGTCCCTTATCAACTGCCAGGATACCACCACGAACGATTTCTGTCATGTAGGCACCAGTGTTGATAGATACGATAAAGATAGCAGCGAGAGTACGGTCTAGGTTGATTCCGAAAGCCTGGGCGGTTCCATAGTAGATAACCATAGATTGAACGATCATCGGTGTTCCACGGAAAATTTCAATGTAGACGTTTAGCAACCAGCCAAGTACTTTCTGGAAGAATGCTACAGATTTTGTTTCTGATAGTGGAGCAGTACGGAACACACCAATACCAAGTCCGATGATTAGACCGACAACAGTACCGATGATTGAAATTAAGAGAGTGATGCCGGCTCCTCGTAAGAGTTGTTGCCAGTTCTCAGATAGGATTTTTGCAACTTGAGCAAAGAAACTACTGCTATTTTCTTCAGTAGTTGTAGCTTGAACAGGTTGCTCCTTAATCATACGATCCATTAGTGCAACTTGTTCATCCTTAGAAATGGTTTCGATGCTAACATTGATTTGGCTAATACGTTCATCATCTTTGCGAAGACCGATTGCGATAGCTGTGTCTTCTTCTCCAGTTTTAAAACCAGGTTCAGGCTGAATCATTTTGAACTTTGCATTTGCTGACTCAGCAGTTAGGGCTTCTGGTCGTTCAGAAACATAAGCGTCAATGACACCAGCTTCAAGAGCTTGACGCATTTGTGCGAAATCACCCATGGCAGTTTCTTTTTTAGCGCCTGGAATTTGAGAAATCAAGTCATAAAGGTAAACCCCTTGTTGAGAAGTGATTTTTGCATCTTTAAAATCATCTAGTGTTTTGGCGTTTGCATAGGCAGAATCTTTTTTGACTAAAAGTACTGGTTCACTGGTATAGTAACTGCTTGAAAAGGCAATTTCTTGCTTACGTTCAGCTGTTGGACTCATACCCGCGATAATCATATCGATTTTTCCAGAAGTTAGGGCTGGGACAAGACCTTCCCATTTTGTTTTCACAACCAGTGGTTCTTTCCCTAAATCTTTGGCAATTTTTTTAGCGATTTGCACATCGTAGCCATTAGCGTATTGGTTAGTTCCGTCAATTTTGACAGCTCCGTTGCTGTCATCGTCTTGTGTCCAGTTAAAAGGAGCATATGCAGCTTCCATTCCGATACGTAAATACTCATCTGCTTGGACAACATTTGTCAGACCTAGCATGAGAGCAAGACCTGCAAGAATTGATAAGATTAGTTTCTTCATTTTTTCTCCTATTATCGTCTAAAAGTGACTCCCTCTATTGTATCTAAAAATAGCGAGATTTTCAATACAAGTAAATCTTTACCTATAAAAAATGATATATTTTCGAAAATGATTGAGAAGGTTTTAAAAACATACCTCGCAATTAGAAAATGCAGAGATAGAAAGCATTATTTTCTAGGATCCTACCTGAGTCAGTTTAACTCTTTAGGGCTTACCAAGAGTGTTAGCAAGCTCATACAATTCGAGATATTTATCTTGAAAATTCTGATATGAATCTTTATGTTACAAGTGACTGGCATAAGCAGTTTCACAAGTCAACGGTACAGATAAGGCATAATGATTCAGTAGCAGATAAGGCGAGTAACTTCTCCGTATCCACTAGGAATAGTAGTTCTGGCAGAGAATTATTAGGCGGTAGCGGCGGTGGAAGTGTTGGTGCTTTCTAAAGAAAACTCAACACAGGCTTTAAAAGTATGATATAATGGAGGATAGAAAAAGGAGTAATCTATGTATTTTTTTGAAATTTTAAAATCAATCTTTTTTGGGATCGTTGAAGGAATTACGGAATGGTTGCCGATTTCAAGTACTGGCCACTTAATCCTAGCGGAAGAGTTTATCCAGTATAAAGATCAAAATGAAGCCTTCATGTCTATGTTCAATGTAGTCATTCAGCTGGGTGCAATCTTAGCCGTTATGGTTATCTACTTTAACAAGCTTAATCCATTCAAACCAGGTAAGGATAAAGTTCAAGTTCGTAGAACCTGGCAATTATGGTCCAAAGTTTTTGTTGCGACCCTACCTCTTCTCCTAGTCTTTAAGTTTGATGATTGGTTTGATACTCACTTCCATAATATGGTTTCAGTAGCCATCATGTTGATTGTTTATGGGGTTGCCTTTATCTATCTTGAAAAACGCAACAAAGCGCAAGCAATTGAGCCAACAGTTACTGAGTTAGATAAATTACCTTATAAAACAGCCCTCTATATTGGACTTTTCCAAGTCTTGGCCCTTTTACCAGGTACTAGTCGTTCAGGTGCCACAATCGTCGGTGGTTTGTTGAACGGCACTAGTCGTTCAGTGGTAACAGAATTTACCTTCTATCTAGGAATTCCAGTTATGTTTGGGGCCAGTGCTTTGAAGATTTTTAAATTTATCAAAGCAGGAGAAGTGTTGAGCTTTGGCCAATTCTTCTTGCTCTTGGTAGCAATGGTAGTGGCTTTTGCAGTCAGCATGGTTTCCATTCGTTTCTTGACCAGCTATGTCAAAAAACACGATTTTACAATGTTTGGTAAATACCGTATTGTCCTCGGTAGTGTGTTACTACTTTATAGCTTCGTTCGATTATTTGTATAAAAAAAACCTTGAGGGTAGAATCCTTCAAGGTTTTTAAAATCCAGTCACAGTAACTCCCAATAAGCGAACACCCTTGTCTTTGTCACTCAGAGTTTCGTAAAGTTGGATAATGCTTTGAGCAATTTGTTCAGAGTCTTGTGTTTGCTGCTCTAAAGTTTTTCGTTTTGTCAAAGTAGAAAAGTCAGCATAGCGGATTTTCAAAATGATGATCTTACCACTTTTTTCATATTTTTGAAGACTAAGAGCAACTTTTTCCGAAAGGAGAGTAAGCTCTTTTTTAATATCTTCATCTAGACTTAGAATTTTACTGTAAGTTTTTTCTTTACCAATAGACTTACGGATACGATTTGATTTGACGGGAGAGTTATCTATACCTCGAGCCTTACGATATAGATCAAAGCCGAGTCTTCCGAAACGATCAATGAGAGTGATTTCAGAAATCTCTAAAAGGTCAGTACCCGTATATACACCCATTTGATGGAGTTTTTCAACTGTTTTCTTGCCCACACCGTGTAATTTAGCGATATCCATTTGTTTGAGGAAATCTTCAGCTTCATCAGGAAGAATGACTGTCAAACCACGAGGCTTTTGATAGTCACTTGCCATTTTAGCTAAAAATTTATTGTATGATACACCAGCAGAAGCTGTTAATTGTAATTCATTCCAGATATCCTGCTGAATTAAACGAGCAATTTTAACAGCAGATTTGATACCAAGCTTGTTTTCAGTTACATCTAGATAGGCTTCGTCGATGCTCATAGGCTCAATTAAATCAGTATAGCGTAGAAAGATTTCTCGAATTTGCTGCCCGACTTTAAGATACTTTTCGTAATTTCCAGGAATAAAGACAGCTTGAGGGCAACGTTGGTATGCTTCTTTTGAACTCATGGCTGAATGGATACCAAAAACCCTTGCTTCGTAACTACAGGTTGCAACAACCCCACGTCCACCTGTTTTTCTTGGATCACTACCGATGATAACTGGTTTTCCTTTCAATCCTGGATTATCTCTGATTTCCACAGCAGCAAAAAAGGCATCCATATCGATGTGGATGATCTTTCGAGATGTGTCATTTAAAAGTGGGAAAATCAGCATGACAACTCCTATAGTAAGTATTTTTCTTTATTCATTATACCTCTTTTTCTGAAAAAATGTAAATGAGTGATTTTCCTTTCAAAAATATAATACAGTTTATATAATAATAGACGCTGTATTAGTAAAGAAACTTTTAAAAATAGTACTTTTCTCTTGTTGAAAACGATTACCATGTGGTATACTTAGCATATAAATGTAACAGATTCTTGTTACTAGAAAATGAGGATATATCATGGTTGTTAAGACTGTCGTTGAAGCACAAGACATTTTTGAAAAAGCTTGGGAAGGCTTCAAAGGTGTTGATTGGAAAGAAAAAGTAAGTGTGTCTCGTTTCGTTCAAGCAAACTACACACCATATGATGGAGATGAAAGTTTCCTTGCTGGACCAACAGAACGTTCACTTCACATTAAAAAAATCGTAGAAGAAACTAAAGCACACTACGAAGAAACTCGTTTCCCAATGGATACTCGTCCAACTTCTATTGCTGATATTCCTGCTGGATTTATCGACAAAGAAAACGAATTGATTTTCGGTATCCAAAATGATGAACTCTTCAAATTGAACTTCATGCCAAAAGGTGGTATCCGTATGGCTGAAACTACTTTGAGAGAAAACGGTTATGAGCCAGATCCAGCTGTTCACGAAATTTTCACTAAATACGTTACAACAGTAAACGATGGTATCTTCCGTGCATATACTTCTAACATTCTTCGTGCTCGTCACGCCCACACTGTAACTGGTCTTCCAGACTCATACTCACGTGGACGTATCATTGGTGTGTACGCACGTCTTGCTCTTTATGGAGCTGACTTCTTGATGCAAGAAAAATTGAATGATTGGAATGCTATCAAAGAAATCGATGAAGAAACAATCCGCCTTCGTGAAGAAATCAACCTTCAATACAAAGCATTACAAGAAGTTGTTCGTTTAGGTGACCTTTACGGAGTTGACGTTCGTAAACCAGCGATGAACGTTAAAGAAGCTATCCAATGGGTAAACATTGCCTTCATGGCTGTCTGCCGTGTTATCAACGGTGCAGCTACATCTCTAGGTCGTGTGCCAATCGTCTTGGATATCTTTGCTGAACGCGACCTTGCTCGTGGTACATTTACTGAATCAGAAATCCAAGAATTTGTTGACGATTTCGTTATGAAACTTCGTACAGTTAAATTCGGTCGTACAAAAGCTTATGACCAATTGTACTCAGGTGACCCAACCTTCATCACAACTTCTATGGCTGGTATGGGTAACGACGGTCGTCACCGTGTTACTAAGATGGACTACCGTTTCTTGAACACTTTGGACAACATCGGTAACTCTCCAGAGCCAAACTTGACAGTTCTTTGGACTGACCAATTGCCATATAGCTTCCGTCGCTACTGTATGCACATGAGTCACAAGCACTCTTCTATCCAATACGAAGGTGTAACAACAATGGCTAAAGATGGATACGGTGAAATGAGCTGTATCTCATGTTGTGTATCTCCACTTGACCCTGAAAACGAAGAACAACGTCACAATATCCAGTACTTCGGTGCTCGTGTTAACGTTCTTAAAGCTCTTCTTACTGGTTTGAACGGCGGATATGACGACGTACATAAAGACTACAAAGTATTTGACATCGATCCTATTCTTGACGATGTTCTTGAATTCGAATCAGTTAAAGCTAACTTTGAAAAATCTCTTGACTGGTTGACTGACACTTACGTAGATGCTTTGAATATCATCCACTACATGACTGACAAGTACAACTACGAAGCTGTTCAAATGGCCTTCTTGCCAACTAAACAACGTGCTAACATGGGATTCGGTATCTGTGGATTCGCAAACACTGTTGACACATTGTCAGCTATCAAGTACGCTACAGTTAAACCAATCCGTGACGAAAATGGTTACATCTACGATTACGAAACAATCGGTGAATACCCACGTTGGGGTGAAGATGACCCACGTTCAAACGAATTGGCAGAATGGTTGATCGAAGCTTACACAACTCGTCTACGTAGCCACAAACTTTACAAAGACGCAGAAGCTACTGTATCACTTTTGACAATCACATCTAACGTCGCTTACTCTAAACAAACTGGTAACTCACCAGTCCACAAAGGTGTATACCTCAACGAAGATGGTTCTGTTAACTTGTCTAAACTTGAATTCTTCTCACCAGGTGCGAACCCATCTAACAAAGCTAAAGGTGGATGGTTGCAAAACTTGAACTCACTTGCTAGCCTTGACTTTGGTTATGCAGCTGATGGTATCTCATTGACAACTCAAGTTTCACCACGTGCTCTTGGTAAAACTCGTGACGAACAAGTTGATAACTTGGTAACAATCCTTGATGGTTACTTCGAAAACGGTGGACAACACGTTAACTTGAACGTTATGGACTTGAACGATGTTTACGAAAAGATCATGTCAGGTGAAGACGTAATCGTACGTATCTCTGGATACTGTGTAAACACTAAATACCTCACTCCAGAACAAAAAACTGAATTGACACAACGTGTCTTCCACGAAGTTCTTTCTATGGATGATGCATTGCTTTAAGATTCAGCAATAATTAAAAGTTAAGCCAGTCATTATGACTGGCTTTTTTCTATAAAAATTTTTTTAAAAAAAATAGTCAAATTTGGTCAAATGTGTTGACTAAAACTGACTAAAGTGATATACTAAGAACATAAGGATAAGGAAAGTCCTTAAAAAACCTTGATTTTAAGATGATTGTATATACTATCTTAAAATCAAAGTATGGTTAAAACCTAGAAAAGAGGTAAAACCTATGTTTAACAGTAATATTTTTAAAAGTCTAATTGCAAAAATCGTAATAGATAAAGAAAAACCAGAAATTATACGTAGAGTAGCCAACAGCGAGTAGCTAACAGCTAGTCTAAATTTTTTAAAACAAAGGTCAGAGAAAGTCAAACTATTTTGACTAAGTAAATTTTTAATTAAACGAGGTATGAAATATGAATAACAATTTTAATAACTTTAACAATATGGATGATTTGTTTAACCAATTGATGGGTGGTATGCGTGGATACAGTTCAGAAAACCGTCGTTACTTGATTAACGGTCGTGAAGTAACACCTGAAGAATTTGCTATTTACCGTCAAACAGGTCAACTTCCAAGCGAAGGTAGTGAACAAGCTCAGTACATTCAAGGCAAAGCTATGAAACAAGATGGGATTCTTGCAAAACTTGGACGAAACTTAACAGCAGAAGCTCGTGAAGGTAAGTTGGATCCAGTTATTGGACGTAATAAAGAGATTCAAGAAACTTCTGAAATTCTTTCTCGCCGTACTAAGAACAATCCTGTTCTTGTTGGTGATGCTGGTGTTGGTAAAACTGCAGTAGTAGAAGGTTTGGCACAAGCTATCGTAAATGGTGATGTTCCTGCAGCTATCAAGAACAAAGAAATCATTTCTATAGATATTTCTGGACTTGAAGCTGGTACTCAATACCGTGGTAGCTTTGAAGAAAACATTCAAAACTTGGTAAACGAAGTCAAAGAAGCTGGAAATATTATCCTTTTCTTCGATGAAATCCACCAAATCCTAGGTGCAGGTAGCACAGGTGATGGTCAAGGATCTAAAGGTCTTGCGGACATCTTGAAACCAGCACTTTCACGTGGTGAATTGACTGTGATTGGTGCAACTACTCAGGATGAATACCGTAACACCATCTTGAAAAATGCTGCCCTTGCACGTCGTTTCAACGAAGTCAAGGTTAATGCTCCATCTGCTGAAGATACCTTCAAGATCCTCCA
Organism: Streptococcus mitis; assembly: GCF_902159415.1. Lineage (GTDB taxonomy): Bacteria > Bacillota > Bacilli > Lactobacillales > Streptococcaceae > Streptococcus > Streptococcus mitis_BG. The sequence continues at coordinate 960,692 of NZ_CABGJU010000001.1, read as the reverse complement.
AGGGATTCGTGATCTTTATCAACAACACCACAATGTTGTCTTGCCAGATGAAGTATTGAAAGCAGCAGTAGATTATTCTGTTCAATACATTCCACAACGTAGCTTGCCTGATAAGGCGATTGACTTGGTCGATGTAACAGCTGCTCACTTGGCGGCTCAACATCCTGTGACAGATGTACATGCGGTTGAGCACGAAATTCAAGCGGAAAAAACCAAACAAGAAGCAGCAGCAGCTAAAGAAGACTATGAAGCAGCCCTTAATGCTAAGGTTCGTATTGAAGAACTTGAAAAGAAAATTGCCAACCATACTGAGGATCACAAGGTAACTGCAACAGTCAATGATGTAGCTGAGTCTGTAGAACGTATGACTGGCATTCCAGTTTCTCAAATGGGTGCAACCGATATTGAACGTTTGAAAGATATGGGTCACCGTTTGCAAACAAAAGTTATTGGTCAAGACAAGGCGGTTGAAGCAGTAGCAAAAGCGATTCGTCGGAACCGTGCCGGCTTTGACGAAGGGAACCGTCCAATCGGTAGCTTCCTCTTTGTAGGGCCTACTGGTGTTGGTAAGACTGAGTTGGCTAAACAATTGGCTCTTGATATGTTCGGTACTAAAGATGCCATCATCCGTTTGGACATGTCAGAATATAGCGATCGTACAGCCGTTTCTAAATTGATTGGTACAACTGCAGGTTATGTTGGTTACGATGACAACAATAATACATTAACTGAACGTGTTCGTCGTAATCCATACTCGATCGTACTTTTGGACGAGATTGAAAAGGCAGATCCTCAAGTGATTACTCTTCTCCTTCAAGTCTTGGATGATGGTCGTTTGACAGACGGTCAAGGGAATACAGTAAACTTCAAGAATACTGTGATTATCGCAACTTCAAACGCTGGCTTTGGTTATGAAGCTAACTTGACAGAAGATGCAGACAAACCAGAACTCATGGATCGTTTGAAACCTTACTTCCGTCCAGAATTCCTCAACCGCTTTAACGCAGTGATCGAGTTCTCACACTTGAGCAAGGAAGATCTTTCTAAGATTGTTGATTTGATGTTAATTGATGTCAATAAGACCCTTTCTAAGAAAGAAATTGACCTAGCAGTGAGCGATGCGGCTAAAGAATATATGACCGAAGAGGGTTATGATGAAGTGATGGGTGTTCGTCCACTCCGTCGTGTGGTTGAACAACAAATCCGTGACAAAGTGACAGACTTCCACTTGGATAATCTTGATGCTAAACACCTAGAAGCTGACATGGAAGATGGTGTTTTGGTCATTCGTGAAAAAGCCTAAATCAAGATTTAGAAAATAAAAAAAAGAACCAGTTCAAAAGCTGGTTTCTTTTTTTTTATTATTAGATGACATGACGTTCAAAGGCATCGTCTGAGATTCCTTGTTGGAGAATCAATTTTGCCCATTCCTTAGCAGAAAAGAGGCTGTGATCCTTGTAGTTGCCACAAGATTCAATGGTTGTTCCTGGGACATCTTCCCAAGTTGTTGTTTCAGCGATTTCTTTCAGGCAATCCTTGATGACAGCAGCGATTTCAGCGCTGGTATGACGTCCCCACATAATCATATGGAACCCTGTACGACAACCAAATGGTGAACAATCGATCATACCGTCGATGCGAGTACGGATTAGCTTAGCCAAGAGGTGCTCAATAGTATGAAGTCCAGCAGTAGGGATAGAGTCCTCATTTGGTTGAACCAAGCGAATATCAAAATTAGAGATGATATCTCCTTTCGGTCCAGTCTCTTCTCCAATCAAGCGGACATAAGGTGCCTTAACAATGGTGTGATCGAGTTCAAAACTCTCAACAATAATTTCTTTTGACATGGTAATTCCTTTCAAATTTCTTCCTTCATTATACCATAAAGACTTGTTTGGACAAATATTTCAAATCCTTTTATCAGTGGTCAAACTGATTCTTGAGTGGACTTTATTGTGTAAATTTTTAAAAAATTGTATTTTTAAAAAAATTCAGACAATTCTATTGACAGTTGTCGCAAAAGAGATTATAATGTATAAAAAGTCATAAAGGAGTTTATTATGAAATTTTCAAAAGTAATGGCCCTAGCAGGAGTGACTCTGTTAGCGTCAGGTGTTTTGGCAGCTTGTTCAGGTTCAGGCTCTAGTGCAAAAGGTGAGAAAACTTTTTCTTACGTTTATGAAACAGATCCAGACAGCCTCAACTATCTGACAACAGGTAAGGCTGCGGTTGCGAATATCACAAGTAATGTTGTTGACGGTTTGATGGAGAATGACCGTTACGGGAACTTCGTGCCATCTATGGCAGAAGACTGGTCAGTATCTCAAGATGGTTTGACTTACACATATACAATCCGTAAAGATGCTAAGTGGTATACTTCTGAAGGTGAAGAGTATGCACCTGTGAAAGCTCAAGACTTTGTAACAGGTCTTAAATATGCAGCTGATAATAAGTCAGAAGCCCTTTATCTTGTTCAAGAATCCATTAAAGGTCTTGACGCTTATGTCAAAGGTGAAGTAAAAGACTTCTCAGAAGTTGGAATCAAGGCAATTGATGATCAAACTGTTCAATACACTTTGAATAAACCAGAAAGCTTCTGGAACTCTAAGACAACCATGGGTATTCTTGCACCAGTCAATGAAGAATTCCTTACTTCTAAAGGAAGTGACTTTGCCAAAGCAACTGATCCAAGCAGTATTCTTTACAACGGTCCTTTCTTGTTGAAATCATTGGTAGCAAAATCTTCAGTAGAATTTGAAAAGAATCCAAACTACTGGGATAAGGACAATGTTCATATTGATAAAGTAAAACTATCATTCTGGGATGGTCAAGATACAGGCAAACTTGCAGACACCTTTAAGGATGGCGGCTTCTCAATGGCTCGTCTCTTCCCAACAAGTGCAGGATATCCTGAACTTGAAAAAGAGTTTAAGGATAACATCGTTTATACACCACAAGATTCTGCTACTTTCTTAGTTGGGACAAATATTGACCGTCAGTCTTACAAGTACACTTCTAAGACTACAGATGAGCAAAAGACATCAACTAAAAAAGCTCTCCTAAACAAAGACTTCCGTCAAGCCATCGCCTTTGGTTTTGATAGAACTGCTTATGCTTCTCAAGTAAATGGAGAAAGTGGAGCAAGCAAACTTCTTCGTAATTTGTTTGTACCACCAACATTTGTTCAAGCTGATGGTAAAAACTTTGGTGAATTAGTTAAAGAAAAATTGGTAACCTATGGTGATGAGTGGAAAGATGTCAATCTAGATGACGCTCAAGATGGTCTTTACAATCCTGAAAAAGCGAAAGCAGAATTTGCAAAGGCTAAGACAGCTCTTCAAGCAGAAGGTGTTCAATTCCCAATCCACTTGGATATGCCAGTCGACCAGACTAATACTACTAAAGTTCAACGTGTTCAATCATTGAAACAATCGCTTGAAGCAACATTAGGAACTGACAATGTTGTTATTGACATTCAACAACTTCAAAAAGATGAAGTTCTTAATGTTACCTACTTTGCTGAAACAGCTGCTGGAGAAGATTGGGATCTCTCAGATAACGTTGGATGGTCTCCAGACTACATTGACCCATCTACTTACCTTGATATCATCAAACCGTCTGTAGGTGAAAATACTAAGACTTATCTAGGATTTGATTCTGGTACAAACAACGCAGCTGCCAAACAAGTTGGTTTGGAAGATTACGAAAAGATGGTTGTTGAAGCTGACAATGAAGTCACAGATGTTTCAAAACGTTATGATAAATATGCCGCTGCCCAAGCTTGGTTGACAGATAGCGCTTTGATTATTCCAACAACTTCTCAAACTGGACGTCCAATGTTGTCTAAGATGGTGCCATATACTCTTCCGTTTGCTTACTCAGGTAACAAGGGAACAAGTGAAGCCCTCTTGTACAAGTACCTTGAACTTCAAGATAAACCAGTAAATACTGATGAATATCAAAAAGCTCAAGATAAATGGAAGAAAGAAAAAGAAGAATCTAATAAAAAAGCGCAAGAAGATCTTGCTAACCATGTAAAATAAAAAAATGGAGTTAGTTATCTAACTCCATTTTTTATATTCTAAAAGAATTTGGTTTATCGAGGATTTCTATTTATATTTGGCTCGTTAGTATTTGCATTAATTGCGTTGTTTGCATTATTTGCATTGCTTGTTGTTTCATGAGTCGTTTCTTGAGTTGTGTCTTCTGTAGAAACGATTGGGGCCTCAGTCACTATAGGTTGTTGGGTTGTTGGATTCGTCCAGTTATTGCGAGCGCCATTTTTAAAGACATATCCACCACTTCGATGAAGACCTTCAGGCATTGTCCAATCACCAGGGTGATCATTTTCAGCGAGATATTCCATCATTGAACGATAGATGCTACCAGCAACTCTAAATCCGTCACCAACAATTGGTGTCAAACGATTGGTGTAACCAGTCCATACTGCCATTGAGTATTTGCGTGTATAGCCAACAAACATTTCATCAGGAGCGACATACTGATCGGTTTTGATATGATTCTCAATTTCAGCATCAGTATAGTTTGATGTACCAGTTTTACCCGCTTGAGGTAACCAAGAAATGTAAGCACCAGTACCGGTTCCATAATATAGTACTGTTTTCATCATCTCGGTCATCATATAAGCTGTAGTTTCTTTCATAGCACGAGTACCAGGGTCGGAGAATTCCTTAGAACTTCCGTCACTGAATACTACTTTATTGATGTACATTGGCTTATAATAAGTACCACCATTCGCAAATGCGGCATAAGCTGCAGCCATTTTTTCACTGCTTGCTCCATACTGCTTACCTGTTTCAGTCGTATTACTTGAAATGGCGTTAACGTAAAGCATAGTTGGATAATCAATACCAAGACCATTTAAGAATGTTTTAGCTCTATCAAGGCCGACCTTTTCCAGTGTTTCAACGGCTGGAACATTTCGAGATTGTTGAATAGCGTATTGGAGAGTAATGTTTCCAAAGTAACTTCTATCCCAGTTGAGGACAGGATCATTAGTACCTGGGAAATTATAAGGAACATCCTTCAACATATAAGCAGTAGAATCATAAATTCCATATTCAAGTGCTGGAGCATAGTCTGTGATTGGTTTCATTGTAGAACCCCAGTCACGATTGGTTTCAACTGCTTGGTTGAGACCAAATGATACGTTACTAGCTTGGTGGCGTGAACCAAGCTGAGCAATAACTTTACCATTAGTGACATCTACAATAGTAGAAGCAGCTTGGAAGTCATCATCAGGATAATGAACGTATTCATCAGTATTATAAATATCCCATAGTTTCTTCTGAACATCTTGGTCGACGTTTGTATAGATATCCATACCTGTAGTTAAGAGGTTATATCCAGTTTCTTGTTCAACTTGCTCAATGACTTCTTTAAGGTAATTATCTAAGTACTGAGGATAGGTGTTGCTTCCTTTAAGACTTTGTAAACCATCAGTGATAGGTGTATTTATTGCTGTCTCGTATTGCTCTGATGAGAGATACCCTTGGTGTTGCATTTCTGACAATACAAGGTTTCGACGTTGTTGTGCTTCTTCAGGGTGCGAATAAGGGTCGTACTGGTTCGGTGCTTGAGGCATTCCAGCAAGAAGAGCTAATTGAGGGATGGACAAGTCTTTTAAATCTTTGCCGTAGTAATTTTGAGCTGCTGTTTGCATCCCATAGTTACCGTTTGACATGTAGACTTTATTAATGTAGTATGTTAAAATTTCTTGCTTGGTTGCAGTTCTTTCCAATTGAATAGCTAGCCAAGCTTCTTGAACCTTACGCGCAATAGTTTGATCAGCGGTTGAAGTTGAGAAATAAGTTAATTTAATCAACTGTTGAGTCAAGGTTGAACCACCCTGAAGACCATTGCTGCGAAGATTTCTTAAGAAAGCTCCGAAAATACGGATGCTGTCAATTCCTCTGTGGTTGAAGAAACGATGGTCCTCTATAGATACAATCGCATTAACCAAATCTGTAGGGATTTCATTGCTTTGAGCATTTACTCGACGTTCAGCACCTAAGTCAGCTACAAGTTCATTTTTACTGTCGTAAATTTTACTTGAAGTTGTTGCAACTAGCTTGGTTTCGGAAAGTTCAGGAGCTTGAACTGCGTAAAAGAGGAAGATACTTCCGCCGATTAGTACTATTGTGAGAAAGATTGTTAAAAACCCAATCCCTAAGTACTTAGCTATGCGCAAGAAAAATTGTTTGTTCATATTGTTTTACCACCTAGTAAATGTTGTTTGACGATATCGAGATAGGGAATCTGAGGAAAAGCGTGCTGTTCAATCGCATAACCGTACTCTCGAATATAATCAAGCGGCATTGATTTTTTCCCATTATCCTGCTGATAAAAGTGTATGAGATCAATGGCCGGTAATAAATACGTTTCTTGATAAGAAGAGAAATGAAGTAAAACAAAGCAAATCCCTTTTTGTTTAAGAACTTGTTCCATATGCTGAATCTGATGAGCATGGAAGTTCTTCATAGGGAGGGCAGTTTTTTGCCTCGTTTCTTTAGCTTCAAAATCGATGTAGAATCCTTCATAAACTCCTGAGTAGTCAGTTGTAGATGCTTGTCTAAAGTAAGCTTCAACAATTTTTGCTCGACTTCTCTGAGGGTAATCAACACGAACAATTTGGATGGGCGTTGGTTTTTTGTGTATTACGGCCACTCCATGGGTTAAGTAATAGTCGTTCGTTGAGTTAATCATCTTTTCAAAACTCATACCCCGATTTGCAAAATTTTTGGTCTTTGATGGGGTTAATTGTCTCTTAGTTGATGAAACTTTATGTGGATAGTTGACCATAGTTCTCCTTATTGGTACAATAACATCACTCTATTATACCATAAAAGTATTCGGAAAGGATGAAAAAATGCATACAGCCTTGATAATTGGCTATTCCGCCTTCGATTTAGGAATATTTAATGATAAGGATATTCGATTAAAAATAATCAAAAAAGCTATACGAAATGATTTAGAAAAACTTGCTGAGGAAGGTCTAAAATGGCTGGTTTTTACTGGAAGTCTAGGTTTTGAATCATGGGTCTTAGAAGTAGCTAAGGAAATTAAGGAAGACTATGGATTTCAGCTCGCAACTATCTTCGATTTTGAAACACATGGCACAAATTGGAACGAGGCTAATCAGATCAAACTTACTGCATTTAAACAGGTAGATTTTGTCAAATATGCATATCCTAATTATGAACATAAGGGACAACTTCGAGATTATCAGTTATTTTTGTTAGAAAATACGGATGGCGCCTATCTTTTTTATGATGAAGAAAACGAAACGAAACTCAAGTTTTTTTACGAATTGATGAACAAGAAAGACAGATATGTTACAAAAAGATTAACATTTGACATATTAAACGAAATAGCTGAAAATTTTTCCGAAAAATGAGCCTTTGACCTTGCTTTTTGATTGCCTTTTTTTATATAATAATACTAGTAACTGAGAATGGAGAGAGACATGTCGAGTATTGTTTTTACAGCAAAAGATATTTTTGAACAGGATTTTGGAAGAGAAGTAAGAGGCTATAGCAAGGTAGAAGTTGATGAATTTTTAGATGATGTTATTAAAGACTATGAAACTTATGCTGCTTTGGTCAAGTCTTTACGTTTAGAAATTGCTGAACTAAAAGAAGAATTGTTGAAAAAAAATCAAGTGGCGCCAACGCAATCAGATTCTCTTGAATTGGGTAGCACTACTTCAATGACAAACTTTGATATCTTAAAACGATTGAACCGTCTTGAAAAAGAGGTCTTCGGTAAACAAATAGTGGATAATTCAGAAGCTTAAGAATCATCCAGTTGTGCAATTTTTGGATAATCGCGTGGAGAGACTATATTTCCATGAGGAAAGTCCATGCTAGCACAGGCTGTGATGCCTGTAGTGTTTGTGCTAGGCGAAACAATAAGCCTAGGGACGAGAAATCGTTACGGCGAGTGAATAGACTAAGTTTTCGGATATGTTTTAGTAGCTCTGAAAGTGCCACAGTGACGAAGTCTTCTTGGAAACAGGAAGAGTGGAACGCGGTAAACCCCTCAAGCTAGCAACCCAAATTTTGGTCGGGGCATGGAGTACGCGGAAACGAACGTAGTACTTTGACTGCTATCTGTAGATACAGCTAGTGGTAGACAGATGATTATCGAAGGAAATGATCCTAGTCATTTCTGGAACAAAACATGGCTTATAGAAAATTGCATATAGGTTGGGGCTGAGAAATGTTTCTCAACCTCATTTTTTAAAGTGAACAAGAGAAAGGTCTTTAAAGACTGACATGAAACAAACATTTAATTTAGTTGCGACTGCAGCAGCAGGTTTAGAAGCTGTTGTGGGTCGTGAAGTACGAGAACTAGGCTATGATTGCCAAGTTGAAAATGGTCGAGTTCGCTTTGAAGGAGATGTAAAGGCAATTATTGATACCAATTTATGGCTGAGAGCTGCAGATAGGATTAAGATAATTGTTGGAACATTTCCGGCGAAAACCTTTGAAGAGCTCTTTCAAGGAGTTTTTGCACTCGACTGGGAAAACTATCTTCCACTTGGAGCGCGTTTTCCAATTTCAAAAGCAAAATGTGTCAAGTCAAAACTTCATAATGAACCCAGTGTACAAGCTATTTCTAAAAAAGCAGTTGTGAAGAAGTTGCAAAAACATTACGCTCGTCCAGAAGGTGTTCCCTTGATGGAGAATGGTTCAGAGTTTAAAATCGAGGTTTCAATTCTTAAGGATGTAGCGATGGTCATGATTGATACAACAGGCTCTAGTCTTTTCAAACGTGGTTACCGTACTGAAAAAGGTGGGGCTCCAATCAAAGAGAACATGGCAGCGGCGATTTTGCAATTATCCAATTGGTATCCTGATAAACCACTGATTGATCCAACCTGTGGTTCAGGTACTTTCTGTATTGAAGCAGCTATGATTGCTCGTAAGATAGCGCCAGGATTACGCCGTTCCTTTGCATTTGAAGAATGGAACTGGGTCAGTGATCGTTTGATTCAGGAAGTCCGTACAAAGGCAAGCAAAAAAATCAATCGCGAGATTGAACTTGATATCATGGGTTGTGACATTGATGGACGTATGGTTGAGATTGCTAAGGCAAATGCTCAGGCAGCAGGAGTATCTAATGATATTTTATTTAAGCAAATGCGTGTGCAGGACTTGCGAACGGACAAGATTAATGGGGTCATTATCTCCAATCCTCCATATGGAGAACGTTTATCCGATGATGTTGGAGTCACTAGACTCTATGCTGAAATGGGAGAGGTATTTGCTCCTCTGAAAACTTGGAGTAAATTTATTCTGACTAGTGATGAGGCTTTTGAAAGCAAGTATGGTAGTCAGGCAGATAAAAAACGGAAACTATATAACGGTACTCTTAAGGTTGATTTGTATCAATATTTTGGGCAACGCATGAAAAGACAAGACGTAGCAGCAGAAAGGGATTAAAATGAGTAAGAAAAAACATCATCACCATAAAAATGCAGATCGTGAATCACAACTCGATTTTGAAGAGGCAAAAGATTTAACAGTTGGTCAAGTTATTCGTAAAAAAGAAGAGGTAGAAGCTGGCGTAACTCCGGACGATACCATCTTGGACAAATATATTAAGCAACACCGTGAAGAAATCGAAGCCGACAAGTTCGAAAATCTACAAACGAAAAAAGACGAAGTTACACAAAGCCTGGATGAGATGATCCAGGAAGTGAGAGAAACTACTGATCCAGAAAATACATTAAATTCGGATGAGGAAGCAATTGCACTTGCGCTAGCTGCAGAGACAACTGAAATCATTGCTCAAGAAGCAGCAGAAGAGGAAACGAGAGTTCTCGAGCAACCTTTTAAGAATGAATTGGAAGCTGTTGAAATGGCTGAGGTTGCTAACTCCGAAACTGCAGTGGTTTCTGAGGGAAATGAAGATCAACTGCAACCCTTGTCTCGTTCTGCTCAAGCAGATGATCAACCACAAAATAAAAAGAAATGGGTGATTTTGAGTATTCTTGCCGGTCTATTCTTGCTCATTCTCGGAAGTGGCTACTATATCTACAAACAAATCGCACGCTCATCTCAGGAGATTCAATCTCAGTCTTCAAAAACTGGATTGGTAAGCAACCAAGCTGTTTTAGATCAGTTCAACACTCTATACGATACTTTCTATACTGACGAAAATAAAACTGCTTTAAAAAATAGCCAATTTAGCCAATTAAGTCAGCTGAAAGATCTCTTAGGGAAACTTGAAGGAGCAAGAGAATATTCTCTTGTAAAATCAAAATATGACAGCCTTGAAACTCAAATTAAAGCGATTGAAGATATAAATGCTCAGTTTGAAACACCAGTTATTACAGATGGAGTTTTGGACACAAACGCAAAAGTTAAATCTGACGCTAAATTCACTGAAGTCAAAACTGGAAATACAGAAATTGACAAACTATTAGACAAAGCTATTAGTTTAGGTAAGAGTCAACAAGCAAGCACAGAAACTACAACAGTTAGCGAAGCAAGTACAGCAAGTCAAACTGAATCAACTCCATCTACGGAAAGTAGTTCAACTACTCCAGCACGTGAAACAGCTCCTAGCAATAATGCTGCTAATAGCGGATTGTCAAGTGAAGGTGTGAACTTGCAGAGAAGTGTGAGCCGTGTTCCATTTAACCAATCTGCTATCAGTGATAGTGGTAATCCAGCTTGGGAGTTTAACGATGGTGTCCTTGAACAAATCCTTGCTACTTCACGAGCACGTGGCTATATTACTGGGAATCAATATATCCTAGAACGTGTTAATATTGTTAATGGTAATGGCTATTACAACCTATACAGACCTGACGGCACCTATCTCTTTACTCTTAACTGTAAAACAGGGTACTTTGTAGGAAATGGTTCTGGTCACGCTAACGACCTTGACTACTAGGAGACTAGTTATCAAATTCTTTCTTTTAGAATTGAAACATGATAAAATAAATAAATCAAACAATAGGAGAGTCACATGACAAAAGCAAACTTTGGTGTTGTTGGTATGGCCGTAATGGGTCGTAACCTTGCCCTTAATATTGAATCTCGTGGATACACAGTTGCTATCTATAACCGTAGTAAAGAAAAAACAGAAGATGTTGTTGCTTGCCATCCTGAAAAAAACTTTGTGCCAAGCTATGATATCGAAAGCTTCGTAAACTCAATTGAAAAACCACGTCGTATCATGCTCATGGTTCAAGCAGGACCTGGTACAGACGCAACCATCCAAGCCCTTCTTCCACACTTGGATAAAGGCGATATCTTGATTGACGGAGGAAACACGTTCTACAAAGATACTATCCGTCGTAACGAAGAATTGGCGAACTCTGGTATCAACTTCATTGGTACAGGTGTTTCTGGTGGTGAAAAAGGTGCCCTTGAAGGTCCTTCTATCATGCCTGGTGGACAAAAAGAAGCTTATGAATTGGTAGCAGATGTTCTTGAAGAAATCTCTGCAAAAGCACCAGAAGATGGTAAACCATGTGTGACTTACATCGGTCCTGATGGAGCTGGTCACTATGTGAAAATGGTCCACAATGGTATCGAGTACGGTGATATGCAATTGATTGCAGAAAGCTATGACTTGATGCAACACTTGCTTGGCCTCTCAGCTCAAGATATGGCTGAAATCTTTACTGAGTGGAACAAGGGCGAATTGGACAGCTACTTGATCGAAATCACTGCGGATATCCTTGGACGCAAAGACGACGAAGGTCAAGATGGTCCAATCGTAGACTACATCTTGGATGCTGCAGGAAACAAGGGAACAGGTAAATGGACTAGCCAATCAGCTCTTGACCTTGGTGTGCCATTGTCTCTTATCACTGAGTCAGTGTTTGCGCGTTACATCTCTACTTACAAAGAAGAACGTGTTCATGCTAGCAAGGTGCTTCCAAAACCAGCTGCTTTCAAATTTGAAGGAGACAGGGCTGAGTTGATTGAAAAGATCCGACAAGCCCTTTACTTCTCAAAAATCATCTCTTACGCACAAGGTTTTGCGCAATTGCGTGTAGCTTCTAAAGAAAACAATTGGGACTTGCCATTTGCAGACATCGCATCTATCTGGCGCGATGGCTGTATCATCCGTTCTCGTTTCTTGCAAAAGATCACTGATGCATACAACCGTGATGCAGATTTGGCTAACCTTCTTTTGGATGAGTACTTCTTGGATGTCACTGCTAAATACCAACAATCTGTTCGTGATATCGTAGCTCTTGCTGTTCAAGCTGGTGTACCAGTACCTACTTTCTCAGCAGCTATTACATACTTCGATAGTTACCGTTCAGCGGATCTTCCAGCAAACTTGATTCAAGCGCAACGTGACTACTTTGGTGCTCACACATACCAACGTAAAGATAAAGAAGGTACTTTCCACTATTCTTGGTACGACGAAAAATAAGTAGGCCAAACTATGGGGAAACGGATTTTATTACTTGAAAAAGAAAAAAGTCTAGCTCATTTTTTAAGTTTAGAACTCCAAAAAGAGCACTACCGAGTTGATCTGGCAGAAAAAGGGCAAAAAGCTCTTTCCATGGCTCTTCAGACAGATTATGATTTGATTTTATTAAATGTTAATCTGGGAGATATGACAGCGCAGGAATTTGCAGACAAATTAAGTCTAACAAAACCTGCATCTGTCATCATGGTTTTAGATCACTTAGAAGATTTGCAAGATGTGTTAGAAGTTGTTCAACGCTTTGCAGTTTCATACATTTATAAACCAGTGATTATTGAAAATTTGGTAGAGCGAATTTCAGCTATTTTCCGTGGCCGTGATTTTATCGACCAACATTGTGGTCAAATGAAGATACCCACCAGCTATCGAAATCTTAGGATAGATGTTGCCAATCATACAGTCTATCGTGGAGATGAGTTGATTGCTCTCACACGTCGAGAATATGATCTTCTGGCTACGCTTATGGGTAGTAAAAAAGTATTGACTCGTGAGCAATTACTGGAAAGTGTCTGGAAGTATGAAAGTGCCGCAGAAACCAATATTGTAGATGTTTATATCCGATATCTACGTAGTAAAATTGATGTGGAAGGTCAAAAAAGCTATATCAAAACAGTTCGTGGTGTAGGTTATACCATGCAGGATTAATAAGTAATATTTTATCAATTAAAGTTGAAGAGCACTTGCCTATAAGCAAGTGCTTTTTTGAAGCATTAATTGCCTCTTTTTTAAAGGTTAAGAAAATGATAAGTTTAATTTTTTATCTCAACGATAAGCGATTGTGAAAGGAAACAATCGCTTTTTTTGTGAAAATATAATAAAATAGAATGGAATAAAGTTCTAAAATTTTATCTAGAAACAGACGATTTTCGTCTGATAGTAGGATTAAATGACAAGAGAAGTTGGTGTCGGTCAGGCACATAGTAAAATTATTTTAATAGGAGAGCATGCAGTAGTTTATGGCTATCCAGCCATCTCTTTGCCTCTTTTAGAGGTTGAAGTGACCTGTCGGGTTGTACCGGCAACGACACCATGGCGCCTTTTTGAAGAGGACACCTTGTCCATGGCAGTTTATGCTTCTCTCGAGTATCTGAATATCAAAGATGCTTACATCCGTTGCCAAATTGACTCTGCTATTCCAGAAAAACGTGGAATGGGTTCTTCGGCAGCCATTAGCATTGCGGCTATTCGCGCGGTATTTGATTATTACCAAGCAGAACTTCCACATGATGTGTTAGAAATTCTGGTCAATCGCGCTGAGATGATTGCCCATATGAATCCTAGTGGATTGGATGCTAAGACCTGTCTTAGTGACCATCCTATTCGTTTTATCAAGAATGTTGGTTTTGAAGAACTAGCCATGGACTTGTCGGCTTATCTGGTCATTGCAGATACAGGAGTCTATGGACACACTCGTGAAGCTATTCAAGTTGTAGAGAGCAAGGGTAAGGAAGCTTTACCTTTCTTGTATGCACTTGGAGAGTTGACCCAGCAAGCAGAAGAAGCAATAAAGGCAAGAGATGCCGTGATACTGGGAGAGATTTTAACAAAAGCACATGGAAATCTAAAAGAAATAGGAGTTAGTAGCCTTGAGGCTGATGCCTTGGTTGAAACTGCTCTTCAAAATGGAGCTTTAGGTGCTAAGATGAGTGGTGGTGGTTTAGGTGGCTGTATCATAGCCTTAGTAGCTGACTATCACCAAGCTCAAGATTTAGCTGAAAGATTAGAAGAGAAAGGAGCTGTTCAGACATGGATCGAAAGCCTGTGACAGTACGTTCCTATGCCAATATTGCTATTATTAAATATTGGGGAAAGAAAGCAGAAAAAGAGATGGTTCCTGCGACTAGCAGTATCTCTCTGACTTTAGAAAATATGTATACGGAGACGACACTTTCTCCTTTACCATCAGATGCAAAGGCGGATTCCTTTTACATCAATGACCAGTTGCAAAATGAAGCTGAGCATGCCAAGATGAGTAAAATCATTGACCGCTACCGTCCTGAAGGAGCAGGGTTTGTTCGTATCGATACTAAGAACAATATGCCAACAGCAGCAGGCCTTTCTTCCAGTTCCAGTGGTTTATCTGCCTTGGTCAAAGCTTGTAACGCATATTTCCAACTTGGGCTGAATCGCAGAGAATTGGCCTTGGAAGCTAAGTTTGCATCGGGTTCTTCATCTCGTAGTTTTTATGGCCCCTTGGCAGCCTGGGACAAGGATAGTGGAGAGATTTATCCTGTTGAAACTGACTTGAAACTAGCTATGATTATGTTGGTCTTGGAAGACCAGAAAAAACCAATCTCCAGTCGAGATGGGATGAAGCTCTGCGTGGAGACTTCGACAACTTTTGATGAGTGGATTCGTCAATCCGAACAAGATTACAAGGATATGTTAGTCTACCTCAAGGAAAATGACTTTAAGAAAGTTGGAGAATTGACAGAGAAGAACGCGTTGGCTATGCATGCTACGACAAAAACAGCCACTCCATCCTTCTCTTATCTGACAGATGCTAGTTATGAGGCTATGGATTTTGTTCGTCAGCTTAGAGAACAAGGAGAATCTTGTTACTTCACCATGGATGCGGGCCCGAATGTCAAGGTTCTTTGCTTGGAAGAGGACTTGGAACATTTGTCAGAACTTTTAGGTCAACGCTATCGCTTAATCGTTTCAAAAACAAAGGATTTGAGCCAAGATGACGATTGTTAAAACTTGTGGGAAGCTCTATTGGGCTGGGGAGTATGCCATTTTAGAACCAGGACAGTTGGCGCTAATAAAGGCTATTCCCATCTATATGACGGCTGAGATTAAAGTCTCTAATAATTATCGACTCTACTCAGATATGTTTTCCTATAGTGTAGACTTGCGACCGGATTCTTCTTATACCTTGATTCAAGAAACAGTTGCCTTGGTGGAGGAGTATCTAACTACCCAAGGAGTTGAGCTGCAGCCTTTTTCTTTAGAGATTCGTGGGAAAATGGAGCGTGAGGGGAAGAAATTCGGCCTGGGTTCTAGTGGTAGTGTGGTTGTTTTGGTCATCAAAGCTATGCTAGCTTTTTATGAAAACCCAGCTAAAAGAGAACTCTTGTTTAAATTGGCGAGTGCTGTACTTCTTAAACGTGGGGACAACGGATCCATGGGGGACATTGCCTGTATCGTATCAGAAGACCTCGTCCTCTATCAGTCATTTGACCGTGAGAAAGTGGCAGATTGGCTAGAAAAAGAAGACTTTCAGGCTGTATTAGCACGTGATTGGGGCTTTTCGATTGAGAGCGTTGAACCAGGCTTGGAATTTGACTTTCTAGTTGGTTGGACCAAGGAAGTAGCTGTGTCTAGTCACATGGTTAAACAAATCAAGAATCATATGGATGCCAGCTTCTTGCAAGCTTCAAAAGAAACAGTAGCTAACTTGGTGAAAGCTTTGCAGACTGGTCACGAAGAAAAAGTGATTGAGCAACTAGAACAAGCTAGCCTGCTCTTAGAAGACTTGAGTTCAGATATTTACACACCTTCGCTCAGACAACTCAAAAATACCAGCAGAGACTTGAAAGCTGTTGCTAAGAGTAGTGGTGCTGGTGGTGGAGACTGTGGGATTGCCCTTAGCTTTGACCAAGATTCGACTACATTACTGAAAAAACGCTGGGCTGATCTAGGAATTGAGCTCTTGTATCAAGAAAGGATAGGACATGACGACAAATCGGAAGGATGAACACATCCGCTATGCCCTTGAACAAAAAAGTTCATATAATAGTTTTGATGAAGTTGAATTGATTCATTCTTCGCTACCTTTATATGACATAGAGGAAATTGACCTATCGACAGAATTTGCTGGTCGCAAATGGGATTTCCCCTTTTATATCAATGCTATGACAGGTGGGAGTGACAAGGGGAGAGAAATCAATCAAAAATTGGCTCAGGTGGCTGAAGCCTGTGGGATTTTATTTGTAACAGGTTCTTACAGTGCTGCTCTTAAGGATCCTTCAGATGACTCTTTTTCAGTCAAAACTAGTTACCCTGACCTCCTTCTTGGAACTAATATTGGCTTAGACAAACCTGTAGAACTAGGATTACAAACAGTAAAAGAGATGAATCCTCTCCTCTTGCAAGTTCATGTTAATGTTATGCAGGAATTACTTATGCCAGAGGGTGAACGTCAATTTAGATTATGGCAGCACAATCTGAAAGATTATGCTGAGCAAATCTCTGTGCCACTTGTTTTAAAAGAAGTCGGCTTTGGCATGGATGTGAAGACTATTGCTAAGGCATACGAGATAGGGATAAGAACAGTTGATTTGTCTGGTCGTGGGGGAACGAGCTTTGCCTATATCGAAAACCGTCGCGGTGGACAGCGTGATTACCTAAATGACTGGGGTCAATCGACCATGCAGGCTCTTCTGAATGCCCAAAACTGGAAAGACAAGATGGAACTTTTGGTGAGTGGAGGAGTTCGCAATCCACTAGATATCATCAAATGTTTGGTGTTTGGAGCCAAAGCAGTTGGTCTATCACGTACTATGTTAGAGCTGGTTGAAAATTACTCTGTTGATGTCGTTATTTCCATTGTTGAAAGCTGGAAGGAAGACCTACGGTTGATCATGTGTGCCCTTAATTGTAAAAAAATTGAGGATTTGCAAGAGGTCGACTATCTCCTATATGGAAAATTGAAAGAAGCAAAAGATCAAATGTAAAGAGATCGGGATTTTAGTTCCGGTCTCTTTATCATTCCTCAGACTGATGTGACTTTTGGGATTTGTGATACAATTAAATGGAGAGGACGGATACATGCGAAAATTTCAAATTTTTCTATTTATTGAAGCTTGTTTATTAACAGGAGCTCTGATTATGATGGTATCAGAGCATTTTTCCCGTTTTCTACTGATTTTGCTCTTGTTTTTACTGCTAATTCGATATTATACTGGAAAACAGGGAAATAACTTTATTTTAGTGGCGGTGAGCATCCTATTTTTCTTTATCATCATGCTCAATCCCTTTGTCATTTTAGCCATCCTTGTTGCCTTGATATACAGCCTGTTCCTGCTTTACCCTATGATGAACCAGGAAAGAGAAGATACCAATCTGGTTTTTGAAGAAGTTGTGACGGTAAAGAGGGAGAAAAATCGCTGGTTTGGAAATCTCCACCATTTTTCAAGTTATCAGACTTGTCGTTTTGATGATATCAATCTCTTTCGCCTTATGGGGAAGGATACCATTCATCTAGAGCACGTGATTTTGAGCAATCATGATAATGTCATCATCTTGAGAAAACTGGTTGGTACGACTAGAATTATCGTACCAGTGGATGTTGAAGTCAGTCTAAGCGTCAATTCTCTGTACGGAGATTTAACCTTTTTTGACCAGCCTAAACGTGCTTTGCGTAATGAGCAATTTCATCAAGAAACCAGAGATTATCTCAAGAGTCCCAAGAGTGTTAAGATTCTTTTGACAACTATGGTTGGAGATGTTGAGGTGGTGAGAGGATGAAAAAACAACCCTATATTTTAATTGGTCTCACCTCATTTCTCTTTGTTGCTTTTCTATTTCGAAGCATTTTTAAGGTCTTAGATTTGGAATGGACTTCTCTTTTCCAAGATTTAGAAAAGACAGAAAAAGTCCTATTTCTAGCTTTGATGTTTAGTCTTGCTCTAGCCTTTTTATTGGTCTTGTTTTGGACAATGGTTGACGAAATTTCAAGAAGAAGAATCCAAGCAAATCTTAATCGTCTGCTAGCTGGTAAAGATATTAAAAGCCTTGGAGATGCTGATTTAGACGCAAGTTTTAGAAATTTATCAGGCAAGCTTGGTTTATTGACAGAAGCCATTCAAAAAGCAGACAATCAGGTTTTAGTTAAAGAAGAAGAGATAGTTGAAAAGGAGCGCAAGCGAATCGCGCGTGACTTGCATGATACGGTTAGCCAAGAAATTTTTGCTGCCCATATGATTTTATCAGGACTCAGTCAACAAGCTTCCAGATTAGAGAAAGAGAAGGTGCAGACACAACTCCAGAGTGTAACAGCTATTTTGGAGACAGCCCAAAGAGATTTGCGTATTCTACTCTTGCATTTGCGTCCTATTGAACTGGAACAAAAGAGTCTGGTTGAGGGGATACAGTTGCTTCTCAAAGAATTGGAAGAAAAAAGTGAACTCAAAGTCAGTTTTAAATATCAGATAGACGAATTGCCTAAAAAGATTGAGGAGCATGTCTTTCGTATTGTCCAAGAACTGATTAGTAATACTCTCCGTCATGCCCAAGCTTCCTGTCTAGATGTTTATCTTTATCAGACTGAAACAGAATTACAGTTGAAAGTAGTGGACAATGGCAGAGGTTTCGAGCCGGCTGACGTAGATGATTTGAGCTATGGACTACGGAATATCAAAGAACGAGTGGAAGATATGGCAGGGAGTATACAACTATTAACAGCACCCAAGCAGGGTTTGGCAGTGGATATTCGCATACCCTTGCTTGATTGACTAACAAAAGGAAATAAAATGAAACTATTATTAGTAGATGACCACCAAATGGTGCGTCTTGGATTAAAAAGTTATTTTGAACTACAAGATGATGTAGAGGTTGTTGGAGAAGCAACTAATGGATCCGAAGGGATTTCCATGGCTTTGGCTCTTCGCCCAGATGTGATTGTGATGGATATTGTCATGCCTGAAATGAATGGAATTGACGCAACTCTAGCTATTCTTAAAGAATGGCCGGAGGCTAAAATTTTGATTGTGACTTCTTATCTAGACAATGAAAAAATTATGCCAGTCTTGAATGCTGGGGCTAAAGGCTATATGCTTAAGACATCAAGTGCTGATGAATTGTTTCATGCTGTTCAAAAGGTGGCAGCTGGAGAGCTAGCTATCGAACAAGAGGTGAGTAAGAAAGTAGAATACCACCGCAATCATATGGAACTTCACGAAGAATTAACTGCGCGAGAACGCGATGTCCTTCAACTGATTGCCAAGGGTTATGAGAATCAGCGCATTGCAGATGAGCTCTTTATCTCCCTTAAGACAGTCAAGACCCATGTCTCCAATATCCTAGCCAAACTTGAGGTCAGTGATCGTACCCAGGCAGCAGTTTATGCTTTTCAACATCATCTGGTGGGTTCTGATGAATTTTAGGGGACATAGGATGTAACTGAAGCATGGACGAAAAGCGCATCCATTACTTGAAAAAGTTCGCTACTATGTGGTATAATGGACTGTATTAAAAATTTTAAGGAGAAATGACAGAATGTCTGTATCATTTGAAAACAAAGAAACAAACCGTGGTGTCTTGACTTTCACTATCTCTCAAGACCAAATCAAACCAGAATTGGACCGTGTATTTAACTCAGTAAAGAAAACTCTTAACGTTCCAGGTTTCCGTAAAGGTCACCTTCCACGTCCTATCTTCGACCAAAAATTTGGTGAAGAAGCACTTTACCAAGATGCAATGAACGCTCTTTTGCCAGACGCTTATGAAGCAGCTGTTAAAGAAGCTGGTCTTGAAGTGGTTGCTCAACCAAAAATTGACGTAACTTCTATGGAAAAAGGTCAAGATTGGGTTATCACTGCTGAAGTTGTTACAAAACCTGAAGTAAAATTGGGTGAATACAAAAACCTTGAAGTATCAGTTGATGTAGATAAAGAAGTAACTGACGCTGATGTTGAAGAGCGTATCGAACGTGAACGCAACAACTTGGCTGAATTGGTGATCAAAGAAGGTGCTGCTGAAAACGGCGACACTGTTGTTATCGACTTTGTTGGTTCTATCGACGGTGTTGAATTTGACGGCGGAAAAGGTGAAAACTTCTCACTTGGACTTGGTTCAGGTCAATTCATCCCTGGTTTCGAAGACCAATTAGTTGGACATTCAGCTGGTGAAACTGTTGACGTTATCGTAACATTCCCAGAAGACTACCAAGCAGAAGACCTTGCTGGTAAAGAAGCTAAATTCGTAACAACTATCCACGAAGTTAAAGCGAAAGAAGTTCCAGCTCTTGACGATGAACTTGCAAAAGATATCGACGAAGAAGTTGAAACTCTTGACGAATTGAAAGAAAAATATCGTAAAGAATTGGCAGCTGCTAAAGAAGAAGCATATAAAGATGCTGTAGAAGGTGCTGCAATCGATAAGGCTGTTGAAAATGCTGAAATCGTAGAACTTCCAGAAGAAATGATTCACGAAGAAGTTCACCGTTCAGTAAATGAATTCCTTGGAAACTTGCAACGTCAAGGTATCAACCCTGACATGTACTTCCAAATCACTGGAACTACTCAAGAAGACCTTCACAAACAATACGAAGCAGAAGCTGAGTCACGCACTAAGACTAAC
The DNA here is from genome assembly GCF_902159415.1 of Streptococcus mitis. Classification (GTDB taxonomy): domain Bacteria; phylum Bacillota; class Bacilli; order Lactobacillales; family Streptococcaceae; genus Streptococcus; species Streptococcus mitis_BG. The sequence continues at coordinate 939,905 of NZ_CABGJU010000001.1, read as the reverse complement.
CTTGTTATCGAAGCAGTTGCGAAAGCTGAAGGATTTGACGCTACTGAAGAAGAAATCCAAAAAGAAATCGAGCAATTGGCTGCAGATTACAACATGGAAGTTGCCCAAGTACAAAGCTTGCTTTCAGCAGATATGTTGAAACATGATATCACAATCAAGAAAGCTGTTGAATTGATCACAAGCACTGCAACAGTAAAATAATCTGAAAAGATAAAAAACCACCGGATTCGGTGGTTTTTTTGTGCTTTATTTTCCGAAAAACTCATCAAGGTCATCTTGGCTAATCCCAATCATGACTGGGATACTAGTCCAGTTATCTTCAGTTAGTCTGTAAGATTGATGAGGGTTAATCTGATTTGTGGGTTCGAGAATTGGCTCATTTAGTTCCTCAGAGCTTTCAGTTAAGTCGCTGAAACGTTCAATCAGATAGGTTTTTCGAGTTGTTCCGATATGTTTAGTCGCATAATCAAAGGCTTGAAGTTCACCGAGTAGGATGAGTTTGCTTTTAGCCCGAGTAATAGCAGTGTAGATAAGGTTACGCTCCAGCATGCGCTTGCTAGCACTGGTGATTGGAAGAAACACAACTGGGAATTCACTTCCTTGAGATTTATGGATACTCATGGCGTAGGCAAGACGAATCTTATACCATTCATTTCGAGGATAAGAGACCTCATTGCCGTCAAAATCAATGACAATCTCATCTTGTTTGGACTCGGTGTATTTGGCAGGAATGAGATCCGTAATGTAGCCTAAATCTCCGTTAAAAACGTTGACTTCCGCATCGTTAACCAAATGAATGACCTTATCTCCGCTACGATACTGAAACTGACTTGCTTCAAAACTAATCTGTCCCTTTTGAAGAGGATTGAGCAGTTCTTGCATGAGTTGATTGATGGCATCGATTCCTGCTGCTCCACGGTACATAGGAGCTAGAACTTGGATGTCTCGTGCAGGGATGCCACTTCTAATGGCAGCATCTAGGATTTTTTCAATGGTCGCTGGGATCTGGTTACTAGCGATTTCAAAGTAGGAACGGTCTGCCTTTTTCTGAGTGAAATCTGCAGGTAAAATTCCCTGACGAATCTGACTCGCAAGTGTGACAATAGTTGATTCTTCGCTCTGGCGGTAGATTCTTTCCAAGCGTGTTTGCGGAATACTTGAAATCTGGAGCAAGTCAGCCAGAACTTGACCTGGGCTAACCGATGGCAACTGATCACTATCTCCAACGATGAGAATTTTACTAGTAGAGGAGATATTGGAGAAGAGTTGGTTGGCTAGCCAGGTATCCACCATAGAGAACTCGTCTACGATGATAAAGTCAGCATCTAGATAATCTTCTAAATGACTTGTGTCGTCGTCACCAGTCATACCCAAGTGGCGGTGAATGGTTGCACTTGGCAAGCCTGTTAGTTCATTCATGCGACGAGCCGCACGACCAGTTGGAGCAGCAAGGAGAATCGGTAGATTACTTTTATTTCGAAGGTCCAGTCCTTCTAATAGAGCATAGACGGCAATAATCCCATTGATAACAGTGGTTTTACCTGTACCAGGTCCGCCGGTCAGGATAAAGACCTTGTTTTGGATAGCATCGCAGATTGCCTGTTTTTGAATGGCATCGTATTGGATGCCTAATTCTTCCTCGACAATTGCGATCTGCTCCTGGATGATTTCTGTTTCTTGTTTATCAGTTTCTTCTTTTTCAAGGATACGAATGAGGTGATTATGAATCCCTTCTTCTGCAAAAAAGAGACTGTTATCAAAAATTTTTGTGTCTATCTGCTGAACCTTGTCCTCTTCGATTAGATGAGACAATTCGAGGGCAACTTGATTGGGATCTAGTTCAACTGGTCGAGAGGATTCTAGAAGGTTTATGGTTTGTTCTAGTAAGTCCCTTGCTTCAACATAGGTATCGCCACTTTCCATACAGGAATTCAAAAGGCTGTGAATGATTCCAGCTCGAAAACGTTCAGGCGATTGACTTTCAATACCAAGTTCTTCTGCTAGTTGGTCGGCAATGGTAAAGCCCAATCCTTTGATATCCTCCACTAGTTGATAGGGATAATTTTCAACAACATCTAAGGCCTCTTCCTTATATTCATCTAGAATTTGAATAGCTAATTTATTAGGAATACCGTAATTAGCCAATTTAGCCAAGATCATTTCTGTACCGTAGTTGAGACGGAGTGTAGAAATAAAGGCTTCACGACTTTTAGCCGATAGTCCAGAAATGGACTGGAGTTTTTCAGGATGCTCTAGAATTTCATCGATGGTATTGTCTCCATAGAGTTCCACAATTTTTTGGGCAGTTTTAAGACCAATCCCTTTGAAATGGCTACTTGAGAAATATTTGACTAATCCTTTACTAGTTGGCTTTGCTCGTTCGTAACGAGTAATTTGGAGTTGTTCCCCGTATTTGGAGTGTTGGACAATCTGTCCCCAAAAAGTGTATTCCTCACCCTCAATAACATCAGCCATGGTGCCAGTTACGATAATTTCAAAATCATCAAAGTTTTCTGCATTGGTGTCTTCAATATCCAAGAGTAGGATGCGATAAAAATTGCTAATATTTTCAAAGATAATGCGCTCAATGGTGCCTGTAAAATATACTTCCATAGAAATCCTCAATAGAATAAGAAGAGGCTGAGATTGGTATGTCTCGGCCTCTTAGTGTTTTTAGAATGTTCCTATACGGTCTATTGGCCAGAAACGGAATTTAGCTTCTCCAACAATGTCTTTTGCTTTAAAGGTTCCAACATGACGACTGTCATTGGATACGAGGCGGTTGTCGCCCAGCAGGAGATATTCCCCTTCTGGAATAGTGAAGGTAAAACTAGTGTTAAAATTAGCATCTAGAGTAAAGGCATGAGATTTTTCAGCAATACTTCTAAAATACTCTCCTTTTTTACCATCCCAATTGCTACCTGTATAGGTAGATTGAAGCTTATCCTCTTTAAAGCGTTTGAGGTACTCTGCTAGATATGGCTCGTCTGTTTCTTGGTCATTGATGTAGAGCTTATCGTTTTCATAGCGAATCTTGTCTCCTGGTAAACCGATAACACGTTTGACAATATCCTTATTTTCAGCATCTTCGTGGGCAACCACAATATCATAGCGATCGATTGGAAGATGCTTAACAACAAAGAGAATCTCGTTGTCAGCTAGAGTTGGGTCCATTGAGTGTCCTTCAACTCGAACATTACTCCAAAGAAAGACTCGACTAAGACCAATAAGTGCGAGAATGAGGAAAAATCCTCCCCACTCTTTTAAAAATATTTTAAAATAATTCATACTTTTACCTTTCTAGCAGTTTTTTAGCTTTTTCAGTATTTTTAAAATGAAGTTTGGCACAAAAGTTAAGACCCTCTATACCATAGGCTTGTAAAATTTGACTAGCCACCTTATCAGAAGCTGCTCCAGCACCACTTGGAAGTTGATAACCAAGTTCCTGACTAAGATTTTCTAAGTTTTCAAGAAAAAGGTTACGCGCAATGATAGAACTAACGGCTACAGCCAAATATTTCCCCTCAGCTTTCTCCTCCAAGGTTACTGGATTTGAGAAGTGATTAGCCTCATTTTTCAGATATTTATCATAGTTCTGTGAGCTGGTAAAGGCGTCGATAACAATTTTCTCAGGCTCAACACCCTTTTGAAGAAGGAGAAAAATCGCCTGATTGTGTAAGGCAACCTTTACAGAAACAGCATTGTAGCGTTCGCCAATGACTTCATTATATTTACTCGGAGAAAGCAGTAGTGCTTGATGTTGAATTTTTTCCTTAAGAAGTGGAGCAATCTGACGAATCTTTTGATCTGTCAAAGTCTTAGAATCTCCTACACCTAGTTTTCTTAAGAAGTCATGCTGATCTGGCTTTACAAAGGATGCCACTACAGCTAATCCTCCAAAGTAGGAACCATTTCCAACCTCATCTGTTCCAATTAAAGGGAAATCTTGGCCACTAATTTCTTGATTGTTTTGATAACCAAAAAAGCTGGCATAATTTTCAGCAGATTCTCCCTGAAAGAGAACCTTTCCAGAAGTATAAATAGAAATGCTTACCTGAGGAAGCTTAAAAAAGTAACGTATATAAGGATTTTTACTAGGAGTTAGAGAACTTTGATAGTGTAATACAAAATTCTGGATTTCCTCTTCACTTGGTATTAGTGTTATACTTGCCATAGTCTCTATTGTACCATAAAAGCAGGAGAATTGGTAAAAACTGACAAACTTAGTGAAATTTGGTATAATATCGTGAGGTGAATTTTATGGCAAGTTTAAATCGATATAAATTTACATTTGGGAAAAAGACTTTAACTTTAACTACTGAGCATGATAACCTCTTTATGGAGGAAATAGCAAAGGTTGCTACAGAAAAATATGAAGCAATTAAAGAGCAAATGCCTGGAGCTGATGATGAGACTTTAGCTATTTTATTAGCAATCAATTGTTTATCAACACAGTTGAGTCGTGAGATTGAATTTGATGATAAGGAGCAGCAATTAGAAGCTCTCAGATATCAAGTTGTTGCGGCTAAACAAGAACAAAGTAAGATTGAGGATCACTTATGATTTCGTTTCTTCTCTTATTAATTCTTGCTTGGAGTTTTTATATCGGCTATCGCAGAGGCTTGGTCCTACAAGTTTATTATCTTGTGGCAACAATTGTCTCAGCTTATTTTGCTGGCAATTTTTACCAGTCTCTAGGGGAAAAATTTCATTTGTTAATTCCCTATGCAAATCCTAAGGAGGGAATTGGGACTTTCTTCTTTCCATCGGATCAGCTCTTTCAATTGGACAAAGTCTTTTATGCAGGTATCGGCTATTTGCTAGCTTTTACAGTTTTTTACAGTATCGGTCGTTTGCTTGGTCTCTTTGTAAATTTAATACCAAAAGATAAAATCGATGGTAAATACTTCCGTATTGGTGCAGGAGTTCTATCGGTTGGAGTGACCTTGTTTGTTCTCCAGATGATATTGACTATTCTTGCAACAGTTCCTTTGGAAGCCGTTCAAAATTCACTTGAAAAAAGTTTAGTAGCTAAACATATGATTCAAAGTATCCCAATTACTACTAACTTTATTAAACAAATATGGGTAACCAAATTAATCGGATAAAAAGGGCGGGAATTATTCCTAGCCTTTTGTTTACAATTCCATGAGTTTAATAGTCTTTTTAAAGAGGAAATCTAACTCTTACTAAACATTCTATCTACTCGTCTATTAAGGAAAGAACATGAATACAAAAATACTAGAAACACTAGAATTTAACAAGGTCAAAGCTTTATTTGAGCCCCATCTTTTGACAGAGCAGGGATTAGAGCAGTTAAAAGAGCTAGTCCCAACAGATAAAGGTGATAAAATTAGACAGGCTTTTGCTGAGATGGAAGAAATGCAAGAACTCTTTGTTGAGCATCCTCACTTTAGCATTCTGACTACAAAAGCAATTGCCTCAACTTGCAAGCGTTTGGAGATGGGGGCTGACCTCAACATTGAGGAATTTCTCCTTCTCAAACGTGTACTCTTAGCAAGTCGTGAATTAAAAAGTTTTTATGAAAATCTTGAAAATGTGCGCTTAGACCATCTGGCAAACTGGTTTGAGAAACTCCATGATTTACCACATTTACAGGGCAATCTTCAGGCCATCAATGAAGCTGGATTTATCGAGAATTTTGCTAGCGAAGACTTGACTCGAATCCGCCGTAAAATCCACGACAGTGAGAGCCAAGTCCGTGATGTCTTGCAGGAACTTCTCAAACAAAAGGCTCAGATGTTGACTGAAGGTATCATCGCTAGTAGAAATGGTCGCCAGGTTCTTCCTGTCAAAAACACCTATCGAAACAAGATTTCTGGTGTCGTTCATGATATTTCTGCCAGTGGGAACACTGTTTATATTGAACCGCGTGAAGTGGTCAAGCTGAGTGAGGAAATTGCTAGTCTTCGTGCAGACGAACGCTATGAGATGATGCGTATCCTTCAAGAGCTTTCTGAGCGAGTGCGACCTCATGCGGCTGAAATTGCCAATGATGCCTGGATTATCGGACATTTGGACTTGATTCGGGCTAAGGTCCGCTTTATCCAAGAGACAGGAGCAGTAGTTCCTCAAGTCTCTGAGGGACAGGAGATTCAACTCCTCCATGTTCGTCATCCCTTGGTGCAACATGCTGTTGCTAATGATGTACACTTTGGTAAAGATCTAACAGCCATCGTCATCACTGGTCCCAATACGGGTGGTAAGACCATTATGCTCAAAACCTTAGGTTTGACGCAATTGATGGCTCAGTCAGGTTTGCCAATTTTGGCGGATAAGGGAAGTCGTGTGGGAATTTTTGAGGAAGTCTTTGCGGATATCGGAGATGAACAATCCATCGAACAAAGTCTCTCAACCTTCTCTAGTCATATGACTAATATCGTAGATATTCTTGGTAAGGTTAACCAAAACTCGCTCCTGTTACTAGATGAGCTTGGAGCAGGTACAGATCCCCAGGAAGGAGCTGCTCTTGCCATGTCAATCTTAGAGGACTTGCGCTTGCGCCAGGTCAAGACGATGGCAACCACTCACTATCCTGAACTCAAGGCCTACGGGATTGAAACTGCCTATGTTCAAAATGCTAGCATGGAATTTGATACAGCTAGCCTGCGTCCAACCTATCGCTTTATGCAAGGAGTACCTGGTCGAAGCAACGCCTTTGAGATTGCTAAACGACTAGGATTGTCAGATGTCATTGTAGGTGATGCCAGCAAGCAGATCAACCAAGACAATGATGTCAATCGTATCATTGAGCAGTTGGAAGAGCAAACACTTGAAAGCCGTAAACGTCTTGAAAATATTCGCCAGGTCGAGCAAGAAAACCTCAAGATGAACCGTGCTCTTAAAAAACTTTACAATGAGCTTAATCGTGAGAAGGAAACAGAACTCAATAAGGCGCGTGAACAAGCTGCTGAGATTGTTGAATTGGCTCTGGCAGAAAGTGATGATATTCTTAAAAATCTTCACAGCAAATCTCAACTGAAACCACATGAAATTATTGAAGCCAAGGCTAAGCTCAAAAAATTAGCTCCTGAAAAAGTTGACCTCTCTAAAAACAAGGTTCTTCAAAAGGCCAAGAAGAAACGAGCTCCAAAAGTTGGGGATGATATTATCGTTTTAAGCTATGGTCAACGAGGGACCTTGACCAATCAGCTCAAGGATGGTCGTTGGGAAGCTCAAGTCGGTTTAATCAAGATGACGCTTGAAGAAAAAGAGTTTGACTTGGTTCAAGCTCAACAAGAAACTCCAGTCAAGAAGAAACAAGTCAACGTAGTCAAACGTGCAGGTGGCAAAGGGCCACAAGCTCGACTAGACCTTCGTGGCAAACGCTACGAAGAAGCTATGGAAGCCTTGGATGCCTTCATCGATCAAGCTCTGCTCAACAACATGGCTCAAGTCGATATTATCCATGGTATCGGTACAGGAGTTATCCGTGAAGGGGTAACCAAGTACCTACAAAGAAATAAGCAAGTCAAGAGCTTTGGCTATGCACCTCAAAATGCTGGAGGATCTGGAGCGACTATCGTTACTTTTAAAGGCTAACCAAGCTATAGAATGCAACATGAAAAAAGTACCTATCAAGTGATAGGTACTTTTTTTGATGAATCAATTTCAATTATTATTGTTAGTGAGTATTTTAAAAGGGAACAATCGTTTTATAGCCAAAAAAAATTGGTGAAGGCTTGTCTAACTGAGCTTTATTTATGCTATACTGATAATAACATGATTATTGGAGGTTGGTATGAAAAAACTCCCCTTAGCTTTTTCAGGTTGCTTATTGGGATTGGCTGGTGCAGGAAATCTCATCTTGGATGTTTTTCCACTCTTATCGCAGGTCTTCAGTTTGTCAGGCTTGATTTTATGGTTTTATTTTTTATACAGTCATCTTCGTGATTGGCAAGAAAGTAAGCAAGAGTTAAAGAAAGCTCCTGTTTTATCGGCAACGGCGCCCTTTCCTATGGCAGGGATGATTTTATCAACGTATTTATTACGAATCTTACCCCTGAACATGAGCATTCTTGCGCAGATTCTCTGGTGGTTTGCTTTTCTTCTAGATGTAGGTTTAATCATCTATTTCACTAAAAATTATGTTCAGGCCAAACCAAGAACGAGTGCAACGCCAAGCTGGACGGTTCTTTATGTGGGAATAGCAGTAGCAAGTTTGACCTACCCCGTGGTGGGCATTGTTGGAATTGCCTATGGAGCTTGGATTTTTGGTTTTATCTTAACCCTTATCCTTTACCCTCTAATTTATCAAGATTTGAAGAAAAATCCATTACCGCTCGCTTTGCTGGGGCAAGAAGGAATCTATTGTGCTCCATTTTCGCTCCTTTTGGCAGCATTAGTGAGAGTAGGAGGATACAGTCTTCCTAGTTGGATTTTACTAGTTATGATCCTTGCATCACAGACCTTCTTTTTCTTTGTCCTTAGTCGCTTACCAAGAATTTTAAAACAAGGTTTCCAACCAGCCTTCTCAGCCCTAACCTTTCCAACCATCATCACAGCAACTTCATTGAAAATGGCCCAAGGCATTCTGCAGTTTCCAGTCCTCAACCTCGTCGTTTGGTTAGAGATGATCATTTGTTTAACAATCCTCATCTACGTATTAGTAGAGTATATACGATATTTAAGGAACTAAAAGAACCCCTAGCACGGAGAAGTGTTAGGGGTTTATTCTATATTTAGTTTTAGAAGTATTTTGGAACCATTCGAAACAAGGCAGTTCTAAAACTAGGAAACATAATTCTATCAACTCCACGCATCCAACATAGACAGTTTCCCTTATCTTTTTTTGTATTCTTCAAAACTATATCTTATACAAATTATTTAATCTTTCTAACTCTAATACATTCATATATACTTCTACTCCAGTAACTACCCCCTTACTATGAATAATTCCACAAGAAAACACAATCCTCTCCTTACTCAAAATATTTGACAATACTACTAATGCTTCTAAAGCATAATCCTCTATGGTAATAAAACTATTGTTTTCATCTTTGAAAAACTTTATAAATCCAAAATCCTCACACCTATCGCCAAAATAAAACCTAAGTGATTTTAAAAAATAATCAATAAACACATCATTTTCCATAGAAAACCCTTTCATGTTTAAAATATTCTGTTATAATCATACAAAAAATAAAGGAGAAATGCTATGAAAAACTTATTTTATTTATAACTACCTCTCTAATTCTACTTTGTCTTACTGGCACAACATATGCCGAAACTCCAAAAAAACAATGCAGTTTCTTACTTCTCCTCATGTAGTGATAGAAAGCCGTAGACCATAGTCCCAAAGATTGCTCCAATACTAAGACCAAAGACAAGTAAGGGAATCATTATCTCTGTTTGGATGATTTTTTCAAAGAAAGTTGAAAGGGGCATCTGCTGAACGAAGAGTTTATGAAAGAGCAACAGAGCAAATAAACCAATCTCAATACTTATAAATACCAACCAACTACGAACTTTTATTTGGTGTTTGCTGTAGGTTTTGTAAATGATTTCTGATTTATCATCCTTTTCAAGATGAAGCTCTTTGACGGCTCTTTGGGCTTTTATACTCATGAACAAAATGAGTCCAAAATAGAGGTAGGGCATAACCGATCGAACAATTTCTATAAAGCGTCCGAACAAAATATAGAACAGGAAGAGAAAGAAGGAAGAGTAAAAGATTTGGACCATGGAACGGGCGCAAGCCTTATAGATAACCTCTTGTCGGCATTCATCAAAGGGACCTTGGATATGAAAGAAATTTCGAAGTAAGCGAGTTGTTAAGTCTTCTTTTTGCATGGATAATTTCTCCTAAATGAATGATGTTACTTTGTTTCTTTTACGAATTGATAGAGATAATAAAGATAAGTGATAGAAGAAAGGATAGCGATAGTGAACAGTAAATAATATTTCCAACCGCTTGAGATGAGCATCAGTTGTGGAAAAGATAGAATTATAAAGTATAGTGCTAAGTTGAGTATGCGCGTTTTTTGGGAGTCAATCTTTAGATAAGTCAGTCCTTTGTTAAGAGCTGGAATAAAGACTAGCACGAGGAATATCTCGCTGATTGGCAAGTTCCCTGAAACGATGATGAAGATGAACAGAGAACTGAACAAAAGATGATAGGTAAGTAAAGTTAGTAATGATTTCATAAGGTACCTCCTAATCCTCATCCGGATCTTTCTTAGTTTTTGCAATGCGACGGGAGATGAGGAACTGTATGCTCGCTCCGAAGAAAATAGAACCGAGAATACTTGATACACCATTTCTTATAGTGAGAAGAGACTGAAAATAGTTCTGACCTTCACCTATGAGTATACCGAGAAGAGGAGTTATAAAAAACATCCATAGACCAAAGAACAAACCTGCTTTAAGACCTGGGTAGCGTAGTTGCTTACTTTCTTTCTCGCTCAGCATATCTGGTTCAATAGTTGTAATCCCTGTTTTTTGCATTTGATAGGTGAGATATCCAGCAGCGATGAGGGCAATCACTAAAATTAGAGGAGGATAGACTAGAGCCACTAGCTGAGGATATTTATAGGCCAGAAGAAGTGGAATAAGATTTCCGAAAATCATCAGATAAAAGAGGATGATAAAGACTTGGTTGCCGATACGATCAGCCTCGCGCCGTTTGTATTCGTCAAGGGGATCAGAAATGCCGTATGTGCGTTTGATCAGTTTTTCAGTGAGGGTTTCTTTTTTCATTTTTCTTCTCCTTTTTAAAAATCATCCTCCCAAAAGAGACTGTTGAGGTCAGTTTGGAGGCTTCGAGCGAGATTGAGACAGAGTTCTAGGGTTGGATTGTACTTATCGTTTTCAATCATATTGATAGTCTGTCTCGAGACACCGATATCCTTGGCAAGTTCGAGTTGGGATTTTCCCAGTTCCTTGCGAAATTCTTTTACACGATTCATACTTCCTCCTTTTTATTTATGTCACATATATTTGACTATAGTATATTCTTTTGAAAATAAAATGTCAACTATTTTTGACATATTTTTAAAAGAATCTTGGTGATAATATTTCCATTATAAAATCTTCTAGCTATTTTATGCTATAATGAAGAAAAGTAAAAAATATAAGAGTGGATTGAATAAACCGAAAGCTATCCACTAAAGAAAGAGCAGAAAATGAACCATAAGATTGCAATTTTATCAGACATACATGGCAACACGACGGCCTTAGCTGGAGTACTTGAGGACGCTAAAAATTTGGGAGCGACTGAATATTGGCTTTTGGGAGATATTTTTCTTCCTGGGCCGGGAGCAAATGACTTGGTGGCTCTTTTGAAAGGCCTACCCATTACAGCATCCGTTCGAGGAAACTGGGATGATTGTGTGTTAGAGGCTTTAGATGGGCAATATGGTTTAGAGGATCCTCAAGAAATTCAGCTTCTCAGGATGACTCAGTATTTGATGGAGCGCCTAAACCCAGAGCAAATTGATTGGTTGAGGAATCTACCTATGGTAGCCAAGAAAGAAGTTGAAGGCTTGCGTTTTTCTCTTTCTCATAATTTACCTGAGAAAAATTACGGTGGTGATTTGCTGGTCGAAAATGGTACAGAAAAATTTGACCAGCTACTTGATGAAGCTACAGATGTAGCCGTCTATGGACATGTCCATAAACAGCTTTTGCGTTATGGTAGTCAAGGTCAACAAATCATCAATCCAGGTTCGATTGGTATGCCTTATTTTGACTGGAATGGGCTGAAAAATCACCGAGCTCAGTATGCCTTACTTGAGGTTGAAAATGGTGAATTAGTCAATATCCAATTTCGTAAGGTTGTTTATGACTATGAAGCAGAGTTAGAATTAGCCCAGACCAAATACCTTCCTTTCATCGAAATGTATGAAGAGTTACGACGTGAGGACAACTATCAAGGCCATAATAGAGATTTGTTAGCCAGCCTCAATGAAAAGCATGGCTATGTAGAGGATGTCAAGAATTATTTTGATTTTTTGTAAGAGTTGCTTTAACGAACAGATACTAAATAAAACGATTGGACTAGCCAATCGTTTTTAATATATCTTATTGTAATTGTGATTGATCTGGTAGGTAAGAACCACCGAGATAAGTTTTGCTGAGTTTTTCAAGGGTTCCATCTTGGTAGAGTTCTTTGAGAACCTTGTCAAATTGTTCTTTAAATTCTTTTTCGTCGCTTGAGAAGATGATGTAGTTATTTGGATTATCATTGCTTTCCAAGTCGACTAGGTTCAAGTCTAAACCTCGGTCTTGGATAATTTTTTGAACAGAGATTTTATCAAAGATTAGGAAATCAAATTCACCGTTGGCGAGGTCAGTCAGACGCTTAGCCACATCTTCGCCAGAATATTGGATGGTAGCAGGATTGTCGGAGTGGCTTTGATTCCAGTCTGCAACAACCTTGGCAGTAGAAGTTCCAGTGTCATCCTGAGTTGTTTTACCAGCGATATCTTTAAGAGAGGTAAGAGCCTTGTCTTTTCTGCTCACAAGAACCAAAGGATTTTTAGCGATAGGGAGTGAATAGAGATACTTGTCTGCTCTTTCTTTGGTATAGCTCAAGTTGTTAGCAGCAGCTTGGTAACGGCCGGCATCCACTCCAGGGAAGATACTCTCCCAAGCAGTTTTTTGAAATTCAATCTTGTATTGATCCAGTTTTTCATCGACCGCTTTTAAAACTTCAACATCATATCCAGTTAAATTACCATCTTTTTCAAAGTCAAAAGGAGGGATGTCTCCGGCAGTAGCTACGACAATGGTTTTAGGACTAGTAGTAGAAGTTGAAGCACTATCCTGTTTAGATTGTCCACAGGCGACCAACAAGGGACTAATGGCTAATAATAAGAATAATTTTTTCATGTGTGTCTCCTTTACTTCATGATACCTAGCTTACCAGACAATCAATTAGATATCCAATATATATTTTTTATGGAGGTGATAGAGAATGATTATGTTTTTCCTTATTAGTTTGTAGTATAAAAAAACAAAAATCCAGCATATATTTTTGACGTCAAGGGTATTAAATATTAAAATATAGGTTAGTAAATGGATTTTAAGGAGATGATTATGAAAAAAATTGTCACTATTGGACTAGCAGTTTTAATGGTTTCAACTTTGGTAGCTTGTTCTAAGAATAAACAATCAGAGACTGCTAGTAATGAGTCAACCACAGTAGTAACAACAATAGATTCATCAACAACTGAGATTACGCAAACTCAAACCTCTGAATTTTCGATTTTAACTGATGAAGAAATTAATAAGGCCAAGAAAATTGGTGAAATGAAGAAGCTCATGCCTAGACTGAATGAAGTCGCCTATAAAATTTCAGATAAAAGAATAGCTTCTCTACCAGAAGAGCAGCAAGAATTTGAGAGGTCGAAAGCCAAATTAGAAGCTATACAATTAGAAGCTTCAACAAAAAAGTACAATGAACATTTATCAACTTATGGACCTGATGATACATTTATGCCAGAACCAAATCGTACGTACTTACTTAAAGAAGTAATTTATTATCGTGACATCATAAAGAATCTGGCTCATAAATTTGGTCTGGATCAATAAAATATCGATAAAGTAGGCGCTGCATCGCCTGCTTTTTTTGGAAAATGATTTTTTAGAATAGAGTAGATTAAGAATCAGTCGTAGTTTAATGGCTGATAGATATTTGATACTCTGAATAATGAAAAATCTCTGCAAGCTCTTTCAGAATGTGGTAAAATGGAAGCAGTAGAAATAGAAAAGGAAATCAATTATGAAATTTCTTGAATTAAACAAAAAACGTCATGCGACAAAGCAATTTATTGATAAGCCTGTAGATCCTAAAGATGTTCGTACAGCTATTGAGATTGCTACTTTAGCACCAAGTGCTCACAATATCCAACCTTGGAAATTTGTTGTCGTTCGTGAGAAAAATAAAGAACTAGCCAAATTGGCTTATGGTACGAACTTTGACCAAGTTTCAGAAGCACCCGTAACGATCGCCTTATTTTCAGATACAGATTTGCCAAAACGTGCGCGTAAGATTGCACGCATTGGAGGAGCAAAGAATTTTTCTGAAGAGCAACTTCAATACTTCTTGAAAAATCTCCCAGCTGAGTATACTCGCTACAATGAACAACAAATCAGTGACTACCTTGCCCTCAATGCAGGTCTCGTTGCTATGAACCTTGTCTTGGCGCTTACAGACCAAGGAATTGGTTCAAATATTATTCTTGGTTTTGACAAATCAAAAGTTAATGAAGTTTTAGACATTGATGCACGTTTTCGCCCTGAACTTTTGATTACAGTAGGTTACACAGACAAAAAATTAGAACCAAGCTATCGCTTGCCAGTTGATGAAATTATCGAAAAAAGATAGGAAGAAAAAATGACAACAATTGATTTTACAGCAGAAGTAGAAAAACGCAAAGAAGACCTTTTGGCTGACTTGTTCAGCCTTTTGGAAATCAACTCAGAACGTGACGACAGCAAGGCTGATGCGCAGCATCCTTTTGGACCAGGGCCAGTAAAAGCCTTGGAAAAATTCCTTGAAATTGCAGACCGTGACGGCTATCCAACAAAAAATGTCGACAACTATGCAGGACATTTTGAGTTTGGTCAAGGGGAAGAAGTTCTTGGGATCTTTGCCCACATGGACGTGGTGCCAGCAGGTAGCGGTTGGGATACTGATCCATACACTCCAACTATCAAAGATGGCCGTCTCTATGCGCGTGGAGCGTCAGATGACAAGGGACCAACTACAGCATGTTACTATGGTTTGAAAATCATCAAGGAACTTGGCCTTCCAACTTCTAAAAAAGTTCGCTTTATTGTCGGTACTGATGAAGAATCAGGCTGGGCTGACATGGACTACTATTTTGACCATGTAGGACTAGCAAAACCAGACTTTGGTTTCTCTCCAGATGCTGAATTCCCTATCATCAATGGTGAAAAAGGGAATATCACAGAATATCTCCACTTTGCCGGTGAAAATACTGGTGCAGCTCGTCTTCACAGCTTTACTGGTGGCTTACGTGAAAACATGGTGCCTGAATCAGCAACGGCTGTTGTTTCAGGTGACTTGGCTGATTTGCAAGCTAAGCTAGACGACTTCGTTGCAGAACACAAGCTTAGAGGAGAAATCCAAGAAGAGAACGGCAAGTACAAGGTTACGATTATCGGTAAATCTGCCCATGGTGCTATGCCTGCATCAGGTATCAATGGTGCGACTTATCTTGCTCTCTTCCTCAGCCAGTTTGCCTTTGAAGGTCCTGCAAAAGACTACCTTAACATTGCTGGTAAGATTCTCTTGAATGACCATGAAGGTAAAAATTTGAAGGTTGCTCATGTAGATGAAAAGATGGGTGCCCTTTCTATGAATGCTGGTGTCTTCCGCTTTGATGAAGCAAATGCTGATAATACCATTGCCCTCAACTTCCGTTATCCAAAAGGAACAAGCCCAGAGCAAATCAAGTCAGTTCTTGAAAGCTTGCCTGTTACTTCAGTGAGCTTGTCTGAACATGGTCACACACCTCACTATGTACCAATGGAAGATCCGCTTGTTCAAACCTTGTTAAATGTTTATGAAACACAAACAGGTCTTCAAGGGCATGAACAAGTCATCGGTGGAGGAACTTTCGGACGTCTCTTAGAACGTGGTGTAGCCTATGGTGCTATGTTCCCAGATTCTATCGATACTATGCACCAAGCCAACGAATTTATCGCCTTGGACGATCTCTTCCGAGCAGCAGCCATCTACGCTGAAGCTATCTATGAATTGATCAAATAATGCTATAGAAGTCTTAGATTCACTCTTAGACTTCTTTTTGAAATTGCTAGAGAAAGAGAAGAATCCATGTCAGAAATTCAAAAAATCAAACAAGCCATCATGGAAGATCCACAAAACCAAAGCTATACAGAGGTGGGGATAGAGCCCCTCTTTGCTGCTCCCAAAACAGCCCGCATTAATATCATCGGTCAAGCACCTGGTCTCAAAACGCAAGAAGCTGGACTTTACTGGAAGGATAAAAGCGGGGATCGCTTGCGAGACTGGTTAGGTGTAGATGAGGATACTTTTTACAAGTCAGGTTATTTTGCAGTCATGCCCATGGATTTCTATTTTCCAGGACATGGAAAATCCGGTGACTTACCGCCTAGACCTGGTTTTGCAGAAAAGTGGCACCCTAAACTTTTGAAAGAATTACCAGATATTCAATTAACCCTCTTGATTGGGCAGTATGCTCAGGCCTATTATTTAAATGAGAAAGTTAGTGGTAAAGTAACAGAGCGGGTTCGTCACTATCAGGATTACTTACCGGATTTTTTCCCCTTGGTACACCCATCCCCACGTAATCAAATTTGGATGGCCAAAAATCCTTGGTTTGAGACCGAAGTTTTGCCTGAATTGAAAAAGAGAGTAAAGAAAATAATTGGAGAATAGAGATGAAAGAAGTCACTTTTCAGGATTTTTACCAACTATGTCAGAATGGCTGTTCGACCATTATCGATGTTAGAGAAGCAACAGAGTTTCATCAGGTGCACATTGAAGGTGCTCAAAACCTTCCTTTGAGTTCTTTAGCAGATACCTATGAGGTCTTGGATAAAAATCAAACCTACTATGTCATTTGTAAGTCTGGTATCCGTTCAGCTCATGCTTGTAAATTTTTAGAAGAAAAGGGTTATGATGTCATCAATGTTCCAGGCGGTATGGATGCTTTTGAATAAAAAATAAACTCCTTTGAGAAAGGAAATATAGTCTTTTCTCTAAGGAATTTTTTCTAACATAAAAAATCAGAAAATTGAAAACATTTTAAAGTTTTTTTGTGATAGGCTTTTCTTGCTTTTAATCATGTTATACTAAGAAAGTATTTTATTTTTTATATAAGGAGAGTTTATGGCTAAAAAAGGTGCTTTAACAGGGTTACTCCTGTTTGGAATATTTTTTGGTGCGGGTAACTTAATTTTCCCACCTACCCTAGGTGCACAATCTGGGGAACAATTTATCCCTGCCATTGCAGGTTTTGTAGTTTCGGGTGTCGGGATTGCCGTCTTAACCTTGATTATCGGGACCCTTAATCCAAAGGGGTATATCTATGAAATCTCTAAAAAGATTTCACCTTTGTTTGCGACGATTTATCTGGCAGCCTTGTACTTGTCGATTGGTCCATTCTTTGCCATTCCACGTACAGCGACCACGTCTTATGCAGTCGGGATTAGTCCCCTCTTGGCCGAAGCAGATAAGGGATTTGGCTTGATTGTCTTCACACTTATCTACTTTGTTGCTGCTTATCTAATCGCTCTTAATCCTTCAAAGATTTTGGATCGTATTGGTCGTATCTTGACTCCAGTATTTGCTCTTTTAATTATCATCTTGGTAATTTTAGGTGCCTTCAAATATGGAGCAAATGCACCACAAACGGCTACTGAAGCTTATCAAATTTCAGCCTTTGGTACAGGTTTCTTAGAAGGTTACAATACTCTTGACGCTCTTGCCTCAGTTGCCTTTAGTGTAATTGCGGTTCAAACTTTGAAACAACTTGGTTTTTCAAGTAAGAAAGAATACATCTCAACTATTTGGGTAGTGGGTATTGTTGTTGCCATTGGTTTTAGTGCTTTGTACATTGGATTGGGTTTCCTTGGAAATCACTTCCCAATGACAGAAGAAGCAATGAAGGGTGGAACCCCAGGGGTTTATATCCTGTCACAAGCGACTCAAGAAATCTTTGGTTCGACTGCTCAACTATTCCTTGCAGCCATGGTAACCGTTACTTGCTTTACAACGACTGTAGGTTTGATTGTATCGACTGCCGAGTTCTTTAATGGACGCTTCCCACAAATCAGCTATAAAGTTTATGCGACTGTATTTACTTTGATTGGATTTGCCATTGCCAACCTTGGTCTTGATGCAATCATCAAATACTCAGTTCCTATTCTTGTTATCTTGTACCCAATTACGATTACCATTGTCATGATTGTCATTGTTAACAAATTTGTAGCTCTTTCAAAACCAGGGATGCAATTGACTATGGGTCTTGTTACAGCTATTGCCGTAACTAGCGTATTAGCAAGTTCGTTTGAGATTGCAACTCTTACAAATCTAATCAATTCTTTACCATTTGCCAATGCTTCACTGCCTTGGCTGGTTCCAGCGATTATCGGTATCTTACTTTCTCTTGTTCTTCCAAACAAACAAGAAAGTGAAGCCTTTGAAATGGAATAATAAAAAACCTTGGCTTATGCCAAGGTTTTTTCAATTATTCTTAGTTAGTTTTTTCAGTATATCCAAGATTTTTTAACATTTTTTCAGAGGCGCTAAAGCTAACACTGTCACCAATACCAGAGTATTCATCTGGTAAGGCTTTTTTAAGTTCATCAAGACTTGCAACTGTGAAGTCAATTTCAGTATGTTGAACGACTTTTCCGTCTTTAATCTCAATGCTATGAGTAACACCTTTGAGGCCTTCATAGCCTTTATAAGCTTCTTCAACGGATGCTTTGAGAGTTTCTGCAGTAGTGCCGATAGCCTCTGGGTCATAGACGTTATGTCCTGAATGTTTCAATACGTTATCTCCATCTACAGTGTATGTTAAAGTAGAATTAAGATCACTATGAGTATCATTTACAAAGGTCACTGTTTTTACTTCAGATTTGTTTTCTGTAGTTTGTTGGCTAGTAGAGTCTACCTGTGTAGTTTCACTTTTTGCTGAGCTTGTCGATTGTTTTGAACATCCCAACAAGAAAGCTAATGGTAGAGCTAAGCAAAGTGCCATTTTAAAATATTTGTTCATGTCTTTACCTTTCATAATTAAGAACTGACTTCATTATATCACAGCTTACTTTTGCAATCAAATTATCTAAGTTTTTCATTTTTGCTCAACCTAAAAAGGGAAAAGTGATATAATATTAGGAAGAGGTGAAGAAATGAATCAAACTGTAGAATATATTAAAGAACTAACTGCTATCGCATCACCAACTGGTTTTACACGTGAGATTACGAATTATTTAGTTGAGACTCTTGAAAAACTAGGTTATCAACCAATCCGTACTGCCAAAGGTGGGGTGAATGTTACCATTACAGGGAAAAATAATGAGCAACAACGCTATGTGACCGCCCATGTGGATACCCTGGGAGCTATCGTTCGCGCTGTTAAACCAGATGGTCGTCTCAAAATGGACCGTATTGGTGGCTACCCTTGGAATATGATTGAAGGCGAAAACTGTACAGTTCATGTGGCTAGTACAGGTAAGACTATTTCAGGTACCATTTTGATCCACCAGACTTCTTGTCATGTCTACAAGGATGCTGGAACTGCTGAACGAACACAGGATAATATGGAAGTGCGTTTGGATGAGAAAGTGACTAACGAAAAAGAAACACGCGCACTCGGTATTGAGGTTGGTGACTTTATCAGCTTTGATCCAAGAACTGTCGTGACTGATTCAGGATTTATCAAATCGCGTCATTTGGATGATAAGGTCAGCGCGGCTATCCTCCTCAATCTTCTTAAAGTCTATAAAGAAGAGGGGGTTGAACTTCCTGTCACTACCCATTTTGCTTTTTCAGTCTTTGAAGAAGTGGGGCATGGTGCTAACTCAAGTATCCCAAGTCAAGTTGTCGAATATCTAGCAGTAGATATGGGAGCAATGGGAGATGACCAGCAGACGGATGAGTACACAGTTTCTATCTGTGTCAAAGATGCTTCAGGTCCTTATCACTATGAATTCCGTCAACATCTGGTTGCCTTGGCAAAAGAGCAGGACATACCATTTAAACTGGATATCTATCCATTTTACGGTTCGGATGCTTCTGCAGCCATGTCAGCTGGCGCAGAGGTCAAACACGCTCTCCTAGGAGCGGGTATCGAGTCTAGTCACTCTTACGAGCGAACTCATATCGATTCTGTAGTTGCTACTGAGTGTATGGTGAACGCTTATCTTAAGAGTGAGTTGGTGGACTAGGATGTGCCTAATTTGTCAACGAATTGAATTAATTAAGGCAGGGGAAAATCCCTACTTTGTAAAGGAACTAGAAACAGGATATGTCGTAATTGGTGACCACCAGTATTTTGAAGGCTATACTCTCTTCTTAGCCAAGGAACATGTTACAGAATTACATCATCTAAAACCAAGTATCAAACTTCGCTTTTTAGAGGAAATGAGTCTAGTCCAGGAAGCTGTCTCTATAGCTTTTTCAGCTCAAAAGATGAATGTAGAGTTGTTAGGAAATGGGGATGCACATGCTCACTGGCATATTTTTCCGAGACGAGAGGGTGATATGAAGGGACACGGGCTTAACGGTCGTGGCCCAGTTTGGTGGGTCCCATGGGAAGAAATGGTTGCTGAGGAATATCACGTTAAAGATCGGAGACTGGAAAACTTGATTGCGACATTATCAGAAACTTTAAACCAGATAGTAAAATGAAAGGATTAAAGATGAAGAAAAGATATCTTGTATTATCAGGATTATTAGCATTGACATTAGCAGCTTGTTCGCAAGAAAAACCAGCAAATTCAGAAACGACTGCTGCAATTGAAGAGAAAACAATCCAAGAAGGTACAGTCGGAAGTAAATCTCAGGAAGCTAGTCAGAAAAAGGCAGAAGTAGTCAATAAAGGGGGATACTACAGTATTCAAGGGAAATACGATGAGATTGTCATCGCTAATAAACACTATCCCTTGTCAAAAGACTACAATCCTGGTGAAAATCCAATAGCTAAAGAGGAGTTATTGAAACTGATTGCTGCTATGAAAGAAGCTGGTTTCCCAATTAGTGACCAATATAGTGGTTTCAGAAGTTATGAAACTCAAACTCAACTTTATCAGGACTATGTCAACCAAGACGGAAAGGCAGAGGCCGACCGCTATTCTGCACGACCTGGATATAGTGAACACCAAACTGGCCTTGCCTTTGACCTAATTGGAACAAATGGAGATTTGGTGACTGAAGAAAAGGCTGCTCAATGGCTATTGGATCATGCTGCAGACTATGGCTTCGTCGTTCGTTATCTAAAAGGTAAGGAAAAAGAAACGGGTTATATGGCTGAGGAATGGCACCTTCGCTATATTGGCAAAGAAGCCAAGGACATCGCTGCAAGTGGTCTCAGCTTGGAAGAGTATTACGGCTTTGAAGGTGGGGACTATGTTGATTAGTCGCAAAATATCTTGCAAGAATGCTTGAAATTTGATAAAATGAATAATAATTAAATAGGAATCTGCAAGACTAGTATCTCAGGGGAAGTATATCAGGGAGGAGAGCCGTGACTGAAAGCTCTCTATATGAAAGCTGGGTGAATTCACTTGCCTATGGATTCAGAAATAAAGGTCTGACTTGTCAGATAAAAACGGATGGTACCGCGTGTCAACGCTCCGAGTGTGGAGTTTTTGGCATGTGGTTTTCTTTTTATCTACGAGAGACTGATGGAGGAATTATGTCAACTATTGAAGAACAATTAAAAGCGCTTCGTGAAGAAACGCTAGCTAGCTTGAAGCAAATTACTGCTGAAAATGAAAAAGAGATGCAAGATTTGCGTGTCTCTGTCCTTGGTAAAAAAGGTTCCCTTACTGAAATCCTTAAAGGGATGAAAGACGTTTCTGCAGAAATGCGTCCAATTATCGGAAAACACGTTAACGAAGCTCGTGATGTTTTGACAGCTGCTTTTGAAGAATCAGCTAAACTCTTGGAAGAAAAGAAAGTGGAAGCTCAACTAGCAAGTGAGAGC
Organism: Streptococcus mitis; assembly: GCF_902159415.1. Taxonomy (GTDB): domain Bacteria; phylum Bacillota; class Bacilli; order Lactobacillales; family Streptococcaceae; genus Streptococcus; species Streptococcus mitis_BG. The sequence goes on along the minus strand of NZ_CABGJU010000001.1, from coordinate 918,216 downwards.
ATCGATGTTACGCTTCCAGGTCGTCCAGTTGCGACTGGTCACCGTCACGTCCTCACACAAACCAGTGAAGAAATCGAAGATATTTTCATCGGGATGGGTTACAAAGTCGTGGATGGATTTGAAGTTGAAAAAGATTATTATAACTTCGAGCGCATGAACCTTCCAAAAGACCACCCAGCTCGTGATATGCAGGACACTTTCTATATCACAGAAGAAATCTTGCTCCGTACTCACACGTCTCCAGTTCAGGCGCGTGCTATGGATGCCCATGATTTTTCTAAAGGTCCTTTGAAGATGATCTCACCAGGGCGTGTATTCCGTCGTGATACGGACGATGCGACTCACAGTCACCAGTTCCACCAAATCGAAGGTTTGGTTGTTGGGAAAAACATCTCTATGGCTGACCTTCAAGGAACCCTTCAGTTGATTGTGCAAAAAATGTTTGGTGAAGAGCGTCAAATCCGTTTGCGTCCATCATACTTCCCGTTCACAGAGCCTTCTGTTGAGGTGGATGTTTCATGCTTTAAGTGTGGAGGAGACGGCTGTAACGTATGTAAGAAAACTGGTTGGATCGAGATTATGGGTGCCGGTATGGTTCACCCACGTGTCCTTGAGATGAGTGGTATCGATGCAACTGTATACTCTGGCTTTGCCTTTGGTCTTGGTCAAGAGCGTGTAGCTATGCTCCGTTACGGAATCAACGATATTCGTGGATTCTACCAAGGAGATGTCCGCTTCTCAGAACAGTTTAAATAAGATTGAAACCTGAAACACAATCCTAAACAGTCGTTCTCGATTTCACATTGTCTAGAAATAGAAACGACTGAGTCGAAGAAAAAGAAAGGAATTGAAAAGGTCTCGCTTGCTGGGATCTTACGATCAGAATTATGTTAGTATCATACAAATGGTTAAAAGAATTGGTGGACATTGATGTGCCATCACAAGAGTTGGCTGAAAAAATGTCAACTACAGGGATTGAAGTGGAAGGTGTGGAATCACCTGCTGCTGGTCTCTCAAAAATTGTCGTTGGTGAAGTCTTGTCTTGCGAAGATGTGCCAGAAACTCACCTTCATGTTTGTCAGGTTAACGTTGGCGAAGAAGAAGCCCGTCAAATAGTCTGTGGTGCACCGAATGTGCGTGCTGGTATCAAGGTTATGGTGGCTCTTCCAGGAGCTCGCATCGCTGACAACTACAAAATCAAAAAAGGAAAAATCCGTGGCTTAGAGTCACTCGGAATGATCTGTTCACTTGGTGAATTGGGCATTTCTGATTCCGTTGTACCTAAGGAATTTGCAGATGGCATCCAAATCTTGCCGGATGATGCAGTACCAGGTGAGGAAGTATTCTCTTACCTAGACTTGGATGATGAAATCATTGAACTTTCCATCACTCCAAACCGTGCAGACGCTCTTTCTATGCGTGGGGTTGCGTACGAAGTAGCAGCCATCTATGACAAAGCAGTGACCTTTAAAGAATTTGCTCTTGCTGAAACGGATCAAGCCGCAGCAGATGCCCTTTCTGTCAGCATTGACACAGATAAGGCACCATATTATGCAGCCCGTATCTTGGACAATGTGACTATTGCACCAAGTCCACAATGGTTGCAAAACCTTCTCATGAACGAAGGCATTCGTCCTATTAACAATGTCGTCGACGTAACTAACTATATCTTGCTTTACTTTGGTCAGCCTATGCACGCCTTTGACTTGGATACCTTTGAAGGGACTGACATCCGTGTACGTGAAGCACGTGCTGGTGAGAAATTAGTGACCTTGGATGGGGAAGAGCGTGAACTTGCAGAAACTGACTTAGTCATTACTGTTACTGACAAACCAGTAGCCCTTGCAGGTGTCATGGGTGGACAAGCTACAGAAATCTCTGAAAAATCTACTCGTGTCGTCCTTGAAGCTGCTGTCTTCAATGGCAAATCTATCCGTAAGACAAGTGGTCGTCTCAACCTTCGTTCTGAATCATCTTCTCGCTTTGAAAAAGGCATCAATGTGGCGACCGTTAATGAAGCCCTTGATGCAGCAGCAAGCATGATTGCGGAATTGGCTGGTGCGACAGTGCGTAAGGGAATCGTTTCAGCAGGCCAGTTGGATACATCTGATGTAGAAGTTTCTTCTACTCTTGCAGACGTTAACCGTGTCCTTGGGACTGAGCTTTCCTACGCGGATGTAGAGGATGTTTTCCGTCGTCTTGGATTTGGCCTTTCTGGAAATGCAGAAGCCTTCACAGTCAGCGTTCCACGTCGCCGTTGGGATATCACTATCGAAGCGGACCTCTTTGAAGAAATCGCTCGGATTTATGGTTACGATCGCTTGCCAACCAGTCTTCCAAAAGATGATGGGACAGCCGGTGAATTAACAGCAACACAAAAATTGCGCCGTCAAGTTCGTTCCATTGCAGAAGGTGCTGGATTGACAGAAATCATCACCTACGCTCTGACAACTCCTGAAAAAGCCGTTGAATTTACGACTGCACCAAGTAACTTAACGGAGCTCATGTGGCCAATGACCGTGGATCGCTCAGTCCTCCGTCAAAATATGGTTTCAGGTATTTTGGATACCGTTGCTTACAACGTAGCGCGTAAGAATAAAGACTTGGCTCTTTATGAGATTGGAAAAGTCTTTGAACAAACAGGTAATCCAAAAGAAGACTTGCCAAATGAAATCAACAGCTTTGCTTTTGCATTGACTGGTTTAGTCGCTGAAAAAGACTTCCAAACAGCAGCGGTTCCAGTTGATTTCTTCTATGCCAAGGGAATCCTTGAAGCTCTCTTTGCTCGTTTGGGTCTTGAAGTGACTTATACAGCAACACAGGAAATCAAGAGTCTCCACCCAGGACGTACAGCCTTGATCTCACTCGGTGATCAAGTGATCGGTTTCCTCGGTCAAGTGCATCCGGTTACGGCTAAGGCTTATGATATTCCAGAGACTTATGTAGCTGAGCTTAACCTTTCAGCTATCGAAGCAGTCCTTCAACCAGCCGCTCCATTTGTGGAAATTACTAAGTTCCCAGCGGTGAGCCGTGATATCGCTCTTCTCTTGAAAGCAGAAGTCACTCACCAAGAGGTGGTCGATGCCATCCAAGCTGCGGGCGTGAAACGTTTGACAGCTATCAAACTCTTTGATGTCTTCTCAGGTGAAAAACTAGGACTTGGTATGAAGTCTATGGCTTATAGCTTGACCTTCCAAAATCCAGAAGATAGTTTGACCGACGAAGAAGTCGCACGCTACATGGAAAAAATTCAAGCTTCTCTCGAAGAAAAAGTCAATGCAGAAGTGCGTTAACAGTCTAAAATCCGTCCCTAGGGATGGATTTTTTTGTCTTTGTAAATGCCGAATATTGGAAAGAAAAATGAAGTTGAATCTTATTCGTTTTGATATAAAAAATGCCTAGTAAATTCTACTAATAAAAATGTACATAAATCCTTGTAATGGCCAAAAAAAGGAGTATAATGAAGGTAGAATTAATAGGAGGTGGATCATGTTAGAAATCCGCAATCTTAAAAAAAGTTTTGGTCCCAAACAAGTCTTGTATGGTGTTAACTTTCAAGCTCAACCTGGAAGAATTTTAGGTCTAGTTGGGAAAAATGGAGCTGGGAAGACAACTATTTTTCATAGTATATTAAAATTTTTGGATTATCAGGGAGAGATTAGGCTTAATGGGCAAGAAATTGGTCAGGAAACCTATGCTCAGATTGGTTATTTACCTGAAGAACGTAGTCTCATGCCTAAGTTGACAGTTCTAGAGCAGGTTCGTTACCTAGCCATGTTAAAAGGAATGAATGCTAAAGAAGTCAAAGAAAAATTGCCACAATGGATGGAAAAATTGGAAGTTAAGGGAAAACTGACAGATAAGATTAAAAGTCTCTCAAAAGGGAATCAACAGAAGATTCAGTTGATCATCACCTTAATGCATGAACCAGATTTGATTATCCTTGATGAGCCTTTTAGTGGTCTAGATCCAGTCAATACCGAACTACTCAAACGCGTTATCTTAAAAGAAAAAGAGCGTGGAGCGATTATCATTTTTTCAGATCATGTCATGACCAATGTTGAAGAGCTTTGTGATGATATTCTTATGATTCGAGATGGGCGTGTGGTTCTGCATGGACCAGTTCAAGATGTCCGCAATCAATACGGAAAAACGCGACTCTTCGTTGCAAGTGAAAAGAGTCAGGAAGAATTGGAAAGTCTTCCTCATGTTACTCATGCTAGCTTGACCAAGCAGGGAACTTGGAAGCTCATTCTAGATGATGAAAATGCTGGACAGGAGCTCTTTGCGATCTTAACCCAAGGACACTATATTGCGACCTTCGACCAGCAAGCTCCAACAATCGATGAAATCTTTAAACTAGAATCAGGGGTGGAAGTATGAAAAATATGTGGGTAGTTATTAAAGAAACTTATTTGCGACACGTCAAATCTTGGAGTTTCTTTTTCATGGTTATTTCGCCTTTCTTGTTCCTTGGACTTTCAGGAGGTATTGGGTATCTGCAAGGATCTTCTTTGGCTCAAAATAATAAAGTTGCAGTGATTAGTTCGGTTTCAGCAGTGACGGAAGGATTAAAGGGGACCAATGGAATCAATTTTGATTATAAGGATGAAGCCAGTGCTCAGGCAGCTATCAAAGATGAAGAAATCAAGGGTTATTTGATTATTGACAAGGAGGATAGTGTGCTTAAGGCAACCTATCATGGTGAGACTTCACTAGAAAGTGGTATTAAGTTAGCCGTGACAACTAAGTTGAATGAGATCCAATACCAACTTAACCGCTCGGAAGCAAATTTGTCTCAGGAACAGGAACAACGTTTGGCACAAACTGTTCAATTTACAGAGCAAATTGATGAAGCCAAAGAGAGCAAAAAGATGGTCCAAACGATTGCAGCAGCTGGTCTTGGATTCTTCCTTTATATGATTTTAATAACTTATGCCAGTGTCACTGCTCAAGAAGTGGCTAGTGAAAAAGGTACGAAAATCATGGAGGTAGTTTTCTCAAGCATTCGTGCTAGTCACTATTTTTACGCTCGTATGATTGCCTTACTTCTTGTCATTTTGACTCATATTGGTATTTATTTTGTAGGCGGACTTGGAGCAATCTTATTCTTTAAAGATATGCCTATCTTGGCTAATTCAGGTATTCTAAGTCATTTGGGAGAAGCCTTCTCAGTCAATACCTTGTTGTTTGTCTTGGTCAGTCTCTTTATGTATGTTGTCTTGGCAGCCTTCCTAGGTTCTATGGTTTCTCGCCCTGAAGATGCAGGAAAGGCCTTATCTCCGTTGATGATTTTGATAATAGCTGGTTTTGTTGGCGTTACTGCCCTAGGCGCTGCAGGAGACAATTTGATTTTGAAAATCGGTTCTTATATTCCTTTCATCTCGACCTTCTTTATGCCTTTCAGAGCTATTAATGGTTATGCAAATAGCATCGAGGCTTGGATTTCTCTTGCGATAACAGTTGTATTTGCCGTAACTGCAACCGCTTTTATCGGACGTATGTATGCCAGCCTAGTCCTCCAAACAGACGATTTAGGTATCTGGAAAACCTTTAAACGAGCTTTAAGCTATAAATAAAGTAACAGACCTGTGAGTGTATCTCCCAGGTCTTTCAATTAGCTGAAATATTTCACATTATTTCTTCTAAACCTTTGACTATTAGGCAAAATTATCGTACAATAAAGAGTACATGATAAAATGAGACCAGAGTTTATATGCTCTGGCGTTAGTAGTAAAAAAGAGGAGAAACGCTTTGGAATTAGAAGTATTTGCTGGGCAAGAAAAAAGTGAACTATCTATGATTGAGGTGGCTCGTGCCATCTTGGAACAACGTGGTCGCGATCACGAGATGCATTTTAGCGATTTAGTTAATGAAATCCAAAACTATCTTGGTACCTCTAATAGCGATATTCGCGAAGCTCTACCTTTGTTCTATACAGAGTTAAACTTTGACGGAAGCTTCATCTCTCTTGGAGATAACAAATGGGGACTGCGTTCTTGGTATGGAGTGGACGAAATTGATGAGGAAATCATTGCCCTTGAAGAAAGCGATGACGAAGAAGTAGCACCTAAGGCTAAGAAGAAACGTGTCAATGCCTTTATGGATGGTGATGCAGATGCCATTGATTATAGCGCAGACGATCCAGAAGATGAGGATGCCTACGAAGAAGATCCAGCACTTTCTTATGATGATGAAAATCCAGATGATGAGAAAAACGAAGTAGAAGCTTACGATGCTGAGATTAACGAAATCGCACCAGACGATCTTGGAGAAGATGTCGAACTCGTTGAAGAAGACGACGAAGATGCCGAAGATGAAGAAGAATAATACCAAACAACAAGGGAATTCCCTTGTTGTTTTTCTTTTCTGCAGTAGAACTATAAATCTAATAAAGAATGACATTTGACAAATGAGCCAAATTGAGGTAAGATATTGTTCGGGCACCTCTTTTTGAGGTCGGAGCTTCCTAGTTTTTAGGAAGCTATTTTTGTTTTTCTAGGAAAATTATCATACTGGATTGTAGTTGTCGATGAAGGTCTTGTTTTCTTAGTCCCCCTCTAGTGAACAAGATCTTGAGCATTTTAGAAAGAGGAATCTATGTCTACGAAATATATTTTTGTAACTGGTGGTGTGGTGTCGTCTATTGGGAAAGGGATCGTTGCGGCGAGCCTAGGACGGCTCTTGAAAAATCGTGGTTTGAAGGTAACCATCCAAAAATTTGACCCTTATATCAATATTGACCCAGGGACCATGAGCCCTTACCAGCACGGGGAAGTCTTTGTAACAGATGATGGGGCTGAGACAGATTTGGACTTGGGTCACTATGAACGTTTTATTGATATCAATCTCAATAAATACTCAAATGTGACAACTGGTAAAATCTACAGCGAAGTTCTGCGTAAAGAACGTCGTGGAGAGTACCTCGGTGCAACTGTCCAAGTCATTCCTCATATTACAGATGCTTTGAAAGAAAAAATCAAGCGTGCTGCTCTTACGACTGACTCTGATGTTATTATTACAGAGGTTGGTGGAACAGTTGGAGATATCGAGTCCCTTCCTTTCCTAGAAGCTCTTCGTCAGATGAAGACAGATGTTGGTGCGGATAATGTTATGTATATCCATACAACCTTGCTTCCTTACCTCAAGGTAGCTGGTGAAATGAAGACAAAACCAACTCAACACTCTGTAAAAGAATTGCGTGGTTTGGGAATCCAACCAAATATGTTGGTTATTCGTACTGAAAAGCCAGCAGGACAAGGGATTAAAAATAAACTAGCTCAGTTCTGTGATGTGGCACCAGAAGCAGTTATCGAGTCATTGGATGTCGATCATCTTTACCAAATCCCACTTAAACTGCAAGCACAAGGAATGGATCAAATTGTCTGTGATCATTTGAAAATTGATGTACCTGCAGCAGATATGACAGATTGGTCAGCTATGGTTGATAAGGTTATGAACCTCAAAAAACAAGTCAAGATTGCACTTGTTGGTAAATATGTCGAGTTACAAGATGCTTATATCTCTGTAGTTGAAGCTTTGAAACACTCTGGTTATGCCAATGATGCAGAAGTGAAGATTGATTGGATCAATGCTAACGATGTGACAGCTGACAATGTGGCGGAACTACTTTCTGATGCTGATGGGGTCATAGTGCCAGGTGGTTTTGGTCAACGTGGCACTGAGGGTAAGATCCAAGCGATTCGCTATGCTCGAGAAAATGATGTACCAATGTTGGGAGTCTGCCTGGGAATGCAATTGACTTGTATAGAGTTTGCCCGTCATGTTTTGGGATTTGAAGGGGCTAATTCAGCAGAGCTTGATCCTGATACAAGATATCCAATCATCGATATCATGCGTGATCAGATTGATGTTGAGGACATGGGGGGAACCCTTCGTTTGGGACTTTATCCTTCTAAGTTGAAACGTGGTTCTAAGGCAGCGGTAGCTTATCATAACAAAGAAGTGGTCCAACGTCGTCACCGCCACCGTTATGAATTTAACAATGCCTTCCGTGAACAGTTTGAAGGTGCAGGATTTGTCTTCTCAGGTGTTTCACCAGACAATCGCTTGGTCGAAATTGTTGAAATCCCAGAAAACAAATTCTTCGTGGCTTGTCAGTACCATCCAGAACTTTCAAGTCGTCCAAATCGTCCAGAAGAACTTTACACTGCTTTTGTAACAGCAGCTGTTGAAAATAGTAAATAGTAAAATAAACCTTTGAGAGCCATCTCAGAGGTTTTTATTTGTTTTCAGTATTATGAAAATCTGGAAAATCAGCTCTGAATTTGGTAAGATAAGATTATGGATTTTGAAAAAATTGAACAAGCATATACATACTTATTAGAGAACATTCAAATCATTCAAAATGATTTGGCAACAAATTTTTACGATGCCTTGATTGAGCAAAATAGCATCTATCTAGATGGGCAAACTAATCTTCAGGTTGTTAAGGACAATAACAAATCTTTAAAGAGATTGGCTCTGAGAAAAGAGGAGTGGCTTAGAACCTATCAGTTTCTCTTGATGAAAGCTGCTCAGACAGAACCTCTTCAAGCAAATCATCAGTTTACACCGGATACAGTAGCCCTATTGCTTATTTTTATAATTGAGGAACTATGGCCAGGCCAAGAATTAAATCTGTTAGAATTAGGATCTGGTATGGGGATATTGGGTGCAAGTTTTTTGACCTCGCTGGATAAAAAAGTTGATTATTTAGGAGTCGAAATTGATGATCTTTTAATTGATTTAGCTGCTAGTATTACAGAGGTAATCGGTCTTCCAGCTGTTTATGCTCAGGGGGATGCGGTGCGACCACAAATTTTAAAGGAAAGTGATATCATTGTTAGTGATTTACCTATCGGTTACTACCCAGATGATCAAGTTGCCTCACGTTATGAAGTTGCGGCATCAGACGAACATACTTACGCTCACCATTTATTGATGGAACAATCGCTTAAGTACCTAAAAAATGGAGGTTTTGCAATTTTTCTAGCTCCAAGCAATCTTCTGTCCAGTCCTCAAAGCGATCTTTTAAAATTGTGGTTGAAAAAGAATGCTCAACTTGTTGCCATGATTACCTTACCAGAAAATCTCTTTAGTCAAGGTAGTAATTCTAAGGCTATTTTTGTTCTGCAAAAGAAAGGCTCAACAGCTGTAGAACCTTTTGTGTATCCACTAAGTAATCTACGTGATTCTCAGGAATTGGCAGACTTTAAAGAAAAGTTTCAAATTTGGAGTCAATATTCATGAAATTTGAACTGAGATTTGATATAATAGTTGAAAACGCTTAAAAAGGGGAAAATTATGTCTAAAACAATTGCAATTAATGCTGGTAGCTCAAGTTTGAAATGGCAACTGTATCAAATGCCAGAAGAACAGGTTCTTGCTAAAGGTTTAATTGAACGCATAGGTTTGAAAGATTCTATCTCAACAGTTAAATTTGATGGTCGTGCTGAAAAAGAAATCACTGATATTGAAAATCACACTGTTGCGGTTAAAATTTTGCTTGATGACTTGATTCGTTTTAATATTATTAAATCATACGATGAAATCACTGGAGTTGGACACCGTGTTGTTGCTGGTGGTGAAGTCTTTACGGATTCTGTAGTGGTAGAAGGTGATGTATTGGCTCAAATCGAAGAGTTGGGTCTACTTGCACCATTGCACACTCCAGCTAACGTAGCCGGAATTCGCGCCTTTAAGGAATTGTTGCCAAACGTAACTAGTGTTGCTGTTTTTGATACATCATTCCACTCAACTATGCCTGAGAAAGCTTACCGCTATCCACTGCCAACTAAATATTACACAGAAAACAAAGTTCGTAAATATGGTGCTCACGGAACTAGCCACCAATTCGTAGCTCAAGAAGCAGCAAAACTTTTGGGACGTCCGCTAGAAGAATTAAAATTAATTACATGTCATATCGGTAATGGTGGTTCTATTACTGCGGTTAAGGGTGGAAAATCTGTTGATACATCTATGGGATTCACTCCACTTGCAGGTGTGATGATGGGAACAAGAACTGGTGATATTGATCCAGCTATTATTCCTTACCTTATGGAACATACAAATGATTTTAATACACCTGAAGACATGATCAATGTTTTGAACCGTGAGTCAGGTTTACAAGGTATTTTTGGTAAATCTAGTGATATGCGTGATGTAGAAGCTGGCGTTGAAGCTGGTGACAAAGATGCAATTCTAGCTCACGAAATGTATGTAGATCGCATTCAAAAACACATTGGTCAATACTTTGCAGTTCTTAATGGTGCAGATGCTATTATCTTTACTGCAGGAGTTGGTGAAAATTCTGCATTAGTACGTAAAGATGTTATCGAGGGACTCTCATGGTTTGGATGTGATGTAGATCCAGAGAAAAATGTCTTTGGTGTGACTGGAGATATCTCTACAGCTGCAGCTAAAGTCCGTGTACTTGTTATTCCGACTGATGAAGAACTTGTGATTGCACGCGATGTTGAACGTTTGAAATAAATAGATCAATGAAAAATCGACCTTATAAGAAGGTCGATTTTTTGTTTTTGAAAAACAATTTACCATTTGGTTAGGGAGATTTCTCCACTGTTAAGCCATATTTTTTTACCATTAGCTAGCTCTATCTGGAGTTCGCCTTTATCTGAGATATTAGTTGCTTTACCAGAGAGTATTTCTTCTCCTTGTTTAAAACGAACTTCTTTGCCAAGGACTAGAGAGTTAGTTTTATAGAGATGAAGTAGTTCATAGGAATTGGTTTCGTAGAAACATCTCCAGATTTCAGCAATCAGTTCATTTCGAGTAATTAGAGCTCCATTAGGAAATAAACTTCCTGCCTTTTCTCTTAATTCTTGTGGGAAATCCATGATAGAAAAGTTTAGCCCAACACCGATGATAATGTCGGTAACCAGCCCAGTTTCAATAGAAGTGACGGCTTCGGTCAAAATACCGGCAATCTTTTTCTGATTCAAATAAATATCATTTACCCATTTGATACTGACATCTATCATAGCTAGATTTTTAATTGCTTTGTAGATAGCTCCTGCAACTAGGAGTGTATAAGCAGGTAACTGATCATAGGGGAGATTGGGTTTGATATGGAGGGACATATAGATTCCTCCTTGAGGAGGAGAAAAGTAGGGGCGATGGAAACGACCGCGCCCAGCTGTTTGACTAGTTGAGAGGTAGAGAGTATCACCAGTGCTACCTGCTTCTACAGCTTCTTTAGCATCCGTTTGAGTTGATTTGGTAATGGGTTTAAACTGAACAGTAATTGGACTGTTGGCTTCTATTTCTTGTGGTAAGATAAGGTCACCCTGAAGAAGTTTATAACCACGGTTTTTAATGCTGTCAATTATTAGCCCCTCTTGTTGGAGACGTTGGATGGCTTTCCATACTGCAGTACGGGAAATATTTAATCTTTCAGCAATCTTTTCTCCACTTAAGTAATCTGTTTCGGTAACTAGTATATTGTAAACTTGTTGATAAGATTTCATGTTCAGCCCTTTCTTGAATACCTGCTTTTATTTTATCATATTTTCATAGTCGTATTAGAACTTTGGATGGAATATCTAGAAAACAAATTATTTTACCTATATTTTAGTTGTATGTCTCTAGAGTTAGTAGTTTTCAAATCATTTGAAAAGTGGTAAAATATTTAAATAGTTTATGTAAATCTGAGTTTTAGGATTCAGAGAGAAAGGATCTGTTGTGAAATCAATAGGTATTATCGAAAAGTTAAAGGGGTTCTCGAAGAGAGAATTAATCTTATTGGGAGTCATTCTCAGTATCTTTTTACCGTTTTACCTTTTCTTAATTATATTCATCTCTTATCTAATAGGTCTAGTTATTACTGGAGAGATGAAGGGAATTTTAAAGAATCTTTCCAATCATTTTGTATTACTCTTATTTATTGCGTATAGTGGAGGCGTTTCTCTATTAGCTCAAAACCTAATGGGAATGGTAGCAACCCTAGCAATGTTCCTCTTTGCTATATTCTTTTACTATTATCAGGCGCATCTCACACCAAAGTTTTTTAGGTTCATGTTGCAGGGAATCTTGTCGCTCAGCATGCTAGCATCAGTTTTTGCAGCCTTAGAGCACTTTCAGATTGTAAAGAAATTTGATTATACTTTCTTATCACCTAAGATGCAGGTCTGGCATCAGAACCGTGCAGAGGTAGCCTTCTTTAATCCTAATTATTATGGGATTATCTGTTGCTTCTGTATTATGATTGGATTTTACCTAATTAGTACGACTCGATTGAGATGGTTGAGAATTTTCTCTCTCATTGCGATCTTTGCAAATTTGTTTGGATTAAATTTCACCCAAAATAGAACAGCTTTTCCAGCTATTATCTTTGGTGCGATTATTTATCTTTTCACTACTATTAAAAACTGGCGTGCATTCTGGCTCAGTATCGGAGTCTTTGGTGTTGGTCTAGCCTTCCTCTTCTCGAGCGATTTGGGAGTTCGAATGGGAACGCTCGATTCGTCTATGGAAGAACGAGTGTCGATCTGGAATGCAGGTATGACCTTATTCAAACAAAATCCCTTTTGGGGTGAGGGTCCCCTAACCTATATGCACTCTTACCCTCGTATTTTTGCTCCTTATCACGAACATGCTCATAGTATTTATATCGATACGATTTTAAGTTACGGTGTTGTAGGAACGGTGTTATTAGGGATTGCTTCTTCAGACCCAATTCGAAAATTAATCGATATGAGTCAAGAGCCGAGCAAACGTCCGATTGTTGGTCTTTATCTATCTTTCCTAACAGTAGTAGCAATACATGGAATTTTTGACCTAGCAATCTTCTGGATTCAGTCTGCTTTCATCTTCCTTTTGGTAATGTGTAGTTTGCCATTAAAACATAGTATGATTGGAGAATTTGTTGAATAAACAAAAAGATAGTAGAAATGAGATTTTCTACTATCTTTTTTATTATTGAATAGCTTGAAGTAAATCTTCAGCTTGTTGTTTAAGAGAAGTAGCGACGCTATCTTCAAGAACTAGTTTACCATCTGCCCAGGCAGAATCATTAACACGGGCTGCGGTAAAATCACCAACAACCTGTGTACGGATAAATGGCAAGAGGTCTTTGTAAATCGCAAAGAGTTGCTCATGTCCAGCATTAGCTACAGATGATACTGTAACAATCTTATCTTGAAGAGCAGATGCTCCACGAGTGTCAGTCAAGTCAATGGCGCGTGAAAGCCAATCGAGTAAGTTTTTCACAGTTCCTGGAATTGAGAAATTGTAGACTGGAGAGAAGATCCAGATTGCATCTGCAGCTAGAACAGCTTCGCGAGCCGCTGCAACAGCTGGAAGTGTAGGAACTTCAAGGTCTTGGCTAAATAGAGGAATGGCTGAGTAATCAAGGTAACTTACCTCAGCTTTGCCAGTAAGAGCCTTTTCAGCTTCTAGTGCCATTTGGTGGTTGAATGAACCTTCACGAAGTGAACCAACGATAAACAATACTTTTTTAGACATAGGGAGTCTCCTTTTAATTTTAATCTTTTAATCAGAATCACTCTGTTGTTACAGTATATGTTACAACAGAATAAAATCATTTGCAAGGGATATGATCAGAAAATTTTAATTCAATAAAGTGTAAGATTCAATTTAAGAATTGAGAATGATGACAAATCTATAAAATAAAGGATGGAGGCTTAATATCACTATTTTAAGAATGTATCGAAGGCTAAGGATGACCTCCTTAATTCACTTGTAATTCACTAGGATAGATGGTAAAATAGACGAGTGAAAAAGAGACAGAAAAAAGAAAAAAATTCCCTATTATTTCAGTACATTATTGGTATAACCTTGTTAACTTTAGTCATCACTTCTTCCTTTCTTTACTTGGTATGGCTCAGCATGAAGCCCTATCGGACTGCTAAGATTGAAGGAGAAAAGCTTGCTAAACAGTATGCGAATCTAGAAACGGTAAACCAAGTTGATTTTTTTAATGGGCTGGAAAGTTATTATAGTGTTCTTGGTCAAGATAAAAATCAGAAACCAGTTGCTGTTTTAATAGAAAAAAGCAACAACAATATTTACGTATATCAACTAGAAAATGGTACTTCTCAAGAAAAAGCAGAAGCAGTTGTCAGAGAAAAAGGAGCAACTGAAATTGACAAGATTACCTTTGGACGGTACGCTGATAAGCCAGTCTGGGAAATCAAGTCTGGAGGAGACTATTATCTGGTAGATTTTGAATCTGGCGCCTTAGTCGAAAAGGAGAAACAATGAAATTATCCAAACGTGTCTTAGAAATGGAAGAAAGTGTCACTCTGGCTAGTGATGCAAGAGCAAAGAAGTTAAAGGCTGAAGGAAAGGATGTTCTTTTCTTGACTTTAGGTCAGCCCGATTTTCATACTCCTGAAAACATTCAGGATGCTGCTATTGCAGCCATTCGAGATGGACGTGCTTCTTTCTATACGGTGGCTTCAGGTTTGCCTGAATTGAAAGCTGCAGTCAATACCTATTTTGAGCGTTATTATGGTTATTCTGTGAAGCCTAATGAGGTCTCTTTTGCGACTGGTGCCAAGTTCTCCCTTTATACTTTCTTTATGGCTGTTATCAACCCTGGAGATGAGGTAATCATTCCTACTCCTTACTGGGTCAGCTATGGGGATCAGGTTAAGATGGCAGAAGGCCTTCCAGTATTTGTCCAAGCCAAGGAAGACAATCACTTTAAAGTAACTGTGGAGCAATTAGAAGCAGCTCGAACAGATAAGACTAAAGTCTTGGTACTAAACTCACCATCTAATCCGACTGGGATGATCTATTCTCGTGAAGAATTGTTATCCATTGGAAATTGGGCAGTTGAGCATGATATTCTTATCCTAGCAGATGATATTTATGGTCGTTTGGTCTATAACGGCAATGAGTTCGTTCCAATCTCTAGTCTGTCAGAAGCTATTCGCAAACAAACTATTGTCATCAATGGAGTGTCTAAGGCCTACGCTATGACTGGTTGGCGTGTTGGTTATGCAGTTGGTGATCTAGAAATTATTGCGGCTATGAGCAAATTGACTGGGCAAACGACTTCTAACCTGACTGCTGTATCTCAATACGCAACCATCGAAGCGCTAACTGGTTCCCAAGACTCTGTAGAAACCATGCGTCAGGCTTTCGAGGAACGTTTGAATGTCATCTATCCACTCTTGTGTCAAGTTCCTGGTTTTGAAGTCGTCAAACCGCAAGGAGCTTTCTATCTCTTCCCAAATGTAAAAAAAGCTATGGAGATGAAAGGCTATACAGATGTAACAGCATTTACAACGGCTATTCTTGAGGAAGTTGGTCTGGCCCTGATTACAGGAGCAGGATTTGGAGCACCAGAGAATGTCCGTCTCAGCTATGCGACAGACCTAGATACACTCAAAGAAGCTATTCGTCGCTTGCACCAATTTATGGAAAAATAAAAATAAGATCTTCGTCGTCTTGACGGAGATTTTTTTGGATAAAACCGGAGATTTTTCTCTGATAGAATCTAGCTATCAGGCATTATTTGTGGTACAATAGTGGGTAATAATGTCTTTAGACAAGTTAAACAAAAAAAGGAAGATAAAACATGACAAAACGTGTAACAATTATCGAAGTAAAAGACTACGTTGGTCAAGAAGTCACTATTGGTGCTTGGGTTGCTAACAAGTCAGGAAAAGGGAAAATTGCCTTCTTGCAATTGCGTGACGGAACTGCCTTTTTCCAAGGTGTGGCTTTCAAACCAAACTTTATCGAGAAATTTGGTGAAGAGGTAGGTCTTGAAAAATTTGAAACTATCAAACACTTGAGCCAAGAAACTTCTGTCTTTGTAACAGGGATTGTTAAAGAAGACGAGCGCTCAAAATTTGGTTATGAGTTGGATATTACAGACATCGAAGTGATCGGTGAATCTCAAGATTACCCAATTACTCCAAAAGAACACGGTACAGACTTCTTGATGGACAACCGCCACTTGTGGCTTCGTTCACGCAAACAAGTAGCAGTGATGCAAATTCGTAACGCTATTATCTATGCAACTTATGAGTTCTTTGATAAGAATGGTTTCATGAAATTTGATAGCCCAATCCTTTCAGGAAATGCTGCAGAAGATTCTACAGAACTGTTCGAAACAGACTACTTTGGAACACCAGCTTACTTGAGTCAATCTGGTCAGCTTTATCTTGAAGCAGGTGCTATGGCTCTAGGTCGCGTCTTTGACTTTGGTCCAGTATTCCGTGCGGAGAAATCAAAAACTCGCCGTCACTTGACTGAGTTCTGGATGATGGATGCGGAGTATTCATACTTGACACACGACGAGTCACTTGACTTGCAAGAAGCTTATGTTAAAGCGTTGCTTCAAGGTGTTTTAGATCGTGCTCCACAAGCCTTGGAAACCTTGGAACGTGATACAGAGCTCTTGAAACGCTACATTGCAGAGCCATTCAAACGCATTACTTACGATGAAGCTATTGACCTCTTGCAAGAGCATGAGAACGACGAAGACGCTGACTACGAGCATTTGGAGCATGGAGATGACTTTGGTTCCCCACACGAAACTTGGATTTCAAACCACTTTGGTGTCCCAACCTTCGTAATCAACTACCCAGCAGCTATCAAGGCCTTCTACATGAAACCAGTTCCTGGGAACCCAGATCGCGTGCTTTGTGCAGACTTGCTTGCACCAGAAGGTTACGGAGAAATCATCGGTGGTTCCATGCGTGAGGAAGACTACGATGCCCTTGTTGCTAAGATGGAATCACTTGGTATGGATCTTACAGAGTACGAATTCTACCTTGACCTTCGTAAATATGGTACAGTACCACATGGTGGATTTGGTATTGGTATCGAGCGTATGGTAACCTTCGCAGCAGGTACAAAACACATCCGTGAAGCCATTCCATTCCCACGTATGTTGCACCGTATCAAACCATAATAACTATGAGGCTGGGACAAAAGTCCTAGCCTCTCAATTGTCTTTGGATTATCGAGCAAGACGAAGTGGTTGAGTGGGCTCTACTACGCTGATTTCATCAGCTTTTACAACCCTACTCAACTGTGCGGATGTGGGACGACGAAATCGAATTCTAACGAATGACCGATTTCTGTCCCACTCTCACTTTAAATGAAAGAGGTGGAGAAAATGTAGGCAAATCTAGGTAAGTCTTTTAGAAACAATCAAATTACATATTGAAAGAGAGAAAACGATGTTTAAAAGAACTTACAAAGGCAATATTCCACTCCTAGCAGGTCTGGAATTTACATCTTATTTTGGAATTACTAGTTTTTGGATTTTATTCTTTATTCAAAATGGTCTTTCCTTACTTCAAATCGGTCTATTAGAGAGTATCTTTCATGGGACAAGTCTCTTATGTGAAATCCCATCTGGTATGTTGGCCGATCGATTTAGCTACAAGACCAATCTCTATTTGGCTCGCTTGGCCAGTATTGTGTCCTCTATCTTGATTTTGTTTGGTCAGGGGAATTTTTGGATCTATGCTCTTGCCATGATGGTCAGTGCCTGGTCCTATAATTTTGACTCGGGAACCAGCACCGCTTTCTTATATGATTCTGCGGTAGAAGCGGGTCAAAAGGACCGATATCTTCAGATTTCAAGCTTTTTGTCTGGTGTGGCAGAAGTCACCCGAACCCTAGGTACAGTTGTCGCAGGCTTCTTTATTCACGGAGCATTGACTTGGACCTATCTAATTGCTATTGGATTATCTTTTCTTTCTATAATCTTGATTTATTTTATGAAAGAACCAATGGCTAAGATAGGAACAAATGAAGTCTTAACCTTTAAAACGATTGTCCTGCAAGTTCGAAAAGAATGGCAGGAAAAACCAGTACTCTTTTACTGGATGATGACTTATCAGCTAGTCGGAACACTCATGTGCATGTTTTACTTTTACTATCAGCAGAAAATAAGTGACTTAGCAGGATGGCAGGTTTCACTGGTTATGCTGATTGGTAGTTTGCTAAATCTATTGGCGGTTTATGTAGCTAGTCAAATCGGTAAAAAATGGAATAGCAATCGAGTTTTTCCGATTCTTGTTGTACAAACGGGCTTGACCTTGTTATTTGTAGTTATTGGTACACCCTTGGCTTATCTATTGATCTATCTCTTGACTAATGGACTATATGCAGTTTATCAGCCTATCTATTTCAATGACTTACAAGGTTATTTACCTTCCAGTGTAAGAGCAACTATGCTTAGTATCAATTCCATGCTCTTTAGTCTTTCCATGATTGTCATTTTCCCATTGACAGGTTGGTTAATCGATCGTTGGGGTCTTGTAGCTGTCTTTTTAGTTCTAGGCCTTATCTTACTTTTAATTTATCCTATATTAATAATCAGTCTAAAAAGGATGGGCAAGCTATTAAATCAGGACTTAAAAACTGAATAAAGCACGAAATCCTATTTGCCCAAAGAGCCTTCTTGTGATAAAATAACAAGAAGAAAAGGAGAAGAGCATGATTGATGTAGAAGAAATTCTAAGTAAGATGAATCCCAATCAAAAGATCAACTATGACCGTGTCATGCAAAAGATGGTCCAAGTTTGGGAAAAAAATAAAGAAAGACCAACTATTCTCATGCACGTCTGTTGTGCTCCCTGCAGTACCTACACTTTAGAGTACTTGACTAAGTATGCCGATGTGACCATTTATTTTGCTAATTCCAATATCCATCCCAAGGCAGAATATCATAAGCGTGCTTATGTGACCCAAAAGTTTGTCAGTGATTTTAATGAGCGAACTGGCAATAACGTCCAATATCTAGAAGCACCTTATGAACCCAATGAATACCGTAAACTGGTTCGAGGTTTGGAAGAAGAACCGGAAGGTGGGGATCGCTGCAAGGTTTGTTTTGACTATCGCTTGGATAAGACAGCACAGGTAGCGATGGACTTAGGATTTGACTACTTTGGCTCGGCCCTGACGATCAGTCCTCACAAAAATTCACAAACTATCAATAGTATCGGGATTGATGTGCAGAAAATCTATACCACTCATTATCTTCCGAGTGATTTTAAGAAAAATCAAGGTTACAAGCGTTCTGTAGAAATGTGTGAAGAGTACGATATTTATCGCCAATGCTACTGTGGCTGTGTCTATGCCGCTCAAGCCCAAAATATTGATTTGGTACAGGTCAAGAAGGATGCAACAGCCTTTATGGTAGATAAGGATATTGAGAAAGATTATTCCCATATCAAATTCACCGTTACGAAATTAGATATTTAAAGAAAAACCTGCCGCAAGGCAGGTTTTTTCTTATAAAAAAGGTCAGGATTTTGTTCCTGACCTTTGACAACTTTACCGATTCTTTAGTTCTACGTAGCGTTTGTACCAAATGTTGACATAGGCTTCTGAGAAGGGGCCTCGTTCATTGTTAATCCAATCAACAAGAATCTTGACATGCTCTTTCAAAATATAGTCTAAGTCAGAAGAATACTTCATTTTTCGCTTATGTCGTTCATATTCCTCAACGTCCAAGAGGCGTTTCTCACCATCTGTAAAAACTTTAACATCCAAATCATAGTCAATGTATTTTAAAGCTTCTTCGTCTAGATAGTAAGGACTTGCCATATTGCAGTAGTAGGAAATACCATTATCACGAATCATAGCGATAATATTAAACCAATATTTCTTGTGAAAGTAAACAATAGCCGGTTCTCTAGTCACCCAACGACGACCATCACTCTCGGTAACGAGTGTATGGTCATTGACGCCGATAATAGCGTTCTCTGTTGTTTTTAGTACCATGGTGTCTCGCCAAGTGCGGTGAAGACTACCATCATGCTTATAACTCTGAATTGTAATAAAGTCGCCTTCTTTTGGAAGTTTCATAACTAACCAACTTTCTACAATTTATAAGTTTATCGTTTACTATTGTATCACATTTTTGTTTAAAGTTCTTAGTTTTTTTATGAAAAAATTAAAGATATTCTCTGAGTGCGCTGGCTATATCCGAAAAATCGTAGCCTTTTCGTGCTAAAACTTGGGTCAAACGCTGCTTGAGTTCGTATCCTTCATACTTTCGTGAATATTTCCGATATTGCTTGTCTAACTCTTTAAAAATTAGTTCCTGAACGGTTTCCTCTTCTATCTGGCTATCCAGTTGGTCAAAGGCTGTTTTAGCTTCCGAGTAGGAAAACCCTTTGTTGGTAAGATTTTGGATTATCTTATCTTGTAGAGCGCGAGCAGGTAATTTTCCCTGGTATTTTTTCAATAGTTTTTCAGCCGTACGCTCAGCGACTTCTGTCAGATCAAATTCTTGTAAGACTTCTTGGATGATAGACTTAGCAACTCCCTTTTGGGAAATCTTTTGTATGAGCATGTAGCTTCCCTTGTCACCAGATAGCTGATTGGAATTGATGATCGCATAGGCATACTGACGGTCATTGATCCAGTTGTCATCCTTGAGGGCTTGGATGACTTGTGGTATGATTTTCTCATCAATCTCATGTTTAACTAAATAGTCTCTGACCTCTTTTTCAGTACGATCCTTGAAGGATAAGTGGTAGAGGGCTAGATTCTTTCCGTAGGAGAATTGTGCAAAGGCCTGAATCTCTGTCAACTCTTCGGAACTAATTTCCTTGTCCTTGGTCAACATAAAGCGAACAATGGTATCCTCGGTAATATAGCAGGTTTGGTCACTATCAAATTCTAGCAGATAGAGACGTTTTTTCTTTTCTAGTTTTGTGATTTTCATGGTTTTCCTTTTATCCAAACGCTTCAAAGGCAGCAACGAGTCGAAAGTTTATTTACATCGACCTGTTCTCTCCCATAATAGTCAAGAAATAGTTCAGCGTATTTAGGGTCATGTAGGTTATAGTTGAGGGACCAAATTGCCCAAAAGAGATCGATATGTCGATCACTGAAATCAGCTAAGCCAAGGTCAATAAAGCAAGAGAATTGGTCAGCATCTTTGAGAATAAAGTTTGGTAGACAGGCGTCCCCGTGAATAAAGGCATCTGTCTTTAAAAGGTGCCCTTGTTCTCGAATGAGCTGGAAGGCCTCTTCGCGACTGTTGATTTGGAATTGGGGTAGGAGGGCCTTAGCATAGAACTCCCCTTTTTCATAGTTTTTAAAGGCTCTGTCTTTATAGGTCTGCAAATGATTTTCTGATGGAAAATTTTGCGGATAAAAACTGTGAAGTTTTTTAAGAGCCTCGGCTATGGTTCGGCAGATTTTTTCTGGTTGATCTAAAAAAGCGAGAGTATCATGACCAATAGCCTCTTTAGTCAGGAGGTAGTCTTTATCTTTAGATAGATAGTGGATGACTGGAGTTCCTATTCCCTCCTGTTCAAACAAACGCGCAATGCTAGCTTCTCGCTCTAATTTTCCCTTTTGATCTATTTTCAAATAGTAACCTGAATCAAGATAGAGAACCCTTGCGCCTGAATGAGAAGAGCTGTCAGAAAGAGTTGCTCCCTCTATATAAGTTCGTAATTGCTCAGGAAAATCCAATGGGGAAAAATGAGATATCTTTGTATTCATGGTTTTATTGTAACATATTCTTAACCATTGAGAAACTACGTGGTATAATAGACTTATGAGTCTTAAAGTCAAACAAAAAATTCCATTAAAAATTAAGCGTATGGGAATTAACGGGGAAGGTATCGGATTTTTCCAGAAAACCCTTGTTTTTGTTCCTGGAGCCCTCAAGGGAGAAGATATCTATTGTCAGGTGACTTCTGTTAAGCGTAACTACGTTGAGGCAAAACTCCTTGAGGTCAATAAAAAATCTAAGTTTCGAGTGGTACCAGACTGCACCATTTATAATGAGTGTGGAGGATGTCAAATCATGCATCTACATTATGATAAGCAGCTGGAGTTTAAAACGGACCTTCTCAATCAAGCTCTGAAAAAATTTGCACCCGCTGGTTACGAAAACTATGAAATCAGACCAACCATTGGCATGCAGGAACCCAAGTATTATCGAGCTAAACTACAATTCCAAACTCGAAAGTTTAAAGGCCAAGTTAAGGCGGGATTATATGCTCAAAATTCCCATTATTTGGTCGAGTTAAAAGACTGCCTAGTCCAAGACAAGGAAACGCAAGCTATTGCCAATCGCATTGCTGAACTCTTGACCTATCATCAAATTCCGATTACAGATGAACGGAAAATTCTGGGTGTTCGGACCATCATGGTTCGTCGCGCACGGAAAACTGGGCAAGTTCAGATTATCATTGTGACCAATCGTCAATTGAATCTGACTCAATTTGTAAAAGACCTAATCAAGGATTATCCTGAAGTGGTGACTGTGGCTGTCAATACCAATACTGCCAAAACTAGTGAGATTTATGGGGATAAGACAGAGATTATTTGGGGTCAAGATAGTATACGTGAAGGTGTATTAGACTACGAATTTTCTCTTTCTCCGCGAGCTTTTTACCAGCTCAATCCTGAACAGACTGAAGTCCTCTATAGTGAAGCCATTAAAGCCTTAGATGTGACTGAGGAAGACCATCTGATTGATGCCTATTGTGGTGTTGGAACTATTGGCTTTGCTTTTGCCAAAAAAGTTAAAAGTCTGAGAGGGATGGATATTATTCCAGAAGCCATTGAGGATGCCAAAGAAAATGCCCAGCGCATGGGTTATACCAATACTCACTATGAGGCTGGAACTGCCGAAGAAATTATTCCTAGATGGTACAAGGAAGGCTATCGTGCCGATGCTTTGATTGTAGATCCGCCTCGTACAGGTTTGGACGACAAGCTCTTGGATACCATTGTCAAATATGCTCCTGAAAAGATGGTCTATGTTTCCTGCAATGTATCTACCTTGGCACGTGATTTAGTCAGATTGATGGAGGTCTATGACCTGCATTATATCCAGTCAGTTGATATGTTTCCACACACCGCGCGGACGGAAGCAGTGGTTAAATTGACCAAGCGCGAATCATTTTCTAAATAGAATTAAGAGCACGAAAATTTTTGAAAATCAGCTTTCTGGTTACAGAGTAAGATTTGCAAGCTCCCTATAATTATGATAAAATAAATAGAAAATATAATGAAAAACGAGGTAAGTGAAATGTCACGTAAACCATTTATCGCTGGTAACTGGAAAATGAACAAAAACCCAGAAGAAGCAAAAGCATTTGTTGAAGCAGTTGCATCAAAACTTCCTTCATCAGACCTTGTTGAAGCTGGTATCGCAGTTCCTGCACTTGACTTGACAACTGTATTAGCCGCAGCTAAAGGAACTAATCTTAAAGTTGCAGCTCAAAACTGCTACTTTGAAAACGCTGGTGCTTTCACTGGTGAAACTAGCCCACAAGTTTTGAAAGAAATCGGTACTGACTACGTTGTTATCGGTCACTCAGAGCGTCGTGACTACTTCCATGAAACTGACGAAGATATCAACAAAAAAGCAAAAGCAATCTTTGCAAACGGTATGCTTCCAATTATCTGTTGTGGTGAGTCTCTTGAAACTTACGAAGCAGGAAAAGCTGCTGAATTCGTAGGTGCTCAAGTATCTGCTGCTCTTGCAGGATTGACAGCTGAGCAAGTTGCTGCATCAGTTATCGCTTACGAGCCAATCTGGGCTATCGGTACTGGTAAATCAGCTTCACAAGACGATGCACAAAAAATGTGTAAAGTTGTTCGTGACGTTGTAGCAGTTGACTTTGGTCAAGAAGTAGCTGATAAAGTACGTGTTCAATACGGTGGTTCAGTTAAACCTGAAAACGTTGCAGAATACATGGCTTGTCCAGACGTTGACGGAGCTCTTGTTGGTGGTGCATCACTTGAGCCTGCAAGCTTCTTGGCATTGCTTGACTTTGTAAAATAAGTTTCAAATATCTGAGACAGACAGTTCCCTCCCTAGAGGTTAAGACTGCCTGTCTTCTTTTTAGTAAAAAGGCGTGCGTAAGCACGCTCTTTTCTGCATTTTGAATGAAAAAGAAAGGAGAATTATGCTTTATATTTGGTCTTATCTCAAACGTTATCCCAAGTGGTTGATTTTAGACTTTCTCGGAGCAGTTTTCTTTGTCATTGTCAATCTAGGTCTACCGACTGTTCTGGCTCGTATGATTGACCAGGGGATTAATCAAGGTAATGAAGGAAAGCTCTATTTTTGGGCTGTTATTATGTTGGTCATTATCGTCTTGGGGACATTTGGACGGATTGTCCTGTCCTATGCTGCTAGTAAATTGACTACCAACATGGTTAAAGACATGCGCAATGATGTCTATGCTAAGCTACAAGAGTATTCTCATCACGAATATGAAAAGATTGGTGTATCTTCACTGGTTACTCGTATTACTAGTGATGCCTTTGTTCTTATGCAGTTTGCGGAACAAACCCTTAAATTAGGTGTCATCACTCCCATGATGATGCTCTCTAGTGTTCTCATGATTTTCTTGACTAGTCCTTCACTAGCTTGGATTGTAGCTTTTTCAGTACCTTTCTTAGCAGTCGTTGTTGTCTATGTAGCTGTAAAAACTCGACCTCTATCAGAAAAACAACAGAAAACACTGGATAAGATTAATCAATATGTCCGAGAGAATTTGATGGGCTTACGAGTGATTCGAGCCTTTGCTCGAGAAGAATTCCAAGAAGAACGCTTCGCAGAGCAAAATGCAATCTATGCTGATAATTCGAGTCGCTTGTTTAAATTGACAGGCTTGACCGAACCTCTTTTTGTACAAATCATTATCGCTATGATTGTGGCAATTGTTTGGTTTGCTCTAGATCCTCTCCAACAAGGAAGTTTGCAGATTGGGGATTTGGTAGCCTTTATCGAGTACAGCTTCCATGCCCTCTTGTCCTTCTTATTCTTGTCTAGCCTCTTTACCATGTACCCACGTACTGCCGTATCCAGTGAGCGCTTGAAGGAAATTATGGATATGCCCATTTCCATTGATCCAAATGAAAATGGCATTAGGGAGACAGAAACACATGGTTACCTAGAATTTGAAAATGTGACCTTTGCTTATCCTGGTGAGACAGAAAATCCTGTTCTTCATAATATTTCCTTTAGTGCTAAACCGGGTGAGACTATTGCCTTTATTGGTTCGACGGGTTCTGGGAAGTCTTCATTGGTTCAGTTGATTCCACGTTTTTATGATGTTACCTTAGGGAAAATCAAGGTTGATGGAGTTGATGTGCGGGAATACCGACTCAAGTCCCTTCGTCAAAAGATTGGTTTTATTCCTCAAAAAGCTTTGCTCTTTACTGGAACGATTGCTGAAAATCTGCGTTACGGGAAAGAGGATGCTAGTCGTGAAGAGTTGAATCAAGCAGCCGATGTTGCCCAAGCCAAAGACTTTATCGAAAGTCGTGAAGAAGGTTTTGGAACCCATCTAGCTGAAGGTGGAAGTAACCTGTCTGGTGGACAAAAGCAACGTTTATCGATTGCCAGAGCAGTTATCAAAGAGCCGGATATCTATATCTTTGACGATTCGTTCTCAGCCTTGGACTATCGTACGGATGCTATTTTACGTCGTCGTCTTAAGGAAGTCACTCAAAATGCAACGGTTTTAATTGTTGCCCAGCGGGTTGGAACCATTATGGATGCTGATCAGATTATCGTCCTTGATAAGGGAGAAATCGTTGGTCGTGGATGCCATGAGGAATTGATGGCAACCAATGACATCTATAGAGAAATTGCAGAGTCGCAACTAAAAAATGCGTCTCTAACAGAAGAGTAGGAGGTAAAGGATGAAAAAACAATCTAGTTTAGCTCGTCTATGGAGCTATTTAAAAGCCTACCGTTTCTCTATCTTTCTCGCAGTATTTCTTAAGATTCTGAGTACGGTTATGAGTGTTATTGAGCCTTTTGTCTTAGGGCTTGCCATTACAGAATTAACCTCTAATCTCCTTGACATGGCTAAAGGAGTTGCAGGCGCTGGACTTAATACTAGCTATATTGCAATCATTCTGGTCATCTACCTCTTACGAGGGGTCCTCTACGAATTAGGTTCATATTATTCTAATTATTTTATGACCAATGCTGTGCAGTCCATGATACAGGATTTGCGTAGAGAAATGAATAAAAAAATCAATCGTATTCCTGTATCTTACTTTGATAAGCATCAGTTTGGAGATTTACTGGGACGTTTTACCAGTGATGTAGAGACTGTGTCCAATGCTCTTCAGCAATCCTTCTTACAGATTGTCAATGCTGTATTTACGATCCTTCTAGTAATGGGAATGGTATTATACTTAAATCTTCAGTTAGCTATGATCGTTATTTTATCAATTCCAGTGACCTATTTTGGAGCTAAGACCATCATGAATCGTTCCCAGCCTTATTTTAAACAACAGGCGGCTATCTTGGGACGCATGAATGGTTTTGTGCAAGAAAACTTGACAGGTTTTAATGTTTTGAAGCTCTATGGACGTGAAGAAAATACGCAGCAGGAATTTGCAGATATTACCTATGAATTGCAACAGGTTGGCTTTAAGGCTAGCTTTATCTCAGGTTTGATGATGCCTGCTCTACATATCGTATCAGATTTGACTTATCTGATTGTTGCAGTTTTAGGAGGTATACAGGTTATTGCGGGGCGTTTGACGATTGGTAATATGCAGGCCTTTGTCCAATACGTCTGGCAAGTTAGCCAGCCTATCCAAAACATCACCCAGTTAGCAGGGCAAATGCAGAGCGCCAAGTCTTCCCTTGATCGTATTTTTGAAGTTTTGGATGAAACGGAGGAAGTTCAAGATCTTGAAGTGAAAGAACTATCACCTTTGACTGGGCAAGTTAGCTTTAGGAATGTTGATTTCCAATATGTAGAAAACAAACCGTTGATTCGTAATTTCAACTTAGATGTTGAACCTGGAGAGATGGTAGCCATTGTTGGTCCTACTGGAGCAGGAAAAACAACCTTGATTAACCTTCTCATGCGTTTTTATGATGTAACTGCTGGAGCTATTTTAGTGGACGGTCAAGATATTAGAGACTTATCTCGTCAGGACTATCGTCGCCAGTTTGGTATGGTCTTACAGGATGCTTGGCTCTATGAAGGTAGCATCAAGGAAAATCTTCGCTTTGGGAACCTTGAAGCAACAGATGAGGAAATCGTTGAAGCAGCTAAGGCTGCTAATGTAGACCACTTTATCCGCACTCTTCCTGGAGGCTATAACATGGAGATGAACCAAGAGTCAAGTAATATTTCTCTTGGTCAGAAACAGCTTTTAACCATTGCGCGTGCCCTCTTAGCAGATCCAAAAATTCTAATCCTTGATGAAGCGACATCATCAGTTGACACCCGTTTAGAACTCTTGATTCAAAAAGCTATGAAGCGTTTGATGAAGGGAAGAACAAGCTTTGTCATTGCTCACCGTCTTTCGACAATTCAGGAAGCTGATAAGATTTTGGTACTTAAAGATGGACAGATAATCGAACAGGGAAATCATGAAAGTCTTTTAGCTGCGAAAGGTTTCTATTATGATCTTTATCAAAGTCAATTTTCTAGTAAAAACAGAGAAAATAGCTAGGATAAATAGCCACTCATTTTCTTAAATTATCAGTCAATTACAACTTTTTTAATATGAGTTAATTTCCTTGCTTTTGTCTACTTGGAGTAGTATACTGAGGTAGTAATCAATAAATATGGTTACAAAAATAATTTTACGAGGTGAGAAAAATGGTTGAATTGAAAAAAGATGCATTAAAAGATGTAACAACATTATCTAAGACAGCTCCTGAAACGCTAGTAAAAACGAAGGAAGTCTTGAATCAAGCCGTGGCAGACTTGTACGTAGCGCATATCGCTCTTCATCAAGTACACTGGTACATGCGTGGACGTGGTTTTATGGTATGGCATCCTAAGATGGATGAATACATGGATAGCCTTGATGGTTACCTTGATGAAATCAGCGAACGCTTGATCACTCTTGGTGGCAAACCATACTCTACTTTGACAGAATTCCTTCAACACAGTGAAATCGAAGAAGAAGTTGGAGAGTTCCGTAACGTAGAAGAAAGCTTGGAACGTGTCCTTGAAATTTATCGTTACTTCATCACTCTTTTCCAAAAAGCATTGGATGTAACAGATGAAGAAGGTGATGATGTTACTAATGATATCTTCGTTGGTGCTAAGGCTGACCTTGAAAAAACAGTCTGGATGCTTGCGGCAGAATTAGGACAAGCACCTGGTTTGTAAAAAGCATTAGGTAAATAAAAAATCCGTAGATTATTTGCTACGGATTTTTTTCTCTCTCTGAAGGCATTCAAAAACAGTCTTTTTTAGAGATTTTTGATAAAATAGAACTATCAATGAAAAGGATGAAAGCATGACAAAGAAAATCGTAGCGATTTGGGCCCAAGACCAAAAGGGTGTAATCGGAAAAGAAGATCGTCTACCATGGCATTTGCCCGCCGAGTTAAAGCATTTCAAAGAGACAACATTGAATCACGCTATTTTAATGGGGCGTGTAACTTTTGATGGAATGGGACGACGTTTATTACCAGGCCGTGAAACCCTAATTTTAACACGAAATACACAGGAATCTATTGAGGGTGCTTTGGTTTTCCAAAATGTTGAGGATGTTTTAGACTGGTATCATCGTCAGGCTAAGAATCTCTATATCATTGGTGGCAAGCAGATTTTTCAGCTTTTTGAATCTTATCTAGATGAGATTATCGTGACACAAATTCATGCTCAAGTTGAGGGAGATACTTATTTCCCAGAGGATTTTGACTTGACTGCATTTGAAACGGTTGCTAGCAAGAGCTATGCTAAAGATGATAAGAATGATTATGATTTCACCATAGAATATAGAGAAAGAAAGGGAGTCTAATGGAGCGCAGTGTTTTTGGTTTTTTTACAGCTCTTTTGTGTGCTGTCTGCCTTATAGCTGGGGGACAAGCTTTTCGTAAAAAGAGATTTGGGCTTGCTGTTCTGCTATGGCTAAATGCTTTTACCAACTTGGTAAATAGTATTCATGCTTTTTATATGACCTTATTTTAGAGAGAATGAATGATTAGGACGGAAGGAAATCATGCCGACAAATAGAAAAAATGATATGATGGTTTATTGCTCGTTTTGTGGCAAGAGCCAAGATGAAGTACAAAAAATTATAGCAGGTAATAATGCTTTTATCTGTAATGAATGTGTGGAGCTAGCTCAGGAGATTATCCGTGAAGAGTTGGCGGAGGAAGTTTTAACAGATCTTTCAGAAGTTCCAAAACCAATTGAACTTCTCAACATTTTAAATAATTATGTCATCGGTCAAGATCGTGCTAAACGTGCCTTGGCTGTTGCGGTTTATAACCACTATAAACGAATCAACTTCCACGATAATCGTGAAGAATCAGAAGACGTTGACCTACAAAAGTCTAATATTTTGATGATTGGCCCAACTGGTTCAGGAAAGACTTTCTTAGCTCAAACCTTAGCTAAAAGCTTGAATGTACCTTTTGCTATCGCTGATGCAACAGCTTTAACGGAAGCTGGCTATGTAGGTGAAGACGTAGAGAATATACTTCTCAAACTCTTGCAGGCAGCTGACTTCAACATCGAGCGAGCTGAGCGTGGAATTATCTACGTTGATGAAATTGATAAGATTGCCAAGAAAGGTGAGAATGTTTCCATCACACGTGATGTTTCTGGTGAAGGTGTTCAACAAGCCCTTCTTAAGATTATCGAAGGTACAGTAGCAAGTGTGCCTCCTCAAGGTGGACGCAAGCATCCGCAACAAGAGATGATCCAAGTAGATACCAAAAATATTCTCTTCATTGTAGGTGGTGCCTTTGATGGGATCGAGGAAATTGTCAAACAGCGTTTGGGTGAAAAAGTCATTGGTTTCGGACAAAACAACAAGGCCATTGACGAAAAGAGTTCTTATATGCAAGAAATCATCGCCGAAGATATTCAAAAGTTTGGAATTATCCCTGAGTTGATTGGACGCTTGCCGGTATTTGCTGCTTTAGAGCAATTGACAGTGGATGATTTGGTTCGTATCTTGAAAGAGCCTAAGAATGCCTTGGTTAAACAGTATCAAACCTTGCTTTCTTATGATGATGTTGAGCTTGAATTTGATGATGAAGCACTACAAGAAATTGCTAATAAAGCTATTGAACGTAAGACGGGTGCCCGTGGTCTTCGCTCTATCATCGAAGAAACTATGTTAGACATCATGTTTGAAGTACCAAGTCAAGAAGATGTGAAAACAGTACGTATCACAAAAGAAGCAGTCGATGGAACGGATAAGCCGATCCTCGAAACAGCCTAGGGGTGGTTATGGAAATCAATACATACAATGCAGAGATTTTACTGAGTGCGGCAAATAAGTCACACTATCCACAGGATGAACTTCCAGAGATTGCACTAGCGGGTCGTTCGAATGTTGGGAAGTCCAGTTTTATCAATACTATGCTGAACCGTAAGAATTTAGCTCGGACATCAGGGAAACCTGGTAAAACTCAGTTGCTAAACTTCTTTAATATTGACGACAAAATGCGATTTGTAGACGTTCCTGGCTATGGTTATGCACGAGTTTCCAAAAAAGAACGTGAAAAATGGGGTCGCATGATTGAGGAATACTTGACTACTCGAGAAAATCTTCGTGCGGTAGTTAGTCTAGTAGACCTCCGACACGATCCTTCTGCTGATGATGTACAAATGTACGAGTTTCTCAAATATTATGAGATTCCAGTTATCATTGTGGCTACCAAAGCTGATAAGATTCCACGTGGCAAGTGGAATAAGCACGAATCAGCCATTAAAAAGAAATTGAACTTTGATCCTAGTGATGACTTTATCCTATTCTCTTCTGTAAGTAAGGAAGGAATGGAAAAAGCTTGGGATGCTATTTTAGAGAAAATATGAGGAAAATAAATGGCTAGAACAATCCATACAGATAAGGCTCCAAAGGCTATCGGACCGTATGTTCAAGGAAAAATTGTAGGTAATCTTTTATTTGCAAGTGGTCAAGTTCCTCTCTCTCCTGAAACTGGGGAGATTGTAGGGGAGACTATTCAAGAGCAGACGGAGCAGGTCTTGAAAAATATTGCTGCGATTTTGGCAGAAGCAGGAACTGATTTTGACCATGTTGTAAAAACAACCTGTTTCTTAAGTGATATGAATGACTTTGTCCCTTTTAATGAGGTCTACCAAACTGCTTTTAAAGAGGAGTTTCCAGCTCGCTCAGCTGTGGAAGTAGCGCGTCTGCCCCGCGATGTTAAGATTGAAATTGAAGTAATCGCAGAGATTAGATAAGCTATTTGAAGTTTGGTTCTTCCAAGCTTCTTTTGATATAAGGAGATTATGATGACAAAGAAACAACTTCACCTTGTAATTGTGACAGGGATGAGTGGTGCAGGGAAAACTGTAGCTATTCAATCCTTTGAAGATTTAGGGTATTTTACAATTGATAATATGCCGCCTGCTCTCTTACCAAAATTTATTCAGTTGGTAGAGACAAAAAATGACGACCACAAGTTAGCTTTGGTTGTGGATATGAGAAGTCGTTCTTTCTTTTCAGAGATTCAGTTGGTTCTTGATGAGATAGAAAAACAAGAAGGTTTAGACTTTAAGATTCTCTTTTTAGATGCTGCTGATAAGGAATTGGTTGCACGCTATAAGGAAACAAGAAGAAGTCATCCTCTTGCGGCAGACGGTCGTATCTTAGATGGGATTAAGTTAGAACGTGAATTATTGGCTCCACTAAAAAATATGAGCCAGAATGTTGTTGATACTACAGAATTGACTCCTCGTGAACTTCGTAAGACCATTGCGGAACAGTTTTCAGATCAGGAGCAAAGTCAGTCTTTTCGTATCGAGGTTATGTCCTTTGGATTTAAGTACGGAATTCCAATTGATGCCGATTTAGTATTTGATGTTCGCTTTTTACCAAATCCATACTATCTACCGGAACTCCGTAATCAAACAGGTGTAGATCAATCTGTTTATGACTATGTTATGAAACACGAAGAATCGGAATCCTTTTATAGCCACCTGTTAGCCCTGATTGAACCAATTCTACCAGGTTATAAAAAAGAAGGGAAGTCTGTTTTGACAATTGCTATTGGTTGTACTGGTGGTCAACACCGAAGTGTTGCCTTTACGAAACGATTAGCCAATGATTTAGCTAAAAAGTGGCCTGTAAACGAAAGTCATCGTGATAAAGATCGAAGAAAGGAAACGGTAAACCGTTCATGAGAAAACCAAAAATTACGGTGATTGGTGGGGGGACTGGTATTCCTGTTATCCTAAAAAGTTTACGGGAAAAAGATGTTGAGATTGCTGCTGTTGTAACAGTAGCAGATGATGGAGGTTCTTCAGGGGAACTTAGAAAAAATATCCAACAATTGACACCTCCTGGGGATCTTCGCAATGTCCTCGTAGCCATGTCTGATATGCCTAAGTTTTATGAGAAGGTATTTCAGTATCGCTTTTCTGATGAGGCAGGCGCTTTTGCTGGTCATCCACTGGGGAACATTATTATTGCAGGCTTATCAGAGATGCAAGGTTCAACCTATAATGCTATGCAATTACTGAGTAAGTTTTTCCATACGACAGGAAAGATTTATCCCTCTAGTGACCATCCTTTGACACTTCATGCTGTCTTTAAAGATGGGACAGAAGTAGCTGGTGAAAGTCATATCGCAGATCATCCTGGAATGATTGACTATGTCTATGTGTCAAATACATTTGATGATGAAAAACCTCAAGCTAGTCGACGGGTAGTCAATACGATTCTTGAAAGTGATATGATTGTTTTAGGACCGGGATCGCTCTTTACATCCATCTTACCAAATATTGTTATTGAAGAAATTGGACAGGCTCTTCTAGAGACTAAGGCAGAGGTTGCCTATGTCTGCAATATTATGACTCAACGTGGAGAAACAGAACGTTTTACAGATAGTGATCACGTTGAGGTCTTGCAGAGACATCTTGGTAGACCTTTTATTGATACTGTATTGGTCAATATTGAAAAAGTTCCAAGAGACTATATGGATACCAATCTTTTTGATGAATATTTAGTGCAGGTTGAACATGACTTTGCTGGTCTATGCAAGCAGGTGCCACGTGTGATTTCGTCTAATTTTCTTCGCTTAGAAAATGGTGGTGCTTTCCACGATGGTGACTTGATTGTTGATGAATTGATGCGAATTATACAGGTAAGAAAATGAGTTTTACAGTTGCAGTAAAAGAAGAAATTCTCCGTCGACACCATTTGAGTCGACATGAACTTTCAGCCATTATCAAGATGTCTGGGAGCATAGGTTTGTCTTCTTCAGGATTAACTTTATCGGTTATAACAGAGAATCCTAAATTAGCTCGCCATCTATATGAATCTTTTTTACACTTTTATGAAATTAAATCGGAGATTCGTCACCATCAAAGAAATAATCTCCGTAAGAATCGTGTTTATACTGTTTATACAGATGAGCGAGTGCAAGAGATATTGAGTGATTTGCATTTAGCTGATTCTTTCTTTGGGCTAGAAACAGGGATTGCTCCTGAAATACTAGCTGATGAGGAAGCAGGCCGTGCCTATCTCCGTGGTGCCTTTTTGGCAAACGGGAGTATTCGAGACCCAGAATCAGGAAAGTATCAGCTTGAAATCAGTTCTGTTTACTTAGATCATGCTCAAGGGATTGCTTCGCTGCTCCAGCATTTTTTGCTAGATGCCAAGGTAATTGAACGAAAAAAAGGGGCAGTGACCTATCTTCAGCGTGCGGAGGATATTATGGACTTTCTCATAGTCATTGGAGCTATGGAAGCGCGTGATACTTTCGAAGGCGTCAAAATCTTACGAGAAACTCGGAATGACCTTAATCGTGCCAATAATGCAGAGACAGCAAATATTGCTCGAACTATATCCGCCAGTATGAAGACTATTAACAACATTAGTAAAATCATCGATAGGCTAGGCTTGGATAACATCCCAGCCGATTTGCAGGAAGTTGCGCGTTTGCGTATTCAACACCCGGACTACTCTATCCAGCAGTTAGCAGATAGTCTAAGCAATCCAATGACCAAGAGTGGGGTCAATCATAAACTAAGAAAATTAAACAAACTAGCTGACGAATTATAAAACAACCACGAATCGTATGATCCGTGGTTTTTTTCTTATAAGCTTGTTGAGTGTTTTGGTTGTACCTTTTGTTCTGGGTCGATGTAGTTAATAGCATTGTTAACAGCAGTTGGTGCTTCCCCTAGACCAGTAGCGATTAAATCAATCTTACCTTCATAGTAGCAGCAGTCTCCAATTGCGTAAATTCCTGACTGGCTTGATTCTTGCTTGCTGTTAACGATAATCTTGTGGCGGTTAAGGTCTAATCCCCAATTTTTAAGATTACCGACAGAAGATTTAAAGCCATAGTTGACAAAGAGGTGATCGAGTTCAATAGTTTCAGTCTCATCGGATTTGACTTTTGTGATTTCAAGCTTGTCAAGAGTTTTTCCATCTCCAAGAAGTTGACTTGGCACAAATGGTGTTTTTATGCTAACAGATGATTCTTGGAGGGCTTGAACACTATGCTCAAGCGCACGGAAGTTGTCTCGACGGTGAACAAGTGTAGTTGGAGCAATCTTTTCAAAAGCTAAGGCCCAGTCCACAGCAGAGTCTCCTCCACCCAGGATGGTTACTTTCTTGCCAGCATACTGTTGAATGTTAGAAACGTGGTAATGGATATTTTCATAACTATCAACACCATCCAATTCAAGTGGACGCGGTTTAAAGGCACCTCCACCCATAGCGATAATGACAGCTTTACTACTATGAATACCTTTAGTAGTTGTTATCTTAAATACATCATTCTCTTTTTCAATCTCAAGAACAGTTTCATTGAGATGTGCTGGTGTATCAAAACCTTTTAGTTGTTCTAAGAGGCGATTAGTTAGTTCTTCACCAGTGAGATTTGGGAAACCTGGGACATCAAGAATTTGTTTTTCAGGGTAGAGAATAGCAGGTTGGCCACCTAGTTGTGGAAGAGAGTCGATAATTTGGACTTTGGCTTGGCGTAGGTGAGCATAGAATGCGGCAAACAGGCCTACAGGACCACCTCCAACGATGGTAATGTCATAGAGTT
This sequence comes from Streptococcus mitis, assembly GCF_902159415.1. Classification (GTDB taxonomy): domain Bacteria; phylum Bacillota; class Bacilli; order Lactobacillales; family Streptococcaceae; genus Streptococcus; species Streptococcus mitis_BG. The sequence goes on along the minus strand of NZ_CABGJU010000001.1, from coordinate 883,241 downwards.
GAGACATGATTTCTCCTTTTTGTTTTCTATTTTCTTATTCTATCATATTTTCCGACAATGTAAAATAATGTAGGATGAAGAAAAATTTTACAGAAAATGATATAATGAAGAGAAGCTTTTTTAACGCGGAGGAGACCTTGGATGAATTTCCAACAATTATCTAATCCCCAATACTGGTCCAGTTTATTTTCCAGTCCCTGGAGTATAGTGATCAATCTGATAGATATTCTGATTGTTACATACATCTTATATCAATTTACAAAATCAATCGCAGGAACTAAAATCATGATTCTAGTTCGTGGGGTATTAGTCTTTATTTCAGCTCAAATATTAGCTAATTTTTTAGGTTTGACGACTATTTCTTGGTTGATTAACCAATTGATTACCTATGGGGTTATTGCAGCAGTTGTTATCTTTTCTCCTGAAATTCGAACTGGTCTGGAGCGATTGGGTCGTGCAACAGAATTCTTTTCTAGTACTCCAATTAGTTCAGAAGAACAAATGATCCGTGCTTTCGTTAAATCAGTTGAATATATGAGCCCTCGTAAAATAGGAGCCTTGGTAGCTGTTCAACGTGTCAGAACCTTACAAGAATATATTTCAACTGGGATTCCTCTTGATGCAAAAATATCAGCAGAACTTTTGATCAATATTTTCATTCCTAATACTCCTTTGCATGATGGTGCAGTAATTGTTAAAGGAGAACGGATCGCTGTAACCTCGGCCTATCTTCCTTTGACCGAAAATACAGGAATTTCAAAGGAATTTGGTACTCGTCACCGTGCTGCAATTGGTTTATCAGAAGTTTCTGATGCCCTAACCTTTGTTGTTTCAGAAGAAACTGGAGGCATTTCTATTACTCATAACGGTGTCTTTAAACACAATCTGACCATTGAAGAGTTTGAAGCAGAATTGCGAAGAATTCTTGTTCCAGTAGCTACAAAAGAAGCAAGCTTGATAGAGCGTGTGCTAGGAGGTTGGAAACATGAAAAGAAATAGTCTTTATATTATCTCCTCTTTCCTATTTGCATGTATTTTATTTGTATATGCGACGTCTATCAATTATCAAAATAATAGTAATGCTAGAACAACGAAAACAGAAACTTATACAAATACAGTTTTAAATGTACCTATTGATATTCAATATGATAGTGACCAGTATTTTATCAGTGGCTTTAGTTCAGAGGTAACGGTCTTCTTGACAGGTGCTAATCGAGTGGCTCTGGCTAGTGAGATGCAAGAAAGCACTCGTAAGTTTAAAGTAACAGCCGATTTGACTCAAGCGACAGAAGGAACTGTCGAAGTTCCTTTAACTATTGAGAATCTTCCTAGTGGACTAACTGCAGTAGCAACACCACAGAATATAACTGTGAAAATTGGGAAAAAAGTCACACGGGATAATGTCCCAGTCATTCCACAAATTGATTATAGTCAAATTGACGACAGCATCGTCGTTGATGGTGTCATTATTTCAAATGAACGAGTTTCAGTAACAAGTGATGCGGATACCTTGTCTAAAATCGATAAAATTGTTGCTATGTTACCGACTAGCGTGAGACTAACTGGAAACTATTCAGATTCCGTTCCTTTACAAGCTATAGATAAGAATGGAACGGTTCTCCCTGTTGTAATTACTCCGTATGAAACAACAATAAAAGTTGTAACAAAACCGGTTCGAAATACAAGCAGTTCGACCACTACAACAACTCATTCGTCTACAACGAATTCGGATGCAAATACAGATACAGCAAAAAAAGAACAATAAAAATTTCTTAGAAAAGGATAATAACCATGGGTAAATATTTTGGCACGGACGGTGTCCGTGGAGAAGCTAATGTAGAACTAACGCCAGAATTGGCTTTTAAACTAGGTCGCTTTGGAGGTTATGTCCTCAGTCAACACGCGACAGAGGCACCAAAAGTTTTTGTAGGGCGTGATACACGTATTTCAGGTGAAATGCTTGAATCAGCTTTAATTGCGGGTCTCCTCTCAGTGGGAATCCATGTATACAAACTTGGTGTTCTTGCAACTCCAGCAGTTGCCTACCTCGTTAAAACTGAAGGAGCTAGTGCAGGTGTTATGATTTCAGCCAGCCACAACCCAGCCCTTGATAACGGTATTAAATTCTTTGGTGGTGATGGCTTTAAGTTAGATGATGATAAGGAAGCAGAAATCGAAGCTTTGTTGGATGCGAGTGAAGATACTCTTCCACGTCCAAGTGCAGAAGGTTTAGGTTCTGTTGTGGATTATCCAGAAGGACTACGCAAGTATGAAGGATATCTAGTTTCAACAGGAACTCCACTTGAAGGAATGAAAGTGGCCTTGGATACTGCTAATGGTGCAGCTTCAACTAGTGCTCGTCAGATTTTTGCAGATTTGGGAGCTCAATTGACTATTATTGGGGAAACTCCAGATGGTCTTAATATCAACTTGAATGTTGGTTCTACACATCCTGAGGCTTTGCAAGAGCTCGTGAAAGAAAGTCAGTCAGCTATTGGTTTAGCTTTTGATGGGGATAGTGACCGTCTCATTGCGGTTGATGAAAATGGAGAGATTGTCGATGGTGATAAAATTATGTATATCATCGGGAAGTACCTTTCTGAAAAAGGTCAGTTGGCCCAAAACACAATTGTGACAACAGTCATGTCTAACCTTGGTTTCCATAAGGCCTTGGATCAAGAGGGGATTAACAAAGCTGTTACTGCAGTTGGAGATCGTTACGTAGTTGAAGAAATGAGAAAGTCTGGCTATAACCTTGGAGGTGAGCAGTCTGGTCACGTCATCCTGATGGATTTTAACACAACGGGAGATGGTCAATTATCAGCTGTTCAATTAACTAAAATCATGAAGGAAACTGGTAAGAACTTATCTCAATTGGCATCAGAAGTGACTATCTATCCTCAAAAGCTAGTTAATATTCGTGTAGAGAATGCTATGAAGGAAAAAGCCATGGAAGTACCAGCTATCAAGGCTATTATCTATAAGATGGAAGAAGAAATGGCAGGAAATGGCCGTATTCTTGTACGTCCAAGTGGAACAGAGCCACTTTTACGTGTGATGGCAGAAGCACCTACAACTGAAGCTGTAGATTACTATGTGGACACTATAGCTGCGGTCGTTAAAGATGAGATTGGAATCTAGATAATTCAGCAGAAAATTTGGAAATATGATACAATGTCAAAGTAAATTGTATCAATGGAGATAAATATGAATTTAAAACGTGAACAAGAATTTGTCAGTCAGTATCATTTTGATGCTCGTAATTTCGAATGGGAAAATGAAAATGGTGTCCCTGAAACCAAGGTTGATGTCAATTTCCAATTACTTCAACATGATCAAGAAAATCAAGTGACTTCTCTTATTGTTATTTTAAGCTTTATGATTGTTTTTGATAAATTTGTTATTAGTGGTACTATTTCTCAAGTTAACCATGTGGAAGATCGTATTGTGGATCAACCAAGCGAATTTAGTCAGGAAGAAGTTGAGATGCTTGCTCGTCCTTCTTTGGATATGCTCAATCGTTTGACTTATGAAGTAACGGAAATCGCCCTAGACTTACCAGGGATCAATTTGGAGTTTTAGTCATGAAATTAGCTGTCATTACAGATTCTTCAGCTTATTTAGAAGCGAAGATTTTGCAAAGAGAGAATCTATTTATTTTGGATATTCCTGTCAATATCGATGGACAGGAGTATATTGAAGGTGTAAATCTAACCGCTCAAGAATTTTATGAAAAAATGGCTCGTTCATCTGAACTACCTAAAACCAGTCAACCAAGTATTGCCAAATTGGATGAGATTCTAAGTTCCTTGAAAGAACAAGGTTACACTCATGCTTTAGGACTCTTCTTGTCGTCTGGTATTTCAGGCTTTCATCAAAATATCCAGTATATGAAGGATGAATTTGAAGGTTTAACAATTTCTTTTCCTGATACTCGCATTACAAGTGCTCCCCTAGGATTTATGGTGGAAAGTGTTTTTCAATGGGTAGAAAATGGTGACGATTTTAATACTATCTTAGAGAAACTAGATAAACAAATCACTAAAACATCTGCTTTTATCATGGTTGACGATCTTGACCATCTGGTGAAGGGAGGAAGATTATCCAATGGAGCAGCTATTTTAGGAAATCTTCTTAGTATCAAGCCTATTCTTTACTTTAATGACCAAGGTGTCATTGAAGTTTATGAAAAAGTTCGTACGGAAAAGAAGGCAACCAAACGTTTGGTAGAAATTATCAAAGAGTTGACAAAAGATGGAGACTACCGTATTACGGTCATTCATGGAAATGCTCCTGAAAAAGCAGAGGAATTGCGTCAGCAGTTACTTGAAAGTGGAGTAACAAGTAATATTGAAATAGCGACCATCGGTAGTGTGATTGGAACCCACCTTGGTGAAGGTAGTATCGCTCTGAGCTACACTCCAATTGTATAGTCTCGTAATGTGGGCAGATATCGCCCTTTGTATCTTAGAATTTGAACACGCCTGGAACTCTCTGTGAAAAATCGCTCTTCCAAGGGGAGAAACTCCTTGATTAGAACTCTTATTTTCACTTTGTATTCATACAGGCTTGATATCTTAGATAGGAGTTGAGATAGAGATGAGTATTCGTGTAATTATTGCAGGATTTAAGGGTAAGATGGGGCAAGCTGCTTGTCAAATGGTGCTAGCAGATCCGGACTTAGATTTAGTTGCAGTTATAGACCCTTCTGAGAAAGTAGATTCTTGGCAAGGTGTTCCTGTATACAATGATAAGGAAACCCTAATTGGTATTAGTGCAGATGTTTGGGTGGATTTTACAACACCAGCTGTTGCCTATGAAAATACACGTTTTGCTCTTGAAAATGGCTTTGCTCCAGTAGTTGGAACAACAGGCTTTACTAGTCAGGAAATCGAAGAATTAAAAGATTTTTCTCGTTCCAAAAACTTGGGTGGCTTGATTGCTCCCAACTTTGCCTTGGGTGCAGTCTTACTTATGCAATTTGCAGCACAGGCAGCTAAATACTTCCCAAATGTGGAGATTATTGAACTTCACCATGATAAGAAAAAAGATGCTCCGAGCGGGACAGCAATCAAAACAGCTGAGTTGATGGCTGAAGTTCGTGAGTCTATTCAACAAGGTGCTAGTGACGAGGAAGAACTCATTGCTGGTGCTCGTGGTGCTGACTATGATGGTATGCGAATCCATTCGGTTCGTTTACCAGGTTTGGTAGCTCATCAGGAAGTTATTTTTGGAAATCAGGGAGAAGGATTGACTTTACGTCACGACTCCTATGATCGTAGCTCCTTCATGACAGGGGTGAATTTGGGAATCAAAGAAGTTGTCAAGCGTCATGAGCTTGTCTATGGATTAGAACACTTACTATGAAATTAACAAAAATGCCTTCTGAATTTCAGAAGGCTTTACCAGTATTAGAAAAAATTAAAGAAGCAGGATTTGAGGCTTATTTTGTGGGTGGCTCTGTTAGGGATGCCCTACTCAATCGCTCCATCCATGATGTGGATATCGCGACTTCATCTTATCCTGAAGAGACTAAGCAGATTTTTCCACGCACAGCTGATATCGGCATTGAGCATGGGACCGTTTTGGTTTTAGATGGAGATGAAGAGTACGAAGTCACCACTTTTCGGACGGAAGATGTCTATGTAGATTATCGTAGACCAAGCGCGGTTTCTTTTGTGCGTTCGTTGGAAGAAGACCTCAAGCGTCGTGATTTTACAGTCAATGCCTTTGCCTTGGATGAGACAGGGGAAATCGTTGATTTATTTGACGGGCTCAAAGATTTAGAAAATCAAGTTTTGCGAGCAGTTGGAGTTGCCAGTGAACGTTTCAATGAAGACGCGCTACGCATCATGCGTGGTTTCCGCTTTCAGGCCAGTCTAGGTTTTGAACTTGAGCAAGCAACCTTTGAAGCGATGAAGACCTTAACGCCACTTTTAGAAAAAATCTCTGTGGAGCGCACCTTTGTCGAGTTTGATAAACTTTTACTGGCTCCCTATTGGCGAGTAGGTTTATCATCTATGATTGAGAGTCAAGCTTATGATTATCTTCCAGATATGGTAGGCAGTCAGGAGAAACTCCAGTCTTTGTTTGATTTAGAAAAAGATTTTACTTTTGAATCTTCTGAGCAAGCTTGGGCAGCACTTTTATGGGTTTTAGAAGTGGAAGATGCTCAACAATTTTTGAAACATTGGAAGACTTCACGCCAATTTGCCAAGCAGGTACAGGATTTGCTGTCTATTTTGGCTCTCCGAGAAGAAGGGGAACTCGGTAAACGTGATTGTTACCGTTTTAATTTGGACTTGCTTCTACAAGCTGAAAATCTTCGTCAGGCTCAAGGAAAAGAAGTCAACCCACAAGCAATCACAGAAACCTACGAGAGCTTGACTATTTATGATAAGAAAGAGATGCAAATTAATGGTGGCATTCTCATCAAGGAATATGGCTATCATCCAGGTCCAGAATTAGGAGATGTTTTAGAGGAAATTGAGTACGCTATTGTGGATGGTAATCTAGATAATGAAGTGGAAGCCATTCATGCATACTTAAGGGAGAGAAAATGAGTGATTTTATCGTTGAAAAACTAAGCAAATCAGTTGGTGACAAGACCGTTTTTAAGGATATTTCTTTTATCATCCACGACTTAGATCGCATAGGACTCATTGGTGTCAATGGAACAGGAAAGACAACCCTTCTAGATGTGCTTTCAGGTGTTTCAGGTTTTGATGGCGATATTAGCCCTTTTTCAGCAAAGAGTGATTACAAAATTGGTTATTTGACCCAGAATCCGGAATTTGATGATAGCAAGACTGTCTTGGATACTGTTTTATCCAGTAACCTCAAGGAAATCCAGTTGATTCGGGAGTATGAACTGCTTATGCTCAGCTACAGTGAGGACAAGCAGTCGCGTCTAGAACGGGTCATGGCGGAAATGGATTCTCTCCAAGCATGGGAAATCGAAAGTCAGGTCAAGACTGTTCTCAGTAAACTAGGCATTCAAGAATTATCAACTCCTGTTGGAGCTTTGTCGGGTGGTCTTCGTAGACGGGTTCAATTGGCACAAGTGCTTTTGGGTAACCATGATCTCTTGCTACTAGATGAGCCAACCAACCATCTGGATATTGCGACCATTGAGTGGTTGACCCTTTTCTTGAAAAATTCCAAGAAAACGGTTCTTTTTATCACCCATGACAGATATTTCTTAGATGCTCTTTCTACACGGATTTTTGAATTAGATAGAGGTGGATTAACAGAGTATCAAGGGAACTATCAAGATTATGTTCGCATCAAAGCTGAGCAGGATGAGCGTGATGCTGCCCTTCTCCACAAAAAGGAACAACTTTATAAGCAGGAATTGGCCTGGATGAGACGACAACCGCAAGCTCGTGCAACCAAGCAACAGGCTCGCATCAATCGTTTTCACGATTTGAAAAAGGAAGTTTCAGATACTAGCCTTGAGACAGACTTGAGCATGAATTTTGAAACTAGCCGTATCGGTAAAAAAGTTATCGAGTTTAAGGATGTTTCCTTTGCCTATGACGGTAAACCGATTCTGAAACATTTTAATCTTTTGGTACAAGCCAAAGATCGTATCGGAATCGTCGGGGACAATGGTGTTGGGAAGTCAACCCTTCTTAACCTTATTGCAGGAAGACTTGAAGCGACTGAAGGGCAAGTTATCATCGGTGAAACAGTACGCATTGCGTATTTCTCGCAACAAATCGAAGGATTGGATGAAAGCAAGCGAGTTATCAATTACTTGCAAGAAGTGGCAGAAGAAGTTAAGACGAGCAGTGGCTCTACGACATCAATTGCTGAGTTACTGGAACAATTTCTCTTCCCTCGTTCAACGCACGGTACCTTGATTGAGAAGCTGTCAGGTGGAGAGAAGAAGCGTCTTTACCTCCTCAAATTACTCCTTGAAAAACCCAATGTGCTTCTCTTGGATGAACCAACAAATGACCTAGACATTGCGACCTTAACAGTTCTAGAAAATTTCTTACAAGGTTTTGCAGGACCAGTCTTGACAGTTAGTCACGACCGCTATTTCCTTGATAAGGTAGCAACCAAGATTCTCGCTTTTGAGAATGGGACCATTCGTCCTTTCTATGGACACTACACTGACTATCTGGATGAAAAGGCCTTTGAAGCAGAAGCAGTAACGCAAAGTCAAAAGGCTGACAAGGAAAAAGTTGCCAAAGTCCGTGAAGAGAAGAAACGCATGACCTACCAAGAAAAGCAGGAATGGGCAAGCATTGAAGGCGATATTGAATCCTTGGAAAATCGTATCGCGGCTATTGAAGAAGAAATGCAGGCAAATGGCTCCGATTTTGGGAAACTAGCTACACTTCAGAAAGAATTAGATGAGAAGAATGAAGCTTTGCTTGAAAAATATGAACGCTATGAATATTTAAGTGAGCTAGTATAATGGAAGAAACGATTATTAAATGGAGTAGTAAAAAAATCGTTTTGAGCTTTGTTCTTTACCTACTAGAATTGGCTCTTCTACTTTGGATCCTTTCGTTTTTGCTGAGCTATCCCGAAGAAGCACCTGCGGGATTGGTGGCTTTAATTCTCTTTATTGGTTTCTTAATCATCATAGTTGGCTTCATTTTGTATCAACATTTGCGACGGCTTTTTTCTGATAAAGAGTATTTGAAATGTACGGCTCAAGGATTTTCCTATAAACCATATCCAAAGAAAGACTGGCAGTTTTATTCCTGGGGACAGGTAGAAAAGTTTGCTCTCACGAGAATTAAGGGTAGTAGAAATGCAAGGGATTTTTATATGATTGAGGTTCAGTTTTATGACAAGGAAGTTTTAAAATCCAACTTTTTCTGGTATCGTCTTCGAAGTAGATTTACAAGTTCAAAACATTCTAACGTTTTGAAAATCCCAATCTATTTGCTAGATGTTAGCTTACCAAAGAGAGTATTTGAAACCATGTCTTACTTTGAACGAGAGTGGCGCATCCAACAAAATCGCGAGCGAAATCAAAGCTCTAAAAGCAAAAAGAAGTAAAGATTTCATTGAGCGAGCGAATCTCCGAATTTTATGAAGGGCTGAGGGGCTTTGGAAGGATATTCCAAGGCTTCTTTCTATTTTGCTTTTCTAGGAATTATGGTATAATAGGGAGTAAAAACTTTAAAAGAAAGAAACGCTATGAACTTAAAAGATTACATTGCAAGTATTGAAAATTATCCACAAGAAGGAATTACTTTCCGTGATATTAGCCCATTGATGGCAGATGGAAATGCCTACAGCTACGCTGTTCGCGAAATTGTTCAATATGCTACTGACAAAAAGATTGATATGATCGTAGGACCAGAAGCACGTGGATTTATCGTTGGATGTCCAGTCGCTTTTGAGTTGGGAATTGGTTTTGCACCTGTACGTAAACCAGGGAAATTGCCACGCGAAGTGATTTCAGCTGACTACGAAAAAGAATATGGTGTTGATACTTTGACCATGCACGCAGATGCTATCAAACCAGGTCAACGTGTCCTTATTGTAGATGACCTCTTGGCAACAGGTGGTACTGTTAAAGCGACAATCGAAATGATTGAGAAATTAGGTGGTGTCGTAGCTGGTTGTGCCTTTTTGATTGAGCTTGATGAGCTAAAAGGTCGTGAGGCAATCGGAGATTACGATTATAAAGTTTTGATGCATTATTAATAAAAAACAGTCCTTGGGGCTGTTTTCTCGTCATTTGATATAAAATAAGGCTATATCTAGTTAGAGAAAAACTATAATTGAAAACTATACCTTCTTACAGTATAATAAAGGGAAAGAAAGTTGCCAATTAGAAAGTCTAATTGGTGATAACAGTTTAACACGTACCCAGTATTGATATTGTAAGGAGATTTCTATGCCGATTCGAATTGAAAAAAAATTACCAGCAGTTGAGATTTTACAAACAGAAAACATTTTCGTCATGGATGATCAACGGGCGGCTCATCAGGATATCCGACCCTTGAAAATTCTTATTTTAAATCTAATGCCGCAAAAAATTGTAACAGAGACTCAACTCTTAAGACATTTGGCTAATACTCCTCTGCAGTTAGATATTGACTTTTTATATATGGAGAGTCACCAATCAAAAACAACTCGCTCAGAGCATATGGAGACTTTTTATAAGACCTTCTCGGAAGTCAAAGACGATTATTTTGATGGCTTGATTATCACAGGAGCTCCAGTTGAGCACCTTCCATTTGAGGAGGTTGACTATTGGCAAGAGTTTACCCAAGTTATCGATTGGTCTAAGACTCATGTCTTTTCAACCTTGCATATTTGTTGGGGAGCACAGGCAGGTCTATACTATCGCTATGGCGTAGATAAATACCAGATGGACCAGAAGCTTTCTGGGATTTATCCTCAAGATGTTTTGAAAGAAGGTCATCTCCTATTGAGAGGTTTTGATGATTTATATGTATCCCCTCATTCTCGCCATACAGAAGTCCACAAAGAAGATATCCTGAATAAAACAAATCTAGAGATTTTAGCATCAGGAAAAGAGGTGGGAATCTCTATCCTTGCGAGTCGAGATTTGAGAGAAGTATATAGCTTTGGGCACTTAGAGTATGATCGTGATACTCTTGCTAAAGAATACTTTAGAGATTTAGATGCTGGTTTAAACCCCCATATACCGGAAAATTATTTTAAAAATGATGATATCCTTACTCGTCCATGTATGATGTGGAGTTCTTCAGCAGCTCTCTTTTTCAGTAACTGGGTAAATTATGCAGTTTACCAAGAAACACCGTTTGAGTGGAAGAGTGCGGAAGATGATGTGTCTCATTTTGGATATTTATAAGAGGAATTATGACATATTTAGATGCTTTCAAATCAGGAAACTTAGTGTTACCGAGTGACCTGCTCTTACATTACAATCAACTGTTCTCGTCAAGCGATGATTTCTTGGTTTGGCAATTCTTTTACCTACAGAATACAACGGCTTTAGGTGAATTGTCTCCAAGTCAGATTGCTGAAAAAATCGGCAAAAATGTCACTGAAGTCAATCAGGCTATTTCACGATTGACTGAGAAAGGGTTGCTTCAATACCGAACCATTGAACTTAATGGCGAAATAGAAGTAATCTTCGATGCAACTCTTGCCTTGGAGCGCCTAGACCAACTTTTTGAAAAACAAGCTCCAAACCAGGTGCAATCTGCTCCAAATGATTTAAAGAGCTTGGTAGATACTTTCCAACAGGAGCTAGGCCGTCTTTTGAGTCCTTTTGAAATTGAAGATTTAGAGAAAAGTTTAAAGGAAGATGGAACTAGTGCAGACTTGATAAAGGAAGCCTTGCGTGAAGCTGTTTTGAATGGGAAACCAAATTGGAAATACATCCAAGCAATTCTCCGCAACTGGCGTCATGAAGGGATTAAGAGTGTAGCTCAAGTAGAAGCTAAGCGCTTGGAAAGAGAAGCAAGCAATCCTCAAAATGTACAAGTCTCATCAGATTTCAAAAACGCTATGGATCTATGGAAAGACTAATAATGAATAATAAAAAAACTTGCCAATCAGGCAAGTTTTTTTGTTTTTAATTAGCAAGTCCCCCAAACGCTGAGAGAACGTTCAGCTACTGGGAAATCTCCGTATCCATCCGAATTAATAGTTACTTGATAAGAATGATTACCGAGTAAATCAACAAAGGTTTGGTCAGCCCATTCTTGGCCTACAAACATGGTTTTATCATTCTCTTGAGCATTTGAGATAAGAATGGCAAGAGGCGATTGGTTGTCAGCTCCAGAACGAACCCAACCGATACAATTAGGGTCATCAAAGTAGTCCGTCTGTTCTCCATAAGCCAGATCTTTTCGGATAGCTAAGAGACAGTCAAGGACTTCTTTAAAATCTTGCTGAGCATATTGACCAGAGATACCGTAGTAGTCTCCATAAAAGACACAAGGGAGACCCTGCTCTCGCAAAAGAATAAGAGCATAGGCTGCTGGTTTAAACCATTCTTCTACAGTAGATTCTAAAGCTTGTCCTCGTTGAGTATCATGGTTTTCGACAAAGGTTACAGCCTTATCTGCTTTGACTTGAACCAGACTATCATTAAAGATGGTACGCAAATCGTAGTCTGCCCCAGCTTGACTTGCTTCAAAGAGATTCATATGGAGTCGGACATCGACAAGGTCAAAGCGCTCTTCAATCTTTTCGAGATAGTCAAGGTTTGCATCCTTATCTGGATTCCAGAATTCTCCAAAGACATAGAAGTCTTTTCCATATTTCTCTTTGATGTCACGAATGAAATTACGCATAAAGAAAGAGTCGATATGCTTGACTGCATCTAAGCGGAAGCCTGTTACACCAGTCGTTTCCATGAACCAATCAGCCCAATCGTAGATATTTTGTATGACTTCTGGATGCTTGAAATCTAGGTCCGCATACATGAGATAGTCATAGTTACCATTTTCATTATCGACTAATTCCTCGTGGGCCCATCCCTTATTATCTCCCTGGATAAGGTAAATACCAGACTTCCGTCTTTTGGCATCATAGTCAGTTCCAGTAAAATGGTACCAGTGCCAGTGGAAATCATTGTAGGTGTTTTGTCTTCCATCAAAAGTAAAGTTTGTCCAACCATTGATGGTAAAAGGTTCTCCGAGTTCAATTGTGCGATCTTCTGGGTCGACTTCAATAACCTGGAAAGATTCCAAACGGTCTGCAGCTGCCTTGTGGTTTAAGACGACGTCAGCCATAGGTTGAATCCCGTGAGATTTAAGTGTTTGAATAGCTTGAAGATAGTCTTCTTTGAAACCGTACTTGGTACGCACAGTTCCTTTTTGGTCAAATTCACCGAGGTCAAAAAGATCATAGACACCATAACCGACATCTTTTTCGTTGGTAGCTTTAAAGGCAGGTGGCATCCAGACGTGGCTAATTCCTAGATTTGCAAGGTGCTCAGCATCATCTGTAAGTCGCGTCCAGTGTTGTCCATCGTGGGGAAGGTACCACTCAAAATATTGCATTAGGGTTTGATTTTTCATAGATAGTCCTCATACTTAACAATTTGAGAATCATTTTACCACAAAGCAAGCAAATGAGCAAACGTTTGCGCTACAAAAAATAGACCTCAGGATGTGAATGTCTATTTTTACGGTAATAGAATGAAATTTCTCTACACAAATGACCCTTCTTATTTAGAAATCAATCAAGCAGAAACAAAAAGCTTGTATAGTTCCTATGACATCAATGGAGAAATCATTTTCTATTTTGTGAATTGTCACAAAATTTGGTATAATAGTATCTATGAAAAAATTGTTGGTCAGCCGAAGTGTTGAAAAAAAAATACAAAAGGGGCAGGTTGTTTTGGAGAAAGAAGATTTTCCAGAACTATCTGAAACGGATATAGAAGTTGAGCTATATAACCAAGGAAAGCAATTTTTAGGAAAGGCTTATCTATCACCCCAAAATAAAGGAATTGGTTGGTTTGTAACCGATCAAAATATTTCCTTTGATCAATCTTTTTTTGAAACACTCTTTAAAAAAGCCAAAGATAAACGTGCATCTTATTATCAGGATGATTTGACGACTGCTTTTCGTTTATTTAACCAAGAAGGTGATGGCTTCGGTGGTTTGACATTGGATCTTTATGGGGATTACCTTGTTTTTTCATGGTATAACTCATATGTTTTTCAACTTCGTCAGCAGATAGTTGCTGCATCCTCTCAGGTTTTTCCAGAAGTTTTGGGTGCTTATGAGAAGATTCGATTTAAGGGATTAAACTATGAGTCGGATCATATTTATGGGAAAGAAGCACCGGAGAATTTTACAGTTCTTGAAAATGGAGTCCTTTACCAGGTCTTTATGAATGATGGATTGATGACAGGTATTTTCTTAGACCAACATGATGTTCGTGGAAGTTTGGTTGATGGTTTAGCTATGGGGAAATCCTTGCTTAATATGTTTTCCTATACAGCTGCTTTTTCAATTGCTGCAGCCATGGGAGGCGCGAGTGAAACAACCTCGGTTGACCTAGCCAAACGGTCGAAAGAGTTGTCAGTGGCTCATTTTGAAGCTAATGGCATTAGTCTTGAAAACCATCATTTTATCGTCATGGATGTCTTTGAGTATTTTAAATATGCTAAACGTAAAGGTTTGAGCTATGATGTGATCGTGCTAGACCCACCAAGCTTTGCTCGCAATAAAAAACAAACCTTCTCAGTAGTAAAGGATTATCACAAGTTGATTTCCCAAAGTCTCGATATTTTAAATCCGGGAGGCATCATCATTGCTAGTACCAATGCTGCCAATGTTTCCCGCAAGAAATTTACAGAACAAATTGATAAAGGATTTGCAGGAAGAACCTATCAGGTACTAAATAAATATGGACTTCCAGCAGACTTTGTTTTTAACAAAAAAGATGAAAGTAGTAATTACCTCAAGGTGATTAGTATGAAGGTAACTAAATGAAATTAGTCGTTTCTGTTATGCCAAAGAGTTTAGAAGAAGCGCAAGCAATTGATGCAAATCGTTATGTAGATGCAGATATTATCGAGTGGCGAGCTGATTTTCTACCAAAAGATGAAATCTTACAAGTTGCACCAGCAATTTTCGAGAAATTTGCTGGACGAGAATTACTTTTTACCTTGCGTACTCGTGCTGAGGGGGGTGAGATTGACTTGTCAGCTCAAGAGTATGTTCAAGTCATTAAGGATGTCACCCAGCTCTATCAACCTGAATATGTGGATTTTGAGTATTTTGGGAAAAAGGGTGTTTTTGATCAGATGTTAGATTTCCCAAATTTAGTTTTGAGTTATCATAACTTTCAAGAAACACCTGAAAATATGATGGAAATTTTATCAGAACTAACTAGCCTGAATCCAAAAGTAGTGAAAGTATCAGTTATGGCCCATACCGAACAAGATGTATTAGACCTGATGAACTTCACTAGAGGTTTTAAAACCCTTAATCCTGAACAAGAATATGTGACTATCTCTATGGGGAAAGTAGGTAAGGTTTCTCGTATTACTTCTGATGTTACGGGTTCCAGCTGGTCATTTGCAAGCTTAGATGTAGCTAGTGCTCCAGGACAGATTTCTCTGTCAAATATGAAAAAAATTCGGGAGATTTTGAATGAAGATTGATGGCTACACACGTCTAGTTGCTGTCGTTGCAAATCCTATCAAACATTCTATTTCTCCTTTCATTCATAATAGTGCTTTTCAGGCAACAGAGACTAACGGTGTTTATCTTGCTTGGGAAGTGGATGCGACTGAACTAGCAGAGACAGTTGCCAATATTCGCCGCTACCGGATGTTTGGAATCAATCTGTCCATGCCCTACAAGGAGCAAGTGATTCCTTATTTGGATCAGTTGAGTGAGGAAGCCCGTCTGATTGGTGCTGTGAATACAGTAGTGAATCAAGAAGGAACTTTAATTGGATATAATACAGATGGCAAGGGATTCTTTAAGAGCTTGCCTTCTTTTGAAATTTCCGGAAAAAGAATGACCTTGTTGGGAGCTGGTGGAGCTGCTAAATCTATTTTAACTCAGGCAATTTTAGACGGTGCTGATCAAATTTCTGTTTTTGTTCGCTCGTCTTCTATGGAAAAAACAAGAATATATCTTGAAAAATTACGGGTAGAAACAGATTTTAAAGTTGACTTATATGATTTAGAAAATGTTCAAATCTTACAAGAAATAATCCACCAGTCTGACTTACTGGTGAATGCTACTAGTTTAGGAATGGACGGAAAATCATCACCAGTTCCTACAAACCTTACTTTGCCTCCACAAGTCTTGGTGGCAGATATTATTTATCAGCCTTTCGAAACACCATTTCTACAATGGGCTAAAAGCCAAGGGAATGTAGCTGTTAACGGACTCGGTATGCTTTTATATCAAGCAGCAGAGGCTTTTAAACTATGGACAGATAAGGATATGCCAACAGATGAGATTTGGCAGTCCTTAACAGAAAAATATCACTAAAGAAAAGGAGCCACTAGAATGAAAATCAGAATTGACATTCCGCATCACCCTTATGAAATTCAGATTGAAAAAGGATGCCTATCTCAAGCAGGAAAATGGTTGAGAGAACTTTGGCAACCACAAAAAGTTGTTATCGTAACGGATAACCGTGTGGCTTCTCTCTATGCAGAAAAAGTAAAACTCAGTATTGAGGCTGCTGGTTTTCAAGTGGCGATTTTTGACTTCTTAGAAGGTGAAGAAAGAAAGAACCTAACAACTGTTCAGAAAGTCTACGAATTTTTAGTTAAACAAGGCTTAACTCGTAGTGATGGTATCGTTGCCCTCGGTGGTGGAGTTGTTGGAGATTTAGCTGGCTTCGTAGCCTCCACCTATATGAGAGGGATTCATTTCGTTCAAATTCCGACTAGTTTAACAGCCCAGGTTGATTCTTCTATTGGTGGTAAGACAGGAGTTAACACTTCCTTTGCAAAAAATATGGTGGGAACATTTGCCCAGCCAGATGGAGTCTTGATTGATCCACTTGTCCTTGAGACTTTGGGGAAAAGAGAATTGATTGAGGGAATGGGTGAGGTCATCAAGTATGGCTTGATCGAGGATATAGAACTATGGAATCTTCTGATAGAAATGGATGGTTCTGTGGAAAGCATTTTGGAAAATTCAGAGAGATTGATTGAGCATTCTTGCCAAGTGAAGCGCAAGATGGTAGTTGAAGATGAATTGGACAATGGCATTCGTCTCTATCTAAACTTTGGTCACACAATCGGACATGCTATTGAGGCAACTGCTGGCTATGGACATGTCATGCACGGTGAGGCAGTAGCTATGGGAATGGTTCAGGTCTCTAAGGTAGCAGAAGAAAAAGGACTTATGCCAGAGGGTATCACCCAGTCTATCCGAGAAATGTGTCTGAAGTTTGGATTGCCGATCGAGTATAAAAACTGGGACCTTGACAAGCTTTATCAGGCTTTGACTCATGACAAAAAAGCGCGTGGGAATACCATGAAGTTAGTTTTGGTACCTGAGCTTGGTTCAGCGACGATTCACTCAGTTTCTCTCGAAGAAATGAAAGAATACTTGGTAAAATAAGGAGAAGGTATGCGATATTTAACTGCAGGAGAATCACACGGACCGCGTCTAACAGCTATTATAGAAGGAGTTCCCGCTGGTCTTCCTTTAACTACAGAGGACATCAATGAGGATCTTAAGCGACGTCAAGGTGGCTACGGTCGCGGTGGACGCATGAAAATCGAGAGCGATCAGGTTGTCTTTACTTCTGGAGTTCGCCATGGTAAGACGACAGGTGCTCCTATTACCATGGATGTCATTAATAAAGACCACCAAAAATGGCTGGATATCATGTCTGCTGAGGATATCGAAGACCGACTTAAAAGCAAACGAAAAATCACTCATCCTCGCCCAGGTCACGCAGATTTAGTTGGTGGGATCAAATACCGTTTTGATGACCTAAGGAATTCTTTGGAACGCTCATCTGCCCGTGAAACAACTATGCGGGTAGCAGTTGGAGCAGTAGCCAAGCGCCTCTTGGCTGAGCTTGATATCGACATTGCTAATCATGTTGTTGTCTTTGGTGGTAAGGAAATTGATGTTCCAGAAAACTTAACAGTCGCAGAGATTAAGAAACTAGCTGCCCAGTCAGAAGTTTCTATCGTTAATCAAGAACGTGAGCAAGAAATCAAGGATTATATTGACCAAATCAAAAGAGATGGTGATACCATTGGTGGAGTTGTAGAAACAGTTGTCGGTGGTGTTCCAGTTGGTCTTGGTTCCTATGTTCAATGGGATCGAAAGTTAGATGCTAGACTAGCTCAAGCAGTTGTTTCTATCAATGCCTTTAAAGGCGTTGAGTTCGGACTTGGTTTTAAAGCAGGTTCTCTCAAGGGTAGCCAAGTTATGGATGAAATTATCTGGTCTAAAGAAGATGGTTATACACGTCGGACCAATAATCTCGGAGGTTTTGAAGGTGGCATGACTAATGGACAGCCCATTGTTGTCCGTGGGGTTATGAAACCAATCCCTACTCTCTATAAGCCCTTGATGAGTGTCGATATTGAAACTCACGAGCCTTATAAAGCAACAGTAGAGAGAAGTGACCCTACTGCTCTTCCTGCAGCTGGGGTAGTTATGGAAGCAGTAGTTGCAACTGTCTTAGCCCAGGAAATTCTAGAAAAATTCTCATCTGATAATCTAGAAGAGTTAAAAGAGGCAGTGGTTAAACACCGTGAATACACGAAGAACTTTTAAGGAGTTCCTATGTCAAAAACCATCTATATTGTAGGTCTTGGCTTGATAGGGGCCTCAATGGCTTTGGGAATTAAACGAGATCATCCCGATTATGAAATTTTAGGATACAATCGAAGCAAGCCTTCAAGAGATATTGCATTGGAGCGAGGAATGATTGACCGTGCGACTGATGACTTTGCCAGTTTCGCTCCCTTAGCGGATATCATCATTCTGACATTACCTATCAAACAAACCATTGCTTTTATCCAGGAGTTGGCAAGTTTGGGCTTGAAAGAAGGTGTTCTTATCTCGGACGCAGGCTCGACCAAGTCAGCTATTGTGAACGCAGCGGAGGAGAATTTTGCAGGGAAGTCTGTTAGATTTATCGGTGGGCATCCCATGGCAGGGAGCCATAAGACAGGTGCTGCCTCAGCCGATGTTAATCTCTTTGAAAATGCCTACTATATCTTTACTCCATCTAGTCTGACAACTTCAGATACGGTCGAGGAAATGAAGAGTCTACTTTCAGGTCTACATGTTCGTTTTATCGAGATTGACGCTGAGGAGCATGACAAGGTAACCTCTCAAGTAAGCCATTTTCCTCACATATTGGCCTCTGGTTTAATGGAGCAGACGGCCCTTTATGCTCGAGAACATGAGCTGGCTGGACGTTTTGCTGCGGGTGGTTTTAGAGATATGACTCGAATTGCTGAGAGTGAACCAGGTATGTGGACCTCTATTCTTTTGTCCAATAGAGAGACAATAATAGAGCGGATAGAGGATTTTAAGGGACGTTTGGATGAGATAGGTCAGGCAATCAAGGATGAAGACGAGGGCCAGATTTGGGATTTTTTCAATCAAGCGCGTGAACAACGACAGGCTATGGAAATTCACAAACGTGGAGGAGTTGATAGTTCTTATGATCTTTTTGTAGATATTCCCGATGAGGAAGATGTGATTTTACGCATCTTAGAATTACTTAGAGGAACTTCTCTGGTTAATATTCACATCAATGAAGAAAATCGTGAAGATATTCATGGGATTCTGCAGATTTCATTTAAAAATGCTCAGGACTTGGAACGAGCTGAGCGCTTAATTACAGAAAATACGGACTACACAGTCGTTATTAAATAAAGGAGGACAATTATGTCAAACATTTATGATAGTGCCAATGCACTTAGTCGCGGGTTACGTGAGTTGCCTGAATACAAGGCCGTTAAGGAAGCTAGAGATGCCATCCAAGCGGATGCAGAAGCTAATAAAATTTTCGAGGATTATATTGCCTTCCAACAAGAAATTCAAATGATGGCTCAAACGGGACAAATGCCAGATGCGTCTTTCCAAGGGAAAATGGATTCTATTAGTAAGCAGATTGAAGGGAACGAACTAGTTTCAAGTTTCTTTAACAAACAACAACAACTATCTATTTATCTATCAGATATTGAACGAATTGTTTTTGAACCGATTTCAGAATTACTAAAATAAAAAACTTATTTTGTTTATGATTTATCGGTATTTTCTCAATCGTATTTTTATTATCGATAACTACTATATAAGCTAGAATTATTAGCCTGGTCTGTTTAATAATGACTGTGGGAATGATTGTCTTTACTAATAATCAAAATGCAAAACAAATTTGAAGGTTTCTAACTATAGAGCTGAGTTAATTGGAACAGAGAAAGATGCAAAGTTTGTCCCTGAAATCAATTTAACTGATTAGTCTTGTGGGGGATCTCCTATGAAAAAGTTAATTTTACTCTTAATTATCCCTTTATTCTTTTTTATGCCGCTAGTGGCGGCTAATATGGTTGTTCCCGATCGGCCTTTAAATGGTATATACGATCCTAATGGTTATTTAACCACTAGTGTTGCAGAAACGTTAGAGAGTATGAATGCTGGAAGTGAAACCCAAGTAGGTATTTACATTGTAGATACCCTGAACGGTTCCAGTATCGAAGAGGTAGCCAACGAGGTTGCACGCAAATGGAAAATTGGGAAACAAGATTCCAACAGTGGAATTTTAATCGCTATTGCTATAAAGGATAGGAAGTTTCGTATTGAAACATCCAACAAAGCAGCAATTTGGCTTACTGACTCGAAGGCCAGTTCTTTACTAAATGATTCGAAGCCTTACATGAAAGAAGGGAAATACACTGATGCTCTTAACAGAATTCTAGTAGGTATCTCTAAAGCCGAATCTGGAAAAGCTGAAATCATAAACAAGAAAGAGAATAAGAATAATTGGCTTCCAAAAATCGATGAAAAATTATTAAAAAATAATGAAGGGCTTAGTAAGTATTTCGATTACATTCCGTTTCCGATATTGTTCTATCTAATGTTCTTTTTTTTACTAAGTTTAGTAACGTGGTTCAGGTACTTAAAAAGATGTCGCTTTTCTAAGTATGAGTACGAGGGAAAGGGGAAGCTGTATCCAGATTTTCCTGACTTTGTACCTAACGATACGTGGACTGAAGAACGTAAATCTTACTATAAAAAAAATAAGCGTTTAATTAGGTCTCAATATAACTACGCAGGCTATAACAAACTCTATCCAGACTCAAAAGGTTTTCTGCCTAATGATACTTGGACTACATTACTGATAGAAGCATACTACGCAGAAGTTAAAAGAAAGCAACTAGATAGGCTGAACCGCTCTCAATACTCTTATAATGGGAAGGGAAAACTCTATCCAAACGATAAAGATTTTGTGAAGAATGCTTCTTGGACTTCCGAGCTCAAAAAAAGCTACTATGCTTCACAAAGAGTACAGTCAAGTTCTTATGGTAAATTAGATTCTTCTACATCTAGATATGATACTGGTAGTTCTAGTTCATCTTGGTCTTCTGATGATTGGGATGGCGGAGGATTTGATGGTGGTGGCTCTTCAGATAGCTGGTAAATTGAAAATGAAAAAAATTGATATTAAAGATCTTTAGGTTGAAATAAATCAAAAAGGAAAAAGTTTATTAAAAAGTATTTTTAACTATCATAAAGTCAGGAAATTTTAAGGTATCTCTGGTTTATTTATGATAAAATAAGAAAAAATTCTTGCAAGTATGAGGTCTAGGATGAAACTACAAACAAACATTAACCAATTAAAGGGTTCTATCCGTGTCCCAGGGGATAAATCTATTAGCCATCGTTCGATTATTTTTGGAAGTTTGGCTGAGGGTCAGACCAAGGTTTATGATATTTTGCGAGGAGAAGATGTCCTTTCGACCATTCAAGTTTTCCGTGACCTTGGTGTTGAGATTGAGGATAAAGATGGTGTCATTACCATTCAGGGTGTTGGAATGGAGGGATTAAAAGCTCCTAAAAATGCTTTAGATATGGGGAATTCTGGCACCTCTATTCGTCTGATTTCGGGTGTTCTTGCTGGTGCAGAGTTTGAAGTGGAGATGTTTGGTGATGATAGTCTTTCAAAACGCCCTATGGACCGAGTAACCCTACCGTTGAAGAGAATGGGAGTTAGTATCTCGGGCCAAACGGAGCGAGATTTACCGCCTATACACTTGAGAGGTACTAAACATTTAACTCCAATCCACTATGAATTACCGATCGCCTCTGCCCAGGTCAAGTCAGCCTTGATTTTTGCAGCTTTGCAGTCTCAAGGGCAATCAGTCATTGTTGAAAAAGAATGCACACGTAATCACACAGAAGATATGCTGCGTCAATTTGGTGGTGACTTGACTGTAGATGGCAAGGAAATAACAATTAATGGCCCACAAACATTAACAGGTCAAACTATAGTGGTGCCAGGAGATATTTCTAGTGCAGCTTTTTGGTTGGTAGCAGGTTTGATTGTACCAAATTCTCGAGTGGAACTTAAGAACGTTGGCATCAACGAAACACGCACAGGGATTCTTGATGTTATTGGAGCTATGGGTGGAGGATTGGAGATTACTGAAATAGACCCAATTGCTAAATCAGCAACCTTAACTGTTGAAACCTCAGACTTGAAAGGAATAGAAATTAGCGGTTCCTTGATTCCACGCCTGATAGATGAATTACCTATTATTTCCCTCCTTGCAACGCAAGCAGAGGGAGTGACGATTATAAAAGATGCTGAAGAACTTAAAGTCAAAGAGACAGACCGTATTCAGGTTGTTGCAGATGCCTTAAACAGCATGGGTGCTGACATCACTCCTACAGAGGATGGAATGATTATCAAGGGGCAGTCTACTCTTCACGGAGCTAGAGTCAATACCTTTGGTGACCATCGTATCGGGATGATGACGGCTATTGCAGCTCTTTTAGTCCCAGATGGAGAAGTAGAACTTGACCGAGCAGAAGCTATCAATACCAGCTACCCAGGCTTTTTCAATGATTTGGAGACTCTGATTCATGGCTAAAGTATTGCTAGGATTTATGGGAGCAGGAAAATCTACTGTTGCTAGAGGACTGGATCCTGATTTTGTGGATATGGATGTTGTGATTGAGCAAGATATTGGAATGCCCATAGCCGATTTTTTTAAAGTAAAAGGGGAAGCAGCCTTCCGTAAGGTGGAGTCAGAAATTTTAGATGATTTGCTAAAAACAGATTTAGTCATTTCAACTGGTGGAGGAGTGGTTGTTTCTTCGAGAAATCGAGAATTGCTGAAGAAAAATGCCGATAATATCTACCTAAAAGCTGATTTTGAAACTCTTTATCAACGGATCGAGAGTGATAAGGAAAATCAACGCCCACTATTTTTAAATAATAGCAAGGAGGCTTTGGCTGCGATTTTTAAAGAAAGACAAGCTTGGTATGAAGAAGTGGCTAGTCAGGTTGTAGATGTAGCAACATTAAGTCCAGAAGAAATTATAGAGGAACTGAGATGAAAATTGCCTATCTAGGTCCCAAGGGATCTTTTTCGCACCATGTTGTGCAAACGGCTTTTCCCCACGAGGAACTAGAGCCATTTTCAAATATCACAGATGTCATCAAGGCTTACGAACAGGGCTTGGTTGATTATTCTGTTGTCCCAGTTGAAAATTCCATTGAAGGAAGTGTCCATGAGACCTTAGACTATCTCTATCATCAAGCGAAAATTCAGGCTGTTGCAGAGATAGTACAACCGATTCAACAACAGTTAATGGCTGTTTCTGGGCATTCAACCTTCGAAAAAATATTTTCTCATCCGCAGGCACTTGCACAAGGAAAAAAATATATCGACCAGCATTTTCCAAATGCTGAATTAGAAGTAACAGCAAGTACAGCTTATGCAGCTAGATTTGTCGCAGAACATCCAGATCAACCTTTTGCAGCTATTGCCCCGAGAAAT
This sequence comes from Streptococcus mitis, assembly GCF_902159415.1. Taxonomy (GTDB): domain Bacteria; phylum Bacillota; class Bacilli; order Lactobacillales; family Streptococcaceae; genus Streptococcus; species Streptococcus mitis_BG. The sequence continues at coordinate 859,797 of NZ_CABGJU010000001.1, read as the reverse complement.
TCTGCTGATGAATATGGTTTAGAATTGATTGCTGAAGATATCCAAGAGATGGAAGCTAATTTCACTCGTTTTTGGGTCTTAGGTGCACAATTACCGGAGCTGGCTTTGCAGTTCTCAACCGAAAAAATGAGTCTGGCAGTTACCTTACCAGACAATTTACCTGGCGCTCTTTATAAGGCGCTCTCTACCTTCGCTTGGCGAGGAATAGACTTGACAAAGATTGAGAGTCGCCCCCTTAAAACTGCTCTTGGTGAATACTTCTTTATTATCGATGTTGATTATAGAGATAAAGATTTAGTCCATTTTGCAAGAGAAGAATTAGAAGCTATTGGAATCCAATATAAAATTTTGGGAACTTACCCTATTTATACTATACAGGATAAAGGAAAGGAGAATCTATGACTAGAGAAAATCCTTTGACACATCATGAAAAACTGAGATATGACTATCTTTTGAAAAACATTCATTATTTGAATGAGAAAGAAAAGAGAGAATTTGCCTTTTTACAAGCCAAGTTAGAAGGTCAAAAAGATTCAGCAGAAGTTTTCAATCCAGAAGCCAAAGAACAACTTCTTTCAGACTCTGGTATCGACCTGCCAACCTATGCTAATCGTAGTCGTTCTAGTCGCCGTAGTAGTGGAGATCAACTGGAAACGAAGATTCCAAAAGCTAAGAAGCAAAAGAAAAAAAGAGGTTTTCGTTTTAAACGCTTATTTGCTTGGTTAGGGATGATATTGCTTTGTGTAGCAGTAGGAATGATCGTCATGTTCTTAAAAGGCTACCAATCGGCGAACCCTAATAGTTCAAGTGGGCCCAAAGATGCCAAAGCTGCTCAGGTTGAAGTCTTCAATGGACAAGATACGCGTGATGGGGTTAATATTCTGATTTTGGGTACGGATGGCCGTATTGGACAGAATAGTGCAGAAACACGGACAGATTCCATTATGGTTTTGAATGTAAGTGGCAAAGATAAAAAATTGAAGCTCGTTAGCTTTATGCGTGATAATTTGGTCTATATTGATGGGTATAGCCAAGTCATCAATGGTCAAAAACAGACCGACCATAAATTAAACTTGGCCTATGAATTAGGGGAACAAGAAGGTAAACAAGGAGCTGAAATGGTCCGTAAGGTGCTCAAGGATAATTTTGATCTAGACATAAAATATTATGCCCTTGTCGATTTCCAAGCCTTTGCGACAGCAATTGATACGCTTTTTCCTGATGGTGTTACTATTGATGCTCAGTTTTCAACCCTAAACGGTGTTCCTGTGACAGAAGCGACTGTAGGCGATGACTTGCATGCAACAGAAACTGAGTCACCGACTCAAACCATTCGAGTTGGAAAACAACAGATGAATGGTTCGACTCTTCTGAACTACGCACGTTTCCGTGATGATGATGAAGGGGATTATGGCCGTACTCGTAGACAACAACAGGTTATGACAGCTGTCTTGCAGCAGATTAAGGATCCTACAAAACTTTTCACAGGCTCAGAAGCACTCGGGAAAGTTTTCGCCATGACCTCTACAAACCTTCCATATACCTTCTTATTGACCAACGGTTTATCAGTCCTTGAAGGGGCGCAGAATGGTATTGAAAGATTGACAGTCCCAGAACTTGGAGACTGGGTAGACGACTTTGACGTATACGGCGGTCAATCCCTTCGAGTGGACCAAAAAGCTTACCAAAATAAATTGGCCCAAATGGGATTGAGATAAAAAATATAGTAAAATCAAAGCTAATGCATCTATTATGATAGGTGATTGGGCTTTGATTTTTCTTATGAACGGATAAGATAATAGGCACTTTTTATGGTATAATAGAATGATAACATTCTACAGAAGAGGATATGAAATAGATGAGTGATTTAAAGGCAATTCAGGCTCGTAGTCTGGAAATGGCTGAATATTTTGTCGAATTTTGTAAAGAACATGATTTACTCTGCTATTTGTGTGGTGGAGGTGCTATCGGAGCCTTGCGCAATAAGGGGTTTATTCCTTGGGATGATGATTTAGATTTTTTTATGCCACGTGAGGATTATGAAAAGTTAGCAGAGTTGTGGCCTATTTATGCTGATCAGCGTTATTTCCTATCAAAGAGTAGTAAAGATTACGTTGACCGCAATCTTTTCATTACCATTAGAGATAAGGAAACGACTTGTATCAAACCATATCAGAAAGATTTGGATTTACCTCACGGCTTGGCCTTGGATGTTCTTCCCTTGGATTACTACCCTAAAAATCCAGCAGAGCGTAAGAAACAGGTTCGTTGGGCTTTGATTTATTCTCTATTTTGTGCACAAACCATTCCAGAAAAGCATGGAGCTCTCATGAAGTGGGGTAGTACCATTTTACTAGGGTTGACTCCTAAATCACTTCGCTATCGTATCTGGAAAAAGGCTGAGAAAGAAATGACCAAGTATGGACCAGCTGAAAGTGATGGCATTACAGAATTATGTTCAGGCCCTGGCTATATGAAAAATAAATATCCAATTCAGGCTTTTGAAGACAACATTTTCCTACCATTCGAAGGAACAGAAATGCCTATTCCGGTTGGTTATGATGCTTATCTTAGCATTGCCTTTGGTGATTATATGACACCACCTCCGGCTGAAAAGCAAGTCCCTCACCACGATGCTGTCATAGCAGATATGGATAAGAGTTATAGAGAATATATGGGAGAATACAATGCAAGAAAAAATTAGTATCATTGTTCCAGTCTATAATGTGGAAGCTTATTTGGAACGCTGTGTAGAGTCGATTTTAAAGCAGACTTATACCAATTTTGAATTGCTACTTATAAATGATGGTTCAACAGATACTAGTGGATACTTGTGTGATCAGCTTGCTTCTAAAAATGAGAATATTAGAGTATTCCATATTGAAAATAGGGGTGTTTCAAACGCTAGAAATTTAGGAATTGAACGCTCAAGAGGAGAATGGATAACTTTTATTGATAGCGATGATTTTATTACCAATGATTACTTGGAAACTTTAATAAGTGCAGTAAAATCAGATGCTTCTGTTGGTTTCTCAGTTGCTCGATTACATCATGTAAAAAATGGCCTGGTTACAGATTTGCCAGAGTTTTCAGGTCAAGAGTCAATTTGGTCTGCTGAGCAAACGATGAAAGAATTATTGATGACTACTCGAACTTCTTTTTTTCCTGTTGCAAAATTATTTAATAAGCAATTGATTGAAAAATTTAGATTTAGTACAGATTATCATTTAGCAGAAGATGCTTTGTTCTTAACAGAAGTTATACTTGAAACAAAATGTACTAGTGTTTTTATAGACAAACCAATATACTATTATGATCATAGAGAGGGAAGCGCAACTACATCTGTGAATAGTCATGTTTTTGATACTATAGAAGTATATAAAATCATTATTCCTAAAGTTTATCAATGTTTTCCTCAATTAAAACCAGAATTAGTAAATAGAGAATCTTGGTCTTATATTACAGTGTACGATAAAATAATCTTCACAGATTCGACAGAATATAAAAAAGAGAAAACTCAATTGAGAAAGTGGATACTTAGTCATATCTCGGAAATATTGAGAGATCCTTATTTTACTAGTTTTCGAAAAATAGCCATTTTGTCCCTGAGAATTTCTCCATGGATTTATAGACAAATTGTGGGCTTGAATAAATAATGTCATTAAAGGAGTTGAAGATGAATTTTTCAAAAATGAATGAATGCTTTGAAAAATCAAAACTGTGGATTTCATATCTTTTTGTTTTCATTTCGATTTTAAGTATGAGTTCGTTAATTTATAAAGTAACTAATCCTATCTATAAAGGACTTTCAGCTATTGTTGTTCTTTCTATTTGTTTAACTTTATTTTTAAATTGGAAACGAACGGAGATAGATAAGAAGTTTCTTACCCTATTTGGTCTTTTAGTAGGCAGTCACTTTTTATCGGCACTCATTAATCGTTCTGGACACCTGCTCGGAAATATGGTTGAAATCTTCTTTATGCTGACTTATGTTTTATTATTTACCATGGTAAAACCTGATCAGCTAAGGAAGTTATTAGGTATGATTGCAGGAACCATACAGATTGTCTCATTTGCTTCGGCTATATTTGCTTTTGCTTTATTACTTTCAAGAGTTTTAATTCTATTTCAGATTGGAGAGAACTCTTATTATTACGGAGTAATGAATGGCCGATTATGGGGACTTGTTAACCCTAACGCCAGTGCGATTTTCTCATACATTAGTATCGTTTTTGCTATGTATTTAATTCATAAGGGAAGCAAATACTCTGTTTATCTTAAAATTAATAATGTCATTCAGTTAGTTTATTTTGCAACTATGCAGAGTAGAGGAGCTTTCTTATCTGTTATACTAATGCTCGGTATGTATTGTCTTTTTGTGACCAGAGGTAATCTTGTTAAAAAGTGGGTCACTTTTCTAGTAGCGTCCTTACTATTCACAGGTGCAAACATCGGAATAAGCTATGTCACTTCTGTTTATATTTCGGCTGCAAAAGCAACCGTAATTGATTTGGATAAAGGTGAATCTTATTCTGAAACTGATTCGGATGTTGCTAAGAAAAATGGGGAACTTCACTTGATTGAAACAACTCCAAGTGGACGTACATATATTTGGAAAAATGCAATCAAAATGGGAAGTGCAAAACCTCTATTTGGTTATGGTGTTCGAAACGTATCAGATTATTACACAAAATATTTTAGTAAATTTGAAATTGAAAACTCACTTATTGGAGGTAATTTCCACAATATCTTTGTTACGATTTTTGTGAGTTCCGGATTCTTGGGTCTTATTTCTTTCATACTCATCATTGCTCATGTAGGTTTCCGCTTTGTTTCTTACTTAGTTAAATCAAAGAAAAATAGTGAAAAACTGATTATGATTCTATTCTTTGGAATTTTATTTGGTCAGTTGTTTGAGAGCCAAATTATGTATTCGACCAACTTCATCAACATCATTTTTTGGTTAGTTGTAGGATATGGTCTAATGATTTGTGAGAAAGAAAAAAATATTCGTTACAAAGAAGTAACTGATATTTCTGAAATTCAACAAATGGAGTTAGGAATCATGGAGTATATCCATGAAGTGTGTCATAAAATTGGTGTCAAATACTTCTTGTCCTATGGTAGTTTAATTGGGGCCGTTCGTCATAAAGGCTTTATTCCTTGGGACGATGACATGGATATTTGTATGCTTCGTGATGATTATGAAAAGCTTCAAGATTATATGATTGCACATCCAGACGAGAGATATGAATTAATGTCTTATAAAAATAATGTCAATTATGTCTATCCATTTATGAAAGTTCAAGATAATCATACCTACTTGGTAGAAGAAGATGTTCGAATTGATTCAGATATGGGGATTTATATCGATATTTTCCCTGTAGATGGGTATGAAGATGATCAGGCATTTAAAGATAAAATGACCAAGATTATTAAAAAACGTCAATTAAGTTGTTACACATTCAAAGGAATTACGAATACTAAAAGTGTAGTAAATTCAATTATCCGCTATATTTCTGTAATCATCTTTTATTTCACTAACACAAATAAGTATGTTTCTCAGATTGATGAATTAGCAAAATCTAGAAAAGTAGAAGATTATGAACTTGTAGACTATGTTATCTATAAAGATATGAATAAACCAGTTTGGAAACGTGAGTGGGTAGAACAAGTTGAAAATGGTAGCTTTGAAGGTAAGGAATTTATGATTCCAAAACATTATCATGAAATTCTAACTTCAGATTATGGAGATTACATGCTGTTACCACCAGTTGAGCAACAAGTTTCGCATCATGACTTCAAATTGTGGAAGATTACTGAAAACCAATAGATTATTATTTAAACAAAGAAGTAAAGATTAGGAGTGACAAATAATGTCAGAAAAAATCTTAAGCCTTGAAGAAATTAAGCAAATTGAGCTTGGAATTCTAGAATACTTACACCAAGTTTGTGAAAAACATGATATCAAATATTTTATCGATTTTGGCACTTTATTAGGTGCAGTTCGTCATAAAGGTTTTATCCCTTGGGATGATGATACAGACATTTCTTTAGCTAGAGATGAATTTGAAAAGTTATATGAAGTTCTGAAAAATGATAACCATCCATACTATAAGCTGATTTCTTTTAGAGAAACCAAGGGATATCCATATAGTTATATGCGTGTTTACGATATTCGAACACGGAGAGATTCGAACCTTTTAGATCCAAGTGTTGTGCTTGGAACTTGTGTAGATGTCTTCCCGTATGATGGTCTTGTTACAGATGAGCAAGATCGTAAGAAAATGAAACTCTATAAACAATTAATTCGTCTATCATCTTTAAACTTTAAGGGGATCAAATACGAAAACGGAGGGATTAAAAATCTTCCTCGTTATATTGCGTCAGCAATATTCAGATTTACTTCTCCTCAATCCTGGAATCAAAAGCTAGAACAACTTGCCTTAAAATACAGTGTTGAAAACTCTACTGACTTAGTTTGTTCAACGTATGACTCATACTATCCAGCTGGTATTAAAAAAGAATGGTTGTATGATACAATTGATATGGCATATGAAAATCTAATCCTAAAGGTACCAAGAAGATACCATGAAGTTCTTGTCTATGAATTTGGTGAAGATTATATGACTCCACCCCCTGTTGACCAACAGACACCAGGGAATGAAAAGAATTATTGGATTGATAACTAAAGCATTTTAATAATAGTAATATAATTAAGAAAGATGTGCTTATTATGAAAAAGATAAAAAAGTCACTTTTATGTAGTAGTCTACTGTTAACCCTATTAGCAAACCAGTCTATACTGGTTAAGGCAGATACTATTTCAACTGGATCAGGAGATCGAATTCACTTTATCAATACTAAAGCTAAGTCAGGAAGTGATGCTATATTATTAGAAAGTAATGGCCATTACGCTCTGATTGATATGGGAGAAGATTACGATTTTCCTGATGGAACTGATACACGATACCCAAATCGCTGGGGAATTTCCATGAGAAATTATCAAGTATTGGAAGATCGTTTAATTCGTCACTTGAACCAAGTTGGAGTTAAAAAATTAGATTTCATCCTAGGAACTCATGTCCATAGCGACCATATTGGAGCTGCTGATGAAGTTCTTAGTCGCTATCAGGTGGATAGATTCTATCTGAAAAAATATGCTGATGAACGAATCACAAGTAGTTGGGGATTGTGGGATAATTTATTTAATTACGATAATGCCCTCCGTGCAGCACAGAATAAAGGTGTAACTCTTATTCAAGATATTAAGGATGAGGATAGCCATTTCAAGTTAGGAAACATGGATATCCAACTCTATAATTATAAAAATGAATATGGACCAGATGGGAAACTTAAAAAAGTTCTTGATGATAACTCCAATTCAATCGTTGCAGTTGTCACAGTTGCAGGGAAGAAGATTTATCTAGGAGGAGACTTAGATAACGCTGAAGGGGCTGAGGATAAGTTAGGTCCAGTTATTGGAAAAGTGGACATGATGAAATGGAATCACCACTATGATGCGAAAATATCAAATACTAAAGCTTTTATCGACAATCTCTCTCCAAGCATGATTATCCAAACTACTGGAGGAGATATCAACCTTGCTTCGACAAAGGATTATCTTCAAGAGAAAAATATCCAGGTTATCCGGGCTTCCAGCAAAACACAAGATGCAACAGTATTTGATATTAGTAATCAAGGCTTCACTAATGTTTCAAATTCTTTCCCTGATATTCCTAAAGTTGATGCGAATTGGTATCAGGAAGGAGGATATTGGAAATATCGTCTTTCAGATGGACAAATGGCTATTGGTTGGCAAGAAATCGACGGAGCAACATACTTCTTTAACGGAAAAGGACAAAAACAAACTAGCCGTTGGTTGCATTTAAAAGATAGCAGTGTAAATCTCGAAGGAAATTGGTACTACCTTAACGATGATGGTAAAATGCAGACAGGTGGATGGTTCAAACATGATGATGCATGGTATTATATCCAATCAGATGGTGCAAGACGCTATGATCAGCTAGCTGAAATAGGAGGCAAAAAGTACCTATTTGATAAAGATGGTAAAATGCTTACTGGCTCACAAGTCGTTAATGGTAAGAAAATGTTCTTTGCAAGTAGTGGAGCTTTAGAGACAGATGAGACAGGCTCTGGTTGGAAAAAAATTGAATCAAACTGGTACTACTTTGATGAAGAAGGAAAACAAATAGTTGGTAAAAAAGAAATCAATGGAGTAACCTACTACTTTGATAATAAGGGGGTTATGCAAACAGGTTGGGCCTTGATTGAAGGACATTGGAACTATTTTGCAAGTTCCGGAGCGATGAAAACAGGCTGGATCAAGGATAAAGATACTTGGTATTATTTAGATAAAGAAGGTATCATGCAAACCGGTCTAAAAGAAATCGAAGGTACTCGCTATTATCTAAATGCAAGTGGAGCTATGCAAACAGGCTGGAAGTGGTTCGATAATCATTATAGCTACTTCACAAGCAGTGGAGCGATGAAGATAGGCTGGCTCAAAGATAATGGGCTTTGGTACTATCTAGATAAAGAAGGTATCATGCAAACTGGCCTCCAAGAGATTGAAGGTACTCGCTATTATCTAAATGCAAGTGGATCCATGCAAACAGGCTGGAAGTGGTTCGATAATCATTATAGCTACTTCACAAGCAGTGGAGCTATGAAGACAGGTTGGCTTAAAGATAATGGGCTTTGGTACTATCTAGATAAAGAAGGTATCATGCAAACTGGCCTCCAAGAGATTGAAGGTACTCGCTATTATCTAAATGCAAGTGGAGCTATGCAAACAGGCTGGAAGTGGTTTGATGACTCATACAGATACTTTACAAATAGTGGAGCGATGAAGACAGGTTGGCTCAAAGAAAATGGACTTTGGTACTACCTTGATACCGAAACTGGTCAGATGGCTACAGGAATCCATAAAGTAAATGATGAAACTTACTATTTTGATGCTAATGGGGCGATGCAGACTGGCTGGAAACAACTTGATGGTAAATGGTATTACTTCCAAGCAGATGGTTCACTTCTAAGAAATAGCACAACACCTGATGGCTACAAGGTTAATGCAGAAGGAGTTTGGACAACAAGTAAATCTGATGAAACGACTAAAGAGACGAAAGTTGAACACAAACGGGATAAAGTCACTGAAACAACTCAGGTTGATACAAATGAGACCAATACCGAGACAAACTCTTCTGTCGTAAATGAAAAAGATCAGGCTATAGAGCCATTATCAGAAACAACTGAAGAAAAAAATTAGTTGGTTCTTATATATTATCTGATATTTAAAATAAAGAAAAACACCATTAAAGGTGTTTTTCTTTATGCTCTTTTAAGTTTGGCACGCACTAAATCGAGTGCATAATGAAGTGTTTTGTCTTTTAAAACAAAGAGTGTGAACCCGTAATAAATGCCACATGTTATTACTGTGCATAAAACCATACTGAGCATATTCACATTGACTGTGTAACTATGAACTTGGAAGATGGTTTTAAAAATATAATAAATAGGGATAAAACCTAGTGATACGATTGTATATCGAGTCAGAGTTGTAAAAATTTCTTTTAATTCCAATAATTTGTGTTTCTGAATAAAATAAATTTCAAGCAACACTACAATTGCTTCAGCAATAATTGTTGTACCTATGTAGTATTCTGGAGTAAAAATATTATTGAAAAGGAGAAGCGAGTTAAGAATTACATTAGCTCCACCTCCAATAAAGTAAAAGGCTGTTAAACGATTTTCGTGATCATTGATAAAAATAATCTGTTTTCCAAGGATTAATTCAATAGCCCAGATGATTGTTCGAAAGGCAAAGACACTTGTTACGATACCAGCTTCAATATATTTTTCTGAAGAGTAGATTACTGCAGCATAAGTTCCTAGAATCATAATTCCAATACTGGTTGGTATCATGAGGAAGTAGAATAGAGAAGCTCCTTGGTTAACAAGATATTTATATGATTGATAATCTTTTTTTCCTAGATAATAACCAAGTCTAGGGATACTAACGTTAATAGCTCCGCTTAGGACGCTAGCAATTAGCATAACAATACTTGAAGCAATGGTGTAGTAAGAAATATAATTCTCATCAGGTCCTTTAGTGATGAACATACGATCTAGCAAAGTATAGAGCATATTAGCATTTGCTAGAAGAAGCATGGTCAAAAGTGGTTTTGATGATTTGAGCAGGTCTATGAACTCAATTTTCACAAAGGAAACTTCTCGCTTAATCCAGAGGAAACTGAGCAGGTAGTTGATAATGGTTGTTGCACTCATGATTATGGCATAAGGAATAATATCATCAGGTGACTTAACGAAGGCAAAGATTGCAACTAACATTCCTATACGAATAACCAGTGTTTTATAAAGGATAAAAGAATAATTCTCATAGGCTTCATTCATCCACTCAATATTCAGAAATTGGAAGAGGGCTTGGATTCCTAGAATATAGTATAGGATTTTTAGATTAACAATACTGGTGTCAAAATGAATAAAGAGGAAGTAAATTGCAGTTGTCAGAATAGAAGTAATCAGGGAAATATAGAATAACTTAGAAAAAACGTAGTTAATCCTGTCTTTGTCATCCTTTACTTTACTGATAGCTCGAATACCGTAATTGTAGATTCCAAATGCAGCCAGGGGAATGATAAAACTCGCCCAAGTATTGGCAGTGTTGAAATAACCGTAATTCGACTTACTAAGAATCCGCGTCAGATAAGGATTCGTAATTAAGGGAAAAACAATATTTAAAATATTGACCAGTAAGCTAGCCAAAGCATTAACTTTTATATTTTTCATGAAAATTTCTTTCTTAAATTCAAAAATTGATACTAGTATTATATCACATTCCAACGTCATTCTTTTGAAAAAATCTTTAAAATCTAGTATAATAGATAGAACTGAAAGTATGAGGTTACTAGATATGAAAATGAAACAAATCAGTGATACCACACTAAAAATCACCATGTCTTTAGAAGATTTGATGGATAGGGGAATGGAAATTGCGGATTTTCTTGTTCCACAAGAAAAAACGGAAGAATTCTTTTATGCTATCTTGGATGAGTTAGAGATGCCAGACAGTTTCTTGGATACAGGGATGCTCAGTTTTCGAGTGACTCCTAAACCTGACAAAGTCGATGTCTTTGTGACCAAGTCTAAGATTGACCAAAATTTGGATTTTGAGGATTTGGCAGATCTTCCGGATATGGAAGAATTATCAAAAATGTCTCCAGATGAGTTTTTGAAAACTTTAGAAAAAACTCTTGCAGAGAAAACAAAAGATGATATTGAAGCTATTCAGTCTTTGGAACAGGTTGAAAAAGAAGAGGAAGAAAACGAAGAAGATGTAGAGGAGGCTTCAGATATCCATGAAGAGTCTACTAAAGAACCTTACATCTACTATATCCTCCAATTTGACAATTTAACAAGCTTAGTCTCTTTCTCAAAGACAGTAAATTTTGAGATGGAAACATCGGAACTCTATAAGATGAATAATCAGTATTACTTAACAATCTTAGTAGATATTGAAAATCATCCTAAACCATACCCTGCCTGGCTATTAGCCCGAATGAGAGAGTATGCTGATGACAGTGATTTAAGTCGTTCAGTATTGCAGGAGTATGGCCAAGTCTTAATTAACCATGATGCCGTGCAAGGACTACAAAAAATATAATAAGAATAAAGAAGCAGAGAATGACTGATCTCTGCTTTTTAATTTTCTCATATATTTTAGATATAATTAGAGCTGAAAAGTCTTTAAGAATTAAGGTGAAATGAGATAAAAATTGTCGTCAAAATACGCATACATTATAGGCTTTAGAAAGTTATCTTATTTGCATCACATATCTTGCTATAATGCTGAAAAAACGGTATGATAGAATGATGTAAGTGAGGTGAACTATGGACCAAGTAAGGATACAAAGAGAGGTAGAGGAAATCCTTGAGGATGTACTAGCTAAAGCTTGTCTGCATGAAGGCTCTATCTTCGTTTTAGGGCTTTCTTCTAGTGAAGTGATAGGAGGACATATTGGAAAAGCCTCCAGTCAAGAAATTGGGGAACTAATTGTCGAAAAGATTTTAAACATCCTATCATCTAAAGGGATCCACCTAGCAGTTCAGGGATGTGAACATGTCAATCGAGCCTTGGTTGTGGAACGAGAGGTTGCTATCAAACACAATCTCGAAATTGTGAGTGTACTACCTACATTACATGCCGGAGGTTCTGGACAATTGGCGGCCTTTCGGTATATGAAAGATCCAGTTGAAGTCGAATTTATAAAAGCAGATGCGGGTCTAGATATTGGTGACACTTCTATAGGCATGCATGTCAAACATGTTCAGGTGCCTATTCGACCAATTTTGAAAGAGATTGGTCAAGCTCATGTAACTGCACTTGCTAGTCGTCCCAAGCTTATTGGAGGAGCGCGTGCTCAATACCCACAAGATTATATTAGGAAATTGTAAAATGGAAAAGAAACATATTGAAAAGGTTATAAAATATTCTATTAGAAAGTTCTCTGTTGGAGTCGGTTCTGCTGTCATCGGAGCCGTTCTTTTTGGTGCTAACAACCTCTTGCTTGATCAAGTAGCAGCTAATGAAGTTTGTGAGCCAAATCAGGTACACTATCGTTATTTAACAGAGCAAGAACTGACAGAAGCTGAAAAAGGCCTTATTCATAAGGAACTTCCTTCTGATTTAAAACAAGATGATGTTGTTTATCTTGTCTATAGAAAAAAAGAAGTTCATACACAACATTTACCAAATACTGGAAGTAAAGAGCTAGGTCTTGTTGGTCTTGGTTTTGCAACAGCTTCATTAGCTGTACTAGTGTTCTCTAAGAAGCGACCTAATAAGATAGCAGGTATTCTTTTTATTGGTGCACTTGGAGGTAGCTACTTCATTCCTCAGACTATTCAAGCTTTTGAAAATCAAATTCTTTTATCTTATAACCAAACAATCTCTGCTTGTAGTCAAGAAGATTTAGCCAACGGAGTTATTCAAATTGATGGATATGACTACATTGGTTACTTCAAAGAAGCTGATTTGAAGGTTTCAATGCCTGAAAATAATCAAGACAATAACTTGATTACAGATAAAGTGATACAAGAAGCTCGTGAAGGCGAATCACTTGTTCAACCAGAGCTTCCAACCTACAGAGAAGAGACTACAACTACAGCAACACAGGGAGAAACTCAAGGAAGCGAATCTCTCGTTCAACCAGAACCTCCTGTTCATACAAGTGAAGAAACAACAGAGAGAACCCAAGAAGAAGCTCCTATTGGTGAATCCCCAGTCCAACCTGAATTACCAGCCCAACCAGAGAATAGTACAGCCAAGGGCACTCAAGAAGAAGGTCATGTCGGAGAGTCTCCAATTCAACCGGAATTACCAGCCTATACAGGAGAAGTAACAGCTAAGGGTACTCAAGAAGAAGGTCATGTAGGAGAATCCCTAATCCAACCTGAACTCCCAGCCTATACAGATGAAGTAACAGCTAAGGGCACCCAAGAAGAAGGCCATGAAGGAGAGTCTCCAATCCAACCGGAACTTCCAGCCTATACAGGAGAAGTAACAGCCAAGGGCACTCAGGAAGAGGGACACGAAGGTGAACCTCTCATTCAACCGAGCTTGCCAGAATACAATGTGACTGAGTCAACTGTGACTGAAACAGAGTCTGTTACAATTCCATACTCTACAGAATACCTATCGGATTCTAATCGTTATACAGACGAAGAAAGTGTTGTTCAAAAGGGTGAAGCTGGTAGTCAACTCATACATCGTGTCTACAAAACTGTAGATGGGGAGAAAGTTGGCGAAGCTATCAGCACTAGTACGGAAGTTGTTAAAGCTCCTATAGCTGAAAAAATCAGTCGCGGAACCAAACCAATTGAAGGTCAAACCGAAGAAGTTTCTGTTGAAGAAGTTCCTTTTAAAACGATAATGGAACAAGATTCTAGTCTACTCAAGGGAACAGAAACTGTTGCTCAGGTAGGTAAGAATGGTAAGAAGAAAATTACCAAAGTATACAAGACTATCAAGGGTGTGAAAACAGCAGATGCCCCTACTGTTTCAGAAGAAGTTCTTGAACAGGTACAAGACCATATTATCAAAAAAGGTACTAAGGAATTAGAAAAACCTACTTTAACATTAACTAAAGTTGATACAGAAGAATTGAATCGAAGTGCAAAAGCAACTTATAGCCTTAAAAAACCAGATGGAGTGACTATCAAGTCTATTCAAGCAGTGTTGAAAAAAGGCGATCAAGTTATTAAGACATTTGCTATTTCAGAGTCTAATCTTGCAACAGCTTTAGCTGATCTAGATTATTACAAGGATTATAAACTTGCGACGACTATGGTGTATGATCGTGGTAATGGTGACGAGGAAGAGGTTCTTAAGGAAGAACCATTGAGAATCGACCTTAAAAAAGTTGAAGTCAAAAATATTAAGGAAACAAGCTTAATCAGTGTTGATGACCAAGGTAATGAGACCGATAGTAGTCTCTTGTCCGAGAAACCATCGAATGTTAAGCCTTACTACTTAAAAGTTACGACTTACGATAACAAGGTTACGAAACTAGCTGTTGATAAAATCGAAGAAGTTACTGTAGATGGAAATAAACTTTACAAAGTAACTGCTAAAGCACCTGATTTGATTCAACGTACTGCAGAAAATCGTTTCACTGAAGAGTATGTACACTATTTACCTAAGCCAAAAGCTCATGAAGGTGATGTCTACTACGACTTTAATGAACTTGTGAAAGCTATGCAAGCAAATCCTACTGGTACCTTTAAGCTTGGTAGTAATATGAATGCTAATAATGTACCACCGGCTGGCAAATCTTATGTAACCAATGCCTTTAAAGGTTCATTAGGAAGTACTGATGGTAATAAATTTGCTATTCATAATATCACTAGACCATTATTTGGAAACATTGAAGGTGGTTCTGTTAAGGATCTCTTACTGGAAAATGTCAATATTGATATGCCTGGAGTTGATCGAGTAGCTCCAATCGCAGGTGTTATCAAAAACAATGCAACTATTGAAAATGTCAAAGTAACAGGAAGTGTTGTAGGTAACAATGATGTAGCTGGTATTATCAATAAGATTGATGGTAGTGGAAAAGTAAGTAATGTCGCCTTTATCGGTAAACTTCACGCTGCTGGCAATAGAGGAGGCTATTTAGCTGGTATTCTTGGTGAAAACTGGAAGGGTGTTGTTGAGAAAGCATACGTTGATGCTGAAATTACAGGTAATAAAGCAAAAGCTGCTGGACTAGTCTATTCATCTCAAAATGGTGCTAATAACTACACGGTCGGTAAAGAAGGGGTCCTAAGAAATTCAGTTGCTAAAGGTTCTATCGAATTGAAAGAAGCTGTTCAGTCTGGTGGATTGCTGGGTACCAACTGGGCCTTAGGTGCTATTGAAGACAACATCACTATGATGAAAGTCAAAACGGGTGAGATGGTGTTTGGTCACTCAGATATTGATGCTGATGACTACTTCACATATTCAAGAACCAAACGTAATTATAGTGTTGATGACGTGAGTGAAGGCAAAAAATCCTTTAACAATTCACGTAAAATCCCAAGTATCTCTCTGGCAGAAGCCGAGAAGAAAATTGAAGCAATGGGAATCACTGCTGATAAATTTACCAGCAGCAAACCGATTGAAGACAAGCTCAATAATAGTCTAAACAAAGATGATCAGTACAAAGCAATTGATAGTTATGATGCGACTCGTGAGCTAGCTTACCGTAATATTGCAAAACTTCAACCTTTCTATAATAAAGAGTGGATTGTAGACCAAGGTAATAAATTAGCTGCAGGAAGTCCTCTCTTGACTAAAGAAGTATTGTCTGTAACTGCTATGAAAGGTAATATCTTTGTGACGGAATTAGCTGATGCTGATCATATTATGATCCACTATGCAGATAAGACAAAAGATATCTTTACCATCTCACCTAAAGATTCAAAAGTGAAACAAGTGAAAGAGTACGGTATTGCAGAACTTGGTGAAGTTGTTTATACTCCGAATATGGTTGACAAGGACCGTAGTGATCTCATCAATGCTATTGTTGAAAAATTGAGTCCTGTGGAATTACAATCTGACCCAATCTACACGCACCTTGGTAGAACTGGTCCAAACAAAGTTAATGCTATTAAGAACCTTTATCTTGAAGAAGCCTTCAAAGAAGTTAAGGATAATCTTACTAAATTTGTGAAACAGTTGGTTGAAAATGAGGATCATCAATTAAACACAGATGAAGCTGCTAAACGTGCTTTAATCAAGAAAATTGATGATAACAAGGCAGCGGTTCTTCTTGGTTTGTCTTACCTTAACCGTTATTACGGAGTGAAGTTTGATGATTTCAATATCAAGCAACTCATGTTGTTCAAGCCAGACTTCTATGGTAAGAATGTAAGTGTATTAGACCGTTTGATTGAAATTGGTTCAAAAGAAGATTATGTCAAAGGAACTCGTACACACGATGCTTTCCGTGAAGTAGTTGCTAAAAATACTCTTTCTGGTAACCTAAATGACTTCCTGAAATATAACATGGAACTCTTCACAAAAGATACAGACTTGAATGATTGGTTTATAAAAGCAACTAAAGATAATGTCTATATCGTGGAACCAAAAACAACAAATCCTGATTTTGCTGATAAGAAACATAGAGCTTACGAAGGCTTAAATAACGATATGCATGGCAAGATGATTTTACCACTCTTGAACTTAAAAGATGCCCATATGTTCTTGATTTCAACATATAATACTATGGCCTACAGTTCATTTGAAAAATATGGTAAGAATACTGAAGCAGAGCGTAATGCCTTCAAAGCTGAAATTGATAAGGTTGCTAAAGGACAACAGAATTACCTAGATTTCTGGTCACGTTTATCTCTAGATAAAGTACGTAATCAGCTCTTGAAGAGCAATAATATGGTTCCAACACCTGTACTGGACAACCAGAATTATAAAGGCATCAGTACTGACCGTTATGGCCATACAAATAGTGGTAAAGATGTGGCGCCTATCCGTGAATTGTATGGACCTACAGACCGTTACCATGCGACTGATTGGCGTATGGGAGCTGTGGCTCGCGTTTATGCGAATCCATATAAGGATGATTCTGTCTTCTTTATGGTGACGGACATGATTAGTGATTTTGGGGTATCTGCCTTTACCCATGAAACAACTCACGTAAATGATCGAATGGTTTATCTAGGTGGCTCAAGACACCGTGAAGGAACAGATCTTGAAGCATTTGCTCAAGGAATGTTACAAACTCCGTCAGTATCAAATCCAAATGGTGAGTACAAAGCCCTAGGCCTCAACATGGCTTATGAACGTCCAAATGATGGAAATCAATGGTATAACACTAATCCAAATAACCTTAAATCACGTGACGAAATTGATCGTTACATGAAGGGCTATAATGACACTCTCATGCTTCTAGATTATCTTGAAGGAGAAGCTGTCCTCAATAAAGCAAGCCAAGATTTAAACAACGCTTGGTTCAAGAAAGTAGACAAACAGTACCGAGGAAACAATACAAAGAATCAATTCGATAAGGTTCGACCTTTAAGTGATGATGAAAAGACTATTCCTTTGCATACAGTAAATGACCTCATTACCAACAACTTTATGACTAATCGTGGACCTGGAAATGGAGTCTATAATCCATCCGACTTTGGTTCAGCCTATGTTACTGTACCGATGATGACGGGTATCTATGGTGGAAATACCAGTGAAGGTGCTCCTGGAGCTATGTCATTCAAACATAATACTTTTAGAATCTGGGGTTACTATGGCTACGAAAAAGGTTTCCTAAACTATGCTTCTAACATGCTAAAAGCTGAATCTAAAAAAGCTGGTAAAGATACTCTAGGTGATGACTTCATCATTAACAAGATTTCTGAAGGAAAATTCAACAATCTCGAAGATTGGAAGAAAGCTTACTTCGAAGAAGTAGTGAATAACGCTAAAAAAGGGATTCAGTCTATTGAAATCGATGGTAAAACATACAATAGTTATGAAGACTTGAAACGAGCATTTGCTGAAGCAGTTGATAAAGATAAGACCACTCTAAGTAACGGATCTGTCAAATTTGATAACACCGTATCACTTAAAGAAAAACTCTTTAAGAAACTTCTTCAACAAACAGATAGCTTTAAAACTTCTATCTTTAAATAATCAATTGACTCTCACCTGCATAGCAGGTGGGAGTTTTTTGTGTCACAAAAAATGCCTTATTTTCCAAACAGATTTCAAGTATTTTTAGGGTGATAGGTATATAATAGAGCTATAATACAATATCTATATTCATATGGTGAGTGAGAAAGGTGATGAAAATGAAAAAATGGCAAGCAACTGTATTGGTCTGTGCTAGTCTGGTCTGTCTATCGGCTTGTAACAACCAGACGACGAGAGAGGCTGATAAACAAAATGGAGACAAAAATGCGCAAGTTAGTTCTCAGGTAGCAAAAAAAGGAGAAGAAGTTCCAGACTTTGAGCTTACGGGAGTTGATGGTAAAACGTATCGCCTATCAGATTATAAAGGCAAAAAGGTCTATCTCAAATTTTGGGCTTCATGGTGCTCTATTTGTCTAGCTAGTCTGCCTGATACAGATGAACTGGCAAAAGAAGCTGGCGATGACTTTGTCGTTTTGACAGTTGTTTCTCCGGGTCAAAAAGGGGAGCAGTCAGAAGAAGCCTTTAAAAAATGGTATCAGGGTTTGGACTATAAAGCTTTACCAGTATTGCTAGACCCTTCGGGACAACTTTTAGCGAGTTACGGAGTTCGTTCTTATCCGACTCAGGCATTTATTGATAAAGAAGGCAAATTGGTGAAGACTCAACCAGGCTTTATGGACAAGGAAACTATTTTAGAGAATTTAAAGACTATGAATTAGAGGCTTATTATGAATGATAAATTAAAAACAATACTCTTAATTGGAGTGTTCATTTGCATCATCATCGGAATTTTATTTCTTTTGGAAAAAAGAAGCGCTAGCTACTCCGATACCTCTCAAATTGAGAAAGCAGCTGTTAGCCAAGGTCAAGGTGCTAAGAAAAAAACAGAGCCAGATAAAGATGCTGACCTACATGAAATCTATCTAGCGGGAGGCTGTTTCTGGGGAGTTGAAGAATATTTTTCTCGAGTAGCGGGTGTGACAGATGCTGTTTCTGGTTATGCGAATGGTAGAGGAGAAACAACCCAGTATGAATTGATTGGCCAAACGGGGCATGCTGAAACTGTTCATGTGACTTATGATGCCAATCAAATTTCTTTAAAAGAAATCCTGCTCCATTATTTCCGCATTATCAATCCAACTAGTAAAAACAAGCAAGGTAATGACGTAGGAACCCAATATCGCACGGGAGTCTACTATACAGATGATAAAGACCTAGAAGTCATCAATCAAGTCTTTGATCAAGTTTCTAAGAAGTATGACCAGCCTCTAGCGGTTGAAAAGGAAGCCTTAAGAAATTTTATCGTGGCTGAGGACTATCACCAAGATTATCTCCAGAAAAATCCTAATGGATATTGCCATATCAATGTCAATCAAGCAGCCTATCCTGTTATTGATGCGAGTAAATATCCAAAACCGAGTGACGATGAATTGAAAAAACTCCTCTCTCCTGAGGAGTATGCAGTGACTCAAAACGGTCAAACAGAACGCGCCTTTTCAAATCGTTACTGGGATAAATTTGAATCAGGAATTTATGTAGATGTAGCAACTGGAGAACCTCTCTTTTCTTCGAAAGATAAATTTGAATCGGGTTGTGGTTGGCCAAGTTTTACCCAGCCTATCAGTCCAGATGTTGCGGCCTACAAGGAAGACAAGTCTTATAATATGGTCAGAACAGAAGTCAGAAGCCGAACTGGTGATTCCCACTTAGGACATGTCTTTACAGATGGACCTCAGGACAAGGGAGGGCTACGCTATTGTATTAACAGCCTGTCTATCCGTTTTATTCCTAAGGATCAAATGGAAGAAAAGGGTTATGGTTACTTGTTAGATTATGTTGAGTAAGTTTTCTCAACCATATTAGTTAAAAAGCCAGATCTCCTGTTTGGGGTCTGGCTTTTATGGTATACTTAGAATATGCATAGAAAAACAGTGATTGATTTTAGAGCTTTGGGCGAGAGATACACCTTTACCCAGCCGATCAAAGAGTTAAAAACCAGAAATTTAGTAGAAGTGACGGACTTATTAGCTCAAGTGGAAAACTATCAAGAGCAAGGCTATTATGTAGTAGGTTACGTTAGTTATGAAGCAGCACCTGCTTTTGAGGAGAAGTTAGCGGTTCACGAGGGTCCCTTGTTAGGAGAGTATTTGCTTTACTTCACTGTTCATAACAGTGTTGAAACATCTAACATTCCTCTGACTTATGAGGAGGTGGAGTTGCCATCAAACTGGCAGGAAGTAACTTCTGCAGAGAACTATGAAAAGGCTATTACCCAAATTCACCATCATTTAAGACAAGGAGATACCTATCAGGTCAATTATACGGTCCAACTCAAGCAGGAGTTGTCTGCCAATCCTTTTGCTATCTACAATCGTATGGTGGTGGAGCAGGAGGCGGGCTACAATGCCTACGTAGAGCATGACGAGATGGCAGTAATTTCCATGAGTCCAGAACTCTTTTTTGAGCAGAATGGTCGTGAGTTGACGACTCGTCCTATGAAGGGCACAACTAAACGTGGTTTGAATAACGATGACGACTTGAAAGAGGCGGCTTGGTTGGAACAGGATCCCAAAAATCGTTCAGAAAACATGATGATAGTGGACCTCTTGCGAAATGACATGAATCGTATTTCTGAGGTTGGTAGTGAGCATGTGGAGCGTTTATGCCAAGTGGAGCAGTATTCTACGGTGTGGCAGATGACTTCGACTATCAAGAGTCAGTTACGACCGGATGTTGATCTAGTAGAAATCTTCCGTTCGCTCTTTCCATGTGGCTCCATCACAGGAGCTCCCAAGATAGCGACCATGGAAATTATCAAGAACTTGGAACTACAAGCGCGTGGAGTATACTGTGGAACTGTTGGCCTCTTACTGCCCAATGGACGACGGATTTTCAATGTGGCTATTCGAACCATTCAACTGCAGCAAGGGCAAGCCATCTATGGTGTCGGAGGTGGCATCACTTGGGATAGTACTTGGGAGTCAGAATACCGTGAAGTCCAGCACAAGGCGGCTATTCTTTACCGAAAACAACCTCGTTTTCAGCTGATTACGACAGGGAAAATCAGCCAGAAAAAATTGCTCTTTGAAAAGCAACATCTGGAAAGACTGCAAAAGGCTAGTCGTTATTTTGCTTTTCCATTTGACAAAGAAGTTTTGAGACAAAAGTTAGAGAAGGAGTGCCAGTCTTGTGACATCCATCAAGATTATCGGATACGAATCAGTCTCAGCAAATCTGGAGAGATTGAAATTGAACGACAAGTATTGACACCGCTTAGCTCTAGTTTTTGTCAGGCCAAGCTTTGTCAGCAAGAAGCTGATTTGGAGCAGGCCTTTACCTACTTTAAGACGACATACCGACCACATTTGACAGTGGGAGAGCAGGAAATCATCTATCACACTGCTGATGGAAAGTTGCTTGAAACCTCTATTGGTAATCTGGTCTTAAAAATGAATAGCAAGCTCTATACCCCACCTAGTACTCTTGGCATTTTACCAGGGATTTATCGCCAGTATTTACTTGAAATCGAGCAGGTAGAAGAGAAGGCCTTAACCATAGATGATTTGAAACAGGCAGAGGTCATTTATGCTTGTAATGCAGTAAGGGGCTTGTATGAGTTGTCAGTGAAGGAGAACTAAATGAAACTAATATTATTACATGGCCTAGGTCAGTCAGCAGATAGTTGGAAAGAAGTTCAGAATTTTCTTGCAGATTATCCTTCTGAAGCCCTAGAGTTATTTCCCTCCGGAGTTACTACCTACCAAGAAGCTAAGGAGCGCATTTATCAGCGCTTAACAGTGGAAACGGAACCTTTTGTCCTAATCGGTTTGTCCTTAGGTGCTGCCCTTGCACTGGAGCTTTCAAGTTCTGATATATCAAATCTTAAGGCCTTGGTTTTGTCAGGCTGTCCACTGAAACTAGCGGGTAACATTCCTTTTTATATTCAGTTGCTGATATTTAAATTGCTTCCCAAAAGGATATTTGAGAAACAGGGAGCAGATAAGGCTCTTATGGTTGGAGTTTCTGAGGAATTAAAAACACTTGATTTAAGAGAGATTGCACGAAATTGTCCATATCCAAGCTTGTTAATTTGTGGTAGTCAGGATAAGCCTAATCTCAGTTCAATGAAAGCTATTCAAGAACTGATGCCAAATTCCCAGTTCCAGATTATCCCTGACGGCCCTCATATTTTGAATAGGGCAAAACCAAAAGAGTTTGCAGAAATAACTAGAAGTTTTCTTGAATTGCAGAAATAAGTTTGATAAAATAATATGGAAGTTGATATTATAATTTTAGGAGAAAATCATGAACAAACGTCATTTATTAAAACTAGGCCTAGCTTCTTTACCTGCTCTAGCTTTGTTTTTACATCCAGTTGTGGCAGATGAAAGTATCCATTTTTCAAGCTGTAAGGAAGCTTGGGAGAATGGTTATGCAGATATTCATAAGGGAGAACCAGGTTATTCTGATGCTCTAGATAGGGATCATGATGGGATAGCCTGTGAATCTAAGAATGCACCAAAGGGAGTGCTAAAAGAGAAAAAGACGGGGGCATCTCAAGATAACAACAGTGTATCACCTGACAGCGTAGCACCAAATAGTGCAGAACCTACTCCTAGTGTAGCAGCTGAAAGTGGCTGGGTTCGTCAGAATGGATCTTGGTACTATTTTTCTGAAAATGGGAAACCAGTAACGAATACTTGGCAGGGTGCTTACTACCTCAAATCAGATGGAATAATGGCTGAGAATGAGTGGGTATATGATAACTATTACCAAGCTTGGTATTATCTCAAATCAGATGGTTCTTATGCACGCGATACTTGGCAAGGAAGTTACTATCTAAAATCAGATGGTAAGATGGCTCAGGGTGAATGGATTTATGATTCTTACTACAAAGCCTGGTATTATCTCAAATCAGATGGTTCTTATGCGCGTAATACTTGGCAAGGTGCATACTACCTCAAGTCAAATGGTAAGATGGCTAAGAGTGAGTGGGTTTATGATTCTTCTTACCAATCTTGGTACTACTTAAAATCAGATGGTTCTTATGCTCGTAATGCTTGGCAAGGAAACTACTATCTCAAATCAGACGGCAAAATGGCTAAGAATGAGCGAGTGGATGGTGGACGCTATTATGTAGATGCTTCTGGTTTGTGGAAACCATAGAATAGAAAAAAATCTGGAAAGTTAATGCAAACCTTTGCATAGATAGGCGGATTTTGGTATACTAGTACTGTAAGCATTTTCAATTTATAATAAAAGGAGAAAAAGATGAGTCAAAAGATTATCGGGATTGACCTTGGTGGGACATCTGTTAAGTTCGCAATTTTAACTCAAGAAGGAGAAATCCAAGAAAAATGGTCTATTAAGACCAACATTTTGGATGAAGGAAGCCATATTGTAGACGATATGATTGAATCTATTCAACATCGTTTTGAATTGCTTGGATTGTCTGCGACAGACTTCCGTGGAATCGGTATGGGTTCACCTGGTGTGGTTGATCGTGAAAAGGGAACTGTTATCGGAGCCTACAACCTCAACTGGAAAACTCTTCAACCAATCAAAGAAAAGATGGAAAAAGCCTTGGGTATTCCATTCTTTATCGACAATGATGCCAACGTAGCTGCTCTTGGTGAGCGTTGGATGGGTGCTGGTGAAAACCAACCAGACGTTGTCTTTATGACTCTGGGTACAGGTGTTGGTGGCGGTATCGTGGCAGAAGGTAAATTGCTTCACGGTGTTGCAGGTGCTGCCGGTGAGCTTGGCCATATCACAGTTGATTTTGACCAACCAATCGCATGTACTTGTGGTAAAAAAGGCTGTCTTGAGACAGTAGCCTCAGCAACAGGGATTGTTAACTTGACTCGTCGTTACGCAGATGAATACGAAGGCGATGCGACCTTGAAACGCTTGATTGACGACGGTGAAGAAGTAACTGCTAAAACTGTCTTTGATTTGGCAAAGGAAGGGGACGACCTTGCCTTGATTGTTTACCGTAACTTCTCACGTTACTTGGGTATTGCATGTGCCAACATCGGTTCTATCTTAAATCCATCAACAATCGTTATCGGTGGTGGTGTATCAGCTGCAGGAGAATTCCTTCTTCAAGGCGTGCAAAAGGTTTATGATGAAAATACTTTCCCACAAGTTCGCACAACAACTAAGCTAGCTCTTGCGACTCTAGGAAATGACGCTGGAGTTATCGGAGCAGCATCTCTTGTCTTGCAATAAAACATATGAATCAAGAGCTTGGTTATTGATCAAGCTCTTTTTGAGTTGAAGTTGTTAGAATAAAGTAATAACTCAATAATGATAGGAGGAATTTTGGATGAATACTGCAGAACAATCCATGGTTGATTTAGCCTTGTCTATTGCTAGGAAAGCTCATGAAGGGCAACTGGATAAGGCAGGAGTAGATTATATAGAACATCCAATCTATGTAGCAAGCCAAGTTGATACTGAAGAAGAAAAAGCAGTGGCTCTGCTACATGATGTTATAGAGGATAGTCCTGTTTCAGCTGAAGAACTATTACAAGCTGGTTTACCAGAAACAGTAGTTACTGCTGTTCAGGTTTTGACAAAGAAAAAGGAGCAAGATTATCAAACATATCTGGAAACTGTGAAGAAAAATCCTCTTGCAAGAGTAGTAAAATTAGCTGATCTAAAACATAATTCAGATTTATCGAGATTGTCTTCTATTACTGAAAAGGATAGGGAAAGATTGAAGAAATATAAAAAGGCTATTGATTTTCTGAGTATGTAGAAAAAATCTTTTTATGCTATACTAGTTAGGACAATAAATGAGGTGAGAGTAAATGACAAAAGCGGATAAGATTTTTAAAGAGAATATCGAGCGAATCCTGAATGATGGTGTCTTTTCAGAACAGGCTCGTCCCAAGTACAAGGACGGAACAGTTGCCAACTCTAAGTATGTAACTGGAGCTTTTGCAGAGTATGATTTGTCAAAGGGTGAATTTCCAATTACAACTTTGCGTCCAATTGCTATTAAATCAGCCATCAAGGAAGTTCTTTGGATTTATCAAGACCAGTCCAATAGCCTAGAGGTTCTTAATGACAAGTACAATGTTCACTACTGGAATGACTGGGAAGTGGGAGATACCGGGACAATTGGTGAGCGTTATGGGGCTGTGGTCAAGAAGCATGATATCATTAATAAGATTCTCAAACAGTTAGAAGCTAATCCTTGGAACCGTCGCAATATCATCTCTCTTTGGGATTATCAGGCATTTGAGGAAACAGACGGCTTGCTGCCGTGTGCCTTCCAGACCATGTTTGATGTTCGTCGAGTAGATGGGGAAATTTACCTGGATGCAACCTTGACTCAGCGTTCTAACGATATGCTGGTTGCTCATCACATCAATGCCATGCAGTATGTGGCTCTTCAAATGATGATTGCTAAACACTTTGGTTGGAAAGTTGGAAAATTCTTCTACTTTATCAATAACCTTCACATCTATGATAATCAATTTGAACAAGCTCAGGAATTGCTCCGTCGTGACCCTTCAA
The DNA here is from genome assembly GCF_902159415.1 of Streptococcus mitis. Classification (GTDB taxonomy): domain Bacteria; phylum Bacillota; class Bacilli; order Lactobacillales; family Streptococcaceae; genus Streptococcus; species Streptococcus mitis_BG. The sequence goes on along the minus strand of NZ_CABGJU010000001.1, from coordinate 834,041 downwards.
ATTGCCAACCACGTTTGGTCTTGAATGTACCAGATAAGACAAACTTTTTTGATATTAAAGCAGAGGATTTTGAGTTGGTTGATTATGATCCTGTGAAACCGCAATTGAAGTTTGATTTGGCTATTTAATAACAAAAAAAGAAGTTGGATTTCCAACTTCTTTTTTTAATTATTAGCGTGATACACGACGGCGAGCTGCTTTTTTACGGTTTTCTTCGATGAAAGCTGCTTTTTGTTCTTCTGGTTCAATCACTTTCTTTTTAACTGCATAAACTGCACCAGCAACAGCAGCAACAGTTCCTGCGACACCTGTTACGAGACCTTTAGCAAAACCTTTAGCCATTAGTCTTCCTCCTTTAATTTATATATTAGGCAGAATTAGCTAGAAATATAGCATTTTTCTGACTGTGCTTTTTGTGATATAATAATATTAACGAAAAAATGGGAATTTTTCAAGGAAAAACGATGAAAAGCAAAATAATTGTGATTGTTGGCCCAACAGCTGTTGGAAAGACTGCCCTCGCTATTGAAGTTGCTCAGCGATTCAATGGAGAAGTAGTTAGTGGAGATAGCCAACAGGTCTACCGAGGACTAGACATTGGAACAGCCAAGGCTAGTCCGGAGGAGCAGGCAACTGTCCCTCATCATTTAATCGATGTTAGAGATGTAACCGAGTCTTACTCGGCTTTTGATTTTGTTTCCGAAGCCAAGGCAGCCATTGAGGATATTCAAAGTCGAGGTAAGCTTGCTATTATCGCCGGTGGGACAGGACTTTACATCCAGAGTCTGCTAGAGGGGTATCATCTAGGTGGCGAGACACCACACGAGGAGATTTTAGCTTATCGTGCTAGTTTAGAGAATTTTTCAGATGAGGTGTTAGCCCATCTGGTAGAGCAAGCAGGTCTTGAAATTCCCCAGTTTAACCGTCGTCGTGCTATGCGTGCCTTGGAAATTGCTCATTTTGGTCAAGTTTTGGAAAATCAAGACAGTTTATATGATCCGCTGATTATTTGCTTGGATGATGAGCGTAGTCAGCTTTATGAGCGTATCAATCACAGAGTGGACCTGATGTTTGAAGCTGGACTTCTAGACGAAGCCAAGTGGTTGTTTGACCATTATCCAGATGTTCAGGCTGCTAAAGGGATAGGTTACAAGGAACTCTTCCCATATTTTCGAGGAGAGCAGTCCTTGGAAGAAGTTAGTGATACCCTAAAACAAGCGACTCGTCGATTTGCCAAGCGCCAGCTAACCTGGTTTCGCAATCGCATGCAGGTGACCTTTTATCAGATAGGAGAATCTGGTGTAAAAGACCGTATTTTAAGCCAGATTGAGGAGTTTTTAAATGATTGAAACGGAGAAAAAAGAGGAACGAGTCCTGCTCATTGGTGTTGAACTCCAGGGCATGGATAATTTTGACCTCTCCATGGAAGAGTTGGCTAGTCTAGCTAAGACAGCTGGAGCAGTTGTGGTAGATAGCTACAGACAAAAACGAGAAAAATACGACTCTAAGACCTTTGTCGGTTCTGGTAAGTTGGAAGAAATTGCTCAAATGGTGGACGCAGAAGAAATCACGACTGTCATCGTCAATAACCGTCTGACACCTCGACAAAATGTCAATTTAGAGGAAGTCTTAGGTGTTAAAGTTATTGACCGTATGCAGCTGATTTTAGATATCTTTGCTATGAGAGCTCGAAGCCATGAAGGTAAGCTACAAGTTCATCTTGCACAACTCAAGTATCTCTTGCCTCGTTTGGTTGGTCAGGGGATTATGCTCAGCCGTCAGGCAGGGGGAATTGGTTCCCGTGGTCCAGGTGAAAGTCAGCTGGAGCTTAACCGTCGTAGCGTTCGCAACCAGATTACAGACATCGAACGTCAACTCAAGGTGGTTGAGAAAAATCGAGCGACAGTTCGAGAAAAACGTTTGGAGTCAAGTACCTTTAAGATTGGTTTGATTGGTTACACAAATGCTGGGAAGTCAACTATTATGAATACTTTGACCAGCAAGACCCAGTATGAAGCGGATGAGCTTTTTGCAACTCTAGATGCAACAACTAAAAGCATACATCTAGGGGGCAATCTACAGGTAACCTTAACAGATACCGTTGGATTTATCCAAGACCTACCGACAGAGTTGGTGTCAAGTTTCAAGTCTACCCTAGAAGAAAGCAAGCATGTTGATCTACTGGTCCATGTGATCGATGCCAGCAATCCTTATCATGAGGAACATGAAAAAACGGTCCTCTCCATTATGAAAGACTTGGACATGGAGGATATTCCTCGCTTAACCCTTTATAATAAAGCAGATTTGGTGGAAGACTTTACGCCTACTCAAACGCCATATGCACTGATTTCGGCAAAGTCTAAAGATAGTCGAGAACAGTTGCAGGCTTTATTGCTAGATAAGATTAAGGAAATTTTTGAACCCTTTACTCTGCGCGTGCCTTTTTCTAAATCTTACAAGATTCATGATTTAGAAAGTGTTGCGATTCTAGAAGAACGTGACTACCAAGATGACGGTGAAGTCATCAGAGGCTACATTGCAGAGAGAAACAAATGGAGATTAGAGGAATTTTATGACTGATATCAAAACGTTAGCCCTCAAGTATGGTGGCTATACAAGTCTAGATAAGGTCTATCTGGAACAACTTTTAGCTGGTAGGTCTGAAGAGGAGCAACTAGCTCTCATTACACCTCCACCCAGCGTAGTGAATGCCTACTTTGCCGAGCTCTACCAGAAAAAGAGTCCTCAAGCTGCGACAGATTATTTTGCAGAAGTTAGCCAAGAACTGAACCTCTATAATGCTGAGCCAAGTTTCGCTTTGGAAAGCAAGCCCTTTATTCGCCTCAATCTATCTGGTAAATCCTTTGGATTTTGCTACGAGAAAGAAGGACTAGGCCGCATTTTCTCTGAGCACGAGGAGGCAATTACGGATGAATTACTCTTTGAGATTGCGCCAATTTTTCCTCATCAGTTGGTCTTTGAAGAGTCTGGAAAGATTTACTTGAAGTCTGTCGGGGACGAGGAAGTTGTTAGCGTAAAAAGTCTCACAGCGTTAACAGATCTGGAAGATTTAGCAGATGGAAGACAGCGTCTCAAAGGATATAGCCAAGAGGATTTACTGCAAGAAGCTAGAGCTTTTTCTGGCAAGCTGTATTATCGCTCGGAAAACAGAATTGCTATGTTATATATTGATTAATTAGAAAGTATCAAATGGATATTCAATTTTTAGGAACGGGGGCTGGTCAGCCCTCTAAAGCTCGCAATGTTTCAAGTCTCGCCCTGAAACTTTTGGACGAGATTAACGAAGTCTGGCTTTTTGACTGTGGAGAAGGAACGCAAAATCGCATTCTGGAAACTACAATTCGACCACGAAAAGTCAGCAAAATCTTTATCACACACTTGCATGGAGATCATATCTTTGGTTTGCCAGGATTCCTTTCTAGCCGCGCTTTTCAGGCCAATGAAGAGCAGACAGATTTGGAAATCTATGGTCCCCAAGGCATCAAATCTTTTGTCTTGACCAGTCTACGAGTGTCAGGTTCACGCCTGCCCTATAAGATTCATTTCCATGAATTTGACCAAGCTTCTCTAGGGAAAATTCTTGAAACAGATAAATTTACAGTATATGCGGAAGAGTTGGATCACACTATTTTCTGTGTGGGCTACCGTGTCATGCAAAAGGACCTAGAAGGCACTCTGGATGCTGAAAAACTCAAGGCTGCCGGCGTACCATTTGGACCACTCTTTGGAAAAATCAAAAACGGTCAGGATGTCATCCTAGAAGACGGCACCGAGATTAAGGCAACAGACTATATCTCAGCCCCACGCCCAGGTAAGATTATCACTATCTTAGGTGACACTCGAAAAACGGATGCCAGTGTGCGTCTGGCTGTCAATGCGGATGTCCTTGTCCATGAGTCCACTTATGGTAAAGGTGATGAGAAAATTGCCCGCAATCATGGGCACTCAACCAATATGCAGGCTGCACAGGTTGCAGTAGAAGCGGGAGCTAAGCGACTCTTGCTCAACCATATCAGCGCCCGTTTCCTTTCAAAAGATATCAGCCAGCTTAAGAAAGATGCTGCAACGATTTTTGAAAACGTCCATGTGGTCAAAGACTTGGAAGAAGTGGAAATCTAGAAGATTGAGAAAGGAAAAGTATGTCTACTATTCTCATTACAGGTGCTAGCGGGGGTCTAGCCCAAGAAATGGTCAAACTCTTGCCTCAAGACCAACTCATTTTGCTAGGTAGAAATAAGGAAAAATTAGCTCAACTATACGGAACTCATCCTCAGGCAGAATTGATTGAAATTGATATTACCGAAGCTCAAGCCTTAGAAGAACTAGTTGCTGAACTCTATCAGCGTTATGGCAAGATTGATGTCTTAATTAACAACGCTGGTTACGGAATTTTTGAAGATTTTGACAAGATTTCTGATCAAGACATTCATCAAATGTTTGAAGTCAACACCTTTGCTCTCATGAATCTGTCTCGTTTGGTTGCTTCTGGTATGAAGGAGATTCGACAAGGGCATATCATCAATATCGTCAGCATGGCAGGATTGATTGCGACTGCTAAGTCTAGCCTTTACTCAGCGACTAAGTTTGCGGCTATCGGTTTTTCAAATGCTCTTCGCCTTGAGCTCATGCCCTATGGTGTCTATGTGACAACTGTTAATCCAGGACCTATCCGTACAGGATTTTTTGACCAGGCAGACCCAGATGGGACCTACCTCAAATCGGTTGACCGCTTCCTACTGGAGCCAGATGCTGTCGCGCAAAAAATTGTTAAGGCCATCGGAAAAAACAAACGCGAGATCAATCTCCCAGCCTTGTTAAATTTAGCTCATAAATTTTATACCCTCTTTCCCAAGTTAGCCGATAAATTGGCAGGAGAAACTTTTAATTATAAGTAAAAAAGCTATTCCTTTAAGGAATAGTTTTTTGATTTAATTTCTTGAAAGAAGAGTGTTTTAAAGTTAAAAATCAAGCTTATTCGTGCCTATTCATAGCTTTTAGGGTATAATACAAATAAAAGAGATCAAGAAGAAACTTAGAGTATAATCTAGGTACAAAAAGATAGAATCATGATTAAAGGAGAATAGGAATGGCAAAAAAGAAAAGAGTAACCTTACCGAAGGACTTTAATGAACTACTGACAGACGGCAATATTGACCAATTAAAGGCCGTGTATGACAAGTGTGAGTTAACTGCTCATGACGGGAGGTATAGCTTAAGAACAGCTCTTCATTTCGGTGGGGTTCCTGATGAGTTGGTTATCTGGCTTGTCGAAAAGGGGTTGGATATCAATATCCCTGATTATTATGGAGCAACACCTTTGTACTGTCAGGCAACCATGGGAAGAGATACTGTAAAACTCTTACTCGAATTGGGTGCAGACATTGAAAAAACCAATACTTATAGCAATACACCCTTGCATGTGGCAGCTCAGTTTTTTCATCCTAAGACCGTTGCACTTCTCATAGAAAAGGGAGCAAATGTTAACCCTAAAAATGATAGGGGACAGACTCCACTAGACTCCGTACTCACTGTCTGTCGAGGAATCTATATTGCCCAAACAGCTGAAATTGCCTCTATGCTGCTGGATGCAGGTGCTAAGAAAACATCTGCTATGAAAGAAAAGGTTGAAAATATTGGTAAGGATTTTGAATTTCATAGAGAAGGGATCAATCCAGACTATCTAGAAGCAGCAGATCAGGGTCTAGAAAAACTTTATGCTTTGTTTGATGTCAAGCCGGTAGCCAAACGAATAACCCACGATGGAGTTTCTCCGATTCTCGTAAAAGAAGGTAGCTGGGAGGAGCAATATGAGGAACTATGGTCTTTCTTGATTCCTTCAAGTGGAGCAGCCAAAACTGTTCAGGGAGAAGTTATCCGAATACCAGGTCGAGTTCGAGATGAACTGGATCGCAATGGTGGGGTCAACTGGGACAGGGACTATAGAAAAATGCTTCAAGCTCTTCCTCAATACTTGTCTCTAGGAAGCTCTCTTTCAGAACAAGAATTAGCAGAGACTAAAGAGCTTATTGCTCAAATTCATGGGAAAGATTTTGATGACGAGCCTCGCCTAGACCGCCTGTGTCAGTTAGCTCTTGCTTGGATTAAGCAAAATCCTGAACCCCTTCTCCTAGAAAAAACAAGTTATAAGCGGTAAAAGGAATTTGAAGCTAGTTAAAATAAAGAACTCAAGGTGAAATGATGCAACTAATTGACCAAGTTAAAAAAATAGAAACTTATATTTGTGAGTTTTTTGAAGACTGGGATTTGGATGATCCTGTAGAGGAAGGCTATCTGGAAGATTATCAGGACATTTCTGGTGCTTCTGAGGAAGAGCTTCAAGCCTTTGAGGAAAGACTTGGTATTCGTCTACCTAGTGACTTCAAAGAGCTTTATAGCTATAAAAATGGGAGTAAATACCTCTCTATTTTACCTTGTGTGATTGACCAGAGAGATTTGACTTTTTCTCTCATGAGTTTACAGGAAATTGAGACTTGTAAAAAGTACTTTCAAAATAGAGATGCTCTGTTAACCGATTTTCCCGACTATTTTTCTAGTCAAGACCTAGAAAACATGCATGATAGTAGAATTAAGCCTTATCTTTTTAATAAAAAATGGCTTCCTTTTGCTCAGTATTGTGACTCTTGTTATCTTATGCTGGATTTTGATCCAGACCAGGAGGGTCAGGAAGGACAGGTTATTTGCTACATCCATGATCCTGACCAGGTGATTTATGTGGCTAAAAGCCTTACAAATCTGATTGAAGGGATAATGGATGAGATCGTATGAACGAACAAATGTACCAAGTTCAAAATATAACAGATAACATTTGTTTAACCTTCCTGTACGACAGAGTATTAAAAGAACTTACACTTTGTCAGATTGATTAGACTGTGAGACTGAGTTTGGGATCTTTTTATTGATAGGTGCTATTCTAAAGTATCTATTTTGAGCTGTTTTCTTGTCAAATTTGACCAAGTATTGCAATTTAAGTCTTAAAATAGTATACTAGTTCTATTATTCATGAAAACGTTTGCGTTTTTATTGATTTTAGGAGACAAATGATGGAATTAACAGCCATTTATCATAGACCAGAATCAGAGTATGCTTATCTTTACAAAGAAGGTCAGCTACATATCCGAATTAGAACCAAGAAAAATGATGTCCAGCAGGTCATTTTGCACTATGGGGATCCCTTTATTTTCATTGAGGATAAGTATGAAGCTAAGAAAGAAATGACCAAAGTAACCTCAGATGCCCTATTTGACTATTGGCAGGTTACGGTATCGGTTGTTTTTGCACGGATTCAGTATCTCTTTGAGCTCCTTGATGAGAAAGGTCAGGGTATTTTTTACGGTGATAAGGGTTGCGTAGAACATACTCAAGAAAACTTGGATGCTGATGGAAACGGCTTTAAGCTTCCTTATATTCACGAAATCGACGGTTGTCAGGTTCCTGACTGGGTTTCAAATACCGTTTGGTATCAGATTTTCCCAGAACGATTTGCAAATGGAAGTCCTAATTTGACCCCAGATGGAGCTCGAGAGTGGGATGCTGCCATTGAACCTAATAGGGAAGATTTTTTTGGTGGAGATTTACAAGGGATTATTGACCATTTAGACTATCTTAAAGATTTGGGAATCACTGGGCTTTACCTATGTCCGATTTTTGAAGCAACGACCAATCACAAGTATGATACGACGGATTATTTTGAAATTGACCGTCACTTTGGGGATAAGGAAGTCTTTGCTAATCTAGTCAAGGAAGCTCACAAACGTGGCATCAAGATTATGCTAGATGCTGTTTTCAATCATATCGGCTACCAGTCTGCCCAATGGCAGGATGTTCTAAAGAGCGGAGAAAAGTCACCATATAAAGATTGGTTCCATATCCAAGAGTTTCCAGTTACTGAGGATAAACTTCAGAATCCAAGACAACTCCCTTATCATACCTTTGCCTTTGCTAGCTATATGCCTAAGTTGAATACAGCTAATCCGGAGGTTAGGGACTATCTTCTCAGTGTTGCAACTTACTGGATTGAAAATTTTGATATTGATGCTTGGCGCTTGGACGTTGCCAATGAAATTGATCATCAGTTCTGGAAAGATTTTAGAAAGGCAGTTCTCGCTAAAAAGCCTGATTTGTATATTTTAGGTGAAATCTGGCATACGTCTCAGCCTTGGCTACAAGGGGATGAGTTCCATGCGGTCATGAACTACCCACTCTCTGAAAGTATCAAGGATTATTTCTTGCGTCAGCGTAAAAAGACGGAGCAATTTATTTCAGAAATCAATGGCCAGTCTATGTACTACAAGCAACAAATCTCAGAGGTAATGTTTAACCTTTTAGATTCTCATGATACAGAGCGTATCCTCACAACTGCCAAAGGAAATATCCAGCATGTCAAGGCTGCTTTAACTTTCCTCTACCTTCAAAAAGGGAGCCCTTGTATCTATTACGGAACAGAGCTAGCACTAATTGGTGGACCAGACCCTGATTGCCGTCGTGTCATGCCTTGGGACCGTGTTTCTGAAGACAATGACATGCTGAATTTCATGAAGAAATTAATCAAGGTTCGTAAGGAAGTTGCAAGCATTATTCAGCATGGAAAATATCGCTTGGAAGAATTGAAACCAGATGTCCTTGCCTTGAGCTGGAACTACCAAGGAAAAGAAGTTCAAGCAATCTTTAATCAGTCTTCTGAGAAATATACTTTAGATAGAGATTCAGTTAATCTAGCGAGTCATTGCCAATTTGAAGATGCTCAGCAAGTCATCTTGCAAGATGGATTTGTTGTTTATATGCTAGACTAGCATGGTTCATTGGGATATTATGCCATATCATTGAAAAATAATTTAGAAGGTTGTTTCTTTATAGGAGCAACCTTTTATTTTGTATATGATTTAGTAATTCTACATAATGCCTCAATACAGTTTTTTATATCCAATATTTTCTACTAATTTTAGTAATCATAGTCTGAAGTTATGCTTTTTTCGAGAAACTATTGATGTATCTATTGTAATTGTATAAAATATGAATGAAGATGATGACTCATGAAAATAAAGAGCAAGGATGGGCGAACATATTGATTGATAGTCGAGTAAGAGAATTCAACCAAAACTGGCATTTCAAGCTCAATGCCAATGCTAAAGATGCGGTCAAGCCAGATGCCGATATTTCTAGTTGGAAAAAATTAGACCTTCCTCATGACTGGAGTATCTACAATGACTTTGACCATGACTCACCTGCCCAAAACGAAGGTGGACAACTAAATGGTGGTGACGCATGGTATCGTAAGACCTTTAAGCTAGACGAGGAAGACCTTAGTAAAAATGTACGTATCACTTTTGATGGTGTTTACATGGATTCTCAGGTTTATGTAAATGGTCAGCTAGTTGGTCACTATCCAAATGGTTACAACCAATTCTCATATGACATCACTGACTATCTCCATAAAGATGGTCGCGAAAATATCATAGGAGTGCGTGCAGTCAACAAACAACCAAGTAGCCGTTGGTACTCAGGAAGCGGGATTTACCGTGATGTTACCCTTCAAGTCACAGATAAGGTCCATACTGAGAAAAATGGAACAACTATCTTAACACCAGACCTTGAAAAACAACAGAATGGTAAGGTAGATACTCATGTAACAAGTAAGATCGTCAATACTGATGATAAAGATCATGAAATTCTTGCTGAGTATCAAATCATTGAACGTAATGGTCAAGCTGTAACGGACCTAGTTCGTACAGCTAGTCAAGTCTTGAAAGCTCATCAATCAGCCAGCTTGAATGCTATTTTACAAGTTGATAAACCAAAACTTTGGACAGTTAATAGCGACAAGCCTGCCCTTTACGAATTGGTGACACGTGTTTATCGTGATGGCCAGTTGGTAGATGCTAAGAAAGATTTGTTTGGTTATCGTTATTACAACTGGGTTCCAAACGAAGGCTTCTCTTTGAATGGTGAACGCATTAAATTCCATGGGGTTTCTCTTCACCATGACCATGGAGCTCTTGGAGCTGAAGAAAACTATAAAGCAGAATACCGTCGTCTGAAACAAATGAAGGATATGGGTGTGAACTCTATTCGTACAACCCACAACCCAGCTAGTGAGCAGACTTTGCAGATTGCTGCTGAGCTTGGTTTGTTGGTCCAAGAAGAAGCCTTCGATACTTGGTATGGTGGTAAGAAACAGTATGACTACGGTCGCTTCTTTGACAAAGATGCTACTCACCCAGACGCTAAAAAAGGTGAAAAATGGTCTGATTTTGACCTTCGTACCATGGTCGAAAGAGGTAAGAACAACCCAGCTATCGTTATGTGGTCTATCGGTAATGAAATCGGTGAAGCAGACGGAAAACCTCGTTCTTTAGCAACAGTTAAACGCTTGGTTCAAGTTATTAAGGCTGTTGATAAGACACGCTATGTCACTATGGGAGCAGATAAGTTCCGTTTTGGTGATGGTAGTGGTGACCATGAGAAGATTGCAAATGAACTTGATGCCGTTGGTTTTAACTACTCAGAAGATAACTACAAGAAACTTCGTGCAAAACATCCAAATTGGTTGATTTACGGTTCTGAAACTTCTTCAGCTACTCGTACACGTGGAAGTTATTTCCGACCAGAACGTGAATTGGTACACAGCAATCAGGATTATCGTCATTATGAGCAATCAGACTACGGAAATGACCGTGTTGGTTGGGGTAAAACAGCTACAGCATCTTGGACTTTTGACCGTGACAATGCAGGTTATGCAGGTCAATTCATCTGGACAGGTACGGACTATATTGGTGAACCTACTCCATGGCACAACCAAAACCACACACCAGTTAAGAGTTCTTACTTCGGTATCGTAGATACAGCTGGTATTCCAAAACATGACTACTACTTGTACCAAAGCCAATGGGTTTCTGCTGAGAAGAAACCAATGGTTCACTTGCTTCCTCACTGGAACTGGGGAAATCCTACTCTAAAAGAGAATGTAGCGGATGCAGATGGTAATATTCCAGTCCGTGCCTATTCTAATGCTGCAAGTGTAGAACTATTCTTGAATGGTAATACTCTAGGTAAGAAGACATTTACTAAAAAACAAACAAGTGATGGACGTACTTACCAAGAGGGTGCTAAACCTAATGAACTTTACCTTGAATGGAAGGTTGCTTTTGAAGCTGGTACTTTAGAAGCAGTAGCTCGTGACGAAGCTGGTAATATCGTTGCTCGTGATAAGATTGTGACTGCTGGAGAACCTGCAGGGGTTCGTTTGGTCAAAGAAGAAAATGCGATCGCAGCTGACGGGAAAGACCTTACTTATATCTACTACGAAATCGTTGATAGCAAGGGTAACGTAGTTCCAACTGCCAATAACCTAGTTCGCTTCCAGTTGCATGGACAAGGTCAGATTGTCGGTGTGGACAACGGGGAACAAGCTAGTCGTGAACGTTACAAAGAACAAGCAGATGGTTCATGGATTCGCAAAGCCTTTAATGGTAAAGGTGTTGTGATTGTCAAATCGACGGAGCAAGCAGGTAAATTCACCTTGACTGCCCACTCTGATTTCTTGAAATCTGGTCAAACAACGATCTTCACAGGTAAAAAAGACCAAGCAGAAAAAACAGTTTTAGGAACAGAAGTGCCTAAAGTACGTACCGTTATTGGTCAAGAAGCGAAAATGCCTTCAAAAGTAGCATTTATTTATAGTGATGATAGCCGTGAAAAACTTCCAGTAGAATGGTCAGCAGTTAATGTCAACGAACCTGGTATCTTTACTGTTAAAGGTGTGGCAAATGGTCGTGATGTAGAAGCGCGTGTTGAAGTCTTGGTACTCGAAGCAGAATTACCTGTAGTTAAGAGAATTGCACCGAGTACAGATCTAAGTTCGGTTGATCCATCTGTTACCTATGTATTGTCAGATGGTACTCTAGGAAGCTATGACGTTGATAGGTGGGAAGTTGCAGCTGAAGATCAAGCTAAATTAACTATCCCAGGCTCTCGTATCCAAGCTAAAAGAATTTCAGGTGATGATGAAATCGCTGCTACATTCGTAGTTGCCGAAGGTCAAGCGGCTTCACCAGTAGTACCGACTGTAACTGTTGCAGACCAGCCTGTAGAAGGGCTCTCAACTGATCAACAAGTTCTATACCATAAACTTGCTTATGGAGCTGCTTTGCCTGAAGTCAAAGCTTTAGCTGAAAATGCGCAAGTTACTGTTATTCAAGCTAACGAAGCAAATGGTATGCGTGCAAGTATTTATGTTCAACCAAATGATGGTGGAGCACTTCAGACTTATGCTATCCAATTCTTACAAGAAGCTCCGCAGATTGAACGTTTAAGCCTAGAAGTTGAAAATGCAGACGCACTGAAAGAAGACCAAACTGTTGGTATCAAAGTCTTGGCCCATTATCAAGATGGAACTCAGGCCGTATTGAAGGGGGACAAGGTAAGCTTCTCAACATCAGGTGAAGGAGACGTAGTTGTTCGTAAAGGTATGCTTGAATTGCATAAACCTGGTCAAGTAACTTTGAAAGCTCAATTTGAAGGAGCAGAAGGTCAGATTGACTTGAACATCCAAGCAAATACTGAAAATAAAGTTGTCCAGGCCATTCGTCCAGTAAGTGTCGTGACAGGTTTGAACCAAGAACCAAGTCTACCTTATACAGTAACGGTAGAGTACGATAAAGGATTTCCAAAAGTTCACAAGGTAACTTGGCAAGCAGTTGCTAAGGAAGACCTTGCCAAATACCATAGCTTTGATATTCTTGGAGAAGTAGAAGGAATTGAAAACGAAGCTCATGCTAAAGTTTCTGTAGAAGGTATCATTGCAGTCGAAGAAGTGACTACAACAACTCCAGTTTCAGAAGCTCCTCAATTACCAGAAAGTGTTCGTACTTACCACTCAAACGGCCAAGTATCTTCAGCTAAAGTGACTTGGGATGCTATTGACCCAAGCCAATATGCAACTGAAGATAGCTTTACCGTTACAGGACATGTGGAAGGGACTCAGTTACCAACGAAACTTCATGTCCGTGTTTCCGCTCAGACAGAAACTGGTGCAAACATTTCTGACCAGTGGACAGGTTCAGAGTTGCCACTTGCCTTTGCATCAGACTCAAATCCAAGTGACTCGGTAGCAAATGTTAATGATAAACTAATCTCATACAACAACCAACCAGCTAACCGTTGGACAAACTGGAACCGTACAAGTGAAGCGTCAGTGGGAATCCTCTTTGGTGATTCTGGTATCCTGTCTAAACGTTCGGTTGACAATCTCAATGTTGCCTTCCACGAAGACCACGGTGTTGGTGCACCTAAGTCTTATGTCATCGAATACTATGTAGGAAAAGCTGTTCCAACAGTTCCTAAAAATCCAAGCTTTGTAGCTAGTGAAGACCACGTCTTTAATGATGACAATAATTGGAAACAAGTGACAAATCTTAAAGCTCCAAATCAAGTGAAAGCTGGAGAAATGACTCACTTTAGCTTTGATAAAGTCAATACCTATGCGGTTCGTATCCGTATGGTTAGACCAGATGGTAAATGGGGGACTTCCATTACAGAAATTCAAATCTTCTCTAAACAAGTAGCTGCAGCTAAGAAGGCTCAAGCACAAATCCAAGTAGATGGAAAAGATTTGCCAAACTTTAACCCTGGCTTGACTGACTATTATTTAGAAGCAAGCGAAGGAAAAGTTCCAGCTGTAACAGCAATCGTAACTGAAAATGGTATTGCAACAATTGTACCAAGTGTAAGTGAAGGTGATCCAGTTCGTGTTGTTGTCAAGGCTGAGAATGGAGATATTCTAGGAGAATACCGTCTACACTTTACAAATATTTAAGACTTATCAGGCGCCCCTATGTCGTCAAAATATTCTCCCAGAAATAGCTACTAAGGAAAATATTACTCTTGCAAGAGCAGGTGTTATAGGAATGCTTTTAGCTTTGTTTGCAATGGGGAAAAAAGTCGAAGAATAAAATAATCTGACATTATTTAGAACATAGAGATTGGACAAACTAGTTGTAAAAATAAGAACCAGACCTTGTCCGCTTTTCTATGATTCTTTGAATCAAAACATAGTTAGTAAAAGATGTTAAAGTTGATTATTGAATTCCCATATCACAAAAAACAAATAAGAAAGCCCTTTGTGGCTTTTTTATTTTCATAAAAATGGTAAAATAGTAAGAGTAGAAATGGAGTTCTAGATATGAAACGAATTGATCAATTTGAAAATAAGAAAGTATTAGTCCTAGGTTTAGCCAAATCAGGTGAGTCTGCGGCTCGTCTCTTGGACAAGCTTGGTGCCATTGTCACCGTAAATGATGGCAAACCTTTTGAGGAAAATCCAGCAGCACAAAGTCTCTTGGAAGATGGTATCAAAGTTGTAACTGGTGGACATCCTTTGGAATTGTTGGATGAAGATTTTGCCCTCATGGTGAAAAACCCTGGTATTCCTTATAGCAATCCTATGATTGAAAAAGCTTTAGAAAAAGGCATTCCAGTTTTGACTGAGGTTGAGTTGGCTTACTTGATTTCTGATGCACCAATCGTCGGTATTACTGGTTCAAATGGTAAGACAACGACCACAACCATGATTGGTGAAGTTCTGACTGCTGCAGGACAAAATGGACTCTTATCAGGTAACATCGGTTATCCTGCTAGTCAGGTTGCTCAAACTGCGACAGATAAGGACACCCTTGTCATGGAACTTTCTTCTTTCCAATTAATGGGAATCCAAGAATTCCATCCTGAAATTGCTGTCATTACCAACTTGATTCCATCTCATATTGACTATCACGGTTCGTTTAATGACTATGTGGCAGCCAAGTGGAATATCCAAAGCAATATGACAGAAGATGACTACTTGGTATTAAACTTCAACCAGGAATTGGCTAAAGAACTTGCACCAAAAACAAATGCGACTGTAATACCATTCTCAACACTTGAAAAGGTTGACGGAGCTTATCTTGAAGATGGTCTTCTCTACTTCCGTGGTGAAAAAGTCATGGCAGCTGATGAGATCGGTGTTCCAGGTGGCCACAATGTGGAAAATGTTCTTGCAACCATTGCCGTTTGTAAACTGCGTGGCGTTGATAATGAAACCATCAAGGAAACCTTGTCAGCCTTTGGTGGAGTTAAACACCGTCTCCAGTTTGTAGACCAAATCAATGGCGTTAAATTCTACAACGATAGCAAGTCAACCAATATCTTGGCGACTCAAAAAGCCTTATCTGGATTTGACAATAGCAAGGTTATCTTGATTGCGGGTGGTTTAGACCGTGGTAATGAGTTTGACGAATTGGTTCCAGATATTACCGGACTGAAGAAAATGGTCATCCTCGGTCAGTCTGCAGAGCGTGTCAAACGTGCGGCAGATAAGGCCGGTGTGCCTTATGTCGACGCGTCAGATATTGCAGATGCAACCCGCAAGGCATATGAACTTGCAGAAGAGGGTGATGTAGTTCTACTCAGTCCTGCTAATGCAAGTTGGGATATGTATGCCAACTTTGAAGTTCGAGGGGATTTGTTCCTTGCTACAGTTGCGGAGTTAAAAGGATAATATGAAAAAAATAGTCTTTACAGGTGGAGGGACGGTAGGGCATGTTACCCTCAACCTATTATTGATACCCAAGTTCATCGAAGATGGCTGGGAAATCCACTATATTGGTGATAAACATGGGATCGAACATCAAGAAATCCTCAAGTCAGGTTTTGATGTAACCTTTCATTCTATTGCTACTGGGAAATTGCGTCGCTATTTCTCTTGGCAAAACATGTGGGATGTTTTTAAAGTTGCTTGGGGAATCGTCCAATCCTTCTTTATCATGCTCATGATTCGTCCCCAGGCCCTTTTTTCAAAGGGAGGATTTGTATCCGTACCTCCGGTTATTGCCGCCCGTTTATCTAGAGTTCCTGTCTTTATTCATGAGTCAGATTTATCAATGGGCTTGGCCAATAAAATAGCCTATAAGTTTGCAACCAAAATGTACTCTACTTTTGAACAACCTGCAAGTCTTACTAAGGTGGAACATGTAGGAGCTGTGACCAAGGTTTCTGGACCGGTTAAAGAAGAGCCGGAGGTGATGGTCGATATCCGGACTTGTTTTGACAGCAAACTACCAACTCTTCTATTTGTGGGGGGGTCTGCTGGAGCACGTGTCTTTAATCAGTTGGTTACAGACCATAAAAATGAGCTGACTAGTCGTTATAATATTATTAACCTTACTGGAGATTCTAGCTTGAATGAACTGAGCAAAAATCTCTATCGAGTTGATTATGTCACTAAACTCTATCAACCACTCATGAATATGGCAGATGTTGTCATTACTCGTGGTGGTGCCAATACGATTTTTGAGCTGTTAGCTATGGCTAAATTGCATGTTATTGTGCCACTTGGTCGCGAAGCCAGTCGTGGAGACCAGATTGAAAATGCAGCTTACTTTGTGAAAAAAGGATATGCAGAAGAGTTACAAGAAAGTGACTTGAATTTATCTAGCTTGGAAGAAAAAGTAACTCTACTTCTAAATAACAAAGAAATCTATCAAAACACGATGAGGAATTCTCATGAATTAAAATCTGTGGCGGATTTTTATGAGCTGCTTAAAAAAGATTTATCATAAGGAAAATTGATGTCAAAGGAAAAAAAGAAAAAACAAACTCCTGACAAGGAATTGTCAGAGTGGCAAAAACGAAATCAAGAGTATCTTCAAAAGAAAGCTGAAGAAGAGGCTAAACAAAAAGAAGTTGAAGCAAGCGCAGAGGAAAAAAAAGCACCATCTTCTTCTGAGGAGAGCGATCAAGAATTATCAGAATGGCAAAAGCAACATCAAGAGTATCTTCAAAAAAAGGCTGAAGAGGAAGCAAACAGCGCTGAAAATACAGCTGATACAGATTTGGATGAAGAAGCCGATGTTGATTCTGAACCAGAAAGCGATACGGAATCTGAAAAGGAAGAAGCTTCTGATACCAGTGATGTTCAAGAAAGACAAGAGGAACAGACTGATACAGAACAGACATCTTCAATAGATTCAAGTAGCAAAGATAAGAATAAAGAAAAAAGATCTAAAGTTAAGAAAGAAAAGAAGCCCAAAACTCCTAAACCTCCAATTCGGTCTGTTCATATTTGGCGTGCAGTTTCTATTTTAGTTCCGAGCTTTTTGATCTTGTTCTTATCAATCTACCTTCTGACTCCTTTTGCTACCCTTAAACAAATTGAGGTAACAGGTACAGTCCAAACGAATGCTGAACAGATAAAAGAGGCTTCAGGAATTCGTGACAGTGACTATACTATTAGTTTGATTCTAAATAAAGATAAGCATGCTGAATTGATCAAATCCAATTACTGGGTTGAATCAGCTTCCATTCAATACAAATTCCCTGCAAAATTTACAATTGAAGTTAAAGAATTTGGGATTGTAGCTTATTCTGTATCAGGAGAGAATTATTATCCAATTTTATCCAGTGGTGAAATTGAATCAACCGCTGTGAGTCCAAGTGATCTGCCTGAAACTTTTATTTCAGTTCTTTTTACGAACAAAGAACAAATCAAGACTTTGATTTCAGAGCTATCAAAAGTGAGCTCCGAAATTAAGGATTCAATTGATAAGATTGAATTGGCACCAAGTAAAGTCACTAGCGACCTCCTCAAAATCACCATGCGTGATACAGATGAGATACTGGTACCTTTATCAGAATTAGGTAAAAAATTACCCTATTATAGCAAGATAAAACCTCAATTAACCGTACCAAGTGGTATCGATATGGAGGTAGGTATCTATAGCTATAGTCTAGTGGATAAGGCTCTGGATGACGAAAGAGTCAAAGCCAAAGAAGAGGAAAAGAAGAAGCAGGAAGAAGAAAAGAAAAAACAAGCTGAGCAAGGAAATCAAGATCAAACAGCACAGACGACTCAAACAACACAGAGTCGCTGATTCGTTCAGTTACTTGTTTTTACTTGACAAGTCCCGCTTTAAATAATAGAATAATAAAAAACCTTTAAAGCAGTCCAGAGAGGCAGCTAAGGTTAGACGGTGAAAGGGTGGAGACTACCTATTTTTCGTGGAACCTTGCTGTAGCAGGTTCCTTTTTTGTATTATTTACCAAAGGAATTAACTGGATTTGAAATAAAGCAAAAGGAGAAAGATATGCGAGAAAGTCGCCCAGTCATTGCTCTGGATTTTCCAACTTTTAAAGAAGTTCAAGATTTTTTGGAACTCTTTCCTAGTGAGGAAAAACTGTATTTGAAAGTTGGAATGGAACTTTACTACTCAGCTGGTCCTGAGGTTGTACGATATCTGAAGAAATTGGGGCATAGTGTTTTTTTAGATTTAAAACTTCATGATATTCCTAACACAGTAAAATCGGCTATGAGAGTTTTATCTGATTTAGGAGTTGATATGACCAATGTTCATGCAGCAGGTGGCGTTGAGATGATGAAAGCTGCGCGTGAAGGACTTGGAAATCAGGCAAAGTTGATTGCTGTTACACAGTTGACTTCAACTTCTGAAGAGCAAATGAGAGACTTTCAAAATATCCAAACCAGTCTTCAAGAATCTGTCATTCATTATGCCAAAAAGACTGCTGAAGCAGGCTTGGATGGAGTTGTTTGTTCAGCTCAGGAAGTCAAACTCATCAAGGAAGTTACCAGTCAAGACTTTATCTGTTTGACACCTGGAATCCGTCCATCAGGAGCTGCTCTTGGAGACCAAAAACGTGTCATGACACCTGCTGATGCCTATCAAATAGGCAGTGACTTTATCGTTGTCGGACGCCCAATCACTCAAGCAACTAATCCAGTAGCTGCTTATCAAGCTATCAAGGATGAGTGGACACAAGATTGGAAATAAGAGTACATTTTAAAATACAAAGGAGAAACCCATGACACTTGCAAAAGACATTGCTAGCCATCTATTGAAAATTCAAGCCGTATACCTCAAACCAGAAGAGCCCTTCACTTGGGCATCAGGTATCAAGTCACCGATTTATACGGACAATCGTGTAACGCTTGCTTATCCAGAAACACGTACCTTGATTGAGAATGGTTTTGTGGAGGCTATCAAGGCAGAATTCCCTGAGGTAGAAGTGATTGCAGGAACAGCGACTGCAGGTATTCCTCATGGTGCCATTATAGCTGACAAGATGAACCTGCCATTTGCTTACATCCGTAGCAAACCAAAAGATCATGGCGCTGGAAACCAAATCGAAGGCCGTGTAGCCCAAGGTCAAAAAATGGTCGTTGTTGAAGATTTGATTTCAACAGGGGGATCAGTTCTCGAAGCCGTAGCTGCTGCCAAACGTGAAGGAGCTGATGTACTTGGTGTTGTAGCAATTTTCAGCTATCAATTACCAAAAGCAGATAAAAACTTTGCGGATGCTGGTGTCAAACTAGTGACTCTTTCAAACTACAGTGAGCTCATTCACCTAGCCCAAGAAGAAGGCTACATCACACCAGAAGGACTCGCTCTCCTCAAACGCTTTAAAGAAGACCAAGAAAATTGGCAAAATCTATAAATAGATAGACACTCAGGTATTCTTAGATCTACCTGAGTTTTTTATTTAATGGAAGGTTTATAACCATAGCCTCTGTTTACCTTTATGATGAAAAGTACAGACAAATTTTTTGAAAACATCATGAAAAAGTTTTAAACTATTCTAGTAAACAAAAGTAAACGTTTACGTTTAAGGAGGACTATTGATGTCATATAAAACAAGCAATGCAGAAGGACCTGTAGATTTTATAAATACCTATGATTTGGAGCCTATGGCCCAACAAGTTATTCCCAAAGCTTCTTTTGGGTATATTGCAAGTGGTGCAGAGGACACTTTTACTTTGAGAGAGAATATTCGAGCTTTTAACCACAAACTCATTGTTCCTCGGACCCTATGTGATGTGGAAAATCCAAGCACAGAGATTGAATTTGATGGTGAAAAACTATCTTCACCAATCATTATGGCACCTGTTGCCGCCCATAAACTAGCTAATGAGCAAGGAGAAGTTGCGACTGCGCGTGGAGTACACGAGTTCGGTTCACTCTATACAACTAGCTCCTACTCAACAGTTGACCTACCTGAAATTTCTCAAGCCCTTCAAGGAACACCTCATTAGTTCCAATTCTACTTTAGTAAAGATGATGGCATTAACCGTCACATCATGGATCGCGTCAAGGCAGAAGGCTATAAGGCTATTGTCTTGACTGCCGATGCGACAGTAGGAGGTAACCGTGAGGTAGATAAACGAAACGGTTTTGTGTTCCCAGTTGGCATGCCTATCGTAGAAGAATACCTACCTCAAGGTGCTGGTAAGTCAATGGATTATGTCTATAAATCAGCCAAACAACGCCTATCTCCACGAGATGTAGAGTTTATCGCAGAATACTCAGGACTTCCTGTTTATGTCAAAGGTCCACAATGCCGTGAAGACGTTGAACGCTCATTGGATGCAGGGGCTTCAGGTATTTGGGTAACCAACCACGGTGGTCGACAAATTGATGGTGGACCTGCTGCTTTTGACTCGCTACAAGAAGTGGCTGAAGCAGTAAATAAACGTGTGCCAATCGTTTTTGACTCTGGTGTTCGTCGTGGTCAACACGTCTTTAAAGCCTTGGCTTCAGGAGCTGACTTGGTAGCCATTGGACGACCTGTTATTTATGGTTTAGCCCTTGGTGGTAGTGTTGGTGTACGCCAAGTCTTTGAACATTTGAATGATGAATTGAAGACAGTTATGCAGTTATCTGGAACACAGACAATTGAAGATGTGAAACGATTCAAGCTTCGTCACAATCCATATGATCCAAGTTTCCCGGCTGATTCACATGATTTAAAATTGTATTAGTAGTAAAACAAACCTCCACTTCAAGTGGAGGTTTTTGAGTACTGTCTTTGTAAACATGAAAGAGAGTTTAAAAAGTGAACTTAGCGAGTATATAAGAAAAAATTTTAATACATTTTAAACTATTTTAAAATTTTTAGGAAATATAATTGACAAATGTAGATTTTGAGAGTATACTTATAATTGACAAATGTAGATTTTGGAGGAGATAAGAATGCAGATTTCGGATGCAGAATGGCAGGTCATGAAGATTATCTGGATGCAGGGGGAGCAGACTAGTACTGATCTCATAAAAGTATTAGAGAAAAGGTTTAGCTGGTCTAAGTCCACGATTCAGACACTCTTGGCCCGTCTGGTTGAGAAAGAATGTTTGACTCGGGAAAAGCAGGGCAAGTCCTTTGTCTATTCGGCCCTTTTAACTCTAGACGACAGTAGAGGTTTAATGGTTCAGGATATCAAAGACAAGCTTTGTTCCCGCAGGATGAAGCAGTTACTTGCCGATTTGATTAAAGAATGTGATTTTACCCTTGCTGATTTGGAAGGCTTGGAAGAAGTGATTTCAAAGAAAAAAGCGAGTGCTGTGGCAGAAGTAAGATGTAATTGTATGTAAAGGAGACGCGATGTTAAAACTATTTGTATCTATTGTTGTTTTAGGAATGATTGCTTTTATCCTCTTTTGGTTTTTCAAAAAACCGCAAGAAGATGCTAAGAAAGCTCAGCAAAAAAATGGCTATCAGGAGATTCGAGTGGAGGTCATGGGAGGATATACTCCAGAAACCATTATCCTTAAAAAATCGCAACCTGCTCGCATTATTTTCGATCGAAAAGATCCGTCACCTTGCTTGGATCAAATTGTTTTTCCAGACTTTGGAGTGCATGCTGATCTGCCTATGGGAGACCAATATGTGGTTGAAATCACTCCTGAAGAAGCAGGTGAGTATGGTTTCTCTTGTGGCATGAATATG
Organism: Streptococcus mitis; assembly: GCF_902159415.1. Lineage (GTDB taxonomy): Bacteria > Bacillota > Bacilli > Lactobacillales > Streptococcaceae > Streptococcus > Streptococcus mitis_BG. Next base: position 812,237 of record NZ_CABGJU010000001.1, on the reverse strand, counting down.
ATGCACGGTAAGATGATTGTGGAATAGGAGAAAGATATGACTGAAATTGTAAAAGCAAGTCTTGAAAATGGTGTGCAAAAAATCCGTATCACGGCAGAAAAAGGCTATCATCCAGCCCATATTCAACTACAAAAAGGAATTCCTGCTGAAATTACTTTTCACCGTGTGACACCATCAAACTGTTATAAAGAAATTCTCTTCGAAGAAGAAGGAATCCTAGAACCAATCGCTCAAGACGAGGAAAAAGTCATTCGCTTTACTCCTCAAGAATTGGGTGAGCACGAGTTTTCTTGTGGTATGAAGATGCAAAAGGGAACCTATACCGTTGTTGAAAAAACTAAAAAATCTCTAAGCCTTTTACAACGTTTTTGGATTACCAGCATTTTTACCCTACCATTAGTCCTCCTCATGCTTGGTATGCTGACTGGCAGTATTAGTCACCCAGTCATGCACTGGGGAACCTTCTTAGCTACGACACCTATTATGCTGGTAGCTGGACTTCCTTATATTAAAAGCGCATGGGCTAGCTTTAAAAAACATAATGCTAACATGGATACCTTGGTAGCTCTAGGAACCTTGGTAGCCTACGTCTATAGTCTATTTGCTCTCTTTGCGGGCTTACCAGTTTATTTTGAAAGTGCGGGATTCATCCTCTTCTTCGTTCTTTTAGGTGCAGTATTTGAAGAACGCATGCGCAAAAACGCTTCGCAAGCAGTCGAAAAATTATTAGACTTACAAGCTAAAACAGCAGAGGTGTTGAGAGATGGTGCTTATGTACAAATCCCTCTAGAACAGGTCAAGGTTGGCGATTTAATCCGTGTTCGACCAGGTGAAAAAATTGCCGTTGATGGTATTGTCTTAGAAGGTGAAACGAGTATTGATGAGTCAATGGTGACTGGGGAAAGTATTCCAGTAGACAAGTCTGCCGGTGATACTGTCATTGGTTCAACCATCAATAATAGTGGTACAATCATCTTTAGAGCTGAAAAAGTGGGTTCTGAAACTATGTTGGCTCAAATTGTGGACTTTGTGAAGAAAGCTCAAACGAGTCGTGCTCCTATTCAAGATTTGACAGACAAGATTTCTGGGATTTTCGTACCAGCAGTTGTCATTCTAGGACTTCTTACTTTTTGGATCTGGTTTGTTTTCCTTGGAGAAAGCTTTGTGACTTCACTTCTCTACGGAGTTGCTGTTTTGATAATTGCCTGTCCTTGTGCACTAGGACTCGCGACACCGACAGCACTCATGGTTGGAACAGGACGAAGTGCCAAGATGGGGATTCTTCTCAAAAATGGTACAGTTTTACAGGAAATCCAAAAAGTCCAAACGGTTGTTTTTGATAAGACAGGAACCTTGACCGAAGGGAAGCCAGTAGTGACAGATGTTATTGGTGATGAAAGAGAAGTGCTAAGTTTGGCTGCTTCACTGGAAGATGTATCTCAACACCCGCTAGCTCAAGCTATTGTTAATCGTGCATCTGAACTAGGAATTAGCCTTTACCCAGTGGAAAACTTCCAAGCCTTGCATGGAAAAGGTGTGACTGGGATTATTAATAGTAAACAAGTCTTGCTTGGGAATGCCAAACTCTTAGATGATCTTGCTATTCCACATGATTATCAAAAACGATTTGAATTGCTTGAGAAAGAAGCAAAAACAGTTGTCTTCCTATCCGTGGATGGTCAGTTAAAAGGCTTAATTGCCTTGCAGGATGTCCCTAAGGAAAATTCTCGAGAAGCTATTGCCAAATTGAAAAAACGTGGCCTTAGAACGGTCATGCTTACTGGAGATAATGCTGGAGTAGCCCATGCGATTGCAGAGCAAATTGGGATAGAAGAAGTGATTGCAAATGTCTTGCCAGAGGAAAAGGCACATGAAATTCACAAGCTTCAAAAGAATGGCAAATTGGCCTTTGTTGGAGATGGTATCAATGATGCACCGGCCCTCAGTGTAGCCGATGTCGGAATTGCCATGGGCTCTGGTACAGATATTGCTATCGAATCAGCAGATCTTGTCCTTACAAGCAACAATTTACTAGGATTGGCACGTGCTTTTGATATGAGTAAGAAGACCTTTAATCGTATTCTACTCAATCTTTTCTGGGCTTCTATCTATAACCTCATTGGTATTCCGATTGCAGCAGGAATCTTTTCAGGACTTGGTTTAGTGCTCAATCCAGAACTTGCAGGCTTAGCCATGGCCTTTAGTTCAGTCTCTGTTCTAATCAGCTCTCTCATGCTTAATTTTACTAAAGTCGATTAAAAAGGCGGTCTTAACCGCTTTTTTTGCTATTCTAAAACAGATTTTCAAAACGCTTTCAAACTGTACTGTAATAGAGAATGGAGTATTCTGAGCATATACTTAGAAATCTAAAATCAAATGTGATAAATTAGGATTGTAAATTTACATAATCGTTTTCAATTACTATATAAAAGCGTTTTTTGTAAATATATGAAATTATTTTGAAGGAGAGTTATCATTATGACTCAAGGGAAAATTACTGCATCTGCAGCAATGCTAAACGTATTGAAAACATGGGGCGTAGACACTATCTACGGTATCCCATCAGGAACACTCAGCTCATTGATGGACGCTTTGGCTGAAGACAAAGATATCCGTTTCTTGCAAGTTCGCCACGAAGAAACAGGTGCTCTTGCAGCGGTTATGCAGGCTAAATTTGGCGGCTCTATCGGTGTTGCAGTTGGTTCAGGTGGACCTGGTGCAACTCACTTGATCAACGGTGTTTACGATGCAGCGATGGATAACACTCCATTCCTTGCTATTCTTGGATCACGTCCAGTTAACGAATTGAACATGGATGCCTTCCAAGAGCTTAACCAAAACCCAATGTACAACGGTATCGCTGTTTACAACAAACGTGTAGCTTACGCAGAGCAATTGCCAAAAGTGATTGATGAAGCTTGCCGTGCTGCCGTTTCTAAAAAAGGTCCAGCTGTAGTTGAAATTCCAGTAAACTTTGGTTTCCAAGAAATCGACGAAAACTCATACTACGGTTCAGGTTCATACGAGCGTTCATTCATCGCTCCTGCTTTGAACGAAGTTGAAATCGATAAAGCGGTTGAAATCTTGAACAACGCTGAACGTCCAGTGATCTATGCTGGTTACGGTGGTGTGAAAGCTGGTGAAGTGATCACTGAATTGTCACGTAAAATCAAAGCACCAATCATCACAACTGGTAAAAACTTTGAAGCTTTCGAATGGAACTATGAAGGTTTGACCGGTTCTGCTTACCGTGTTGGTTGGAAACCAGCCAACGAAGTGGTCTTTGAAGCAGACACAGTTCTTTTCCTTGGTTCAAACTTCCCATTTGCTGAAGTTTACGAAGCATTCAAGAACACTGAAAAATTCATCCAAGTTGATATTGACCCTTACAAACTTGGTAAACGTCACGCCCTTGACGCTTCAATCCTTGGTGATGCAGGTCAAGCAGCTAAAGCTATCCTTGATAAAGTAAACCCAGTTGAGTCTACTCCATGGTGGCGTGCAAACGTGAAGAACAACCAAAACTGGCGCGATTACATGAATAAACTCGAAGGTAAAACTGAGGGTGCGCTTCAATTGTACCAAGTATACAACGCTATCAACAAATACGCTGATGAAGATGCAATCTACTCAATCGATGTCGGTAACTCTACTCAAACATCAACTCGTCACCTTCACATGACACCTAAGAACATGTGGCGTACATCTCCACTCTTTGCGACAATGGGAATCGCCCTTCCTGGTGGTATTGCTGCTAAGAAAGACAATCCAGATCGCCAAGTATGGAACATCATGGGTGACGGAGCCTTCAACATGTGCTACCCAGACGTGATTACTAACGTTCAATATAACCTTCCAGTAATCAACGTTGTCTTCTCAAATGATGAATATGCCTTCATCAAGAACAAATACGAAGACACAAACAAACACTTGTTTGGTGTAGACTTTACAAACGCTGACTACGCTAAAATTGCTGAAGCTCAAGGAGCTGTTGGATTTACAGTTAACCGTATCGAAGATATCGATTCAGTTGTTGCAGAAGCTGTGAAACTCAACAAAGAAGGTAAAACAGTTGTCATTGATGCTCGCATCACTCAACACCGTCCACTTCCAGTAGAAGTACTTGAGTTGGATCCAAAACAACACTCAGAAGAAGCAATCAAAGCCTTCAAGGAAAAATACGAAGCTGAAGAGCTTGTACCATTCCGCCTCTTCTTGGAAGAAGAAGGGTTGCAATCACGCGCAATCAAATAATTCCTCTCATCGAAAATCAAAAGTAAACATTGTAGATTTTATGCATTGATTTTCTTAGAGAGAAACTTAAAAGATCGGAGCAATCCGGTCTTTTTGTGGAGGACAGTAAATGAATTTAAATCAATTAGATATTATCGTGTCAGAAGTTCCCCAGGTCTGTGCTGAATTAGAGAGTATCTTGGATAAAAAGGCGGACTATGTTGATAACAGTTTTGCTCAGTTTACGATTGGCAGTCACTGTCTTATGTTATCCCAAAATCATTTGATTCCTTTGGAAAATTTTCAGTCAGGAATCATTCTACACATTGAGGTTGAGGATGTCGACCAGAACCAAAAGCGGTTAAAAGAGATTGGTGTCGAGATTTTACACGGTCCTTGTGAAACGGATTGGGGAACAGAGTCCTTATTAGTTAAAGGCCCTGCTGGTCTAGTGATTGATTTTTATCGTATGAAATAGGATGCTTAGTCATTTGAAGTTAACCTTAGCTATTTTTAAAACAGAAATTGAGAACATAAACTATTAAAAGATCGGAGTAATCCGGTCTTTTCTTTTATGTCTTTTCTGTTAAAATAGATTTATTAGGATATTTGAAGGAGGAAAATATGCCAACAAGTTTCTTTTTATTATTTGGTTTAATGGATTTAGGCTTTGCTGTCTTTACCTATTTTATGTTTGACTATTTTATCTTAAGTAATTATAGAAATGCCAAGAGATGCACCGAAAAAACGGAAGGAGTTATTATCCGATATTCCTATGCTCTTTATAACGGAATTAGCCTTCCAGTGGCTGAATACACTGTTGATGGGAACCGATATAAGGTCGTCGGGCCAAAATTTCGATCTGCTATTTCAAATACAATCAGTACTCCCTTAGGTTCAATCGTATCTGATGTCAAAATGGACAATTTTGAAGATGGGGAAATTCCTCAGGTTTTAAGATACAAGATTTATAGGAACAGTTTCATCTCCTTAACAAAATCACCTTTAATGGAACGATTTCCAATTGGAGGAAAGGTAACTGTTTATTATGATCCTAAAAAACCAAAACATTCCTATGTAGAAAGACCTTTAAAACCAGGTCGTTATGCATGGTTGACTAAATGTTTAGCTTATTTCCTTGTTTTTCTGATGGTTGCTCTAGCTTTCTTTACGGTGTTTATTCTTCCAAATCTTGTGAACTAATAGTTTCTGGTAGATTTTTCGAAAGTATGAAAACCATATCGTTACTATTTTTATAAAATCTTCTCCCTACTTTATAAGATATGAAAAAGAGTTCAACTGGAACTCTTTTTTTGCTATAATGAAGGGAGAAAAATCAGACAGGAGATCAAGATGTCAGAACCGTTATTTTTAAATTCTGTAATGCAAGAAAAAATCTGGGGAGGCACTAAACTTCGTGATGAGTTTGGTTACGACATCCCGAGTGAAAAAATCGGAGAATACTGGGCCATCTCAGCTCACCCAAATGGTGTTTCTAAGGTAGCCAATGGTCGTTATGAAGGAACAGACTTAGCTACTTTGTATGCGGAGCACCGTGAATTGTTTGGCAATCGTTCAGAGCCCGTATTTCCACTATTGACCAAAATTCTTGATGCCAATGACTGGCTCAGTGTTCAAGTTCACCCAGATGATGCTTATGGACTAGAGCATGAAGGCGAACTCGGTAAAACAGAATGTTGGTATATCATTGCAGCAGATGAAGGCTCAGAGATTATCTATGGTCACAATGCTAAGTCTAAAGAAGAACTTCGCCAACAAATCGAAGATAAAAACTGGGATGCCTTGTTGACCAAAGTACCTGTCAAGGCTGGAGATTTCTTCTATGTACCAAGTGGGACCATGCACGCTATTGGATCAGGTATCTTAATCCTTGAAACGCAACAGTCTAGTGATACAACCTACCGTGTCTATGACTTTGACCGTAAGGACGATAATGGCAACTTGCGTGAGCTTCACCTTGAAAAATCCATTGATGTTTTGAATATTGGTGAGCCTGCTAACAGCCGTCCTGTGACTGTCAAAGCAGATGATTTGCGTTCGACTTTACTAGTCTCAAATGATTTCTTTGCTGTTTACAAGTGGGAAATCACAGGAAAAGTTGAATTTGAGAAGACAGCTGATTACAGCTTGTTTAGTGTCTTGGCTGGTCAAGGGAAACTGACTGTAGACGGTCATGAATATCCAATCCAAAAAGGTAGCCACTTTATCTTACCAAGTGATGTTGAAGCTTGGACGCTTGAGGGACAAGATTTGGAATTGATTGTTAGTCATCCATAAAAAAGAAAGGGCCTGAGTTCACTACTCAAGTCCTTTTTGTATTTACATAAATTGGGTGATAAAGACCACGATGATGATAATTGGGATGATGTAACGAAGAAGGAAGAGCCAGACTTGGAAAAGACTTTGTTTCCATGGTGTTTCATCAAGATGCAGTTCCTCCATAGCCAGTGCCTTCTTGAAAATATAGCCAGTAAAGATAGACAAGCAGAGAGCACCGAATGGCATGAGGAGATTGGAAACCAAGAAATCCATAGCGTCAAAGAAGGTCTTTCCAAAGATTTGGATATCAGCCAAGACACCATAGGATAGGGCTGAAGGGATACCAAATATGAACGTTAAGACACCTAAAATCATACTCCACTTAGCACGCTTACGATTGTCCTGATTGGTGATATTCCCAACGTTGATTTCAAGCATCACGACTGAAGAAGTGATAGTCGCAAAGAGGAAGAGCAAGAGAAAGAGAATATAGAAAATGGTACCAAAAGGCATCTTGTCAAAGAGTTGGGGCAGGACGATAAAGAGCAGGCTCGGTCCACCTTCTGATTGGATGTTAAAGGCTGACATCGCAGGGAAAATCGCAAGTCCAGCCATGATCGATACGGAGATATTCAAGGCTACGATGGAAATTCCTGATTGGACCAGCTTAGTCTTCTTGTCTAGGTAGGAAGCGTAGGTCAGCATGGCTGTAACTCCAAGGGATAGAGCAAAGAAAGATTGACCCAGTGCATAGAGAAGTCCAGCACTTGTTAGTTTTGAAAAGTCAGGTTTGAGGAAGTAAACGACGCCTTCAATAGCATTTGGCAAGCTAAGAGAACGCCCGATAATAATGACAAAGATGATAAAAAGTAGGGGCATCATAACCTTTGATGCTCTTTCAATACCTTTTTGAACGCCGTGTGAAACAATGAAAATGTTCAAGAAGATAAAGGCTGCTTGGGCTCCTAAAGCAATAACTGGATTAGAAATGATGGACGAGAATTGCTGGGCATAATCTCCATTTCCGATTAGGTGGAATAATCTTCCAATCTCGATACCAAGGTATACCAGAATCCAACCCCCAATGACACTATAAAATGAGAGAAGGATGAAAAGAGCAAAGGCACCAATCCAACCAATAAAGTTGTACTTTTGAGTGTTTCCAAGCTTGCCAAAGGTTTTGATTGCTGATACGCCGGCACTTCGACCAAGGGCAAATTCCGCGAGTAAAAGCGGGAAACCAATTAGAATCGTCGAGATGAGAAAGACTAGCAAAAAGCCTCCCCCACCGTTGGCAGCAGTCATGTAAGGGAACTTCCAAACAGCTCCCAGACCAATAGCAGAACCAGCAGATGCAAGGATGAAGCCCAGTTTCGATCCCCATTGCGATTTTTCAGACATCGTTAAAACTCCGATCTATTTCTAAATAAGAAAAGGCTACTTGAGTTGTCAAATAGCCTTCTCTCAATGGCTCTTTTGAGCCTTTTCTTTGATTGATAGACTTGATTATCCTATCATGATTTTTAAAGACTGTCAAGAAAGCGGTTTTCATATTTTCATAGTTTTCTCAAAAAGTTAAAAAAATTTTCGCAAAAACACTTGACTCTGACCTAAGGGGAGGGTTTATACTATCAATGTAATACTCTTCGAAAATCTCTTCAAACCACGTTAGCGTCGCCTTACCGTACTCAAGTACAGCCTGCGGCTAGCTTCCTAGTTTGCTCTTTGATTTTCATTGAGTATAAGGAGGAAATCATGTACCATATCAAAGAAGCTGCGCAGCTTTCAGGTGTCTCTGTCAAGACCCTGCACCACTATGACAAGATAGGACTCTTGGTTCCCTTAAAGTCGGAAAACGGCTATCGAACTTACAGTCAAGAGGATTTGGAACGCCTTCAGGTCATTCTTTACTACAAATATCTAGGCTTTTCTTTAGAAACAATAGCAGAGCTGTTAAAGGAAGAAAGAATAGATTTATTGCCCCATTTGACTAGGCAGTTGGACTATCTAACTCGAGAAAGGCAACATCTGGATACCTTGATTTCCACCTTGCAAAAAACCATTCAAGAACAAAAAGGAGAAAGAAAAATGACCATTGAGGAAAAATTCACTGGATTTAGCTATCAAGATCATCAAAAATATCACCAAGAAGCGGTAGAGAAATATGGACAAGAAGTCATGGATCAAACTCTAGAGCGACAAAAGGGTCGCGAAGATGAGTCTACGGTCGCCTTTAACCAAGTCTTTCAAACCTTAGCACAAAATCTTCAAGCTGGTTTACCTGCAACAGCAACTGAAAACCAAGAGCAAGCAGGCAAGCTCTTGCAAGCCATTTGTACTTATGGATTTGACTGCTCTATTGAAGTCTTCGGATATATCGGTAAAGGATACGTCTATAACCCTGAGTTCAAGGAGAATATTGATAAATTTGGCCCTGGAACAGCCCAGTACACATCAGATGTGATTGCCCACTATGTTGAAAAACAGAGCAAATAAAATAATCGGCGGAGGACTCTCCGCCGATTATCTGCTATTTTAAATCATAAAGCCAGTCGTCACCGTCTTTATAGTAGAAGAATTCACTGAGATCATCTTCCAAAAAAACACGAAGCATATCAGACATATCATTGGTTGCAAGTTTTAGATGAGATAGATTTTCAAACTCTTCCCACCAGACCTTTCCTTCGTCTGAAGACTGGAGCTCACCAGTAAAGTGTTCGGTCTTGTAAAAAAGGACGACATAACGGTAATCCTCATCATCGTACCAGTCCTTGATGCTACAGAGTTGGGGTTTAGAAATGGTTAGACCCGTTTCTTCTCTCACTTCACGAATGACAGCATCGACAAAGGATTCGCCACGTTCAACATGTCCGCCAGGAAAAGTAATGCCAGGCCAGTCAGGACTAACTCGATCTTGAACTAGGACCTTATCCCCGTTTTTAATCATACACATGTTAACAAATTCGACTGATTCTCTTCTGTTCATTTTTTACAACCTTTGATATTTAATCATAATGTAGACTTCCTGCTACCCATCCGGTGCAGAGGGCAGAAGTGATGTTAAAGCCACCTGTGTGGGCATTGATATCTAGTACCTCGCCAGCAAAGTGAAGTCTGGGAACCAATTTACTTTCCAGTGTTTTAGGATTGATTTCCTTGAGACTAACACCTCCTTTGGTCACAAAGGATTTAGCCAAGGACATCTTACCAGTCACCGGGATTTTGAGGGCCTTGATAGACTGGACAAGTTGGTCGCGTTCCTTTTCAGTTAGCTGTTTAACTTTTTCAGGATAGCCTTGAACAAAGAATTCTGCCAAGCGTTCAGGTAGCATGGTTTTTAAAGCATTTTTCAAGGATTTTTCACGGTTTTCTTCAAGAAATGATAACAATTCACTTTCAGAAAGTTGTGGCAAAACATCTAGGGAGAGGATTTCGCCACCCTTGACAAAACTAGACATACGCAGAGCAGCAGGACCTGACAAACCAAAGTGGGTAAAGAGCAGATCATGAGTGATGACATGCTTGCCATAGCTTAGAGTTACATCGTCTAGTGAAATTCCCTGCAAGGCCTTATGCGGGAAATCCGTCAATAAAGGACTTTCAGCGGCCTCAAGCTCGGTAATAGTGTGTTTGAAATGACGAGCAATCTCGTGGCCAAAACCAGTAGATCCAGTAGAAGGATAGGATTTTCCACCAGTTGTGACAATGAGTTTATCACAAGTAAAGGTCTGATCTGCAGACTTAAGGATAAACTGGTCGTCTATCTTTTTAACCGAAACAATCTCTGTTTGAGTAGCAATTTGCCCACCTAGTTCCGTAATTTTCTTCTCCAGAGTCTCGATTATGGTACGAGATTTATCGCTGGCTGGAAAGACACGTCCGTGGTCTTCGACCTTCAGTTTGACTCCATTATCCGTAAAAAAGTTGATGATATCATGGTTGTCAAACTGGGAGAAAACACTGTATAGAAAGCGTCCATTTCCAGGGATGCCAGCTAGTAGGTCATCTAGAGTTCCGTTGTTAGTCACGTTGCAGCGACCACCACCTGTACCAGCTAATTTTTTTCCGAGTTTCCGATTTTTTTCGATGAGAAGGGTTTGCTGGCCATAAAAGCTACTAGAGATTGTAGCCATCATACCAGCAGGGCCTCCTCCGATGACAATAGTATCAAAATGTTTCATAAAAGTATTGTACCACAAAAAAACAAGAGATGATTAGACATCTCTTGTCAGATTTATTAGTTGATTTCGTATCCCATGAGGAGCCCACCTTCTTCCGCATAGAAACTGCAGAGTCCAGAAGTTGGGATGATTTTAATGTCAGCTTGTGGGTATTTTTCTCGTAAGAGCTCTAAAAGCTGTTGACAGAATTTTTCATTGCTGCGGTGAGCCATGACGATACGTCCACCAGCATAGCCAGCTTTGATTAACTCTTCATAGGCAGCTTGAAGAGATTTTTTAGCACCACGAGCCTTTTGGAGGAGTTCCAAGGTTCCAGTTTCACTTGCTTCCCCAACCATACGAATATTGAGGAGCCCGACAACTGTACCAATAAGCTTGCTTAAACGGCCGTTTTTAACCAGGTTATCAACCTTAGCAAGAACGAACAACAACTTCGTTTTTTCTTGGTAAGTAGTAATAACTTCAACCACTTCTTCAAAAGAAAGTCCTTGGTTAATCAAGTCATTGATCTTTTCGACGATTAGGTCAACTTCCCCACCAGCTGATAAGCTATCGATGACATGAATCTGAGTATTAGGGTGTTCTTCGAGATAGATATTCTTAGCTAATTGAGCACTATTGTGGCTACCAGAGAGAGTTCCAGTGATAGTCACTACAAAAATATGTTTGGCGCCTTCGAATGCTCGTAAGTAATCATCAGGACTAGGGCAGGCTGATTTTGAAGCTTCAGAAGTCGCATACATAGTTTCCATCATCTTATCGATATCCAAATTGGCATCATCGACAAAGACTTGATCTGCTACCTGAATTGTTAATGGAACACTGACAAATTCAGTATCAAAAGCAGGGTTTTCCAGTTGGCGATAATCACAACCAGAGTCAGCTACAATCTTCCAAGTCATAGAAATTCTCCATCTTTATCACTTATACATTGACAAAGGTTCTGTCTTTTTTTACAATTATATCATGAAAGCTCTTGAAACAAAAGTAATACCACTCTGTTGTTACAAGTATAAAGGAAGTGTTATGGCTGAACGTAAAATATCTGAAAAATCGCTTGAAAACCTAAGAAAATCAAATCAAGAATCTAATTTGCTAACCAGAGAAGCGATTGAAACAGCTCTTTTGCAACTCTTGGAGAAAAAAGAGCTGGCTAAGATTAGCATTTCTGAGTTAGTCAAGCGTGCTGGCGTTTCTCGTGCAGCTTTTTATCGAAACTATGATTCAAAAGAAGAGATTTTAGAAAGTGTCTTTAAACGTAGCGTCCATAACATCATGGAGCAATTGAGTCATTACGATGTTAAAACAGACCTTTATCTCGTATGGGTTCACCTCTTTAGAGAAGCCAAGAAAGAAGCCAAAATTATTCAGCTTGCCCTAGACTATCACTTAGAAAAAATCTTTGTGCAAGCCATGCAAGAATTTCTAGAAAAATACTATGGAAAGTCAAAAGGTGTCAGTTCTTATCTGCATTCATTTTGGAGTTCGGCCATCGTATCGGTCTTGCTTAAATGGATCAAGGATGGGATGAAAGTGCCCGCTGAAAAAATTGCAGATTTACGCCTACCATTCTTTAAAAAATAGACTATTAGGAGAGAAATGATGTCAGATAAAAGACTTGCTTGGGACGAATATTTTGCGGCACAAGCCCTATTGATTGCCAATCGATCAACCTGTAAACGCGCAAAAGTTGGAGTTGTTCTTGTAAAGGATAACAAAGTGATTTCAACAGGCTACAATGGATCTGTTTCAGGGACTGAACACTGTATTGATCATGCCTGCCTTGTAATAGAAGGGCATTGTGTTAGAACCCTACATGCAGAGGTGAATGCTATTTTACAAGGGGCTGAACGAGGTATTCCAAAGGGATTTACTGCCTATGTTACGCATTTTCCTTGTCTTAACTGTACAAAACAGCTACTTCAAGTAGGTTGTCAACGTGTTGTTTATATCAACCAATACCGTATGGATGATTATGCTCAATACCTTTATCAAGAAAAAAAGACGGAATTAACCCATCTACCACTTGAAACAGTTCAGTCAGCTATTAGGGAAGTAAATTTGATTTAGAATCAAAAAAAGAATGGTTTCAAAAGATTTTTGAACCATTTTTTGATATAATTAGAAGAATAAATTGAAAGAAGGAACTCACAAATGGGAAAACTTGAAGTTATTAATCATCCACTGATTCAACACAAATTATCAATCTTGCGTCGCACTGACACTTCTACAAAAGCTTTTCGTGAACTAGTAGATGAGATTGCAATGTTGATGGGATATGAAGTGCTTCGTGATCTTCCACTTGAAGATGTAGAAATTGAAACACCGATCACAAAAACAGTTCAAAAACAGTTGGCTGGTAAAAAATTGGCGATTGTCCCAATCTTGCGAGCAGGTATTGGTATGGTTGATGGACTATTGAGTTTGGTTCCAGCAGCAAAAGTTGGTCACATTGGTATGTACCGTGACGAAGAAACCCTTCAACCAGTAGAATACTTGGTAAAATTACCTGAAGATATTGACCAACGTCAAATTTTTGTAGTTGATCCTATGTTAGCTACAGGTGGTTCGGCTATCCTCGCTGTCGATTCCCTTAAAAAGCGTGGAGCTTCCAATATTAAATTTGTGTGTTTAGTTGCAGCTCCAGAAGGTGTGAAGGCACTTCAAGCAGCACACCCTGATGTAGAAATATTTACTGCAGCCTTGGATGAACGCTTGAATGAACATGGTTATATTGTTCCTGGCTTAGGTGATGCTGGGGACCGCTTGTTCGGAACTAAGTAGGACACTAAAAAAGGATTATACACATCAAAAAATTGACCTTTTTTGACTAACGAGGTATAATAACCTCATTGTCAGTAGACAACTACTAAATTTAAAAGATCAAAAGGAGAAATGAATGATTCCTGTAGTTATTGAACAAACAAGTCGTGGAGAACGTTCGTATGATATTTACTCACGACTTCTTAAGGACCGCATTATCATGTTGACTGGACCAGTCGAAGACAATATGGCAAACTCAGTCATTGCTCAATTGCTCTTCTTGGATGCTCAAGATAGTACAAAAGATATTTACCTTTATGTGAACACTCCTGGAGGTTCTGTATCAGCTGGTTTAGCGATTGTTGACACGATGAACTTTATCAAGGCTGATGTCCAGACTATTGTCATGGGGATGGCGGCGTCAATGGGAACTATCATTGCATCTAGTGGTGCTAAAGGTAAACGTTTCATGCTTCCAAATGCAGAGTATATGATTCACCAGCCAATGGGTGGAACTGGTGGTGGTACTCAGCAGACTGATATGGCTATTGCAGCTGAACACTTGCTTAAAACCCGTAAGACTTTGGAGCAAATTCTTGCTGATAATTCTGGTAAATCTGTTGAACAAATTCATAGAGATGCTGAACGTGATTACTGGATGAGCGCTCAAGAAACATTAGAATATGGTTTCATTGATGAGATTATGGCAAATAATTCTTTGAACTAATAAACCTTAAAAGCAAACTCGACTGAGTTTGCTTTTTTTGATATAATAAAAGGAAGATTTTTAAAAGGAAGATATATTATGTTTAAAAAAGAAAATCGTTCTGGTTTGATTGTCTATCTTTATTATAATCGTGACGTAAAAAAGCTCCAAAATTTTGGAGATATCTGTTATCATTCTAAAAAGCGTCGTTATATACAGCTTTATGTTCCAACAGAAGAAGTAGCAGAATTGGTAGAACGTTTAGAAAAAGAAAAATTTATTAAAAAAGTAAGAGTTTGCCACATTCAAGAACTAGAAACTCCTTTTGTTGGAAACCTTTATCGAAAGGAAGAAAACGTTATCATTTAAAAAATACAAAAAAAGTATTGACAATTTTCTGATAATTCGGTATATTCTTAACATCTTATTAAAAATGAACTTAAGAAGGAGACAAATTATGAAGAAAAAATTCGCATTATCGCTTGTTGCACTTGCAAGTGTAGCTGTTTTAACAGCTTGTGGTGAAGTGAAATCAGGAGCATCGAACGCAACTGGTAACCCAGTAGATGAAAAAGTTATTAAAATTGGTTTCAACTTTGAAGAGACTGGAGCAGTAGCTGCTTACGGTACATCTGAACAAAAGGGTGCTCAACTTGCAGTTGATCAAATCAATGCTGCTGGTGGTGTTGATGGAAAACAAATCGAAGTTGTAGATAAAGATAACAAATCTGAGACTGCTGAAGCAGCTTCTGTTTCTACAAACCTTGTTACTCAATCAAAAGTAGCAGCTATCGTAGGTCCTGCGACTTCTGGAGCAACTGCTGCTGCAGTGGCAAACGCTACTCAAGCTGGTGTACCATTAATCTCGCCAAGTGCTACTCAAGATGGTTTGACAAAAGGACAAGACTTCCTATTTATTGGAACATTCCAAGATAGCTACCAAGGTAAAATCATCTCAAACTATGTAGCTAATAAATTGAGTGCTAAGAAAGTTGTTTTGTATACTGATAACTCAAGTGACTATGCTAAAGGTATTGCAAAAGCTTTCCGTGAATCATTTAAAGGTGATATCGTAGCTGATGAAACATTTGTATCAGGAGATACAGACTTCCAAGCAGCTCTTACAAAAATCAAAGATAAAGAATTTGATGCAATCGTATTACCAGGTTACTACACTGAAGCAGGTAAAATTGTAAACCAAGCTCGTGGTATGGGTATTGACAAACCAATCATCGGTGGTGATGGTTTTAATGGTGAAGAGTTTGTTCAACAAGCAACAGCAGAAAGAGCATCAAGCATTTACTTCATCTCAGGTTTCTCATCAACAGTTGATGTTTCTGACAAGGCAAAAGCCTTCCTAGAAGCTTACCGTGCTAAATACAATGAAGAGCCTTCAACTTTTGCAGCACTTGCATATGACTCAGTTTACCTTGTAGCAAATGCAGCAAAAGGTGCTAAAACATCTGTAGAACTTAAAGATAATCTCGCTAAAACTAAAGACTTTGAGGGTGTAACAGGAAAAACAAGCTTCGATGCAGATCACAACACTGTTAAAACTGCATTCATGATGACTATGAATAATGGTAAAGTTGAAGCGGCAGAAGTCGTACAACCATAAATTAAAGATAACGAGAATGGGGAATGAGCTTTTTACTCACTCCCTGTTTCGGTATTTTAGAAGCAATTTATATCCTAAAAATTATTATTAGAAAGAGTGAACTATATGCTCCAACAACTTGTTAATGGTTTAATCCTGGGTAGTGTTTATGCATTATTAGCCCTTGGATATACCATGGTTTATGGAATTATCAAGCTCATCAACTTCGCCCACGGCGATATTTATATGATGGGAGCTTTTATGGGCTATTTCTTGATTAACTACCTACAATTAAATTTCTTTGTTGCCCTACTTCTATCTATGGTCGGTACAGCTATTCTGGGTGTTGTTATTGAGTTTCTAGCTTATAGACCTTTACGAAATTCAACTCGTATCTCAGTTCTGATTACAGCGATTGGGGTATCTTTCCTGCTTGAGTACGGGATGGTTTATTTCGTTGGTGCCAATACACGCGCCTTCCCTCAAGCAATCCAAACAGTTCGTTATGACTTGGGTCCAATTAGTCTAACAAATATTCAATTGTTGATTTTGACTGTTTCAATTGTTTTGATGATTCTTTTGCAACTCATCGTGCAAAAAACAAAAATGGGGAAAGCCATGCGTGCCGTATCTGTAGATAGTGATGCAGCTCAATTGATGGGGATCAACGTAAACCGTACAATCAGTTTCACCTTTGCCTTAGGTTCAGCTCTGGCTGGTGCAGCAGGTGTCTTGATTGCCCTTTACTACAACTCTCTTGAACCATTGATGGGAATGACTCCAGGTATTAAATCATTCGTGGCTGCCGTTTTAGGTGGTATCGGTATTATTCCTGGTGCAGCTCTTGGAGGTTTTGTAATCGGACTATTGGAAACTTTTGCAACAGCCTTCGGAATGTCAGATTTCCGTGATGCTATCGTGTACGGAATCTTGCTATTGATCTTGATTGTTCGTCCAGCAGGTATCCTTGGTAAGAATGTGAAAGAGAAGGTGTAAACAATGAAAGAAAATTTAAAAGTTAATATTCTCTGGTTGCTCCTTTTGTTGCTTGGATATGGTGTGATTAGTTTATTAGTTTCGTTTGGTATTTTAAACCTTTTCCATATTCAGATTCTAGAACAGATCGGTATCAATATTATCCTAGCAGTGGGACTTAACCTGATTGTTGGTTTCTCTGGGCAATTTTCACTAGGTCATGCTGGATTTATGGCTATTGGTGCCTATGCAGCAGCCATTATCGGTTCTAAATCCCCAACCTATGGAGCCTTCTTTGGTGCTATGCTTCTTGGAGCACTTATCTCAGGATTAGTAGCTTTAGTGGTTGGGATTCCAACTCTTCGCTTGAAGGGGGATTATCTAGCAGTTGCGACACTTGGTGTTGCTGAAATCATTCGTATCTTTATCGTCAACGGTGGAGATATTACTAATGGAGCAGCTGGTATTCTGGGTATTCCAAACTTTACAAATTGGCAAATGGTGTACTTCTTTGTGGTTATCACCACCATCGCAACTCTAAACTTCCTTCGAAGTCCGATTGGTCGTTCAACTCTAGCTGTTCGTGAAGATGAGATTGCAGCAGAATCAGTTGGAATCAATACAACAAAAATCAAAATAATCGCTTTTGTATTTGGCGCTATGACTGCAAGTATTGCGGGATCTCTTCAGGCAGGATTTATTGGCTCTGTTGTACCTAAGGATTATAGCTTTATTAACTCTATCAACGTCTTGATTATCGTTGTATTTGGTGGTTTAGGCTCTATTACAGGTGCTATTGTTTCAGCTATTGTATTGGGAATTATTAATATGATTCTCCAAGATGTAGCAAGTATTCGTATGATTATCTATGCCTTAGCTTTGGTGCTTGTAATGATTTTCAGACCAGGTGGCCTTCTTGGAACATGGGAATTAAGTCTATCTCGTTTCTTTAAAAAAACTAAGAAGGAGGAACAAAACTAATGGCATTACTTGAAGTAAAACAGTTAACCAAGCATTTTGGTGGTCTAACAGCTGTTGGAGATGTAACTCTAGAATTGAATGAAGGTGAACTTGTTGGTTTGATTGGACCAAACGGAGCTGGGAAAACAACTCTTTTCAACCTTTTAACAGGTGTTTATGAGCCAAGTGAAGGAACAATTACATTAGATGGTCACTTATTAAATGGCAAGCAACCCTATAAAATTGCCTCTCTTGGTCTAGGTCGTACTTTCCAAAATATTCGACTTTTTAAAGATTTAACTGTCTTAGACAATGTTCTCATTGCTTTTAGCAATCATCATAAAAAACATGTTTTTGCTAGTTTCTTACGCTTGCCGGCATTTTATAAAAATGAAGAAGCATTAAAATCCAAGGCTATCGATTTGCTTAAAATCTTTGACTTGGATAGGGATGCTGATACTTTAGCTAAAAACTTAGCTTATGGTCAACAACGCCGTTTAGAAATCGTTCGTGCCCTCGCTACAGAACCAAAAATCCTCTTTTTGGATGAGCCTGCAGCGGGTATGAATCCACAAGAAACAGCCGAATTGACAGACCTTATTCGTCGAATCAAAGAAGAATTCAAAATTACCATCATGCTTATCGAACATGATATGAACTTAGTAATGGACGTTACTGAACGTATCTATGTACTCGAGTATGGCCGCTTGATTGCTCATGGAACACCTAGTGAAATCAAGACCAATAAACGTGTTATCGAAGCTTATCTAGGAGGTGAGGCCTAATGTCTATGTTAAAAGTTGAAAATCTATCAGTGCATTATGGCATGATCCAAGCTGTTCGTGATGTGAGTTTTGAAGTAAACGAAGGAGAAGTAGTATCCCTTATCGGAGCAAATGGAGCTGGGAAAACAACCATTCTTCGTACCCTTTCAGGTTTAGTCCGTCCTAGCTCTGGTAGAATTGAGTTTTTAGGACAAGAAATTCAAAAGACACCAGCTCAGAAAATTGTTGCATCAGGACTTTCTCAGGTTCCAGAAGGCCGTCATGTCTTTTCAGGTTTGACTGTTATGGAAAACCTAGAAATGGGAGCTTTTCTTAAGAAAAATCGTGAAGAGAACCAAGCTAATCTGAAAAAAGTCTTTTCACGTTTTCCACGTTTAGAAGAACGTAAAAACCAAGATGCGGCAACTCTATCTGGTGGGGAACAGCAGATGCTTGCCATGGGTCGTGCACTCATGTCAACACCAAAACTCCTTCTTTTGGATGAACCATCAATGGGACTTGCTCCGATTTTTATCCAAGAAATTTTTGATATTATCCAAGATATTCAAAAACAAGGGACAACAGTTCTCTTGATTGAGCAAAATGCTAATAAAGCACTTGCTATTGCAGATAGAGGATATGTACTAGAAACAGGAAAGATTGTCCTATCAGGAACAGGAAAAGAACTGGCAGCATCAGATGAAGTCAGAAAAGCATATCTAGGTGGCTAAAACAATCCAGTGGATTGTTTTAGTCGGCGGATAGAGAATGCCTCTAATCCTCTATCTCACCAGAAAAAATTAAAAACGAATGAAGAGTTATTTCTTTCATTCATAGAGCTCATTTTAAGAGCTCTTTTTTGTAAGGTCATCAGAGTTTTCTGAATCTTGAAAAAGAATTGAAAGCGTTTGATTGCTTTCTTTAAAAGGTGTATAATAAAACTATAAATATAAAGGAGAAGTCCTATGGCAGTTAAAGATTTTATGACACGTAAGGTAGTCTATATCAGTCCAGATACAACAATAGCTCATGCGGCAGACTTAATGCGTGAACAAGGTTTGCACCGTCTTCCTGTTATTGAAAATGATAAATTAGTGGGATTGGTTACAGAAGGCACTATTGCTGAAGCTAGTCCATCTAAAGCTACAAGTCTTTCTATCTATGAGATGAACTACCTACTTAACAAAACAAAGGTAAAAGATGTCATGATTCGTGATGTTATAACTGTTTCAGGTTACGCTAGTCTAGAAGATGCAACCTATCTAATGCTTAAAAATAAAATTGGTATCCTTCCAGTTATGGATAATGGTCAGCTCTATGGTGTCATTACAGATCGCGATGTTTTTAGAGCTTTTCTAGAAGTTTCAGGTTATGGAGAAGAAGGAATTCGAGTTCGTTTCATTACTGAAAATGAGGTAGGAGTTCTAGGAAAGATTGTTTCTTTGATTGTTGAAGAAAATCTTAATATCTCACATACTATTAACGTACCCCGCAAGGACGGTAAAATTATTATTGAGGTGCAAATCGATGGAATGGTTGATCTTCCATTACTAAAAGAAAAATTTGAAGCAGAAAATATTCAAGTAGAGGAAATAGCTCGAACTTCTGCTAAAAAGCTTTAAAAAATGAATTAGAAACACCTTTTTTACTTGCTAAAAAAATTTTTTTCTAGTATAATAGTTTATTGTGAGCAAACCTCACTTACCCCTTGCCAAGTCTTGGGGTCATTAGACCAAAAGGAGGAACATATCAATGGCTAAATACGAAATTCTTTATATCATTCGTCCAAACATTGAAGAAGAAGCGAAAAACGCTTTGGTAGCACGTTTTGACTCTATCTTGACTGACAACGGTGCAACTGTTGTTGAATCAAAAGCATGGGAAAAACGTCGTCTTGCATACGAAATCCAAGATTTCCGTGAAGGACTTTACCACATCGTTAACGTTGAAGCAAACGACGATGCAGCTCTTAAAGAGTTTGACCGTCTTTCAAAAATCAACGCTGACATTCTTCGTCACATGATCGTCAAACTTGACGCGTAAGAAGGTAAATTATGATTAACAATGTTGTACTTGTAGGGCGTATGACACGTGACGCTGAGTTACGTTATACCCCATCAAATGTAGCAGTTGCGACTTTTACTCTTGCAGTAAACCGTACATTCAAGAGTCAAAATGGCGAACGTGAGGCTGATTTTATCAATGTCGTAATGTGGCGCCAACAGGCTGAAAATCTTGCTAACTGGGCTAAAAAAGGCTCTCTTGTTGGGATTACAGGCCGTATTCAGACTCGTAGTTACGATAACCAGCAAGGACAACGTGTCTATGTGACAGAAGTCGTAGCTGAGAATTTCCAAATGTTGGAAAGCCGTAGTGCTCGTGAAGGACAGACTGGTGGAGCTTATTCTGCACCAAGTGCTAGTCATGCAGCACCTACAAATTCAGTACCAGACTTTTCACGTAATGAGAATCCATTTGGAGCAACCAATCCTTTGGATATTTCGGATGATGATTTACCATTCTAATGGACAATTAATACTATAAAGGAGAAAAAACATGGCTCAACAACGTCGTGGCGGATTCAAACGCCGTAAAAAAGTTGATTACATCGCAGCAAACAAAATTGAATATGTTGATTACAAAGATACTGAGCTTCTTAGCCGTTTCGTTTCAGAACGTGGGAAAATCCTTCCTCGTCGTGTAACAGGAACTTCAGCTAAAAACCAACGTAAAGTAACAACAGCTATCAAACGCGCTCGCGTAATGGCTTTGATGCCTTTCGTAAACGAAGATTAAAGAAAAGACCCTTACGGGTCTTTTTTTCACGAGAATTGAAATTTGAGAGCGAGTTGAGGTCCAGTGGACCTCTTTTTTACAAGATGGATAGGATAGTAGGGAATTCCATCAGTTTATGGTATAATGGAAAGAGTGAATTGAAGGAGGTATTGTAATGGATGCCAAGTTAAGATACAAGGCTAAGAAGATTAAAATTATCTTTTTTGATATAGATGATACTTTACGAAATTCAAAGACAGGTTTTGTTCCAAGTACTATTCCAACGATTTTTAAACAATTACGCGAAAAAGGAATCTTGACAGGAATTGCAACTGGTCGAGGCATTTTTGGTATCGTCCCAGAGATTAAAGCCCTCAAACCTGATTTCTTTGTAACCTTGAATGGTGCTTATATTGAGGACAAAAAGGGCAATGTCATTTATAGTAACAAAATTGCTAAAGATAAGGTTGAAGAATATATTACTTGGACCAAAGAAGTTGGGATTGATTATGGTTTGGTGGGAAGTCATGCTGCTAAACTATCAAGGCGAACAGAGATGATTAGCCAGGCGATTGACCCGATTTATCCTGATTTAGAGGTGGACCCTGATTTTTACCAAAAAGAAGATATTTATCAGATGTGGACCTTTGAGGAGCAGGGTGATGATTTGATCTTGCCTGATACTTTAGCATCGACTTTGCGTATGGTACGCTGGCATGAACATTCATCAGATGTTGTGCCGATTTCCGGTTCAAAAGCAGCTGGAGTTGTTAAGGTAGTTGACCAATTAGGTTTAAAACCTGAAAATGTGATGGTTTTTGGGGACGGACTTAACGATTTAGAGCTCTTTGATTATGCAGGCATTAGTGTCGCTATGGGTGTTTCTCATGACAAAATCAAAGAAAAAGCAGATTATATTACAAAAACATTAGAAGAAGATGGCATCTTTGATGCCTTAGAAGGATTTGGTATGGTAGAAAAAGAATTACATTTTCCACAAGTAGACATTGAAGCAGTAGAAGGTCCTTTAGCGACCATTAAAACAAATCATGGGGATATGCGTGTCAAACTTTTCCCTGATCACGCACCAAAAACAGTAGCCAACTTTATTGCTTTATCAAAAGATGGTTACTATGACGGTGTGATTTTCCACCGTATTATTAAAGATTTTATGATTCAAGGTGGAGATCCAACTGGTACTGGTATGGGTGGTGAATCTATCTATGGTGAGTCATTTGAAGATGAGTTTTCAGAAGAACTTTACAATGTGCGTGGAGCCCTTTCTATGGCTAATGCTGGTCCAAATACAAATGGTAGCCAGTTCTTTATCGTGCAGAATCAACACTTGCCATATTCTAAGAAAGAAATTGCCCGTGGTGGTTGGCCAGAGCCAATTGCGGAGATTTATGCAGAACAAGGTGGAACTCCTCACCTAGATCGTCGTCACACTGTATTCGGTCAACTTGCAGATGAAGCATCTTATGAAGTATTAGATGCTATCGCAAGTGTAGAAACAGGTGCCATGGATAAGCCAGTTGAAGATGTCGTGATTCAAACGATTGAAATTGAGGACTAAAATGAAAATTGGTGATAAGTTAAAAGGGCGAATTACAGGAATTCAATCCTATGGTGCTTTTGTAGAATTAGAGAATGGTACTACAGGGTTAATTCATATATCTGAAATTCGAACTGGCTATATAGAAAACATTTATGATGTTTTAAAAATTGGTGATGAAGTCCAGGTACAGGTGGTAGATTTTGATGAATATACAGGGAAGGCTAGCCTTTCCATTCGTACCTTGGAAGAAGAAAAACATCAACTTCCTAGACGGAGACGTTTTTCAAGTGATCGAGTGAAATACGGATTTGCACCTTTAGCTCGTATGATGCCTATCTGGACTAGAGAAGCAATTTCCAATCTAAATAAAAAAGAGTCATAATGCACTTTTTATTCTCCTTACAATCTGCATAATATGGAAGAATTAATTTATATGGAAGAATTATTAAAACCAGGAGAGAGGATTAATCAACTTTTCTCAACAGATATAAAAATCATTCAAAATAGAGAGGTTTTTAGCTATTCAGTTGATAGTGTCCTCTTATCACGCTTCCCCCGATTTCCTAAAACAGGTTTGGTGGTGGATTTTTGTGCAGGTAATGGTGCTGTAGGTCTTTTTGCCAGTAGCCGAACTAAGGCAAAAATTCTATCTGTAGAGATTCAGGAACGGCTTTCTGATATGGCGGAACGGTCAGTACGTTTAAACGGTTTGGAAGAGCAGATACAGGTTATTTGTGATGATTTGAAAAATATGCCTAGCTATATTCAGGGGAGCAAGGTTGATTTAATATTATGCAATCCGCCTTATTTTAAAGTGGATCCAAATTCTAATCTGAACGAAAGTGAACATTATCTTTTAGCTCGGCATGAAATTACGACCAATCTTAAGGAAATCTGTCGTAGTGCTCAGAGTATTCTCAAATCAAATGGGCGTTTGGCTATGGTTCATCGTCCTGATCGATTATTAGATATCTTAGCTACTCTCCAACAGCATAATCTGGCTCCAAAACGTCTACAATTTGTTTACCCTAAGCGGGAGAAGGAAGCCAACATGCTTTTGATTGAGGCTATCAAGGATGGTTCGACTAGTGGCTTTAAGGTTTTACCACCACTCATTGTACATAATAGTGATGGCACTTATACACCAGAAATTCAAGAGATTTACTATGGATCATAAGGCTTATATGTATGTGGTAGAGTGCCGTGATGGCTCCTACTATACAGGCTATACAACAGATGTCAAGAAGCGAATTTCCGTTCACAATAGCGGTAAAGGAGCCAAATATACACGAGCTCGATTGCCAGTAAAACTCATCTTTGCAGAAGGTTTTGATAGTAAGGAAGAGGCCATGTCTGCTGAAGCTCTTTTCAAGCGCAAGACACGTATGCAAAAAGAAAATTATTTCAAAGAGAATCAAAATAGAAATTTAGTCGATTCTTTTGACTTGTAATGAGGAGTCCTTTGACTCCTCTTACTTTTGTCAAAAATTGAAAAAAATGCTACAATAAAGAGAATAAAGAAACGAGGTATTATCATGTCTAAGATTCTAGTATTTGGTCACCAAAATCCAGATTCAGATGCCATTGGGTCATCTGTAGCCTTTGCTTATCTTGCTAAGGAAGCTTATGGCTTGGATACAGAAGCAGTAGCTCTTGGGACTCCAAATGAAGAAACAGCCTATGTATTGAACTATTTTGGTGTTGAAGCACCGCGCGTGATTACATCTGCTAAAGCAGAAGGTGCAGAGCAAGTCATTTTGACTGACCACAATGAATTCCAACAATCAGTATCAGATATCGCTGAAGTAGAGGTTTACGGTGTTGTGGATCACCACCGTGTGGCTAACTTTGAAACTGCAAGCCCACTTTACATGCGTTTGGAACCAGTTGGATCAGCATCATCTATCGTTTACCGCATGTTCAAAGAGCATGGTGTAGCTGTTCCAAAAGAAATCGCAGGTTTGATGCTATCAGGTTTGATTTCAGATACTCTTCTTTTGAAATCTCCAACCACTCACCCATCAGATAAAGTCATTGCTCTTGAATTGGCTGAATTGGCTGGTGTGAACTTGGAAGAATACGGTCTTGCCATGCTCAAGGCTGGTACAAACTTGGCAAGCAAATCAGCAGAAGAATTGATTGATATTGATGCTAAGACATTTGAACTCAACGGAAACAATGTCCGTGTGGCTCAAGTGAATACAGTTGATATTGCTGAAGTATTGGAACGCCAAGCTGAAATCGAAGCAGCCATCCAAGCCGCAAATGCAGCTAACGGATACTCTGACTTTGTCTTGATGATTACAGACATCGTCAACTCAAACTCAGAAATTTTGGCCCTTGGTGCCAATATGGACAAGGTAGAAGCAGCATTCAACTTCAAACTTGAAAATAACCACGCTTTCCTTCCAGGTGCTGTTTCACGTAAGAAACAAGTTGTACCTCAACTGACAGAAAGCTTTAATGCTTAATTCTAAAATGAAAATGGGGATACCCATTGTAATAAAAAGGAGTTTCGACTCCTTTTTTGCTAGGAGAGAAGTATGTTAGAAAATGGCAACTTAAT
Organism: Streptococcus mitis; assembly: GCF_902159415.1. GTDB lineage: Bacteria > Bacillota > Bacilli > Lactobacillales > Streptococcaceae > Streptococcus > Streptococcus mitis_BG. Next base: position 786,879 of record NZ_CABGJU010000001.1, on the reverse strand, counting down.
TTTTGTAAAAGATGATTCGGATATAGGACAGGCTATCCAGGCATCTACTGGAAAATATAGTCATGTAGCTATTTTTTTGGATAGCTTCGTCTATCATGCTAGTGGGGAAGTTGGCGTTATCTGTCAAAAACCAATAGACTTCTTCGAACCAGATTATCTGTATGATATCTATTACTATCCAAAGATAGATATTCAAAATGTAAAGAAAAGAGCAGACCAGCATCTGGGAGCTCCTTATAATTTTTCTTTTTATCCTGATGGGGAGGGTCTCTATTGTTCCCAATATATCGCAGACATTCTTCCTATTTTTGAGACCATTTCCATGAAGTTTGGGGATAATACACAGGAAATCAGTGATTTCTGGAGAGAATATTATCGAGAGTTGGGGCTTCCTGTGCCTCTGAACCTGCCGGGGACCAATCCCAGTCAGTTGGCAGCCTCTCCACTTTTAGTATGTAAAGAAAGGAATCTTCATGATTCAGATTTTTAATCCATCACGATTGACACGGCAGCCATTCTTTAGGGACTTGGTGGACTATCTTGATCAGCATGATGATGTTATTCTACGCGAAATTAAGGCTCAGTTTCCAGAGGTTCTAGTTGACAAGTATTTGGAGGAATATATTAAAGCGGGTATGATTTTGAGAGAAAACAAACGCTATTATCTCAATCTCCCATTTCTAGAATCTACAGAATCTCTTGAACTAGACCAAGAAGTCTTTGTAAGAGATGATAGTCCCATCTATCAAGAAATCTTGGAGAAACATTTTCAGACGGAATTACGCAATCAAACAAATGCAGCTATCCTAGAAGAGCACACCGATTTTGCCAGGGAAAAGATGACCTTATCTAATTACTTCTATAAGGTCAAGTTCCAGTATCCACTGACGGAAGAACAGCAGAGACTGTTTGAAATTTTAGGGGATGTCAATCCTGAGTATGCTCTCAAGTATATGACAACATTTTTACTCAAGTTCCTCAAAAAAGACCAGCTCATGCAGAAACGACGTGATATCTTTGTTGATAGTTTAGTCTTATTAGGTTACATCGTTCAAAACGAAGATGGGAAATATGAGTTGGCTGTAGAATTTGATAAAGAAAGATTCATCTTTAGAAAAAAATAGAAGAAGACTAGGAATGTTCCTAGCCTTCTTTAATATACTATAGATTACGTTCTGCAATAGCAGCATCACCTGGATAGTCTTCTTTCTTACCTTGAATGATTTGGTAACAATCAGCACCTTTACCAGCGATAATGACCGCATCCAGTTCTTGACTTGTAACTGACATCGCAGTCTTGATAGCTTGCTCACGGTCAGCAATCTTTTCAACAGGACGATGGATGTAGCTACTAATTTCATCTGCAATGGCCATTGGATCTTCGTAGTTTGGATCGTCAGCCGTTAGAAAGACTTGAATTTCAGGATGTTGATCGAGGAGAAGTCCAAAGTCCTTGCGACGGCTTTCTCCTTTGTTTCCTGTTGATCCGAGTACTAAAGCAATCTTTCCAGTCTGATGTGTTTCAACAACTGAGATTAGTTTTTTAAGACTGTCACCATTATGGGCGTAGTCGATGAAAACTTTTGCGCCATTTTTCTGAGTGAGAACTTCCATGCGGCCAGGAACGCGTGTTGCAGCAATCCCTTTTTTAATGTCATCCAGACTAGCACCTAAACGAAGGCAGGCAAGTCCAGCAGCCACGGCATTTTCTTGGTTAAAATGTCCAATCAACTGGATGTCATAATCACCAGCTAATTTACCAGTAGCTGAGAAGCTAAAGGCTTTGGAGTTTTCGATTTGGTTATCAGATTGGCTACCGTAGAAGTCGTGTTCTTGATGTTCTACTTGTTCTTTCAAGACTGAAAAATGGTCCATATCACTATTAATGACAACTGCTCGACTATTTTTCATCAAGAGACGCTTATGATAGAAGTAGTCTTCAAAGGTCGGATGTTCGATAGGTCCAATGTGGTCAGGACTGATATTGAGGAACACTCCTACATCGAAGGTTAGGCCGTAGACGCGCTTCACCAAATAGGCTTGACTGGAAACCTCCATAATAAGGTGGCTTCTTCCATTCTTAACAGCCTGGGCCATCATGTCAAAGAGATCGATGCTTTCAGGTGTTGTCAAAGCAGACTTGAAGAAAGTTTTACCGTCCAAGGTCGTATTCATGGTTGATAACATAGCTGGACGGTGTTGCTGATTTAAGATATTGTAGGCGAAGTAAGCCGCGGTTGTTTTTCCTTTAGTACCAGTGAAAGCAAGGAGTTTCAGTTTTTCCTGTGGATTCCCATAAAATTCCATGGCAATCAAACTCATGGCCTTCTTAATATCGCTAACAACAATAACAGGAATACTTACTTCATAGTCCTGCTCCGCTACATACCAACCGAGTCCATGTTCTATTGCTGAAAGAAGAAATTCCTTCTTAAAAGCAGCTCCCTTTACAAAAAAGAGGCTATTATCTTTTGCTTTTCGGCTATCGTAGCAGATGCTATCAAAAGTTACATCATTAAAATTATAGTGGTAATGTCCTTGGTCGATAATCTCACGGAAGAGATCGTCTTTCTTTAAAATATCTAATACGGTTTCAATCTTTATCATACTTTCTATTGTAAACTGAAAGTCTGAATTTTACAAGTAACAAGGAAAAGTTTATAATGGAAGATAAGGAACTTTTCCTAGTGATTAAAAATGAATGAGGAAGCTATGTCTAACGAAAATAATCATCAGCAAGCCCAGATGTTGCGAGGCACTGCTTGGCTAACGGCTAGTAATTTTATCAGCCGCCTGCTCGGGGCTATTTACATCATTCCATGGTATATTTGGATGGGGACATATGCCGCTAAGGCAAATGGGCTCTTCACCATGGGTTATAATATTTATGCATGGTTCTTATTGATCTCGACTGCGGGTATTCCTGTTGCAGTCGCAAAGCAGGTCGCTAAATACAATACCATGCATGAGGAAGAGCATAGTTTTGCCCTGATTCGAAGCTTCTTAGGCTTTATGACTGTATTGGGACTTGCCTTTGCTTTAATCTTATATCTCTTTGCACCTTGGTTGGCCGATCTTTCTGGTGTCGGAAAAGATTTGATTCCCATTATGCAGAGTCTAGCTTGGGCTGTCTTGATTTTCCCGTCTATGAGTGTTATCCGTGGATTTTTCCAAGGGATGAATAATCTAAAACCTTATGCCATGAGTCAAATTGCTGAGCAGGTTATCCGTGTGATTTGGATGCTCTTAGCAACCTTTATCATCATGAAGCTCGGTTCAAAAGATTATCTATCGGCAGTTACTCAATCTACTTTTGCTGCTTTTGTGGGAATGGTAGCTAGTTTTGCAGTCTTGCTTTATTTCCTTTATAAGGAAGGATTGCTCCAAAAAGTTTTTGAAACACGAGATAAGATTGATAGTAAGAGTCTTTTGGTTGATACGATTAAGGAAGCTATTCCTTTTATCTTGACTGGTTCTGCTATTCAGCTTTTCCAAATCTTGGACCAAATGACCTTTATCAATAGCATGAAGTGGTTTACCAACTATAGTAATGAAGACTTAGTTGTCATGTTTTCTTATTTCTCTGCCAATCCTAATAAAATCACTATGATTTTGATTTCGGTTGGAGTTTCGATTGGTAGCGTTGGTCTGCCTCTCTTGACGGAGAACTATGTCAAGGGGGATTTGCCAGCAGCTTCTCGTCTAGTTCAAGATAGTATCACCATGCTCTTCCTATTCCTCTTGCCTGCAACGGTTGGAGTAGTCATGGTAGGTGAACCACTCTATACAGTCTTTTACGGTAAGCCAGATGGATTGGCTATGGGCTTATTTATCTTTGCGGTATTGCAATCAACAATTCTAGGCTTGTACATGGTCTTGTCACCAATGCTTCAGGCAATGTTCCGTAACCGCAAGGCAGTCTTGTATTTTGTTTATGGCTCAATTGCAAAGATTGTTCTACAATTACCATCGATAGCTATTTTCCATAGTTATGGTCCTCTCATTTCAACGACTATCGGTCTTATCATCCCGAATGTCTTGATGTATCGTGATATCTGTCAGGTTACAGGTGCGCGTCGAAAGATTATTCTGAAGAGAACAATCTTAGTTACTATTTTGACTCTAGTTATGTTTATTCTAGTAGGACTCTTGCAATGGATTATTGGATTTGTCTTCCAACCAACTGGACGTTTCTGGAGTTTCCTATATGTAGCCTTAATTGGTACAATCGGTGGCGGGCTTTACGGAGTTATGTGTCTCTATACTCGTCTCTTGGATAAGGTTATTGGACAGGAAAAAGCAAGTCACTTACGAGCACGATTAAAATTATCATAACAGTTTATAAATAAAACGAACAATTTGAACTTTTTATGTAAAAAAGTCTAAATTGTTCTTTTTTTCTTGAAAAAATACAAAAAAAAATAAAAAATGTAGAAAAAAATAAAATTTTAAGCATAATTACTTGACTAAAAAAAACATTAGCTGTATAATGATACAAATATTTAAATTTGGAGGTTCTGTTTATGAAAAAGTCTAAGGCAAAATACCTGACGTTAGCAGGCGTCGTCTTAAGTGCTGGTTTGCTTCTGGGAGCTTGTGGTAATTCGACTAGCTCTTCTAAAGTATACAACTATGTATACGCAAGCGATCCTTCTAGTTTGAACTATCTCTTAGAAAACCGTGCAACTACTGGTGATGTTGCTACAAACTTAGTAGATGGTTTGATGGAAAATGACCAGTATGGAAATTATATTCCTTCATTGGCAGAAGATTGGACTGTATCCCAAGACGGTTTGACATATACTTATAAACTTCGTAAGGATGCTAAATGGTATACCTCTGAAGGTGAAGAGTATGCTCCTGTTACTGCACAAGATTTTGTGACAGGTTTAAAATATGCTGCGGATAAAAAATCTGAAGCCTTGTACCTCGTACAAGATTCTGTAGCAGGTTTGGATGATTATATCAACGGAAAAACAACAGACTTTTCAACAGTTGGAGTTAAGGCTATTGATGATCAAACAGTTCAATATACCTTGACAAAACCAGAACCTTATTGGAATTCAAAAACAACTGCGACCATTCTATTCCCAGTTAATGCTGATTTCTTGAATTCTCAGGGGGACGACTTTGGTAAAGTGGATCCAGCAAATCTTTTGTACAACGGTCCATTTATTCTCAAATCTTTCACTTCTAAATCTGTCATGGAATACAAGAAAAATCCGAATTACTGGGACGCTAAAAATGTATTCGTAGATGAAGTTAAATTGACCTACTATGATGGTAGTGATCAAGATTCTCTAGTTCGTAGCTTTAGTGAGGGTGTTTATAGCTTTGCTCGTCTCTATCCAAATAGCTCAAGCTTTTCAGGTGTGAAAGAGAAGTATAAAGATAACATCATTTATAGCATGCAAAATGCAACTTCTTTCTATTTTAACTTTAACTTAGATAGAAAATCATATAACCACACTTCAAAAACAAGTGATGCTGAAAAGACAGCTCAGCAAGAAGCAGTTTTGAATAAATCATTCCGTCAAGCTATCAACTTTGCCTATGACCGTACTGCCTATGGTGCCCAATCTCAAGGTGAAGATGGAGCAACTAAGATTATCAGAAACTTGCTCGTTCCACCATCATTTGTAACTCTTGAAGGAAAAGACTTTGGTGATGTAGTTGCTTCAAAAGTGGTTAACTACGGAAAAGTATGGGAAAATATGAACTTTGCTGACGCACAAGATGCCTACTACAATACTGATAAAGCTAAAGAAGTCTTTGCTCAGGCTAAAAAAGAACTCGAGGCTAAAGGAGTTCAATTCCCTATCCACCTAGATTTACCAGTTGATCAAACCTCCAAGAAAGGTGTCCAAGAGGCAAGCTCTTTCAAACAATCGATTGAATCTGTCCTAGGTGCAGAAAATGTGGTCATTGATATTCAAATGTTGACTAGTGAGGAAATGGATAGTATTGGTTATCTAGCGAATACGGCAGCGCAAAAAGATTATGACCTCTACAATGGTGGTTGGGGACCTGACTATCAAGATCCATCAACTTATCTTGATACTCTTAGCTTAACAAGTGGTGGTTCATTGCAAAACCTTGGTCTAGAACCAGGTGAAGCAAATGCCAAAGCAACAGCTGTTGGTTTGGATGTCTATACTAAGATGTTGGAAGAAGCTAATGCTGAACAAGATTTGAACAAACGTTATGATAAGTACGCTGAAGCACAAGCTTGGTTGGTTGACAGTGCGCTTGCTCTTCCAAACGTTTCACAAGGTGGAACTCCTGGATTGAGAAGAACTGTACCATTCTCATCTGCTTTCTCTCAAGCAGGTAATAAAGGTGTTGAATCCTACAAATACGTTAAGTTACAAGACAAGGTTGTCACAACGGCTGAGTATGAAGAAGCTAGACAAAAATGGCTGAAAGAAAAAGAAGAATCTAATAAAAAAGCCCAAGAAGAATTGGCAAAACACGTTAAATAATCAGCCTATTCAACAGGAAAAACGATAGTTTCTCAGGAAGCTATCGTTTTTGTATAGTTTGAAACTATAACTAGCTCTTGAAAACAAGAAAACGAAGGATCCAAAATAAGTGGTACAATAGTTACTATAGATTTGGAGGAAAAGTATGAGCAAATCATTTCACATCAACACAATTTTAGCACAAGCAGGAATCAAGTCAGATAAAGCAACAGGTGCTTTGGTTACACCAATCCACTTTTCAACGACTTATCAGCACCCAGAATTTGGTAAATCAACAGGATTTGACTATACACGTACTAAAAATCCAACTCGTAGTAAAGTGGAAGAAGTCTTAGCTGCTATAGAATCTGCAGATTATGCTTTGGCAACCAGTTCAGGTATGGCAGCTATTGTCTTGGCCTTTAGTGTCTTTCCGGTAGGCAGCAAAGTTTTGGCAGTCCGTGACCTTTACGGAGGTTCTTTCCGCTGGTTCAATCAAGTCGAGCAAGAAGGACGTTTCCGATTTACCTACGCTAATACAGAAGAAGAGTTGATTGCTGAGCTAGAAAAGGATGTGGATGTACTCTATATCGAAACACCAACCAATCCTTTGATGTTAGAATTTGATATTAAAAAATTGGCTCAATTAGCTCATGCTAAAGGGGCGACAGTTGTTGTGGATAATACCTTCTACAGCCCTATTTACCAACGCCCAATTGAAGATGGAGCAGATATTGTTCTTCATTCAGCAACCAAATACCTTGCAGGACATAATGATGTGCTAGCTGGTGTAGTTGTGACAGATAGTGCTGATTTATACGAAAAACTCTTTTACAATCTCAATACGACAGGGGCTGTTTTGTCACCATTTGATAGTTATCAATTGATTCGTGGTCTGAAGACCTTGTCGCTTCGTATGGAACGCTCAACAGCTAACGCTCAAGAAATCGTAGCATTTTTAGAAAAATCACCCGCAGTCAAAGAAGTCTTGTATACAGGACGCGGGGGAATGATTTCCTTTAAGGTAGCAGATGAGAATCGTATTCCTCATATCTTAAATACTTTGAAAGTATTCTCTTTTGCTGAAAGCTTAGGTGGTGTAGAAAGTCTGATTACCTATCCAACCACTCAAACCCATGCAGACATTCCTGCAGAAGTTCGTCATTCTTATGGACTGACAGATGACCTTTTGCGCTTGTCTATTGGGATTGAGGATGCTAGAGATTTGATTGAAGATTTGCGTCAAGCCTTGGAAGGATAAAACTATGGGAAAATATGATTTTACGACCTTGCCCAATCGTTTTGGACATCACACCTATAAATGGAAAGAAGCAGAGACTGACCGTCAAGTATTGCCAGCCTGGATTGCTGATATGGATTTTGAGGTTTTACCAGAGATTCGTCAGACAGTCCATGATTATGCAGAGCAATTAGTCTATGGCTATACCTATGCTAGTGATGGATTGATTGAAGCAGTTCAAAACTGGGAAGAAAAACACCATGGTTATCACTTTGATAAGGATGCTCTGGTCTTTATCGAAGGAGTAGTACCAGCCATTTCAACAGCCATTCAAGCCTTTACTAAAGAAGGTGAAGCAGTGCTCATTAACACACCGGTATACCCACCTTTTGCTCGAAGTATTAAGCTCAATAATCGTAGACTAATCACCAACTCTCTAGTAGAAAAAGCCGGACTTTTTGAGATTGACTTTGATCAATTGGAGAAAGACTTGGTGGAGAATGCTGTCAAACTCTATCTCCTTTGTAATCCTCATAATCCTGGTGGACGTGTTTGGGAAAAGGAAGTCTTAGAGAAGATTGGACAACTTTGCCAAAAACATGGAGTCTTGCTGGTATCTGATGAGATTCACCAAGATTTAGCTCTATTTGGAAACAAGCACCAGTCATTCAACACAGTAAATGAAGATTTTAAAGAATTTTCACTGATTTTAAGCAGTGCTACCAAGACTTTTAACATTGCTGGAACGAAAAATTCCTACGCCATTATCGAGAATCCTAAGTTGAGACTTGCTTTCCAAAAACGCCAACTTGCCAATAATCAACATGAAATCTCAGGTTTGGGATATTTGGCAACAGAAACTGCCTATCGCTATGGAGAGGATTGGTTGACAGAACTCAAAGAACTGATTGAGCAGCACATCAATTATGTAGTGGATTTGTTTGGCAAAGAAACTAAAATCAAGGTTATGAAACCTCAAGGAACTTATCTCATTTGGCTTGATTTTTCAGCCTATGATATTAACGACGACGAGCTAAGAAGGCTCTTAAGAGAAGAGGCCAAGGTCATCTTAAACCGAGGTTTGGACTTTGGTGAAGAAGGAGCCCTGCATGCTCGTCTCAATGTAGCCATGCCAACATCTATTTTGGAAGAAGTCTGCCAACGAATCATTGCCACTTTTTCAAATCTTTAAAAACTAGCCTTTTAGGAGAAAAGTCTTCCTAGAAGGCTATTTTCATGGGGAGAAATATGGTATAATAAAGAGATAAAGTAAAGGGGAAAATATGGCTAAATTGATTCCAGGGAAGATCCGTACTGAAGGAATACATCTCTATGAAACTGGAAAGGTTCAAATCATCAAAGAGAAAAATACTCGCCTGTTTGCTCGAGTAGATGAGGAAGAAATCCGCTATAGTTTAGACGATGATTTGGTTTTCTGTGGCTGTGACTTTTTTCAAAAAAGAGGTTATTGTGTTCACTTAGCGGCCTTGGAGCATTATCTTAAAAATGATGACAAGGGCCGTAAAATTTATATCAATTTAGAGAATGGACAGGAAAAACAAGAAGAAGTAGAGACTCAAGTGTCTTTTGGGAAACAGTTCTTGGATATGATCCAAACTCCTGATTTGCCTAAAATATATCAAATATCTGTAGATGGGCAGGTAGAAGCAGGGACCAATCGTATTATTTGGACTTTAAGAATTGGGATTTCTCCATTTGAAAAGTATTATGTCATACGTGACATTCCTTTATTTTTAAAGGTTATAGAGAATCATAAAGGATATATGATTGGTAAAACATATGAAGCTGCCATAGAAATTTCTCAGTTTGACAATAGTAGCCAAAATCTCTTGGTTTTTCTACAGGGATTAGTAGAAGATCAATCAGACGCTAGTCTTTTCTTCAAAAATCAAGGTCGCCATCTTTATTTTCCATTAACTTTTTTTGAGCAAGGTGTAAACCTATTAATGGAATTAGATGATTTTCAGTTTGTGCATCAGATTACGGCCTATCATCATATCCTGTTTCAAGATTTTGATGGAGAAGTAGGTTTTATCTCCTTTAACATTATGGAAAATCCAAATTATTATGAGATGGATATTACTGAAGAAAAGCGAAGTAATTCGTTTTATAGAGGGCAAGTTCTGTTTCATAAAGGTACTTTTTATCTTTTGTCAAAAGAGCAAGCTAGTTTATTTGATAAAATCATAAGATTACCTATGAATAATCAGGGTAGAAAAGTGCTTCAGTTTGATAAAAGTGATCGAGATTTATTTGCTGCTCAATTAGTTCAGCTTCGCAAAATAGGAAAAGTAGTAGCTCCAGAGAGTCTCCAAATTAGAACTTTTCAACCGTTCTTTTACTTTGATAGAGAAGAAGATGGTTCAATTCGATTGGATATGACATTTGACTATCAATCTTGTCTTGTAACATCTCGTAAGGAACTTGAAACCCTCCCCTTTGCAAGTGATATTCAATTCGCACAAAAGATTTTTCAACTAGCTCTATCTTCTGGTTTTGAGGCTGAATTTCAATCTTGGCGTCAAGGTCTTAAGTCTGAAGCTATCTATACTTTCTTTCATAAAGTTATCCCTGACTTTCAATCGCTTGGTGAAGTTTCTATTTCTGAAAAATTACAAGAACTTTATAAAGTTCGAAAACCTCAGATTCAGGTATCTTCACAAGGAAATCTATTAGATATTCATTTTGATTTTCAAGAAATTTCTAAAGAAGATATTGACTTGGCTATGAAAGCTTTGGCAAATCATCAAGATTTTTACATTAACTCATCTAATGAAGTGTTCTTTTTTGATGAGGAGACGAAAAAGGTTCGTCAGGAAATAGAAGACCTGGGTATTGATGAGATTGGAGATGGTTCATTTAGAGCACGCAAGTCTCTAGCTTATACCATCTCTCAGCTGTTTAAAAATCAAGAGCATATCTCTTTATCAGATGAATTTCGAAATCTAGCGCGTGATTTGACACACCCAGATGAATTTCCCATCCAAAAAATGGACATTAAAGCTCAATTAAGAGACTATCAGAAAAAGGGAGTTCAATGGCTTCAGATGCTCCATCACTATGGTTTTGGGGGGATTTTGGCAGATGATATGGGTTTAGGGAAGACCTTGCAGAGTATCGCATTTATTAGTAGCCAAATTAAGAAAGATAGTAGAATCTTAATTTTAGCTCCATCTGGTCTAATTTATAATTGGGCTGATGAATTCAAAAAATTTGCACCAGATTTAGATTTGGTCGTTGTCCACGGGCTCAAACCGAATCGAGAATCACTTTTGGCAGAAAAACATCAGATATATGTTACTAGTTATGCAACTTTCCGTCAGGATAGTGACATATACAAGCAGATGTCTTTTGATTTTCTATTTTTAGATGAAGCGCAAGTGATGAAGAACTCGCAAACTAAGATTGCTAAAACCTTAAGACAGTTTGTCGTACCCTCAATCATTGCTCTTTCAGGAACCCCAATTGAAAACCATCTTGGAGAACTGTGGTCCATTTTCCAAATCGTCTTGCCAGGATTACTACCAGCAAAAAATGATTTTATGAAATTATCCGCAGAGCAGGTATCTCAATTTATTAAGCCTTTTGTTATGCGACGCAAGAAGGAAGAGGTTCTATCAGAGTTACCTGACTTGATAGAAGTAGTCTATAAAAATGAACTTGAAGATCAACAAAAAGCCATATATCTAGCTCAATTACAACAAATGAAGGAACGCTTGGTCCAAGTAACTGAGACAGAATTTCAAAAAAACCGCGTAGATATTTTAACGGGTATTATGCGTCTACGTCAGATTTGTGATACACCAGCCTTGTTTATGGATGATTATGAAGGAGCAAGTGGCAAGCTAGATAGTTTGCGTGACCTGCTAATACAGATTTCCGAAAGTGGTCACAGGGTTTTAATTTTTTCTCAATTTAGAGGTATGTTGGATCTTATCGAGAAAGAGCTGCCTGGTTTAGGTTTATCATCTTTTAAAATAACAGGTTCTACACCTTCTAAGGAACGTCAAGAGATGACTAAGGAATTTAATCAAGGTGAGAAGGATGTCTTCTTAATTTCACTTAAAGCTGGAGGAGTAGGGCTTAATCTAACAGGAGCTGATACAGTTATATTAGTCGATTTATGGTGGAATCCTGCAGTCGAATCTCAGGCTATTGGTAGAGCACACAGAATGGGCCAAGAAAAGATTGTTGAGGTTTATAGATTGGTAACACGTGGCACTATCGAGGAAAAGATTCAAGAGCTACAAGAACAGAAAAAGAATCTAGTCTCAGAGGTCTTGGATGGAACTGAGTCACGTGCAAGTCTGACTCTTGATGAAATCAGGGAAATTTTGGGAATATCGTAAGACATGACTTGAAAAATCAGGACTTTACGCTATAATGGAGTATTGAAAGGAAATAAAAATGAATCAAAAACGGTTTCCAATAATATCAGATGATGAAATCATGCTATCAGAGATGCCAGCCATGAACTTATATGATGAATCAGACTTTATTAGTAATATCAAAGGAGACTACCAAGACAAGAATTACTTAGAGTGGTCACCAATTATTAAGGATAAACCTTCGAATCAACAACATAATAGGCAAGTTTCTGAAAAAACAGAAAAAAGCTATGCTGAATTGGCTCGCGAAGAAGCAAGAGCAGATTTGAAGAAAAAACGTTCAGCTAGTTATTTGACACAGGATATTACGCATGTAAGACGCCATAAAAATTCTAAGATTGTTAAACCATCGAAGCAGCCTACGGCTCCTTTCCAAAAGGAGAATCCAGGAGAATATACAAAATACAGTAAAAAATTGACTCAAAGTCATTACATTTTGGCAGATAATAGTGTTCAGTTACAAAAGTCTTCTGCAGAGAATAATCTAGGACCAAAGAAAAACAATTTTGATTTCTTGAAGAAAAGCCAAATATATAACAAAAAAGAAAATCAAACTGAAAAAGAACGAAAAGTTGCTCAAGAACTTAACTTGACAAATATAACAGAATAATAAAGGGGAATAAGATGGCAAAAACCTATCATTTTATCGGAATTAAAGGATCAGGGATGAGTGCTTTGGCCTTGATGTTACACCAAATGGGACATAAGGTTCAAGGGTCTGATGTTGATAAATACTATTTTACACAACGTGGATTGGAGCAAGCAGGGATTACCATTCTCCCTTTTGATGAGAAGAATTTGCAGGGAGATATAGAAATTATCGCTGGGAATGCCTTTCGTCCAGACAACAATGTTGAAATTGCTTATGCAGATAAGAACGGCCTAAGCTATAAACGTTACCATGAGTTTCTTGGAAGCTTTATGCGTGACTTTGTCAGCATGGGGGTAGCCGGAGCTCATGGTAAAACTTCTACTACAGGAATCCTGTCACATGTTTTATCACATATCACAGACACAAGTTATTTGATTGGAGATGGTACAGGTCGTGGTTCTGAAAATGCCAAGTATTTTGTCTTCGAATCGGACGAGTACGAGCGTCATTTCATGCCATATCACCCAGAATACTCTATTATTACTAATATCGACTTTGACCATCCTGACTATTTCACAAGCTTAGAGGATGTCTTCAACGCCTTCAATGATTATGCTAAACAAATCACCAAAGGTTTGTTTGTCTACGGTGAAGACGCTGAACTGCGTAAGATTACGGCAAATGCTCCAATCTATTATTACGGTTTTGAAGCAGACAACAATGACTTTGTAGCAAACGATTTGCTTCGTTCAACAACTGGTTCAACTTTCACAGTTCACTTCCGTGGTCAAGAATTGGGTCAATTCCACATTCCAACTTTTGGTCGCCACAACATCATGAATGCAACAGCAGTAATTGGTTTACTTTACACAGCTGGATTTGATTTGGATTTGGTACGTGAGCATTTGAATACCTTTGGTGGAGTTAAGCGTCGTTTCACAGAGAAGGTTGTTAATGACACTGTAATTATTGATGACTTTGCCCACCATCCAACTGAAATTATTGCGACTTTGGATGCTGCTCGCCAGAAATATCCAAGCAAGGAAATCGTTGCTATTTTCCAACCGCATACTTTTACTCGTACAATTGCTTTGTTGGATGATTTTGCACAGGCCTTGAATCAGGCTGATGCAGTTTACTTAGCACAAATCTATGGATCAGCTCGTGAAGTGGACCATGGTGATGTTAAGGTTGAGGATTTAGCAGCTAAGATTGATAAAAAACATCAAGTTATCACTGTTGAAAATGTGTCTCCTCTCTTAGACCATGACAATGCTGTTTATGTCTTTATGGGAGCTGGTGATATTCAAACTTATGAATACTCATTTGAACGTCTCTTGTCTAATTTAACAAGCAATGTTCAATAAGGAAAAACTATGGAATTTCCAATATCAATTCGGGAGGCTCAAGCATCTGATTTGGATCAAATCTACTTGATTATAGAAAAGAATGCTGACTCCTGCAGAAATATTAGTAAAGAAATGATAGAAAAACGTATCCGCAATCATGCGGGTACGTTTCTCTTAGCTAGCCTTGAGGAGCAGGTGATTGGTTTTATTATAGGAACTGATTTAACTGAAACAAGTTCGAAGGATTCAGCTTTTGATATAGACTTTATTCATTCTATTAGTAGAGTGCCTATAATCATTTTAAGTTTGATGATTCATCCTGATTATCAAGGGCAAGGATTTGGGACACTTTTACTAGCAGCTATGAAAGAGAGTATTCGTTTAACCAATAATTCCGGACTTTATCTTCCCTGTCCTGATGAAATGCTGTCTTATTTTGAGATGAATGCATTTATCGAACATGGCTTTGCTGAATCGGAAAACAGCAGTGATCCTTATTTTCATATGCATTGGGATAATCCCTATTATCAGGAGGAAATATGATAATCAGAAAAGCAAGATTCGCGGATCTTGATCGTATTCAAGAAATTGAGTTGGAAAACTTCTCTGTGGAAGAAGCGATTCCTCGTACTGTTTTTGAAGCACATTTAAGAGAAATTAAAACAAGCTTTTTGGTTGCTGAAAAAGACGGCCATATTTTAGGCTATATTGAGGGACCTGTAGTGCCACATAGACATTTGCAAGATAAATCTTTTACAGAAGAAATTGAAGACCACAGTCAACATTCTGGTGGCTACATTTCAATTACTTGTCTTTCTATTGCTAAGGAAGCTCAATCTTTAGGTCTTGGCCAAAAATTATTGACAGCTCTAAAGAAAGTTGCTCTGGAGCACGAGCGCCAAGGTATCAATCTGACTTGCCATGATTATCTTATCAACTACTATGAAAAGCATGGATTTATCAATGAAGGAAAATCTGAATCCAAGTTTGCAGGAGAAGAATGGTATAATATGGTCTGGCAGAATGAAAAAAAGTTTTAGACAGCCAACTATAGTTGCTTTTATTTGGTTTTTAAGATATAATATTATGGATTATCAACAAGGAGGTAATATCTTTGAGCGAAAATTCAAGAGAAGAAGAAAAGCTAAGTTTTAAAGAGCAAATTTTGCGAGATTTAGAACGACTAAAAAAAGAAGATAGGATTTCAGAACCTACAAGTGACCTATTTGAAACTTTAACAAATACTTATACATCAGAACAAGAAAAACCGGAAAGTAAAACAGCAGAAGAAGAATTAATTGCTAATTCTGTGTCTGCAGTGGATCAATTGATTGCTAATGCACCAAGCGTTCCACCTCGTTCGTTTGCTACCGAAGAAGACTCAGTTGAGTCTGTTGAACATAATCAACCAGATGTTGTGGAAGAGGAAATTCACTCAACACCTACTAGAGTTGCGGTGTCATACCAAACTCAGCTTGATTCACAACTTGAAAATGAAGAAGAAACTTTTGCGTCTAATGTTGACGAAGAAACTCTTGTGATTCCAGTTCAAGAAGATTCAAGTTCAGAGGAAGCAGAGGTTCCTCGACGCAGTCGTAGAGAATCTGTGAAACCAACTAAGAAAAAGAAGAAGTTTCGTTTTGTACGATTTTTAGTAACTTTACTTATTCTACTCGCTCTTCTTGGAGTAGGTGGTTTTTATGGATACCGCTATGCTGAATCAGCATTGCAACCTATCGACCCATCTTCTAAACAGTATGTAAAAGTTCAGATTCCAGAAGGGGCTAATAGTCAAGAAATTGGTTCAATACTTGAGAAATCAGGTTTGATTAAACATGGTCTACTTTTTACAGCGTATGTAAAATATAAAAACTATTCGGATTTAAAATCTGGTTATTATAATTTACAAAAAAGTATGAGCACTGAGGATTTGATTAAAGCTTTGCAAAAAGGTGGAACTCCAGAACCTCAAGAAGTTGTATATGCTAATTTGACAATTCCAGAAGGATTTACTCTTGAACAAATCGCACAGACCGTTGCTCAACTACAAGGTGACTTTAAAGAGCCTTTGACTGCTGAAGCTTTTATGGCTAAAGTTCAAGATGAAAACTTTATTGCTCAAGAGGTTGCTAAATATCCAAAACTTCTTGAAAGCTTACCTGCAAAAGATAGTGGTGTTCGTTATCGCTTAGAAGGTTATCTATTCCCAGCAACATATACAATTAAAGAGAGCACAACTATTGAAAGCTTGATTGATGAAATGCTTGCTACAATGGACAAAAACCTCTCTCCACATTATGCTACTATCAAGGAAAAGAACCTAACAGTAAATGAACTCTTGACTATTGCTTCACTTGTAGAGAAGGAAGGGGCAAAAACGGAAGATCGTAAGCTTATCGCTGGAGTCTTCTATAACCGTTTGAATCTAGGCATACCACTTCAAAGCAATATCGCTATTCTTTATGCAGAGGGTAAACTTGGTCAAAAAATCAGTCTTGCTGATGATGTAGCTATTGATACAGCTATTGATTCACCTTACAATGTTTATACGAATATTGGCCTAATGCCTGGTCCAGTTGATAGTCCAAGCTTGGATGCAATCGAATCAAGTATCAATCAAACTAAGAGTGATAATCTCTTCTTTGTTGCGAATGTTCAAGATGGGAAAGTCTACTTTGCAGCAACGAAAGAAGAGCATGATAAAAACGTTGAAGAGCACATCAACAGTAAATTAAAACAATCAAATAATGCAAACTAAAATTATGTGGTTTTCCACATAATTTTGCTTTAACGAATAAAATATGATAGATAAGTAAAAGAAAGTTGAGAAAAATGGTAGAAAAAACTTATCCAATGACATTGGAAGAAAAGGAAAAACTCGAAAAAGAATTAGAAGAATTAAAATTAGTACGTCGTCCAGAAGTCGTAGAACGTATCAAGATTGCTCGTTCATACGGTGATTTGTCAGAAAATAGTGAGTATGAAGCAGCTAAGGATGAACAAGCCTTTGTTGAAGGACAAATATCAAGCTTGGAAACAAAAATCCGTTATGCAGAAATCGTTAATAGCGATGCAGTCGCTCAAGATGAAGTTGCCATTGGAAAAACTGTAACCATCCAAGAAGTTGGAGAAGACGAAGAGGAAGTATACATTATCGTTGGTTCAGCTGGTGCAGACGCTTTTGCAGGTAAAGTATCAAATGAAAGCCCAATTGGTCAAGCCTTGATTGGTAAGAAAACAGGTGATATTGCTACAATCGAAACACCTGCTGGAAGCTATGATGTTAAGATTTTAAAAGTTGAAAAAACAGTTTAATAGGATAGAGAAGAAGGAGTAGATATAGGGAAAGTGCTTCCATCGCTCCTTTTCTTCATTCTAAAAACTTGAGGAGACTAGATGAATTCAGAAAATAAACATAAAAAGAAAAGTAAAATGGAGCGTGGATTAACAAACCGCCACGTTCAGGTTATGGCCATTGCGGGAACAATCGGGACTGGACTATTTTTGGGAGCTGGTCGGTCTATCAGTTTAACTGGACCTTCTATTGTCTTGGTATATATGATTACGGGTGGCTTTATGTATCTCATGATGCGTGCTATCGGAGAAATGTTGTACCAGGACCCAGAGCAACACACCTTTATCAATTTTATTACACGCTATCTTGGAAAGGGCTGGGGATATTTCTCGGTTTGGTCTTATTGGTTATCAGTAGTCTTTATTGGTATGGCTGAGATTACAGCAATCGCTCACTATGTTCAGTTTTGGTTTCCGTCTTGGCCATCTTGGTTGATTCAGGTTGTCTTTTTAACAATTTTAGGATTGGTCAATCTGATTGCAGTTAAAATATTTGGTGAAGTGGAATTTTGGTTTGCCATGATTAAAATCGTTGCTATTCTTGCCATGATTGCGACGGGTATTTTTATGGTCTTGACTGGCTTTGAAACTCCTTATGGATCAGCAAGTCTTGTCAATATCAGTGAGCAATTCTCCCTTTTCCCAAATGGAGGAATGAATTTTGTCATGGCCTTTCAAATGGTTTTCTTTGCTTACTTGATGATTGAATTTATCGGCGTTACAACATCTGAAACCAAAGATCCTCGAAAAGTCTTGCCTAAGGCTGTTAAGGAAATTCCTTTGCGAATTATCTTTTTCTACGGTGGAGCTCTCTTAGCCATCATGTCTATTATTCCTTGGCGTGAGCTTTCTGCGACAGATTCACCATTTGTAACGGTATTTGAACTTGTTGGTCTTAAGTGGGCGGCGGCCTTGATTAACTTTGTTGTCTTGACTTCCGCTGCGTCAGCCTTGAATTCAACTCTTTACTCAACAGGTCGTCACTTGTACCAAATTGCCCATGATTCACCAAATCGTTTCTTGAAAGCTATTAAGGCAGATACACTTTCACGCCACAATGTTCCTCAGAATGCTATCATTGCTTCTGCGGTATTGATTGGTCTTGCAGCCTTCATCAATGTACTTCCTGGCGTATCAGATGCCTTTGCTTTGATTACGGCTTCTTCATCAGGTGTTTATATCGCCATCTACATCTTAATCATGGTGGCCCATCTTAAGTATCGCAAGTCAAAAGACTTTATGGCAGATGGCTATCTCATGCCCCAATATCGCTTGCTAAATCCTCTGACTATGCTCTTCTTCATCTTTGTATTCGGAACTCTCTTTTTACAAGAATCAACTGTAATGGGAGCAAGAGGTTCAGCTATCTGGATTGTTGCTTTTGGTATTTATAGCCAATGGAAATTTAGAAAATAAGTTATAAACTCATCAACTCAGGTTGATGAGTTTTCTAGTTTGACAGCTCTTGGTAATAAGACTATAATCAAGATATAAAGTAGAGTCGAGGAGATTTAGATGCAGGTTAGATTGGAAAATATAGAGTCTCAGAAATCGCAAATAATAGGAGACTTGATTCGTTCCTATAATCGTTCCAAAAGAGAAGTTGCTGAAAGTGAGCCACTAAACCTTTATGTCGAAGATGAACATGGTGAAATCATGGCTGGTTTGGTAGCAGAGACTTTCGGGAATTGGTTAGAAATTGAGTATTTATTTGTGAAGGAGGACTTGCTAGGACAAGGAGTTGGTTCCCAACTATTGCAGCGAGCAGAGAGTGAAGCTAAAAAGAGAAACTGTCGCTTTGCTTTTGTGAATACCTATCAGTTTCAAGCGCCAGCCTTTTATGAAAAGCAGGGCTATAAGGAAATCTTTACCTTAAAAGATTATCCCTACACCGGACAAAGACACTATTATCAAAAAGATTTGTAAACATAGAACTCTCTATCATGTAAGTGGTAGAGTTTTTTTGTAAAAAAAATTGCACAAAATGACAGATATATATTGCATAATGTAAAATATATGATATAATAAAGTTGAAAAAAGAGCGCGACTTTTAAAATTAAGGAGGAGGTAACAAGTGGCTAAGAATTTAAAATTAAAGTTAGCTCGAGTGGAGCTTGACATGACACAAGGTGATTTGTCAGAAGCTGTGGGTGTAACTAGGCAGACTATAGGCTTGATAGAAGCAGGGAAATATAATCCTAGTCTTTCCCTTTGCCAGTCTATTTGCAGGTGCTTAGGGAAAACGCTAGATCAATTATTTTGGGAGGAAGAAGATGAAAAATAGATTATTTTATTATCAATTACTGGACGAAAGAGAAGAACAACTGATGAATAAAGCAGGAGCAGAAAGTTTCTATATATCTATAGCTTTCTTGCTTTTATCTTATATGATTGCAGTATTAGCACCAAGTCTTTTTAATCCGAGAATGATTCTCATCATTATCATTATTGGAACTTTTTACTTTTTCGGCCGTGCTCGAAGTCTAGGTGTGACCTACTATAGTCGTTTTCATTTTACAATTTTAGGATGCCTATTATTAACTCTAGTGATTACAGCTAGCTTGATGCTACAAAACTACCAGTTTAATATCGAAATTTATCAGCACAACCCTCTACATATTAAGTACATTTATGCATGGGTATTTACTTATATCTTTTATCTTCCTTGGGTCTTTATTGGTAATCTCGGCCTTAAGAGTTATGGTGAATGGGCCCAGAAAAAATATGAAGAAGATTTAGAACAGCTAGAAAGTGAGTAGACTTGAGTCAAACCTTATAAAATATGCTATAATGGTACTAATTTATAAAGAATCTGTTTCCTTTTTTAGAAACAGGAAAGAAGGGCTCATATGTACAAAGATGATAGTTTAACTTTACACACGGATTTGTATCAGATTAACATGATGCAGGTCTACTTTGACCAAGGCATTCATAATAAGAAAGCTGTTTTTGAGGTTTATTTCCGCCAACAACCGTTTAATAACGGCTATGCTGTTTTTGCAGGGTTAGAGAGAATAGTAAAATACCTAGAAAACTTACGCTTCTCAGACAGTGATATTGATTATCTAGAATCACTTGGTTACCATGGTGCATTTTTAGACTATCTCCGTAATCTCAAATTGGAGTTGACGGTTCGTTCTGCTCGGGAAGGTGATTTGGTTTTTGCCAATGAGCCAATCGTTCAGGTAGAAGGTCCATTGGCCCAATGTCAATTGGTTGAAACAGCCCTTTTGAATATCGTTAACTTTCAAACTTTGATAGCGACTAAGGCAGCACGCATTCGTTCTGTCATTGATGATGAACCTTTGATGGAGTTCGGAACACGTCGTGCACAAGAAATGGATGCGGCAATCTGGGGAACACGTGCGGCTGTAATTGGTGGTGCTAATGGAACTAGTAATGTCCGTGCAGGGAAACTCTTTGGCATCCCTGTTTTAGGAACACATGCCCATTCCTTGGTACAGGTATATGGGAATGACTATCAGGCTTTCAAAGCTTATGCCTCAACCCATCGTGATTGTGTCTTTCTAGTCGATACTTATGATACCCTTCGTATCGGTGTACCTGCAGCTATTAAGGTTGCTCGTGAACTTGGAGATGAGATTAACTTTAAAGGTGTTCGTATCGATTCAGGAGATATTGCTTATATTTCTAAGAAAGTTCGACATCAGTTGGATGAAGCTGGTTTCCCAGATGCCAAAATTTATGCATCCAATGACCTAGATGAAAATACTATCCTTAACCTCAAAATGCAAAAAGCTAAGATTGATGTTTGGGGTGTAGGAACTAAACTTATCACTGCCTATGACCAACCTGCTCTTGGTGCAGTTTATAAAATTGTGGCTATTGAAGATGAAAATGGTCAGATGCGCAACACCATCAAACTCTCTAGCAATGCTGAAAAAGTTTCAACTCCAGGTAAGAAACAAGTTTGGCGCATTACCAGTCGTGAAAAAGGAAAATCTGAAGGTGATTATATTACCTATGACGGCGTTGACGTGTCAAGTATGACTGAACTCAAGATGTTCCACCCAACCTATACTTACATCAAGAAAACTGTCCGCAATTTTGATGCAGTTCCTCTCTTGGTGGATATTTTCAGGGATGGAAAACTAATCTATGATTTACCGAGTCTACCTGAAATTCAAGCTTATGCTCGCAAGGAATTTGATAAACTCTGGGATGAATACAAACGTGTTCTTAACCCACAACATTATCCAGTAGACTTAGCGCATGATATTTGGCAAGATAAGATGGACTTGATTGACAAGATGCGTAAGGCAGCTCTAGGTGAAGGAGAAGAAGAATGAGTTTGCAAGAGACTATTATCCAGCAATTAGGGGTTAAACCTGTCATCGACCCTCAAGAAGAAATCCGTCGTTCCATTGACTTTCTAAAAAGATATTTGAAGAAACATCTCTTCCTTAAAAGTTTTGTATTAGGAATTTCTGGTGGTCAAGACTCGACTTTAGCTGGTCGCCTTGCCCAACTAGCTATGGAAGAAATGCGAGCTGAAACTGGTGATGATTCTTATAAATTTATAGCGGTTCGCCTGCCTTATGGCATTCAAGCCGATGAAGATGATGCTCAAAAAGCCTTAGCTTTTATTCAGCCAGATGTCAGCTTAGTAGTGAACATTAAAGAATCTGTCGATGCCATGGCAGTGGCTATAGAGGCTACTGGAAGTTCAATGACAGACTTCAATAAAGGGAATATTAAGGCTAGAAGCCGGATGATTGCCCAATATGCGCTTGCAGGAGCTCATAGTGGTGCAGTTATCGGGACTGACCATGCTGCTGAGAATGTCACAGGTTTCTTTACCAAGTTTGGTGATGGTGGTGCAGATATTCTCCCGCTTTATCGCCTCAATAAACGCCAAGGAAAACAACTCTTGAAGGAGCTCGGAGCTGATCCTGCTCTCTATGAAAAAGTACCGATTGCCGATCTAGAAGAAGAGAAACCAGGCTTGGCAGATGAAGTTGCACTCGGTGTAACCTATGCAGAGATTGATGACTATCTAGAAGGAAAACAAATCAGCCAAGAAGCCCAAGCAACCATTGAAAAATGGTGGCACAAAGGCCAACACAAACGCCACCTACCAATCACAGTGTTTGATACGTTTTGGGAGTGAGACAGAAATCGGTAACTCGAAGAGTTCGATTTCGTAGTCTCACCCCCGCAAGGATGACTAGGCTTGAAAAAGCTTGATAAAGCGTATTTCAAGCCAGACAGCTACTGCGTCATGAAATTAGAGGAAATTGTTGTTTTCTCAATGTTCATGAGTATAGTGTTTTTACCCCGAGCCTGACAATACAAAAGAGAAGAAGGTCCAGTGGACCTCTTTAGCTTGAACATTCAAATAGAAAGCGAGTTACGATTATGAAAGCACTTGGTACACAAACTATTGAGACAGAACGTTTGATTTTGAGGAGATTTGTGGAAACTGATGCTCAAGCCATGTTTGAGAATTGGGCTTCTCGTCTAGATAATCTAACCTATGTTACTTGGGATCCTCATCCAAATGTTGATTTCACAAAGAACTCAATTAGAACTTGGGTAGCATCTTATGACAATCCTAACTATTACAAATGGGCCATTTGTCTCAAAGAAAATCCAAATCACGTTATCGGAGATATTAGTTTGGTCAGTGTGGATGAAGAAAACTCTAGCTGTGAAGTCGGATATATCATAGGGATGGACTATTGGGGACGAGGAATCATGACAGAAGCATTGAAGGCTGTTTTATCATACTGTTTGGATGAGATTAGATTTAAAGAGGTTAATGCTTGCTATGCAAGCTTAAATCCCGCCTCTGGTCGTGTGATGGAAAAGGCGGGTATGACTTTTTGGAAGACAATTCCAAAGGCAGTTGAACGAGAAGGTTATATAGCTGATAAAATTTATTATCAAATCAAAAAGGCGGTGAGACAGAAATCGGTAGACGAAGTTACGATTTCGTAGTCCCACCCCCGCAAGGCTGACTAGGTTTGAAAAAGCTTGATAAAGCGTATTTCAAGCCAGACAGCTACTGCGTCAAAGCGTTAATGCCAGAAAAGGACGAGATTTTATATCCCGTCCTTTTTTATATTTTATATAATTCAGCTTAATCAAAATAAAGCAAATCTTTGCTGGTGCTTGTAAAGAGGTCAAAACCGTTTTTAGTTACAACACCACAGTCTTCGATACGAACACCGACTTTACCAGGGATATAGATACCAGGCTCAACTGAGAAGCACATTCCTTCTTCGATAACCATGTCGTTTCCTTCCATGATAGATGGGAATTCGTGGACATCCATACCGATACCATGGCCAAGACGGTGGTTGAAGTACTCACCGTAGCCAGCTTTTTCAATCACTTCACGAGCCGCACGGTCTACTTCATGAGTAGTCACACCAGGTTTGATAAAGTCAAGGGCAGCTTGTTGGGCTTCTAGAGTTAAGTTGTAAATATCTTTCTTGAACTGGTCAGGTTTACCAACAGCGACTGTACGAGTCATATCTGATGCATAACCATTCACCATCACACCGAGGTCAAAGAGGAGAAGGGCATTGTTTTCAACTTTGTTAGCTCCAGGAATACCATGCGGATTTGCAGCGTTATCTCCTGTCAAGACCATGGTATCAAAGCTCATTTCATAGCCTTCACGTTTCATAGCAAAATCGATTTGCGCAATGATATCAGTTTCCGTATTATCAAGAGAGATATTATCAAAACCAACTTTAACAGACTTGTCGGCGTAAACACCTGCAACCATCATCTTTTGCACTTCGTCTGCTGATTTGATGAGGCGCATGCGTTGGATCAATGGAGTCAAGTTCTCAAAGTCAGCACTTTCAAAGACAGTTTTCAAACCGTGATATTTAGTCAAGATGAGATTGTCAAACTCAACTGCTACACGTTTGAAATCAAGCTGTGACAAGGAGTTTTGGATTTTCTTCCAAGGGTTTTCAGAGTCCACATAGCCAACTACTGGGAATGATACGGTGCTAGTAGCACGCTCAACCTCAAGTGCTGGAACGAAGAGAAGCGGTTCCTGATCTGTAAGGACAAAAAGGAACATTTGGCGTTCGTGGGGATCACTGTAGAATCCAGTTAGATAATTGATAGTGACGGGGTCAGATACGACAGCGACGTCTAGTTTTTCTGTTTCAAGATATGTTAGGATTTGTTGTAATTTAGACATAAGCTACCTTCTTTCTACCCCTCTATTTTGGCAAAAAATAGGAGAAAAAGCAAGGGAGAAGGAGAAAAGGATACAAAAAAATTCCAAGAAAGCTATCTCCTTGGAATTAGGTTTTTAAGTAAAGTCAGCCTTGCTCTTAACATCGCCATATTCTTCAGCAACTTCTTGGCTAAGGATATCCTCATAAGCTGGAAGGTCGATATCCTGACCATATTTTTTCTTAAGAGCAGTAGTGACCAAGCGATAGGCAAGGTTGGCATTACGAGATAAGATAGGCCCGTGGAAATAAGAGCCGAAAACATTTTTATAGTGAACACCTTCACCGACCTTTTCTTCGTTGTTGCCATTTCCGTAGACAACCTGCCCCAGTGGTTTTTGGTCATCTGATAGGAAGGTGCGGCCTTGGTGATTTTCAAAACCATAGTAGGTTTCATCGAATTCTTCGTTATGAATTTTAATATCACCGATGAAGCGATTATTGGTTTGGTTGAGTGTGTAATGTCCCATGACACCTAGACCTTCTATGCGTCTTCCGGAAGCTTCAATATAGTATTGGCCTAATAGCTGGAAGCCACCACAGATAGCAAGGACAACCCCATCATTTTGGATAAAGTTGTCGATACTTTCTTTTTTAGCAGGCAAATCACCAGCAATGATACTTTGTTCAAAGTCTTGACCACCACCAAAGAAGGCAATATCATAGTAGTTCTCATCAAAATCATCATGGAGAGAAACGATGTCAACTGTTACATGGGCACCAAGTTTTTCAGCTACATACTTGAGCATGAGGATATTTCCATTATCTCCGTAAGTATTCATAAGGTTTCCATAGAGATGGGATATATTTAGTTGGTATGGATAGTTGCCGTCTTTTGAGGAAAGTGAAGTATAAACCATTAGTTCATCTCCTTTCTAACAATCTGACGATTAGCTAGTAATTCTCGAAATTCAAGCATAGCTGTGTATGTCGCAAGGATATAGGCATGCTTGCAGTCTTGATTTTCAATCGTTTTAAGAACTTGTTCCAAGCTGCTTGTTTCAGTGATTTTATCAGCTGGATAGCCAGTAACACGAAGGCGACGAGCGATTTCTGAATGACGTACTCCTCCGGCGTTAATTTCTGGAATATCCATGTCAGTTATCTGTTCAAAATCAGCATCCCAAATCCAACTAGTATCAATCCCGTCTGCATAGTTTGCATTGAGGAGAACAGATAGACTAAATGGATAAGGTGCTAGTTTGATCATTTCGATGGCCTGGGTAGCACCAACAGGATTTTTAATAAGAACCAGTGTACATTCCTTGTCACCAATATGGAAGGTTTCTTGGCGTCCGAAAACAGCACGACTCTTGTCAAAACCTTGCTTGATGAGTTTCGAATCTGCACCGAAGAAACGGGCGATAGCAACCGCAGCCAGAGCATTGTAGATGTTGTAGAGACCACCGATTTGAATACCATATTCCTGACCGTCAATAACAAATCGAGAGCGATTGTTGGTCAATTCAACCAATTCTGTTAGACGGTAGTCCAATTCAGGACGCTTGCATCCACAATTTTCACAGATATAAGCCCCTAAGTTAGCATAAGTATTAAGTTCATACTTGAGAATGCTATGGCAATTAGGACATAGGATACCCTCGGTATTGTAGTGTGTCAACTGAGCTGGCCCTTTTTCTAAGTCAAAGCCAAAATATTGAATAGGATTAGGAATAGCTGGCTTGTAGAAAAGTGGACTATCTCCATTAAGAAGAACCGTAGCAGTAGGAACCTTTCGGATAGCATCCAAAATCATCTTATAGGTAGTATAAATCTCACCGTAGCGATCCATCTGGTCACGGAAGATGTTAGTGATAACAAAGAGACTAGGTTGGATGTAGTCACAGATACGCGAGAGGCTGGCTTCGTCAATTTCTAGGACGGCTATATTTTTACCTGTTTTAGAAGATTTTGCAGTCAAAAAAGTAGTGGTGATTCCTGAAATCATGTTAGCGCCACTTGGATTGGTTAATACTTGGCCATAGACTTCTTTTAAAATCCCGACAGTAAGGGCTGTTGTCAAGGTTTTGCCATTCGTACCAGTTACCACGACAATCTCATAGTTTTTTGCTAGATGCTGTAAAATATCTTTATCAAATTGAAGGGCAAGTTTTCCTGGGAGCGTACTTCCACGTCCAAGACGACTTAAAATAAAGTGAGAAGAACGTCCAACTAGGAGCCCAAAAGTAGTTTCAAATTTCATGTTTCTATTATATCATAAAAGATGGAAAAGATAGATTTGATATTTCGCTTATGAAAAAACAGCCCAACGAGGGCTGTTTGATAATATTGTTTTTTAGTTTAAATCGCAAACAAGTCATTCAAGTTTTCAGCCAATGTTGGGTGAGTGAAGATTTGTTTTGTGAAGTAAGTGTATGGGATTTTGTTGTCCATAGCAACAGTAATGATGTTGATGATTTCTTGTGATCCTTCTGAGAAGATGCTTGCTCCGAGAATTTCTTTGGTTTCAGTGTTGACAACAGCTTTGAAAGCTCCACGAAGGTCACCATTTACATGACCTCGAGGCATAGCAGCAACAGGGATTTCCTTCACAGCGTATGGAAGTTTCAAATCAGCTGCTTGGCTTTCAGTTAAACCAATTTGTGAAAGTGGTGGTGTAATGAACATAGTGTTTGGCACATTAAGACGGTCTTCAAGTGTGTAGCTGCCATCTCCTGCAAGGTAGCTGTAGACGACACGGAAGTCATCAAGTGAAATGTAAGTAAATTGAAGTCCACCGTTGACATCTCCGACTGCAAAGACACCAGGAACGTTTGTTTGACAGTGTTTATCGACCTTGATTGCACCACGTTCAGTTAGTTCAATATCTGTATTTTTAAGTTGAAGAGGTTCCACATTTGGTTTACGTCCAGTTGCGTAGAGAAGGGCATCAAAACGGTATGTTTCATTCTCTGTCACGACAAGGACTTGGTCACCTTCGTTTTTAATTTCAGTAGTATGGATATTTTGAAGCAATTCAATACCATCTTCTTCCATATATTGTTTAGCAAGAGCAGCAATAGAAGGTTCTGCGCGAGGTAGGAAAGTATCTAAAGCATCTAAGACTGTTACCTTGCTTCCAAGTTTGTTGTAGAGACCTGCAAATTCAAGACCGATATTTCCACCACCAAGAATCCCAAGTTTTTCTGGTAATTTATCTAAGTTTTGGATACCTGTTGAGTCAAATACGTTCTTGCTTGTAGCAAGACCAGGGATTGGCAACACGTTTGAAACAGCACCAGTGTTGATGACAATTGTTTCAGCAGTTAGTTCTTGTTTTTCATCACCAGCTTGAATTTCAATTACTTTATTTGAAACAAAGTGGGCTTCAGCATCAATGATATCAACTCCAGTACCAGCAATCGTAGCATAGTTTTTACCATTAAGGCGTGTAGTAACAGTATTTTTAGTATCCATGACCTCGTCAAATGACAAGTCCTTTTCTGCGGCAACTAACAAGGTTTTAGTTGGAATACAACCGATGTTGATACAGGTTCCACCGTACATAGCTTTGCTACGTTCAACGAGGGCAACTTTTTTACCAGCTGAAGCCAGTTTCCCAGCCAGTGTTTTACCAGCTTTACCGAATCCGATAACGATTAAATCATAAGTTAACATTTTATATCCTCCTATTTGGTTTCATTCTAGCACAAGAAAAAGACTTTTGCACAATTCTGCTACGAAAAAGATAGAAAAAAATAAAAACTCTTTCCAGACAAAAAACTAGTAATTTTTCAACAATCTTGATAAACTAAAATCCTATCTATTTTTATATAAAATAGAATAAATGTTCGTAAATAGGAGATTTTATGAAATCGAATCGTTATATTATTGCCTTTTCTGGAGTTGTTTTGCACTTAATGTTGGGGTCCACTTATGCCTGGAGTGTTTATCGCAACCCTATTATTGAAAAAACGGGATGGGATCAGGCTTCTGTAGCCTTCGCCTTTAGTCTAGCAATCTTTTGTTTGGGATTATCTGCTGCATTTATGGGACGTTTGGTGGAAAAATTTGGTCCGAGAGTCATGGGGAGTCTATCTGCTTTTCTATACGCAGGTGGAAATATCTTAACAGGATTTGCAATATACCGTCAGGAACTGTGGTTGTTGTATCTAGCTTATGGCATTTTGGGTGGGCTTGGTTTGGGAGCAGGCTATATTACTCCTGTGTCAACGATTATAAAATGGTTTCCTGATAAACGTGGTCTCGCAACAGGTTTAGCGATTATGGGGTTTGGTTTTGCTTCTTTATTGACTAGTCCCATAGCGCAACATCTCATCGCAGGGGTAGGGCTTGTAGAAACTTTTTATATTTTAGGAGCAAGTTACTTTATTATCATGATTCTAGCTTCACAATTCATTAGGCGTCCAAAGGAGCAAGAACTTGCAATCCTATCTGCTTCAGGGAAAGAAAAAACAGCCTCTTTGACGCAAGGAATGACTGCAAATCAGGCTTTAAAAAGCAATCGGTTTTATATACTTTGGATTATTTTCTTTATCAACATAGCTTGTGGATTAGGTTTAATTTCAGCGGCATCGCCAATGGCACAGGAGATGGCTGGCTTGTCTACAAGTCATGCAGCAGTAATGGTGGGCGTTTTGGGGATTTTCAATGGATTTGGTCGCTTGCTCTGGGCGAGCTTATCTGACTATATCGGGCGTCCTCTAACCTTTAGTATATTACTGCTTGTCAATCTTTTCTTTTCTCTCTCACTTTTGCTCTTTACAGATTCCGTTTTATTTGTAGTTGCTATGTCTATTTTGATGACTTGCTATGGAGCTGGTTTTTCTTTGATTCCGGCTTATCTCAGTGATATTTTTGGAACCAAGGAATTGGCTGCTCTGCATGGTTATATTTTAACAGCTTGGGCAATGGCAGGTTTAGCAGGACCTATTTTATTAGCAGAGACCTATAAAATGGCTCACTCTTACACACAAACCTTGTTCGTTTTTCTCATTTTATATAGTATAGCCTTGGCTTTGTCTTATTATTTAGGTCGTTCAATCAAAAAGGAAATTCAAAAACCGCTTACATGATTTAATCAGAGGGTTAGACTATCTTTTGGCCCTCTCTTGTGTTATACTAGATGAGTTGCAAAGAAAGCAGTACTTTTCTTTAGTGGAAAAGAAGCAACACGATCTTTCATATAAAGATATGAAAAACCGTCATGAAAAGAAAAGTATAAACTAAGCGCTATAGGGTGGCTTCGCACCACCTTTAGAAAGAAGAAAAACGTGAAATTTAATGAATTTAACTTGTCTGCTGACCTTTTAGCAGAAGTTGATAAAGCAGGATTTGTAGAGGCAAGTCCTATCCAAGAGCAAACCATTCCTTTGGCTCTTGAGGGAAAAGATGTTATCGGTCAAGCACAGACTGGTACAGGGAAAACAGCGGCTTTTGGCTTGCCAACCCTTGAAAAAATTCGTACAGAAGAAGCGACTATCCAAGCTTTGGTGATTGCGCCAACTCGTGAACTTGCAGTTCAAAGCCAAGAAGAGCTTTTCCGCTTTGGTAGAAGCAAGGGTGTAAAAGTTCGTTCAGTCTATGGTGGTTCAAGCATTGAAAAACAAATCAAGGCTCTTAAATCAGGTGCTCACATCGTTGTAGGAACACCGGGACGTTTACTTGACCTCATTAAACGGAAGGCTTTGAAATTAGATGATATTGAAACCTTGATTTTAGATGAAGCAGATGAAATGCTGAACATGGGATTCCTTGAAGATATTGAAGATATCATCTCTCGTGTACCGGAAAATCGTCAAACCTTGCTCTTTTCAGCGACTATGCCAGATGCCATCAAACGTATTGGTGTTCAGTTCATGAAAGAGCCTGAGCATGTCAAGATTGCTGCTAAAGAATTGACAACAGAACTAGTTGACCAGTACTATATCCGTGTTAAGGAACAAGAAAAATTTGATACCATGACTCGCCTCATGGATGTAGAACAACCTGAACTTGCTATCGTATTTGGGCGTACTAAACGTCGTGTGGATGAGTTGACTCGTGGTCTGAAGATCCGCGGTTTCCGAGCAGAAGGGATTCATGGAGATTTGGACCAAAACAAACGTCTTCGTGTCCTTCGTGATTTTAAAAATGGCAACCTTGATGTCCTAGTTGCAACAGACGTGGCTGCTCGTGGTTTGGATATTTCTGGTGTGACTCATGTCTACAACTACGATATCCCACAAGACCCTGAGAGTTATGTTCACCGTATCGGTCGTACAGGGCGTGCAGGTAAGTCAGGTCAGTCTATTACCTTCGTTTCACCTAATGAAATGGGTTATCTACAAATCATTGAGAACTTAACTAAGAAACGCATGAAAGGTCTTAAACCTGCAAGTGCAGAAGAAGCCTTCCAAGCTAAGAAGCAAGTAGCTCTTAAGAAAATTGAACGTGATTTTGCGAATGAGGAGATTCGTAGCAACTTTGAGAAGTTTGGCAAGGATGCTCGTCATTTGGCCTCAGAATTCAGCCCAGAAGAATTGGCCATGTATATTCTCAGTCTAACTGTTCAAGACCCAGACAGTCTTCCTGAGGTTGAGATTGCACGTGAAAAACCTTTACCATTTAAACCATCAGGTGGTGGCTTCGGTGGCAAAGGCAAGGGTGGTCGAGGAGGCCGTCGTGGGGATGACCGTCGAGACCGTGATCGCCGTGGTAATGGACGTCGTGACGACTATCGTAAAGGTGGACGTTCAAAGGATCGCTTTGATAAAGAAAAGCGTTACCGCAAGGACACTAAAAAACCACGCAATACTTCAAGCGAGAAGAAAACAGGCTTTGTTATTCGTAACAAGGGTGATAAATAATAAAAAGCGGTTCACTTTGTGAATCGCTTTTTATATATAAGGAGACCTAAATTAAAGTAGAAAAAGTAATACTTGAAATTGTATTTATATATTTATTATCTTGTAATATTATATTATCAAAAAAATAAATGGATGTCAATTATAAATGTTAAAAAAACAGCAAAAAATTGCGAATATAAAAGAATTGTGATGCAATAAGCAATTTTCAGATAATTATTGAAATAAAGAATTTTCTATGTTATAATGGAGGCGATTATATGCGAGGTAAAAAATGGCACATTTATTAGAAAAAACAAGAAAAATCACATCAATTTTGAAGCGTTCGGAGGAGCAATTACAAGATGAGCTTCCTTATAATGCCATTACACGTCAATTAGCAGATATTATTGACTGTAACGCTTGTATTGTGAATAGCAAGGGTCGTTTATTGGGCTACTTTATGCGCTACAAAACGAATAATGACCGAGTAGAGCACTTCTTCCAATCAAAGACTTTCCCAGAAGATTATGTGCAAGGTGCAAACATGATTTACGATACGGAAGCCAATCTTCCTGTAGAGCATGATTTGACAATCTTCCCAACTGAGAGTCGTTCTGATTTCCCGGATGGTTTAACAACGATTGCTCCAATTCATGTCTCAGGGATTCGCTTAGGTTCATTGATCATTTGGCGTAATGATAAAAAGTTTGAAGATGAAGATTTAATTCTGGTTGAAATTGCAAGCACAGTAGTAGGAATTCAACTCTTGAACTTCCAACGTGAAGAAGATGAGAAAAATATTCGTCGTCGTACGGCTGTAACTATGGCGGTCAATACACTTTCTTACTCTGAACTTAGAGCAGTATCGGCTATTCTAGCTGAATTAAATGGCAATGAAGGCCAATTAACAGCTTCAGTCATTGCTGACCGTATCGGTATCACTCGTTCTGTAATTGTTAATGCTCTTCGTAAACTCGAATCGGCAGGGATTATTGAGAGTCGTTCTCTTGGTATGAAAGGAACCTATCTCAAAGTTCTAATTCCAGATATTTTTGAAGAAGTGAAAAAGAGGGACTATTAATGGCTAAGGCACTAATTTCTATTGACTATACAGAAGATTTCGTAGCGGATCATGGGAAACTGACTGCGGGCGCTCCAGCTCAAGCAATATCTGATGATATATATGGGGTGACCCAAAAGGCTTTTGAACGTGGAGATTATATCTTTTTTACCATCGATGCCCATGAAGAAAATGATGTTTTTCATCCTGAAAGTAAACTATTCCCACCACATAATATTATTGGGACTAGTGGACGAAATTTGTATGGCAAACTAGCTGAGTTCTATCAGGAATATGCTGATGATAGTCGTGTTTTCTGGATGGACAAACGTCACTATTCTGCTTTTTCTGGAACAGATTTGGATATCCGTCTCAGAGAGCGTAGGGTAGATACAGTCATTTTGACAGGAGTTCTTACAGATATCTGTGTCTTGCATACGGCGATTGATGCCTATAATCTTGGTTATCAAATAGAAGTGGTCAAACCAGCAGTTGCATCCATTTGGCCTGAAAATCATGCCTTTGCACTTGGACATTTTAAGAATACACTTGGTGCGAAATTGGTTGATGAAAATTTGCTTGAAATTGCAGAATAATACATTTCAAGATGAAAAAATCTGAAAAAAGTCTTGACAATTTTTTTCAAAGTTGATATACTAGTAAAGTAATCGACGCGGGGATGGCGGAATTGGCAGACGCGCAGGACTAAGGATCCTGTGACCGCTTTAGGTCGTGAGGGTTCAAGTCCCTCTCTCCGCATAGTAGTGAGCTAGCTTTGGCTAGCTTTTTATTTTTCATCAAAAAGAGCAAAAATATTTTTGCTCTTTTTTTGGTATTTCATAAACATTTCATATTTGAATATTATAATGGTTTTACAAATATGGAGGTGCTATATGAATCCCACTCAAAGAGCTTGGGCTTACGTCAGCAGAAAACGACTGAGAAGTCTCATATTATTCTTGATTCTATTTGTCTTATTGGCTGGAATATCGGCTTGTTTGACGCTCATGAAGTCTAACAAAACAGTAGAAAATAATCTCTATCGCTCATTGAATACATCTTTTTCTATTAAAAGAATAGAAGCAGATCAGACTTTTCAACTGT
This sequence comes from Streptococcus mitis, assembly GCF_902159415.1. Lineage (GTDB taxonomy): Bacteria > Bacillota > Bacilli > Lactobacillales > Streptococcaceae > Streptococcus > Streptococcus mitis_BG. The sequence goes on along the minus strand of NZ_CABGJU010000001.1, from coordinate 753,299 downwards.
CTCAACTAGACGAGCTTAAAAAGATAAAAGGTCTTGAGAAGATTTCACCTGAGCTAGAAACAATAGCTAAGTTAACTGATAAAGAAGTCGTTACTGGAGAACAAAGTATTCAAAGGGATGATTTGACAGAGGCTGAAAAAAATCTCATCAGTTTGGTAGCTTTAGAAGATTCCTCTAAGGATGTCTCCTTTACTAGCTCTGCCTTTACCCTTAAAGAAGGAAGGCATTTAGAAAAAGGAGATAGCAAAAAAATCTTAATCCATGAAGATTTGGCCAAGAAAAACAATCTAAAAGTAGGAGATAAGATAAACTTAAGTCCTGGACAAGTAGAAGCTAGTAGTGGACAAAATCTAGATTATGAAATCGTAGGTATTTTCTCAGGTCAAAAACAAGAGAAATTTACCGGTCTATCATCAGACTTTAGTGAAAATACGGTCTATACAGACTACGAAAGTAGCCAAACTCTTCTTGGGAATAAGGAAGCTCAAGTCACTGCCGCTCGTTTCTATCTAGAAAATCCAAAAGAAATGGATAGCATCATTCAAGAGGTTGAAAAGTTATCTCTGGAAACTAAAGGATATCAAGTCGAAAAGGAAAATAAGGCTTTTGAACAAATCAAGGATTCAGTTTCGACCTTCCAAACCTTCTTACAAATTTTCCTCTATGGCATTATGATTGCTGGTGTAGGAGCGCTAATCTTGGTCTTGTCACTTTGGTTACGAGAGCGAGTCTACGAGGTTGGTATTTTATTGGCACTAGGTAAGGGAAAAGGAGCAATCTTTAGTCAATTCTGCCTGGAAGTCATCCTAGTTTCATTGGCATCTATTCTGCCTGCATTTGTGGCTGGGAATGCCATTACATCCTATCTCTTGAAGACTGTACTAGCAAGTGGCGACCAAGCTGCCCTACAGGATACGCTAGCAAAAGCAACGAATCTTTCAACAAGTCTTCTATCATTTGGAGAATCTTATATCTTCCTACTTATAATCAGCTGCTTGTCAGTTGCACTTTGTTTCCTATTTTTATTTAGAAAATCACCTAAGGAAATTTTATCATCTATTAGTTAATGAAGGAGAAATCATGACTTTACTACAATTACAAGATCTTACTTATCGTTATAAAAATACTGCAGAAGCAGTCTTATATAAAATCAATTACGATTTTGAACCTGGCAAGTTTTATAGTATTATTGGAGAATCAGGGGCTGGGAAGTCAACACTCTTATCTCTATTAGCTGGACTTGATAGCCCAGTCGAAGGAGCTATCTTATTCGAAGGCAAGGATATTCGTGAACAAGGTTATTCTTATCATCGCATGCACCATATCTCTTTGGTTTTCCAAAACTATAACTTGATTGATTATCTTTCTCCATTGGAAAATATCCGCTTGGTTAATAAAAAAGCTAGCAAGGATACCCTTCTTGAACTTGGTTTAGATGAAAGTCAAATCAAGCGGAATGTTCTCCAATTATCAGGTGGGCAGCAACAACGTGTCGCTATTGCTCGTAGCCTTGTATCGGAAGCACCAGTGATTTTAGCAGATGAACCAACAGGAAACTTGGATCCTAAGACTGCTGGAGATATCATCGATTTGCTCAAATCTCTTGCTGAGAAAACAGGCAAGTGTGTGATCGTTGTGACCCACAGTAAGGAAGTGGCACAGGCGTCAGATATTACACTTGAATTGAAGGATAAGAAACTGACTGAAAAGTAGAGTCTACTTCTTAAACTTTTGGAATTGCTTTAGTAAACTATTAAGTAATTATAAACGAAGTGATTCTTAAACAGTTATTTCCCGCTATAGTGGTATCCTAGATAATAACTTTGTTATTATCTAGGACGGGATTTTTGAGACAGATGGCTCAAAAATAAATCGTGAAATTCCTTGGATTTCTAAAATCATCCACTGGATAATTTTACCTCCCGTCCGCACTATTTAAGGGAAATAAAGAAATATAAAAACATATAAGCGAAGTAAATCTAGAAAGGAATCTTATGTTACACAACGCATTTGCCTATGTCACAAGAAAATTTTTCAAGTCTATTGTGATCTTTCTTATCATTCTCTTGATGGCTAGTTTGAGTTTGGTCGGCTTGTCTATCAAGGGAGCGACAGCCAAGGCTTCTCAGGAAACCTTTAAAAATATCACCAATAGTTTCTCCATGCAAATTAACCGCAGGGTCAATCAAGGAACTCCACGTGGTGCTGGGAATATCAAGGGTGAAGATATCAAAAAAATTACCGAGAATAAGGCCATTGAATCCTACATCAAACGGATTAATGCTATCGGTGATTTGACAGGCTATGAACTGATTGAAACGCCTGAAACCAAGAAAAATCTAACTGCAGATCGAGCTCAACGTTTTGGAAGTAGCTTGATGATAACAGGGGTCAATGACTCTTCTAAAGAAGACAAGTTTGTGTCAGGCTCTTACAAACTAGTCGAAGGTGAGCATTTAACCAATGACGACAAATACCAGATTCTCATGCACAAAGACTTGGCTGCTAAACATGGCTGGAAGGTAGGGGACAAGGTCAAACTGAACTCCAATATCTACGATGCAGATAATGAAAAAGGAGCCAAGGAAACAGTAGAAGTAACGATCAAAGGACTTTTTGATGGACACAACAAATCTGCTGTAACCTACTCACAAGAACTTTATGAGAATACAGCTATCACAGATATTCATACAGCTGCCCAACTCTATGGTTATACAGAAGATACAGCTATTTATGGAGATGCTACCTTCTTTGTAGCTGGAGATAAGAATCTAGATACTGTTATGCAAGAATTAGGATCGATCAACGGTATCAACTGGAAGATGTATAGCTTGATTAAGAGTTCATCTAACTATCCTGCCCTCGAACAATCTATCTCAGGCATGTACAAGATGGCTAATCTTCTCTTCTGGGGTAGCTTGAGCTTCTCTGTTCTTCTACTTGCTCTCTTACTGACACTATGGATTAACGCCCGTCGTAAAGAGGTTGGAATTCTCCTTTCAATTGGTCTAAAACAAGCAAGTATTCTAGGACAATTTATCACAGAAGCAGTTATGATTGCAATTCCAGCACTAATTTCAGCTTACTTCTTAGCTAACTATACTGCTCGTGCCATTGGAAATACTATTCTTGCAAATGTCACATCAGATGTGGCTAAACAGGCAAGTAAGGCAGCCCAAGCCTCTAATCTTGGTGGTGGTGCAGAAGTCGACGGCTTTAGCAAGACACTTTCAAGTCTGGATATTTCCATTCAACCTTCTGACTTTGCTATCATCTTTGTACTTGGTTTAGTTCTTGTAGTATTAGTTATGGCACTTGCTTCAAGCAATCTCCTCTTTAAACAACCAAAAGAACTCTTGTTGGATAGTGAATAAAAAACCTGCTACCTATTCTCACTCAAATGAGATATAATATAGGTAGCATTTTTGATAGAAAAGGATTTATATGAAAATTCTAATTGTAGAAGATGAAGACATGATCCGTGAGGGAATTAGTGATTATTTGACGGATTGTGGCTATGAAACCATTCAGGCAGCAGATGGACTTGAGGCCTTAGAGCAATTTTCCAATCACCAAGTTGCCTTGGTTCTCTTAGATATTCAAATGCCGAAACTCAATGGTTTAGAGGTTTTGTCAGAAATCCGTAAAAGTAGTCAAGTACCAGTCTTGATGTTGACAGCCTTTCAGGACGAAGAATATAAGATGAGTGCCTTTGCTGCATTAGCAGATGGTTATTTGGAAAAGCCTTTTTCTCTATCTTTGTTAAAAGTACGAGTGGATGCCATCTTTAAACGTTATTATGATACCGGTCGTATTTTTACCTATAAAGACACCGAGGTAGACTTTGACAGCTATAGCGCCAAAGTGGCTGGTCAAGAAGTTGCAGTGAATGCAAAAGAACTGGAAATTTTAGACTATCTGGTTAAAAATGAAGGCCGAGCCTTAACACGGTCGCAGATTATCGATGCTGTATGGAAGATGACAGATGAGGTTCCTTTTGACAGAGTGATCGATGTCTATATCAAGGAACTACGGAAAAAATTGGATTTAGACTGTATTCTTACCGTGCGCAATGTTGGTTATAAATTGGAGAAAAAATGAGACGTTCAGGTTTATTTAAAAAAATTTTTATCTATACCTTCTCGGTATTTTCTACCTTGGTCATTTGTTTGCATTTGGCCATCTATTTCCTCTTTCCTCCGACCTATCTAAGTCATCGTCAGGAGAGCATAGGGCAAAAGGCTACAGAAATTGCCCAGTCCCTCCAAGGAAAGGACAGTCAAGCTATTCAGGAAGTCCTTGAACTTTATTCTAAAAGCAGTGATATCAAGGGAGCTGTTAAGGGAGAGATGACTCAGGATAAGCTGGAAGTTAATGATAATCTTCCCATTGATAAACAACGACAGACGGCTTCCTTGGTTATTGAGGAAAGAGAAGTTCAAACTAAGGATGGTCAGACGATGACCTTGCAGTTTTTGGCTTCTATGGATTTGCAGAAAGAAGCAGAAGACATCAGTCTTCAATTTCTGCCTTATACTTTATTAGCTTCTTTCATTATTTCGCTCCTCATCGCTTTTATCTATGCTAGAACCATCGTTGCTCCTATTTTGGAAATCAAACGAGTGACTCGACGGATGATGGATTTGGATGCAGAAGTGAGGTTGCGCGTGGATTCTAAGGATGAAATTGGCGATCTCAAAGAACAAATCAACAGTCTTTATCAGCATCTCTTGACTGTGATTGCAGATTTGCATGAGAAAAACGAGGCCATTCTCAAGCTGGAAAAGATGAAGGTTGAGTTTTTGCGAGGTGCTTCCCACGAACTGAAAACACCTCTAGCTAGTCTAAAGATTCTTCTGGAGAATATGAAAGCCAATATTGGACGCTATAAAGACCGTGACCATTATCTGGGAGTTTCTCTAGGTATTGTGGATGATTTGAGTCACCATGTCCAGCAAATCTTATCTCTTTCTTCAGTGCAGGAATTGCGAGATAAGAAGGAAAAAATCAACCTTCTTGAAATGACAGATTTTCTCTTAAAGGATTATGATTTATTAGCCAAAGAGAGGGAAATCTCAGTTGTGAATCAACTGACTGACCAACAAACTGTTCTAAATCCTTCGGTACTCAAACTCATTCTTTCCAATCTTATCAGTAATGCTGTGAAACATTCTGTCCAAGGTGGTTTCCTAAAAATTGGAGAAAAAGATGGTTGGGTCTTTATTGAGAATACCTGTACACCTGAGGAGCAAGATAAATTTGAACAATCCTTCACATCCTCTAGTCGACAAAGCAAGGGGGCTGGTTTGGGACTCTTCGTCGTCAAAAGTTTATTGGAAAATGAAGAAATTGACTATCGATTTGAAAGATATGAAGATCACTTAGTATTTTATATGAATCTTCTTCAAAAGCCGGAATAAAGGGATTTAGAAAGAGTTTACATATTTTAAAATAGAAGAAATTCAGACGAAACTACGGGAAAAACTAGCTTTTTTTATCAAAAAGTGATAAAATGAACAATGTAATGGGATGTCCCAAAAAATATATAGGAGGCCTGACAAATGGCAATCGTTTCAGCAGAAAAATTTGTCCAAGCAGCTCGTGACAACGGTTATGCAGTTGGTGGATTTAACACAAACAACCTTGAGTGGACTCAAGCTATCTTGCGCGCAGCAGAAGCTAAAAAAGCTCCAGTTTTGATCCAAACTTCAATGGGTGCTGCTAAATACATGGGTGGTTACAAAGTTGCTCGCAACTTGATCGCTAACCTTGTTGAATCAATGGGTATCACTGTACCTGTAGCTATCCACCTTGACCACGGTCACTACGAAGATGCACTTGAGTGTATCGAAGTTGGTTACACTTCAATCATGTTTGACGGTTCACACCTTCCAGTTGAAGAAAACCTTAAATTGGCTAAAGACGTTGTTGAAAAAGCACACGCTAAAGGTATCTCAGTAGAAGCTGAAGTTGGTACTATCGGTGGTGAAGAAGACGGAATCATCGGTAAAGGAGAATTGGCTCCAATCGAAGACGCTAAAGCAATGGTTGCAACTGGTATCGACTTCTTGGCAGCTGGTATCGGTAACATCCACGGTCCTTACCCAGCAAACTGGGAAGGTCTTGACCTTGACCACTTGCAAAAATTGACAGAAGCTCTTCCAGGCTTCCCAATCGTATTGCACGGTGGATCAGGTATTCCTGATGACCAAATCCAAGCAGCTATCAAACTTGGTGTTGCTAAAGTTAACGTTAATACTGAATGCCAAATCGCATTCGCTAACGCAACTCGTAAATTTGCTCGTGACTACGAAGCAAACGAAGCAGAATACGACAAGAAAAAACTCTTCGACCCACGTAAATTCTTGGCTGACGGTGTAAAAGCTATCCAAGCATCAGTTGAAGAACGTATCGACGTATTCGGTTCAGAAGGTAAAGCTTAATCTAGCTGAACCATACAAAATGAAACCCGCCTGTGAAGGTGGGTTTTTTGTGTTGCTTTTATAGAGAATATACTTAAGACTACTATATACTAAGTTGCTAAAAGAGTCTAATTTGTGTACAATAATGCTATGAAAATACTGAAAAAATCAGCCTTTTTCCTTCTTAGTTTCATTCTTTTGTTTTTAGTGGCTACATTTATCTTTCACTGTATTAGTCTAGAAAAGGAACAAGCCTCCCTAACACCTATGGGTCAAAGAGTTCTTGTCAATGGGCATGAAATGAATGTGTATGTTGAGGGGGATGGTCCAGAAACTATAGTCGTTCTCTCAGGTGCTGGAATTGCCTCTCCAATCTTGGACTTTAAGAATGTGTCGGATTCCTTATCGAAAAGATACAAGGTAGTCATCGTGGAGCGAGCTGGCTATGGTTATAGTGATGATAGCAATCATTCAAGAGATGTGATGGAGGTTTTGTCTGAGACTCGTCAAGCTCTTTCTCAAGCTAATGTCACGGGGCCTTTTATTATTCTATCTCATTCTATGGCTAGTCTTGAGAGTCTGGCTTGGCAGGAAAAATATCCTGATGAAGTGAAAGCCTTGATTGGTCTGGATTGGGCACTACCATCAAGTTATGAGGATTTAAAGGATAATCAGGCCTTGCTTACTGTGGCCTATTGGAGTAGCCAGATTGGCTTGTTACGTTTTTTTCCCGAGTCCTTTTATATAAAAAATCCAACTCTGACAGAAAGTGAACGACAACAATATAAACTCCTAGCTTATAAGCAGTTGATGTCACGAGCCATGCTTCATGAATCTCGTATGGTAAAGGAAAATGCCAAGAAGGTTCCCTTGAGCATCAATCTCAAAATTCCTACCTTACTACTGGTTTCTAACGGACAAGGCACTAGCTTTAGTCAATTAGAGTGGAAGAACTATGCAGAGAGATTTGCTAGTGGACAGTCCAATGTGAAAGTCGTCTATATAGATGCGCCTCACGAACTTTATCATTATCAAAGTGATGCTATTGTTTCTAGCATTAAAGTATTTTCGGAGAATAATTGAGGGCTTAAAAATCCATTGAGACTGATGATAATAATTGAAAGGAATGACTTATGAATAATTCTTATATTTTACTTAGACATGCTCATTCAAGATTTTCAAGTGATGATTTTAATAGAACTTTGTCAGAAAAAGGATTTTCATCTCTTGACCAGTTAGAGTTTTTGAATTCTTTTAATATTGATTATTATTTTTCTAGTCCTTATAAACGAGCATTTGAAACGGTTAATAGCTCGCCAATTCAATTTGATAAAATAGTTCTTGATAATCGGTTACGAGAGCGAAAATTATCTTCAACCTTTATAAAAGATTCTGAGTTTGAAAACAGTATTAAATATTTATGGCAAAATCCCAGTAAATCTCTTTCAGAAGGGGAATCAAATCAAGATGCACTAGCTAGAGTACTAAATTTTTTAATGGAATTGGAAGAGAGATACTCAGAAAAAACGATTTTACTTAGTTCACACGGGAATTTGATAGGAATACTACTACATCATTTTGATTCCAGTTTTGATTATGAAAAATGGGAGCAGATGACCTTTCCAGATTGTTTTCTAATTGATAGAAATGGGATTGTGAAAAGAATTATGAAAGATTAGTTCTTTGATTAAATAGTGATTCCTATTAATCTAAATCGTTTGCTTTTTATAATTCGTAGCCCACCCGTGAGGGTGGGTTTTTTGGGTGTTTTAAGAGATGAATCTCTTATCTCATAATCTATAAGCAAGCGCTTGCATTCCTTTTTTTAATGAATTATAATAGGTTGGTATAAAGCTTTCTGTAATAATAAACATTTAGAAGATATAGTAAGTAAGGATATAGAATATTTGTAGTCAAAAATACAATGTTGCTATTCCTTACGATAGGGAGATAAATATGGCAATGATAGAAGTGCAACATCTTCAGAAAAATTTTGTGAAGACAGTCAAGGAACCGGGCTTGAAGGGAGCTTTGCGCTCCTTTGTTCATCCTGAAAAGCAGACCTTTGAAGCGGTCAAGGATTTGACCTTTGAGGTGCCCAAGGGACAGATTCTAGGTTTTATCGGGGCAAATGGTGCTGGGAAGTCAACTACCATTAAAATGCTGACTGGGATTTTAAAACCGACATCTGGTTTTTGTCGGATTAACGGCAAGATTCCACAGGACAATCGCCAAGATTATGTCAAGGATATTGGGGTCGTTTTCGGACAACGTACCCAGCTATGGTGGGATTTGGCACTGCAAGAGACTTACACGGTCTTGAAGGAGATTTACGATGTGCCAGACTCGCTTTTCCATAAACGCATGGACTTTTTGAATGAAGTTTTGGATTTGAAGGAATTTATCAAGGATCCTGTGAGGACTCTTTCACTAGGTCAACGGATGCGGGCGGATATTGCGGCTTCCTTGCTTCACAATCCCAAAGTTCTCTTTTTAGATGAACCGACAATTGGTTTGGATGTGTCGGTCAAGGACAACATTCGACGTGCTATCACCCAAATCAATCAGGAGGAAGAGACAACTATTCTCTTGACTACTCATGATTTGAGTGATATTGAGCAACTCTGTGATCGGATTTTTATGATTGATAAGGGGCAAGAGATTTTTGATGGAACGGTTAGCCAGCTCAAGGAGACCTTTGGCAAGATGAAGACTCTATCCTTTGAGCTGACGCCAGGTCAAAGTCATCTCGTCTCTCATTATGAAGGCTTGTCTGATATATCCATTGATAGACAAGGAAATAACCTGACTATTGAATTTGATAGTTCCCGCTATCAATCAGCTGATATTATCAAACAAACCCTGTCTGATTTTAAAATCCGTGATTTGAAGATGGTGGATACGGATATTGAGGATATTATCCGTCGCTTCTATCGAAAGGAGCTCTAAGATGGTCAAATTGTGGAGACGTTATAAACCCTTTATCAATGCAGGGATTCAGGAGTTGATCACCTATCGAGTCAACTTTATTCTCTATCGAATTGGCGATGTCATGGGTGCTTTTGTGGAATTTTATCTCTGGAAGGCGGTCTTTGATTCCTCGCAGGAGTCTTTGATTCAGGGATTCAGTATGGCGGATATCACCCTTTACATCATCATGAGTTTTGTGACTAATTTATTAACTGAGTCAGATAGCTCCTTTATGATCGGTGATGAGGTCAAGGAAGGTTCCATTATCATGCGTTTGTTGCGACCAGTGCATTTTGCGGCTTCTTACCTCTTTACCGAGCTTGGTTCCAAGTGGTTGATTTTCATCAGCGTTGGACTACCATTTTTAAGTGTCATCATTTTGGTGAAAATCTTGTCTGGGCAAGGTATTCTAGAAGTACTGGGATCGACGGTTCTATATCTCATTAGCTTAACGCTCGCCTATCTGATTAACTTTTTCTTTAATATCTGTTTTGGATTTTCAGCCTTTATATTTAAAAATCTATGGGGTTCTCAAGTATTTAAGGCTTCTCTAGTATCCTTTATGTCTGGAAGTCTGATTCCCTTGGCTTTCTTTCCAAAGGTGGTTGCAGATATTCTTTCCTTCTTGCCTTTTTCATCCTTGATTTACACTCCGGTTATGATTATTCTTGGGAAATACGATGCCAGTCAGATTCTTCAAGCACTTTTGCTTCAGCTTTTCTGGCTCTTAGTGATGGTGGGCTTGTCTCAGTTGATTTGGAAACGAGTCCAGTCATTCATCACCATTCAAGGAGGTTAGTATGAAAAAATATCAACGCATGCATCTGATTTTTATCAGACAATACATCAAGCAGATCATGGAATACAAGGTGGATTTTGTGGTAGGTGTCTTGGGAGTCTTTCTGACTCAAGGCCTGAACCTCTTGTTTCTCAATGTCATCTTTCAACATATCCCATCCTTAGAAGGATGGACTTTTCAAGAGATTGCCTTTATCTATGGATTTTCCTTAATTCCAAAGGGATTAGATCATCTCTTTTTTGACAATCTTTGGGCTTTAGGTCAACGGCTAGTTCGAAAAGGGGAGTTTGACAAGTATCTGACTCGTCCTATCAATCCTCTCTTTCACATCCTCGTTGAGACCTTTCAGATTGATGCCTTGGGTGAACTTTTGGTCGGTGGAATCTTACTAGCGACAACGGCGACTAGCATTGCTTGGACTCTTCCAAAATTCCTGATTTTTCTAGTTTGTATTCCTTTTGCAACCTTGATTTATACTTCCTTGAAAATTGCGACAGCCAGCATCGCTTTTTGGACCAAGCAGTCAGGTGCCATGATTTACATTTTCTATATGTTTAATGATTTTGCCAAGTACCCGATTTCTATTTACAATTCGCTCCTTCGTTGGTTAATTAGCTTTATTGTGCCTTTCGCCTTTACGGCCTACTATCCTGCTAGCTATTTCTTACAGGACAAGGATGTCTTCTTTAATATCGGTGGGTTGATTTTGATTTCCCTTGTTTTCTTTGTTATTTCTTTAAAACTCTGGGATAGGGGATTAGACGCTTACGAAAGTGCGGGTTCTTAAAAATAAATAAAGCCTTGTCTCAGGACAGGCTTCTTTTTTCCTTTTTATAAAATTCTGACCACATAGTCTGCGATGTCTACCAGATAGGCAAAACCTATTGTTTGCGATTTTTATTTTTGTTATAGTAGTAATTGTCAAGGGGGGATAAAGCTTCCTAACAAAATAGAAAATGAGGTTATATCATGAAAAAAGTAGTAGGTATCGGATTTTTAGTTCTTGCAGCAGCAGTTTTGTATTTTGGTTTAGTTGGATGGCCAAGTTTGGATGTTAACATCTGGGCACTCTTTCCAGTAGGTTTATTCTTATTCTTTACTCTTGAGAATTTGGTTAAAAAAGATTATAAGGCCAGTCTCATGAGCTTGATTATTGCCTTTATCATTGCAAATGCTATTTTTGACATCTTGCCACTTTCAAGTGGTTTAGTTATCGGTGCAGGGGTGCTGGCTTGCGTGGGAATTGGATTTCTATTTCAAGATAAAGATGTGAAAGTAGAATAAGTTTTCCAATATTTCAAACAAAATTTCACTAAAGTATATACATGAATTTTCCTAAACAAATTAGTTAAACAAATAGATTTTATCTAGTAAAAAGAAAAAAGAGAAAACCAAATCGGTTTTCTCTTTTTATTAACTTAGATTATTTATTGAATCCTGTACCAAAGCGAGTGTTGTTACCAAACTCACGAGTTGCATCATCCAAAGATTTTCCGTCAGTACCTGCAACTGGTTTAGCTGGATAAGTTTCAGCACCTGATACACTGTAAGCTTTGTCATATTGTTTTGAAACAGCATAACCAAAACGGTTGTTGTGGTTATTTGCAGCACCTGCTTCTGTAACAATTTCTGTAGTTGGACGTGTTACACCTGGAATTGCTTTTGGATCTGGAGTAGCTGGCTTAGCTGATTTAGCAGCGTTAAATCCTGCACCAAAACGATTGTTGTGTCCAAACTCACGAGTTGCATCATCCAAAGGTTTGCCATCAGTACCTGCAACTGGCTTAGCTGGATAAGTCTTAGCACCTGCAAAACTGAAAGCTTTCTTGTTTAATGGAGAAACAGCGAAACTAAAACGGTTGTTATGGTTATTAGCAGCATTTGCCTTTGTAACTGTTTCAGAAGTTGGAGCAGTTACTCCTGGGATAGAAGGAACTTCAGTAGCTGCATAAGAAACGCTAGCGATTGCTGATAATGCTAATGCACTTGTTAATAAAACTTTTTTCATTTAGAAATCTAATAAAGTTATGTGTTTGATGTGAAAAAGCCTCGAGTTATCTCGGGGCTTTTTGCTTTATTTACCAGCATAGTATTGTTGGATACCTTTGACGATACCTGTAACCAGTTTATTTTGATAAGCATCGCTACGGATGAGTTGATTTTCATTGAAGTTACTCATATAACCTAGTTCTAATAAAACAGCAGGTTTATTTGTTTCTCTGAGAACTGCAAAACTACTTTCTTTTAGGCCAGCATTTTTTGCACCTGTTTGGGCTAAAAGTGAGGAGTGTATTGACGATGCCAGCCGTTTGCTCTCACTGATACGGTCTGGATGATTATGCCATTTAGAATTAATTCTTGAAGGATAATCAGGGTTTTGTTCATAAGAATATGTTTGAATACCACTGACGTTCGAAGCAGAATTACTTGTAGCATTGAAGTGAATACTAATAAACATATCAGCATTGGTCTTATTGACCATTTTCGAACGCTCAGTTACAAAATCAACATAAACATCGCTCTCACGAGAAGTTAGAACAGTATATCCAAGTCCTTCCAGTTCTTTACGAAGTTTTTTGTAAATTTGCATGTTCAAGTCTTTTTCAGCAATGTTATAGTAAAATGCACCGGAGTCTCGACCACCATGACCTGGATCTAAGAAAATAACTTTGGTATACTTACCTTTTTCAAATGCTGGAGTTCCTGAAAGTTCCGCAATCCATTTTCCGTTACTTTGGAATTGGTGGGTTTTTCCATTGATTTTATGATTTCCAGTGACATAGACACCATCATCTTTTAGGTAGTACCATGCTTTATAAGAAGGATCATAAATCCACTCATTTTTAGCCATATAACCGCCAGATTTAAGATAGTATGATCCAATCCATTCATGTGAGGCATATGTTCCTGCAGATGTTATGTAGAACCAACTGTTGTAATTTTTATCGAAAATCCATTCTTTCTTTGCCATAGCACCACTTGCTTTAAGGAAGTAGTTGCCTTTCCATTGATTGCTGGCCATCGCACCATCAGCGTTAAAGAAGTACCAAGTATTTCCAATGTTTTCCCATTTTAGTTGGGTTGGTTTTCCAGATGCTTGAGCATAATACCATTGTTCATTAATTTTAACCCAAGAGTTTTCAGCCATTGCTCCACTATTTGAAAGGAGGTAGCCGTTGAAGAGTCGATTACTCAACATAGTTCCATCAGCATCAAAATAATACCAAGAACCACTGATTTTCTCCCACTTGGCTTGAGATATTTTTCCTGCAGAATTAACATAGAACCATTTATCTTCTATTTTTGTCCAACCTTGATTGACCATTGTCCCGTTATTAGATAAGACATAGCCATCAATGATTTGATTGGTCAGCATGAGACCATCTTTATTGAAATAGTACCAAGAATCTCCGATTTTCTCCCATTTTTGTCGAGCGATTTTACCAGACGGACTTGTATAGAAACGTTCATCGCCTATTTGAATCCAACCTCCACTAGCCATAACACCATCATTGTCAAATGCATAGCCATCAAAGGTAGTGTTGCTAAGGCGGTTACCATCTTTGTTGAAGTAGTACCATTTACCTTGGATTTGTTTCCATTTGGTGACGGGTTTATTATTTTCATAGAAGCGCCACTGATTATCTTCTTGTATCCAACCATCCTTTTTTGTCTCAGATACTTTAGCTTCCTCTTTAGGTTTGCTGGCAGGAGGAGTGTTTGTAGTTGTTGTTTGTTCCTTACTCGATGACAGTTCTATTTTTTCTTTAACTTCAGTTGCCTTATCCCTGATAGTAGTTTCTACTATTTTAGAATCTTCAGCAAAAGCAGGACTAGTCAATCCTAAAACTGAAAGTGTGATGGCACTTGCCACAATTGTTTTTTTCACTAAATTATTCTCCTATTTAATTTTTTTATAATAATCTTTAACATACTAAGTATATCAGAAAAGCACTTGTAAAGTAAGTGCTTTGTTTCTATTTTTTAAAATGAAATACATGAAATGAAGGTTTATGGCATCAAAAAGATTTGAACTATCATGATGATATAGATAAGAAAAGTAACCAAAAATCCGGCTCTCCAAAAGAATTTAATAAACTTTGGATAGTAAAAACTACGTTTTTTGATAAGAAAGAAAAATACTAAAATAATTGCTAGTATGGACAAAACTATCCCAAGTATAGGGAGGTAATTGTGGGTAAATGCCTTTGCAGTAATTAAATAATATTCAAAAATTAAAAATGGAAAGGCTAAATCAGCAAAATTAATACCTTTTTTCTTTAGTTTAAAAAATCTGCTAATAATAATAGCTAAAGCTATGGTTAAAACCAAAAGCAAAACGGAAGCAAGTTTTATTAAAATCATATCATTATTGTATCATAAAGTTTTGATAAAAGAAATCTTAGTCCTTTGATTAATTAACCTTTTAAATCCAATCTTTAAATAGTAGTTAAAAATGTTATTTATGTTCTTAGAAAACTAATGAATCTTATATCTCGGATCCTTAAGACTCAGCACACTGGCATTGATAACAGCTCCGAGGATGAGAATTTTGGCAATTAAAATAAACCAAAACATAATTACAACCACGATAATAGAACTGAAAAAACGGACATCGACAAGATGATTAACATATGTGTTTATAGATGTTGAGAAGATATTCAAAAATAGCATAAGTGTCACTAGTACAAAGATGCTACCAGGTAGAATGTATCGAATACTAGTTACCTTTACATTTGGTAAGAAGTAATAGAGCATGACCAAGATGGCAAACAGAAGTATGTAGATGATAGGACCTGTAAAATCCTGTAAATAATCAAACAAAATGCTATCAGATTGCCAATAGTTCTTAAGAAAGTTTAAGAGCATTTGGCCAAACATACTCAAGAACAATGCTAAAGCAAAGAGGACTTGTAATCCAAAACTAACGAGTAAGGACATAAGCTGATGACTGATAAGTCCTCGATTTTTTGCAACACCGTATGCCTTATTGAAAGCCTTTTGAAGGAAATCCATTGATTTTGAAAAAGTCCATAGAGCTGATAAAATTGAAAAACTAAGTAATCCCGTCGATGGTTGCGTAAGAACTTCACGAACAATTTTTTCAATCACTTCAAACATAGAATCGGGTAGAAATTCCTTAAGGGCAATTAAAAAATTGGAGATAGGGATTTGAAAATAGGGAAGGATGTTGACCGCTATCATGATTAGCGGAAAAATCGATATTAACCAGTAGTAAGCGACAGCTACACTAGTTAACTCACTATCTGACTCTTTATAAAAATGTAAAAAAGCTTTTATTAAGGGTCTTTCAGTTAGTTGTATCCACAACTTTTTCATTTTATACTCTCCAAAGTGTTTTATTTTTTAAGAAAAATCCTAATTTCTTCTTACCAACTCCATCATATCATAAGGCAATGTATTAGCAGATTCTTTAAGAGAATAGCTTTCAAGATTGTTGACATTTTGCCTTAATTTTTTTGCATATTGTGCTGAGATGAGTTTTTGTTCCTCAAACTCAAAGATACATTTTCGTTCAAGATAGTAACCTCTAAGCATTTCATCAATATTGTTTGGCTTTATCTTATTGATAACTCGTTCAACAAAAGCACCACTAGTGATATTACCAGTTTCACGTAGCCTTGATTCTTGCATGAAACTAATCAAGGTACTCTTATAGATTCCCTTAAGATTTTCAAGACTTTCAATAATGATTTCCGTATTGGCTAGATAAAGATCAGCAATTTGATCATAATCAATGGCCTGAAGTATAGGGTTGTTCTTATCTTTCCATGAACGGAAGGTTTTACCAAATGTTAATATCTCATGAATGATAAAACGAATAATCCGCAATGATACTAGGAAATAGTAAGTAATTCTGGAAGCAATGTTTCGATTGATTCCTTTTTCCATATTTTTTAAATAACGTTGATAGACACGATAGCCTCTCTCACCAATTTTGCCATCTTCAAAAGCTTGTTCCAAACTATCACTCTCAATACTAAGGATAAGAAGTTTAAGGGCTTCCCAGTCTTCTTGAATTTCTTTGTTCTCTAAACTCAAAATAAGATTTTCTATTCGACCATGGTAGTTATCGATAGCGGCATAAAGTGGAACTTTATTTTTTGTTTTATCCAAATCCTTCTCTAACTCAACTGCAACTGCGTTTAAAATTGCGATATGCATGAGTTGGTCAGTTGATGTCTTTTGTTCTTCAGATAAATGTGGAAGTACAACTAAGCCTGTTAAAAAACTGAGCAAGGTTACACCGGCGACTAAAAAGAGTAGTAGAGGATATTCTTGTTCTAAATCAGTAGGAATAAGCAAGATTGTTGCTATAGAAACTGTACCCTTTACACCAGAAAACGTCAACAGTAGCATATCTTTCATATACTTATGGAGACTTTTTTGGAGTTTTTTGATACGGAATACATAAAAACCGTAAATCATGACAAAGCGGATAGCAAAAAGCAGGAAGGTCAAGAGAAAAACACTGAGTAAGAGAAGTACTTTGCTGTAGAAAGCACTCTTAAGAATTGGTTCCGCAATCATTTCCAGTTCCATTCCAAGAATGACAAAGACTGAACCATTGAGCATAAAGGTTACAGTGTGCCAAACAGTCTCAGTAACTGTATCAACTTGCGCTTCAAGGAGATTTATTTTCTTGAAACGACTGGCTTTCAGAATCCCAGCAACAACAACGGCGATGATGCCTGAAACATGAATTTCTTCGGCTATGAAAAAAGTCAAGAGAGGTAAACTAAGTTCCAATAAGAGCTCACTTGCGATATCTGTTGCACGGACGCTGAGTAGAAAGGTATGAAGGAAGCGATTGATTAGGGCTGTAATAAATCCGACTGCAAAACCTCCAACGATGGAAATGGCTAATGAAGTTCCGGCTTGGGTAAGGGAGAATGTTCCTGTTGTCCAAGCGATGAGAGCCATTCGAAAAGCTACTAGTCCGGAAGCATCATTCAGAAGACCTTCCCCTTTTAGGATATTAGAGACCCGCTTTGGGAAGGAAAAGCGTTGAGAAAGGGATGCGAAGGCGACTAGGTCAGTAGGACCTAAAGCAGCACCAACTGCTACGCAGGCGGCCAATGGAAGGGTAGCCCAAAGGACATGGGCGACTCCCCCCATGCTCAGCGCTGAGATAAAGATAACTGGAAAAATCAAGTAGAGGACAATCCGCCAGTGTTTTAGGATAGAAGTAATGTCTGCTTCTTGAGCCTCTCGGAATAGTAGTGGGCCAATGACTAAAGCTAAGAATAACTCAGTATCTAAATGATATTGGTTGTTGGGTAAACAAAGACCAATTCCAATCCCTAACAAAATTTGAATCAGAGGCATAGGTAAAAAGGGCAGAAGCTTATTGGTCGTACTAGAAACAATAAGAACTAGTAAAAATACTAAGAGATAAAAAAGTAAACTCATTTTCCACCTCCCTATTTTTGTTTACGACAATTCTCAAAAAGTTCCTTTTGTTCCTGGATTTTTTGATCAATCTTTGAGCAGTCCTTATGCTCGATTTTCTTCTGACAACGCTCCATTTCAAGTGAAATCATTTTCTTCTTGATTTTCAGCATTTTTTTACTCATATGTGCTTCATCTAAAATACCAACTGCACGTTCATGTTGGGTTGACTCGACAAAGTTGTGACGAAGAGCTTCGATTTTATCTTTTAGGTATTGTTTATCCATGGCGATACCTTTCTAATTTTTCAATCATCACTAAAAACGGTGGATTATTAACTTGGTTGAGGGTGCGATAGATAGTAGCGGTATATTCTTGTTGCGGTAAGTGACTGACAAAATCCATGACTGCATTCCGTTCTAAATCTCCACCTTCATGCCCGTAATAAATCATAACAGCTATTCGTCCGCCTTTAACGAGTATCTGACAGAGCTTTTCAAGTGCCTCGATGGTTGTTTGAGGTTTAGTAATGATAGACTTATCAGCAGAAGGAAGATAACCTAAGTTAAAGATAGCTGCTTTTAGCACAGTTACAAACTGATCTACGGTTTCATGACCTTGTAGAAGTAACTCAACATTTGTTAAACCAGCTTCTTGTAGCCGTTGACTAGTCTGTTTCAAAGCTTGTTCCTGTATATCAAAAGCGTAGACTTGTTTCGCTAACTTAGCAAGAAAAAGAGTATCATGTCCATTTCCCATGGTCGCATCAACGACAATATCTTCTTGAGTGATGACTTGGGCAAGAAAATCATGTGCCATTTCAAGTGGTTTTTTCATTCATAAACTCCTGTTTTACAGCCTTGCATCCTTGGACACTACATCGACGTCTCATTTCAGCTTCTATGCTATTTAGAACTTCCCATTTATTGAGACTCCACATAGGACCAATCAGCATATCTCTTGGCGCATCACCCGTAATCCTATGGATGACCATATGTTTGGGAATAATTTCTAGTTGGTCACAGATAACTTTCACATAGTCATCTTGACTCATCAGTTGCAGTCTACCCTCGTGATAATCACGTTGCATCCGGGTATTTGTCATAAGGTGAAGTAGGTGAAGTTTAATCCCTTGAATATCATTATCAGTTACACAACGGCGGACATTTTCCACCATCATTTCATGGGTTTCCCCAGGCAAGCCATTGATGAGATGGGCTACAATTTCAATTTTAGGGAATTTTCTCAATCGTTTGACCGTCTCTACATATAATTCATAAGAATGAGCACGATTGATTAAGTCAGAAGTTTCTTCAAAAGTAGTCTGTAAACCCAATTCAACAGTCACATGCATTCGTTCTGACAGTTCTGCCAAGTATTCGATAGTCTCATCAGGCAGACAATCTGGTCGTGTACCAATATTGATTCCAACAACACCGGGTTCATTAATAGCTTGTTTATACCGTTCGCGAATGACTTCTAGTTTTTCATGGGTATTGGTAAAGTTTTGAAAATAAACCAGATATTTTCTAACGTCTGGCCATTTGTGGTGCATAAAGTCAATTTCTTTATAAAATTGCTCACGAATAGGAGCGTCAGGTGCAACGATAGCATCTCCAGATCCAGAAACAGTACAAAAAGTACAACCTCCATGAGCTACTGTACCATCACGATTGGGACAATCAAATCCGGCATCGATAGGAACTTTGAAAGTTTTTTCTCCAAATAAGTTTCGATAATAATCATTCAAGGTATTATAGGATTTCATAGCTAATATTATAACAGAAATCACTCACAAACTCAAAAACAGTTAGTATATAAAAGTTTTGAAAATCTCTTTGTATTAAAAAAATTCAATTTTTTTTTTATAAAAGCCTTTACAAAAAAATAAAAAGTGGTAAAATTAAAACATAAACATGCGCAAACGTTTTCGTAAAACGTTTGCCGAATAAATATAAAGGAGATTTGGATGATGAAAGATACATTCAAAAATGTCTTGTCTTTCGAATTTTGGCAAAAATTCGGTAAGGCTTTAATGGTGGTTATCGCTGTTATGCCAGCGGCTGGATTGATGATTTCAATCGGTAAGTCACTTGCATTGATTGACCCAAACCTTGCTCCCCTAGTTATTACTGGTGGCGTACTAGAGCAAATCGGTTGGGGAGTTATCGTTAACCTTCATATTTTATTTGCCTTAGCTATTGGAGGAAGCTGGGCTAAAGAACGTGCTGGTGGTGCTTTTGCTGCTGGTCTTGCATTTATCTTAATCAACCGTATCACTGGTACAATCTTTGGCGTATCAGGAGACATGCTGAAAGATCCAAATGCTATGGTTTCAACACTATTGGGTGGGTCAATCAAAGTTTCTGATTACTTTATCAGTGTTATGGAAGCTCCAGCACTTAACATGGGTGTCTTCGTAGGGATTATTTCTGGTTTTATTGGGGCAACTGCCTTTAACAAATACTACAACTTCCGTAAGCTTCCTGACGCACTTTCATTCTTTAACGGAAAACGTTTTGTACCATTCGTAGTTATTCTTCGTTCAGTAATTGCTGCAATTCTTCTTTCAATTTTCTGGCCACTTGTTCAAACAGGTATTAACAGCTTTGGTATCTGGATTGCTAACTCTCAAGAAACAGCTCCAGTTCTAGCACCATTCTTGTATGGTACTTTGGAACGCTTGCTCTTGCCATTTGGACTTCACCACATGTTGACTATCCCAATGAACTATACAGCTCTTGGTGGTACTTATGATGTCTTAACTGGTGCAGCAAAAGGTAGCCAAGTATTTGGTCAAGATCCACTTTGGCTTGCATGGGTAACTGACCTTGTAAACCTTAAAGGTACTGACGCAGGTCAATACCAACACTTGTTAGATACAGTACATCCAGCTCGTTTCAAAGTTGGACAAATGATTGGTTCGTTCGGTATTTTGATGGGTGTGGCTGCTGCTATTTACCGTAATGTTGAAGCAGACAAGAAACACCAATACAAAGGAATGATGATTGCGACAGCTCTTGCAACTTTCTTGACTGGTGTTACTGAGCCGATTGAATATATGTTCATGTTCGTTGCAACACCTCTTTACCTTGTCTACTCTGTGGTTCAAGGTGCTGCCTTTGCAATGGCTGATATTGTGAACCTTCGTGTGCACTCGTTCGGTTCAATCGAATTCTTGACTCGTACTCCACTGGCTGTTAACGCAGGTCTTGGAATGGATATCATTAACTTTGTTTGGGTAACTGTCCTCTTTGCAGTTATCATGTACTTCATTGCTAACTTCATGATTCAAAAATTCAACTATGCTACTCCAGGACGTAATGGAAATTACGAAACAGCTGAAGGTGCTACTGAAGAAGGATCTAACGGAGAAGGGCAAGTTGCTACAGCTTCTCAAGCTGTAAATATTATCAATCTTCTTGGTGGACGTGCTAATATCGTCGATGTTGACGCTTGTATGACTCGTCTACGTGTTACAGTAAAAGATGCTGAAAAAGTTGGTTCTGAAGCACAATGGAAAGCAGAAGGAGCTATGGGGCTTGTCATGAAAGGACAAGGTGTCCAAGCTATCTACGGACCAAAAGCTGACGTTCTTAAATCAGATATCCAAGATATTCTTGATTCAGGTCAAGTTATTCCAGAAACACTTCCACACCAAATGACTGAAGTTCAAAAAGCTGAAGTAGAATTCAAGGGTGTGACAGAAGAAGTATACTCTGTTGCCGATGGTCAAGTAATTGAATTAGAACAAGTTAAGGATCCTGTTTTCTCTCAAAAAATGATGGGTGACGGATTCGCAGTTGAACCATCTAATGGACATATCCTTTCTCCTGTAGCTGGTACTGTTTCAAGTGTTTTCCCAACTAAACACGCTCTTGGTATTACGACTAAATCTGGTCTTGAAGTTCTTGTTCACATCGGTCTTGATACTGTTAGCCTTGAAGGTAAACCATTTGAAGTAAAAGTTTCAGAAGGTCAAACAGTTGCTGCTGGAGACCTCTTGGTTGAAGCAGATCTAAATGCGATTCGTGAAGCTGGTCGTGAAACATCTACAATCGTTGTATTTACAAATGCAGATGCTATCAAGTCAGTTAAACTAGAACAAACAGGTTCACTTGCAGCTAAAACAGTAGTTGCCAAAGTTGAATTGTAAAATGACAGGGGTTGGAAATGTTTTTCCAACCTCTTGTTTATAGGAGAAAAGTATGAAATTTTTAACACTAAATACCCATAGTTGGATGGAAAAAGATCCCCAAGAAAAATTCCGACTTTTACTTCAAGATATTCTTGAACAAGACTACGATCTGATTTGTTTTCAAGAGATTAACCAAGAAATAAGTTCAATTCTTGCCGAAACAGATGAACTTTATCATCCCCTACCATCAGCTGAACCAATTCATCAAGATCATTATATCTATCTTTTGGTCCAAGAGTTGAAGAAAGCTGGTAGAGAATACTATTGGACTTGGGCCTACAACCATATTGGCTATGATCGATATCATGAAGGTGTTGGAATACTTTCTAAAAACCAAATCCAAGCACGAGAAATTTTAGTTTCAGATGTCGATGATCCTACAGACTATCATACTCGCAGAGTAGCCTTAGTAGAAACAACGGTAGATGGGAAAGATATTGCAGTTGCAAGTGTGCACCTATCATGGTGGGATAAAGGCTTCCAAGAGGAGTGGGCTCGATTTGAATCAGTCTTAACTAATTTAAATAAACCACTTTTACTAGCAGGTGATTTTAATAATCCAGCTGGGCAAGAAGGTTATCAGACCATTCTTGCAAGTCCCTTATCACTACAAGATGCCTATGAAGCTGCTCAAGAAAGAAGCGGTAGCTATACAGTCCCACCTGAAATCGATGGCTGGAAAGGGAATTCAGAACCACTTCGAATTGACTATGTGTTTACGACAAAGGATTTACAAGTTAAATACTTACATGTAGTCTTTGATGGACAAAATAGTCCACAAGTCAGTGACCATTATGGTCTAAAAACAGAACTTATTTGGAAAGATTAAAGTCCAAAATATCCTAAAAATAGATTAACTCCCCTTATTTTTTTGAGGGGAGTTTGCTTGTTAATGTTATTAATATAGGTAAAGTTTTTGGTTGTATAACTTGTAAAATAGGATAAAATCCTTTAAAATAAAAAGTGTTGGAGGAATTTATGAATGTAAATCAAACTGTGCGTATTATCCCAACGCTAAAAGTAAATAATCGAAATATAAATGAAGTGTTTTATGTAAAGACTTTAGGGATGAAACCTTTATTGGAAGAATCAGCTTTCCTATCGTTAGGGGACCAATCAGGTCTTGAAAAACTTGTTTTAGAAGAATCGCCAAGTATGAGAACCCGTAAGGTTCAAGGGATCAAAAAATTAGCTAGATTGATTGTAAAAGTAGCGAATCCATCCGAGGTTGAAGCACTGCTAGCTAGAATGGAAAAACTTCCTCAACTCTATAAAGGAAACAAGGGATATGCTTTTGAAATCCTATCACCAGAAGGAGATCTTGTCCTAATCCATGCGGAAGATGACATCAAAGATTTGAGAGAGTTTGATGAAACTGTTACCTTCCCAAAAGATGAGAAAGTGAAATATTTGACAGAATTTGAAATTTCAACAGAAATTCACTTGCCAAACCAAATTAAAAGTTTACTAGAAGATGTAGAAGTTGATAAGAAATTGATATTTAAACAAGGGCAGGGTGAGGATTTATTGGTTGAAAATTCTCTTACTTGGGATTTGTCTATGCTGAAGTTTCAAGTAGAAAAATTCGATATTCCAAGTCTTTGTCAGAAATTTGAGTCAGTAGGCTACTTTGTTCCAAAGTCTGAAAAGTTTTTCCTAACCAAGGATACCAACAATATTGAATTGTGGTTTGAAAAAGTATGAAGCAAGAAATCATTCAAAAAATAGAGCAACAAATTGAGGCAGGGATTTATCCTGGTGCCTCTTTTGCGTATTATCGGGATGGTGAATGGTCTGATTGCTACCTCGGAGAAGCAAATCCAGAAATTGGAGAGCAGACTTGTCAAGGTTTAGTCTATGATTTGGCAAGTGTCAGTAAGGTTGTGGGAGTAGGAACCGTCTTAACCTTCTTGTGGAAGCAAGGCAAGATTGAGCTTGATCAATCCATAAAGACCTATCTTCCAGAGGCGGATTATCCAGACATCACCATTCGTCAACTTCTCACACATTCTACGGACTTGGACCCGTTTATTATCAATAGAGACCAGTTGAATGCAGAAGAATTGAAAGAAGCTATGTTTCATTTGAATCGACGAGAGAAGAGGGATTTTCTATACTCGGATGTGCACTTTCTCTTGCTCGGTTTTCTCCTAGAGAACTACTTTGAAAAAGACTTAGATCAGATTTTACAAGAGCAAGTTTTCGATCCATGGAAGATGAAGGAAACTCAGTTTGGACCAGTTAGCAGTGCTGTTCCTACAGTTCGGGGACAGAAATCAGGAGTGGTGCATGATCCTAAGGCACGTTTACTAGGTAAACATGCTGGGAGTGCAGGCTTGTTTTCAACTATCAAAGATTTAAAAATCTTCCTAGAGCATTATTTACAGGATGATTTTGCTGACGGATTAAGTCAGAATTTTTCAGATTTGAGTGATAAAGAACGCTCATTAGCATGGAATCTTGAAGGTGATTGGCTAGACCATACAGGCTATACTGGAACCTTTATCATGTGGAATCGCAAGAAGCAGGAAGCTGCTATTTTCTTGTCCAATAGAACCTACGAAAAAGACGAGCGTGCCCAGTGGATCATAGACCGTAATCAGGTCATGGACCTAATTCGTGAAGCAGACTAGGGAGGAAGTATGTCAAAAGCTCTTAAAGGAACTCTTTTTACAGTGATTGCTGGTATTGCTTGGGGCTTGTCTGGGACCAGTGCTCAGTACCTAATGGTTCATGGGATATCGTCTCTAGTCCTAACCAATATCCGTTTGATTGTTGCTGGTTTGCTCTTAGTTCTTTTATCATATATAAAGTCTAAGGAACAATTTTTGGCTTTTCTAAAAGATAAATCAAGTCTGTTTTCTCTCTTACTATTTGCTTTATTTGGCCTCTTTCTGAATCAATTGGCTTATTTATCGGCTATTCAGGAGACAAATGCAGGTACAGCGACGGTGCTTCAGTATGTCTGTCCTGTTGGAATCTTGGCTTACACATGTATAAAGGATAAGGTAGCACCTACTATAGCCGAAATCCTTTCTATGATTTTAGCAATAGGTGGAACCTTTTTAATTGCGACTCATGGTCAGTTGGATCAGCTCTCTATGACACCAGCAGGTCTCTTTTGGGGTTTGTTCTCTGCTTTAACCTATGCTCTTTATATCATTTTACCCATTAAACTCATTCAAAAATGGGGGAGCATTCTGGTTATTGGTGTCGGTATGACCATCTCAGGTTTTGTAGCAGTGCCATTTACTGGGATTATCGGTGCTAGTCTACCTATGTCATTTGATATTTTCTTAGCATTTGCTGGAATTATTCTCATCGGGACTGTATTTGCTTACACGGCCTTTCTTAAGGGAGCCAGTATGGTTGGGCCAGTCAAATCTAGTCTCTTGGCCTCTATTGAGCCAATATCTGCTGTCTTCTTTGCTTTCATGATAATGGGAGATATTTTCTATCCTATCGATTTTGTTGGAATGGCAATGATTTTATTAGCGGTAACTATTATTTCATTGAAAGATTTAATGCTAGAAAAGAGAAAGAAATCAGCGTAGATGTTATGTTACCCTATCAAAAAGTTAGTATTGAATTTAAAAAATCCACTCAAGAGAGTGGATTTTATTTTTTTACATTAGTCTTTATTTTCGTATGGCAAGATCAAGTTCAAAAGGATACCTGTCATTGCTGATAGGGCAGTACCTGAAAGTGTAACTGGACCAAGTTTAAGGATTGCTCCACCAAGTCCAAGTACCAACATGGCACTTGCGATGATAAGGTTACGCATTTGTCCAAAGTCAACGCGCTCTTTAATCAAGACTTTCAAACCGTTGCTGGCGATAACCCCGTATAGAAGGATTGACATACCACCAAGTACGGCATTTGGAATTGTTGAAATCAAAGCAGTGAATTTACCAAGGAAGCTAAGGGCAATTGCGATAAGAGCCGCGTTACGGATAACTGAGACAGAAGCGATACGAGTCATACCGATCACCCCTGTATTTTCACCGTAGGTAGTATTAGCAGGACCACCAAGGAAGGCAGATACAGATGTTGCGATACCGTCACCAAGAAGGGTACGGTGAAGACCTGGGTCTTTCAAGAATTGGCGGCCACAGATTTGACTCAAGACCGTGTGGTCTCCGATATGTTCAGAAATTGTTACAATAGCGATTGGTAGGATTGCAATTGTTTCAGGACCGAAGTATAGGTTATATTCTTTGAAGGCACCACCTGTGCTAAATGGTAGGTAGAAACCAGGAACTTCAAACCAGTTAGCTTGAAGAACAGGTGTGAAGTCTACTAGACCAAGAAAGACTGCAAAGATATATCCACCGATAATGGCAAAGAGGAAAGGAATGATACGAAGAAATCCTTTTCCTTTTGTATTGATAAAAGCAGCGATGAGGAAGGTAACTACTGCTACAAGAGCATTTTTCCAGTTGCCATCAGCAACAAGACCAGCATTTGTTACAGCTGAGCCTGCAAGACCAAGACCGATAACGATAATCATAGGTCCGATAACGATTGGAGGCAAGAGCGTATCAATCCATTTTGTACCAGCAAAGCGGATGCTAGTTGAAACAAGAACGTAGATTAAACCAGTTAAGATAACCCCTGTTTGAGCGGCAGAAACATCGCCACCCATTTCCTTCATAGCAAGAGACATTGCAGTGATGAAGGCAAAAGAAGAACCGAGATAGACCGGAACTTTAAAGCCAGTACATACCATGTAAATCAGTGTTCCGACACCTGATGCAAAAAGGGCAACAGATACAGGCATTCCCAAAATCAGTGGCACCAAGATGGTAGCACCAAACATTGCAAACACGTGCTGGAAGCTGAGTAAAATTCCCTTACCAAAAGAAGGACGTTGGTCAACGTCGAGTAACAAATCAACAGTTGATTCTTGTTTCATAAATACCTCACTTTTTGGGCATCAAAAAAGAGCCCATTATTTTACAGCAATAGGCTCTCAGAGTAAGACTTCTTTAAAAAGAGGATTATCTCATTCTTAAAGAACTTCATATATTTCTGCGTCTTCGTCACCTCACAGGATGACATTAAAAACCTTTGCTTGTGATAGTATAGCAGAAAAAAATGATTTTGTAAATCATTTTTTCCCGAGCAAAGAAACAAAAAATCGAGGCATGATTTTGTAAATCATTTTTTCCCGAGCAAGGAAATAAAGACGCGAGGTATAATCTTGTGAGTATCTATTTAAAATATCCTAAAGTGGTCGTTTGTTGGGCATACCAGCCTTACGTGGATATTTGTTTGGAGTTTCTTTTTTCTTTTCTACAATGGTGATGTAGCGAGGGTCTCCATTAGGAAGTGTGTAGCTAAGGTTGTCCCCAACTTTGCTGAAGAGAAGATTGAGAGCATTTTTAGCTTCTGTTAATTCCTCAGGTGCATTACTTGCCTTAAGGGCCAAAAGTTTTCCACCAACTTTAAGGTAGGGAATGGTTAACTCAGAGAGAACCTGTAAGCGGGCAACTGCACGAGCTGTCACAATGTCAAACTGGGCACGGAAATTCTTGTCTTGGGCAAAGTCTTCTGCGCGTCCATGGTAGAAGTAGACTCCTTCTAAGCCAAGCTCCTCAGACAAAAGCTGGAGGAAGTTAATGCGTTTATTCAGAGAATCAATGATAGTGACTTCTAGCTGAGGAAAGAGAATTTTCATGGGAAGGCTAGGAAAACCTGCCCCAGCTCCAATATCCAAAAGTTTGATAGCTTGATTACTAATCAAGCCCTGTAGAATAGGAGCGATAGAATCATAAAAGTGCTTAAGATAAACCTCTTCCTTTTCGGTAATGGCAGTCAGGTTGATTTTTTCGTTCCACTCGACTAAGAGTTCGAAATAGCGCTCAAATTGAAATTTTTGCTGGTCAGTAAGATTAATATTCTGTTGGTCAAGTAATGTGTAAAATGTTTCTGGTTTCATAGTTCTGTCCTTCTTTTATGTCATCTTATTTTACCACAAAAATATGGAAATTTGATATACTGGTACTAATCTTAAATGAGAAAGGAATCCTACTATGTCTTGGATTATTTTTGGAATTTCTACTCTTCTTGTTTTCTTTGTGGTTATTAGTTATAACAGCCTAGTTAGAGGACGTATGCAAACAAAGGAAGCATGGAGTCAGATTGATGTTCAGTTGAAGCGTCGAAATGATCTTTTGCCTAACTTGATTGAAACGGTTAAAGGTTATGCGAAATATGAAAGTTCTACACTTGAAAAAGTGACTCAACTTCGAACACAAGTAGAGGCAGCAACTACACCTGCAGAAGCCATGAAAGCTAGTGATGCACTGACTCGTCAGATATCTGGTATCTTTGCGGTGGCTGAGAATTACCCTGACTTGAAAGCTAGTAGCAACTTTGCTAAATTACAAGAAGAATTGACTAACACAGAAAATAAAATATCTTACTCTCGTCAGCTATATAACAGTGTCGTTAGCAACTACAATGTTAAATTAGAAACCTTCCCAAGTAATTTGGTTGCTCTGATTTTTGGGTTTAAAGCTTCTGACTTTCTTCAAACACCTGAAGAAGAAAAATCGGTCCCTAAGGTTGATTTTAGTAGTCTAGGTGAGTAATATGCTGTATCAACAAATTGCAAGTAATAAACGTAAAACAGTGGTTCTACTAACTGTTTTCTTCCTTCTATTGACTTTATTAGGTTATGCAGTAGGCTATCTATTTATGAACTCCGGTTTTATGGGAATAATTTTAGCTATTCTTATCGGTCTTGTCTATGCAGTATCTATGATTTTCCAATCAACAGAGATTGTCATGAGCATGAATGGTGCGCGTGAAGTTGACAGGAATGAAGAACCAGTTCTCTATCATGTTGTGGAGGATATGGCTATGGTAGCCCAAATTCCTATGCCACGTGTTTATGTCATTGATGATGCTGGTTTAAATGCTTTTGCTACGGGTTCGAATCCTCAAAATGCTGCTGTAGCAGCAACTTCAGGACTGTTAGATATTATGAATCGTGAGGAGTTAGAAGCTGTAATCGGTCATGAAGTTAGTCATATACGTAATTACGATATTCGTATTTCAACCATTGCTGTTGCTCTTGCCAGTGCTATTACCCTTTTATCAAGTATGGCTGGTCGTATGATGTGGTGGGGAGGTGCTGGTCGTAGTCGTAGAAGTAATGATCGAGATAGTGGGGGACTTGAAGTGATTCTGTTAGTTATTTCTCTCCTAGCCATTGTTCTAGCACCTCTTGCAGCAACTCTAGTACAATTAGCTATTTCTCGCCAACGAGAATTTTTGGCGGATGCTTCAAGCGTAGAACTAACTCGTAATCCGCAAGGGATGATCAACGCTTTACAAAAATTAGACAATAGTCAACCCATGAGTCATCATGTGGATGATGCTAGTAGTGCCCTTTATATCAACGATCCTCAAAAAAGAGGTTTTCTTAAAAAACTATTCTACACTCATCCACCCATTTCAGAACGAATTGAGCGTTTGAAACATATGTAAAAAAACATCCAGAGGTTTTCCTTTGGATGTTTTATTTCTAAAAGTTAAAGATCTTGTAAATCAACTACTTCCAAACCATGCTCTGTCAGATTATAGATACTCGTACAGACTTTTTTTAAAAAACGTCGATCATGCGAAACAGTGACAAGACCACCAGAATAATTGGCAAAGAGTTTTCTGATTTCTGGTTGAGAAGTTGGAGAAAAATTTCGTGTTGGTTCATCCAGAAGGAGAAAGTTTGGTTTTCGCAGAACTAAATTCAAAAGAAGGAGTTTACCTTGTTGACCACCAGATAAGGAGTGGATTTGGTGGTGCATCTCTGGATAGCTGAAATTAAGACTGGCTAAGTGAGATTGGATTTTCTGTATTTCCTCTTTGTGTCCAGTTTGGCTGAGAAATTCTACTGGGGATAGATCCAATTGCAGTGTTTCTTGGTAATCTTGTGGCATAAAACCAAGCGAAATCTCTCTTTTGCCGCTTAGTAGTTGATATAACTTTGCTAAAAGAGTGGATTTGCCAACGCCATTGGAACCGATAATGCCGATTTTTTCTTGACCACGGACAGTTAATTGTAGCCCTTGAGCTAAAATTCGTTCACCAATGGATAAAGTCTCATTTTCCAGTCGAACTAAGACTTTTGAAGTCGCCAATGGCTCTATATCTGAAAAGAAGAGTTGGATTTGTTCCTCTTCAAGTGGCTTTTGGGTCATGGACTTGGCTGCCTTCTCAAAGCGTTTTTCTTGAGAGAGAACATTTTTCATTTTTTTAGCTAATAGGCGACCAGCAGTACTGTCTTTGGTAGCTCGAAGTGCAGTTTCTACATTTTGCTTGACTCGGCGATGCTTTTCCATGGTTTTTTCATAGACTCGTTGGTCGTTAGCAGCTTGCTGGCTTTGTCTGACAAAATTAGCCTTTCTCTGGTCACTATAGCGATCATAGTCTAAATGCTCTACTAGCGTTTCAGCTTCCTTTCGATGCTTGACCAGTCGTAAGTGGATTATGGTATCTGCCGTTTGAGAGAGAAAGTCTTCATCATGAGAAATGAAAATAACGGTTTGCCTAAGCTTCTGAATCTGACCTTTTAGCCAATCAATCGTCTCAATATCTAAGTCATTTGATGGTTCATCTAAAAATAGAATCTCAAAAGGTTTGGCTAACTCATGGATGAGCTGGATTTTCAAGGCTTCGCCCCCAGATAGACTGCCAATCTCTTGGTCGCTAGAAAAACGATCGCTATCAAAATGCAACTCCTCAGCCAAACGATAGAGGATACTGTAGTCCAAATCAGTAGACTCTAAAAAGAAGTAGTCGTGTAGAGTTCTATTTTTTAGTTCCTCAGGTAACTTTTGAGGAATGTAGGCTAGTGATTGAAGGTCAGACTGGATTTCTCCCCTGATAGAGAAATCAGCGAATATTTCTCCCATTAAAGTTTTAAGTAAGGTTGATTTTCCATTTCCTTCCTCACCAATAATAGCAACTTTTTCCCCATCTTGGATAGTCATACTTAAGTCAGATACAAGGTCTCGTAAATCTTTGTTTTGTGTGATGGTCAGATGATTGATTTTTATCATATTGTTGCCCTTTCTAGAATGTCGATAGTGCATAACAAAAAGCTCTACTTTACCTAGTAGAGCTAATCGTCTATGTCAAAAAAACTCTTTTAAAAGGGCTGAAAATCAAGCAGAAAAAAGAGCACACAAAAAAGAGACAGAAACAAGATCTACTAAATAAAGGTTCTTTATTTGATAGACTTAGTTGTTCATGTCTCCCTTACCTCCGAGTATTGTTGCAATCATCATACTCTTTTTGAGAAAATTTGTCAAGATTAAGCCAGAAAACCCTCTATTCTTAAAAACCAAAAACAGGTCCATAGAGTGTCAAAACGTGCTTAACTTGATCGTAGTGGAACTTGTCATAGTTTCGCCAAGCAGTGCGGGCTTGGTCATTTAATTTCAGTGAACCAAGTCCAATCAAAAGACTAGTCCGTTGGTAAAAAGATTCCAGTTCAATTAAGATGGCGTTGTCTACTTTCTCAGCTTTTTTAAGCGCTCTGAGAATTTCGTCTATATTTTGCTGTAAGCGTAGATCATCTGGTAATCCCTGTTTACAACTTTGTATTGTTTGGTTTAATTCTGAAACGAGCTGATAGGCTTCTGTTAAAAGAGCTTTGTCTTCCATATGAGCGTCCTCCTTTGCTCATGTATTGATGCCTATAGTATAGCACAAAAAACAAAATTATCATAATAAATATATCAAAAATACAGAAAGATGTTTTAAAAGTTTAGAGGCTTTACTTGACCTCCTTTCATGGTATAATCAAGGGAGTAAATCTTTATGGAGGAAGTATGAAATTAAATATTCAAGAAATCCGTAAGCAGCCTGAGGGTTTGTATTTTGAGCAACCTCTAAACTTGTCAGCTGACTTACGTGAGCGTAACCAAGAAATTTTAGACGTAAAAGGTATTCTAGCGGTTGGGAAAGTACAGTACGAAGACCGTATGTATTTCTTAGATTATCAACTATCTTACACCATCGTTCTTGCTTCTAGCCGTAGTATGGACCCTGTAGAATTGAAAGAGTCTTATCCAGTGACAGAAGTCTTTATGGAAGGTGCCACTAATCAACTGGACCAAGAAGTTCTTGATGATGACTTGGTTTTACCTATCGAAAATGGTGAAATCGATCTGGCTGAGAGTGTTTCAGATAATATTTTGCTCAATATTCCAATCAAGGTCTTAACGGCAGAAGAAGAAGCAGGTCAGGGATTTATTTCTGGAAATGACTGGCAAATCATGACTGAGGAAGAGTACCAAGCTCAACAAACAGTCAAGAAAGAAGAAAATAGTCCTTTTGCTGGCTTGCAAGGATTATTTAACGGAGATGAATAATGGTCTTGTCCAAAAAACGAGCACGCAAGGTGCTAGAAGAAATCATAGCTCTTTTTCCAGATGCAAAACCTAGTCTAGATTTTCGCAATCATTTTGAACTCTTAGTTGCAGTTATGTTGTCTGCTCAGACGACAGATGCGGCAGTAAACAAAGCGACTCCAGCTCTTTTTGAAGCCTTCCCTACGCCTCAAGCCATGGCGGATGCAAGTGAGAGTGACATTGCTAAACATATTTCTCGCTTAGGACTTTACCGTAACAAGGCCAAGTTCCTCAGGAAATGTGCGCAACAGTTATTAGAAGATTTTGATGGTCAAGTACCTCAGACACGTGAGGAATTAGAAAGCTTGGCAGGAGTTGGTCGTAAAACAGCTAATGTTGTGATGAGTGTAGGATTTGGGATTCCAGCTTTTGCAGTGGATACTCATGTGGAGCGCATTTGCAAACACCATGATATTGTTAAAAAATCAGCTACTCCCCTAGAGGTTGAAAAACGTGTCATGGATGTCTTGCCACCAGAAAAGTGGTTGGCGGCGCATCAGGCCATGATTTACTTTGGTCGTGCTATCTGTCATCCGAAAAATCCAGAATGCGAACACTATCCACAATTGTATGATTTTAGTTCATTATAAGGTCAAATGTTGAATGTTTTTACTTGCTTTGAACTGGGCTTTGTGATATAGTAAGAACAATAAAATATTCCTTTAAACCTGTCCCGTGAGGCAGGCAAGGAGCTCGATAAAGTAGAAGGGTAAGTCTATGCTGTTTCCAGTATGGCTCGCTTAATGATACATTCTCAAGTCTCCTTGTCTAAGGAGACTTTTCTTTTTGGAGGTTTGTCATGAAGACAAAAGAAGTTGTAGACGAATTAACCGTCAAGCGAGCAATTACGCGTATCACTTATGAAATTATTGAACGGAACAAAGATTTAAATAAAATCGTTTTAGCAGGGATTAAAACTAGAGGTGTGTTTATTGCTCGCCGTATTCAAGAACGCTTGGAACAATTGGAAAATCTATCAGTTCCTGTTGTAGAATTAGATACTAAGCCCTACCGAGACGATGTCAAAAGTGGTGAAGATACTTCCTTGATTTCTGTTGATGTGACAGATCGAGAAGTTGTTTTGGTTGATGATGTTCTCTACACTGGTCGTACCATTCGTGCTGCTATTGATAATATTGTCAGCAAGGGTCGCCCTGCTCGTGTAAGTTTAGCTGTGCTGGTTGACCGTGGCCACCGAGAGCTACCAATCCGTCCAGACTATGTAGGGAAAAATATCCCAACCAGTCGTTCTGAAGAAATCATCGTTGAGATGACAGAACTTGATGGCCAAGATAGAGTTTTGATTACTGAAGAAGCTTAAAAGCTAAAGGAGTAGCCATGTCGGAAAATCAACAAGCCTTGCAACATGTAGTGTCGATGGAAGAGTTGACGGTCGATCAAGTCATGAAACTCATTAAGAGAGGAATAGAGTTTAAAAATGGTGCTAGTAAGTCCTATACAGATAGACCTATAGTTGCCAATCTCTTTTTTGAGAGTTCAACTCGGACTCACAAATCTTTTGAAGTGGCAGAGATTAAACTTGGTCTAAATCTCTTGGATTTTGATGTAAAGACCAGTTCAGTTAACAAGGGTGAGACACTCTATGATACCATTTTGACACTGTCTGCCCTTGGTGTAGAAGCCTGTGTTATTCGTCATCCAGAGGTAGACTATTACAGAGAATTAATCGCGAGTCAAACTATCAAGACTTCTATTATTAATGGTGGGGATGGTTCGGGTCAACATCCGAGTCAGAGTTTACTCGACCTAATGACGATATATGAAGAGTTTGGGAACTTTCAAGGACTTAAAGTTGCCATTGCTGGTGATTTAGATCATTCGCGCGTAGCTAAGTCTAATATGCAAATTTTAAAACGTTTAGGTGCAGAACTTTACTTTGCAGGTCCTGAGGAATGGAGAAGCCAAGAATTTGCTGATTATGGTAAGTTTGTGACCATTGACGAAATTATTGATCAAGTAGATGTGATGATGCTGTTACGTGTTCAGCACGAGCGCCATGAAAGTGGAGTAGTTTTTTCAAAAGAGAGCTATCATTCTCAGCATGGTTTAAATCAAGCCCGTTATGAACGATTGAAAGAAAAAGCTATTATTATGCATCCTGCACCTGTTAATCGTGATGTAGAAATTGCTGACCATTTGGTTGAAGCACCAAAATCACGTATTGTTCAGCAGATGACCAACGGTGTATTTGTAAGAATGGCTATTTTAGAATCCGTATTGGCAAGTAGAAATATTAACTAACACAAGACGTTAAAAGACGCCTGAGAGCGTCCACGAGAGGTGAATTATGACAAAAAGACTTCTAGTATTAGAAGATGGAACAATCTTTGAAGGTAAAGGCTTTGGAGCTGATATCGATGTGACTGGTGAAATTGTCTTCAATACAGGGATGACAGGTTACCAAGAATCAATCACTGACCAGTCCTACAATGGACAGATTTTAACCTTCACTTATCCTTTGGTAGGAAATTATGGAATCAACCGTGATGATTATGAATCCATTAGTCCAACCTGTAAAGGAGTAGTGGTATTTGAAGAAGCTCGTAGAGCTAGTAACTGGCGCAACCAGATGACCCTTGACGAATTTTTGAAATCTAAAAAGATTCCTGGTATTTCTGGTATTGATACACGCGCCCTTACAAAAATTATTCGAAAGCATGGAACTATGAGAGCAACTATTACTCATGTCGGTGATAGTATTGATCATATTTCAGATCAACTTCAGGCAACGGTCTTACCAATTGATAATATTAAGCAGGTTTCTACTAAGACTTCTTATCCTGCACCAGGTGTTGGCTTAAGTGTTGTTCTTGTTGACTTTGGACTTAAGCATTCTATCTTAAGAGAACTATCTAAGAGAGATTGTAACGTAACGGTTGTTCCATACACAACAACAGCAGATGAAATTCTCCACCTTAATCCTGATGGGGTTATGTTGTCGAACGGACCAGGTAATCCTGAAGATGTTCCACAGGCACTTGACATGATACGTGGAATTCAAGGTAAAATTCCGATTTTTGGAATTTGCATGGGCCACCAACTCTTTGCCATGGCTAATGGGGCTAAGACCTATAAGATGAAGTTTGGTCACCGTGGTTTCAACCATGCTGTTCGCGAGATTGCAACAGGGCGCGTGGACTTCACTAGTCAAAACCATGGTTATGCCGTTAGTCGTGAGGATTTGCCAGACCATTTAATCATTACCCACGAAGAAATTAATGACAAGTCTGTTGAAGGTGTACGTCACAGGAACCAACCAGGTTTCTCTGTCCAATTCCACCCAGATGCAGCTCCTGGTCCACACGACGCAAGCTACCTATTTGACGAGTTTATTGAAATGATGGAAGCTTTTAAACAATCAAACTAAAGACGAGTGAGAAATCGTCGGAGAATTTATGGAATTGAACACGGACGGAAAGGTCGAAATTTAGATAAACCAACAAGGATAGAAAAACCTTCCTTGGTTTCCTAAAATTCAGTCGCTTTCTTATCGTCCTTTGTATCTTATTTAATGTCGCTCTGTGAGGCGACAAATAGAAAGGAGAAGGGTAGTTCGTATTTGCTGAACTGAATACGGGCTACGGACGGTGCTAAAAAGATAGTTATTCCTAGAACTAACAGTTCTTCGTCATAACTCCTATTTTAGCTTTGTCCGCTTGACGCCCTTAATATCTTATAAATGCCTAAACGTACTGATATTCAAAAAATTATGGTGATTGGTTCTGGTCCGATTATTATTGGTCAGGCTGCTGAGTTTGACTATGCTGGAACCCAGGCCTGCTTGTCTTTGAAAGAAGAAGGTTATGAGGTTGTCTTGGTAAACTCAAACCCTGCAACCATCATGACGGATAAAGAGATTGCAGACAAGGTCTATATCGAACCAATTACACTTGAGTTTGTGACTCGTATTCTCCGTAAGGAACTTCCAGATGCCTTGCTTCCAACTCTTGGAGGTCAAACAGGTCTTAATATGGCCATGGAATTGTCTAAGAATGGCATCTTGGATGAACTTGGAGTAGAACTTCTTGGGACAAAATTATCTGCCATCGACCAAGCGGAGGACCGCGATCTCTTTAAACAATTGATGGAAGAACTCAAGCAACCAATTCCAGAATCAGAAATTGTCAACACAGTAGAAGAAGCAGTTGCCTTTGCAGTCACTATTGGCTACCCAGTTATTGTCCGCCCAGCCTTTACTCTAGGTGGTACTGGTGGTGGTATGTGTGCCAACGAAGCAGAATTACGAGAAATTGCTGAAAATGGTTTGAAGTTGTCACCTGTTACCCAGTGTTTGATTGAACGTTCCATTGCTGGTTTCAAGGAAATCGAGTACGAAGTCATGCGTGACTCAGCTGATAATGCCCTTGTTGTTTGTAACATGGAAAACTTTGACCCTGTCGGAATTCACACAGGGGACTCTATCGTATTTGCCCCTGCGCAAACCATGTCCGACTATGAAAACCAAATGCTTCGTGATGCTAGTTTGAGCATTATCCGCGCTCTCAAGATTGAAGGCGGATGTAACGTTCAGCTTGCGCTTGATCCACACAGTTTTAAGTACTATGTCATCGAAGTAAATCCTCGTGTATCTCGTTCTTCAGCTCTTGCCTCTAAGGCAACAGGTTATCCAATCGCCAAATTGGCGGCTAAGATTGCTGTAGGGTTGACCTTGGATGAGGTTATTAATCCAGTTACAGGTTCAACCTATGCTATGTTTGAACCAGCCCTTGACTATGTGGTGGCTAAGATTCCACGTTTCCCATTTGACAAGTTTGAAAAGGGGGAACGTCGTCTTGGTACGCAGATGAAGGCAACTGGAGAAGTTATGGCCATCGGTCGGAACATCGAGGAATCTCTCCTTAAAGCTTGTCGCTCTTTAGAAATTGGTGTCCATCATAATGAAATGCCTGAGCTTGCAGATGTTTCAGATGATGCCTTGATTGAAAAAGTTGTCAAGGCTCAAGATGACCGTCTCTTCTACGTATCAGAAGCTATTCGTCGTGGTTATACACCAGAAGAGATTGCTGACTTGACTAAGATTGATATTTTCTACCTTGATAAACTCTTGCATATCTTTGAAATTGAACAAGAATTGGGCGCACATCCTCAGGATGTCGATGTCCTAAAAACAGCAAAACTCAATGGTTTCTCAGATCGTAAAATCGCAGAACTTTGGGAAACTACAGCTGATCAAGTTCGCCAACTTCGTTTAGAAAACAAGATTGTCCCAGTTTACAAGATGGTAGATACTTGTGCCGCAGAATTTGAATCAGAAACTCCGTACTTCTACTCAACATATGGATGGGAAAATGAGTCTATCAAGTCTGATAAGGAATCTGTACTTGTCCTAGGTTCTGGTCCAATCCGTATCGGTCAAGGGGTAGAGTTTGACTACGCAACAGTTCACTCTGTTAAGGCAATTCAGGCTGCTGGCTACGAAGCCATCATTATGAACTCAAACCCAGAGACAGTTTCAACAGACTTCTCTGTATCAGATAAACTTTACTTTGAACCATTAACGTTCGAAGATGTGATGAATGTTATCGACTTAGAGCAACCAAAAGGTGTTATCGTTCAATTTGGTGGTCAAACAGCTATCAACCTTGCGGAACCCTTAGCAAAAGCTGGGGTGACTATCCTTGGTACTCAAGTTGCGGACTTGGACCGTGCGGAAGACCGTGACCTCTTCGAACAAGCCCTCAAAGACTTGGATATTCCACA
This sequence comes from Streptococcus mitis, assembly GCF_902159415.1. Taxonomy (GTDB): domain Bacteria; phylum Bacillota; class Bacilli; order Lactobacillales; family Streptococcaceae; genus Streptococcus; species Streptococcus mitis_BG. Next base: position 715,331 of record NZ_CABGJU010000001.1, on the reverse strand, counting down.
ACCTCCTGGACAAACAGCAACCAATGAAGAAGAAGCAGTACTTGCCGCACGTAAAATTGGTTTCCCAGTTCTCGTTCGCCCTTCATATGTCTTGGGTGGACGTGCTATGGAAATCGTTGAGAATGAAGATGATCTTCGTTCTTACATGCGAACTGCTGTCAAGGCAAGTCCAGACCATCCTGTTCTTGTTGACTCTTATATCATCGGACAAGAGTGTGAAGTCGATGCCATTTCAGACGGACAAAATGTCCTCATCCCTGGTATCATGGAACATATCGAACGCGCTGGTGTCCACTCAGGTGACTCCATGGCGGTTTATCCTCCTCAAACCTTGTCGCAAAAAGTACAAGAAACGATTGCAGACTACACCAAACGTCTTGCAATTGGCCTCAACTGTCTTGGGATGATGAATATTCAGTTTGTTATCAAGGATGAGAAAGTCTACGTTATTGAAGTAAACCCTCGTGCCAGTCGTACTGTTCCATTCCTTTCAAAAGTAACCAATATCCCAATGGCTCAGGTAGCGACTAAGTTAATTCTTGGTCAAAGTCTCGAAGAGCTTGGTTATCAAGATGGACTTTACCCAGAAAGCAGTCACGTTCATATCAAGGCACCAGTCTTCTCCTTTACCAAGCTAGCTAAGGTAGACAGCCTTCTTGGCCCTGAAATGAAGTCAACAGGGGAAGTCATGGGTTCTGATACTACTCTTGAAAAAGCTCTCTACAAGGCCTTTGAAGCTTCTTATCTTCACTTGCCAACCTTTGGTAATGTTGTCTTCACTATCGCAGATGATGCAAAAGAAGAAGCACTAGATTTAGCTCGTCGCTTCCAAAATATTGGATACGGAATCCTTGCAACTGAGGGAACAGCAGACTTCTTTGCAAGTCATGGATTAAAAGCTCAACTCGTTGGAAAGATTGGTGATGATGAACACGATATCCCAAGCTACGTCCGCAAAGGAAAAATTCAAGCTATCATCAACACAGTTGGTACCAAACGGACAGCTGATGAAGATGGTGAACAAATCAGACGTTCAGCAATTGAACATGGGGTTCCTCTCTTTACAGCTCTAGACACAGCAGATGCGATGTTAAAAGTACTAGAAAGCAGAAGTTTCGTCACAGAAGCTATTTAATGGAAAAAGGTTCTCTTTTGAGAACCTTTTTATTTCAACAATATAAATTTAGTTATGAAAATCACATTCTCAAGTAAAAAAAGGATTACAAATATAAATTAGAAACACAAATATAATATAATTTGTTTTTTTAACGAAAAATAAATCCATTAAAATTAATAGTTTATACTTAAAACCATATAAAAAGATATTATAAAAATAAAAATTAATAGAAAAGAAAAAAGTAAACGTTTTCAATAACACATAATTCTTTGAACTATTTAAATTCTTATGATAAGATGAAGACGCTAAAGAAGTTAGAAGAAATTTGTATTTTAAAACCAAAAAAATTAAAATATCAAATTATTTCTGACGAATAGTAAGAATATAAAAAAGGAGAACTTATCAAGATGATAAGAAAAGAACAACAACGCTTCTCTTTGCGTAAATATAAGGTTGGTGTTGCATCAGTCTTTTTAGGAACAACTCTTAGCTTCATGATGGCTAATGGGGGTACAGCATTGGCTTCTGAGCTTCCAGCACAGCCCGTTACCGAAGCGAAAACAGAGTTGGTAAATACGCGTGATTCTAGTGTGGAATCATCAAATAAGGATGTGGAAACTACTGAAGTAGTAGTTGAAGCAAAGGAAGAAGTCGCTAAAGCTCAACCGACGGGAACTACTAATGTAGTAGAAACTCAAGCTGCTCCAGAAGTGAAAGAAGAAGTAAAGCTAGAAACTACTGAAGCTATAATATCAGAAAAACCTGCTATAGAAACTATCAAACCTTCTGAAACAAAGGAAGAAGTCAAACCAGCTGTTTCTGAAGGTAATAAACCAAAAGTACGTAGTCGTCGTGCAGCAGAAGACCATAACTATACACCGATTGCAACTGAAAATTATCTAAAAGATGGGGAAAAAGCTACACCAGAAATGTCAGACCCAAATGGGGCAACTGTTAATTCCCAAACAGTGCCAGCCGGCTATGAAAGAAAAGAAGGAGATTATTATACATACAGTATTGTCGAACTAACTGAGTTTAATAAACGTTACAATACAAATTACTACTCTCGTTCATACAAGAGATTTGATGATTCTACTGAAACAACTGTCGAATTAATTGATAAGAATACTGGTAACGTAGTTGAAACAAGAACTATTTCTGCTTCAAGTGGTATTCAAAGCTTTACGACTACTAAGACAGCCTCTAATGGAGAACTCACTTATCAGGTTGATTATAATAAAGGTAAAGCTACTAGTAAGGCTGAAACAGCTCAACCCTTCCTTCAATATGGTTTTGAAGTTGGAGCTAATATCAAGGCTCTTGTAGCAAGTGGGCACCAACTGACTACAGAGGAACAAAAATTATTCGATGCAGTTTATAAGGCTCGTACTTCAACAGATATTATTAATACTGTAGAACCAGCTTATAATGGACGTACCATTACAGATACAAACAGTAAAATCCCTAGCTTTGTTGAAAAAACAACCTACTATAAAGTAGTTGATAGAAGTAACCCAACATTCAACGCTAACAAAACAGATAAAACTGTTCAAGATTACAAAGAAAATGGTAATGAAGTAGATTTAGCTAAATATACGACTAAAGCTATGGAAGGCCAACATTTTACAGCTTCAGGTGAGCGCCAATTTGACGGTTATAAACTCTATCAAGCAGCAGATCCAGATACTACAACTGGCTATGTAAGTCGTCCTTATAAAGTTGGTACTAAGTTCATGGATGCTGAACGTGCAGGAATTAAACGTATTAAAGAAATTGTTGGAGAAGATGGTTCAGTAGTTGTTCGTGTGTACCTACTTGATCCAAAACAACAAAGCAAACGTTCTGATGGTACCTTGGAAACAGATGGCTACATGTTACTAGCAGAAACCAAACCGATTAAACCGGGAAAAGCAAATACCGAAGATTTGGTAGTTAAGAAGTCTCCACTTTATACTATTCCTTTCACAGATAGTAAAGGTGTAAACTATCCAAACGGTAAAGAAATTCCATTTGACTTCCAAAAAGCTGGTGGATATGTACCATATAAAACGGTATTCGTACCATTCTTAGGAGACAAAATCGGTCACCTTTCTCCAAATGCACAGTTGGAAAGAGCAAATTATGGTATTGGTACAAACGTTGACTTATTGAACTCTTTAACACCTTATAAACAACCGATTTACTACTATGTGAAACGCGAACCAGCTAAAGTTACACCTGAATTCGAGAAGGAACTTGATGGACGTGTATTAACAGATGGAGAGTTTAGATTCAAGTTAACAGAGGAAAAGAGTACTCCTGATAAACATGAAGAAACAGTCACAAACAAAAATGGTAAGGCTACATTTAGTGAATTGTCATTTAGTAATCCTGGTACCTATAAATATAAGATTACAGAGTTAAAAGGTTCTGATACGAACGTTGATTACGATGCGATGACAGTTACAATGACAGTTACGGTAACTGAAAAAAATGCAGTGGGTGATCTTGAAGCTACCGTTAAGTATAGTTCTGAAGGTGGATTTAGTGCAGACGCTAATGACAAAATCTTTAACAACTATGTAGTTTCACCAGTAGTTACTAAGTTTGATTTCACGAAGAAACTCGCAGGCCGTCAACTTAAGGAAGGGGAATTTAGCTTTGTTCTGAAGAATGCAGCAGGTGAAGAAGTTGAAACTGTTAAAAATAAAGAAGACGGTACTGTTACCTTCTCTGAACTATCATTTGATAATACAAAAGTTGGTAGACATACTTATACAGTAGAAGAGGTTATCCCAGCTGCTAAAGAATTAGGAATGACTTATGACACCATGAAAGCAACGCTTACTGTGGAAGTTGCAAAAAATGGACATACCCTAACAACTGTAACAAATGTCAGCTCAGCAGGTGGTGTGAATGAAAATGGAGAATCAACAGATGGAACGGAAGATAAAGAGTTTAACAATAAAATAACTCCTCCAGAAACACCAGAATTCCAACCTGAAAAATTTGTCCTCAGCAAAGAAAAATATGATCTCACTGGTGAGAAATTGCTAGATAATGATAATGAACTAACAGACGAATATGGTGAGACAAATGCTAATCCATATGCTGATACTGCTAAATACAATGAAGTAGAAAATATTAATACCAAGACTGTTGAACGTGGTTCAAAACTTGTTTATCAAGTTTGGTTGGATACAACTAAATTTACTGATAAAAACAATGTCCAATATGTAGGTGTTTCAGATAAATATGATGCTGACAAACTTACAGTTGAGTCTTCTTCAATTAAAGCTTACGATGGTAAAACTGGTGTTGATGTAACTGATAAATTTGATATTACAGTTGAAAATGGTACTATTAGTGCGACATCTAAGAAGAAATTTGTCAATGCTGATAATGTCATTAATACAACTGAATTTGAATTTGGAAGATACTACAAGTTTGATATCCCAGCTACAGTCAAAGAAAATGTTGCTGCAGGAGCTGATATCGAAAACACTGCCAACCAAATCGTTCACGTTTATAATCTAGTAAGTAAAACAGTTGAGAAACCAGAAAAACCTACTCAAAAACGTGTGAACAGTGTTCCTATCGAAGTAGAATTTAACTTCACTAAGAAACTAGAAGGACGTGAACTGCAAGCCAACGAATTTAGCTTTGTTCTGAAAGATTCAAAAGGGAAAGAAGTTGAAACTGTCAAGAACGATGCAGATGGTAAAGTAAAATTCAAAGCTCTTAAATTTGAAAAGAGCCAAGTTGGTGAACATAAATACACTGTTGAAGAAGTAGCAGGAGCAGATGCAACTATTACTTACGATACGATGAAGGCTGAAGTTAAAGTTACTGTTTCACATGATGGTACTGCAAAAGCTTTAATCGCAAATGTAACTGAACCAGCTGATAAAGAATTCAATAATACAGTTACACCACCAACTGAACCTAAGTTCCAACCAGAGAAGTACGTCTTGAATACTGAGAAATACTCTATTACAGACAACAAATTGTTGGATGACGATAAAGAGTTGGAAGATAAGTATAAAGATACGAATACCAACCCATATGTTGATCAAATTACTAACAACGAAGCTGAAAATATCAATACCAAGACTGTTAAACGTGGTGATAAACTAGTCTACCAAGTTTGGTTGGATACTACAAAATTCACAACTGATAACAAGGAAAAGGTACAGTCAGTTGGAATTACAGATGATTTTGATGAAACTAAGGTTGATGTTGATGGTACTAAGATAAAAGCCTACGATTCAGTATCAGGTGATGATGTAACAAATAAATTTGATATTACAGTTGAAAATGGAGTAATGACAGCGACGCTTAAAGCTGGCAATACTAAGTCACTTGGTGATGCTGAAAATACTCAAATTATCGATACAGCTAAATTTGAATTTGGACGTTACTATAAGTTCGATATCCCAGCAGTAGTCAAAAATGATGTTGATGGTGGAGTAGATATTGAAAATACTGCTACACAAGTAGTTAACTACTATAACTCAGTTTCCAAGAAAGTTGAAAAACCATCTAAACCAACTGAAAAACGTGTGAACAGTGTACCAATTTCAGTAGAATTTAATTTCACTAAGAAACTAGAAGGTCGTGAACTGCAAGCCAACGAATTTAGCTTTGTTCTGAAAGATTCAAAAGGTAATGAAGTTGAAACAGTTAAGAACGACGCAACTGGAAATGTTAAATTCTCAGCCCTAGAATACAAGAAGGGTGAAGAAGGTGTATATAACTACACTGTTGAGGAAGTTGTAGGAACAGACGCTACTGTAACATATGATACTATGAAAGCAGAAGTGACCGTGACAGTATCACATGATGGTACAGCTAAAGCTCTAATTGCAACTGTGACTAATCCTGCTGACAAAGAGTTCAACAACACTGTAACACCACCTGAAGAGCCTAAGTTCCAGCCAGAAAAATATGTTGTCGCTACAGAGAAATACGATATTACTGGTGACAAACTGCTTGATGACGATAAAGAATTAACAAACAAGTATACAGAAACAAATACTGATCCATATGTTGATAAAGATAACAACAATGAAGCAGAAAACTTAAATACTAAGACTGTTAAACGTGGTTCTAAATTGGTTTACCAAGTATGGTTAGATACAACTCAATTTGATGCTAATAACAGAGACAATATTCAAACAGTTGGAATTTCTGATAACTATGACGAAGGCAAATTAACTCTGAATGAAGCCGATATCAAAGCATATGATTCTGTAACAGGAGCTGAAGTAACAGATAAATTTGATATTGCGGTTAATAATGGAGTTATTACGGCAACACTCAAAGCTGGTAATACGAAGTCATTAGGTGATGCAGAAAATACTCAAATTATTGACACAACTAAATTTGAATTTGGACGTTACTACAAATTTGATATCCCAACAACAGTTAAGGAAGATGTAGCTGCTGGCACAGATATCGAAAATACTGCAGCTCAAGTAGTGAACTACTACAACCCAGTAAGCAAGACTGTTGAGAAACCAGAAAAACCAACTGAAAAACGTGTTAATAGTGTTCCGATTTCTGTAGAATTTAACTTCACTAAGAAGCTTGAAGGCCGTGAGTTGAAAGCTAATGAATTCAGCTTTACATTGACAGATAAAGATGGAAATCTTGTTGAAACAGTTAAGAATGATGCTTCTGGCAACGTTAAATTCTCAGCTATTGAGTACAAAAAAGGTCAAGAAGGAACTTACAAGTACACAATTGAGGAAGTCAAAGGATCTGACTCTACGGTTACTTACGATACTATGAAAGCTGAAGTAACTGTTGAAGTGAAGCACGATGGAACTGCTAAAGCACTTGTTAAGACAGTAACAGATGCTGAGGATAAAGAGTTCAACAACCGTGTGACACCTCCATCAACGCCAGAGTTTAACCCAGAGAAATACATTCTTAATGAAGAGAAATTCGATATCACTGGTAACAAACTTCTGGATGATGATAAAGAATTGACAGATAAGGTTGCTGATACGAATATAAATCCTTATGTTGATCAAGCTGATAATAACGAAGCTCAAAATATCAATACGAAGACACTTAAGAAGGGTGATAAGGTCGTTTACCAAGTATGGTTAGATACAACTAAATTCACTACAGCTCATCATATTCAATCTGTAGGTGTAACGGATAAATATGACAGTGAAAACTTAGATGTTAATGTAGCTGATATTAAAGCATACGACTCTGTAACAGGAGAAGATGTGACAGCTAAGTTTGATATTGCAATCGTAAATGGTGTTATCACTGCTACATCTAAAGCTGATTTAACGAAGTCACTTGGTGATAAGGAAGCTACTCAAGTAATTGACACTGCTAAGCTAGCATTTGGACGTTACTACAAGTTTGATATTCCAGCTCGTATCAAAGAGGTTGCCAAAGAAGGTGTAGATATTGAAAATACAGCTTCACAAATCGTACACCAATACGATCCAACTAAGAAAACAGTTGAAAAACCAGAGAAACCAACTGAAAAACGTGTTGTTAATATTCCGGTTAAAGTTGAGTTCAGTTTCACTAAGAAATTAGAAGGCCGTGAATTGAAGGATGGTGAATTTACTTTTGTACTGAAAGATAAAGATGGAAAAGTGATTGAAACTGTAAGCAATGATGCTGAAGGTAAAATCAAGTTCTCCGCCCTTGAATTCAAACGTGGTGAAGAGGGTACACACCTCTATCACGTAGAAGAAGTAAAAGGTACTGAGACTGGTATGGAATACGATGGTATGGTTGCTACTGTAAATGTTACAGTAACTAAGGATGGAAAAGTGTTGACCCTAACAACACAAATGCCAGAAGATACCGAGTTTAATAACAAGGTAACCCCACCGACCCCACCGGTAACGCCGCCGACCCCGCCGGTAACGCCGCCGACCCCGCCGGTAACCCCACCGGTGACCCCACCGGTGACCCCACCAACTCCACCGGTAACCCCACCGGTGACCCCACCAACCCCAGAAACACCTAAGGAAGGTGAATTACCAAATACTGGTGAAGAATCAACTACAGTTGTTGCGGCTATTGGTGCAGTTCTTGGACTATTTGGTCTTGGGTTGGTTACCAAGCGTAAAGAAGATGAAGTTTAAACGAATACCTTTTAAGATTGGTTAAGTTTCTGATTCTTATTCAAGAAAATGGAGAGGGCTTAATTGCTCTCTCTCTTTTTTGATTCAGCATTCTTTCTATTTCATTATGGATTCAAGTAAATATAATCTATTCTTAAAAAAATAAACCGTTTTCACTTGACAAAAATTGGTCTATACCATATAATGAAAGAAAGAAAAACGGAGGAATTGATTATGAAAGTTATTCAAGTGGATAATCCAATTGAAGGTGGGAAAGTTGCCTTTGATATTTTGAAAGAAAAATTAGAAAATGGTGCTAAAACACTGGGTCTTGCGACAGGAAGCAGCCCTCTCGAGTTTTATCAACAAATCGTTGAGAGTGACCTTGATTTTTCAAGCCTAACGAGTGTGAACTTAGATGAATATGTAGGACTTGATGGAGATAATCCTCAGTCTTACCGTTACTTCATGCAAGAAAATCTTTTCAACAAAAAACCATTTAAAGAAAGTTTCTTACCTCGTGGTGATAAAGACCATGCAGAAGAAGAGGTGGATCGTTACAATCAAATTCTTGCAGACCATCCTGTAGATTTGCAGATATTAGGAATTGGCCGTAATGGGCATATTGGATTTAATGAACCAGGTACACCGTTTGATAGCCAGACACACTTGGTTGATTTAGATCAGTCTACAATTGAAGCAAATGCTCGATTCTTTGATAAGATCGAAGATGTACCTACCCAAGCTATTTCAATGGGAATCAAAAACATCTTGGATGCCAAGTCTATTCTTCTCTTTGCCTACGGTCAGTCAAAAGCAGAAGCTATCGCTGGAACTGTCGAAGGACCAGTTACTGAAATCCTTCCAGCAAGTAGCCTTCAGAACCATGATGATGTTATTATTATCGCAGATGCTGAAGCACTTAGCTTATTGAAAAAATAGTGCTCGTATAAATGAAAACCATTCGAAAATTTTTTGAATGGTTTTTTGTAACTTTATGAAAATTTTTGTATATAAACAAATAAAATTATAAGAAATACGTATATTATGATTTAAAAATTTATAATCGTTAAGAAATAAAATAAATATATTTGAAATTAGTTAAAATTAAGGTTTTTGAGCCTCGATTTCATTGACTTTTAGATTAAATTATAGTACTATGATGGTGAGTTATTTAATAATTCAATATATTTAAAAAAATAGGGAAAGAAGGAAATATTTAATGGTGAAAAAGTTTAAGAAAAAGCCGTTTTTAATATTTTTTGTATCAGTTCTGACCTTCTTGAGCGCATTGTTCTTATCGACCAATGTCGCTTATGCAGATGGGAAAGAATTAACGGGTGTAGTAACTGATATAAGTGTCCTTAACATGTCGGATTCCAAATTGGAACCGAATGCTGATGGTACTTATCAGATTATTACCAATCGTACAAATCAGTTCTTTGTCCAATTTGACCTCAAGAAATATGATGGTAAATTGGCCAATGGGGATTACTTTGATGTAGATATTCCTACACCAGTAACCGTCTATAACGGAACTACTGAATTGTACGATAAGGAAACAAAAGTAAATATCGGTACAGTAGTTGTTACTGCTAATGGTGATAACCAGGGTGGTAAGGCGCGTGTTACTTTGAAAAACCTTGATGAGTTCCAAGCTAAAACAGGCGGGGACATCGTCAAGGGTGTGAAAGGTAATTATGCAATTACTTTCCTATTTAAGAGTGACCAAACAGCAACACCGATTACCTTTGAAAATAAAGGTGTTGGTAAGACCATCACACATACCTTTACATCTAAGACAGTTGACAGCGTGCAAGAAGGTTTCGAAAACTTTGCTAAGGTCGGTAACGATGTTGTAAGTAAAGAATGGACTTCAGAAAAGTTAGCGGCAATCGGATCAGTAGGTAAAGGAGATATATACTCTCCATGGAGAATTCGTGTCAATACAGGAAGACAAGACTATGGTAAGAACCTAGTATTGAATGACTTCCTTCCAAACACATCTGAGTTTGCTCCTATCCAGTATATCCCAGAGTCATTGGTAGTTTATTCTTCTGCTACATTGAACGATGGTACTTCTCAAGTTCCTTCTGATGCTAAGAAGATGGTAGAAGGTACAGACTATACTGTAGCTTGGAATGAGAACTATACTCAGTTCAAAATCATCTTTGCAGATGGATCTAAATCGTATTGGGTTGAGTACCACACAACAACACCAGGTGATGGAAGAAAAGTTCAAAACGTTATCCAGTTGACTACAGCAGATGGAACTGCACTTCCTTTCCGCAGTAATCGTACAAATCTTGATTTCAAATCTGAACGTGTATCTCTTGTAAAAGGACAAATTGAAGCTTCTACAGCCTTCAAGATTAAGATCAACAAGACAAATGCCTTCACATTGGTTCCAGTTGCAGGCGCTGTTTATACAGTTAAGTCAGAAGATGGAACTATCTCTACAGAATTGACTACAAATGAAAAAGGTGTGGCAATTTCTGATGAGTTTGATCAAAAATATGTCGGTAAGACATTCATCATCAAAGAGAAAACAGCTCCTGCTGGATATACTCTTGATGAAAAAGAATACAAGGTGACTCTTGGAGCTGAAGGTTCTAAGATTAACCTTCAAGACGAACCAATCGCAGCAGATTTCTCAATCACTGCTAAGAAAGTAATTGCTGGAAATCGTTCAGTAGCCTTGAAAGATGGTGAGTTCAAGTTTGATTTGTACAATGCAAATAACTTGACTACTCCAATTGCTTCAACAACAAACAAAGCAGATGGAAGCATCACATTTGAAGGTTTGAAAGCTAAAGGTCCTGGTACCTACAACTATGTCATCAAAGAAAATACTGAAACAAAAGTTCCAGGTATCACATTTGATGAAAACTCATACGAAGTTACAGTCGTTGTTAAAGCTGAAGGTGGAACACTTAAAGCTGAGGTTACAACTCAAGCTCCAACTTTAACAAACACATATGAGCCATCACCAGCTCGTGCTACATTCAAAGCAACTAAAGAATTGGTTGGTAAAAAACTTGCTAACGAACAATTTGAATTTGAATTGAGCGAAGGTGGTCAAGTCATTGCAACGTCTTCAAATGGTAAGACAGTCAATGGTGTTGAAGCATCAACAAATGAAGTAGTCTTCTCAGTTCTCTACACTGAAGCTGGAGACCACGAATATACAATTACAGAAAAAGCTGGTACAGCAGAAGGAGTTACATACTCTAAAGAAAGCTACACAGTTCATGTTAAAGTTGTAGATAACGGTGAAGGTAAACTCGTAGCTACTGTTACAGAAGCAGACGAAGCTCGTAAGTTTACAAACACATATAAAGCAACTCCAGCAGAAGCTGTTATCAAAGCAACTAAAGAATTAGTTGGTAAAGAACTTGCTAAAGAACAATTTGAGTTTGAATTGAGCGAAGGCGGAAACGTCATCGCAACATCATCAAACGGTAAAGAAGTTGAGGGTGTTGAAGTTGCAACAAACGAAGTAGCCTTCAAACTTTCATACACTGAAGTAGGCGAGCACGAATACGTGTTGAAAGAAAAAGCTGGATCAGAAGAAGGTATTGAATACTCAACAGAAAGCTACACAATCCATGTCTCAGTAGTAGACAACGGTGAAGGTAAACTTGTTGCAACTGTAACAGAACCAGACACTGATCGTAAGTTCACAAACACTTACACTACAACAACTGAGGCTCCAACAACAACTGAGGCTCCAACAACAACTGAGGCCCCAACAACAACTGAGGCCCCAACAACAACTGAGGCCCCAACAACAACTGAGGCCCCAACAACAACAACTGAGGCCCCAACAACAACAACTGAGGCTCCAACAACAACAACTGAGGCCCCAACAACAACAACTGAGGCCCCAACAACAACTGAAGCTCCAACAACAACTGAAGCTCCAACAACAACTGAAGCTCCAACAACAACTGAGGCTCCAACAACAACTGAAGCTCCAACAACAACTGAAGCTCCAACAACAACTGAAGCTCCAACAACAACTGAAGCTCCAACAACAACTGAAGCTCCAACAACAACTGAAGCTCCAACAACAACTGAGGCTCCAACAACAACTGAAGCTCCAACAACAACTGAAGCTCCAACAACAACTGAAGCTCCAACAACAACTGAGGCTCCAACAACAACTGAAGCTCCAACAACAACTGAGGCTCCAACAACAACTGAAGCTCCAACAACAACAACGACAACAGAGTCAACAACTGTAGCCCCAACTACAACTACAACCACTACAACAACTACAACCACTACAGAAAATCATAACCCACATGGTAGAGGTGGAGGTAGCAGTGATAATACAACCACTACAACCACTACAACTGAAGCTCCTTCAGAAGATACAACTACTACAACTGCTGAAGAACCAGGTCGTCCTACTACAACACCAGAACCAAGTCGTTCAACTACGACTCCAGAACCAGGTCGTTCTACAACAACAGAAGAAGGACCAACTCTTCCATTTACTGGTGAGGCTACAAGCCTAGTACTTGTATTGGCAGGTGTGGTAATCTTGTCAGGTACTGTAGTTATGAAACGTAAATTTTCTAAATAATCATTTTTAGAAAATCTACACAATCTTAAAGAGAGCCGAAAGGCTCTCTTTTCAATTTAATGAGTGTATATAAATCTCCCAACTTAATTAATTATTTTTTATAAAAAAGTGATAATATCAAGTTTGAAATTAATAGTGAAAATTCATGGAATAAAGAATTTTAGTCTTGACAAATAGTTCTTATCCATGTAAAATAGAATAGATCTTGAACTTGAAGGGAGTGAAAAAAATGTCTAAAACAGTAGTACGTAAGAATGAATCTCTTGACGATGCACTTCGTCGTTTCAAACGTGCGGTTACTAAAGCTGGTACTCTTCAAGAAACACGCAAACGTGAATTCTATGAAAAACCTTCTGTAAAACGTAAACGTAAATCAGAAGCAGCTCGTAAACGTAAAAAATTCTAATTGAAATGAAAGGCTAGACTTATCTAGTCTTTTTTCTTTTTCAAATAAATGGCTTAAATACAGTTAAAATCAGAAACTTCTGACGACAATTTGATATAATAGTAGGGAGAACTCGATTTAAGGAGGAAATTATGTCGGTTTTAGTAAGAGAAGTAATTGAAAAGCTCAGACTAGACATTGTTTACGGTGAAGGTGAATTGCTTGAAAAAGAAATCATCACTGCGGACATTACAAGACCTGGTCTTGAAATGACAGGCTATTTTGATTACTATACTCCAGAACGAATTCAACTTTTGGGGATGAAGGAGTGGTCCTATCTGGTCACAATGCCCTCCAAAAACCGTTATCAAGTTTTGAAGAAGATGTTTCTATCAGAAACACCTGCTGTCGTCGTTGCTCGTGGTTTGGTAGTCCCTGAAGAAATGTTAAAGGCTGCTAGAGAATGTGGAGTGGCAATTTTGACGAGTCGTACTTCAACCAGCCGTCTGTCAGGACAACTATCTAGTTATCTGGATTCTAGATTGGCTGAGAGAACTAGTGTACATGGTGTCTTAATGGATATCTATGGTATGGGAGTACTCATCCAAGGAGATAGCGGTATCGGTAAAAGTGAAACTGGTTTAGAGTTAGTTAAGAGAGGCCATCGACTAGTTGCCGATGACCGTGTTGATATCTATGCTAAGGATGAAATGACACTTTGGGGTGAGCCAGCTGAAGTCTTAAAACATTTGTTGGAAATCCGAGGAGTTGGTATTATCGATGTTATGAGTCTTTATGGCGCTAGTGCAGTTAAAGATTCTTCACAAGTTCAGCTTGCAGTTTACCTTGAAAATTACGGTACAGACAAGGAATTTGACAGATTGGGCAATAACCCTGAAGAACTAGAAGTTTCTGGTGTGACTGTTCCACGTATTCGCATTCCTGTTAAAACAGGACGTAATATCTCAGTAGTAATAGAAGCAGCTGCTATGAACTATCGCGCTAAGGAAATGGGCTTTGATGCAGTTCGTTTATTCGAAGAACGTTTAACCAATCTGATTGCTCAGAATGAGGTGCGAAATGATTGATCCAATAGCTTTTCAAATTGGCCCCTTTGCTGTTCGCTGGTATGCTATCTGCATTGTATCTGGATTAATGCTAGCAGTTCTTCTTGCAATGAGAGAAGCACCTAAAAAGAAAATTTTATCTGATGATATTATTGACTTTATACTAATAGCCTTTCCTCTGTCCATTATTGGTGCAAGACTCTACTATGTCATCTTTAAGTTTGACTATTATAGTCAACATATTGGAGAAATCTTTGCTATATGGAATGGTGGTCTTGCTATTTATGGTGGTTTAATTACAGGTGCTATTGTTCTATATATCTTTGCGGATCGCAAGCTGATTAATACCTGGGACTTCCTAGATATTGCAGCACCAAGTGTCTTGATTGCCCAGAGTCTTGGACGTTGGGGAAATTTCTTTAACCAAGAAGCTTATGGCGCAGTTGTAGAGAGTCTTGACTACTTGCCTAGTTTCATTAAAAATCAAATGTATATTGATGGCTCATATCGACAACCAACCTTCCTGTACGAATCTATTTGGAACCTTATTGGTTTTAGTTTAATTGTTATTTTTAGACGCCGATTAAATGGTAGTCGTCGTGGTCATATCACAGCTTTTTATCTGATTTGGTATGGATTTGGCCGTATGATTATTGAAGGTATGCGTACAGACAGTCTGATGTTCTTAGGAATTCGAGTATCTCAGTTGTTATCTGTCTTCTTAATTGGTCTTGGAATTTATATTATTATGTATCAAAACCGGAAAAAAGCACCATTTTATAATGTAAAAAAGGAGAATTAAAATGTTAGAAGTTGCTTATATTATTGTGGCTATCGCCTTGATTGTCTTTATAGTTTATTTGATTATTACGCTTCAAAAGGTTGGACGTGTAATCGATGAAACTGAAAATACTGTTAAAACGCTAACTTCAGATGTAAATGTTACTCTACATCACACAAACGAACTTCTTGCCAAGGTCAATGTTCTTGCTGATGATATCAATATCAAAGTTGCAACCATTGATCCACTTTTTACTGCAGTAGCTGATTTATCAGTATCTGTATCGGATTTAAATCAACAGGCACGTGTCTTAAGTAAAAAAGCATCATCTGCGGGTTCAAAAACGTTAAAGACTAGTGCTGGCCTATCAGCTATTCGTGTCGCAAGTAAGTTTTTCAAAAAATAATAAAGGAGTAAGCTCATGGGAAAATTATCATCAATCCTTTTAGGAACCGTTTCTGGTGTTGCAGTTGCCTTGTTCTTAACAAGTGACAAAGGTAAACAAGTTAAAAGCCAAGCGCAAGATTTTATTGACGATTTAAGAGAAGATCCAGAATATGCTAAGGAACAAGCTCTTGAAAAATTGACAGAAGTTAAAGAACAAACCAGAGATTTTGTTCTAAAGACAAAAGAACAAGTAGAATCAGGCGAAATTACCTTTGATTCAGTTCTTGAAAAATCTAAATCTTTAGCTCAACAAGCGACTGAAGCTTCAAAAGAGACCTTGAATAGTCTCAAGGAACAATTGGAAGAAAAAGTAGTTGTTGAAGACCCAGAAGACGGTCAAGAAATCATCATCGAAATCGAAGAAGATTAAAATAGAAATCACCATTTTTGATTCCCTTAGAGTCGGAGATGGTGATTTTTTTCTTGAGGCAAGTCTTTGTGGTATAATAAATACTATGCAGAAGAAACCAACATCAGCTTACGTGCACATTCCATTTTGCACACAAATCTGTTATTATTGTGACTTTTCTAAGGTCTTTATTAAAAATCAACCAGTAGATAGCTATCTAGAACATCTACTGCAAGAATTTCATTCTTATGACATTCAGAAATTGCGAACTCTTTATATTGGAGGAGGAACTCCTACAGCCTTGTCTGCGCCACAGTTAGAGGTGCTTCTGGATGGATTGACTAAAAACCTAGATTTGTCAGTCTTAGAAGAATTAACCATTGAGGCTAATCCTGGTGATTTGGATGAGGATAAGATTGCAGTTTTGAAAAATTCAGCAGTCAACCGTGTTTCATTGGGTGTCCAAACCTTTGATGACAAAATGCTGAAAAAAATTGGTCGAAGTCACTTGGAGAAGGATATCTACGAAAACATTGATCGTCTAAAGTTAGCAGGGTTTGATAATATTTCCATTGACCTGATTTACGCTCTTCCCGGTCAAACCATGGAACAAGTCAAGGATAATGTTGCCAAGGCCATCGCTTTGGACATTCCCCACATGAGTCTCTATAGCTTGATTTTGGAAAACCATACGGTCTTTATGAATCGTATGCGTCGGGGGAAATTACCTCTTCCTAAAGAAGAAGTAGAAGCTGAAATGTTTGAATATATCATTGCTGCATTAGAGCTTGCTGGTTTTGAGCATTACGAAATTTCAAATTTTTCAAAACCAGGTTTTGAAAGTCGTCATAATCTCATGTATTGGGATAATGCCGAGTATTATGGTATCGGTGCTGGTGCTTCGGGTTACGTCAATGGTGTTCGCTATAAAAATCATGGGCCTATCCGCCATTATTTGAAGGCAGTAGAAGAGGGAAATGCTCGCATCCATGAAGAACATCTGAGTCTAAGGGAACAAATGGAAGAAGAGATGTTTCTTGGACTTCGCAAGAAGACAGGAGTTTCAAAAGCAAGATTCGAAGAAAAATTTGGTACATCTTTTGAGAATATATATGGTCAAGTTGTAAGAGATTTGTGTCATCAAGATCTTTTACAAATAGAAGGTCAGCAAATACGAATGACAAAAAAAGGTCTCTTTTTAGGAGATACAGTAGCAGAAAGATTTATATTGGAGTAATATTATGGGCTTAACTTATCAAATGAAAACTAAAATCCCTTTTGATATGGCTGACATGAACGGTCATATCAAGCTACCAGATGTTATCTTGTTATCCCTACAAGTATCAGGAATGCAATCCATTAATCTAGGAGTGAGTGACAAGGATGTTTTAGAACAGTATAATCTAGTTTGGATTATCACTGATTATGATATCGATGTGATTAGACTTCCTCGTTTTGCTGAGGAAATTACCATCGAAACAGAGGCCTTGACCTACAATCGTCTATTTTGCTACCGCCGATTTACTATTTATGATGAAGATGGTCAAGAAATCATTCGCATGGTAGCTACCTTTGTCCTTATGGATCGTGATAGTCGGAAGGTTCATCCTGTAGAACCTGAAATTGTCGCACCTTATCAATCTGACTTTTCTAAGAAACTGATCCGTGGACCAAAATACACTGAGTTGGAAGAAGCGATTAGCAAGGACTATCATGTTCGTTTTTACGACTTGGATATGAATGGACATGTCAATAACAGCAAATACCTAGATTGGGTCTTTGAGGTCATGGGAGCAGATTTTCTGACCAACCATATCCCTAAAAAAATCAACCTCAAATATGTTAAGGAAGTTCGACCAGGTGGTATGATTACTTCTAGTTACGAATTGAATCAACTAGAAAGCAATCACCAAGTCACAAGTGATGGCGATATCAATGCTCAGGCAAAGATAACTTGGCAAAAAATTAACAAAGATTAGAAAGAAATGTATGACTTATAAAGGTTATTTAATCGATTTAGACGGAACGATTTACAAGGGTAAAGACCGCATCCCTGAAGGAGAAGCTTTTGTTCATGATTTGCAAAAGCATGGTATTCCCTACCTTTTTGTAACTAACAATACAACTCGCACACCTGAAAGTGTTCAGGAAATGTTGGCCAAGCAGTTTGATATTGATACTCCTGTGTCAACCATTTATACTGCAACACTTGCAACAATTGATTATATGAATGACCTAGGACTTGAAAAGAGTGTTTATGTAATCGGTGAAGAGGGTTTAAAAGAAGCTATTCAAGCAGCAGGCTATCTCGAAGACAAAGAAAATCCTGCCTATGTGGTTGTAGGTTTGGACTGGCAAGTAGACTACGAAAAGCTAGCTACTGCAACACTTGCCATTCAAAAAGGTGCACACTTTATTGGGACCAACCCTGATTTAAACATACCAACCGAGCGAGGACTATTACCAGGCGCTGGTTCAATCATTACTTTGTTAGAAGCCGCGACTCGAGTTAATCCTGTTTATATTGGTAAACCAAATGCTATTATTATGGAAAAAGCAGTTGAGCATTTAGGACTTGCACGTGAAGACTTGCTCATGGTAGGAGATAATTATCTGACAGATATTCGAGCTGGTATTGATAATGGAATTCCAACTTTGTTAGTAACGACTGGTTTTACAAAACCTGAAGAAGTGCCAAATCTACCAATCGCCCCAACCCATGTGCTTTCAAGTCTTGCGGAGTGGAATTTCGATGAGAACTAAACTAACTTTTGGAGCAAGCCTTCTTTTTCTATTGTCACTTGCTATTTTAGTAACTATTTATCTTGCTTGGATTTTATACTCTTTTGAGATTTCTTGGCTAAATCTAACAAATCGAGTTCATCTGAAATCAGACATTATTCAGTATAATTTTCATATCCTAATGGATTATTTAACCAATCCTTTCAATCCAGTATTGGAAATGCCAGATTTCCCTTCGTCTGAATCAGGTTTACATCATTTTGCGGTTGTTAAAGGTCTCTTTCATCTAACCCAAGGAGTAGCTCTTGTTACATTACCCTTTTTCTACATTTTCTGGAATCAGGTTGTTAGAAAAGGATTTCTGTCTCTTTATCGAAAAACCTTAGTATTTATGGTTGGACTTCCGGTGGGACTTGGTTTATTTGGAGTCTTCATAGGTTTTGAACGCTTTTTTACCCTATTCCATCAATTTCTTTTTATTGGAGACGATACCTGGCTATTTGATCCAGCTAAGGATCCAGTTATTCTAATTTTACCAGAGAATTTTTTCTTGCACTGTTTTCTACTCTTTTTTGTTACTTATGAAATTTTATTTGGACTTTTTTACTTTAAAAGTAGGAGAAAGTTATAAATTAATATATAAGTTTGTGATCAATGAAGGTTTCATTTTAAAATGTATGCGCTTAAATGAAGGAACAATCATAAAGAGTATATATCTATCAAGAGTGTCTATTTTTAAATAAAAATAGGCTTTTTTATGGAAATAACTAGTCAAGCGCTTAAATTTGTTGTATAATAGAATCAGAAAAGTATGCAAAGAAGAGAAAAGCATGATTACACTATTTTTATCACCGAGTTGTACATCATGCCGTAAGGCAAAGGCTTGGCTAAATAATCATAAGGTGCCTTTCCAAGAGCACAATATTATGACTAGTCCTTTAACAAGAAAAGAGTTACAACATATTCTTTCCTTGACCGAAAACGGTACTGATGACATTATTTCAACTCGTTCAAAGATTTTTCAAAAATTGAATATTGATGTAGATAGTATCTCAGTGTCGGAATTACTTCGTTTAATCGAACAGTACCCGAGTCTTTTGCGTCGTCCAATTATCATAGATGACAAACGGATGCAAATCGGTTTTAATGAGGATGAAATCCGAGCTTTTCTTTCAAGAAGTTATCGAAAACAAGAACTGAAGGAAGCTACCTTAAGAGCTGGTATAAATTAGATGAATAAACAATATAGTTACCCACTAGATTTTTCGTGGAGCACTGAAGAACTTGCTTCAGTGCTTTCTTTTTTTAATGATGTTGAAGTTGCTTATGAAGGAAAGATAGAAGCAAAAAAATTATTAGATTCTTATAAAGAATTTAAGATAGTAGTTCCAAGTAAGAGTGAAGAAAAACGTTTGGGACGGGAATTTGAAACAGCCAGTGGCTATTCTTTCTATCGAGCAGTTCAAATGGCTAAAGAAAAAGGGGAAGGGATGATTTCACTTGAAAAATAAATTTGCCTTTGCTAAAGAAATTGTTAGAGAGGCTGCAAGCTATATCCGAAGACATATGAAAGGCGACCTTCATATAGAGAGAAAATCTTCTCCGACCGATTTGGTGACCAGGTTGGACAAGGAAGTACAGACTCTCTTGATTGATAAGATTCGTTCGCGCTATCCACATGATTTGTTCTGTGCAGAAGAAGGAGACTTAAAAACTCCTGTTGATCAAGGTTCTGTTTGGGTCATTGATCCTATTGATGGAACCAATAATTTTGTTGCCCAAGCTGAAGATTTCGCTATCATGGTAGCTTATTTCGAAAATGGTCAAGGACAATTTGGCATTATTTACGATGTTATGAAAGATGTTTGTTACCATGGTGGAGGAGTCTTTCCAGCTTATTGTAATAATGAACTCTTGCCTCCTTTTAAAGCCAAACCTTTGAGTGATTTTCTAGTGGCCATTAATGCTGGGATGTTAGAAACGAATGCTTGGGGTGTGGCTGATTTAGGGAATGCTTCACTTGGAGTACGAGTTTATGGAAGTGCCGCTATCAGTTTCTCGAAAATCTTATCTGGTCAGCTATTGACCTATATTACCTATCTGAAACCTTGGGATTACGCAGCTGCAAGTATCTTGGGGGAAAATCTCGGGTATCAAGTTATAACTCTCTCTGGGGAAGAACCTGATTTTCAGACTTGCCAGCCTGTCATGATGATTCCAAGAGAAATGTTACCAGACATTCAATCCTATATTTACGAAAGGAAACCATAAATGAACTTTCCGGAAGGATTTGTAAAAAAATATGAAGAAATACTTGGAGATGAGGCAAGAGCTTTTCTTGCCTCTTTTGATGATGAGGCCATCTCAGCATTTCGCAGCAATCCTTTAAAAGAAGCTCAAGGCACTTTCTCTGACCCTATTCCTAACACACCTTGGGGCTACTATGGAAAAGTATCTGGGAAATCTCCTGAACATGTGACAGGCTTGGTTTATTCTCAGGAGCCAGCTGCTCAGATGGTAGCTCAGGTAGCCCAGCCAAGTTCTGGAATGAAGGTCTTAGATCTGGCAGCAGCGCCGGGCGGCAAATCAACTCAGCTAGCTGCTTATTTAGCAGGTGACGGTATTTTAGTTTCTAACGAAATTTCAAACAAGCGCGCCAAAATCCTAGTGGAAAATATGGAACGCTTTGGTGCGACTAATGTCGTTGTGACCAATGAATCTGCAGAACGTTTAGCCAAGGTCTTTAAAGGTTATTTTGACCTGATTGTTCTAGATGCTCCTTGCTCAGGTGAAGGAATGTTTCGTAAACAGCCCGATGCTATGGATTATTGGAGTGAGAATTATCCTAGACAATGCGCTAATCTACAACGTGAGATTTTAGAAGATGCTGTTACCATGTTGGCTGATGGCGGTCGACTTGTTTATTCTACTTGTACTTGGGCTCCAGAAGAAAATGAAGAAATCGTCCAATGGTTACTGGATAGCTATAATTTTGAATTGATTCCAATCCAACACATCAATGGAATGGTACCTGGAATTGATTTACCTGAAACAGCTAGAATGTACCCTCATCACTTTAAGGGAGAAGGTCAGTTCGTGGCCCATCTTCAGTTTAAGGGACAAAACAAGACTGGGAAGTTCAAACCTTCGAAGACGAATCTCAGTCGTGAACAGTTGATCTTGTGGCAAGATTTTGAAAAAAAACATCTCAATGGGGAGCTTACCGGTATCCTTCAGGTCTTTGGAGATCAGCTCTATCTCTTGCCAAGCGAGTTACCAGACTTAAGTAAGCTCAAAATCGCTCGTAATGGACTTCATCTAGGAACTTTCAAGAAGAAGCGATTTGAACCTAGCTTTTCTCTTGGCCTAGCAATGAAGCCCAGCCAAGTCAAACAAAGTCTTGAAATTAGTCAAGAAGACTTTCTAAAATACGTGGCTGGTGAAACGATTCAGCTGGGTGAAAGTCTACAAAATGGCTGGTATCAAGTCCTAGTTCAAGGAAATGGTTTAGGTTTCGCCAAAGTAACCGGGAATACCTTAAAAAACTATTTTCCAAAGGGCCTGCGATTTAGGTAAAAAACTAGTCAAAGCTAGTATTCTATGTTATAGTGGAAGTATGGATGATTTTGTAAAATACATGAAAATATTCAAATCTTCCAAGCTATTCACCATTATTTTCAAGGAGACAAATAGTGAAAAAATTTAAAAAACTCACCATCTCTCTTGCAACTCTTTTACTTGCTGGTTCGCTAGCAGGATGTGCAAGTTGGATTGATCGCGGGGAGTCTATGACTGCTGTTGGATCAACTGCCCTCCAACCTTTAGTTGAGGCTGCAGCAGATGAGTTTGCATCTGCCAATATTGGTAAGACAGTTAACGTTCAAGGAGGTGGGTCTGGTACAGGTCTGTCTCAAGTCCAGTCAGGAGCAGTAGATGTCGGGAACTCTGATGTATTTGCGGAGGAGAAAGATGGTATTGATGCTACTGCCTTAGTTGACCATAAGGTAGCTGTTGCGGGTATAGCTGTTATCATCAATAAAGAAGTAGATGTTGATAATCTTACGACTGAACAACTTCGCAAAATTTTCACAGGTGAAATTACCAACTGGAAAGAAGTTGGTGGTAAGGATTTAGCAATTTCTATTATCAACCGAGCTGCTAGCTCAGGTTCTCGTGCGACCTTTGACAGTGTGATTATGGATGGAAAATCAGCAGTACAAAGTCAGGAACAAGATTCAAACGGAATGGTTAAATCAATTGTTTCTCAAACACCGGGTGCTATTTCTTACCTAGCCTTCGCCTATGTTGATGATTCTGTTGGGACTATCAAACTCAATGGCTATGAGCCAATCTCAGAAAACGTTACAACTAACAATTGGCCTTTATGGTCTTATGAACACATGTATACCCTTGGTGAGCCAAATGAATTGGTTGCCGAATTCCTAAACTTTGTCCTTTCAGACGAAGCTCAGAATGGAATCGTTAAAGGAATGGGCTATATTTCTGTCAAGGAAATGAAGGTCGAAAAAGATGCTGCAGGTACTGTGACAGCGCTAGAAGGGAGCCAATAATGAATCAAGAAGAATTATCTAAAAAATTGCTCTCTCCTTCAAAAAATTCTCGTCTTGAGAAATTAGGAAAAGGGCTAACCTTTGCCTGTCTATCTTTGATTGTTATCATTGTTGCAATGATTTTGATATTCGTGGCTCAGAAAGGCTTATCGACCTTCTTTGTAAATGGTGTGAATATCTTTGATTTTCTTTTTGGTGCAACTTGGAATCCTTCTGGGAAACAGTTCGGTGCCCTTCCAATGATTTTAGGTTCCTTTATTGTTACCATTCTGTCAGCTCTGATTGCAACTCCATTTGCCATTGGTGCTGCAGTCTTTATGACAGAAGTGTCACCAAAAGGAGCCAAGATTTTGCAACCAGCTATCGAACTTCTAGTAGGGATTCCTTCGGTCGTTTACGGATTTATTGGTTTGCAGGTCGTCGTTCCATTTGTTCGTACTGTCTTTGGTGGAACAGGGTTTGGGATCTTGTCAGGGATTTTTGTTCTTTTTGTTATGATCTTACCAACTGTAACTTTCATGACTACAGATAGCCTACGTGCAGTGCCTCGTCATTATCGGGAAGCCAGTTTGGCTATGGGAGCAACTCGCTGGCAAACTATCTGGCGCGTAACCTTGAAGGCGGCCCGCTCAGGTATTTTTACGGCAGTAGTTTTCGGGATGGCGCGTGCTTTTGGTGAGGCTCTTGCGATTCAAATGGTCGTTGGTAACTCAGCTGTTATCCCAACTTCATTGACGACACCAGCTGCGACTTTGACTTCTGTATTGACCATGGGAATCGGAAATACCGTTATGGGAACTGTTGATAATAATGTTCTTTGGTCACTGGCCTTAGTATTGCTTTTGATGAGCTTGGCCTTTAACAGTGTCATTAAACTAATTACGAAAGAAAGAGGAAAGAAAAACTATGCACGCTAAGAAATTAGACAAACTTGCAACAGCTGTCCTCTACACCATCGCAGGAATCATTGTGACCATTCTAGCTTCCTTGATTCTTTATATCTTGGTTCGAGGTTTACCTCATGTTTCTTGGTCATTCTTGACAGGAAAATCATCCTCATATCAAGCAGGTGGTGGTATTGGAATTCAGCTCTATAATTCCTTTTTCCTTTTGGTGATTACCTTATTTATCTCAGTACCTCTTTCAATGGGAGCTGGAATTTTCCTAGCAGAGTATGCTAAAAAAGGTCGGATTACAAATTTTGTCCGTACCTGTATTGAAATCTTATCTTCTCTACCATCCGTAGTTGTGGGACTCTTTGGTTACCTCATCTTTGTAGTCCAGTTCGAGTATGGGTTTTCCATTATTTCTGGTGCCTTGGCCTTGACAGTCTTTAATCTTCCACAGATGACTCGTAACGTTGAAGACAGTTTGAAACACGTTCACCATACGCAACGTGAAGCTGGTTTGGCGCTTGGAATCTCTCGTTGGGAAACTGTCCTTCATGTTGTTATTCCTGAAGCTCTTCCCGGTATTGTAACGGGGATTGTGCTTGCATCAGGTCGTATCTTTGGAGAAGCTGCAGCCCTTATCTATACAGCAGGTCAATCTGCACCGGCTCTTGATTGGTCTAACTGGAATGTTCTCAGCGTAACCAGTCCAATCTCAATCTTCCGTCAAGCAGAAACCTTGGCTGTTCATATCTGGAAAGTCAACAGTGAAGGAACCATTCCTGATGGAACTTTGGTTTCAGCAGGTTCTGCAGCGGTGCTCCTCATCTTTATCCTGATCTTTAACTTTGGAGCACGTAAACTCGGAAGCTATCTACATAAGAAATTAACCGCAGCCTAAAGGAGAAGCCATGTCAAAATATAATTGGGATGAAAGGCATATCATTACTTTTCCAGAAGAAAAAGTGGCACTCTCTACGAAGGATTTACATGTTTACTACGGTAAAAATGAATCCATCAAGGGCGTGGATATGCAATTCGAAAAAAATAAAATTACTGCCTTGATTGGACCGTCAGGTTCTGGGAAATCAACCTACCTACGCAGTCTCAACCGTATGAATGATACTATTGATATTGCAAAGGTTACAGGACAAATTCTTTATCAAGGAATAGATGTCAACCGACCTGAAATCAATGTCTATGAAATGCGTAAGCACATTGGGATGGTTTTCCAACGTCCAAACCCATTTGCTAAATCAATTTACCGCAACATCACCTTTGCACATGAACGTGCAGGAGTGAAGGACAAGAAAGTTCTTGATGAAATTGTAGAAACCTCTCTTCGTCAGGCTGCCCTCTGGGATCAGGTTAAAGACGACCTTCATAAGTCAGCCTTGACGCTTTCAGGTGGTCAGCAGCAACGTCTCTGTATCGCGCGTGCTATTTCTGTAAAACCAGACATCCTCTTAATGGATGAGCCGGCATCAGCCTTGGATCCTATTGCGACAGCTCAGCTTGAGGAAACTATGTTGGAATTGAAGAAGGATTTTACCATCATCATCGTTACCCACAGTATGCAACAGGCTGCGCGTGCGAGTGACTATACTGGATTTTTCTACTTGGGCGATCTAATTGAGTATGATAAAACGTCAAATATTTTCCAAAATGCGAAGCTACAATCAACCAATGATTATGTAACTGGACACTTTGGTTAGAAAGGAAGCAGTATGACAGAACCGATTT
Organism: Streptococcus mitis; assembly: GCF_902159415.1. Classification (GTDB taxonomy): domain Bacteria; phylum Bacillota; class Bacilli; order Lactobacillales; family Streptococcaceae; genus Streptococcus; species Streptococcus mitis_BG. The sequence goes on along the minus strand of NZ_CABGJU010000001.1, from coordinate 689,566 downwards.
TGCAGATTAAAGACCTGTCTGTTTATTACAACAAAAAGAAGGCTTTGAATAGTGTTTCCTTATCATTCCAACCCAAGGAAATTACAGCTCTTATAGGGCCATCAGGATCAGGAAAATCAACCCTGCTCAAGGCTATCAATCGTATGGGAGATTTAAATCCAGAGGTGACAACTACTGGTTCAGTGGTCTATAATGGTCACAATATTTATAGCCCTCGTACCGATACGGTTGAATTACGTAAGGAAATTGGAATGGTTTTCCAACAACCTAATCCATTCCCAATGTCTATCTACGAAAATGTTGTTTATGGACTAAGGATTAATGGAGAGAAAGACAAGCAAGTCTTGGATGAAGCTGTAGAAAAAGCCTTAACTCGTGCTTCAATCTGGGATGAGGTCAAGGACCGCTTGCATGATTCAGCTATTGGACTTTCTGGTGGACAGCAACAACGTGTTTGTGTAGCCCGTGTATTGGCAACTAGTCCAAAGATTATTCTTTTGGATGAGCCAACCTCAGCCTTGGACCCTATTTCAGCTGGAAAAATTGAAGAAACCCTATATAGTCTGAAGGACAAGTACACTATGCTTTTGGTCACTCGTTCTATGCAGCAAGCATCTCGAATCTCTGATAAGACAGGATTCTTCCTAAACGGAGATTTGATTGAATTTAACGATACCAAGGAAATGTTCCTTTATCCTCAACATAAGGAAACCGAGGACTACATTTCAGGTAAATTTGGATAAGGAGAGAAAAGATGTTACGATCTCAATTTGAAGAAGATTTAGAGAAATTGCACAACCAATTCTATGCTATGGGACAAGAGGTTCTTTCCCAAATCAATCGTACAGTACGTGCCTTTGTCACCCATGACCGTGACTTAGCAAAGGAAGTTATCGAAAAAGACGCAGATGTCAACGAATATGAATTGAAACTTGAAAAGAAATCATTTGAAATTATTGCCCTTCAACAGCCAGTTTCACAAGACCTGCGTACAGTTTTAACAGTTCTAAAGGCTGTTTCTGACTTGGAACGTATGGGAGATCACGCTGTATCTATCGCTGAAGCAACTATTCGTATGAAGGGTGAAGAACGTATCCCAGCAGTTGAAGAAGAAATTAAAAACATGGGACGTGATGTTAAGGATTTCGTTGAAACAACCCTAGAACTTTACCTCAATGGTTCTGTTGATAAGGCCTATGAAGTTGCTTCTTTGGATGAAAAAATTAACCAATATTTTGAGAACATCCGTGATCTAGCTACATCAGAAATCAAGAAAAACCCGGAAGCTATCGTCACAGGTCGTGATTACTTCCAAGTGATTTCATACTTGGAGCGCATCGGTGACTATGCTAAAAATATCTGTGAATGGGTTGTTTATTTTGAAACAGGTAAGATTGTAGAATTATAGATTTAAAGAAAAAGCTGATAAATGTTATCAGCTTTTTGTAATACAGTTTATTATTGGAAAATGCGGTAAAACTTGACAAAATTTAGTACATAAAGTATAATTATACAAATTAAAGTAAAATGGTGTTTATTTATGAATAAAAAGTGGTTTTTACTAATTTCGGCTTTGATAGCAAGTTTCTTCTTAGTTGCTTGTCAATCTTCTAGCTCCAACTCCCAATCTGCCCTCGAAACTATTAAGCAAAAAGGTAAATTAGTAGTAGCAACCAGCCCTGACTATGCTCCCTTTGAGTTTCAAGCCCTGTTAGACGGAAGAAACCAAGTTGTTGGGGCAGATATTGATATGGCTCAAGCAATTGCAGATGAACTTGGAGTAAAACTAGTAATCTCGACTATGAGTTTTGATAATGTCTTGACCAGTCTCCATACAGGTAAGGCTGATTTGGCGATTGCAGGTATTAGCGCTACCGATGAAAGAAAAGAAGTCTTTGATTTTTCAATTCCTTACTACGAAAATAAGGCAAGTTTTCTTATCAGAAAAGCAGATTTAGATAAATATAATGATTTGAATTCTTTAGCAAGTGCCAGTATTGCTGCCCAAAAAGGAACTGTTCCTGAATCTATGGTCAAAGAGCAACTTACACAGGCCAAACTAGTATCTTTAGGTAATATGGGTGAAGCAGTCAACGAACTCCAATCTGGAAAAGTCGATGCTGTTCACATGGATGAACCAGTAGCCCTTAGTTATGCGACAAAAAATTCAGACTTACAAGTGGCTAGTGTGTCTTTAACCATGAATGAGGGTGAGGCCAATGCAGTAGCGATAAGGAAAGGGAATGAAGACTTAAAACAGGTTGTCGATAAGGTCATCCAAAAATTAAAAGATGAGGGAACCTATCAAACTTATCTTGAAAAAGCTGCTAAGTTAACAGAAGTAGAACAATAAAAAAACAGAGTTGGACATTAGTCCAGCTCTGTTTTTAAATATTTAAGAGTTGCTTGAATCAATTCAAGCGGTACTTTTACGAATTGATAAGGACAGCTATCTAAATATGAGGACTCAAAGAAGTCAAGGTTTAGAGGACTATGTTTGAGGCTGGCAATTTTAGAATACTGTCTCAAATCAAGTAAGAGTCCATCGTGGAGAGGATAGCTTGGAAGGCTGATAGGATAGCTATTTACAAGTTTTTGAATCTGAGCTTGATTCTTTTCTTGAAGGACTATCCTAGCTAGTCTATTTTTTTCGAATAATTGACTATCAATATAGAGAGACAAGGCCTTTTGCATAATGAGATTGTTATCATAGTCAAGGATATTTTTATAGGACACAAAGTCTTTTTTGATAGCATTTGGAAGAATGAGGGCAGTTATCCGAAGAGCAGGAAAAAGGCTGGTAGAAAAGGATTTGATATAGATGACTAAATCATTTTGGTCAAGGTAATGAAAGGTTTGCCCCATTTTAGGATCTAGGTCTCCCAGGTAGTCATCTTCGACGATATAAATCTGATACTTGGCTGCTAAGTCAAGAATAGCTCGTTTTTCTTGTTCAGAATAGGAATGCCCTAAAGGATAGTGAAACCGTGGAATAGTGTAGAAAAATTTAATCTTACCTGTTTTAAAATGCTGCTCTAGTTCATTTAGATCAATCCCGTCAATTCGTCGTTCAATGGTTTGATAGGGGAGATTTTGAGCTAGCAAAAGCTGATTCATTCGATGGTAGGTTGGTTGCTCAACCAGAATTTCCTGTGCCTGACTTGGGAAATCTATTTGAGAGAGGATAAAGAGAGCCTGCTGGGTTCCTGATGTAAGAACCAATTGGTCTGGCTTACTGTAAATAGCTTGCTCAAAGAGTAGTTTTTGAACAGACTGGCGTAACTCTTCTAACCCTTCTTGGTGTTCATAGTAGTTGTAGAGGTAGTTTTCACGACCGATTAAAGTTTCATTGACACAAAGACGAAAGTCGTCATAAGCACCCAAGTGCTCATCATTGACTAGTATTTCCAAATCTTCATGACTGCTTTGTTGTTCCAAGACATAATAGCCACTTTGTGGTTTTGAGTAGATGTACTTTTCGTATCTTAGTTCCAAAAGAGCTCTTTGGACAGTGTCTTTACTACAATGGAAGTCTTGACTGATTGAACGGATTGAGGGCAGGCGACTGCCTGTGGGAAACCTTCCTGATTCGATCCCATCTTTTAGATAGTCAACAACTTGTTCATACTTACTTAGTTTCTTCATCCATGACCTCTCTTGATTTTGTTACATTGTACCTTTTTTTAGAACGTTTGGCAATGTTGAGAAACAGTCACCCATTCAAATCTAAGAGAATTTATGATATACTTAGAAAGTAAAAACATTGGAAAGAATGGGATACTAAGGTGAGTGAACCAGTAAAATTATTTCAATACAATACTTTAGGAGCACTGATGGCTGGACTTTATGGAGGAAGTCTGACAGTAGGTGAATTGCTTCAACATGGTGATTTAGGAATAGGTACTCTTGACTCTATAGATGGCGAGCTGATTGTCTTGGATGGAAAGGCTTATCAAGCCAAGGGATCAGGTGAAGAACCAGAGATTGTTGAAGTATCTCCTGATGCCTTGATTCCTTATGCGGCAGTTGTTCCCCATCAGGCTGAAGTCATTTTCCGCCAGCGCTTTGAAATGACTGATCAGGAATTAGAAGAAAGAATTGAGTCCTATTATGATGGGGAAAATCTATTTCGTTCTATCAAGATTCATGGGGATTTCAAGCATATGCATGTACGTATGATTCCCAAGTCAACATCTGAAAGAAAGTTTGCAGAGGTTGCGACTCATCAACCAGAGTATCGTCGTGAAAATGTGTCTGGAACTATTGTTGGCTTCTGGACCCCAGAAATTTTCCATGGGGTTAGTGTCGCAGGTTACCATTTGCATTTCATTTCCGATGACCTGACATTTGGTGGTCATGTGATGGACTTTGTCATCGAGGAAGGGATTGTAGAATTAGGAGCTGTTGATCAATTAGATCAACGTTTCCCAGTTCAAGATCGTAAGTATCTTTTTGCAAAGTTCGATGTAGATGAGATGAAAAGAGATATTGAACAGTCAGAGTAAAGGAAGAGGAAGAGAAATATGAATGGACATATTATAGCAACGATGATTGGTTTAATCATTTTTCTGATTGCAGCTATTTGGTTTGCGAGAAAGAAATACAAGATAAATCTATCAGTTTTAGGATTAGGAGCAATTGCCTTTTTCGTATCGGCACAGGTCTTGGAGAAGATTGTTCATCTTCTTGTTCTTCGCCCGCAAAAGGATGGAACAATTGCTCTCATGACAGAGCATCCATTTCTCTATGTAATTTATGGAATTGCAATGGCTGCTCTATTTGAAGAAACAGCTCGCTTTATCTTCTTCAAATGGTTGGAGAAGAAAAGAAAATTAGAAGTTTCGGATGCCCTTGCCTATGGTCTTGGTCACGGTGGATTAGAATTACTTTATGTTGGGATTGCTAGCCTAATAAATCTCTTTATCCTATTTTCAGCTGTCCAATCTCAAAACCCTAAGGTTTTAGAACTCTTGACAGAGAATATGCTGGAAACCATTCGGACTTTAGCTCCTTGGCAAGTTTACCTCTTGGGTCTTGAGAGAATCCTCGCTATGATGATCCAAGTTGGTTTGACTGTTTGGGTTTATCAAGCTGTTCGTCAAAAGAAATGGATTTATCTACTAGCAGCCTACGCTTTACATGCTTTATTTGATTTGGCTCCTGCACTATCGCAAGTTGGCTGGATTTCTAATCCACTTATTGTAGAAGGATTACTGGCAGTAGAAGTTGTAGGATTTATCTTCCTAACAAAATCAATCTTTTGCAAAAAACAATAGTGTCAAAGAGGCCCAGCCTCTTTTTTTTATGGCCTTTTGAAAAAGGCGACATAATCATCGAAAAATCATGCTAAAAATGGTATAATAGAATGGATTTTATAAAAGGATGAGAGATATGACAGTACTAGATAAATTAAAAGAAACCTTAGAAGGAATTGATATTCGATTCGATGAGCCATTGAAAACTTATACCTATACGAAAGTGGGAGGGAAGGCAGATTACTTAGCTTTTCCTCGCAATCATTATGAGATGGCCCGTGTGGTTAAGTTCGCTAATCAAGAAAATATCCCATGGATGGTTCTTGGAAATGCCAGTAATATTATCGTCCGAGAAGGCGGAATTCGTGGCTTTGTCATTATGTGTGACAAGCTCAACAATGTTTCAGTAGATGGTTATACCATTGAAGCAGAAGCGGGAGCTAACCTGATTGAGACCACTCGCATTGCTCTACGCCATAGTTTGACAGGATTTGAGTTTGCCTGTGGTATTCCCGGAAGCATCGGTGGTGCTGTCTTTATGAATGCTGGTGCCTACGGTGGAGAGATTTCTAATATTTTGCAGTCTTGCAAAGTATTGACCAAAGATGGGGAAATTGAAATCTTATCAGCTAAGGATCTAGCCTTTGGTTATCGTCATTCAGCTATTCAAGATTCTGGAGCAGTAGTCTTATCAGCTAAATTTGCACTATCTCCAGGGAATTATGAGACTATCAATCAAGAAATGGAACGTTTGACCCACCTTCGAGAACTCAAACAACCTTTGGAATATCCATCATGTGGTTCTGTCTTCAAGCGTCCAGTTGGGAATTTTGCAGGGCAATTAATCTCAGAAGCTGGTTTAAAAGGTTACCGTATCGGTGGCGTCGAAGTCTCAGAAAAGCATGCAGGCTTTATGATTAATGTAGCCGATGGGTCTGCTCGAGATTATGAAGACTTAATTGAGTCTGTCATTGAAAAAGTTAAAGAACATTCAGGTGTTACCTTAGAGCGAGAAGTTCGTATCTTAGGTGAACACGAATAACATTATTATTAAACATTATACAAAGATTGGGATTTTATCGCTAGATGGTTTGGTCAATTCCTTACAGTCATTGCTAGCATTTAACAAGGTCCCAATCTGTTAATTTACGAAGAAAAAGGAATTTAGAGGAATTGAAAAAACCAATTATCGAATTCAGAAACGTTTCTAAAGTTTTTGAAGATAGTGACACTAAGGTTCTCAAGGATATTAACTTTGAGTTGGAAGAAGGAAAATTTTATACACTGCTAGGAGCTTCTGGTTCAGGAAAATCAACCATTCTTAATATCATAGCAGGTTTGTTGGATGCAACGACGGGAGATATTTTGCTGGATGGCGTGCGAATCAATGATATCCCTACCAATAAGCGTGATGTTCACACAGTCTTCCAATCTTACGCCTTGTTCCCGCACATGAATGTCTTTGAAAATGTTGCCTTTCCATTGCGCTTGCGAAAGATCGATAAAAAGGAAATCGAAAAACGTGTCTTAGAAGTTCTCAAGATGGTACAGCTTGAAGGATATGAAAAGCGTTCAATCCGTAGGCTATCTGGAGGGCAACGCCAGCGTGTGGCTATTGCGCGTGCCATCATCAACCAACCTCGAGTAGTCTTACTAGATGAGCCCTTGTCAGCACTGGACTTAAAGTTGCGGACAGACATGCAATACGAACTCCGTGAACTCCAACAACGCTTGGGCATCACCTTTGTTTTTGTTACCCATGATCAGGAAGAAGCCCTGGCCATGAGTGACTGGATTTTCGTTATGAATGATGGTGAGATTGTTCAGTCAGGTACACCAGTTGATATCTACGATGAGCCTATCAACCACTTTGTAGCTACCTTTATCGGTGAATCAAATATCCTGCCAGGAACCATGATTGAGGACTACTTGGTTGAGTTCAATGGTAAACGATTTGAAGCGGTTGACGGTGGGATGAAGCCAAATGAACCAGTCGAAGTCGTCATTCGTCCAGAGGACTTGCGCATTACTCTTCCAGAAGAAGGAAAGCTTCAAGTTAAGGTCGACACGCAGCTCTTTCGTGGCGTGCACTATGAGATTATTGCCTATGATGAACTTGGTAACGAATGGATGATTCACTCGACTCGTAAGGCCATCGTTGGTGAGGAAATTGGTCTGGACTTTGAACCAGAAGACATCCACATCATGCGTCTCAATGAAACAGAAGAAGAGTTCGATGCTCGTATCGAAGAATACGTAGAAATCGAAGAGCAAGAAGCAGGTTTGATTAACGCTATTGAGGAGGAAAGAGATGAAGAAAACAACCTCTAAACTCTTTGTAGTGCCCTACATGCTTTGGATTGCACTTTTTGTCCTCGCACCCTTGGTCTTGATTTTTGGACAATCATTTTTCAACATTGAAGGCCAGTTTAGTTTAGAAAACTATAAATCCTATTTTGCGTCACAAAACTTAACCTATCTCAAAATGAGCTTCAACTCTGTTCTCTATGCAGGGATTGTGACTTTAGTGACGCTTCTGATCAGTTATCCAACAGCCCTCTTTTTGACTCGTCTCAAACACCGTCAACTATGGCTCATGCTAATCATTTTGCCAACCTGGATCAACCTTCTCCTTAAGGCCTATGCCTTCATCGGAATTTTTGGTCAAAATGGCTCTATTAATCAATTCCTAGAGTTTATCGGAATTGGTTCTCAGCAGTTGCTATTTACAGATTTCTCATTTATCTTTGTCGCAAGCTATATCGAGCTTCCATTTATGATTTTGCCCATCTTCAATGTTTTGGATGATATGGATCACAATCTCATTAATGCCAGCTATGATCTTGGTGCAACTAAGTGGGAAACCTTCCGCCATGTCATCTTCCCTCTTTCTATGAACGGGGTGCGAAGCGGAGTTCAATCTGTCTTTATCCCAAGTTTGAGTCTCTTCATGTTGACCCGTTTGATTGGGGGGAACCGAGTGATTACTTTGGGAACTGCCATCGAGCAGAACTTCTTGACCAATGACAACTATGGAATGGGTTCAACTATCGGTGTTGTTCTTATCCTGACTATGTTTATCACTATGTGGGTGACTAAGGAAAGGAGAGAACGATGAAAAAATTATCAAATCTATACCTAGCCTTTGTCTTTATCGTCCTTTATTTGCCAATCTTTTACCTGATCGGATATGCCTTCAATGCTGGGGATGATATGAATAGCTTTACAGGCTTTAGTTTGTCTCACTTTGAAACTATGTTTGGTGATGGAAGGCTCATGCTCATCTTGGTTCAGACCTTTTTACTAGCCTTTCTATCAGCCTTGATAGCAACAGTGATTGGGACTTTTGGGGCTGTCTATATTTACCAATCACGCAAAAAATACCAAGAAGCCTTTCTATCTCTCAATAACATTTTGATGGTTGCGCCAGACGTTATGATTGGTGCTAGCTTCTTGATTCTCTTTACCCAACTCAAGTTTTCACTTGGTTTTCTGACGGTTCTTTCCAGTCACGTAGCCTTCTCGATTCCTATCGTAGTGCTCATGGTCTTGCCACGATTGAAAGAGATGAATGGAGATATGATTCATGCAGCCTATGACCTTGGAGCTAGTCAGTTCCAGATGTTCAAGGAAATTATGCTTCCTTACCTAACTCCGTCTATCATTGCAGGCTACTTTATGGCTTTCACCTATTCCCTAGATGACTTTGCTGTGACCTTCTTTGTAACGGGAAATGGTTTTTCAACCTTGTCAGTTGAGATCTACTCTCGAGCTCGTAAGGGAATTTCGCTGGAAATCAATGCTCTTTCAGCCTTGGTCTTTCTCTTTAGTATTATCCTAGTTATCGGATATTACTTCATTTCACGTGAGAAGGAGGAACAAGCATGAAACAACTCTATTCATTTTTAGCAGGAATTTTAGCGATTATCCTCGTCTTGTGGGGGATTTCCTATCATCTTGATAGTAAAATCAATAGCCGTGATAGTCAAAAACTGGTTATCTACAACTGGGGAGATTATATCGACCCTGAACTTCTGGAGAAATTTACAGAAGAAACAGGAATCCAAGTTCAGTACGAAACCTTTGACTCTAACGAAGCTATGTACACCAAAATCAAGCAGGGTGGGACAACCTATGATATTGCTATCCCGAGTGAGTACATGATCAACAAGATGAAGGATGAAGACCTCTTGGTTCCATTAGATTATAGTAAGATTGAGGGAATTGAGAATATTGGTCCAGAGTTTCTCAACCAATCCTTTGACCCAAATAATGAATATTCTATACCATACTTCTGGGGAACTTTGGGAATTGTCTACAATGAAACCATGGTGGAAGAAGCACCTGAGCATTGGGACGACCTCTGGAAACCAGAATACAAGGATTCGATTATGCTCTTTGATGGGGCGCGTGAAGTACTTGGGTTAGGTCTTAACTCACTAGGCTATAGCCTCAACTCAAAAGATCCTCAACAACTATCACAAACGGTTGATAAACTGTATGAACTGACTCCTAATATTAAGGCTATTGTAGCCGATGAGATGAAGGGTTACATGATTCAGAACAATGCTGCTATTGGTGTGACCTTCTCAGGAGAAGCCAGCCAGATGTTGGAAAAGAATCCTAACCTCAAATACGTTGTACCGACAGAAGCAAGTAACCTCTGGTTTGACAACATGGTTATTCCTAAAACTGTCAAGAACCAAGATGCAGCCTATGCCTTTATCAACTTTATGTTGAAGCCTGAAAATGCTCTCAAGAATGCAGAGTATGTCGGCTATTCAACACCAAACAATGCTGCTAAGGAAATGCTCCCTGAGGAGATAAAAGAGGACAAGTCCTTCTATCCAGATGCAGATACTATGAAACACCTCGAAGTTTATGAGAAGTTTGATCATAAATGGACAGGAATCTACAGTGATCTCTTCTTACAATTTAAGATGTATCGGAAGTAGGAGATTATCTGCTATCGGAAATAATTTCAATCAGACAAAAAAATAAAACCTAGCCATAGAAAATTAACCATTTTATGGCTAGGTTATTTATTAAAATAGATTATGAATTAGTAGAAAAATATACTTAACTATGCTATAATTTCGATAGAGTTAAAGGCATTTTAATTTATGATTGAGGTAATAGCTATGATTAAAAAAGCTATTTTTAGAGGAATGATTCCTTTTGTCATTATGACCAGTTTGGCAATTTTTATGAGACTTCAAGGGACTGATATTTTTCAGGTTAAAAGTACATTTTTGGTTGGCATTATTGCTACCTCGATAGCATCAGCCTCGGTAATTTATGAAATTGAAAAATGGTCGCTATTTAAACAATCTATTATACATTTTATCATTATGCTATTTACTGTTCTTCCTTGTCTTCTATTTAGTGGATGGTATAAGTTGGTCTCAATTTTGGATTATCTCATTGTTTTAGGTCAATTCTTATTGGTTGGATGTTTCTTGTGGTCTATCGCCTATATAATATTTGGTAAACTGTTAAAAAAATGAGTTTTACTTCATGGTTATTAAGCTTGACGAACCTCTTCAAAAACGGTATAATACTAGAGTTGAGAATTGATTTTTAATTGTCTTAGTCCAGAGAAATGGCGGTGCTGCGAGCCATCTAAGATAGAAAATCATGCTACTCGATTGTAACAATTGCATAAGAATCAAGAATGACAAGTTCATTGAATGAAGGTGGTACCGCGGTTTTTCGCCCTTCGTGATATGGATTTGTCTTTTATTTTTGGAGGTACTTATGAGAAGATTTCTTGTCAAACAAAAATTTCGCCTAGGTGGTGAACGCTTTGATATCAAGGATGAAATGGGCAATGTCGCCTATCAGGTTGAAGGTTCATTTTTTAAGATTCCTAAGACCTTTACTATTTTTGATAATTCTGGTGAACAGATCAGTGAGATTAGTAAAGAAATGTTGACCTTCATGCCACGCTTTGAGATTCAACTCAGTAATGGAGATAGTTTTTATATCCGAAAGAAGTTGACTTTCTTTAGAGATAAGTATGAATTTGATAACATAGGTCTTCGCATTGAGGGAAATATCTGGGATTTAAACTTTAAGCTCCTCGATGACCGTGATCAAGTGATTGCGGAAATCGCCAAGGAACTCTTCCATTTAACCTCTACCTATACCGTAACCGTCTATGACGAATCTTATGCAGACCTAGTCATTTCCCTCTGTGTCGCTATCGACTATGTAGAAATGCTAGAAAGAGAATCAAATTAGTAAAAAGGAGATACAAATGAAACAATTATCTAGTGCACAAGTCCGCCAAATGTGGCTTGATTTCTGGGCCAGCAAAGGCCACTCTGTAGAACCATCTGTTAGCTTAGTTCCTGTCAATGACCCAACACTTTTGTGGATCAACTCTGGGGTAGCAACCCTCAAGAAATACTTTGACGGAACTATTATTCCTGAGAACCCACGTATTACCAATGCACAAAAGGCAATCCGTACCAACGATATTGAAAACGTAGGTAAGACTGCCCGTCACCATACTATGTTTGAAATGTTGGGAAACTTCTCTATCGGTGATTATTTCCGTGACGAAGCCATTACATGGGCTTATGAGCTCTTGACAAGTCCTGAATGGTTTGACTTCCCGAAAGAAAAACTCTATATGACCTACTACCCAGCAGATACAGATTCTTACAACCGCTGGATTGAAGTGGGAGTGGACCCAAGTCACTTGATCCCAATCGAAGACAACTTCTGGGAAATCGGTGCCGGACCTTCTGGACCAGATACAGAAATCTTCTTCGACCGTGGGGAAGCCTTTGACCCAGAAAACATTGGTATTCGCCTCCTTGCAGAAGATATCGAAAACGACCGTTACATCGAAATCTGGAACATTGTCTTGTCACAATTTAACGCAGACCCAACAGTTCCTCGTAGCGAGTACAAGGAATTGCCACACAAGAACATTGATACGGGCGCTGGTTTGGAGCGTTTGGTAGCCGTTATCCAAGGTGCTAAGACAAACTTTGAAACAGACCTCTTCATGCCTATCATTCGCGAAGTTGAGAAGTTGTCTGGTAAGGTCTACGACCAAGATGGCGACAACATGAGCTTCAAGGTTATTGCGGATCATATTCGTTCATTGTCATTTGCTATCGGTGATGGTGCCCTACCTGGAAATGAAGGTCGTGGTTATGTCCTTCGTCGTCTTCTCCGTCGTGCCTCTATGCATGGTCAAAAATTGGGTATCAACGAACCTTTCCTTTACAAACTGGTTCCAACTGTTGGTAAAATCATGGAAAGCTACTACCCAGAAGTGCTTGAAAAACGTGACTTTATTGAAAAAATCGTGAAGAGCGAGGAAGAGTCATTTGCGCGTACCCTTCACTCAGGTCAGCACTTTGCTCAAGGTATCGTAGCAGACTTGAAAGAAAAAGGCCAAACGGTTATCTCTGGTCAAGATGTCTTCAAACTCTACGATACATACGGATTTCCAGTAGAGCTGACAGAAGAGATCGCTGAAGAAGCTGGAATGACAGTAGACCGTGAAGGATTCGAAGCAGCCATGAAGGAACAACAAGAGCGTGCGCGTGCGTCAGCTGTTAAAGGCGGATCTATGGGGATGCAAAATGAAACCCTTCAAAACATTACAGTTGAGAGTGTCTTCAACTACAATGCTAGCCAATTGCCTTCTAAGTTGGTGGCTATCGTGGCGGACAATGCAGAAGTAGAAGCTGTATCTGAAGGAACTGCATCACTGATCTTTGCAGAAACACCATTCTATGCTGAAATGGGTGGACAGATAGCTGACCACGGTCAAATTTTGGATGCTGCAGGAAACCTAGTAGCGACTGTAACTGACGTACAAAAGGCGCCAAACGGCCAAGCTCTTCATACTGTTGAAGTCCTTGCACCGCTTGCTTTGAACCAAGAATACACTTTGGCCATCGATAGCAATCGTCGTCACCGTGTCATGAAGAACCACACTGCGACTCACTTGCTCCATGCGGCTCTTCACAATATTCTTGGCCACCACGCAACTCAAGCAGGATCTCTCAACGAAGTAGAATTCCTTCGCTTTGATTTCACCCACTTCCAAGCCGTAACTCCAGAAGAATTGCGTGCTATTGAACAGCAAGTCAATGAAAAAATCTGGGAAGCCATTGCAGTTAAGACTGTTGAGACAGACATTGACACAGCCAAAGAAATGGGAGCTATGGCCCTCTTTGGTGAGAAATACGGTAAGGAAGTTCGTGTTGTGACCATCGGTGACTACTCAGTTGAACTTTGTGGTGGTACTCACGTAGGTAATACTTCTGAGATTGGTCTCTTCAAGATTGTCAAGGAAGAAGGGATCGGATCAGGAACTCGTCGTATCTTGGCAGTGACTGGTAAGGAAGCCTTTGAAGCCTACCGTGAACAGGAAGATGCACTCAAGGCGGTCGCAGCAACTATTAAAGCACCTCAACTCAAGGAAGTACCTCATAAGGTGGAAGGACTTCAAGAACAACTCCGTCAATTGCAAAAAGAAAATGCTGAATTGAAGGAAAAAGCTGCAGCAGCAGCGGCAGGTGATGTCTTCAAGAATGTTCAAGAAGCAAACGGCCACCGTTACATTGCTAGCCAAGTTTCTGTTTCTGATGCGGGTGCTCTTCGTACCTTTGCAGATAACTGGAAACAAAAAGACTACTCAGACGTCCTTGTTCTTGTCGCAGCAATCGGTGACAAGGTCAACCTTCTTGTAGCAAGCAAGACAAAAGACATCCACGCAGGTAACTTGGTCAAAGAATTGGCTCCAATCGTTGATGGACGTGGTGGTGGTAAACCAGACATGGCCATGGCAGGAGGAAGCAACCAAGCGAAGATCCAAGAATTGTTGGATGCCGTAGCAGGTAAATTGTAATCACTAAATACCTATCCATTTGGATAGGTATTTTTTTGCATCAGAAAAACTCCCCACGAATAGTGAGGAGCTCATTTTTAGAATTAAACAATACCTTGGGCAATCATAGCATTTGCTACGTTTTCAAAGGCTGCAATATTTGCACCTGCAAGGTAGTCAGTACCAAGACCGTATGTTTCTGCAGTTGTTTTTGCAGTGTTGAAGATGTTTGTCATGATGTCTTTGAGACGTCCGTCAACTTCTTCACGTGTCCATGAAAGACGAAGACTATTTTGGCTCATCTCAAGAGCAGATACAGCTACACCACCAGCATTAGCAGCTTTGGCAGGTCCGTAAAGGATTCCATTTTCTTTGTAGACTTTGATAGCTTCAAGGTCGCTAGGCATGTTAGCACCTTCAGAGACACAGATAACGCCTTGAGCAACCAAGCGTTTCGCAGCTTCACCGTTGATTTCGTTTTGAGTCGCACATGGAAGAGCGATGTCGTAGTTATCAGTGTAAGTCCATACAGAACCTTCATAATAAGTAGCAGTAGGTTTTTCTGCAGCGTACTCAGTTAAACGAGCACGACGGTTATTTTTAACATCGGCTAAAAGGTCAAAGTCGATACCATTTTCATCTATGACATAACCATTTGAGTCAGATACAGAGATGACAGTTGCACCAAGTTCAGTAGCTTTTTGAAGGGCGAACTGAGCTACGTTACCAGAACCTGAGATAACCACCTTCTTACCAGCAAAACTGTTGCCGTTTGCTTTAAGCATTTCTTCAGTATAGTAAACCAAACCGTAACCAGTTGCTTCTGGACGAATCAAGCTACCACCAAAGCCAAGAGGTTTACCAGTCAAGACACCAGCATCAAATTGGTTGAGGCGTTTGTATTGTCCATAAAGGTAACCAATTTCACGTCCGCCGACACCGATATCACCAGCAGGTACGTCAAGAGAAGGTCCGATGTATTTTTGCAATTCAGTCATGAAGCTTTGGCAGAAGCGCATCACTTCAGCATCAGTTTTGCCTTTAGGATCGAAGTCTGATCCACCTTTACCTCCACCGATAGGAAGTCCGGTCAAGACGTTTTTAAAGATTTGTTCGAATCCGAGGAATTTCAAAATCCCTTGGTTTACAGTTGGGTGGAAACGAAGTCCGCCTTTATATGGTCCAACAGCCGAGTTAAATTGAACACGATAACCACGGTTGACTTGTACTTTGCCATCACGGTCAACCCATGGAACACGGAAGGAAATAATGCGCTCAGGTTCAGTGATACGTGCCAAGATGTTTTCTTCAATATACTCAGGGTGTTTTTCAAAGACAGGTTCCAAAGTACTGAAGAATTCTTCAACCGCCTGGAGAAATTCAGCCTCATGCCCGTTACGAGCTTTTACAGTTTCAAACACGCTTTGGATATATTCTTTAGCAGATGTCATATCGTTCTCCTTTTGTTTGTTGTCATATTTTATTACATGAGACATTATAGCAGAAAAAATTTTCAGTGTAAAGAAAAAAACATAAATTTTCTAAAAATTCTTTCAATTTGAATAAGCTATTTTTATAAGCTGTATCAGAAACTTTTTATAGGGTTAGTTTTATTAAAAGGCTCCTGCCAAAGTATGGTATAATAATAGAGAAATAATGGATTTTGGAGGAATAGAATCATGGTATCAACTAAAACACAGATTGCTGGTTTTGAGTTTGATAATTGCTTGATGAATGCAGCAGGTGTTGCTTGTATGACGATTGAAGAGTTAGAAGGAGTTAAAAACTCTGCGGCTGGAACTTTTGTAACCAAGACAGCTACCCTGGAGTTCCGTCAGGGAAATCCTGAACCACGCTATCAAGATGTTCCGCTCGGTTCCATTAACTCCATGGGCTTACCTAATAATGGTCTCGAATACTATTTAGACTATCTCTTAGATTTGCAGGAAAAAGAACCAAATAGGACTTTCTTCCTTTCTTTAGTGGGCATGTCTCCTGAAGAAACACATACCATCTTGAAAAAAGTACAAGCAAGTGACTATAAAGGTTTGACAGAACTCAATCTATCTTGTCCAAATGTACCAGGTAAACCTCAAATTGCCTATGACTTTGAAACAACTGATCGTATCTTATCAGAAGTCTTTGCCTACTTTACAAAACCTCTAGGAATTAAGCTTCCACCTTACTTTGACATTGTTCACTTTGACCAAGCAGCAGAGATTTTTAACAAGTATCCACTTAAGTTTGTTAACTGTGTAAACTCTGTTGGAAATGGTCTTTATATTGAGGATGAAACAGTGGTTATTCGCCCTAAAAATGGCTTTGGTGGTATTGGTGGAGAATATATTAAACCAACTGCTCTTGCTAATGTTCATGCCTTTTATCAACGCTTGAAACCAGAAATTCAGATTATCGGTACTGGTGGTGTCTTGACAGGGCGGGATGCCTTTGAACATATCCTTTGTGGAGCCAGCATGGTTCAGATTGGTACAACCTTGCATAAAGAAGGCGTTAGCGCTTTTGAACGTATCACAGCTGAACTAAAAGCAATCATGGAAGATAAAGGCTATGCATCCTTGGAAGACTTCCGTGGGAAATTGCACTATATTGACTAAATCTATTTTAAAAAAGAATTAAGGAGAAGAGATGCTCGCCATTGAAGAAAGTCAGCAGTTGACCTTAGATAACTTACCTGCACTAACTCTGTTTACTGGAAATGATCAGGGACAGTTTGAAGTCATGAAGGTTCAAGTGCTAGAGCAAATTGGTTATAATCCAGCTGATTTTAATTTCTCACATTTTGATATGAAGGAAGTTTCCTACAAGGATGTAGAGTTAGAATTGGTTAGCCTCCCTTTCTTTGCGGATGAAAAGATTGTGATCCTAGATCACTTTTTGGATATTACAACTGCTAAAAAACGTTATCTCTCGGATGATGAACTCAAGTCTTTTGAAGAATATCTAGAAAATCCATCTCCTACCAGTAAATTAGTTATTTTTGCAGAAGGTAAACTAGACAGCAAGAGACGTCTCGTTAAACTTCTCAAGAGAGATGCTAAGATATTTGAAGCTCTTGAGCCAAAAGAGCAGGAGATTCGTGCTTATTTTCAAAAATTGTCTCAAAAACAAGGCTTGGTATTTGATAACAAAGCTTTCGACCATCTACTTATCAAGTCTGGTTTTCAATTTAGTGAAATTCAAAAGAATCTTTTATTTTTAGAATCCTACAAGACTGATGGCCACATCACTGAAGAGGACATCGTTCAAGCTATCCCCAAAACCCTACAGGATAATATCTTTGACTTAACCCAGCTTATCCTAGCTAAGAAGATAGATCAAGCAAGAGATTTAGTCAAAGATTTGACCTTGCAAGGAGAAGATGAGATAAAACTGATTGCCATTATGCTGGGGCAGTTCAGACTCTATACGCAAGTAAAAATATTGCAAGAGTCTGGTCAGACAGAGTCTCAAATGGTCAGCAACTTAGGTCACTATCTGGGTCGTAATCCTAATCTCTATCAAATCAAGTTTGCCCTGCGTGACACGCGAGGATTGTCCTTACATTTCTTGCAGGATTCTATTCGTTATCTCATCCAAGCAGATTACCAAATTAAAACAGGTGTTTATGAGAAAGGCTACCTGTTTGAGAAGGCTTTATTGCAGATTGCAAGCCAGTTAAATTGAGCAAAAAACTTGAAAAAACAGGTTGTTTGCGTTATCATTTTTATATAAAAAGAAAAAGAGGTATTACAGATGGCTATTATCTTACCAGATCTTCCATACGCTTACGATGCTTTGGAACCATACATTGATGCTGAAACAATGCACTTGCACCATGACAAGCACCACCAAGCTTATGTCAACAATGCAAATGCAGCTCTTGAAAAACACCCTGAAATTGGTGAAGACCTTGAAGCTTTACTTGCTGACGTAGAATCTATCCCAGCTGATATCCGTCAAGCTCTTATCAACAACGGTGGTGGACACTTGAACCACGCTCTTTTCTGGGAATTGATGACTCCTGAAAAAACAGCTCCTTCAGCAGAACTTGCAGCAGCAATCGATGAAGCTTTTGATTCATTCGAAGAATTCCAAGCAGCCTTCACTGCAGCAGCTACAACACGCTTTGGTTCTGGATGGGCATGGTTGGTTGTTAACAAAGAAGGTAAGCTTGAAGTAACTTCAACAGCAAACCAAGACACACCAATCTCAGAAGGCAAAAAACCAATCTTGGGCTTGGACGTTTGGGAACATGCCTACTACGTGAAATACCGCAACGTGCGTCCTGACTACATCAAAGCTTTCTTCTCAGTGATCAACTGGAACAAAGTAGACGAGCTATACGCAGCAGCTAAATAATCGCATTTGATAACACCCCTTTTTAGTTGGATTTTGGGTCTAGCTTTAAAGGTGTTTTTTTGTTTCCTTTTTTAGAAGTAACTGTCTCATGATTTTCCTTTGTTGGATAGGCTTTATTTATGGTATAATGATAAGATAGAAAACGAAGGAGAAATCATGAATATTCAACAATTACGTTATGTTGTTGCTATTGCAAATAGTGGTACTTTTCGTGAAGCGGCTGAGAAAATGTACGTTAGCCAACCCAGTCTATCTATTTCTGTAAGAGATCTGGAGAAAGAGCTAGGATTCAAGATTTTCCGGAGAACTAGTTCGGGTACATTTCTTACTCGCCGTGGAATGGAATTTTATGAAAAAGCCCAAGAGTTGGTTAAAGGATTTGATATTTTCCAGAACCAGTATGCCAATCCTGAAGAGGAAAAGGATGAGTTTTCAATAGCCAGCCAGCACTATGATTTCTTACCTCCGACTATCACAACTTTTTCTCAACGGTACCCAGACTATAAAAATTTCCGTATTTTTGAATCTACAACTGTTCAGATTTTGGATGAAGTAGCCCAAGGTCATAGTGAAATTGGGATTATTTACCTCAACAATCAAAACCAAAAAGGTATCATGCAGCGGATTGAAAAATTAGGTCTTGAAGTGATTGAGTTGATTCCTTTCCAAACGCACATTTATTTACGTGAGGGCCATCCCTTGGCTAAGAAAAAAGAACTGGTCATGGATGATTTAGTTGATTTGCCAACAGTTCGTTTCACACAAGAGAAGGATGAATATCTCTATTACTCAGAAAACTTTGTGGACACAAGTGCCAGCTCTCAGATGTTTAACGTAACAGATCGCGCTACTTTAAATGGAATTCTTGAAAGAACAAATGCTTATGCGACTGGTTCTGGATTCTTAGATAGCGATAGCGTTAACGGGATCACCGTTATTCCACTAAATGATAATCTCAATAATCGCATGGTTTATGTCAAACGTGAAGAGGTAGAATTGAGCCAAGCGGGAACTTTATTCGTAGAGGTCATGCAAGAGTATTTTGATCAGAAGAGGAAAGCATGAAAAAAAGAGGAATAGTAGCAGGAATCATAGCAGCCTTAATCGTGTTAGATCAATTGGTAAAGTCTTATGTCGTTCAGAATATTGCTCTTGGTGAAATCAAATCATGGATCCCAAATCTAGTTAGTTTAACCTATCTGCAAAATAGGGGGGCAGCTTTTTCTATGCTACAAGATCAACAGTGGTTTTTTGCAGTTATAACGTTAGTCGTTATGGCTGGAGCTATCTGGTATTTGCATAAGCATATAGAGGATTCCCTCTGGACAGTCTTTGGATTGGTTCTGATTATTGCAGGTGGTCTGGGAAACTTCATTGATCGCATTAGCCAAGGATTTGTCGTGGATATGTTTCACTTAGACTTTGTCAATTTTGCCATATTCAATGTAGCTGATAGTTATCTGACAGTAGGGGTCGTTGTGTTATTGCTTGCAATGCTAAAAGAGGAAATGAATGGAAATTAAAATTGAAAGAGGCGGGGTACGTTTAGATAAGGCTTTGTCAGATCTGACAGAATTGTCTCGTAGTCTCGCTAATGAACAAATCAAGTCAGGTCAAGTCTTGGTCAACGGCCAGGTCAAGAAAGCCAAGTATACGGTCCAAGAGGGGGATGTCATCACCTATCAAGTTCCTGAACCAGAAGTTTTAGAGTATGTGGCTGAAGATATTCCTTTAGAAATTATTTACCAAGATGAGGATGTAGCAGTAGTCAACAAACCTCAAGGTATGGTTGTTCATCCAAGTGCTGGTCATACCAGTGGTACCTTGGTGAATGCCCTTATGTATCATATCAAGGACTTATCAGGAATCAATGGTGTATTGCGCCCTGGAATTGTCCACCGTATTGATAAGGACACATCTGGGCTTCTCATGGTTGCTAAAAATGATGAAGCGCATTTAGCACTTGCCCAAGAACTCAAGGACAAGAAATCTCTTCGAAAATATTGGGCTATTGTTCATGGGAATCTTCCCAATGACCGTGGAGTCATTGAGGCGCCGATTGGACGTAGTGAAAAAGACCGTAAGAAACAAGCTGTTACTGCCAAAGGGAAACCAGCAGTGACACGTTTCCAAGTCTTAGAACGCTTTGGTGACTATTCTTTATTAGAGTTGCAACTGGAAACAGGACGAACTCATCAGATTCGTGTGCACATGGCTTATATCGGCCATCCTGTAGCTGGTGATGAGGTATATGGCCCTCGTAAAACCTTGAAAGGACATGGGCAATTTCTCCATGCCAAGACTCTTGGATTTACCCATCCAAGAACAGGTGAAACTATGGAATTTACTTCCGATATTCCAGCTATCTTCAAAGAGACTTTGGAAAAACTTAGAAATAACTAAAAAAGAGGCTGGGACAAAAGTCCTAGCCTCTCAACTGTGCGGAGGTGGGACGACGAAATCGAATTCTAGTGAATTACTGATTTCTGTCCCACTCTCTTTTATGCAAAATCCGATCGCAATTATCTTTTGGTTGTTTAAAGTGATACACAAAAAAAGACCGAACCAGTAGAGTTCAGTCGTTGTTCGATTTCTATTAAAGTGATGTTAGGAAAGTCAATCCACCTAGGATGACACCTGCCGAATTCGGAATAATCAAAATCCAGTCTTTTTTAGGTTCCTTTGTCCAACCATATATGACCCAAATCAAGCAAGATATAGCTGCTGACAAGGGTTGGAAAGGTTGGGCCTTGGTTCCCTGTAAATTAGCAATAATTTGTGGAATGTAAGCAATGAAAACGATAATACCAATAAAGGCACCGATCGAACCAACGATTTTGTTTATTCATCTATTTCTACCTCTCCTTTTTATTTGCGTTTTTTCTTAGCTTTTTTCATTTTGTTAGCCATGCGTTTCATAGATTGCTTCATGGCAAATTCACCAATTTTACCCTTGAGTCCTCCGCCGAGCATCTGGCTCATATCAGGCATTCCAGCTCCTCCAAACGCTGACATATCAGGCATACCACCTTGTCCCATCATGCCTTCAAGGGCTGACATATCCATGCCACCAGGCATATTTTTAGGAAGATTGTTAGGGTTGATGCCCATTTGTTTCATCATCTTGTTCATGTCCCCAGACATGACACCTTGCATGAGTTGTTTGGCTTGGTTAAAGTCTTTGATGAACTTGTTGACTTCGATAAAGGTATTCCCAGAACCAGCTGCGATTCGACGACGGCGGCTTGGAGTGAGCAAATCTGGATTTTCACGTTCTTCGGGAGTCATAGATGAGACGATGGCACGTTTGCGAGCAATTTGTTTTTCATCCACCTTCATATTTTGAAGGGCAGGATTGTTGGCCATACCAGGAATCATCTTGAGCAAATCTTCCATTGGCCCCATATTTTGTACCTGATCCAACTGATCGATGAAATCATTGAAATCAAAGGTGTTTTCCCGCATCTTTTCAGCCATTTCAAGGGCTTTTTGCTCATCATACTCTTGGGAAGCTTTCTCAATCAGAGTCAGCATATCTCCCATACCGAGAATACGGCTGGCCATGCGGTCAGGGTGGAAGGTTTCAATGTCGGTAATCTTTTCACCAGTACCAGTGAACTTGATTGGTTTTCCTGTGATATGACGAACAGAAAGGGCTGCACCACCACGAGTGTCCCCATCAATCTTAGTAAGGATGACACCGGTAACTTCTAATTGAGCGTTAAATTCTCGCGCAACGTTAGCAGCTTCTTGACCAATCATGGCATCGATGACGAGAAGGATTTCATTTGGTTGAGCAAGAGTTTTAACATCACGGAGCTCGTTCATGAGAAGTTCGTCGATTTGTAAACGACCGGCCGTATCAATCAAGACATAATCGTTATGGTTGGCTTTAGCTTGCTCCAAACCTTGACGTACGATTTCTACTGCAGGAACTTCAGTTCCAAGAGCAAAGACAGGAACATCAATTTGTTGTCCGAGAGTTTTTAGCTGGTCAATAGCTGCAGGACGATAGATGTCGGCTGCAATCATCAGAGGACGAGCATCCTCTTCCTTTTTAAGTTTGTTAGCAAGTTTTCCAGCAAAGGTTGTTTTACCAGCACCCTGCAAACCGACCATCATGATGATTGTAGGAATCTTAGGAGACTTGATAATCTCAGCTGTATCAGAACCAAGAACTTCTGTTAACTCCTCATTAACAATCTTGATGATTTGTTGAGCTGGATTGAGGGTATCAATGACTTCATGCCCGACCGCACGTTCACGAATTTTTTTGATAAAATCCTTAACTACAGGTAAAGCAACGTCGGCTTCTAAAAGCGCCAGACGAATTTCCTTGGTTGCTTCTTGGATATCGCTCTCGGTAATTTTCCCTTTTTTACGTAGGTTTTTAAAAACGTTCTGCAAACGTTCTGTTAAATTTTCAAATGCCATATTTTTCTCCTATTTATTCAATTCAGTGGAAATCGTCCGAAATGTTGCAAACACTCTAGTTCTTCGGGTGTGATTTCTTTCATGATTTCATTTGGATATCCCCAACAGCTAAAACCTATTTGCATAGCTTTGGAGATATCATTGGACGAGATAATCTGTAGTCGAGTAGGAAATGATTCTTCTGCGGCTAATAGTTTGCAAGGTATTCCTTGATAAATAACTAGACTGTCCATGATTACTCCCGATTGTCAATACTTGTTAAAATCTCAATTTGCTCTTGGAGAAAAGCATCTTCTGGATAGCGCTCAATGATCTGATCAAAAATCTGACTGCGGACAATGTAGTCAGAGTACATATGAAGCTTCATCTCATAATCTTCCAGTATCTTTTCTGTGCGTTTGATATTATCATAAACAGCCTGACGACTAACTCCAAATTCTTCAGCAATTTCAGCTAAACTATAGTCATCTGCATAATAGAGTTCGATATAGTTCATTTGTTTATCAGTCAAAAGGGCTGCATAAAATTCAAACAGAGCATTCATTCGATTGGTTTTTTCAATTTCCATAAGATTTATTATACCAAAAAATAGCCTGATTCGCTAGCTAGGGATAGTTTTTAGATAGCAGTTGTAATTAAGTTTTTTTACTCTTATTTTCTGACGATAAGGTCTTTTTTTGATATAATGGATAGGATTATAATGATTTAGAAAGAGGTTAACATGAAAGCATTAGAATCAGTGTTAGAGCAACGTTTTGGGCTTGTTTTTTCAGATAAACATTTACTTGAAACAGCTTTTACTCACACTAGTTACGCCAATGAGCACCGCCTCTTAAAAATTTCACACAATGAACGCTTGGAATTTTTAGGAGACGCTGTTCTGCAATTATTGATTTCAGAATATCTGTACAAAAAATATCCTAAAAAACCAGAAGGTGACCTGTCTAAACTCCGTGCCATGATTGTACGTGAAGAGAGTTTAGCTGGTTTTGCCCGTGACTGCCAGTTTGACGAGTTTATCAAGCTAGGAAAGGGAGAGGAAAAATCTGGAGGCCGTAATCGAGATACCATCTTGGGAGATGCTTTCGAAGCCTTTTTGGGTGCCCTGCTTTTAGATAAGGATCTACTTACAGTAAAAGAGTTTATCTACCAGGTCATGATACCGAAGGTTGAGGCCGGTGACTTTGAAATGATTAAAGACTACAAGACCCACCTTCAAGAATTACTCCAAGTCAATGGTGATGTCGATATTCGTTATCAGGTGATTTCGGAAAATGGTCCTGCCCATGATAAGATGTTTGAGGTTGAAGTCCTTGTCGAGGGTCAAAGTTTAGGTAGGGGTCAAGGACGATCTAAAAAATTGGCCGAACAAGAAGCCGCTAAAAATGCAGTTGAGGAAGGACTGGATTCATGTATTTAAAGGAAATTGAGATTCAGGGGTTTAAGTCCTTTGCTGACAAAACCAAGGTTGTTTTTGACCAAGGAGTAACAGCAGTTGTAGGACCCAATGGTTCTGGAAAATCTAACATCACAGAAAGTTTACGCTGGGCTCTTGGGGAATCCAGTGTCAAAAGTCTTCGTGGTGGGAAGATGCCTGATGTTATCTTTGCAGGGACAGAAAGTAGAAAACCATTAAACTATGCTTCTGTAGTTGTTACTCTAGATAATCAGGACGGCTTTATCAAAGATGCAGGCCAGGAAATCAAGGTGGAGCGTCACATCTACCGTACAGGAGACAGTGAATACAAGATTGATGGAAAAAAAGTCCGTCTTCGTGATATTCATGATCTTTTCTTAGATACCGGACTTGGACGTGATTCCTTCTCCATTATTTCCCAAGGGAAGGTCGAAGAAATCTTTAACTCCAAACCTGAGGAACGTCGCGCTATTTTTGAAGAAGCGGCGGGAGTCTTGAAATATAAAACTCGTCGCAAAGAAACAGAAAGTAAGCTGCAACAAACTCAAGACAATTTAGATCGCTTGGAAGATATCATCTATGAGTTAGACAATCAAATCAAGCCCTTAGAAAAGCAAGCAGCAACAGCTCGCAAATTTATGGACTTGGACAGTCAGCGTAAAGGTATCTACTTGGATGTTTTGGTTGCACAAATTCAAGCCAATAAGGCTGAATTGGATGTAACAGAAGAAGAATTAAATCAAGTCCAAGAACTGTTGACTAGTTATTATCAAAAACACGAGTCACTAGAACTTGAAAATCAATCTCTCAAGAAGCAGAGACAAGATTTACAAGCAGAGATGGCTAAAGATCAAACTAGTTTGATGGATTTGACTGCTCTAATCAGTGATTTAGAACGGAAATTGGCCTTGTCTAAACTGGAGACAGAGCAGGTTGCTCTCAATCAACAAGAGGCTCAAGCTCGTTTAGCTAGTTTGGATGAAAAGAGAAATGCTCTTATTCAAGAGAAGGAAGAAAAAGAAGCGAATCTCAGTCAGTTAGAAGAAAATCTAGCTCTCAATACGAAAGAACTCAATCGTTTAGAAGCTGAGTTAGTAGCATTTTCTGATGATCCAGATCAGATGATTGAGCAACTGCGTGAGCGCTTTGTTGCTTTCTTGCAGGAAGAGGCGGATGTCTCTAATCAGTTGACACGGATTGAGAATGACCTTGAAAATAGTCGCCAACAGACTCAAAAGCAAGAAGAACAATTAGCATCCTTGAAGGAACAATTGGCTTCTGCCAAGTCTAAGGCTACTGATCAAGAGCTGGCCCTAAAAACAGCGAAAGAAGAAGTACAGACCTTACTTGCTGACTATCAGGCCAATGCTAAACAGGAAGAGGTACAAAAGCAGGCTTATCAAAGTCAGCAAAATCAACTCTTCGATCGCTTAGATAGTCTGAAAAACAAGCAGGCTAAAGCGCAAAGTTTGGAAAATATTCTAAAAAACCATAGTAATTTCTATGCGGGTGTTAAGAGTGTTTTACAAGAAAAGAGTCGCTTGGGTGGTATTGTCGGAGCGGTCAGTGAACATTTAACCTTTGATGTTCGTTATCAGACAGCCCTCGAAATTGCCCTCGGGACAAGTAGCCAACATATCATCGTTGAAGATGAAGAGGCTGCGACTAAGGCTATCGACTTCCTTAAACGAAATCGAGCTGGTCGTGCGACCTTCCTACCTTTGACAACTATTAAGGCTCGTAGCATTTCTAGTCAGAACCAAGATGTGATAGCTTCAAGTCCAGGTTTTCTTGGCATGGCAGATGAATTGGTCACTTTTGATAAGAAACATGAAGCCATCTTTAAAAATCTGTTAGCTACCACAGCTATCTTTGACACAGTTGAGCATGCGCGTGATGCGGCTCGCAAGGTACGTTATCAGGTTCGAATGGTAACGCTAGATGGTACAGAATTGCGAACAGGTGGTTCTTATGCTGGTGGTGCCAATCGTCAAAATAACAGTATTTTCATCAAGCCTGAATTGGAGCAGTTGCAAAAAGAGATTGCTCAAGAAGAAAAGCTTCTTCGTCAAGAGGAAGAAAATCTGAAATCAGTTCAAGAAGCCTTGAACGAACTTAGTCAAACTTTGGAGACTATTAAGTCCAAAGGGGAACAAGCTCGTATAGAAGAGCAAGGCTTGTATCTTGCTTATCAACAAACTTGCCAGCAGGTCGAAGAACTTGAGACACTCTTAAAACTTCAGGAGCAAGAATTAACTAATCTCAGAGGTGGAGATTGGCAAGCTGAAAAAGAAAAATGCCAAGAACGTCTCTCAATCATCGCAACTGAAAAGCAAAAGCTGGAGTCTGAGATTGAAGAAATCAAGTCCAATAAAAATGCTATCCAGGAACGTTACCAAAGCTTGCAGGATAAAATTTCTCAAGAACGTCTTCTCAAAACAGAAATGATAGGGCGAAAACGTTACGAAGTTGCGGATATTGAACGGATTAACAAAGAGCTTGAATACCTTGATATGGAGCAAGATGAAATCGAACGCCTTCTCCAAGAAAAGGTAGACAATCTTGAAAAAGTTGATACAGAACTTTTGGCCAAGCAGGAATCAGAAGCCAAGAGTCAGAAGGAAGACATTCAACAAGGGCTCATTCGTAAGCAGTTTGAACTGGACGATATTGAAGGTCAATTGGATGATATTGCTAGTCATTTAGAACAAGCTCGTCAGCAAAATGAAGAATGGATTCGTAAACAAACTCGAGCGGAAGCGACTAAAGAGAAGATTACGGACCGCCTTCGCTATCTTCAAGGCCAACTGACTGAAGAATACCAGATTAGTTATACGGAAGCCTTAGAACAAGCCAATCCATTAGAAGACTTGGCTGTCGCTGAACAAAAGGTCAAGGATTTGGAAAAATCCATTCGTTCACTTGGTCCAGTCAATTTGGACGCCATTGAACAGTTTGACGAAGTACACGAACGCTTGGAATTCTTGAATAGTCAGCGAGATGATATTCTTTCTGCTAAAAATCTTCTTCTTGAAACTATTACAGAGATGAACGATGAAGTGAAGGAACGATTTAAATCAACCTTTGAAGCTATTCGTGAGTCCTTTAAAGTGACCTTCAAGCAGATGTTTGGTGGTGGTCAAGCAGATCTAATCCTGACTGAGGGAGATCTATTGACAGCGGGTGTTGAAATTTCTGTTCAACCGCCAGGTAAGAAAATTCAATCTCTCAACCTCATGAGTGGTGGAGAGAAGGCCTTGTCAGCTTTGGCTCTGCTTTTCTCAATCATTCGTGTCAAGACCATCCCGTTTGTTATTTTGGATGAGGTAGAGGCCGCACTCGATGAGGCCAATGTTAAACGCTTTGGAGATTATCTTAATCGATTTGATAAGGATAGTCAGTTTATCGTCGTTACCCACCGTAAGGGAACTATGGCGGCAGCTGACTCAATCTATGGAGTTACCATGCAGGAATCTGGTATTTCTAAGATTGTTTCAGTCAAATTAAAAGATATTGATAATATGGATGCTTAGTTAAAATTCATTTAATCATATCTGAGAATAAGATTTCTAAGTGCCTTCAATATAGGAGAAGGCTAACTTATATCAACGAGGAGATTCTATGGATTTTGACTTATTTCTAATGGTTTGTAACTATATCGGTACGATAGCTTTTGCTGCTTCAGGTGCCATTAAAGGATTCGGTAAACGATTAGATATTTTTGGAATCAGTTTGTTAGCTATCGTGACTGCAGTCGGTGGAGGAATTATAAGAGATTCTATTATCAGTCGTTTTCCTGCTTCTCTAGCAGATCCTAGCCCGATTTATGTCTCTATTCTTGTGGCTGTTATTATGTATGCCTTTGTGACATCTAAACAAGCCCATGCTAGTCAAGAAAAAAAATTCTACAAGTGGCTGAGAGAAGCTTATCTCATTTTTGATTCAATTGGCTTAATCATCTTTTCCTTGATTGGAGCTACTGCCTTAGCTGATAGTAAATTGAACTTGATGTCTGCAGGGATTTTGGCCTGTTTAACAGGTGCTGGCGGTGGTATCATCCGAGACCTCTTGATCAATGAGGTCCCAAGTGTTCTAAAAGAGGACATCTATGCCCTTTTATCTTTTGTAATTGGCGTTGTTTATTACTGGTTGGCCTTTGTCCTTCACTTTCCAAGAATCACTGCTTTTATCATTCTCTCAATTGTCGGTTTTGTGATTCGACTCTGTATTATTAAGTTTAAGCTCTCTTTACCAAATATGGATAAAAAGACTTGGAATTGATTGATAGTAGGAAAGTTCAATCACTCGATTGATAAATATTTTATAAATTACAAGTTTAATCAAGCGTCTAATCTCGTATGGATTAGGCGCTATTTTATTTTTTGCAAATACGGGAAATATTTGATGAAATTAATATTTTTTGGTATTATATCTAAAATTTTAAATAAGATAGGAGCTACAATGAGTAATTTAAAGAATTCAGTCGATTTTATTAAAGAAATAGAGAAGTTAAAGTCAGTAACAAGATTTAATAGAACCCTTGATGGAAGATTTGAAAATAGTGCCGAGCATTCTTGGCAAGGTGCTATAGCTGCTATAGTTCTTCAAGATTATTATCCTGAAAAGTTGAAAATGGAAAAAGTTATTTCTATGTTATTGATTCATGATTTAGGTGAGATTTATGCCGGAGATACTTGGGTTTTTGATGATGAAAAAAAGGTTCATTCTCATGATAGAGAGTTAGAATCTATAGAAAAAACAATGAGCCTCCTTCCAGAAGAGAAATATTTGAATATGAAAAATTTGTGGTTGGAATTTGAAAAAGGACAGAGTGCTGAAGCAAGATATGCAAGAGTAATTGATGCATTAGTACCACTGATAAATCACTTAGAAGTGTCAGAATTAAATTATAACCCTGATAATATCAGTGCAGACATGGTATTAGAAAAGAAAAAGTTCATAAAAAGTGAATCAGAAGAATTATGGAAACTGACGGAAGATTTGATTAAGGAAAGTGTGGAAAGGGGCTTATATTTATAATAACAATTGGCTCTACGGATAGATTTATAGAATACAAGGACGTGTCAATCCTGCACGTCTTTTTTACTTTTTCTATGGTATAATAGAAGATAGATTTATAACTGGAGAATAGAAGTATTTATGATTAAACTAGTCGCAACTGATATGGACGGGACTTTTTTGGATGAAGCTGGCCAATTTGATATGGAGCGTTTAAAAAAGCTTCTCCATTCTTATAAAGAAAAAGGAATTTACTTTGCTGTAGCATCAGGACGTGGCCTTTTGTCTTTAGAGAAACATTTTGCGGATCTCAAAGATGAGATTATTTTTATCGCCGAAAATGGGAGTCTGGTTCGTTTTCATGGACAAGACCTTTATGAAGCGACCATGCCTAGAGATTTTTACTTATCAACATTTGAAAAGCTAAAGACTTCACCTTATTTTGATGAAAAGAAGATGCTCTTGACTGGTAAGAAAGCTTGTTATGTTCTAGATACGGTTGATGAAACCTATCTCATGTTTAGTCATCATTACAATGAAAACATCCAAAAAGTAGCTAGTCTAGAAGATATCACCGATGAAATTTTCAAATTCACGACGAACTTTACAGAAGAGACAGTAGAAGCTGGCGAAGCTTGGGTCAATGAACATGTTCCTGGTGTTAAGGCAATGACGACAGGTTTTGAATCCATTGATATTGTTCTTGATTATGTGGACAAGGGAGTTGCGATTGTCGAATTGGCTAAGAAGTTAAATCTAGATATGGACCAGGTGATGGCTTTTGGTGATAATCTTAATGATCTTCACATGATGCAAGTTGTAGGGCACCCAGTCGCACCTGAAAATGCCCGTCCAGAGATTTTGGAACTAGCTGAAACAGTTATCGGTCACCATAAGGACCAATCAGTTATAGCCTATATGGAGGGATTATAATGGCAGATATTAAATTAATTGCCCTAGACTTAGATGGAACCTTGCTGACGACAGACAAGAAATTGACGGATCGTACCAAGGCGACTTTGAAGGCTGTGCGTGAGCAGGGTGTCAAAGTAGTGCTGACAACTGGACGTCCCCTCAAGGCCATGGATTTCTTCCTGAAAGAGCTTGGTACAGATGGTCATGAGGATGAGTATACCATTACCTTTAATGGTGGCTTGGTTCAGAAAAATACAGGTGAAATCCTTGATAAGACAGTTTTTTCAATTGATGATGTGACACGTATTTATGAAGAAACTGAAAAGCTAGGAATCCCCTTAGATGCCATTTCAGAAGGAACAGTTTATCAGATTCAGTCTGACCAAGAAAGTTTATATGCCCAGTTTAACCCGGCTCTTACTTTTGTTCCAACTGCTTTTGAAGACTTGTCTAGTCAGGTGACATACAATAAGTGTGTGACTGCCTTTCCTCAGGAGCCTTTGGATGAAGCTATTCAAAAGATTTCACCAGAATTATACGACCAGTATGAGATTTTTAAATCTCGTGAACTCTTGCTAGAATGGTCACCAAAGAATGTCCATAAGGCGACTGGTTTAGCCAAACTGATTGAGCACCTAGGAATCGATCAAAGCCAGGTGATGGCCTGTGGAGATGAGGCCAATGACCTTTCTATGATTGAGTGGGCCGGTCTCGGTGTAGCCATGCAAAATGCAGTTCCAGCAGTTAAGGCTGTAGCAAATGTGGTAACACCAATGACCAATGACGAGGAAGCTGTTGCCTGGGCCATTGAAAAATACGTACTGAAGGAGAACTAAAGAATGGGATTATTTGACCGTTTATTTGGAAAAATAGAAGAACCAAAGATTGAGGATATTGTCAAAGAAGCTTTAGAAAACATTGATTTATCGGATGATAGTGAGCTAACAGAGATACCAGTAACTGAAGATATCCAAACTAAAGAGCCTGTAGAAGACAACTTACCAGAAGAAAATCAGGAAGAAATCGATAATGGATCATCTGAAACAGAGGTTGTAGAAGAACCTATTATTGAGTCAGTTGATGAAGTTGATGTTCCTCAAGAAGAGCTAAATCAAGTGGAAGTGGTAGAAAGTCCTCGAGAGGACTCGACTCATGTTGAAGAAATCCCTTCAAGTGATCGTAATGTTGAAGAGGTTTATCAAGCTCAATCAAACCAAACAGAAGTTGAAATCACTGAAGAACTTGAACCAGAGACTACCGAGGAAGTGGAAAAATATCTAGTGATCGAGGATAGCCATCAGGTTCAAGAAACTGTACAGGAAAAGTATGACCGCAGTCTAAAGAAAACTCGTACAGGATTCGGTGCCCGTTTGAATGCCTTCTTTGCTAATTTCCGCTCAGTTGATGAAGAGTTTTTCGAAGAACTAGAAGAGCTACTGATCATGAGTGACGTTGGTGTGCAGGTGGCTTCAAATCTTACAGAAGAATTGCGTTATGAAGCCAAGCTTGAGAATGCTAAGAAACCAGAAGCCCTTCGTCGTGTTATCATTGAGAAATTGGTGGAGCTCTACGAAAAAGATGGCAACTACAATGAAAGCATTAACTTCCAAGATGGTTTGACAGTCATGCTCTTTGTAGGTGTCAATGGTGTTGGGAAAACAACTTCTATCGGAAAATTGGCACACCGTTACAAACAAGCTGGTAAGAAAGTCATGCTGGTTGCAGCTGATACCTTCCGTGCTGGTGCGGTTGCTCAGTTAGCAGAATGGGGTCGTCGTGTAGATGTCCCTGTTGTAACTGGTCCTGAGAAAGCCGATCCAGCCAGCGTTGTCTTTGATGGGATGGAGCGAGCAGTAGCAGAAGGTATTGATATTCTCATGATTGATACAGCTGGCCGTCTGCAAAACAAAGAAAACTTAATGGCAGAATTGGAAAAGATTGGTCGTATCATCAAACGCGTAGTGCCAGAAGCACCTCATGAAACCTTCTTAGCTCTTGATGCGTCAACTGGGCAAAACGCTCTTGTACAAGCTAAAGAATTCTCAAAAATTACTCCTATTACAGGGATTGTCTTAACAAAAATTGACGGGACTGCCCGAGGTGGGGTTGTTCTTGCTATCCGTGAGGAACTCAATATCCCTGTTAAGCTAATTGGTTTTGGTGAAAAGATTGACGATATTGGTGAGTTCAACTCAGAAAACTTTATGAAGGGTCTTTTAGAAGGTCTACTATAAAAAAGAAAATCCTGCAAGAATTCTTGCAGGATTGTTTTTGATTATTCTAGTCGACCATTCTTACGATAGGCGATGTCAGGTTGCAGGTGCGATCGTAGCTGTAGCGGCGGTTGAACGCAATACAACAAAGATCGTCTGAAAGTTGGCTGAAATTGGTTGGGAATCAGACGGCCTGATAGGATATTGGAACAAAAAAACGCATGCATACCCTTCGCACCCAGTACACAGGTTACGGCCTGTTATTCACTATAGTTAATTGATTATATTTACGTAATTTGGCTGTATCTGTCCTTGTTTTTATCATTTCAATACAATTAAATTGTATTTTATATTCTTCTTCATAATACATATCAAGCTGTTCATAACCTGTTTCGTAATACATAATATCAATTGTTTCAATTACTTTATCACTACAATTTATAATAAAAATTAATTCATTATTATTTACGAAATCATATAGATATGATAATCCTATCATAGAATTTTGTGTAAATATAGCCACGTTATCTGAAAAATCCTCTGTGTCAGGAATAATTTCATTTAATATATTCAACGTTTTTTTAATCTTATCAGGAGAAATTTCTTTGTTTATACTAATATATAAAAACATTCTATCTAGCAACTCAGTACATAAGGAAAAATATGGTTCTTTAGTTACTCTTTTAATATGATTTTCTTCTAAAAACTTATCAAAATCTTCTATAAAATGTAAAATTCTATCGATGCAACATGCTCCAAAAAGTAATCTTTGTGTATTTGTTAAATTGTCTAATTCCTTTTTTACTTTTTCTTCATATTTTTCCATATTAGCACCTTTCTATGTTACGTCTTTTTCCGATACCAATCCGGCCACATTGCGGATGATGTGCGGGCAGCCCGGCACGCTCCAGCATTCGCCGAGCCAGCCTATCCCGTATTAGTCGGAATAAAAGCTGCGGCTCCATACTAGCCGAGGAGGAATGCATCAGCGATCTGGCAGATTTGGTGGCAGTGTGGGAAAGTATGCTTTTGTGGCTGGGCATGACTAGTTTGTCGCGGTTGGTACGGTTGGTTTTGTTTCAGACACTTTAAGCAGGAGCTCAATTCAATCTCTGCTTGCTGACAGTTTTATTTGAAAACAAATGATACATATAAATTTTGATTATTTTTAAAGTTATCTAGATATTCTCTAGTATTTATAATACTATCACTTTGAATATTTCCTTCATAATACCAATTATCATAGGTATGTTCAAATTTATTATTATTTTTTTTATATAAATCTCCTCCTAAAATAAAAAAATTTAAATTTTCTAAAACATCTATAATATCATTAGATAATTCTATAGGTATAATTACAGTATTTTCTCCTTGTTCAAATAAACTGACTCCATTATTAATATAAATGCTAATTAATTTATTCATTCATAAATATACTCCAGTGGTTATTAATTAGGTTTAAATCAACGGTGATTAATGTTGCCATTTGACTCTTATATATATTCAAAAACCCCTTCTTTTCCTTTATATCTTCCAGGTATTTCTAGTTTTTGTCGTGTTATTCCATCATCACCTTTAATTTTTGATACTTTACCATATCTTGAGAAACTATCAACAACCTTAGGGCAACTATGATAATCTCCTGATGAAGCCTGTTTTTAACTTTTTCTGTGTATCTTGTCCCTTTAAAGAAATTTTTTGCTTGACACTTGCCAACACATAATTTTGCAGCTTTGCCTAAAACAGGATCTGTTATCGCACCGATACCAGATCCAAGTGCCACACTTCCATAATCAATATCATTCCATTCTTTACCATTAATTACATTAGAAGCGACTTGCATACCTGCATCCGTTGCGGCACCTGGAAGTGCATCCACTCCCATCGCAATTAGAATCGGTATAAAAGCTATATTTACACTTGGATCTATCCAACTTTGAGTATTCGGCGCAAATCGGAAAAAGTTACATCCACCTCACAACCCAATCGGATCCTGATTGGTGAATCTTCCGTAGTCAAGCTCATAGTACCTGAAGAAGTTGTAGTGGTGCTCTGTCTCACGGTCAGCATATTGGTTTTGCAATCGGAAGGACTGGTATGCGTTATCCGTTACTCTGGTTTCTTCTTTCAGACGCCCCCAGGTGGTGTATTCGCCGTAAAATAAGAGATTGCCGTGGATGTCCGTTATCTCCCTCAGGATGCTGATTTGGTCGCACTGGAAGTAGTGGGTTTGTTGGTGGCTTTCTCCGTCTTCGTTGGTTCGGTTGTGTAACTGTGCCAAAGGTTCGTAGCTGTCGGGATCGGTGTAGATATAGATATACCTGCTGTTCGGGTGTACTTCCTGTAGCAAATGGCTGCCGTCCCAAACGAAGTGGGTTGGGGTTTCAAGATCGTCTGAAAAGGTTTAGGATAGTGTTTTCAGACGGCATGGTATTATTTTTGTTAGATTTTCTAAATAATAAATATTTTTTTCAATTGGTTATTCAAAATTTTTTAAATTTCCTCTAGTTTTTCTTTCATCAAGTTTTCTAGCCAGTTTTCAAATTTCTCAAATTCAGTATCCTCTTCCCACTCTTCAGGAGGAATATCAGGAAAAAAAACACCATAATTTTCATTTTCTTTTGTAAGAAGGAAACCAGCTTGATCGCCAGTTCTTGGAATGGAAATAGTAATTAAGATATTAGGGAATAAATTACAATCAGTTCCTTCAAAAACTTGTTGTGACCAATCATAAAGCTCGTTAGGAGCTAAAAAATCGAATCCAGGTAGTAACTCATCTTGAAACAAAGTACAAGATCCTACTGTTAGAAGAAATTCTCTATATATTCTAGGGAATGTGACTTTATATTTTTTTTCAAAATCATTTATCTCATCTAAAGAAACATCATATCTTTTTTTAAAAATAAAATTTGATTTTCCATAATTAATTAAGTTTCCATTACTAGATTTGATTAAATCTTGTATATCTACAAGAATTTTTTTGAAATTATCCATAAATTAATATCCTTCGTTCAATTTTTATATCTATTATCTAGAAACAATCTAGTTAATTATTCCTGTTGAGGGTGCTATATGGCAAATGTATTCGTAGGGCAGACCCAGCACCGTGTATAGTTCTAGTATGAGGTCGTCCTTACACAATTTAGATTCTAAATCGGGTTATCTTGTAGAAAGGAGTACCACATATCATCTATACCAGCACCATCAAATATATATTTATATCTACTTCCAAATATATATTCCTCAATAAATGAAGAGAACGGAATACTTTTTCTACTATCAACATTAAATGTTACTTGATCATTGAGCCTATTTAAAAAAATTGGTTCATATAAAACTTGTCCTATTTCATAAGTATAGTCTTGGAAATTTTTTGGTACTCTATATTGTCTATCCAATATCTCTTCTGTACTCCATAATTCTATATCTCCAAAAGAGCCCCCATTACATAATAATAAAAATTGTTTATGTTCAGGTGCCAAAAATTGCTCTAGCTGTTCACTTATCCTATCCGCACCTTGAGGAATATTTCCGTATAAAGGAGCATCAGGTAAGTCAGACAAACAATTTCTATAATGTTTAATTATTTGATATAAGTTCATAACAATCTCCAATCATAAATGTGATTAATATTCTACAGAATACGTATTTTTTATAGGAGTACCTACAGGTAAATACCTTATTTAAGGCCAAATTTGTATATTTGGCGCAAACTGATACCGATTACCTCCCCCCCATAACCCAATCGGATCCTGATTCACAAACCGACCTGTATCAGGCTTGTAATACCTGAAGAAGTTGTAATGCAGCTCGGTTTCTTCATCAGAATACTGATTTTGCAATCTGAACGGCTGATACGCATCCTTATAAATCCTCTCGTCCTTTTTCAGACGAGCCCAAAGAGAAGATTGAGGTCATCTAAACAGCAAAAACCGTGTGCGTGCGTACTGCACATACCCTACGTCAGGACTGAAAGTTTTGTGTGGGCTACGGCTTGCTTTATACAGAGCATAGATTACTAATATAATTTTTCAAGCAATTCTATAAAATTTTCTGCAATCACTCCGATCTCTTCATCAATAGAGTCGATATTATGATTAAAAAAACGAATTTTTCCATCTGAAGACAAAATGATACTATCACCAGAAGGAGTATTTGCAATAGGTAAACCATATTGCTGAAAATCGGAATATATATCAATTATAGAGTTAAGTTTATAATCAGACTTGAAAGACAAAAAATGATCAATAACTATCTTATTACCTTTTATTCTAACCTTTGATGGAACCCCTCCATTATTTCTAAGTAAAAAATCAACATAATCTGTATCAACTTTAAAACCTAATTTATCTTGAAATTCAATAATATCTTCGATACTAGGGTTGGTTGAATTATATGCTTTACTTAGACTTTGTAAAGTTCTCTTATCTGGCAAAATTCCATAATTTTTCATCTGTTGTATATCATCTGGGCTCAAACCAAATTTTTTAAACTTAATATTCACTTTAAATCACTCCTATTACTAACTTGGTTAATTTATTTAACACTTCCCTTTTCTTTTTCTCTTCCGTGTTTGATGTTGGACCGCACTGCCTGTATGTTTCACAGAGTTATGTATGTCTTCAGGCAGTAGTCTCATCACCCCTCCTGTATCATGATGCCAAACAAAACCTGGAGGAGCTTCTGCACCAAAAGGATTATTTTTTCCAAAAGCCAATATATTTGCCTTCTTAAAATCTTTATAATCACTAACAGGTTTACCAATATTAACGTTTTTCACAGAGTAACGACTAAAATCAGGTAATCCAAACATATTAAAGGGCACGTCATGAGGGTATCTCCCTTTCAGTTCTCCACTTACATGATACGTAGGGACTGAAAGTTTCATACGGGCTACGGCTTGCTTAATAAATTTATTGAATATTCCAATTAAAAATACTTAAATGGATAAACATTAAACAAATTATTACTAATACTATTTACTGAATTTATAAACTCAGCTTTTACATTATCCGTAAGTGTCTCTCCTTCATCTAATAGGTGTTCTAAATCTCGGTATAAGAAAGCCAACTGGATAAATTGTGAGAATTCTATCCCTAAATTTGTAAATCCAGATTTGGTATATTCTCCACTATCATGATTATAATGAAAAATGGTATTATCTATTTTATTTAAAAACCACCCATCTCCTTGTCCCGCTTGTCCAATACTCCAAAAACATCTTGATATTTCGGGATAATGACTCTCTAAGTATCTATTTTCATTTAAAGCCTCTTCATAATTAAAAAGAGAAATATCAGGTATTATCTCTACATCCTGATAGTTAGCAATAAATAACAAATAGTTGTTATCTAACTTGGGAAGTTTATCTAACTTTTTAATTTCTACTTTACGCTTAATACATAGATTAAAAAAATCCTCGGGAAATAATTTTAATTTGAACACAAAAGTATCCTCCATAAATTTTTTGATAGAAGCATATTTCCTTCAATACCATATCGTTAAGATTAGGGGGTTCATGCATGCTATAGCCCACCAAGATTGATTTATAATTTATTTTTTATTTACGTTTTTTAAAATTATTTAATAGTTTAACTATCTTCTCTTTATTTTCACTGGATGAGTTAATTGCAATTCTAACAGCATTTTCCCCAAATTCATTTTGTATATTTTTATCAGATCCATTATCAAGTAGTAATTTCATCATTTCTATATTTCCAAACATGCATGCATAATGTAGGGGGGTATATCCTAAGTCTCCTTTAAGATCGATCAATGCCCCATTTTGAAGAAATACAAGAGCATCATTTAAAGAATTATTTCTGGCTGCAATATGTAAAACTGTATCATCCATACCACCTACTTGATTTACATCTTCAATAGTGTCACCCAAAAAATCAGGATGCGTTTCATATTTTTTTAAAATACATAATAATTCTTTTTTCATTAACAATACCTATAGTTTTGAGCTGATAAATTTAATATCTGGATTTTATTTAATACTCGTGACACAATTTTCTTTATGCTCTTTTTTAGATTGTTTAATCTGTTTTTACGTTCTTGTATTTTTTGAGTATGACTGTCTTGGCCGTATTCGTAGGCGGTTTTGGCTTAGATTGTTAGGGAAGAAATATTTCAGACAACCCCAGGTGGTGTATTCGCCGTACCATAAGAGATTGCCGTGGATGTCCGTTATCTCCCTCAGGACGCCGATTTGGTCGTAGTGGAAGTAGTAGGTTTGTTGGCGGCTTTTTGATTTCGGCGCGGACGAGTTGGTTTTCGAAGTCGTATTGGTAGTACTGGTTTCGACATTGGGCAGCTGGCGGTGGATCAGGTTACCCAGTGCATCGTAGGTGTAGCTGTGGTTGAACGCAATACAACAAAGGTCGTCTGAAAAGCAAAAACCGCTTGCGTGCGTACCTCACATACCCTACGTCGGGATTGGAGGTTTCATGCGGGCTACTGCTTGATAATTTCTCTTAATCTAACTAGGTTCTTCTTAATTTCGTCCATAACAGCAGACTTATTCAATGACCCTGTTGCACCCAAAGCCAACACATATAAATATTCTATAAGTAAATTTACACGCCAAATATATTCCTCTTTAATTCCATCATCTATATATCTATCAAGTTCTTCTTGTGCGGACTGTACAACTTCACCATCAAGAATTTTTTGTATAAATTCTTGATGCTCATCATCATCATGCCACTTAGATTTAACATCTTCGCGTAACATCCTAGTAATTTCTTCTTTAACACTTTCATCGGTTGTTAAATAATACTTAAGACAATAGCTCGGCTGAATAAATGCCCACAAATTAAAATTACCATTAAATTTTAAACCAGTTAGGACTTTTAAGCATATATCCACCCCTTCACGCTGATCTGAGCAGAATAAGCTAAATAATAAATTATTTGCTTTTTCCAAGTCGGTTTTATTCGTTGAGCTAAATTTCTTACTTAAAGATATAGCTTTTGTTTGCTGTTCTTTGGATAAATTCTTCAATTCTAATAAATCAGAAAACATGATTTCTACCTTTCTATAATCTAAACTATTTCAAATTTAATTTTTGCATTATCTGGAATATTACTTAATGCATGTCCAATAGAGCTACCTGTCCATGTTCCATCTTTTGGTAAACGCCAGTTAGCGAACTTAGGGGTGCCTTTCTTCCAATAAATCCAGCCTAATGGATCTATTCAATTGCTTGCACTTGGAGCAAACCAATAAAGATTCTCCCCGCCCAACCTCTGGCTCGTAATACCTGAAGAAGTTGTAGTGCAGCCCTGTCTCACGGTCGGTGTACTGGTTTTGCAGGCGGAGCGGGTGGTGGCGACCAACAGAAATCGGGCACGGTAAAGACAACTCGGAGCTTGCTGCTTTTATGGGCGATTTTATTGACGGCCATGGGTTGCTCCTGTTGAAGAGATAGAGAGTGGAACAGAAATCGGTAATTCGTTAGAATTCGATTTCGTAGTCCCACCTCCGCACAGTTGAGTAGGGCTGTAAAAGCTGATGAAATCAGCGTAGTAGAGCCCACTCAACCACTGCGTCTTGCTCGACAATCCAAAGACAATTGAGAGGCCAGGACTTTTGTCCCATTCTCTTTTACATTTTACAGGAGTTATTGGAGTTTGATTCCGTCTGGGCTAGTTATACCATATGATTCTCCTTGTAGAGCCAAAAGTAACTTTGCTAATATTTTTGCCAATAATAATACTTTTGTCTAATTTCCCAGAATATTTTGATCCTGCTAGTTTCTGAAATAAAATAATATTTAATTCATTGTCATTGTAAATAGTAGTTTCCATACTTGATATTCCCATTGCACTATTACCAAGTAAACCTGTCAAATGAGCTTCTCTGTTTTCTTGAGCTTCAGTAATAGTAATTTTAAAATTCCAAATGTCGTTAATATCAATTTCATTATTAGTTAACGAACAACCAGATGATATTATACTCATAAGAAAAGGGATAATTGCTTTAATTTTCATAATGAACTTCCTGGTGAATTTGATGATGAAGAACCTGAAGATCTACCACTTGAACCAAAGGAGGCAATACTATTAAAGCAGTTGTTGCATTTGTTACTCCTCCATTAGCTTTTATGATAGATTCTTTAAGAGTGGTAGAATTGCTGAGGAGGCCCAACCCACCAACTCTATTAGAGTTAAGGTCTTCTTTAGTTCCCGCGTTCCATGCATCTCTAGCAAAGCTAGAACAAGGTCTGCCTAGGGTCCAAGTATCTTCTCCTTTCTTTTTATATTCATAATTTTTGTTTATTAGTCGTTTTTCTGCTACATCGTCAAGGTGCATTGAACGAGTTGCATATGCCTCTCTATCTCGCTCAAGATTGATAAATAATCCATTACCTTTCCTTGTTGGATTGTATACCCATGTGCCATAAGTAGTAGTTTTTCCACTTCCATCAGGAGTATAGCTAATCCATGCGCGCCCATCCCACTTCAAGATTGAAGGTTTCATGCGAGCTATGGCTTGTTACACCTACTATATATACGACGCTACGCCAGTTTATCAATCATCAGGATTTTCTTCTAAATAATTTAAAAACTCTTCAAATGATTTCGCAATAATAATTGAATTTCTTTTAAAATTAGCTTCTCTTGATATATTTTCACTCCATACGTCCCTTACATAATAAATAATTTGCCAACTATTTTTTTCTAAACAGAGGTAATTTCCTCCCCAATCAAAAGCAAAAGGAATCAGATTTATAGGTAACTCATTAACTTTCCATTCATTTATAGCTCTTCCTTCTAATGTAAAATCTGGATCATCCTCAAACTGCTTAGAATATTTCATTGGAATGAAGTCGCGAATTTCAATATAGTCATAATCGATATTATCATTGACAAAACATGAAAGATTGGGAGTACCTCCATTCCATTTGAAGTAATGTGACTTGAATGAAGCTGGAAAAGATACTTCTAATTTTTTTTCAACTTCATTGAAATCATTTTCGAATAAATTTTTATCGCAATCATAAAAACTAAGCATAACAACCTCCTTTAACAAGCAGCAGTTTTTTTCTTCACCCTTCACTTTTGGTGCGGTTTTCTTACCTCAATGTTATTTTTATAAATTTTGATTAGATTTCCCCTCTCATCATATTCATAAACAAAATCCATTACTTTGTTATCATTACTATATTTCTCAAATTTAATTAATTTTCCATCTTTATAAAACCCAATATAATAAGATATAGTCTCTTTGCTTTTTCGGATATTGTCTACCTTATCTAAATTGATTTCATCATACAATTTTGCAGGATGGTTATACTTAGGAAAAGTCATTCCTAAAAAGTATCTAACAGTCAAATCATTATATTGAGTATTTTTTTTAAGTGGTTGTGACATTTTTAAAGCTCCAGTCAAAAGCAAAATAGTTCCAATCAGTAACTTTTTCATTTTACTTGCTCCAATTTTAAACAGTATTTTACAAAGATATACTCTATAGTGTTTAAATTTTTATTAAATCAACGTTTCTAAAGGGGATATAGCTGTAAAATATTATATATATTCCGTATTGTTAAACCAAGACGGTGCTAAAAAGGTACCAAAAATTAAGGTTTCGGAGCTTATAAAATTAAGAAAGTTGTCTCAAGTATTTGGGCTTTTTTTATTGTCTTTTTGTAACAAAGTGACGTAGTCACTTTTAGTGTGGAATAGGTGAGATAAAAAAACAGTGTTTCGTTTTTGGTCAATGAAGTAAAGCAAAACATATTGGTCTATAATTTTTCCTCGTGTGGGATACTTGCTGTTAATCTTTACTCCGATTCTCTCATCAGCGTCAAAGCCTGCTTCGGGAAAAATTTCTAAATTTTTTAAGCTATCTAAGATTTTAGCCACAGTATTTTTGGCAGATTGAGGGGATAGAAGTACCGTAGCTATATAGTTGTGTATATTATCGATAGCTTCCTCGACCTCTTTTGAAGCAATCACTTTATAAGCCATAACGTACCCTCATATCGTCTAGGGAAGTTCCTTCGCCTGACTCGTATTCTCTCAAGGCACGCTCAGATTGGGCTTGTAATTCTTCAATCAACTGTTCTCTATGTAGATCTTCGGCCGTCTTAATAGGCAAATCTTGCTCTAGGACTATTTGCTCCACAAATAAAGAAATAGCATCTGTCATTGTCATTCCCTTTTCCTTGATAATGCTTCGAGCTTGCTCCATAGTGGCTTCATTCAGTTTAAAATTGTATTGTTTCGATAAAGTTATAGCCATGATATATCTCCAATCTATACGTTATAGATTGATTATATACTAGATATAGATTTTAATCAATAAAAAAAGTTCTGTTTGATGACAGAACTAAGTTATTTCAATAGATGTCGTAGTGCTTTAGTTGACTGACGTACTGAGCTGTCAAGAAAGCGTAATGCAGAAAATACAAGCATCCAACCCAAAAGTGTTTTTCTCATAGCATTACCTCATCACTAAATAGTATATAACAGCTTATTCTTTGCTGCGATTTCCTCGACGGTCTTCTTTTTGAAAAATTCGATTTTTTCAATCGGAGTCATATTG
Organism: Streptococcus mitis; assembly: GCF_902159415.1. Lineage (GTDB taxonomy): Bacteria > Bacillota > Bacilli > Lactobacillales > Streptococcaceae > Streptococcus > Streptococcus mitis_BG. The sequence continues at coordinate 646,543 of NZ_CABGJU010000001.1, read as the reverse complement.
CGATATGTTTTGATAAAATCACGACAAATCAGATACTTTTTATCAGGATCAAGTAAGTTATGAAAGAGGTTAATAACTCCAGTTTTAAAGGCATCAATATCCTCAATAACAAGAATATAAGGCGATTTTTGTATAACGCCCTCTTGGGATGTGCGTTCTTATAAACCCTCTCATCTTTTTCAGACGACCCCAGACGGTGTATTCGCCGTACCATAAGAGATTATCATGGATATCGGTCATCTCGCGCGGGATGCCGATTTGGTCGCAGTGGAAGCAGTAGGTTTGCTGGTGGCTTTCTCCGTCTTCGTTGGTGTAGTTTAGACAGCTAAACCGCATTCGTGCGTACCGCACCCACGCTACGGCGGAATTGGAGGTTTCATTTAGGCTACGGCTTGCTAAATATAGATTTTAAAATTCAATGTAATCATCATTATCCATGTAATAATTTAGAGCATCAATAAATTGATCTTTTGTAAAATTTGGATACCGTTCATCTAAGTCATCGTAAACATCCATAAATACATCCCCACTACATAAAATATCAAATCCATTTTCGTTTACAAAAACAGGAAAAACTTCTTCTCCATCTATTATTCTTGGACCGTTATCCAAATAACAAACCGTCTCTAAATCAAGAATACTCTCATCTTCATCAGAAGAAATATATATGTATGGAAATTTGGCAAATTTATCAGTATCATCATCATTGAATAATCTAGCACATTCAATAACTTCTGATATACTAATTTTTCTTCTATAAAATTTATCTAAATTCATTTTTTGTTCCTTCTATGATTAAATTAACATTTACCTAATGGTTTGCTAGTGCGACCGTTTAATTTTCCTCTTCGTTTAATATATAAGAATTTTTAGACAGCCATTTCTTGAGTTCTTATTTCAAAAATAATAAAATTTAATTTTGAAATCTGTTTTTGAACGTAATGAACTTTTCATATGAATTCAATTGCTCAGCAGAATAATTTTCCATAATTTCAGCATTATCACTATCTACAATAGAAACAAAGAATATGACATTCTTTGTTTTTTTCTTATCTATATTTTCTATTGCTTTTTTAAATCCTTCTATAATTGAATCATATACTTCCGCCTGATATTGCTCAAAATTACCTTCTGATATTAATGTATTTGCATCATTAAGAATATTTTGAATCTCATTATTGAATACACTATCTATTTTCTCAGGAACCTCTCCAAGTCCTATTGCAAATTGAGGGTAATACCATTTAATAAAAGGCTGATCTTCTTTTGGGTAGTTTAGTTTTTCTATTTCGTAGTGAGAAATAGTGTTAGCAGCCCAACCCAGATATGAACAATAGTCATCAATATATAATGTATAGGCAAAAACTTCATTAGAATTATATCTTTCTAATACAAATTTAAATGTCTCTGTAACTCCTTTAGATACATTCTGGATTAAATCTTGAATTATATAATTACTTAAAATACTCATTTTTATTTTCCTTTTATAAATTTTTGTTATCAATCAGTTTCTATGCACATTTACTACGTGATCCGTATTTTCCAAAAACCTTACTACCAATTCTAGTTAATTGCTTGCTCATATATCTATCTGCTTGATCTTTGTTCATTAGACGTAATTTTATCCATCTTGTTACCCTCTTATCAGCCTTCTCCAACGGGAGAGGGAGTAGATGTTGGGATGGAAAAAGTATATCCAACACTTCTTTGATTTATATTAATCCCAAAAAAAGTCTGAATTATTTAATTCCTTCCACTCTTCTAAAGAATAAAGAAAAGGCAAAGAAAAGTTTTCCAATATTTTTTCTTTTAAATTTTCTGACACCATGAATGCTCCTGAATAATTATAATTGGTAGACAATAAAATATCCTTATCTGAATTAGTATATGCCTCCAGTGAAAAATTATCTTCATCTAATGCTAAATCTGGGTAAACAATTTCATCCTGAATTTCCCAATCAACTATTCTTACTAAATAATAAACTTCATTTGTCAATAACTCCCCTTTTGTATTGACAATAATTGCTTTACTCATACCAAAATCATGATCAAACCCATATTTTTTAATAAATTCCAAAAAACGCGCTGACATGATAAAGAAATCATTATATGGAAGAAAATCAAAAGTAACACCTCTTGCTTTCTTTAAGCAGACATAAACCTTTTCAGGCATTGGAGGAATTTCTTGTCCCTTTACGAACCAACTCCATAGAAAGTCAAAATCAGGATGCGTTTTTTTAGGGTTAAACTTCTCTGATATACCTAGAACACCACTACTTACACGTGGGAACCCCATTTTTGCTGCTTTATCCATGCTTTGTAGGGCATATCCCCATACTAGTAATTTTTTCATAATATCCTCCTAATCTAATCGTTTGGGCGAGTTGGTAGAAGTACATCCTCCAATAGATATGGACTTACTCAAACGTTTTTTTAACCTTTCTTGTAAATCTCGTACACGCCGTCGGGCTGGCTGTGTTCGACCATGATATGGTTGCGGTAGGCGAAACCGCTCAGTTTTTTGCTGTCACGTCCATAAACGGCGGTCAAATCGCCGTTTTCCAGAATCGACTTCGGCAAACAGCAGCAGTGCGCTGCCGTCGGGGGCGGCAATTTGGTAGAGGCCGTCTGAAAATTGAAAAACCGAGTGCGTGCATACCCCCTACGTCAGGACTGGAGGTTTTGTACACGCTAAGGCTTGCTAGAAGTTTCATGCAGGCTACAGCCTGCTACGGTTTTCCCATTTATAGAGACTGTATTATTTCTATATATCTGTCTAATTTTTTATCCCAAAAAATGTATAGATAAGTAGTATCATGCTTCAACTTCGTTATATCTAACTGCCCTAGAAACATTGCAGGAATATTGTCGACGATAGGCCAATCAGGCTCCTGTAACCATTTGGGATATTTATCCATACAAATGAAATGTTCCTTAATAATCTTTTTTAAAGTGGTCGCTGTCTTAGGTTTATACTTATCATACAAGGAATTTAAATAACCCATATCAGCTGGTATCCAGTTAGGAATAGCCTCCAAAATCAAATCAAATTTTTTTTCTGTTGTTGAATTCGAAGAGTACGGGATATGCTTGTAATCTAAAATTTCTCTGAAAATATCCATCAAATTTAACTTTGAATCAAGAGATGTCAAATCCTGATTAATTAAATATTCATAAGTGGAGTTACTATTCATATAAGGTTTAGCTTTAGTATTTTCCAACAGGGAAATTAATTCTTGATTGGAATACAACGCCATTTCCAATTCTTCAGTTGATAATTTTTCTTCCACAAAATTCTTTAAAATTTCTATTGCTTTCATAGCTAATCTCCTAGATTCCTATAAGGGTCAAGCGCTGCATGTCGTTCTCTAGTTACTTTTTTCAAATTAAAAGGACTATGCCTATCTGCACGACATAAGCGTTGTGGCACATGATGATGCAACTCCATGGGATTTCCATTTGCATTTAAAGGAACACATCCTCTTTTTATTCTACTTATATTTGCAGGAGAAAATTCTCCTGTATTTTTCGAGGCTAAATACCTATTTTTCCAGTATCTTGACCTAATAACATCCCAAGATGGCATATCACCGTCAGGTAATGGTTAATCAATACGCTCGCCTCTTTTCCAATGTTTGAATAAATTCTGTAACAGCGGTTTAGGTTTATTTGGTTTATTTTTGTTGGCCGGGCACAGTTCCCAAACATCAAGCCATTCCTGCGCATTTGGAGCAAACTGATACAGATTCTCTCCACCTAACAACCCAATCGGGTCCTGATTCACAAACCACCCGGCCTCAGGCTCGTAATAGCTCATCAGGTTGTAATGCAGCCCCGTCTTACGGTCGGCGTACTGGTTTTGAAATCGGAAGAGTTGGTGCGCAGTTCCCGTTACGTTCGTCTCGTTTTTCAGACGACCTCAAGCGGTGTATTCGCCGTACCATAAGAGATTGCCATGGATGTCGGTCTTCTCTCGCGGTATACTGACTTGATTTCAGTAGAAGTAGTGGGCTTGTTGGCCGATTTCTCCGTCTTCGTCGGTCCAATTGTGTACCAGTGCCAGGAGTTCGTAGCTGTCGGTAACGGTATAGAGATAGGTATACCTACCGTCCTAGGCGACCTCAAAGAAGATAGTGAGGTCGTCTGAAAATATCGAATCTTACTTTTTATTTTTTTTCTTAGGATTTAATTCTTCTTTACGTTGCTTATAAAATTGCCAATATTTTTTGTCTTCTATGCTAAATGGATAATACCCGGCATCATTATAAGCAATATCGAAATATTTATAAGCATCATCATATTTTTCAATATCATAATAAAAAAGACCGCCTAATAGGTATGTTCCTGCATTAGTTGTTCCTAAATCAGCAACACTTAAAGCAATAATCAGCCATTCTTCAGCCTGTTCATATTTCTGATTTTTATAATATAAGTCGAATAAGGCAATCGCAACCATTGTAGTTGGATGCGCCCATTGAGTTACTGGCTTGGGTATTAGCTCAAATGCTTCTTTTAGTAATTTTTCTTGTTCTAAAAAAGATTTATTATAAGCTTCGCAAACTAAATCATTAATTTTTGATTCTAATTCTGGGTTAACTGCTTCTAAATTCATAGCATACAACTCCTCAATAAAGTTAAACGATATTAAATGTAAATTTTCTATGTCAATCATGACCATAATCAGATTTCGGTCTAGATCCAATTGGTTTATCCCTATCATATCTACTTCGATTTTGTGCGCCACGGGAGCAATTTCCCCCGTTCCCTGCACCTTTTTCAAGCCGATAGCTATTTGAATCCCTCATCCATGATCTGACTTCAGGCGATTTTTCACCAAAAATTTTCTTCTTCTATTCCAATAATCCACAACATCTTCACCTACATGCCCCATATGGGCAGATCTAGTTTATTTAACAACATTCCTCAATAAATAGATATAAATAATTTATTAAATTTTCTAAAGTATCAAATTCCTTTCTTTCTAAACAAATTATCTTTTCTGTCTCATAATCAATCCACTCCTTCACCATACTCAAATCATTCCAAATAGTAAGCTCTCCAATCTTATCGGGTAAAGAACATATTAAAGTAATAGAAATCATCTCACTATTAAAATAATTCTTTTGTACACTAAAACGAGAATAATCTAATTTTAAAGCTTCCAAATTATCAATAACTATCTGTAGCATTTTGTTTCTTAACTCCCTATATTTAAAACCAAGATTGATGCTATCTTTATGTATCTACTCCATTGTTAATACACACCAACTTTCGCCCCGGTGAATTTAAACCCTTCAAATCCAAAGCACCATCTAGTTTTCTCCTTTTTACAGGGCTTTATTGAAAGCAGCTACTTCAGCATATTTCCAATGCCACCCTGGTACATTAGGAACACTAGATTCGATTTTATTTAAAGCTTTTTTATTCAGGATGCAATTTTTTAGGAGCTTTGCCACTTACTCCTTTATAAATGTGATCATTAACATAAAAAAAGAAACCGCTCCTGTATTCTGTTTTGCAGATACTATTGTAAGGAAATCTACTATGGATTCCAAGCCTAAAGAATCAATCCAACTTGTAATATTAGAAGCGAACCAGTATAGATTTTCTCCATCCCACAACCAATCGGCTCCTGATTCACAAACCGACCTGCATCAGGCTCATAATACCTGAAGAAGTTGTAATGCAGCCCCGTCTTTTCATCAAAGTATTGGTTCTGCACTCTGAACGGCTGATGGGTATCCTTGTAAACCCGCTCGTCCTTTTTCAGACGGCCCCAAGCGGTGTATTCACCGTACCACAGGAGATTGCCATGAATGTCGGTCATCTCTCTTGGGACGCCGATTTGGTCGCAGTGGAAGTAGTGGGTTTGTTGACGGTTTACTTTTTTCATTCAAAAGAAAACTTTAACATTTTTGATAACCGATTTATAAAATATAGAATTGCCAAATGTTCATCTTGGTAACAATATTCTTCGGTTCTCAATCCTCTTTCAGAATAGAATATATGCCATTTTTTATTTTCTTCAATAATACATAATGATTCATCATTTACTTCATTGATTGAGAAACTATCTTCAGGTACTCCTTTACTTTTAAGATATGAATTCAATTCATTAATTTTTAACATTTCCTATTTTCACCTCTTCTAGATGCTCAGCTTCTATATATGATTTAACAGATTTTGGCGATTCATACTGTTTCCCTAATCCAATCTCTCCGAACCACGGCATAATTTTACTTGCAGCTACATTGTCAATTGGTTTCAGTACCTTATACATGGTATAAGGCTTTTGATTAGAACCAGTAGGTAAGGCTCTCATAGGGTATGGTGTTCCTACTGGAGACACAAAAGTTCCTCCTGGATAACCATACCTATCAACAAGGGTGCCAACCGGAAGTGTAATGCTCCTCACTTCACCTAAAGCGCCTCTATTAGGAGGCCAATATGGTGTGGGCAGATTTTTATTTAAACCTAGGACATAAAGCCACTTATTTGTATTAGGCGCAAACGCATACAGATTCGCCCCACCTATCAACCCAATCGGATTCTGATTCACACACCCTACGGCATGCAGGCTACGCTTGCTACCCATGTAGGCTACGCTTGCTGTTGGGGGTGGGGTCGTCTGAAAGGTAGAACCCGTGTGTGTGCATACCGCACACCTTACGTCGGGATTGGAAGTTTCATGTGGTCTACGGCTTGCTTGGGCTACTTTACAGTTGATAATTAAATTTAGAAAATTATGTCTAATACTCTATTTTTTAAAATAAATTCTTTTTTTAAATGTTCTAAAATATTATCTAACTCTTCCTTGCTTAAAATTTGGTTGGTCTTAGTAAATTTTGCTGTTTTCGCATATAGGGAAAAGTGAAACTCATTATTTGGAAAGAACATTTCTCCTTCAAATGAAATTTCATGTCCATTTAAAGAAACAATTAACATACCTCTTGAAATTTTTTCAATTACGAAATCATCCATAGTAATTACCTTTGAAATATAACAGTTGAAATCTTTGTTTTAGGATCTATATTAGGATTGTTCTTCAAAGCGGGTAATTCTCTATTTTCCCATATATTTCCTGGTCGCATATCTTTGCCAATAACGCCTGTTACAGTACCAGAAGCGCATGTTGCATACTCTGATGAAATATCTTCCCATGCTTTAATGCTTGCTTGGTTATTTTGACCCCACGTAGGCATGATAATTTTTCTAGCTTCAATTAACATTTCTGATGTTGTTCCTCCATTAGATTTGGCAATATCGGCAGCAATATGTTCTCCACCAATACCATCTGTTCTACCTGACCCAAAAAATGCTGTGTTTGGTTCTGTTTTAACTTTGCTATTTTCACATCATTTATCCAAACCTAAAGGATCTAGCCAATCTTGCCCATTAGGCGCAAACCAATAAAGATTCTCTCCACCCATCAATCCAATAGGCTCCTGGTTTACAAACCGCCCCGCATCAGGCTTATAATACCTGAAGAAGTTGTAATGCACCCCTGTTTCAGAATCATAATACTGGTTTTGCAATCGGAAGGGGTGATATGCACTATTCGTTACCTTGGTTTCCTCTTTCAGTCGGCTCCAGACGGTGTAGTTGGCGAACCAAACCAGATTGTAGTTCTTATCGGCAATCTCTTTCGGGAAGCCGATTTTGGTCGCAGTGGAAGTTGTGGGTTTGTTGGTAACTACCCTATTTTATGCTTTATTATACATAATTTCCTATCTTTTTTCTTAAAAATAAAAATATTTTAATCCAAAAGGGTGTTGTTAATCCCCAAATTCCTCCGAATATCAATCCTTCAAGGAGCATAAAACTCTCACTTTCGATTTGTATAGCTAATCCCAGCAACATCCCAATTAACATTTGAATTATGGATAGATATTTAATATTTTTTCTTTCTAATTCCAAATGAAATAAAATAACTAGAAAGAAAGAGGTGATCGGAAACACGACCAACTTAACTATCGTGTTATCTCCATGATAAGCCATCCATAACCAAAAACAAATCCATGAAATTAGAATACTAATCCAATACTTTTGAATAAATTCTTTAAATTTAATTAACATGGAAGTCCTTTGGCTATGATGTTTACAGCATATTCTTGAGTTATATTTGTTCATATAAAGATAAATTCTTTTCTGTGCTTTTATATATGTCTGTATAGAAATAAATTCTATTACCTCTTATTTCTTTCAGATAAACCAAGTCTTCGATACCACCAATATACTCAATGGATAAATCATCTAAATTTAATATTGCAAGCCTAAATCCAACAACCCAAAATCGTCTTATGAAAACTGGAATATATATTTTTCTATTGAAATACAACAAAGGCCCTCCAAATCCCTGTTCTTTAATAATAACTTGACCGTTAATGGACAGACTTCCAACTAAGGGAGAACCTTGATTTACTTCCATCAAATCAAGGTAACTGACTTCCCATTTGTCAAACAAAAAATTTTCTTGAAAGTCTAAAGGAGTTTCATTCAAAATTTTTAACTTAGACATTTTTATATTTTTTCTTGTCAAAGAATTGAAATCTTCTTCTAATTCTACAAGGAGTTTACCAACCTCATTATTAAATGGCCAAGAATCAATTACTATCCGAGACAATAAAAATTCTTTTCCTTTTTTTTGTTGAAAAATACTTTCTGATTTTAGATAATTAATCATGTCATATAGTTCATTTTTTATAGAAATCAACTGCTGTTTATTTGTATAACTATATTCATCACAATTATTAATCATTTTATCAATTTCGACTAAAACTATATTAATCTTTTTTATAAATTGCTCCTGATTCATTGTCTTATTAACCTTTCTAAGTCATTAATATATTTTTGTGTTTGTCCACCAGGCAATCCCAAACCTTGAGATGTAGCTTTTTCTTCAATAATAGTTGTTCCTGGTTTCACTTTAAATTGAGCAATATTAGTCATGTGGTTTCATTTTGGTTTGACTGCGAGGCTACTTTTGGTAACAGGGAATATTTCAAATAAATAACGACCTAATCGGATTCTGATTTACAAATTGACCCACATCAGGTTCGTAATACCTGAAGAAGTTGTAATGCTCCATGTTTCATAGTCAGCGTTCTGGTTTTGCAAGTAGAAGGGCGGTATGTGCTATCTATAAATATGATTTTTGAATTTTGCTTAAATATTATTTTCTTCGCAAGACAAGAAGTAGTCAAAATGATTTGTGTCCAATTTCTTACTCCTCCTCCAGAAGTTATAGGTTTGTAACGATAATCTGCACAAACTTATTCATTAATTGATATTTATTAATATTTTTAATTCTTCTGGTAGTTTGGCACCATTTCTATGTGCCTTTTTAGCCCAAAATATGGCTTTTTCTTTATTGCCTTGTGTAAAAAATAAATCAGCTAAATTGGATTGGGCAATTGGATGTCCATTTTCTGCCGCGATCTCTATCCATTTAAATTCTAAATCCTGATCTAAAGATACAAACATATGATACTGATATAATTTGAATGCCGAGTTTTTATCTCCATTAGTGGCGTTTTCTTCGAGAATATGAATTTCTTCATCTGAAATCCAATAAGTACTACCTGTTGATATAAATTTAGTCATTTTTTATTTCTTTCTGGATGTTGTTTACATGATATTAAAGGTGTTGATTTCCCGTTACTTGATAACCAAAGAAATTCATTTGGTGCTTTAACTGTAGTATTTAATTCATTAGCAAGTTGTTGTCCAAGAGGGTTTGTTCCTTCTGTTTCAGGTTGCCTGAAAATGTATTTCAGACGACCCTGCAAGATTGTTAGATCTTTAACCAACCTACGCCTACTTTTCTAGAAACCTTGGCTTATGTATTCCGATTAACAAAATAATAAGTAGATTTAGGAATTATTTATTAACTTTCCGAGATATTCAATACTTCTGAATAAATAATGTTCACCTATTTGCTGTATCAAATTTGATGAGGCCCCAAATAATATGTTTTCTAAATACTTTTTAAGAATTATCAGCTCATCTTTTTTTAAGAGATTTAAAGCATGAATGATGTTTTCGGCGGTAGGTATATTTATAATAAATTCTTCTATATTTACTGGAATATCATCATTTCTAATGCCATTGCGGATGCTATCAATAATTTTAGGCATTAAATAATTTATTCCTTCGGGTGAAAAAAAGATGAATGGTACTAAATTATGTTCATCAATAATAATTTTCTCTATTGGGGTATATTCGTAATACTTAAATTCATCTTTAAATTCTTCCATTTTATAGATGTTTTCTCGATAAAGTTTTTTAAACAATCCTTCTTTAGGATAATCTCTATATTGAATTTTCAGGAAGGGCATATTTATCTCCATTATGTTAGATAACTTTTATATTTATAGTGATTGTTCCATGCGGTGTATTCGCCGAACCACAAGATGTTGGCATCTTTATCGGTCATCTCTCTTTGGATGCCGATTTGGTCGAAGTGGAAGTAGTGGGTTTGTTGGCGGTTTTCGCTGTCTTCGCTGATGTGGTTTAGACAGGCGAAACCGCCTGCGTGCGTACCACAATGCTCTACGTCGGGATTGGAGGTTTCGTACGGGCTATGGGATTGCTAATTTTGGTTCGATTCCTGATATTTTGTTATATCAGAAATAGTGATATCTTCATTATTAAACATATCATCCCAAATTTGCTTATAAAGTTCTTTTGCGGTCATTTGTTGAGGTATTTCAAAGGCTGCGTCGGTACTAGGAAATTGATCATGTAGTCGTTCTTCTGTCCAGAAATTTAATCCAAATCTCAAACTTTCTTTAATTCTGAATTGGGTTGATATTGTAAAATTTTGATACTCGGGGTACAGATATTCTTTGACTAATCTCTTTACACTATCTTGATTAACCAAATTCAGACCTGATAAGTCTTCAAGTTTGCTATCTATACCTTCGTGTAAAAGTCCAAGAAAAAGTCTGATATATTCAGGACTGACTTTATACTTTTTATTCATTTAAATTTCCCCCGAATTGAAACTAATTGACCAACTTTATTGAATATGGCTTGTACTTGAGATGTTTGGATTAATGATCCTCTTCGTCGGTCCGGTTATGTACCTGTGCCAAGGGTTCGCGCGCACCGTACACGCCCAACGTCAGGACTGAAGGTTTCATACTGGCTACGGCTTGCTTCAGATTATTACAAATTCTATATTTGTACAGAATTTAATTGTCTTTTTGCCGTTTTATTTCTTAAGATACTTTTCTATATATCTGTATTGCTCTTGTGTACATTTAACTGAAAAAAATATTTTTCCACTTATAATACTTTGAGCAGAAAAAATATCTTTATCATATTTGAATTTTATTTTACTTAACGGAATCATTCCTTTTCCATTTTCTTTCCCACAAAAAAGCTTATATTGTAACTCATTATTACTTATCCCTATATCTCCGCAAGTTTTTTGACTATTATATTCTGATACAACTATATTTAACCAGCCATGTTGAAAATCATAAGAGTAATGTGAAACATAAGGTAATTTAGAAGAAGAGGATACTATTAGAGATAAAATTGAATTTAAAATTGATTTCATAATTTATTTACCATTTAATTTATTAATTTTCTTAGCTAACGAAGCAGGAGTAACCCAACCAGACATTTTCATTTCCCAGCAACTCATACACTCATCGCAACAGAAAAATAACTTATTAGAGTTAATTTTTTTTTTAATAATTAATCTTCCTTGTCCATCACATATAGGATATTCTTTAAACCAAAAATAATCAGTTTTTTTCATATTGGGTCTCCTGTAACAGATGGTTGCCTTCACATAGTCTAAAAATTCCTAATACGTATACAATGCTAGATTTTTCTACATATTACGATATTTCGCAAGTTATAGCTTGCACAAATTATTGTGCTAAATACCCTGTGTCATAATCTAAATCGTCAGTTTCCACAAACTCATCTAAGAAAATATAGATTTCTTCTATATCTACTTGAATTGGTATGTTTATTGCATAGAAATTGACATTAAATGCTTCAAACTCACATCCAAGATCCTTTAGTTTCGTTAATATTTTATCTTTAAATTTCTGATGTTCATTAAAGAAAACAATTCGCAATGTACTATTTTTACTATGAATGATAGTTTTATCATATAATAAGTAATTTTCTTCCGTTTGTATGACACTAACAATATCACCAAAAGAGATTTCTTTGCTATAAAAAGGAATATTATTTATTTTAAGATAGCCTTCTTCAGTCACTTCTGCCCAAACGCTTTCCATAGATACTGGAGGATAACCATTAATTACTTCTAGATTTAAAAAAAGTTTTTTCATTTTAATTACCTTAAATAACCTTGCTACCTATTGTAGGATCTTGATGTAATAATTCGCACTTTCTTCAGTTAAACGTTAGTAATATTCTTTATAGAATCATACATTCATTCTTCCAAATAACGAATATTTTCATGGCAAATTTTTATTTCTTTGTCTTTGAAAAAAGAATATTCTCTCGAGTCAGATATGTCAACCATTCCTTTTTAACTCTCTCGATTTATAAATAACTCTAAACCTATTTTATCATTATCATAGCATATAAGAATATTTTACTTTAAAAGTAGGCCGAATACAATTTTTAAACCAGGTTGTTTTAAATAAAACTCTAAATCCGCTTTAAGAATTTCATCATTTGAAGCTTGTGTTTCTATTAATTTTGTAGAATGTTCAATGCGTATTCGATGTAAGTTGATAAAGGTTAAAGCCCCTTAACAACCTAATCGAGTCTTGGTCGGAATAATAGTTACGGCTCTATACCCCTTTGCGACCCGGAAGTTATAAATAAAGTTGAATAGTACTTGTTATTCTTTTTTGTGTTTCAACACTAATTTCCTGGTTAAAATTTTGGATTAATTTTAAAAAATCAATAATTAAGTTGATTTGACTAGTGTTAAATATCGTACTTTGGTTTCTTAGGGCAATATATAAAAAGTCAACAACGTAACCATATAAATAAAATTTAGATAAATTAGAAAAAATATATTTTAAACAGCAAGGAGTAAAATATAATAAAGCCTTATTAGTAAAAGCTTGCCACTCTAGTGATTCAAGTATTGAGAGAAAATCATCGTATGTTATCTCAATCCATGTTTTAGTAGATAGTTGCATTATAGAAAAAATATAAGAGTTGTCACTATCATCAAAACTTATGATGTTATTTTTATCAACTTTGAAAACTGGGAAAGTAGGCCTAATCTTTTCCTCTAGACAATTTCGTTCTTGTATATATTTTACCTCCATAAGAAATTTTTCAAATTCACAACATAGTCCTAAGTCTTTGACAAATTTGGAGATATATTCTAAAAAATCTTGAATTATATTGATTTCATTTTTGGTTAAAGATTGTAGCAAATTAAATAGTTCGCTTACTTCTCCTTGGGATAGGTTAGAATAATAGCTAAATAATTCTATGAAACAATCATTATCTATACTAGGATTTTCTATAGAGCTTAGTAAAAGTGTATTTAAATGTAAAGCATTTTCATTTTTTTGTTTATCTGACATTTGATTTTTAATTAATAAAATTAGATTGTTATTTTTCATGTCTTACTTTCTACCTTTTAAGGTATGGCAACATTTGCAGGAACACTTCCCTTAATTAACAATTCTGCATCTGACGCAGCGGCATTTCGTGCAAATGGAGTTCCCAAAGAAGCTGTTTTTTACAACGTGTTATTTAATCAAATTGATTTTCAAATCTCATAAAAAAACATCCTTTATATATATTTAAAGAAAGAATATTATCATTATTTTCAATAATATATATTTTTTCATATAGAAAATTTGGAAAATCAGCCAATACATCTGTAACAGCACTATCTATTGCTTCATACTCATCATCTGTCAGTGGTGAATCAATATATACATAAAGAGTAAATAATTCTTCGGTCATATCAAATGCAATAAGTCTGACTTTGTTACAAATTGCCCCAAGAAAAGCTCTTTGCATACTTAAAATAATTTCTTGTTTTTTCATAATTAATTTCTCAAATAAAATATAGAATTTATGTTATATCAGGCAATGCAGGAACAATATGGGCTCTTTTTTAGATGAATGAATTGTTCCCCAGTCTGTCGGAGTCTCATCTCACGCGGGATGCCGATTTGGTCGCAGTGGAAGCAGTGGGTTTGACGGCGGTTTGGGCATAGCCCGCCGCTACTTTGGTTTTGCCTTTACCACTTTCCATCAAATCATTTCAGACAACCATGTAGGTTAGAAATTTATTGTAACTATTTTTTCATGATTATTTTCTTCCCAGTATTGTTTGTAGAAAGATAATGCATCATGTATTAAATGATATAACTCACTATTTCTATCCTTTAGTTTATTAATATTATTAAAATTCAAAATAATTTCTTTCTCTTGAATCCAACTCAAATCTCTCATGCATTCGTCTAAAGCATCTAGATTTGACCCAAAATAGCTTGGAAAATTAAGTTCTTGATTTAATATATTTAAAAAATTTTGTTTTGTTTTAAATTTTAATAAATTTATATCTATGATTTTTTTATTGGTATTCATAATACAACCTCTCAATGCTCCCTGCTAAATAGGTTCAAATATTTGCAGAATTGGTACGATTTTTCCATTTTCCAAGGTAGTAGAATCCGTTATAAAGAAACATTGTGAAAAATTTTTGTCAAAAATATAAGAATACTCATAGAAACATAGAGAGTCTAAATCTTCTAAATCACTTAAAATTTGTGAGCTTGGTGCTAAAAATACAGGAGTTGTTTGATCTTTATAATTATAGTGTCGAAGTATATATAGTTCATCTACAGGAAATAAATCACATATTTTGATTGGTGTGCATAGGTTGCCTTCTCCAAGATGAAAAGGTCTTTTGAATATAAAGTAGGTTTTATCTTTTAGATTTCCATTTACCATTATTTTCTTTTTTCTAATGTTGCCTTTAAAAAAAGTATATATTAAACGTCGTACGATTCTTTTAGATTGTTTTTCATCCAAAAAATTTTCATAACAGAATTCTTTCATAAATTAATCCTCCTTCCTTCCTTTCTTTCTTTCTTTCTTCTTTCTTTCTTCTTTCTTCTTTCTTTCTGAAGAGCCGTTAGTGCATCTTTCAATCCTTGCATTCCTGGGCGGAGAGTCGATAGGTCAGTTGCACGTTGTACAGTCTGTCCCGTGATTCGATTGAATGGATTCAATCCAAGTGGATCAATCCACATTTGAGAGCTAGAAGCAAATTGATACAGATACTCCCCACAAAACAACCCAATCGGATCCTGATTGATAAATCTTCCGCAGACAGGTTCATAATACCTGAAGAAGTTGTAGTGCAGCTCGTCTTACAGTCAGAATACTGGTTTTGCAGGCGGAAAGGATGATTTGAGCTATCTGTTACCTTGGTTTCTTCTTTCAGGCAACCCCAGCCGGTATAGTTGCCGAACCACAGTAAATTACCGTCTTTGTCTGTCATCTCTCGCTGAATACCGATTTGGTCGCAGTGGAAGTAACGGGTTTGTTGACGGTGGTGCGGTTAGTCTTACTGGCTTTGAAGACGAAGGCAGGCTTGCGGTTGAGGCGGACGTCAAGAAACTATTTAAATTTTTCTAATAATTTTTTTCTCAATTCCGCAAATTCATCCGACAGATTATTTTTAAGTTCAGTATAAATTTCATCATCAATTTTACTTTGAGTGAATAGTGTCTTTTTAACATAAGGGATAACTTTTTTAGAATTAATTGAAATTAAAAATGCAATAATTTCATTGTAAATATAGGATTTTTCACTAAATTGGCTTAGTTTATGTATTAGTAAATTTTCAATTGATTCTGATTTATATTGTTTTTCTTTCAATCCATATAATATCCATGAGATAATTTTGTGATGTTTGCTGTTTAAATTTTTTATTAGATATTCTTTTATATAAGTTCTTTTTGGGAAATATGCGGAACTAAATGCAATAGAAATAATTATAGAATATCTATTCATATTCCAAATAGAACTAATATTATTTTCCACAGTACGAAATTCTTCTTCTCCTAGATTATATTTTCTAAATAGATGTCCTAAGGAAGATATTGCAGATGATTTTACTTTAATACTTTTATCATTTTGAATAGAGTGAATTAATATGGAGAAAATCTCTTTCAATTCCGTAGTGCTAAGTTTTTCTTGCATTTGTCCCAAGATAAAATTTGCAATTTCTCTATGTTTACTATATCGACTTGTTAAGAGAATATTTCTGATTATATCAATAATCTCTTTATACTGAAAAAATTGTAGCCTTTTTGCTGCTTCATATTGAATAGTAGTATTAGAATGTAGTAGTTTCTCCAATAAGTCATTGATTGATAGATCTTTACATTCTAAAAAAGCGTCAAAACTTGAAATTCTATCATTTACCATGTTATTTTTTCCTGTTACACCTATCTTTCGAATGTCGAGAATGGCGAAATTTCCAAGCTTATTGTCATGATTTATCTTTTGTCATTGAAAGCAGGAAGGGGTTTGTACTAATTAAACGTTTTACTAAATTAATTTCAGTAAAATTTAATTTCCAAATATATTTTTCATTTTGTATAGAATAACTTCCAATCCCTCTTTTTAAAAAACTTTTTAAATTAATATTTTCAGCTTGCTTATCATTTAGAATATTAAATTCGTAAATATCTTTAATGAAACCTTTTTCAGCTAATGAATCCTTTGTCAAAAGCATTTCATTCCATATTTTTTCTGAGAGTAATGGTATATTTCTGCTTGAAAATATTGTAGATTTAATTTGAGAGCCTTCAATCGTTTGGCTTTCTAGTAGACTCATGCCATAACCATAATCCCAGTTATCAAGATCAATATTTTTAGTAATGAAATCCAATAATACCTCCTTATATTCATATGGACACATAATTACAAATCTTGCTTCATATGTATTATTGTAATTTAACTCTTCCTGATTCAAAAAGGGATTATCGTATATAATTAAAACCCTATCTATTTTTTTCGTTTGTGCTTGAAAGAATGATAAATTTTGTTGTTTAATTTTATTTAAAGCATTTTCTATTGAACTAAAATGATATTTTCCAAAATTTATATCAATATCATCTAGTCTTAAATTAAATTTATTTAGATATAATTCATTAATTAAAATTATATTCTCCTGAAACCAATTGCTTATATTTAAATAACTATGAATGTCATTTCGTACTAAAAGAGTTATGGAGAAATATTTAAAATTTTGTCTATTTGGTAGTTTTTTAAAAAACATATTATTTCCTTCTTAATAGTTTATGTAACCGGACTGCAAGCATAGAAACTTTTGTATGTTTACGTTTTATTTTTCCTCTTTGGAAATTATCATTTCTTGCTTTTAATTTGTCACATTTATCTGTTTTTTTCATGTACTTTGAAAATACTCATTTATTTTTTCATAAACTTGATTAGCAACCCCAGTATCGACTTAATTTCCATTTGCTGCCATCATTACTGTATCAAGAGCTTTTTTCCCTTTTTAATAAATAATACCTATACCTAAAGTTACAAGCACAGCTTTACCTAACGCAATCAATTAAGAGGTATTGCAAAAACTGCCAAGCCTTTAGGGTCGATCCATTCCTGCACATTGGGCTAGAATAGATAAAAATTCTCATCTCCAAGTAACCCAATTGGATCCTGATTCACAAATTGACCCACATCAGGCTCGTAATACCTGAAGAAGTTGTAATGCAGCATCGGCATATCGGTTTTGCAGGCGGAACGGTTGGTATGCGTTTTCCGTTACCTTGGTTTCACTCTTCAGTTTGCCCTAACCTTAGTAATCCCCAAACCAGATTGCCTTCGCCATAGATTATCTCTCTTTGGATGCTGATTTTGCCGCAGTGGAAGTAGTGGATTTGTTGGCCGATTTCTCCTTCTTCGTTGGTCCAGTTGTGTACCTGTGCCAAGGATTCGCGCGTACCGCACACACCTTATGTCGGTATTGGAGGTTTCATACGTGCTAGGGCTTGCTAACTCAATCTAGTTCTATTTGTTGGTCATTTTTACTATTGTTATCCTTGTGGATCTCAATATTTTTTTTATGTGCGAATAATAAATCTAAAATTTTAGATATATCCTTTGAGTCAGAGAATTTTCTAGGATTTTTTATGTATACGAAATTATTAATTTCCAAGTTGTGTAAATGACTTATTATTAAAATTGTAGATAGTGGGTATTTATATGAGGAAGGATTTTTTAAAATATCCTCTATTGCTAAATTACTTCCAAAGTAATAATTTTTCATTGGTAATACATAATTATCGAATATAGCAATAATTATCTCATTTATTTCATTTTCGGATGTTTCTGGATATAAAGAGATAATGCCAAAATATTTAAAAATAGAATCAAATTTTCCAAGTTCTGAACCATGTACTTTAAAATTACTTGGTGTGTCATTCTCATCAAAAATATCGTTTATTTCAGGATAAAATTTTGGGATAGTTGTACTTAATTCTATAAATTTTTGGTCTAGAATATTTTTCTCATTTATATAAGAAACGATAGAAAATGAACATAGTGCCCCAATTTTTACATGCTTACCTTTTTTAAATTGGAAATTAATTTTTCCAAAAAAAATGTCATTAAAAAAAAGTGAAATAATACAATCGTGTTTTTTAAATGAAATATGGTTAGCTTCCAAATATGAGCAGAAGCTATTTAATATTTTTTTCTTCATTTTTTATACCTCTATAAAATAAATGTTATGTTTCTTCCATTTACATTAACAACTTTGGCTTTAGAAGTTAAAATAGTTCCTCCTCCTTTTGGTGTGTTGGGTCGGCAAACCGCCTTGGCCGTATTTGTAGGTGGTCTTGGCTTAGATTGTTATTGAAGAAATATTTCAGACGACCTCGAAAAAGGATTGAGGTCGTCTGAAAAGCAGAAACCGCGTGCGTGTAATCGCACATACCCTACGTCGGGATTGGAGGTTTCATGCGGGCTACGGCTTGCTATCTAAGTTCATTGAGTATTAATCATAGTCATAAAGGATAGCGTAACAATCATCTAAATTAATTATATTCTTTGTACTTAATATTAAATTATTGTTTCTAATAACCCCATATTGATATCCTTTTTCCTCAAAATGGTTTTTAATCTTTTGAAGAATCAATTCTTTATTTGAGTTACTTTTGAAAGATATTCCACAAAATTTTTCTCCATTAGGTAAAGTGATTTCACAGTTGGATGAAATCAAACAAAAATCTTCCGATTCCAATTCAGGAATACTAAAAATTTCATCAAATGAATCTTCAAAACTTTGTATATCATAATTAATATATAAAAACACTCTATCAGGATTTTGGTTGGGATGATTACCAACTATATCAACAGTGTTTTCTATTTGCTTTATTACATTAATTTTATGGCTCACTTTTTTCATTTAACAATTCCTATGCTTTCGTAATTATAAAAATAATATTTGTTAAACCTTCTTTTGCAAAAACTTTTGAGTAATGATCAACAAATTCCTTACTATTTGTATGATATATAACTTGGTCAAAGCATTTTGTATATCTTTTTGCTTGATCTATAAGTCTTTCTTCTTCTGTTCCATCTTTTTTAATACATTTAGAAAAGAAACTTTCCGGATTGTATGCAGAATTTTTCCATTTATTTATATATTTAGCTTCAATAGCTGTTTCTTTGACAATAACGTTAGCAATTCCATCTGCTACACCTTCACAATCACTCCCTTTATATTTTCTTTTACTACGTGTAGGATATAATTTTCGAATTTTTTCTTCATATTTGACCCAATCCTTTTCCCATCCCAAAGGATCAATCCAATTATGAATATTTGGTGCAAATAGATATAAGTTACTACCACCCATCAACCCAATCGGATCCTGATTCACAAACCTCCCGGCATCAGGCTCGTAATACCTGAAGAAGTTGTAATGCAGTCCCGTTTCACGGTCGGCGTACTGGTTCTGCAGGCGGAAAGGGTGATATGAGCTATCCGTTGCCTTGGTTTCCTCTTTCAGACGACCCCAAAGGTATATTCGCCGAACCAAACCAGATTGCCGTCTTTATCAGTCATCTCACGCGGGATGCCGATTTGGTCGAAGTGGAAGTAGTGGGTTTGTTGGTCGATTTCTCCGTCTTCGTTGGTCCAGTTTTGTACCTGTGTCAAGGATTTGCGCGTACCGCACATACTCTACGTCAGGATTGGAGGATTACAGTTTGCTAATTACTTGAATTTAGATATGTATAGAATGCCATTTCCCATCATAACTATCAAATTCTTTTACATTATCTAATTTCCAGAGACCTGTCTGTTTTTTGAATTTATAAAGTCTTTGTACTTCCATTCCAGCGTAAAGCACATCACTTTTTACAGTTATAGAGCTACCTTTTTCTTCTATTTCAATGATTTTCTCGTTATTTGGATTGAATGTTGGAGGGTAGTTAACAGTCATACATTCTAACTTTCCCATTTTTCTTGGTTTATCTGTTAGGTATTTATCGTATATTTCCTTTAATGCTTGTTTCAATATCTCATCAGGAATATCTGTGCCTGCATCAATATGCTTATTAGCATTGTCTTCCCATTTATACATTTCCATCAGAAAACTATTTAATACTGTTGTAATACTTTCATTCATAATTCAATCCTTTTTATTTTTGTTTAAGTTGTTTGTACGAAGAATAATCCACCAGATAGATCTCTATTTATAAAAATATATCCTATGTTCTCAGTTAGATAAAAAATTTCATTTACTTTTTCAGGTAGATCCATTCCTAAGATTTGACCTATGAAAATATATTTTTCTAGAAAATCGTCACTCTCTTGTTGTAAATATTCAGGTTGTCCTCCTAAAAAACTCATTTCATCTGAATTATCAATAGGATTAATTGGATAAAATTTATCTAGGTTAAACTTGAACTGATTTTTATCTCCGATGATAACTTTCGTGTATCCTTGAATAGCATCGTCAATTTCAGTAATGTAGTCAAGAAAATAATCTTCTTTATCGTAATAAGAAAAAACGTAAATAACTTTATCTTTATATTCCTTATCCTGAAAATCTATTTTAAATTGAGGTGCAATAGTCAATAAATTTTCAATTGGCATAAAAGCAACCAATGCTAACTCATGACCATCTGGCGCTATTACTTTATTTGAATAGTCTAAATCTAGCCCAACTAATATATTATTTATATTGGGTTTACTATCTAAAAAGTTAAAATTAATGTATCCATTTTTTTTCATTTAAATTCTCCTAAAAATTTAAGGGCATTTCTTACCTTCTTTTTTCAATTTTTTTAAGAAATTTCTTGGTTTCTTTTCTTAAACGTTTTCTTTGAGCTTTAGGAGTTCCTGTTTTTCTTAATCCTCCTTGAGCAATATCAATCTCTCGATGTATATCAGTGAGTAGGTTAGTAATAGACATCCCATTTTTTTGAGCAAGTAGAGCCCATTTTTCCGCTTCGTCTAATTTGTTTTTGTCTTTACTGTCTTGGTAATGATCAAAGAATATATAGGCCAAATCATATTGTGCTTGAGTATTACCTAATTCGGCTGATCGAATTAACCAAAATATAAATTTATCATTGTTAAATTCATAAAAAGCAAAATAATTAGCTAATTTTGATGCTGCTTGACTATTGCCAGAGGAAGCATCAATTTTTAACTTTTCCAGATCAGTTTTAGAAATATACATACTGTCATTTATTGAAATGTTGGCATTAGATTTCATGTCTCTATCCTTACTGTATGAGTTATTATAAGACGTTAGAAAAATACTTTAAAAAATAAATTTAAGGATTTTATGGCCTAAATGTAACATATTTACCTCCATTTAATACTTCTCCTGTAACTGCACTAACATTTTCTGTTGCACCACGTACAGGTGCTTTTAATTCATTAGCCAATTTTTGAGCAAATGAATTGTCCCCTTTCCCTGTTTGACAAGCAACTAATGTTACTGGTTTCCCTTTGCACAAGGTTTATGTCTACTCCAGTTTTTGAACAATTATTACATTTGTTCATTAGTCCTAATGGATCATTCCATTTCGTTATATTAGGTGCAAACAAATACAAATTATCCCCACCCAACAACCCGATCGGATCCTGATTCACAAACCGACCCGCATCAGGTTCATAATACCTGAAGAAGTTGTAATGCAGTCCTGTCTCACGGTCGGCATACTGGTTTTGCATGTGAAAGGGTTGATGCGCGTGGGTAGACCCGCTCTTCCTTTTTCAGACGACCTCAAGCGGTGTATTCGCCGTACCATAAGAGATTGCCGTGAATGTCGGTCATCTCGCGTGGTATATCAATTTAGTAGCAGTGGAAGTAGTGGGTTTGTTGGTGGCTTTCGTTGATGTGGTTTCGATAGGCGAAACCGCGTACGTGCGCTTACATCGGAGTTGGAAGTACTATTAGAACTACAGTTTGCTTATGGCTTGTGATTACCAGCTAGTAATAGGTCTATGCAAATTTGCCCAAAAGTTTAATAATGATTGTTCAAAGAAACGAAATTCAGACAGATCCTTTTCCACAACTAGACCTAATTCTTTGAAAAGATATTTGGATTTTGTTCTCTCAATAACATCATATTGACTTAATAGTTCAGCAAGCCCTTTTTTTGATGAGATCTCAATTCCATTATAGTATATTGCAAGCATTACCGCTTTATCATGAAAAATTGTAACCTCAGTTAACTTTTCATTATCAAATCTCAGTACAAAATTATTTATCTCTATGATATTTTTTGCTTTTGGAATAACATTTTCTGATATATCATATTTTTTTATAATATCTGTTAGAGAACAATTAAATTCAAAATCACCTAAAGCCTTATAAGGAATAAATATTAATTTATCATAAACTGAGGTTGGATCTTTAAGTTTACTTTTTTGAAAGTCTGAGTATTTTTTACCTGTATTTTCATATAAGTCTCTTATACTTTCATCGTAAATTAATACCTGCAAGAATAATTTTTCCTTAGGGTCAACATACAAAAGTAAATTATATTGTGGAAAAACATAAAAATAATCTTCTTCATCAGAAATTTCTATTAAAGGATCCTCTTCTTCTAAAAATTTTTCTAAATTGAAGAAGTTAATAATTTTTCCATCTAAACTGAATTCATTGCAACTTCCAGAGGATGATACAGTAATTAATTTAGAATCAGATTGTATCTTATGCTTTCTATCAAACTCAAATGAATAACTAGGATCATTTAAAGTAACATTATCAAAATCAGCCTTTTTTTGACCCAATACAATCCCATTTAACGAATTATTTAATATTATCAACATAATATATATCCTTTCCTGTATTTGTCTATGTCAATTAGTTCCTCAGCTATCAAGGAAAACAACCTCTTGATAGAATGTCATTGCTAATGGTAATGAGATTGTTAAAGAGCAAATGCTTCGGACGACCTCAAAGAAAGTATTGAGGTCGTCTGATAAACAGAAACCGCGTGCGTGCGATCCAAACGTACTATTTGTTGTGATCGAGGGTTTCATAAGGGCTACAACTGACTCATTCATCTTCATAAGCATCACCATAGCTTTGAAAAGAGGAATCTAACCAAAACCATTCTTTTTCATTGGAAACCAATTTCTCCAGTAGTTCTGTAAATGACTTAGCAATAATAGGAGACTCATCAGGTGTAGTATGAGTTTCTATAAAACTATCATAACAAAAACCAAATCTTTTTTTGTTTAAGTCTATACTGATAAATTGACTAAGCTCTTGAGAAGATGCAATCATGAACCAATCATTACTGATATCATCTGCCAATTCCTCCCAAATAACATCATCAGCTGGATATAGAATTTGGTTTGTTGGTTGCAATTCTGAAAGTGAACTGATTCTTATCTCACAAGAAGTATCAATATTGAGAATAGCATATTCATAATTTTCATAAAAGAATTCTAAATCTTTTGGCAAAGAAAAAGCAAATTCTGGTTTTGATACCGCTTTCAAGAATTGATGGCTATTTTTTTGTTCTAATTTTTCAATTAATTCTTTGATTTTCATAAGATACTCCTTAGGACTGAAAGTTTTTGTTCAGACTACAGCTTGCTGATTGTACTCACATCGGAATTGGAAGTTAAAGCAGTATTCCCGCTTGGTTCCACACAGATTTATTTTTAATTAGCAAACTATAACCTCACAATCGGATTCTCCAAAAATATATTCAATATATTCATTTAATCTTTTATCAGGTTGATAAGTAATAATTAGATTTTCAATACTATTTTGATAAATTTTTTGTTTTTCTTGAAAATAAATAACTAATTTATTGGAATAAATTTCTACCTTTTTGAAGCCACCTATTCCTGAATATTGCTGGCTGTTTATTTCATAATAATAGTATTCTAAGTCGTCAACTTCTCTTTGCAAGATTAAGTAATTATTAGGATTAGGTTTTTTACTATCTGCAAAAGCAATGGTAAGAATACCATCTTCTATCTTGTAATACGTGTTTTTTGAAATAATTTCCATAAATAATTCCTTATCACATTGTTTCTTAACATTTTCCAGGAGGAGGTTTTTGTCGTCTTTTCTCAGTTGGACGAGGTGCTTTACGAGTTCTTTTTTTACTTTTTCCTGCTTCCCATGGTTCTGGCCCCTGTTTTTTCATGTACTTTGTTCATACTCCCTTAACAACTAGGACATGCTGGGTACTCTCCTTTAATTCTAGTTGATGGGGTTTCGATAGGCGAAACTGCGTACGTGCATACCGCACACACGCCACGGTGGAATTTGAGGTTTCATGCGGGCTACGGCTTGCTATAATTAATCATACTTACCATAATTTTCATGAGTATAATCTTCTCCTAATATTTCTTTTCTTTGTTCTATTGTTAATGCATTCCAAAGAGTTTTGTAGTACAACTTATGGATAATAGGATAATATGTATCCCCAAATTTTTTAATGATATTAATATCTTCTGAACGACTTGGATCGTGAAAAATTTCATTTAGTTTATCCATTAACAGATAAATTTCCATAATATCTTCCTTATTCAGAACTTTCATATATTTTTTGCTTGTGTCTTTTTTCATAAAACCTCCAAAATAAATAATTTTTAATTAAAAATTGGATTTCTACCATCTAAGCTTAAATTTTCTTTATAAACATGTTCAATAAGTTTCGGATCGCGAGAGTTTTTTCTTGGAGTGAACCTCCCTGGACAAGGGGCATTACATTCTCCAACAGAAGATAAGCCCAGTGGATCGATTCACCTTTTAATATTCAGCGCAAACGCATACAGATTATCTCTACCCAACAACATAATCGGATTTTGGTTGATAAATCTTCCACATACTGGCTCATAATACCTGAAGAAGTTGTAATGCAGTGTCGGCATACTGGTTCTGCAGGAGGAAGGGTTGGTGCGAGTTCTTGTAAACCCGCTCGTCCTTTTTCAGATACCCTTGATATTTGGTGGAACTCGACCTAACCTATGATTAGTGTTTGTTAAGAGGAATTTATTGTCCTTGACCAAGAATTTCTTCTCCAATTATTGAATCTAACTCTATCCATGCATCTTCAAGTTGATTAACAATAGAAGATGTATTATTATTTGGATCGTCTTTTAAATTGAGATACCAAATATGTGTTAATTTCGGTATTTCATATAAAAGAGATGCTAGTCTTTTATCAATTAGATTATGATTATGAGTATAATACTTTATTTCATTTAAAATTTTTAATAATTATTGATAGTCCTTTACATCGAATTCAAGATCCATTCTGACCTTATAAATAAAATTATTATTTTCAAGTTTTTCTAGTAATTCTTTCATGGTAACCACCTTTAAGTTATACAAAGCCAAGGATTGCTTCTGCTGGAATAGTTTATTTATTTTTAAAATAGTTAAGCGTTCACTCCAATAGAAATAGATAATACATCTTCCTCATTGTCGAGTAGAGATATATCGATAACTTTATCTATTTTGTTACTAAATAATTTTAAACAATAAAAATTAGGTTTGTTTATTAATTCTAGCCAATTGCTAATATTTTTTATTTTGATAATAAACAAAGGGAATACTTCTATTGGTATTTCAGCCGAATCATTTATTCCTCCATAAAAGTATACATAAGCAATATCATTTTCCTCTGGTGCAAAAAAATTTAATATTTCATTTTTTATCGATAAACTAGAATTCTCTTTTGATAATTCTATATTTCTATAGGGGGTAAAAGTACGATTTATTATGTCACATGAGAGTGGATATGGAATAATTTTTTCAGAATCTGAAATTAAACTATTTAAAAAATGAATTTCTTTCATTTTTTTGATTAAATGATTCTGTTTTAAAGTAAAGATTTTATCTTCTAAAGTTGTCATGATCCTATTTCCTATGTTGTACGGTTGCATTATCTTTGTAGGACTTCCAAGAAAATATACCATTCCCATTATTTCTTTTTTGAATAAGAATTCTATCCATTTTGGCAGTAGCTACATGTAAGTGTGGACAAGGATATTTTGCAATCGGAAGGGTTGGTGCGCGGCATCCCGATTTGGTCGTAGTGGAAGTAGTGGGTTTGTTGGTGGCTTTCTCCTGTTGGGGATGGGTCGTCTGAAAGCTGGGTGAGTGAGGGTTTAGGGGTTCATAAAACCTTAATGTATGCGTTAGGAGGAGGCTAATTCTATTTACGCTTGTTTTAAATATCCTCCTTTTTTAATAAAAATATCCTAAAAATTTCATGGCCAAAACCGTCATCAAATTTAGAGTAAACAATGTTAAAAATGTCTTTATAATTAAAATCAGATGAATTTTCATGTAACCATGAGAAATTTTCTAAATTTAAGACTGGATAATTTTTAAATGTATTTTCATATTTCGATCTATAAATACAGATGTTAGGTATATAAAAACTATATAGATTATGTAATTCAGAACTTATATCCGGGTATGTTATACATATTGATAAATCGTTATCTATCAAAATATCTTTTGCCATTAAATTTATATTATTAATGTAAAATATTGCAGTATTTAAAAAGAACAAATTCAACTGTTTTGGGGATAGCATTTTCAAAAATGGTTTTTCTCTTCCAGTTCTAGTAATCAAAGGAATTTCCTCAAATTCAACAGGATGCTTAAGTAATTTAATTATTTCATCATACTGATATGATTTTTCAGTTTTTGCTAACTTTGTTAATAGTTTTAAGTATTCCATTATGTTTTCCATCCTTGGCAAAATAAGAAATCTCTATCATCTTTGAAGAATGGGAGGATTCTTCGATGCTTATCGTGAATAGTTCCATCTAGATTTAGTGCCGCATCATTATAAACTCGCTCATCCTTTTTCAAACGACCCCAAGCGGTGTATTCACCGTACCATAAGAGATTGCCGTGGATGTCGGTCATCTCGCGCGGTATACCGACTTGGTAGCAGTGAAAGTAGTGGGTTTTCTGGCAGTTCCCGCTTAAATCATGCGGGAATGACATTCCTGAAACTTCTCCATCTTTCAGAAAACCTTTGCCTATCCTTCTTTTCAAGGCGTCGTAGGTGTAGGCCCAAGTCTCTTTGCTGCCGTTTTTTTAAAGATTTGGGCTTTAACTAATTTGTTGAGGCTCGTCTCAATCTACAGCTTGCTAATTATTGATAATAGATTTTTTAGCTATATGTATTAGATCTTTATAATTCTCCATAAAAGGTTCTTCTAATGTGGATTCTAATAAGCATTCTAAGTCATATAGTATTCTTTGCTCAGCTTCATCAATAATTTCATTATTTTCAACGAACTTAACAAGCCATTCAAAAAAAACTAAGACTTCATGGTTGTTTAATTTAATAATATAGTCGTTAGACTCTTTTTTAATTTTCATAATATTATAATGCTCCTCGAGAAACTACATATTGTAACTGACTGGTAACGAGATTGTTAAAGAACCCATATTTCAGACGACCTTAAAGAGGATAGTGAGGTCGTCTGAAAAACAGAAGCTACGTTCATACCGCACATGCACTACGTCAGGATTGGAGGTTTCGTACTGGCTACGACTTGCTTTGAAATCTGTTTTTGAACGTAATGAACTTTTCATATGAATTCAATTGCTCAGCAGAATAATTTTCCATAATTTCAGCATTATCACTATCTACAATAGAAACAAAAAATATGACATTCTTTGTTTTTTTCTTATCTATATTTTCTATTGCTTTTTTAAATCCTTCTATAATTGAATCATATACTTCCGCCTGATATTGCTCAAAATTACCTTCTGATATTAATGTATTTGCATCATTAAGAATATTTTGAATCTCATTATTGAATACACTATCTATTTTCTCAGGAACCTCTCCAAGTCCTATTGCAAATTGAGGGTAATACCATTTAATAAAAGGCTGATCTTCTTTTGGGTAGTTTACTTTTTCTATTTCGTAGTGAGAAATAGTGTTAGCAGCCCAACCTAGATATGAGCAATAGTCATCAATATATAATGAGTAAGCAAAAACATCATTAGAATTATTTCTCTCTAATACATAGTTAAATGTCTCTGTAACTCCTTTATATACATTCTGAATTAAATCTTGAATTATAGAATTACTTAAAATATTCATTTTGATTTTCCTTTCATAGAAATTTTGATATCAATCATTCTCTATTAACATTAATGTTTTTAACATCATAGTTTAATGGGATATTATATTTATTTGCTATGCCTCTTGAACGAACAAATGTTGCGTTCATACTAGGAGAGTGTTCAAATGATCCTTTAAAAATAATATGGTGGCCATGTGCATTAATAATATGAGGTTTCTGAGTTACTCCATGATTTTTTGGAATATTCATCCAATACAATCCTAAAGGATCTATCCAATTATTTGCATTAGGTGCTAAGTGATATAGGTTATCTCCACCCAACAACCCAAGCAGCATATTCACCGTACCACAGGAGATTACCATGAATGTCGGTCATCTCTCTTGGGATACCAATTTGGTCGCAGTGGAAGTAGTGGGTTTGTTGGCGACTTTATCTGTCTTCGTTGATGGAGTTTCGATAGGCGAAACCGCGTGCGTGCGTACCGTAACACCCTGCGTCAGGACTGAAGGTTTTGTGCGGGCTACGGCTTGCTATAACTTACTTACAGAATATTTCATGTTAGAGGAAGAAATTCCATCTTCAAATTATTACTCACAACTAATTCTTTGAATTTATCAGAAAAAGCCCAAATTAAATCATCATTTATATCTTTTGCACAAAACTCGAATCCAGATATATTTTCAAAGAATACAGGTGGATAATCGATAAATTTCTCTCCATCTATTTCATAAAAATTTGATTTTTCCATATTTACCAATTCAGCAGATAATTTAATTTTTCCAAGGAAAAATCTAAATTCATCATTCTTGATTCTAAGTTTAGCTGGAAAAAAATCTAATTCATTTTTTAATGTATCAGCTAATTTATTAATGAAAGTTTCAGAGAACAATAACATCTTAGGAATTGTTTGAATATAATCTGTATTAGAAATATTTTTGGAGGTATATCCACTCTGAGCTATAAAAACTGCTTCACCTGTATAATTGCATTTATTGTAATTAATAAATTCCACAATTTTTCTATCATCCTGCTTTAAGTCCGCATAAGCATCTACATTATCAACAGCAGAGTATATTTGATAAAGAGTCATCATTTTTTTCCTTTTTTCCTTTTACTAGTACTTTTATAAATTGGTGCAGTACAAGTATATTTTTAAAATGTTTATTTAACGAACAAATAGTTCAGACGGCCTCAAAAGTAATATTGAGGCCGTCTGAAAATATAAAATTACTTGTTCGCAGCACGAATTTTTTTCAACCCATTCTCCAAAATAGTAACTTTCTCGGGAGGAGTTCCCCTATCCAAAGCATTCCACCAGTTATTTACTGGTTTAACAAATAATTGAAAACCTTCATCAGTTACATTAGACTTTCTAATAACGATATTTTCTTTAATAGAACCGTCCTCATTAAAAGGATCAATATCAACAAGTAAACCATTCTTTTTAAGAAATGTCATAAGTGCAATAGACATTCTGATAATATCTTCACGATAGTCTTCATCAGAGTTTGCCTCCCAAAATGTCCGAAAATTAAATAATGTCATATCCATGATAATCTCCTATGATAATCGGATAATTTCAAATAATTATTCTTCTTCTAAGACCATACGATTAAAACAGTCATACAAATCTTCTCCGACTAAATACATATTTTGCATCTTTACTTCTTCAGGCATTTGTACACCAAATTCATCCAAATAATCTTCTTCATCCCATTCATTTTCATGATCCCAATAGAAAATTTGCCCAATTCTTTCTCCGTGAGTACATAGACAAATCAAATCACCAAATTCATTACTTGATATTGGTAGAAAATTATCTGGTATTCTATTTTTGTATTTTTCAAGCCTTTCACTAATTTGGGAGTTTTTTTGGTAGTTTATATTTTCACCATAAAAAAAGCCTAAATCACCACCACTCCATTCGATATTACCACCTACAGGAATATCGTCATCAGGATAGCAATATTCAGGCAAATCACTATATGGGGTTAACTTAAATTCTTTTATAAATCCTGTCTCTCCACCAAATAATTCAAGATAATCCAAATAATCTGAAAATTCTTCTTTAGTAATATCTAAAAATTTAGACATTGATTTTCTAGATGTAGGAATCAGTGGTTCAAATGTAAACCTTTGAACTCCACCCATTTTCTCAACCAAACTCTTAATTTTCATTTTCATTACTCCTTTCAGTTATAATTTATCAAATAATCAACATTTCTTCTTAGGTCGTTTATTGTGTATCACACTGGCTGGACCTGTATGGCGAATACCATCTTGTAAAGATTCAGGGATCAATTGAGCCGTATTCCTACTATAATGATGTAAAATCAGATTATTTCATGGAGCGCAATATATAAGGTTGTCTGAAATACAAAACAGTATTCGTGCGTACCGCACATTCCCTGCGTCAGGATTGGAGGTTTTGTGTAGGCTGAGGCTTACTCTACATCGGAATTGGAAGTTTCATTGGCTACAGTTCGATTACACCTCGATAAAACATTCAAAAAAATCAAGGTGATTTTTATCGAATGCAATTAATAACTTGCCTTCAGGGATTTTTTTCCCTGTCATACCTCCTATACAAATTCCGAGATTCTTAAAAAGAATATATTTTTTTCCTTCGATAAATTCTGAATCGATGGCTTTAAGATCTTCGATTGAATTTTTAAATATATCAATATCTCCTAATATGGGATTAGAATCTTTTAAGCAATACCCATAAACCAATTTATTGTTTTCATAAACTAACTCACAAGCATTCCTATATTCCACCTTATTATTCATAATATTATCTTCAACCATTCTTGCTGGTTTTCCATATTTTTCTTGTATTTCCTCAAGAGAAGTACCAAATACAAAATCACCAATTGATTCAAATGGCTTAATTAAGTAGGTCATATTAACCCTTTCCAATATATTTACATTAATAAAATTAGGAACATTTACCAATAATTCTAGGCAATCTTGCTGCCTATTTCCTAGAATTAATCCCTACCGTTTAGTTTCCGAAATCATCCTCCTACATGATTTTATATACGCCTTTTAATCTATCTTCAAAGGCAGCAGTATGATATAAAAACCCTTTCGTGCGCATATTTTTGACGAAATAAGATGAAGGTCATCTGAAAAGCAGAAACTGTGTACCGCACATGCCCTGCGTCAGGATTGGAAATTTTATGTATGCTAAGGCTTACTCTACATATCTCATTAGGTAATTTGAACAAAAACATTACCTTC
Source organism: Streptococcus mitis (assembly GCF_902159415.1). Taxonomy (GTDB): domain Bacteria; phylum Bacillota; class Bacilli; order Lactobacillales; family Streptococcaceae; genus Streptococcus; species Streptococcus mitis_BG. The sequence continues at coordinate 614,732 of NZ_CABGJU010000001.1, read as the reverse complement.
TGAACAATTTTCATTACAGAAAAAATAATAAAACTCATCTCCAAAATCTTGCTGGAACATATTATCTATCTCTCCTGCATATATTTGAAATTGAAATGACATATTTGATTTCTGAATAGGATCTTGTAGCCAGTATGGTACCTCATCACCAGACTCACTGATTGAAAGTTTTTTGCTAGGTTCGATACAGCTTACTTTTTTTACTTTTGAAGAACGAATATCACTTAAAATTACACAAGAACTTTTATTTGGCTCTGGATTTTTATCGCTCAAATCATATATATGTTGATCATCTTCATGATCGTAAGTAATAAAGATATTGCAATACAAGTTAATATCTAGCTTTTTATTTAATAAATTTGCTGGAAGACCTATAAAGAACAGCATAGGGTTTCCATTATAATCTACAGGCCAACTAACTTCTTTCTCTAAAAGAGCTGGGCCAAACATTCGAAAATCAAATTTATCCGCAAATTCATCTATGATTTTTAATTCACCTAACATTTTAGTAGCTCCTAAAATATAATACCTTAAAGATTTCAAATATCGCTGATTCTGTTTTCTCAGTATTCTAGCTCTTGCTGGACCATACCCAGCCATTCTTATAGCTCCCTGCCAAACATCCATTTGACGTTTACTTGGCATAATTCTACCTTGTTTTACGCCAGATCGTTTACAAACTGAAGTTTTAAATTGATTTTTTGATTTCAGTCCTAAATGTTTTTGTGCAAGCCTTTTCTCATTTTTATGGATAGAATTTGAATTATCCCGGCCTCAGGCTCGTAATAGACCGCATTAGGTTGTAATGTAGCCGGTCTCTTCATCGAAGTATTAGTTTTGCAGTCGAAACTGCTGTTGCAGGCTTCCTGAATGTGTCCGATTTTGTCGTAAACGTAATGGAGGACGCCGTTTCTTTGATTAGCGTTTTGGATCAGGTTGCCATGTCCATTGAGCTCCGTATTTTTCTAGCAAATCAAAGCTAGCTTGAGGTCCCATGCTACCAGCCTTGTAGTCATGAAGGGGAGCACCGTTTTCAGCCCAAAGCTTCTCAATACGGTCAATCAATTTCCATGATGCACTCACTTCATCCCAGTGGCTAAAGTTAGTTGAATCGTTATTCAATACATCGTAGATGAGCTTTTCATATGGGTCTGGTGAAGCCCCTGTTGCAGTTGCATCCGTTCTGTAATCAAGTGAATTAGGTGCAAGCTTGAACTCTTCTCCAACCTCTTTACCATTGAGACTAAGTGAGAATCCTTCTGTTGGTTGGATGTAGATTGTCAAAATATTAGGTGCTAGAGGTTGATCAAAGATTGAGTCCATTTGTTTGAAGACAATATTCACGTGTGTTCCCTTTTCAGTCATTCGTTTACCTGTACGGAAGAAGAATGGAACACCACGGAAGCGATCAGTATCTACAAAGAAGGTGCCTGAGGCGAAGGTTTCTGTCATTGATTCTGGGTTAACATTTGGTTCACTACGGTATGAAATATATTTCATGCCATCAACTTTACCAGAACGATATTGACCACGGATAAAGTGCTCTTTAAGTTCCTCGTCTGTAGGATGGTAAAGGTTCTTGAAGACCTTGATTTTCTCTGCGCGAATGTCATCCTTTGTAAAGCTTGCAGGCTTGTCCATAGCAAGGAGTGACAGAAGCTGAAGTGTGTGGTTTTGAACCATGTCTCGAAGGGCACCAGACTCATCATAGTAGCCTCCACGCTCTTCAACACCTAGACGCTCTGCAAATGTAATCTGAACATTATCGATGTGGTCACGATTCCAAACATTTTCAAAGATCATGTTGGCAAAACGAAGCGCAAAGATACTCTGGATCATCTCTTTTCCAAGATAATGGTCAATTCGATAGATTTGCTCTTCATTAAAAGTTGCTAGGAGATCTTCATTTAGTTTGCTTGCTGTCTTATAGTCAGTACCAAAAGGTTTCTCAACAATCAAGCGTTCAAAACCTTTACCATCAACGATTTGCTCTGACTTGAGATGTTTAGCAATCGTTCCAAAGAACTGAGGTGCCATAGAGAGGAAGAAGAGTTTATTGTGCTCAGTTTGGTATTTTTCACAGAGTTCTGCTTGTAGTTCACGCAAAGCAATGTAGTTATCCGTATCATTGACATCATGACTTTGATAGTAGAAGTGACTAGCGAACTCTTGAGCTTGCTCAGGACTATCTGCTAAATCAAGAATAGAGTCTACAACAACAGATTCAAAATATTCTTTACTCCACGGGCGACGAGCAGTTCCAATTACAGCAAAATGCTCTGAAAGATTGCCTGATTTATAGAGTCTAAAAAGTGAAGGGTAGAGCTTGCGATGAGCCAAGTCTCCACTAGCACCGAAGATTGTAACAATAACTTTTGATGACATCCAGCTACCTAATTTCTATTTTGTTTCCTAGTCAAACTAGGCATGAGGAATCCCTCATTTTCATACCCTCTATTTTATCATAATTTTCTAAAAAATCCAAAAATCCAATATAAGCAACAAAAAAGCTGCAAGGAAAACTTGCAGCTTTTTTAAGCATTGAGGACCTTGTCTAAGAATTCTTTTAGACGAGGGTGTTGTGGGTTATCAAAGATTTGATCAGGTGTACCATCTTCTAAGAATTCACCATCTGCTGTAAAGATAACACGATTGGCAACCTTACGGGCAAATCCCATTTCGTGGGTTACGATGATCATGGTCATACCTTGTTCAGCCAACTCTTTCATAACATTGAGAACATCGCCAACCATCTCAGGGTCAAGGGCAGAAGTTGGCTCGTCAAAGAGCATAATATCAGGGTTCATTGCTAAACCTCGAGCGATAGCCACACGTTGTTTTTGTCCACCGGATAGACTTTCAGGATTGGCATTGGCCTTGTCAGCCAGTCCAACTTTTTCAAGGAGTTCCATACCCAATTTTTCAGCTTCAGCCTTGGTCATCAACTTATGCTCTACAGGAGCAAAAGTGATATTTTCCAATACGGTCATATGTGGAAAGAGATTGAAGTGCTGAAACACCATTCCGATATTTTCACGAACGTGGTCTACATTGGTTGCTTTATCTGTTAAATCATAGCCATTAACTGTAATAGTTCCTTTTGTTCCTTCCTCAAGGAGATTTAAGCTACGCAAGAAAGTTGACTTACCTGAACCAGAAGGTCCAATGATACAAACAACATCTCCTTCATAGAATTTCACTGAAATTCCTTTAAGGACTTTGTTTTTACCATATTGTTTATGTAAGTTATGAACGTCAATTTTTAATTTTGCCATTATTGAATCCTCTTTTCTAAGCGTTTGGCTAATCTAGTTAGAAGAGTGATAATCACAAGATAGAAGACTGCGAGAATTGCATACATTTTGAAACTTTGATAGTTACGTGCAATGATGATTTTACCAGTTTGGAAGAGTTCGACCAAACCGATTGCAGAGACGATTGTTGTGTCTTTTAAGGCGATTACAAATTGGTTGACGAAGTTAGGAAGCATGAGCTTGGTTGCTTGTGGCAAGACAATCTTACGCATGGTTTTTCCATATGAAATACCAAGACTTCGACTGGCTTCCATTTGTCCAACAGGTACTGCCTTAATACCTCCCCGGACAATCTCAGCGATGTAGGCAGCTGAGTTTAGGGAAAGTGCGATAGTACCAGCGACAAAGTCGTTGATTGGACTTTGTTGACCTGTGAGGGATTCGATAAAGTTAGGAATTCCCCAGAAAATAAAAGCAGCGAGAATCATCAATGGAATACCACGGATAACGTCAACAAAGATTTCAGCAATAAGGTGAAGAGGTTTATAAGGACTCACGCTAAACATACCAAAGATAATACCAATAACAATAGCAATGGCAAAGGAAACAAGTGCTAATGCTAGAGTGATTCCAAGTCCGCTGAGAAGTTGTTTGTAGTTGTTTTTCAACAAGCCCCAGATAGTTGTTTCATCAGCGGTTGAACTTGTAGTAGAATCGCTAGCTAGATACTTATCAAGGATTTTTTTGAATTCTCCATTTGCCTTAAGGTTTGCAAGCCCTTTGTTAAACTTCTCTAGCAATTCTGGATTGCTTCCTTTTTTTACTGCAAAAGCAGTTTCACCAATTGGTGTACCTGCGATTGGTGTTTTTAACTTTTGTCCTTGACTGATAGAATATTTAATAACAGGTTCGTCGTCCATAACGGCATCAATTGAACCAGTGTTTAAGCTATCATACATAGATGCAGCATCGGAAAAAGTTTTGATCTTGTAACCGTACTTGCTTTGATTCTCTGTTAGGAAGGTTTGTGAAGCAGTACCATTCTTGACACCCACAGTCTTACCGTTCAAATCTTCATAAGAAGAAATTGTACTTGATTCTTTAACACCAAGAATAGTATTTGCTGTATAGTAAGAATCAGAGAAATCAAACGTTTCTTTACGGGCATCAGTTACAGACATTCCTGCAATGATACCGTCTGCTTGTCCAGATTGGACTGCGTTAATAGCAGCATCAAAACCTGGATTGGTAATCTCGATTTCAAAACCTTGGTCTTCAGCGATTGCCTTGATTAGATCCATATCGATACCAGTGTATTGATTGCTTGAGTCCTGGAAAACAAATGGCGCAAAAGATGAGTCACTGGCGATAACATACTTCGTTTTTTCTGTGTCAGCTTTTACTATTCCTAGTGAAAGAATAGGAAATAAAATTAGCAAACAAGCTAGAATTTTTTTCTTCATGTAATGTCTCCTTTCAAGATATTTTCAAATTATATCAAAAAAGTTAAAGAACGGCAAATATTTTATATTTTAATGTTACAAAATATAACATAGAGCAAAATTAGGTAGTCTGTTGAGAAACAGAAACTCTTTCCTTTTTATGGTAAAATAGAAGAATAGAATATATGTATGGGGCTTTTATGATTAATCGAATTACAGATAATAAATTTAAACTAGTATCAAAATATGAACCTTCAGGAGATCAACCCCAAGCGATTGAGCAGTTGGTTGATAATATCGAAGGTGGAGAAAAGGCACAAATCCTGATGGGAGCGACTGGTACAGGAAAGACCTACACCATGAGTCAAGTCATTGCTCAGGTCAATAAACCAACCCTGGTCATCGCTCATAATAAGACACTGGCTGGTCAGCTTTATGGAGAATTTAAGGAGTTTTTCCCTGAAAATGCTGTTGAGTACTTCGTATCCTACTATGATTATTACCAGCCCGAAGCTTATGTGCCTTCAAGCGATACCTACATCGAAAAAGATAGTTCCGTCAATGATGAGATTGATAAACTTCGTCACTCAGCAACGTCAGCGCTCTTGGAGCGTAATGACGTCATTGTAGTTGCGTCTGTTTCATGTATCTATGGGTTGGGTTCTCCCAAAGAATACTCGGATAGTGTGGTAAGTTTGCGTCCGGGTCTTGAGATTTCTCGTGATAAATTGCTTAATGATTTGGTTGACATTCAGTTTGAACGTAACGACATTGATTTTCAGCGGGGAAGATTCCGTGTCCGTGGGGATGTAGTGGAGATTTTCCCAGCCTCTCGTGATGAGCATGCTTTTCGTGTTGAGTTTTTCGGAGATGAGATTGATCGTATTCGTGAAGTTGAAGCTCTGACAGGTCAAGTTCTTGGTGAAGTGGATCATTTGGCTATTTTCCCAGCGACTCACTTTGTGACTAATGATGACCATATGGAAGTAGCTATTGCCAAGATTGAGGCCGAGTTGGAGGAGCAGTTAGCTATCTTTGAGAAGGAAGGTAAACTGCTGGAAGCTCAACGCTTGAAGCAACGAACAGAGTACGATATTGAGATGCTCCGTGAGATGGGCTATACAAACGGTGTTGAAAACTACTCACGTCATATGGATGGCCGAAGTGAAGGAGAGCCTCCGTACACACTTCTTGATTTCTTCCCTGATGATTTCTTGATTATGATTGATGAGAGCCACATGACCATGGGGCAAATCAAGGGCATGTACAATGGTGACCGTTCTCGGAAGGAAATGTTGGTGAATTATGGTTTCCGTCTACCGTCTGCCCTAGACAATCGTCCCCTTCGTCGTGAAGAGTTTGAAAGTCATGTTCATCAGATTGTCTACGTTTCAGCGACACCTGGTGATTATGAACACGAGCAGACTGACACCGTTATTGAGCAAATCATTCGTCCGACTGGTCTTTTGGATCCAGAAGTTGAAGTCCGCCCAACCATGGGACAGATTGATGATCTCTTAGGTGAAATCAATGCCCGTGTTGAAAAGAACCAACGTACCTTTATTACAACCTTGACTAAGAAAATGGCTGAAGACTTGACCGACTACTTCAAAGAAATGGGAATCAAGGTCAAATACATGCACTCGGATATCAAGACCTTAGAGCGGACAGAGATTATCCGTGACCTGCGCTTAGGAGTCTTTGATGTCTTGGTTGGGATTAACCTCCTTCGTGAAGGAATTGACGTGCCAGAAGTTAGTCTAGTTGCTATTCTCGATGCTGACAAGGAAGGCTTCCTCCGTAATGAACGGGGTCTTATCCAGACCATTGGTCGTGCTGCCCGTAATAGCGAGGGGCATGTCATCATGTATGCTGATACTATGACGCAGTCTATGCAACGTGCCATAGATGAGACGGCTCGCCGCCGTAAAATCCAGATGGCTTACAATGAAGAGCACGGTATTATTCCACAAACTATTAAGAAGGAAATCCGCGACCTGATTTCTGTCACCAAGGCAGTTGCCAAGGAAGAAGACAAGGAAGTCGATATCAATAGTCTCAATAAACAAGAACGTAAAGAACTGGTCAAGAAACTGGAAAAACAAATGCAAGAAGCCGTCGAAGTGCTTGACTTTGAACTCGCTGCCCAGATTCGTGATATGATGTTGGAAGTCAAGGCTTTGGATTAGAAAGGAGAGAGCTTATGAAAATTTTAGTCATCAATGGGCATCCGGATAAGGAAAGTTACTGTCAGGCTATTTTTCAAACCATTGTAGAAAATATTGACTCAGGTCGCCATGAACTTGAAGTTATCAACCTTAATGAAGAGGACTTTGATCCTGTTTTACGTTATGGCTATCGAAAACGTATGGAAGAAGATTCTTTTATCCTTCGTTCCCAAGAATTAATCCAGTGGGCAGAACATTTCATCTTTGTTTATCCCATCTGGTGGAGTAGTATGCCTAGCCTTATGAAGGGCTGGATCGATAGGGTCTTTACACCGGAGATTGCCTACTCGGCCAATGACCAAGGAAGCTTCATCTGGAATTACCTTAGAGGCAAGCAATTTAAGAAGTTGCTTAAAGGCAAAACAGCTAGTATCTATGCGACCTCCATGGCGCCTACTTGGTGGTACAAGATATTTTCAGGCCCTCTCAATATTCCTGATAGTTATGGTATCTCTGTTTTGAAAAATGCCGTCTTGAACCACTGTGGGATTAAAACCAAGCGCGTCTGCATTTTGGGTGAAGTCGGCCGGGATGTGAATACAGCAAGTATGCGTGAAGAGCATCTCCAAAAAGTAGCAGAAGAAGTTAAAAAACTACCATGAAACAAGATAATAAAAAAGAGAAAAAATCAAAAAAACACTATATGCCAAATCGAAAAATTAGTTGGCTAGATAAAGTAAAATTGTGGTTGTTACAGCATTCAAAAATAGCTTTTTTATTAGATAGTAGTATATTTTTTTTATCAGCTTTTGGGGTATTCTATTTGTTGTTTGGAACAACTCTTATTCCAAAAACCTATCAAAACTTCAATTATGTCTTTCCGCTCTTTCTGAATCTTATATTCTTAGTGAACATGCTTTATCAAGGTGTTTTTAGAGATAATTTCGATGGAATGCTGACAATACAAGATTTTGCAGATCCATTCTTGTACCTAAATGGAGTAGGTTTGTTGTTTCACTCATTTTTCGGAATAATGGGTAGAAATAGAAAGACTATTCCTCCCTTGCTAACCTTAGATCACCGCTATATTTGGTTTCCAATTCTTACTTATATAACCTTCTTCTTAGTGGCTGGTTTGATTATTTTAATATCCAAGCATATTGATAAGAAAAAGGGAAAAGAAGAAAATAGGGAAAATTCACTCGAATGAAAAAGAATAAAAGAAATTCAAATACAAAAAAGAATCTCTCAATGAAAGAAAGTTTTCATCTTTGGCTAGATTCTCATAAATTTTTAGGATTCTTCTTGATCCTCGGTCTTATCCTAGCAATAGGACTAAGTTTGAATCTAATTTTTGAAAGTCTTCCTATTCCTTTACCATACAGAGAAATCAACTATAGTTTTCCGCTATATATAAATCTTTTTTGTCTGGTATATCGATTATTTGACTATTGGTTCTTAGATTTGTCTGGGACAAGGATGACAATAAAAAGATTTGCAGATTTATTTATCTATCTTAATAGTATCGGTTTAATAGTCCATCTCTTTATTGGAATTAGCGGAAAAAACAGTAAAGGTATTTTGCCTTCTCTCTTATCCCTAGACCACCGCTACATCTGGTTTCCAATCCTTACTTATATAACCTTCTTCCTAGTGGCTACTTTGATCATTTTGATTTCCAAATATGTTAAAAAGAAAAGGAGTTAATCATGCTAAAACATCTAACTATATTTAGGATTCTTTACCTTATGTTTCTTGTATTTGTCCTGATTCATTTTATCTTAGGCTTGTTTGGTTTTGCTTTTACACCTATTGTGTGGAACATCTGGTTATTTAGTCTTTGCCTTACTTTATTTATTCATCCATGGACTATCTTCTATAAAACTAGAATCTTTCAATGGCATCATCTAATTTTTCAGACTCTCAGTGGCTTTTTCGCTCTTTTAATCTGGTTAGTGATATTCTTTTTCCTATCTTTTATTCCAGACTCATCCATGCCTATCAGTATAGACTATCAAGTCAATAGTAAAGACAAAGAGATAAGGATTAATAGGGGTTCTTTTCTTGATGATACTCGTGAATATCACGACTTGATTAATCCTTTGATTATGAAGTCTAAAGTTAAGTACATGATAGAAAATAACCCTTAGAAAGTGAATCCTATGTCTCGAGCACAATTAACGATTTTAACAAATATATGTTTGATTGAAGACCTTGAAAAGCAGCGCGTGGTTATGCAGTATCGTTCGCCCGAAACCAACCACTGGTCTGGTTATGCTTTCCCAGGAGGTCATATTGAAGATGGAGAGGCCTTTGCAGAGTCTGTTATTCGTGAAATCTATGAAGAAACAGGTCTAACTATCAGAAATCCTCAACTAGTTGGTATTAAAAATTGGCCACTGGATACAGGTGAGCGTTATATTGTCTTTTGTTATAAGGCTACTGAGTTCTCTGGTACCCTTCGTTCTTCAGACGAAGGAGAAGTTTCCTGGGTACAAAAAGACCAGATTCCAAATTTGGATCTGGCCTATGATATGTTATCTTTGATGGAGATGATGGAAGCTCCAGATAAGTCAGAATTTTTCTATCGTCATCGTACAGAAGATGGATGGGAAAAGAAAATATTCTAATCCTTTACTAAATAACCTAACTTGTCCAAGGCCTTCTCGATATAGAGGAGGTCTTGTTCGTTTTCAGCTTCGACTAGGTGATAATGGACGCCATCTGTTAATTCAGAAAGTGCTCTAAAGTCAGACCGTTCGACTTGCTCTAAAAAATGCTGAACGTCACGGCGACAAGAGAGTTTGAGCAAGGTTTCAATTTCCCCGTAGACAGGATGATCAATCAAGGTATTCTGAACACGTCCCCCATTATCGACGATAGCTAGAAGTTCTTGACCAATTTCTTCCATCTCGTGCTTTACTTTAAACAGCTTGTGAACATAAGGATTGGTTTTGCTTTCTTTATAAATATAGCCACGGTTGGTTGATAAGATAGGAGCACCGTCTGCACGAAGAACTGCAATGTCCTGAACGATAATCTGGCGAGTGACATGAAAATGTTCTGCTAAGCTTTTTCCGTTTATAGGTTTTTGAGCTTTTTCTAAGAGTTGTAGAAGTGCTTCTTTTCGATTTTTTGTCATATTCTTCTTTCTTAACCCTTAACGGCGTTTTTTCAATGCTTTATAAACAGCTAATGCTAAGTAATAGTCTACCATACTATGAATAATTGTACCGATACCAACCAGTACAAATAAGACATAGAACATATTTTCTACATTTGTTCCAGTTCCCGCATAAAAGATAATACAAGCAAAAACTTCTGCGATGGCATGAACCAAACCTAGTATAAAGTTAAAAATTAAAGAGGATTTTGGATTATCTAAGGTTTGAGGATGTTTTTGCAAATAGAAGGCTCCTAAAGTTCCGAAAAAGATATGGGAGAAAGCTCGAAGTACAATGACAATTGGATAACCAGCCATGAGGAATCCTAGGCTAGAAGCTATAACGACAAAGATTGTCATCCAAGGAGAAAGGAACATAGCAATAAAGATTGCAACGTGGCTTCCTAGAGTGTAAGAAGCGGGTGGAATAACAATCTTGAAGGGCATTATTAAGGGGATGAGGATTGCGATTGCAGTCAGCAGTGCTGTCAAAGTCATAAATTGTGTTTTCTTATGTGTATTCATAATAACTCCTTTTTAAGTGTATATACAGTTGTATAGTACAATAAATAAACAGACATGTCAAGTATAAAAACTCTTGTCACATGTACATTTCAATCTAAAATAAAAAAGAAATTTTTTTTTAAAAAACAGGAGAAAACTCTTGCTTTATATTCTCAAGTATGTTAAACTAATAAACGGTTTGAAAAAACTGCCTAAGACAGTAGGGGAGCAAGACTCATAAATATCCTACCGAGGACAAAACGTATCATGTAAAAAGAAGCGTATTGTACTTTCGTGTCTAGGTTTGGGCGCGTTTTTCTTTTGGAAAAATTCCCCAAGCAAAATAATTACGGAGGTGAACACACTAATGAGTGAAGCAATTATTGCTAAGAAAGCGGAACTAGTTGACGTAGTGGCTGAGAAAATGAAAGCTGCTGCATCTATCGTCGTTGTAGACGCTCGTGGTTTGACAGTTGAGCAAGATACAGTTCTTCGTCGTGAGCTTCGTGGAAGCGAAGTTGAGTATAAAGTTATTAAAAACTCAATCTTACGTCGTGCGGCTGAACAAGCTGGACTTGAAGATCTTGCATCTGTTTTTGTTGGACCATCTGCAGTAGCATTTTCTAACGAAGATGTTATCGCACCAGCGAAAATCTTGAACGACTTTGCTAAAAACGCTGAAGCACTTGAAATCAAGGGTGGTGCAATCGAAGGCGCTGTCGCATCAAAAGAAGAAATCGTTGCTCTTGCAACTCTTCCAAACCGCGAAGGACTTCTTTCTATGCTCCTTTCTGTACTTCAAGCGCCAGTGCGCAACGTTGCTCTTGCAGTCAAAGCGGTTGCAGACAACAAAGAAGACGCAGCTTAATTATAAGCTACGCAGCGTAGCCTAGCTACAAAAAAATAACAAAATTAAATTTAAACTTATTTGGAGGAAATAACAATGGCATTGAACATTGAAAACATTATTGCTGAAATTAAAGAAGCTTCAATCCTTGAATTGAACGACCTTGTAAAAGCTATCGAAGAAGAATTTGGTGTAACTGCAGCTGCTCCTGTAGCTGTTGCTGCAGCTGGTGCTGCTGACGCTGGTGCTGCTAAAGACTCATTTGACGTTGAATTGACAGCTGCTGGTGACAAGAAAGTCGGCGTTATCAAAGTTGTACGTGAAATCACTGGTCTTGGACTTAAAGAAGCTAAAGAACTTGTTGATGGTGCACCAGGTGTCATCAAAGAAGGCGTTCCAACTGCAGAAGCTGAAGAAATCAAAGCTAAATTGGAAGAAGCTGGAGCTTCAGTTACTCTTAAATAATAGAGCGACTACATTTGTAGCTTAAAAACATAATTAAACCGCTAGTCTTATGAGTAGCGGTTTTTCATTTTATTCGACAAGGGGCAAAAGTGAAACGATGTCGAATTGGTATGTCTATTTTATATCATTTAGAAAAGATTCCTTATGAAAAAAATTTACTTTTTAATTTCATTTTGTTATAATAGATAACAAGAAAGAATATCTTATCAGTAAATCCTAGCGAGCCTGAGATAGTGAGAGTCAGGTGGTTGAGAGATAAGTGTGGCGCTTTTGGTATTTTTTTAAAAATAATGAAGTAATAAATTAGGGTGGAACCGCGTTTCTGACGCCCCTAGGTCACACGACTTAGGAGCGAAGACACGGTTCTTTTTGTATTCTAGGTCGCAAGAAATTATAGAAAAAGGAGTAAAACATGTCTAAAAAATTGACTTTCCAGGAGATCATTCTTACTTTGCAACAATACTGGAATGACCAGGGTTGTATGCTGATGCAGGCTTATGATAATGAAAAGGGTGCAGGTACAATGAGTCCTTATACTTTTCTCCGTGCTATTGGTCCTGAGCCATGGAATGCGGCTTATGTAGAGCCATCTCGTCGTCCTGCTGACGGTCGTTACGGAGAAAACCCAAATCGTCTCTACCAACACCACCAATTCCAAGTGGTTATGAAGCCATCTCCATCAAATATCCAAGAGCTTTACCTTGAGTCTTTGGAAAAATTAGGTATCAATCCATTAGAACACGATATCCGTTTCGTTGAAGATAACTGGGAAAACCCATCAACTGGTTCTGCTGGTCTTGGTTGGGAAGTTTGGCTTGACGGTATGGAGATCACGCAGTTCACATACTTCCAACAAGTCGGTGGTTTAGCAACAGGTCCTGTTACTGCTGAGGTTACCTACGGATTGGAACGCTTAGCTTCTTATATCCAAGAAGTAGACTCAGTTTATGATATCGAATGGGCTCCAGGAGTTAAATACGGAGAAATCTTCCTTCAGCCAGAATATGAGCATTCAAAATACAGCTTTGAAGTCTCAGACCAAGATATGCTTCTTGAAAACTTCGAAAAATTTGAAAAAGAAGCAGGACGTGCGTTAGAGTTAGGCCTTGTTCACCCTGCTTATGACTATGTACTAAAATGTTCACACACCTTTAACTTGCTTGATGCTCGCGGAGCTGTGTCTGTTACAGAACGCGCCGGCTACATTGCCCGCATTCGTAACTTGGCCCGTGTCGTAGCTAAAACATTCGTCGCAGAACGCAAAAAACTCGGTTACCCACTTCTCGACGAAGCCACCCGCGCAAAACTCCTAGCAGAAGAGGAAGAATAGACAGAGTTACAAGAATGAAAAAAGGCGAACAATGTGAGCCTATATGGAACCCTATAGCAAGTCGAAGACTTACTATAGGGATAGGCACCGCCGTACTGCTTGACGGGGATTTTTGAAACCTTTGGTTCAAAAATCAGTTGACTAAATCCACTTTGATGAGACTGTTGGAAATTTATGTCAAGGAGACATAGGATTTCCCTACAGCCTCACAAAGTTAGTTAGCGACGTCCCCAGTACCTAAGATGCCTATCAAAAAGAAGAAGATGTAAAGGAAAAAACATGACAAAAAACTTATTAGTAGAACTAGGACTCGAAGAGTTACCAGCCTACGTTGTCACACCAAGTGAAAAACAACTGGGCGAAAAAATGGCAGCCTTCTTGGATGACAACCGCCTTTCATATGAAGGGATTCAAACATTTTCAACTCCTCGACGTTTAGCAGTCCGGGTACTTGGATTGGCAGACCAGCAGACTGATTTGACTGAAGATTTTAAAGGACCTTCTAAGAAAATTGCTTTGGATGCAGAAGGAAACTTTTCTAAAGCAGCAGAAGGGTTTGTTCGTGGAAAAGGATTGACTGTAGAAGATATCGAATTCCGTGAAATCAAAGGTGAAGAATACGTCTATGTAACTAAGTATGAAGCTGGAAAACCAGCAGAAGAAGTTCTGACTGGAATTCCAGAAGTCTTGGCTAGCTTAAGTTTCCCTGTTAGCATGCGTTGGGCAAACAATACTTTTGAATATATCCGTCCAGTCCACACTTTGACAGTGCTTTTGGATGATGAAGCTCTTGAACTAGATTTCTTAGATATTCATTCAGGCAGAGTCAGTCGAGGACATCGCTTCCTTGGACATGAAGTTGAAATCCGTCATGCCGATAGTTACGAAGAAGACTTACGCAAAGTCTATGTCATTGCAGATAGCACTGAGCGTGAAAATATGATTCGTGAGCAGATCAAGACTATTGAAGCAGAAGAAGGAGTTAAAGTTCAAATTGAGGAAGGACTTTTAAACGAAGTCTTAAACTTGGTCGAATATCCAACTGCTTTTATAGGTAATTTTGATCCTAAGTACTTAGAAGTTCCAGAAGAAGTTTTGGTTACTTCAATGGAAACTCATCAACGCTATTTTGTTGTCCGTGATCTTGATGGAAACCTGAGACCAAACTTCATTTCAGTTCGTAACGGAAATGCTGAATACTTGGAAAATGTTGTTCGAGGAAATGAGAAAGTCTTGGTTGCCCGTTTGGAAGATGGAGAATTCTTCTGGCGTGAAGACCAAAAACTCAAGATTGAAGATTTAGTTGCTAAACTTTCATACGTTACCTTCCATGAAAAGATTGGTTCTCTTCGTGAACACATGATTCGTACAGGGCAGATTGCTATCCTGCTAGCAGAAAAAGCTGGTTTATCAGTTGATGAATCTATTGATCTTGCTCGTGCTGCAGCCATTTATAAGTTTGACCTCTTGACTGGTATGGTCGGAGAGTTTGATGAATTGCAAGGAATCATGGGTGAGAAATATGCTCTTCTTGCAGGTGAAAATGCTGCAGTGGCGCAAGCTATTCGAGAGCACTATCTTCCAGATTCAGCTGACGGAGTTCTTCCTGAATCTAAAGTTGGAGCAATTCTTGCACTAGCTGATAAATTAGATACTCTCTTATCTTTCTTCTCTGTTGGTTTGATTCCATCTGGTTCAAACGACCCTTATGCCCTCCGTCGTGCAACACAAGGGATTGTTCGGATTTTAGAAGACTTCGGTTGGCATATTCCAATGGACGAATTGATTGCGAGTCTTTATGCTTTATCGTTTGATAGTTTAACTTACGATAACCAAGAAGAGGTACTTAACTTCATCAAAGCTCGTGTTGATAAGATGATGGGTTCTACTGCAAAAGATATTAAAGAAGCTGTTCTGGCAAGTTCAAACTTTGTTGTTTCTGATATGATTGCAGCCGCAGAAGCATTGACAAATGTATCTAAAAACAGTAGCTACAAATCAGCCGTTGAATCATTATCTCGTGCCTTTAACTTGGCAGAAAAAGCAAATAGTTTTGTAACAGTTGATGCAGGTCTCTTTGAAAATGACCAGGAAAAAGAATTAGCTCAAGCAGTAGAAAAACTTGAATTGAAAGGTTCAGCAAGTGATAAATTAGATCAACTATTTGGTCTTAGCCCAGTTATTGATGCTTTCTTTGATAACACTATGGTTATGGCTGAAGATCAGAAGGTTAAGAATAATCGTTTGGCTATTCTAGCTGAACTTGTCAATAAAGCAAAAACAGTGGCTGCTTTTAACCTTCTTAATACAAAATAGTAATTGAAAAGTAGATTGGAGATCCAAATATGACACCAGAAAAAATCGCTCGTATTAATGAACTTGCTAGAAAGAAAAAAACAGAAGGCTTGACTGCGGAAGAAAAAGTAGAACAAGCCAAACTTCGTGAAGAATACATCGAAGGCTATCGTCGTTCAGTACGTCACCACGTTGAAGGAATCAAAATCGTGGATGAGGAAGGAAATGACGTGACTCCTGAAAAGCTTCGTCAAGTGCAACGAGAAAAAGGTTTACACGGCCGTAGTCTTGATGATCCAAATTCATAGATTGAAAAACTCGGTTAGATTTATCTAACCGAGTTTTTATGTAAAGATGAAGCTAAATGTAGTTGACAATATAACTATTTGCTTGCTCCAGAAGTTGCGTCTGCACTATTATTAGAAGATTCAGCTCCGCTACCATGGTTTGTTGATGGGGGAACAGATCCGTTACCAGCGACTAGCCGTTGACCAGTTTCTTGTAGGTACCAGTCAAGCCATGGTTGGAAATTAAATACGATTTCGTTAATTCCTGCATATGATCCGTCAGGATAGTACATAGCTTGGTAGTTGTGAGTATTAATGACACCAGCTGGAGAACCTGGAACAATGGTACGTACGTATTCTTGGTTTCCATTGCGAAGTGTACCGATAACCCACTCTACATTTTTCATACGTGCGGGTGGTAATGAACCATGGATTGTTGACATTCGGCCACCTGATTGGGAAGGAACTCGCTTCGCAAACATAGTATTAGGGTCTTGATGAACATTGTTGTAGTAAAGGAATTGGTTGTTATCATCAGCATATGTCAATTCGAAAGGCATAGCTTTCAAGAACATATCAATTTGGTTTACTGTAAGAATACCATGGTCAAGTTTGACGTATGTATCACCTGAAACAGCACCTGTAATTTTTGCAACTTTTTCTACCCATTCTGGATCATCTGGATCAACTTCTGTAATAGTTGTGGCAATTGGTTTTCCACAATCCAAGTCTTCTGGTTCAATTGGTTTTGGTTTTTTCAATTTTGAAACGACTCCTACGTATTTGACAAAATTATCCAAGCAAGTTTCGAGGAATTTTACAGTTCCTTCGTTGGTGATGTTTCCATCGTTATCGAAAGCTTCTTTAGCTTTTCCAAGAAGGAATTCATTGCCTGGTAAAGTGTATGCATTTACTCCTGGTGCATCTAGAATCTTTCGTAGATGAACTTGGGCACGTGAAGTTCCTTGGTCGTAGTATGATGCTCCCACAATCATAACAGGTTTGTTTTCAAATGGATGAACTTCGTATGAAAGCCATTCAAGGACTGACTTAAGTGAAGCAGAAATAGTGTGGTTGTGCTCAGGAGTGGCGATGATGACACCATCAGCGCGTGTAATCTTGTTATACAAGAAACGCAATTGGAAACTTTCGTCCCATTTTTCGTCTTGGTTAAACATTGGAACTTCATCGATTTCCAAAACTTCTAGTTCAAATTTAAATTTAAACTGACGGCGGATGAACTCCAAGAGTTTGCGGTTATATGATTGATCGTAGTTTGATCCAACAAGTCCAACAAATTTCATTCTTTCGATCTCCTATCTTACAAATTTTCCCAATCAAAATCTTCAGCATCTTTACGAAGAAGCTCTTGTGCGTTACGCAATTTCTCAGTAACTTTAACAAAGATACGGAAGTCATCAAAGATGGCATCCAATTTCTTGATGACATCAAGATCTACCAAGTCACCGTTCTTATCAAATGCTTGAAGAGAATGTGAAAGCAAGAATTCATCTGGGAGAACATTTGCTTTGATTTCAGGAGCGTTAAGAATTTGACGAAGTTGCAATTGAGCACGTGATGAACCGAGTGTACCATATGAAGCACCTGTAATCATGACAGGTTTGTTCAAAAGCGGGAATACTCCGTAAGAAATCCAAGCTAGGGCGCTCATAAGAACAGCTGGAATTGAGTGGTCGTATTCTGGTGTACCGATGATAACACCATCAGCTGCTTCGATTTTAGCTACGATTTCCATAGCTTCAGCTGGAATTTGTTTGTCGGCTGGTTTGTTAAATACAGGTAGATCTTTAATTTCTACCAATTCGATTTCTGCTTTATCAGCAAAGTGTTTCTGCATATATTGAAGCAGTTGGCGGTTTGTGGAACGTTTTGAGTTAGTTCCTACAATAGCAATAAGTTTAAGCATGGGCTTTCCTTTCTCTTTTTGCATTATTAATTATTTATCGTTGGATACCAGATGAACAAGCTAGGTGTCCATCTTTGTCAATGAGGATGGCTTCGATACCTTCCATATTTTCGACTTGCCACATAATAGAAGCGCTACGTTCGCCAAATAATCGTGTGGTCCATATCTCCCCGTCAACTGAACGGTCAGATATTATGGATAAACTCGCTAAATCCGTTTCGATCGGATAGCCAGTTTCACTGTCGAAAATGTGATGATAATCCTCTCCATTAATTTCAAGGTGCCGTTCATAAATACCCGAAGTAACAACTGATTTTCCAGTAACTGATAAGGTCATCAGGTGAGTACCACGTGTATGAGTTGGATCTTGAATGCCGATTTGCCAAGGACGTCCATCTTTTGATTGGTTGTTCCCAATTGTGAGGATGTTTCCTCCAAGATTGATAAGAGCAGAAGTAACGCCATTCTCTTTCAAGAATGTGGCAACCTTATCCGCGCTATAGCCCTTTGCTAAACACCCTAAGTCAATTTTCATTCCCTTTTTTTCTAGGAAAACCGTAGAATTGACTGAATCGAGTTTAATAAAATGAGGGTCTATTAGTGGTAAGGCTGAAGCAATTTCTTCAGGGCTTGCAAGCTTTGCATCGGAAAAACCAATACGCCAGGTTTGAACCAAAGGCCCTATACTAATATTGAGATGACTTTTAGGTGCTAGACTGTGTTCTAGACCTAATGAAATCAGTTCAAACAAATCAGGATGGACTTTAACTGGCGCAATACCTGCCTGATAGTTAATTTCCATTAATTCAGATTCAGTACTGTTAGCGTTGAAGCGAAATTCAAGTTCCTTTAGCAAATCAAAAGCTTGATGGAGAAGATGATCCGCTTGTTCATGTACTAAGGAAATAGTAATTGTAGTTCCCATTAATCGCTCAGATGATGAACTAAAAGGCAAAAAACCAACTCCTTTCGAGTTAATTGGAAATGGTTGTAAATCTTGTCATGAAAGTAATTTTAAGATTTATATTTTATTTCCATATAAATAGAATATCATAAAGTCAGCGTTTTCACAAATTATTTTTTACAAAAAGTCAAGAAAAATGCTCAAAATAATAATTATTAAAAATTAGATAGTAAATAAGTTTTAATTATAATAGATTAATTTTTTATTTATAGTCAAAATTAAGTAATTTCAAACAAAAAACTTGTAAACGCTAACAGAAAGTGTTATAATATCAAGGAAAAAAAAATTAAAGGTAGGATTTATCTTATGAGTAAAATCGTAGTTGTGGGTGCTAACCACGCTGGAACTGCATGTATCAACACTATGTTGGACAATTTTGGAAACGAAAACGAAATCGTTGTATTTGACCAAAACTCAAATATCTCATTCCTTGGATGTGGAATGGCACTTTGGATTGGTGAACAAATCGACGGACCTGAAGGTTTGTTCTATTCTGACAAAGAAAAATTAGAAGCAAAAGGTGCTAAAGTTTACATGAACTCACCTGTACTTTCAATCGACTATGACAATAAAGTTGTTACTGCAGAAGTTGAAGGAAAAGAACACAAAGAATCATACGATAAGTTGATCTTCGCTACTGGTTCTACACCAATTTTGCCTCCAATTGAAGGTGTTGAAATTGTTAAAGGAAACCGTGAATTCAAGACTACTCTTGAAAACGTACAATTTGTTAAGTTGTACCAAAATGCTGAAGAAGTTATCAACAAACTTGCTGACAAGAGCAAACACCTTGAGCGTATCGCTGTTGTAGGTGGTGGTTACATCGGTGTTGAGCTTGCTGAAGCTTTCGAACGTCTTGGAAAAGAAGTTGTACTTGTTGATATCGTTGACACTGTATTGAACGGATACTACGACAAAGACTTCACACAAATGATGGCTAAAAACTTGGAAGACCACAACATCCGTTTGGCACTTGGTCAAACTGTTAAAGCTATCGAAGGTAACGGTAAAGTTGAACGCTTGGTAACTGACAAAGAAACATTTGACGTTGATATGGTTGTTCTTGCAGTTGGTTTCCGTCCAAACACTGCTCTTGCTGATGGTAAGATCGAACTCTTCCGCAACGGTGCCTTCCTTGTTGATAAGAAACAAGAAACATCTATCCCAGGTGTATACGCTGTTGGTGACTGTGCAACTGTTTATGACAACGCTCGTAAAGACACTAGCTACATCGCACTTGCTTCAAACGCTGTACGTACTGGTATCGTTGGTGCTTACAACGCTTGTGGACATGAACTTGAAGGAATCGGTGTTCAAGGCTCAAATGGTATCTCAATCTATGGTCTCCACATGGTTTCAACTGGTTTGACACTTGAAAAAGCTAAAGCTGCTGGTTACAATGCTACTGAAACTGGATTTAACGACCTTCAAAAACCAGAATTTATGAAACATGACAACTATGAAGTAGCTATCAAGATTGTCTTTGATAAAGACAGCCGTGAAATCCTTGGTGCTCAAATGGTATCTCGCGATTCAGCAATCGGTATGGCTATCCATATGTTCTCACTTGCTATCCAAGAACATGTTACAATTGATAAATTGGCATTGACTGACCTATTCTTCTTGCCACACTTCAACAAACCATACAACTACATCACAATGGCAGCATTGTCAGCTGAAAAATAATATCTATTAAAACAGAAGAGCATGCTCTTCTGTTTTTTTGTATATTGAAATAAAAAAGCAATCCTGTAATGGGATTGCTTTTCAGTTCAAATTGCTAGTTTACCTAGGATCAAATGTAAAACCTTCCCCTAGGATTTCATGGGCTTCAGTGATCGTAATAAAGGCCATAGGATCAATGCTGTGAATCATCTCTTTCATCTTAACCATCTCATTTCTAGCTACGATACAGTAGACAATCTTTAAATCGTTTTTACTGTAGTAACCTTGACCTGAAATAAAAGTAACACCACGTCCCAGCTCGTCATTAATTTTATCAGCTAATTCCATTGGCTTTTGAGTGATGATCATGAAGCCTTTACCAGCATAACCTCCTTCTCCAATCAAATCTATAACTCGAGATACGATAAAGTCAAATAGAAGAGTATAGGTTACTAGACGTAGATCTTGGAAGATAATTAAAATTAGCATAAGAATGAAGAAGTCTAAGCCAAATAGTAATTTTCCGACTGAAATATTGGTATATTTATTAAGGATTCGAGCAACGATGTCAGTTCCACCTGTAGTTCCACCAGCGTTGAAAATAATTCCTAATCCAACTCCTAAGAGTACTCCTGAGACTAAGGCTACGATAACTAAATCACCTTCAAGATTAAACTGAAGAGGAATCTTCTCAAAGATAGCCAGCCAGACGGATACTGAGATGGTTCCCAGGAGACTCGAATATAGAGTCTTTGCTCCAAAAATTTTCCAAGCGAGAATAAAGAGTGGGATGTTAATGATGATGTTCATCAATGAGATAGGGATATTAAAGAGATAGTAGGTAATCAAGGTAATCCCTGTGGCTCCACCTTCAAATAAATGATGTGGGACTACAAAATATGTAAGTCCGAAGGCAAATATAGCAGCACCTAGTATGATAGTCATGATGGACTTAATATGGTTATACATTCAGAGAAAGACCTCCTTTCTATAGTACTAAAAATTGTAGCATGGAAGCTTAGCTAAATTTCATGGATTGGATTTTATCTGGATTTGGCGTTACTCGGAGAGTTTTTTGTCCTGTATAAGTAACGAAACCAGGTTTTCCACCAGTTGGCTTATTTAGTTTTTTTACCTGAATCATATCAACTTGTACTAAATTAGATAAGCGACCTTTTGAGTAGTAGGCAGCAAGTTCAGCAGCGTCTGTCTTGACCTCGTCAGATGGGTCGAGATTTCCTGAGATGACGACATGACTTCCAGGAATGTCTTTAGCGTGGAACCAAAGCTCATCTTTTCGGGCCATTTTAAAGGTTAATTCATCATTCTGGAGGTTATTTCGACCAACATAGATGATAGTCTTACCATCACTAGCAAGATATTTTTCAGGTTTTTTTCGCTTATGAAGTTTCTCACGTTGGCGTCTTCTGATGAAGCCTGTTTCAATCAACTCCTCACGAATCTCAACGATTTCATCCAATCCAGCTTGATTAAGAACTGTCTCAACACTTTCCAGATAGAGAATGGTTGACTTGGTTTCTTTTATCAGTTCTGTCAAATATTTAACAGCTTCTTTGAGTTTCTGGTAGCGTTTGAAGTAGCGTTGGGCATTCTGGTTGGGAGTCAAAGCCTTATCAAGTGCTATTGTAATTGGCTGATTGGTGTAATAATTGTCTAAGACGACTTGGTTTTGGTCATTTGGAACTTGATGAAGAAAAGTCGTTAGTAACTCGCCTTTTTGTCGGAATTCCTCAGCATTTTCGGTAGCAAGCAGTTCTTTTTCTTGTTTCTTAAGCTTTTGACGATTTTTTTGCAGTTCATTTTCAACTCGGCGAATGAGTTCGCTAGCCTGTTGTTTGACACGGTCGCGTTCAGCCTTGTCCTTATAGTAGCTATCCAAGAGCTCTGAAAGGCTATTGAAAGATTCACCCACACGATTTGAGAAAGGTACAGAGCTAAATGATGTTTCCGTAAGATAAGGGTTTGTTTCTTGAGAGAAAAAGTTCCGGAAGGTATTTAGTTTATCATCAAGGAGTATTTTCTCCAATTCCATAGCTGTATCACGTCCCAATCCTTGGAAAAGATGTTGAAGATTCTTTGTAGTTAATTCTTGAGTTTGGAGAATTTCAAATAGTTTTTCATTCTTGATAGTAAAGGGATTAAAGGCATCGGTGCTTGGAGGAGCGATGTAAGTAGCTCCCGGTAATAAGGTCCGATAGCTATTTTGAGAAAAACCAATATGTTTGATAACTTCGAGGATTTTTTGCTCAGTTTTGTCTACCAAGAGAATATTACTATGTTTTCCCATAATCTCAATGATAAGAGTCGCCTGGATATGATCTCCAATTTCATTTTTGTTAGAAACTGTGATTTCCACGATACGATCATTGTCAATTTGTTGGATAGATTCAATAACAGCACCTTGAAGATACTTCCTTAAAACCATAATAAAGGTTGATGGCTGTGCAGGGTTTTCAAAAGTTGATTCAGTTAATTGAATACGACCAAAAACTGGATGGGCAGAAAGGAGCAAACGATGACTTTTACGATTGCTTCGAATTTGCAAGACTAATTCTTGATCAAAAGGTTGATTAATTTTCTGGATACGACCATTTACTAATTCTGTTCGTAATTCCTCAACCATGTGGTGTAAAAAAAATCCGTCAAATGACATGGTTCTCTCCTCGTGATTGTATTACATAGTATTATATCAAAAAGGTAGAATAAAATCATAGAAATATGGTATAATAAAGCCAAGTAAAGAGAATCGAGAAACACATGTTTATTGAAATAGTAGATGAAACTGGAAAAGTTTCAAACGAAATTCTACAACAAACTCAAGAAATTTTAGAGTTTGCTGCCAAAAAGTTAGGAAAAGAAGACAAGGAGATGGCAGTTACTTTTGTGACGAATGAGCGGAGTCATGAACTCAATTTAGAGTATCGAGATACAGATCGTCCAACGGATGTCATCAGTCTTGAATACAAGCCCGAGCTAGAGATTTCTTTTGATGAAGAAGATTTAGCCAATGATCCTGACTTGGCAGATATGTTGTCAGAATTTGATGCCTATATCGGTGAACTTTTTATCTCTATTGATAAAGCGCATGAGCAAGCTGAAGAATACGGTCATAGTTTTGAACGTGAGATGGGCTTCTTAGCAGTTCACGGCTTTTTACATATTAACGGTTATGATCACTACACTCCCGAAGAAGAAGCGGAGATGTTCGGTTTACAGGAAGAAATTTTGACTGCCTATGGACTCACAAGACAATAAGAGAAAATGGAAAAACCGTGACCTAATCACAAGTTTGGAATTTGCTTTTACAGGAATTTTGACTGCGATTAAGGAAGAACGAAATATGAGAAAACATGCGTCGACAGCTTTAATTGTCATTCTTGCAGGTTTTGTTTTTCGGGTATCACGAATCGAATGGCTTTTTCTTCTTTTAAGCATTTTCTTAGTAATAGCATTTGAGATTCTTAACTCAGCTATCGAAAATGTTGTGGATTTGGCTAGCCATTATCACTTCGACATGCTGGCAAAGAAGGCTAAGGACATGGCTGCAGGTGCAGTCCTTGTTGTTTCTGTTTTAGCAGCTTTGACCGGTTTACTAATCTTTATCCCTAGAATTTGGGATACACTATTTATGATAATGAGGAAATAATGACATTTAAATCAGGTTTTGTAGCTATTTTAGGACGTCCTAACGTTGGGAAGTCAACATTTTTGAATCACGTAATGGGGCAAAAAATTGCCATCATGAGTGATAAAGCGCAAACAACGCGTAATAAAATCATGGGAATTTATACCACTGATAAAGAACAAATTGTCTTTATCGATACTCCAGGGATTCACAAGCCTAAAACCGCCCTTGGAGATTTTATGGTAGAGTCAGCATATAGTACCCTACGTGAAGTGGATACCGTGCTTTTTATGGTTCCTGCAGATGAGCCACGTGGTAAGGGTGACGATATGATTATTGAACGTCTTAAAGCTGCAAAAGTTCCCGTTATTTTAGTAGTTAATAAAATTGATAAGGTTCATCCAGATCAGCTTTTGGCTCAAATTGATGATTTCCGAAATCAAATGGATTTCAAAGAGATTGTACCAATCTCAGCTCTTCAGGGAAATAATGTATCACATTTAATAGATATCTTGAGTGAAAACTTAGAAGAAGGTTTTCAATATTTCCCAGCTGATCAAATTACAGACCATCCAGAGCGCTTCTTGGTTTCAGAAATGATTCGTGAGAAAGTTCTTCATCTGACTCGTGAAGAGATTCCACATTCTGTCGCAGTGGTGGTTGACTCTATGAAGCGTGACGAAGAGACAGACAAGGTTCATATCCGCGCAACCATCATGGTTGAACGTGACAGCCAAAAGGGAATTATCATCGGTAAAGGTGGCGCCATGCTCAAGAAGATTGGAACCCTTGCGCGTAAGGATATCGAGCTCATGCTAGGGGACAAAGTCTTCTTAGAAACTTGGGTCAAGGTCAAGAAAAACTGGCGAGATAAAAAGTTAGATCTTGCTGACTTTGGCTATAATGAGAAAGAATATTAAGTAGAGGTGGGCTCATGCCTGCTTCTTGTTTTTACAGAAGGAGGATGTATGCCTGAATTACCTGAGGTCGAAACGGTTCGACGTGGTCTAGAAAAATTGATTCTTGGAAAAAAGATTTCTAGTATAGATCTCCGTTATCCCAAAATGATCAAGACCGACTTGGAAGAATTTCAAAAGGAGTTACCTGGTCAGATTATCCATTCGATAGGACGACGTGGCAAGTATCTACTTTTCTATTTATCCGACAAAGTTCTAATCTCTCACTTGAGAATGGAAGGCAAGTATTTTTATTATCCAGACCAAGTCCCTGAACGTAAGCATGCCCACGTCTTTATCTACTTTGAAGATGGCGGTACTCTGGTCTACGAAGATGTCAGAAAGTTTGGGACCATGGAGCTGTTAGCACCTGAGCTTTTGGAATCCTACTTTATTTCTAAAAAATTGGGTCCAGAACCTACCAAGAAAGACTTTGATTTACTAACTTTTCAAAAAGCTCTTAAGAAATCTAAAAAGCCCATTAAAACTCACTTGTTAGATCAAACTCTTGTTGTAGGTTTGGGAAATATTTATGTGGACGAGGTCCTTTGGAGAGCTAAAATTCACCCGGCTAAATCTTCACAAACAATAACAAAAAAAGAAGCAAGAGCTATTCACGAACAAACCATGAGCGTTTTGGAGCAAGCTGTTGACAAGGGTGGCTCTACCATTAGAAGTTATACCAATGCCTTTGGTGAGAATGGTACTATGCAAGAATTACACCAAGTTTATGATAAAGCCGGCTTAGCTTGTTCACGATGTGGAACTATTATAGAAAAAATTCAACTAGGTGGACGAGGAACTCATTTTTGCCCAAGGTGTCAAAGGAGAAGTTGATGGGAAAAATTATAGGGATCACAGGAGGCATTTCTTCTGGAAAATCAACTGTAACAAATTTTTTACGTCATAGAGGATTTCAAGTGGTTGATGCTGACGATCTAGTACATCAGCTTCAAGCTCCGGGTGGTAGACTCTATAATATTTTAGTGGAGCATTTTGGCAACCAGGTTCTTTTAAAAAATGGACAACTTAACCGCCCTCTACTAGCTAGTCTGATTTTTTCTAATCCTGAAGAACAAGAATGGTCCAAAGAAACTCAAGGTCAAGTTATTCTTGAAGAGTTGGCTGCTTTAAAAAATCAGTTGGCTCAGACTGAATCTATCTTTTTTATGGATATCCCCCTCTTATTTGAACAAGGTTATGAATCTTGGTTTGATGAAGTATGGTTAATCTATTTAGACAGAGAAACACAGATAGAAAGATTAATGAATAGAGATAAACTATCTCTAGAAGCTGCAGAATCTCGACTTGCTTCACAGTGGTCTTTGGACAAAAAGAAAAAACTTGCGACTCACATTATTGATAATAGAGGAAGTCTTGATCAACTATTGAGTCAAATCATTTCTCTACTAGAGAGAGGTGAGTTCCATGAAAGAGATTAATTGGAAAAACAATCTTCGCATAGCTTGGATTGGATGTTTCTTGACAGGGGCTTGTGTATCCTTGGTTCTACCTTTTATGCCAATTTTTGTTGAAGAATTAGGAGTTGAACCAAGTCAGGTCACTTTCTATTCAGGGATAGCTATTTCAATCTCTTCTGTTTCGGCTGCTTTTATATCGCCTATTTGGGGGATTTTAGCAGACAAATATGGCCGTAAACCTATGATGGTTAGAGCAGGGATTGCTATGACTATTACTATGGGAGGCTTGGCCTTTGTACCAAATATCTTTTGGCTTTTAGTCTTACGCTTTTTGAATGGAGTATTTACGGGATACGTACCAAATGCAACTGCCTTAATAGCTAGTCAAGTGCCAAAGGATAAGTCAGGTTATGCTCTGGGAACAATAACATCTGGAGTTTTGGCAGGAACACTTTCAGGTCCTTTTGTTGGAGGTTTGATTGCAGAAGTATTTGGAATTCGAAATGCCTTTTTAGTGGTTGGAGCTCTGGTATCTTTAGCTGCCATCTTGACTATATTCTTTATCAAGGAAGATTTTCAGCCTGTAACCAAAGAAACTGCAATTTCAACAAAATATTTATATGCTAGTCTGAAGTATCCTTATCTTTTATTTAACTTATTTGCAACAAGTTTTGTCATTCAATTTGCAGCTCAATCTATCGGACCTATTCTCGCTCTCTATGTTCGAGAACTAGGGCAGAAGGAGAATCTTCTCTTTGTCTCTGGTGTAATAGTTTCTAGCATGGGTTTATCGAGTATGATGAGTGCAGGTATTATGGGACGATTGGGAGATAAAGTTGGCAATCATCGTCTCTTAATCTTAGCCCAAGTCTATTCAGCTGTAATATATGTACTTTGTGGCAATGCTACAAGTCCAGTTGAACTTGGAATTTACCGCTTTCTTTTCGGTCTAGGAACAGGGGCCTTAGTTCCCGGTATCAATGCTATTCTTAGTAAAATGGCTCCAAAAGCTGCTATTTCGAGAGTATTTGCTTTCAACCAAGTATTTTTTTACCTAGGAGGGGTGATTGGTCCTCTAGCAGGTTCATTAGTAGCAAATCAATTTGGTTATAACTCTGTCTTTTACGCAACAGCAGCCTGTGTTGCTCTGAGTTGTATTTTTAACCTAATCCAATTTAGAACATTATTAAAAGTGAAGGAAATCTAGTGCGTGTCAAAATTAATCTGAAATGTTCCTCTTGTGGAAGCATGAATTATCTAACTAGTAAGAACTCAAAAACTCATCCAGATAAGATTGAAGTTCTAAAATATTGTCCAAAGGAAAGAAAAGTTACTTTACATCTTGAATCTAAGTAGAAATTATGATAAAATAATAAGGATTTTAAGGAGTTTGATATGTATAACCTATTATTAACCATTTTATTAGTATTATCCGTTGTGATTGTGATTGCAATCTTCATGCAACCAACTAAGAATCAATCTAGCAATGTATTTGATGCCAGTGCAGGTGACTTATTCGAACGCAGCAAGGCTCGTGGTTTTGAAGCCGTGATGCAGCGTTTGACAGGAATCTTAGTCTTTTTCTGGCTAGCCATTGCCTTAGCATTGACGGTATTATCAAGTAGATAAGAAAATAATGGGCGAGACTAGATCTTAGCCTATTTTTATTTTTACACTCTTCAAAAATCAAATTCAAACCACGTCAGCGTCGGCTTGTCGTATATGTGTTACTGACTCCGTAAGTCCTATCCACAACCTCAAAACGGTGTTTTGAGCAACCTGCGCCTAGCTTTCTAGTTTGTTCTTTGATTTTTATTGAGTATTAAATGATGTTTGAGAAGGTTTTACAGTAAAAGAAAATAAAAAAATCTAGAAAGAAAACATGAAAGATAGAATAAAAGAATATTTACAAGAAAAGGGACGAGTCAGAGTTAATGACTTGGCTCAGGCTCTCGGAAAGGATGGATCTAAGGATTTTCGTGAGCTTATAAAAACGTTGTCCCTGATGGAAAGAAAGCACCAGATTCGCTTTGAAGACGATGGTAGTCTAACCTTAGGCCAGAAGAAAAAGCACGAGATTACTCTTAAAGGAACGTTTCATGCCCATAAAAATGGATTTGGTTTTGTTAGTCTAGAAGGTGAGGAAGACGATCTTTTTGTAGGAAAAAATGATGTTAACTACGCTATTGATGGCGATACTGTAGAAATTGTTATCAAGAAGGTTGCAGACCGACAGAAAGGAACAGCTGCAGAAGCCAAGATTATTGATATTTTAGAACACAGTTTGACGACAGTTGTTGGTCAAATCGTTCTTGATAAGGAAAAACCCAAGTATGCAGGTTACATCCGTTCAAAAAATCAAAAGATTAGTCAACCTATCTACGTTAAGAAGCCAGCTATTCAGTTAGACGGTACAGAAGTTCTCAAGGTCTTTATTGATAAGTACCCAAGTAAGAAACACGATTTCTTTGTGGCTAGTGTCCTAGATGTGGTTGGACATTCAACAGATGCGGGGATTGACGTCCTCGAGGTCTTGGAGTCAATGGACATTGTATCCGAGTTTCCAGAAGCTGTTCTTAAAGAAGCAGAAAAGGTTCCTGATACTCCATCTGAAAAGGACATGGAAGGTCGACTGGATTTAAGAGACGAAATTACCTTTACCATTGATGGAGCCGATGCCAAGGACTTGGACGATGCTGTTCATATTAAACCATTGAAAAATGGTAATATCGAACTAGGTGTTCACATCGCAGATGTTTCTTACTACGTAACAGAGGGATCTGCGCTTGACAAGGAGGCCTTAAATCGTGCGACCTCTGTTTACGTGACAGATCGAGTAGTACCAATGCTGCCAGAACGTCTTTCAAATGGTATCTGTTCCCTCAACCCTCAAGTCGACCGCTTGACTCAGTCTGCTATTATGGAGATTGATAAACATGGTCGTGTTCGTAATTATACTATTACTCAGACTGTTATCAAAACAAGTTTTCGTATGACCTATAGTGATGTCAATGACATCCTAGCAGGTGATGAAGAGAAGAGACGAGAGTATCAGAAAATTGTTCCTAGTATAGAGTTAATGGCTAAGCTCCATGAGACTTTGGAAAGTATGCGAATGAAGCGTGGTGCTTTAAATTTTGATACCAATGAAGCTAAGATTTTGGTGGATAAAAAAGGCAAGCCAGTTGATATTGTCCTTCGTCATCGTGGGACTGCAGAACGGATGATTGAGTCCTTTATGTTGATTGCTAACGAAACAGTTGCGGAACACTATAGCAAGCTGGATCTTCCTTTTATCTATCGGATTCACGAGGAGCCCAAGGCTGAAAAAGTTCAGAAATTTATTGATTACGCTTCAAGTTTTGGATTACGTATCTACGGAACAGCCAGTGAGATTAGTCAAGAGGCGCTTCAAGACATCATGCGTGCCGTTGAAGGCGAGCCATATGCGGATGTATTATCCATGATGCTTCTGCGTTCCATGCAGCAGGCTCGTTATTCTGAGCATAATCACGGTCACTATGGATTAGCTGCAGACTACTACACTCACTTTACCAGCCCAATTCGTCGTTATCCTGACCTTCTTGTTCACCGGATGATTCGTGACTATGGACGTTCTAAGGATGTAGCAGATCATTTTGAACAAGTCATTCCAGAGATTGCTACCCAGTCTTCCAACCGTGAGCGCCGTGCTATCGAGGCAGAGCGTGAAGTCGAAGCTATGAAAAAAGCTGAGTACATGGAAGAGTATGTTGGTGAAGAGTATGATGCAGTTGTTTCAAGTATCGTTAAATTTGGTCTTTTTGTTGAATTGCCAAATACAGTCGAAGGCTTGATTCACATTACCAATCTACCTGAATTTTACCATTTTAATGAACGCGATTTAACCCTCCGTGGGGAGAAATCAGGTATTACC
The DNA here is from genome assembly GCF_902159415.1 of Streptococcus mitis. Lineage (GTDB taxonomy): Bacteria > Bacillota > Bacilli > Lactobacillales > Streptococcaceae > Streptococcus > Streptococcus mitis_BG. The sequence continues at coordinate 584,482 of NZ_CABGJU010000001.1, read as the reverse complement.
TTCCGAGTGGGACAGCAGATCCGTATTCGTGTCGAAAGGGCCGATAAGATGACTGGTGAGATCGATTTCTCCTTTATTCCAAGTGAATTTGATGTGATTGAAAAAGGTTTGAAAGACTCTGGTCGTAAGGTTAGAGGGCGTCGTTCAGATAAGAAAGAAGATAAGAGAAAAGCTGGTCGCTTAGGTGATAAGCGCAAGCATTCTCCAAAAGACAAAAAGAAAATAAGAAAGAAACCTTTTTACAAAGAAGTAGCAAAGAAAGGAGCCAAGCATGGCAAAGGGCGAGGGAAAGGTCGTCGCGCAAAATAAAAAGGCGCACCACGACTATACAATCGTAGATACGCTAGAAGCAGGAATGGTCCTGACAGGAACAGAAATCAAGAGTGTTCGAGCAGCCCGCATCAATCTGAAAGATGGGTTTGCCCAGGTTAAGAATGGGGAAGTTTGGCTGAGTAATGTCCATATCGCTCCTTATGAAGAGGGCAATATCTGGAACCAGGAGCCAGAACGCCGTCGTAAACTTCTCCTTCATAAAAAACAAATCCAGAAATTAGAGCAAGAAACCAAAGGGACAGGGATGACCTTGGTTCCTCTTAAAGTTTATATCAAAGATGGCTATGCCAAGTTACTTTTAGGACTTGCAAAAGGGAAACACGATTACGATAAACGTGAGTCTATCAAACGACGTGAGCAAGACCGTGATATTGCGCGTGTTATGAAAGCTGTTAACCACCGATAGAAAGAGTGAAGAATATGGAAAAACTAGTTGCCTACAAACGTATGCCTGTCTGGAATAAAGACACCATGCCAGAGGCTGTTCAAAGAAAACACAATACTAAGGTCGGAACCTGGGGCAAGATTACCGTATTAAAAGGGACTCTTAAGTTTATTGAGTTGACTGAAGACGGGGAAGTTATAGCCGAGCACTTTTTTGAAGCAGGTGCTGATAATCCTATGGCGCAACCTCAAGCATGGCATAGAGTAGAAGCTGCTACAGATGATGTGGAATGGTACTTGGAATTCTACTGTAAACTGGAGGATTACTTCCCTAAGAAATACAATACTAATCCAGTTCATTCGGAAGTTTTAGAAGCTATGCAGACGGTTAAACCATGTAAAGCACTAGACCTAGGATGTGGCCAAGGAAGAAATGCACTCTTTCTCGCGCAACATGGCTTTGATGTCACAGCAGTAGACCAAAATGAGCTTTCTCTTGAGATCTTACAAAGCATTGTAGAGCAAGAAGATTTAGAAATGCCTGTCGGTATCTACGATATCAATTCAGCTAGCATTGGACAAACTTATGATTTTATCGTATCAACGGTTGTTCTAATGTTTTTACAAGCAGATCGCATTCCAGCTATTATTCAAAACATGCAGGAACAAACCTCTATCGGTGGCTACAATTTGATTGTTTGTACTATGGATACAGATGATTATCCTTGTTCAGTTAATTTCCCATTTACTTTTAAAGAAGGAGAATTGGCAAATTACTACCAGGATTGGGAATTAATCAAGTACAACGAAAATCCTGGACATCTGCACCGTCGCGATGAGAATGGCAATCGTATCCAACTACGCTTTGCGACCATGTTGGCTAAAAAAGTAAAATAAATATTAAGCGAGTAGATAATAGATATTATCTACTCATTTTTCTTAATGTAAAGTTTGAGGTCTTATAATCCTATTTATGTTATACTAGATATATAGATAGCGCTTTCAATTAGATAAGGCATAAATATCTCATTAAGTTTCAGTAATTTCATTTTAAAAGTTCCTACAATTAGTAGTATGTTCTTGTTCAGGAGGAAAAAATGTTCCGTCTCTTAGTTAAAATTTTTAACCATCACACCATTGAGAAAAATGTCTATCCAGCCTTCCTAACTGAAAGTGATGCGATTCTTTTTTTATCCTTAAGTAAAATCAAGGATGAAGAGAAAATATCCTTAAAACATTTTTTGATGGAGCAGGTACCTCACATTAAACAAGTGACTTTTCGTCAAATAAGCCTTGAAAAATTTTCCGAAGAATTGGATCCTGTCTTAACAAATTATAAAAGGGTTGTCTTAGATGTTTTCGGTAACGATTCTTTACTTGCTATCAAGCTATATGAGTACGGAATGGAAAGAAAACTTTCTATTCATGCCATAGATGTCGAGGGAGAGAAACAATATGCCTGGGATAGTGGGAGATTAGTCGAAAGTAATTTAAACATTCCTTCTTTATCTATCCAGCAATTGATAGAATTGCGTGGTGGTAAACTCATCAAATCGAAACAACATAGGTATAGTCAGAAACAAATTGCTGCCATCAAAAAACTAGCAAACTATGCGATTTCAAACCCAGAACAATGGTTTCACGTTACTCAATTCTTCGCTTTAGCAAAAACTGGAGATTTTCACGCTGAAACAGGTAAAATTTTAATGAATAACGGGAAACGATATCCCTATCCAGCGGCATTGATTTCCCTATTGACCGAAGCGGGAATGCTACACATTGATGAGGACAAGACGGATAAAGTCATTTATACTTTTCCAAGTTCAGAAGCTCAATTAACTTGCCGAACAAAGGGGCATATTTTAGAATTATATCTTTACCTTTTAGCAAAAGAATCAAATTTTTTTGATGAATGTATGATAGGTGCTGAAATAGACTGGAATGGTATTTTTCCTGAGATAGATAACGTACAAAATGAGATTGATGTCGTACTTCGTAAAGGAAGATCCATTATTTTTATATCTTGTAAAATGACAGACTTATCAGTTGAAGCCATCAATGAACTGGAAGTTTATGCCAACCATTTTGCAGGAGAATCTTGTCTGAAATTAATCGTGTGTTCGGGAAAAATCAATCCTGTCTATGCGAATCGTTGTCATGAGTATGGCGTCTTAGTTATAAAGAATAACCAGATTTCAAATCTCATTCCAATGTTAGAAAAGAGATTAAAAAGAAAATGAAGATAAGAGGAAGTAAACCTAAAACTGTTTTATAGTTGCGTAAAGACTGGTCTTTCCAGTCTTTTTTTTATTTTTTTCGAATAGAAAAATATAGGAGGACTAAATGTTTTTAGCAAGAGATGAAAAAGGGAATTTAGTGAATTCTTTGGAAGATGATTTAGTTAAACAAGATTACACTTGTCCAGCATGTGGATCCATAGTACAACTAAGAAGAGGACAGAATAAGAGAGCACATTTTGCCCATCAATCTCTTAAGAACTGTCAGTTTTTCCATGAAAACGAAAGTCCTGAACATTTAGGAAACAAGCAGGCTCTTTTTTATTGGGTAAAAAAGGATGATGAGGTGTCTTTGGAATTTCTTATATCTCAATGTCAACAAATCGCAGACATTTTAGTAAGAGGAAACTTGGCTCTTGAAATTCAATGCAGTCCCATAAGGCAAAGTATTTTGGCTGAAAGAAGTAGGGGCTACCGTAGTCATGGTTTTCAAGTTCTTTGGCTATTAGGAGAAAAACTGTGGTTAAAAGAACGTTTGACGCAACTACAAAGAGGATTCCTTTACTTTAGTAATAATATGGGGTTCTATGTATGGGAATTGGATTTGAAGAAGGAATTGCTGCGACTTAAATACTTGCTTCATCAAGACTTACGTGGGAAATTACATTATCAGACCAAAGAGTTCCCCTATGGGAAAGGTAATCTTTTAGAAATATTGCGTATCCCTTATCAGAAACAAAGACTACAGTGCTTTACTGTGGAGCAGGATAGATATATCTGTTCTTACATTCGACAGCAACTCTACTATCAAAATTCTTACTGGATGAAAAAGCAATCACAAGCATATCTAGTGGGGAAGAATTTACTTAATCTAAACTTTCAAGATTGGTACCCTCAAGTAAGTCCTATTGAAAATGGGAATTTTTATCAAATTGACAAAGACATCAGTGATTATTATCTACATTTTAAATCTTACTATGAAAAAAATCCTCAATTGAAACATCAAAAGCTTTATCCGCCAGCCTTTTATCAACAGTATTTTCTGAAAAATGTGGTAAAATAGAAAGGATGGAGGAAATTTATGGTATTACAAAGAAATGAAATCAATGAAAAATATACTTGGGATCTATCTACTATCTTCGCAACTGACCAAGCTTGGGAAGAAGAGTTAGCACTTCTAAGCAAAGACACGAAAGAAGCTTCTAAATTTGAGGGAAGACTTTTGGAAAGTGCTGCTAGCTTATTAGAGATTACAGAACTTTATTTGGATTTAAATCGTCGTCTTGAAAAACTATATGTCTATGCTCATATGAAAAATGACCAAGATACGCGTGAAGCCAAGTACCAAGAATACTACGCAAAGGCTATGACACTATATAGTCAATTAGATCAAGTCTTTTCTTTCTATGAGCCTGAGTTTATGAAGATTACTGAAGAACAGTATCATGCTTTCTTAGAGGCAGAGCCAAAGCTTCAGATATATAAACATTTTTTTGATACATTATTGCAAAATAAGGATCATGTTCTTTCTCAACGTGAAGAAGAACTACTTGCTGGAGCCGGAGAAATTTTTGGTTCGGCTAGTGAGACTTTTGCAATCTTGGACAATGCTGATATTACCTTTCCTTATGTACTAGATGATGAAGGAAATGAAGTGCAACTATCACACGGGACCTACTCACGCTTAATGGAATCAAAAAATCGTGAGGTACGTCGTGGCGCTTATGAAGCTCTCTATTCAACTTATAAGCAGTTCCAACATACATATGCTAAAACACTTCAAACAAACGTAAAAGTACAAAACTATCGTGCTAAAGTGCGCAATTACCAAAGTGCACGTCAGGCAGCTCTTGCAGCTAACTTTGTACCTGAAAGTGTATATGATAATCTGGTGTCAGCTGTTCGTAAGCATTTGCCACTTTTGCAACGATATCTTGACCTTCGTTCAAAAATTTTGGGTATACCAGATCTCAAAATGTACGATGTTTACACACCACTTTCATCAGTTAAATACAGCTTTACGTATGAGGAGGCCTTGAAGAAGGCAGAGGAAGCTTTAGCTGTTCTTGGTGAGGATTACTTGAGTCGTGTTAAACGCGCCTTTAGCGAACGTTGGATTGATGTGTATGAAAATCAAGGCAAACGTTCAGGTGCATATTCAGGTGGTTCCTACGATACTAATGCCTTCATGCTTCTTAACTGGCAGGATAACCTAGACAATCTCTTTACTCTTGTACATGAGACAGGTCACAGTATGCATTCTAGCTACACGCGTGAAACACAACCTTATGTATACGGAGATTACTCAATCTTCTTGGCAGAAATTGCTTCAACAACCAATGAAAATATCTTAACTGAAAAATTATTGCAAGAAGTTCAAGATGACGCAACACGCTTCGCTATTCTAAACAACTTCTTGGATGGTTTCCGTGGAACAGTGTTCCGCCAAACTCAATTTGCTGAATTTGAACATGCTATTCACCAAGCCGATCAAAATGGAGAAGTCTTGACTAGTGAGTTCTTAAATGAACTTTATGCTGACTTGAATGAAACATATTATGGTTTGAAAAAAGAAGACAACCCTGAAATTCAATATGAATGGGCTCGTATTCCTCATTTCTACTATAACTATTATGTTTATCAATATTCAACAGGTTTTGCTGCTGCTTCAGCCCTAGCTGAAAAGATTGTTCACGGTAGTCAAGAAGATCGTGACCGCTATATTGATTACCTCAAGGCTGGTAAGTCTGATTATCCACTCAATGTTATGAGAAAAGCTGGCGTTGATATGGAAAAAGAAGACTACCTCAACGATGCTTTTGCAGTCTTTGAACGTCGCTTAAATGAGTTTGAAGCACTTATAGAAAAATTAGAATTGGCATAAGATCCATGGTAGAATCTTATAGTAAAAATGCCAATCACAACATGCGTAGACCTGTTGTCAAACAAGAAATCGTTGATTTTATGAGAAATCGTCAAATGCAGGTGACGGGGCCACTGAAAGAACTTGAGGATTTTGCTCGCAAAGAAAATATTCCAATTATTCCTCATGAAACAGTTGCTTATTTTCGTTTTTTGATGGAGACTATGCAACCTAAGAATATCTTGGAAATTGGGACTGCTATCGGTTTTTCTGCTCTCTTGATGGCTCAACATTCACCAGAATCTAAGATTACCACGATTGATCGTAATCCTGAAATGATTGGTTTTGCCAAGGAAAATTTCGCAAAGTTTGATAGTCGCCAGCAAATCACATTGCTTGAAGGTGACGCAGTAGATGTTTTATCCACTCTCACAGAATCTTATGATTTTGTATTTATGGATTCTGCTAAGTCTAAATACATCATCTTTCTTCCTGAAATTCTAAAGCATTTAGAAGTTGGTGGAGTAGTAGTCTTAGATGATATTTTTCAAGGTGGAGATGTGGCAAAGGATATTATGGAGGTTCGACGTGGTCAACGAACCATTTATCGTGGCTTACAACGGCTTTTTGAAGCGACTTTGGACAATCCGGGTTTGACAGCTAGCTTAGTTCCTCTTGGTGATGGTATACTTATGCTGAGAAAAAATAAAGCTGATGTTAAATTACCAGATTTTGAGTAATTTTTAGATATTTTTAAGACAATTTAGTAAAATAGTTAGGGTAATCGTTTTTCTAACATAAAGGAGTAAACATGAAGAAAAAATTTTTGGCTGGTGCCATTACATTATTGTCAGTAGCTACTTTAGCTGCATGTTCAACTAGTTCTCAAGGAGCTGACTTAATCAGTATGAAGGGTGATGTAATCACTGAACATCAATTCTTTGAAGAAGTTAAGAATAATCCAACTGCTCAACAAGTCTTGCTTAACATGACGATTCAAAAGGTTTTTGAAAAACAATATGGTTCAGAAGTTAGTGATAAAGACGTTGATGATGCAGTAGCTGAAGAACAAAAAAAATATGGAGACAGTTATCAAACTGTTCTTGCTCGTGCAGGTATGACTGCTGAAAGCCGTAAACAACAAATTCGTACAAGTAAGTTGGTAGAATATGCTGTGAAAAAGGCTGCTGAAGCAGAATTAACTGATGAAAACTACAAAAAAGCTTATGAAGAGTATACTCCAGAAGTAACTGCTCAAATCATCCGTCTTGATAGTGAAGAAAAGGCTAAGGAAGTACTTGCAAAAGCAAAAGAATCAGGAGCTGACTTTACTCAACTTGTAAAAGACAATACAACAGACGAGAAGGCAAAAGAAAACGGGGGCGAAATCACATTTGACTCTGCATCTACAGAATTGCCTGCGGCTGTTAAGAAAGCAGCTTTTGCACTAGATGTTGATGGAATCTCAGATGTGATTACAGCTCCAGGTACACAAGCTTATTCAAACAGCTTCTATATTGTAAAATTAATTAAGAAGACAGAAAAATCTTCTAACTGGGAAGATTATAAAGAAAAATTGAAGACAGTTATCCTGACTCAAAAACAAAATGATGCTACTTTTGTCCAAGGTGTCATTAGTAAAGAGTTGCAGGCAGCAAATATCAAGGTCAAAGACCCAGCCTTCCAGACTATCTTTACACAATATATTCAAGGTGAATCTTCAGGCGAAAATAACACAACTACAACATCTAACTAATTTTTAATAAAACTACCTTTCGTTTTCGAAAGGTAGTTTTTTGCTGACGATATTGTTGACTACAAACAGAACTAGAATATCTGATTGATTTTATTTGGTTAAATAGGTGCTTTAATGGGTAAGAGTTTTTTTCTAGCCTAAAAAATGGTATAATAACTAGTAAAACTAAAAATAATAAAAAATTGAATTTTATGATAGATGGTGAAGTATGAAAATTAGTAAACGGCACCTGTTGAATTATTCCATTTTAGTCCCTTATATACTTTTATCTGTATTGGGATTGATAGTAGTCTATTCAACAACCAGTGCATCTTTAATCCAAGAAGGTAAGAGTGCCTTTCAATTAGTTCGAAATCAAGGTTTGTTCTGGATTGTTAGTTTATTCTTGATTGCTTTAATTTATAAATTAAAATTAGGATTCTTAAAGAATGAACGCTTGCTCTTCATTGTTATGTTTGTTGAGCTAGTCTTATTGGCCTTAGCTCGTTTAGTTGGGATTCCCATCAATGGAGCTTATGGTTGGATTAAGGTTGGACCGGTTACGATTCAGCCTGCTGAGTACCTAAAGATTATTATTATTTGGTATCTTGCTCAACGTTTTTCTAAACAACAAGAAGAAATTGGCGTATATGATTTCCAAGTTTTGACACAAAATCAGTGGTTTCCGAGAGCTTTTAACGATTGGCGTTTTGTTCTTTTGGTAATGATTGGTAGTTTGGCTATTTTTCCAGACCTGGGAAATGCAACCATTTTACTATTGGTATCTATACTAATGTATACAATTAGTGGTATTGCCCATCGCTGGTTTGGAACTATCATAGGTTTGCTAATAGGAGCGTCTACCCTATCATTGACGGCTATTAAGATTATTGGTGTTGAGAAATTTTCTAAAATACCTGTGTTTGGTTATGTAGCAAAACGCTTTAGCGCCTTTTTCAATCCCTTTGATGATGTAGCTGGAGCTGGGCACCAATTGGCCAATTCCTATTATGCCATGGTTAATGGTGGATGGTTTGGTTTAGGTTTAGGAAATTCCATTGAAAAACGAGGTTATCTACCAGAAGCTCATACGGATTTTGTATTTTCGATTGTTATCGAAGAATTTGGATTTGTTGGAGCTAGTCTTATTTTAGCCCTTGTTTTCTTCTTGATTTTGCGTATTATTTTGGTTGGTATTAGAGCTAAGGATCCTTTTAATTCAATGATGGCAATTGGTATTGGTGGAATGATTTTAGTCCAGGTATTTGTTAATATTGGTGGGATCTCAGGTTTGATTCCATCTACTGGCGTTACCTTCCCCTTCCTATCCCAAGGGGGAAATAGTCTCTTGGTTCTTTCTGTAGCAATTGCTTTTGTACTGAATATTGATGCCAGTGAGAAACGTGCGGGGCTTTATAACGAAATAGAAACACAATTCTAAGATAACATAGGTAAGAAGGAGAAAATAAATGTCTCTTCAAAAATTAGAAAATTTTAGTAATAAAACTGTTGTTCAAGAAGAAGTGCAAATTTTAACGGATTTACTTGAAGAAATCACAAAAAATATGCTTGCACCTGAGACTTTTGATAAAATTATGCAGTTGAAAGAATTATCAACGTCTGAAGATTATCAAGGTCTCAACAAGATTGTAACCACTCTTTCAAATGAGGAGATGGTCTATATTTCTCGTTATTTTTCAATTTTACCTCTACTGATTAATATCTCAGAAGATGTTGACTTGGCTTACGAAATTAACCATTTAAATAATGTTGATCAAGATTATCTAGGTAAACTTTCTACAACCATTAAAATGGTCGCTGAAAAAGAAAATGCTACAGAGATTCTTGAGCAATTAAATGTTGTGCCAGTTCTAACTGCTCATCCAACTCAGGTACAACGTAAGAGTATGTTGGACTTAACAAATCATATCCATACACTATTACGTAAATACCGTGATGTAAGAATGGGCTTAATCAACAAGGACAAATGGCATAACGATCTTCGTCGTTACATTGAAATCATCATGCAAACTGACATGATTCGTGAGAAGAAACTAAAGGTAACTAATGAGATTACCAATGTCATGGAGTACTACAATAGCTCTTTCTTACAAGCTGTTCCTAATCTAATGCTAGAGTATAAACGTCTTGCAAAAGAGCAAGGAATTGATTTGAAACAGGCCAAGCCCATTACTATGGGTATGTGGATTGGTGGAGACCGAGATGGGAATCCATTTGTAACAGCTGAGACTCTCAAGCGATCAGCTACAATTCAAAGTGAAGTAATCCTAAACTACTATATCAGTAAAATTTCTACTCTCTATTTAAATTTCTCGCTATCAACTAATTTATCTAAAACGAGTAAAGCTGTTGAAGAGATGGCGGAACAATCAGGTGATACATCAGTCTTTCGTGAAAAAGAACCTTATCGTAGAGCTTTCCATTTGATTCAATCAAAATTAATTCAAACTTTATTGAATTTAAAAGAGTGGGCACTTGTTGGTTCATCAGTTGATGAACGCCACTCTATTGAGACTTTTCTTAGAGCGAATAGTCACCAACAGGGTGTGATCTCTGATTATATTGGAAATCGAATTACTGGAGCTATTCAGGAATTGGCTGAAGATCGACCTCCTTATTACAATACGGTTGAAGAATTTAAAAATGATCTATATATCATTCATGATTCCTTGATTGAGAATAAGGCAGAAGCCTTAATTACGGGTGAATTTGCAGAGCTTTTAGAAGCAGTAGAAGTCTTTGGTTTCTACTTGGCTTCTATCGATATGCGTCAAGATTCTAGTGTTCATGAAGCCTGTGTAGCTGAATTGCTTGCATCCGCTGGTATCAATGACCACTATAGCGACTTATCTGAAGATGAGAAATGTGACTTGCTCTTACATGAGCTGCTAGAGGATCCTCGCATTTTGTCTGCAACTCATGCGCAAAAATCAGAACTGCTTGAAAAAGAATTGGCTATCTTCCAAACTGCTCGTGAATTAAAAGACCGCTTAGGGGAAGATGTCATTCGTCAAACCATTATCTCTCACGCAACTAGTGTGTCTGATATGTTAGAACTTGCTATTATGCTCAAAGAAGTTGGCCTTGTGGATGCAGAAAAAGCGCGTGTTCAAATTGTTCCTCTATTTGAGACTATTGAAGACTTGGACCATTCTGAAGAAACCATGAGAAAATACTTCTCACTCCCATTAGCTAAAAAATGGATTGCTTCAAAAAATAATTATCAGGAAATCATGCTTGGCTACTCTGACAGTAACAAAGATGGTGGTTACCTATCTTCATGTTGGACCCTTTATAAGGCTCAACAACAACTAACAGCTATCGGTGATGAATTTGGTGTTAAAGTAACCTTCTTCCATGGACGTGGTGGGACTGTTGGCCGTGGTGGTGGACCAACATACGATGCCATTGCTTCTCAACCGCTCAAGTCAATTAAAGACCGTATCCGCCTTACTGAGCAAGGTGAAGTCATTGGCAATAAATACGGTAATAAAGACGCAGCCTACTATAACTTAGAAATGTTAGTATCAGCAGCCATCAATCGGATGATTACACAGAAGAAGAGTGACACCAATACTTCAAATCGTTATGAGGCCATTATGGACCAGGTAGTTAACCGTTCTTATGATATTTACCGTGATTTGGTATTTGGAAACGAACATTTCTATGACTACTTCTTTGAGTCAAGTCCAATCAAGAATATTTCAAGCTTTAATATTGGCTCTCGTCCAGCTGCTCGTAAAACCATTACTGAAATTGGTGGATTGCGTGCTATTCCATGGGTATTTTCTTGGTCACAAAGTCGTGTTATGTTTCCAGGTTGGTATGGCGTAGGTTCTAGTTTTAAGGAATTTATTGACCAAGATCCAAAAAATATTGAATACCTTCGAGATATGTATCAAAACTGGCCATTCTTCCAGTCACTACTTTCTAACGTAGACATGGTCTTATCAAAATCAAATATGAATATTGCATTTGAGTATGCTAAACTATGTGAAAGCGAAGAAGTACAAGCGATCTATTATACAATTTTGGACGAATGGCAATTAACTAAGAATGTGATTTTAGCAATCGAAGGACATGATGAGCTCTTAGCAGAAAACCCATATTTGAAGGCCAGTCTAAACTATCGTATGCCTTACTTCAATATTTTAAACTATATTCAGCTAGAGCTAATCAAACGTCAACGTCATGGACAACTATCTTCAAATGAAGAAAAATTAATCCATACGACTATTAACGGAATCGCTACAGGACTACGAAATTCAGGTTAATTTTAAGATATTTTTTTATAAAATCCGTAAGAATTTTACATATTAAAAAAAATAATTCATAAAATCACTTGACAAGCATTTTTAAAATGATATAATCGAATCATTCAGAAAGTAATCATTAAAATTTTTTAGAGAGTCTGTGGTTGGTGGAAACAGATAGATGGAGATGATGAAAATTGGGCTGAATGTTATAAAGAATTTGAAATCATAAGAATTCGGTGCGCACACCTTACAGTGCAACTCGTGAAGCGAGATTGAGAGATAGGGAGGATTCCCTATAATTGAGGTGGCACCGCGCATCGACGTCCTCACACAAGGTTTTTGTGTGAGGACTTTTTCTTTTGTTTAGGAGGTATATGATGGAATTCAAACGATGGCGACGCTTGGTAAAGTTATATTGAAAGTGAAATGAACATTACGAAGTTTAAGTGAAATAAGGAGAAATAAATATGAATAAACGTTTAATTGGTATTATCGCAGCACTAGCACTTGTAGTTGGAGGAAGCTTGGTCTACTCTAACTTAACAAAACAAGAAACTAAAACTGAGACAGTTAACAAGACAGCTAAGGTTGGTGTTCTACAGTTCGTCAGTCACCCATCGCTTGACTTGATTTACCAAGGGATTCAAGATGGACTTGCTGAAGAAGGCTATAAAGGTGATCAAGTTAAAATCGACTTTATGAACTCAGAAGGTGACCAAAGTAAGGTTGCGACAATGAGTAAACAATTGGTAGCAAACGGAAACGATGTTGTTGTCGGTATTGCAACTCCAGCAGCACAAGGGCTTGCGAGTGCAACAAAAGACCTTCCTGTTATCATGGCAGCTATTACAGACCCAGTTGGAGCTAACCTTGTACAAAACTTGGAAAAACCAGGTGGAAACATCACAGGGGTATCAGACCATAACCCTGCTGAACAACAGGTTGAATTGATTAAAACATTGACTCCTGATGTTAAAACAATCGGAGCCCTTTACTCAAGTAGCGAAGATAACTCTAAATCACAAGTTGAAGAGTTCAAGGCTTACGCTGAAAAAGCTGGTTTGAAGGTAGAAACTTTTGCAGTTCCGTCTACTAACGAAATTGCTTCTACAGTAAATGTCATGACTGGTAAAGTGGATGCAATCTGGGTTCCAATTGACAACACAATCGCATCTGCGTTCTCAACTGTAGTATCAAGTAATCAAACAGCTAAAAAACCAATCTACCCAAGTGCTACTGCCATGGTAGAAGCAGGTGGTTTGGCATCAGTCGTTGTAGACCAACACGATCTTGGTGTTGCTACCGGTAAGATGATTGCCAAAGTCTTGAAGGGTGAAAAACCTGCAGATACACCAGTTAATGTCTTCTCAACTGGTAAATCAGTTATCAATAAAAAAGTGGCTCAAGAACTTGGAATCGCTATACCTGAATCAGTTCTTAAAGAAGCTGGTCAAGTGATTGAATAATAATAAAGGAGGAGTTGGAGACATCTCCTCCAATTTTTAAAAGAAGGAAATGAATGTAACATGATAGTATCGATTATCTCTCAAGGATTCGTCTGGGCTATTCTAGGTTTGGGAATCTTTATGACCTTTCGAATCCTCAACTTTCCAGATATGACAACCGAGGGTTCCTTCCCACTAGGAGGAGCGGTAGCAGTAACTCTAATTACACAAGGTGTCAATCCTTTTCTTGCTACCTTAGTAGCTGTTGGAGCAGGCTGTCTTGCAGGTTTAGCGACTGGTCTTCTTTACACGAAAGGAAAGATTCCAACACTCTTGTCTGGTATTTTGGTGATGACTTCTTGCCATTCTATCATGCTCATGATTATGGGACGGGCAAACCTTGGGCTCCTAGGAACTAAACAAATCCAGGATGTTCTTCCTTTCTCATCTGAGGTTAATCAATTATTTACAGGTTTGATTTTTGTGACTTTGGTTATCCTTCTTATGCTTTTCTTCCTAGATACTAAATTGGGACAAGCTTATATCGCAACAGGAGATAATCCGGATATGGCTCGTAGTTTTGGTATCAATACGGGACGTATGGAACTTATGGGCTTGGTCTTGTCAAATGGTGTTATTGCCCTTGCTGGTGCCTTAATTGCCCAACAAGAAGGTTATGCGGATGTTTCTCGTGGTATCGGGGTTATCGTAGTTGGTCTTGCAAGCTTAATTATCGGTGAAGTACTCTTTAAGAGTCTTACATTAGCAGAACGCTTGGTTACTATTGTCGTTGGTTCTATTAGTTACCAATTCTTGGTATGGGGAGTCATTGCTCTTGGCTTTAATACTAGCTACCTCCGTCTATACAGTGCTCTTATCCTAGCAACTTGTCTAGTCATTCCAACACTTAAGGATAAATACTTGAAAGGAGTCAAGTTAAGCAAATGACAGCGATTGTAGAATTAAAAAATGCCACAAAAATTGTGAAAAACGGCTTTGACGAGGAGAAGATTATCCTCAACGATGTCTCGCTGGATATTTATGAACATGACTTCATCACAATCTTAGGTGGAAATGGAGCAGGGAAATCAACTCTCTTTAATAGCATTGCGGGAACTTTACCTTTAACCAGTGGTAGTATTCGCATCATGGGAGAGGATGTAACGAACTTTAGTCCTGAAAAACGTGCCAAGTACCTTTCTCGTGTCTTCCAGGATCCCAAGATGGGAACTGCACCACGTATGACTGTTGCAGAAAACCTTTTGATTGCTAAGTTTCGTGGAGAAAAACGTAGTCTATTTCCAAGAAGACTCTCAGCTTACAAGGAAGAATTTCAAGCAACCATTGAGAAAGTCGGAAATGGTCTAGAAAAACACTTGGATACACCGATTGAATTCTTGTCAGGTGGACAAAGACAAGCCTTGAGTCTCTTAATGGCGACCTTGAAGCGTCCAGAACTCCTTTTGTTGGATGAACATACGGCCGCCCTTGATCCTAAAACAAGTGTGGCCTTGATGGAATTGACAGATGACTTTGTCAACAAGGACCATCTGACAGCATTGATGATTACCCACCATATGGAAGACGCTCTCAAGTATGGAAATCGTCTCATTGTTATGAAAGATGGACGTATCATCCAAGATTTAAACAAGGATGAAAAAGCTAAGATGAAAATTTCTGATTACTATCAGTTATTTGAGTAAAGGATTGATTGCTAAAAACTTAGAAGTAGGTTGTCTGCTTCTAAGTTTTTTAATAGTTGAAAGTGTTAAAGAATCTGCTATTTTTGATAAATTCTAGAGATTTTAGTATTTTCATGAATACTTACTTAAGAAAATACCTTTTATCAATGAAATAGAAGCATGTAAGTGGTATGAAATGGTTTACTTTTTTTCTGAAATAAGCTATACTATATAAAGTAAACTGTGATAAAATGGAGGTATTGTCTATGGTTGACAAGAGAGTCATCGAAGAGATCAAAAACAATACCAATATTGTCGAAATCATAGGAGAAGTGATTTCTTTACAAAAATCTGGACGGAACTTTTTGGGGCTCTGTCCTTTTCATGGTGAAAAGACCCCTTCTTTTAACGTAGTTGAAGATAAGCAATTCTACCATTGTTTTGGATGTGGTCGATCTGGTGATGTTTTCAAGTTCATCGAGGAATACCAACAAGTCAATTTTTCTGATGCAGTAAGAATTCTAGGTGAACGTCTTGGGATAGAGATTGTTAGACCTATCGATAATCAAGTACAGCAAACTTCACCTCATCAAAATCTCTATGAGATGCATGACAAGGCTGCACGCTTTTATCATGCTATCCTTATGACGACAAAGATGGGTGAAGAGGCAAGAAACTATCTTTATAAACGCGGATTAACTGATGAGGTTCTAAAGCATTTTATGATTGGTTTGGCTCCTGCTGAACGTTCTTATCTTTATCAGCGTTTGTCAGATGACTACAGTGAAAAAGACTTATTGGATTCAGGTCTATTTTACCTGTCTGAGACTAATCAATTCTTTGATACTTTCCATAATCGTATTATGTTTCCACTGTCAAATGACCAAGGTAAGGTTATTGCTTTTTCTGGTCGTGTTTGGCAAGAAGCAGATTCTCAAACAGGAAAGTATAAAAATAGTCGTGCAACGGCAATTTTTAATAAGAGTTACGAATTATATCATCTGGATAGGGTAAAAAAAGGTTCTGGAAAAGCTCCTGAAATCTACCTGATGGAAGGATTTATGGACGTTATTGCTGCATACCGTGCTGGTATTGAAAATGCAGTAGCTTCCATGGGAACTGCTCTAACAAGTGAGCATGTCAATCATCTAAAACGATTTACCAAAAAGGTTATCATTACTTATGATGGAGATAGGGCAGGTCAAGCTGCGATAGCAAAAGCTCTCGAAGAACTTGGTGATTTACCTGTTCAGATCGTTCAGATTCCTGATGCTATGGACCCTGATGAATATTTGCAAAAGAATTCTCCAGAGGATCTGGCATATCTCTTAGCTAATACTAGAATAAGTCCGATTGAGTTTTATATTCATCATTATAAACCTAGTAATAATGAAAATCTACAAGCACAAATCGAGTTTATTGAGAAAATTGCTCCTCTTATCGTCAAAGAACCATCCATTACAGCTCAAAATACTTATATTCATTTACTGACGGATCATTTACCTTCTTTCGATTATCAGCAAGTTGAACACATTATTAATGAGAATCGTGTAAGACAAAGACAGGAAAGGGTTAAGCAGGTAACAAATCCTACGCCTATCACAATGTTAGTGACAAAACAGTTAACTGCTGTGATGCGAGCTGAGGCTCATATCCTCTATCGGATGATGGAGCACCCATTAGTTCTCAATGATTATCGACTAAGAGATGATTTTGTTTTTGAGACACCTGAGTTTCAAACCTTGTATGGACTTTTAATTGATAATGGGTCTATTTCCTCAGAAGATTTGTCACGTCAGACAAAAGAGGTTGAGAGTGCATGGTACCAAGTCTTATCTCTAGATTTGCCAGCAGAAATGTCGCCACAAGAGTTGGTGGAGGTTGAAGAATCTAGAAAACGTGCGCTAATAAATCAACAAAATTTGCAAATCAAAAAGAAAGTTCAGGAAGCTAGTCATGTAGGAGATACAGATACTGCTTTAGAAGAGCTTGAACGCTTAATTGCCCAAAAAAGAAGAATGGAGTAAGAATGGCAAAAAAACAAAAAGAAGTAACCACTTTTGATGTCCAAGTAGCAGAATTTATTCGTAATCATAAAAAAACGGGTACAGCTACAGATGATGAAATTAATAATGTCCTTGTAATTCCTTTTGCCTTGGACGTAGATGGTATTGAAAATCTTTTGCAACGAATTCAAGATGCTGGGATTTCTATCACGGATAACGAAGGAAATCCAAGTGAACGTGTCTTAAGTACAGAGGAAGAACCAGAACTTAGCGATGAAGACTTAATTGGTTCAACATCTGCCAAAGTCAATGACCCTGTACGCATGTACTTGAAAGAAATTGGGGTAGTTCCACTTTTGACTAACGAAGAGGAAAAGGAATTGGCCTTAGCCGTTGAAGCAGGAGACGTTGAAGCTAAACAACGTTTAGCAGAAGCCAATCTTCGTTTAGTAGTATCCATTGCAAAACGCTATGTTGGACGTGGTATGCAATTCCTTGACTTAATCCAAGAAGGAAATATGGGCTTGATGAAAGCTGTTGATAAGTTCGACTATTCAAAAGGATTCAAATTCTCAACTTATGCAACTTGGTGGATTCGTCAGGCTATTACACGTGCTATTGCTGACCAAGCTCGTACCATCCGCATTCCAGTTCACATGGTAGAAACAATCAACAAGCTTGTTCGTGAGCAGCGTAACCTTCTTCAAGAATTGGGACAAGATCCTACTCCTGAGCAAATTGCTGAACGTATGGATATGACACCTGACAAGGTTCGTGAAATCTTAAAGATTGCGCAAGAACCAGTTTCTCTTGAAACACCTATTGGTGAAGAGGACGATAGTCATCTTGGTGACTTTATCGAGGACGAAGTGATTGAAAATCCAGTGGACTACACCACTCGTATCGTCTTGCGTGAGCAGTTGGACGAAGTGCTAGACACCTTGACTGACCGTGAAGAAAATGTTTTGCGTCTTCGTTTCGGTCTTGATGATGGTAAAATGCGTACTCTAGAAGATGTGGGTAAAGTCTTCAATGTCACTCGTGAGCGTATCCGTCAAATTGAGGCTAAGGCCTTGAGAAAACTTCGCCAACCAAGTAGAAGCAAACCGCTTCGTGACTTTATCGAAGATTAAAATTGGAGGATTACACATGGCTTATACAGAAGAGCAAATTGAAACTATCAAAACGAAAATCTTATCTGCATTAGAAGAAGTTATCGACCCAGAATTAGGAATCGATATCGTCAACCTAGGTCTGATTTATGAGATTCGATTTGATGGTGATACCGGTGATACTGAGATTGATATGACCTTAACGACTATGGGATGTCCATTAGCAGACCTGTTGACCGATCAAATTTATGATGCTATGACAGATGTACCAGAGGTTACTAACGTTGAAGTAAAATTAGTTTGGTATCCAGCTTGGACGGTTGAAAAAATGAGTCGCTATGCACGTATCGCTTTAGGTATTAAATAGAATGATATAAAAAAAAGAAATAGTATAAGTGTTAGGAAATTCCCTAGCTTTTATGCTATCTCTTTTTTAATTTGCTGATTTTCTTTCAATAAAATGATATAATGGATAGTATGGAAAAAGAGAAATTACGCATCAACATGCTAAGTTCGAGTGAAAAGGTAGCAGGACAAGGAGTTTCTGGAGCTTACCGTGAACTTGTGCAACTTTTGAAACGTGATGCGAAAGACCAACTAATTGTAACGGAGAATCTTCCTGTGGAAGCTGATGTTACTCATTTTCATACAATCGACCTTCCCTATTATCTGTCAACTTTTCAAAAGAAGCGTTCAGGTCGTAGGATTGGTTATGTTCACTTCTTGCCTGACACCTTAGAAGGTAGTTTGAAAATTCCGTTCTTCTTAAAAGGGATTGTTAAACGCTACGTATTTTCTTTTTATGACCGTATGGAACACTTGGTTGTGGTTAATCCTACTTTTATCGAAGATTTGGTTGCAGCTGGTATTCCTCGTGAAAAGGTGACCTATATTCCTAACTTTGTTAACAAAGAAAAATGGCACCCACTTCCTGCAGAAAAAGTAAGTCAACTTCGACAAGATATGGGGTTGAGTGAAAATCAATTTGTAGTAGTAGGAGCTGGGCAGGTTCAGAAGCGTAAGGGAATCGATGATTTCATCACTCTTGCTGAGGAACTACCGAACATCACCTTTATTTGGGCGGGAGGCTTCTCATTTGGTGGGATTACAGATGGTTATGAACGCTATAAAAAAATCATGAATAATCCTCCAGAGAATCTGATTTTCCCTGGAATTGTTGAGCCAGAAAGAATGAAAGAACTGTATGCTTTGGCAGATTTATTCTTACTTCCTAGCTATAATGAGCTCTTTCCGATGACTATTCTAGAAGCTGCGAGTTGTGAAGCTCCCATTATGCTTCGGGACTTAGATCTTTATAAGGTTATTCTAGAAGGCAATTACAGACCAACCACCGGTGTGGAAGAGATGAAACAAGCTATTATGGAATATAGAGAGCATCCAGAAGCTTTGAAAGAGTTAAAAGAAAAGGCCAAGGCTATTTCAAGAGAATACTCAGAGGAGCATCTCCTTGAAATATGGCTAAAATTCTA
This sequence comes from Streptococcus mitis, assembly GCF_902159415.1. Taxonomy (GTDB): domain Bacteria; phylum Bacillota; class Bacilli; order Lactobacillales; family Streptococcaceae; genus Streptococcus; species Streptococcus mitis_BG. Next base: position 564,918 of record NZ_CABGJU010000001.1, on the reverse strand, counting down.
TCGGGAGCAAGCGGCTTTAGGAAAAAAATGAGGTAGTATATGCGAATTGGATTATTTACAGATACTTATTTCCCACAGGTTTCGGGTGTAGCAACCAGTATTCGAACCTTAAAAACAGAACTTGAAAAGCAAGGGCATGCAGTCTTTATCTTCACGACAACCGATAAGGATGTCAATCGTTATGAAGACTGGCAGATTATCCGTATTCCTAGTGTTCCTTTCTTTGCCTTTAAAGACCGTCGTTTCGCTTACCGTGGATTTACGAAAGCTCTTGAAATTGCTAAACAATACAAACTCGATATTATTCATACCCAAACTGAGTTTTCTCTTGGTTTATTGGGAATTTGGATTGCTCGAGAACTGAAAATCCCAGTCATTCATACCTATCATACGCAGTATGAAGATTATGTCCACTATATTGCTAAGGGGATGTTAATTCGTCCAGGTATGGTCAAGTATCTTGTTCGAGGTTTTTTGCATGACGTTGATGGAGTCATTTGTCCGAGTGAAATCGTACGCGATCTATTATCTGACTATAAGGTAAAAGTTGAAAAGCGTGTTATTCCTACTGGAATTGAACTTGCCAAATTTGAACGCCCTGAGATTGGTCCTGAACACATTAGTGACTTACGGGATAAACTGGGTATCCAAGAAGATGAAAAGATGCTTCTAAGTCTTTCTCGAGTTTCTTACGAGAAGAATATTCAAGCAGTTCTTAAAGCTTTACCAGATGTCCTAAAAGAAGAACCAAATGTTAAACTGGTTGTAGCTGGAGATGGACCTTATTTAGATAATCTTAAGGAGCAAGCAGAAGATTTAAAAATTAAAGATTCTGTTATCTTTACAGGTATGATTCCGCCAAATGAGACGGCACTCTATTATAAGGCAGCTGATTTCTTCATATCGGCTTCTACAAGTGAGACTCAGGGATTGACTTATCTGGAAAGTTTAGCTAGTAAGACACCTGTTATTGCCCATGGTAATCCTTATTTGGATAATCTCATCAATGATAAAATGTTTGGAACCCTTTATTATGAGGAAAGGGACTTGGCAGGAGCGATTCTTGAGGCTTTACTTGCTACACCGTCAATGGATGAAAAACACTTGGCTGAAAAATTATATGAAATTTCTGCTGAGAATTTTGGTAGAAGAGTCCATGAATTTTATCTAGACGTCATTATTTCAAATAATTTTGCCAAAGAAACAGGGGCTGACGAACCGGTTACAAAACGTATTTTAAAGACAGTCTTCTATATTCCGCAACAGGCTGTTACCATGCCAGTTAAAAGTTCGAAGCGTATGCTTAAGGCATCTAGAAAACAATTAAGAAATTTAAGAAAATATTTAAATGATTAATCAAATCAAAGAAAGGAAATAAAAATATGAAAAAGAAATTTATGAGAAGTGGTAGAGATCAAAAAATCGGTGGTGTATGCGCTGGTTTAGCTAATTATTTTGATATTGACCCTACAATCGTACGTGTTATTTGGGGAGTTTTGGCTTTCTGTTATGGTGCAGGACTTATTGCTTACTTGATCTTGTGGGCAATCGCTCCTGTATCTGATGAGTATTAATATTAGAGTATTAGAGTAAAGGAGAAAACATGGCATTCGGAGATAACGGTCAACGTAAAAAAACTTTTTTTGAAAAACTGACACTTTTTATTGTTATGATCATGTTGTTTGTTACCTTAGCAGGAATCTTTGCCACAGCATTAGGTGTATTGAGCAGATTCTAAAAGCTATATAAGGATTTATAGACTATAGTGGTCCCTGGGTTATCCCAGCCCTTTTTAAAGCGAGAAAAGAATATGAGTATGTTTTTAGATACAGCTAAGATCAAGGTCAAAGCTGGTAATGGTGGCGATGGCATGGTTGCCTTTCGTCGTGAAAAATATGTCCCTAACGGAGGACCTTGGGGCGGTGATGGAGGACGTGGTGGTAACGTTGTTTTCGTTGTAGACGAAGGTTTACGTACCCTTATGGACTTCCGTTACAATCGTCATTTCAAGGCCCAATCAGGTGAAAAAGGAATGACAAAAGGAATGCATGGTAGAGGCGCTGAGGATTTGATTGTCCGTGTACCTCAAGGGACAACCGTTCGTGATGCGGAGACTGGGAAAGTTCTTACTGATTTGATAGAGAACGGACAAGAGTTCATAGTGGCTCACGGTGGTCGTGGCGGTCGAGGAAATATTCGTTTTGCAACACCTAAAAATCCTGCTCCTGAAATCTCTGAAAACGGGGAACCAGGTCAGGAACGTGAATTACAGTTAGAACTAAAAATACTAGCAGACGTTGGTTTAGTTGGCTTCCCTTCTGTTGGGAAATCAACTTTACTAAGTGTCATCACATCTGCAAAACCTAAAATCGGTGCTTACCACTTTACAACAATCGTACCAAACCTTGGAATGGTTCGTACCCAATCAGGGGATTCATTTGCTGTAGCTGATCTTCCTGGTTTGATTGAGGGAGCTAGTCAAGGTGTCGGCCTAGGAACTCAGTTCTTGCGTCATATCGAGCGTACTCGCGTTATCTTGCACATTATCGATATGTCTGCTAGTGAAGGACGTGATCCTTATGAAGATTATTTAGCTATTAATAAAGAGTTAGAATCTTATAATCTTCGTTTGATGGAGCGTCCACAGATTATTGTTGCTAACAAGATGGATATGCCAGATAGCAAAGAGAACCTAGAAGAATTCAAGAAAAAATTTGCTGCAAATTATAATGAGTTTGAGGATTTACCGCCCATTTTCCCAATTTCAGGTTTGACTAAGCAAGGTCTAGCACCTCTACTAGATGCAACAGCAGAGCTTCTTGATAAGACTCCAGAATTCCTTCTTTATGACGAGTCAGAGATGGAAGAAGAAGTATACTATGGCTTTGATGAGGAAGAAAAAGCCTTTGAAATCAGTCGTGATGATGATGCTACTTGGGTACTTTCTGGTGACAAGCTTATGAAACTCTTTAATATGACCAATTTTGATCGCGATGAATCTGTTATGAAGTTTGCACGTCAGTTACGTGGAATGGGGGTTGATGAGGCTCTTCGTACTCGTGGTGCCAAAGATGGTGATCTAGTTAGAATCGGTAAGTTTGAATTTGAATTCGTGGACTAGGAGTAAATTATGGGAGATAAACCTATATCTTTCCGTGATGCTGATGGAAATTTTGTTTCTGCAGCAGACGTCTGGAATGAAAAAAAATTAGAAGAACTCTTTAATCGCCTCAATCCAAATAGAGCATTGAGACTTGCGAGAATGAAGAAAGAAACTAAAAGTAATAAATCAGAATAAATTAGAAACCCGTGATATAAAAAATCACGGGTTTTCATTTATTCATAAGTTGGTCAGCTTATTGACTAATACTACAGTTTTATTGAACTGGTACTTCCATTAAAGATTGTGATAAATCGACAGTAAGTTGATAGTCAGAATTATCACGAATTGTAATTTCAAAGTCTGTTGTATATAGAACTAGCCGTAGAGTATCACCTTGTTGAAGTTTATAAATTGTTGGTTGAAGTTCAAGTTGGAATTCCATCCATTCATTTGGTGTAACTTCCTTAATATCCAATAAGTCATCACGATTTTGAAGATTGAGATATCCTTTAGTGATTACTCGTTGAGCACTTTGACTATATGGTAACTCAAAGAGATTATCTAACATATGATATCGACCATTATCGAGAGTACGTACTGATAAGATTCCTGGATAAGGATGAAGATATTTCTTTTCCCCCAGTTCAAGGAGTTGAGCAGATAGCAAACCTTTATTGGTGCTTGATTTGAGTCGGAGGTTTAGTTTGATACGCCCATTAAGATGGATATTTTCTGTTACAGGTAGGTCGATAGTAAGTTGATTGACCTTACCTTGATAGAGTTCATTATTAAATGTTGGATAGCTTTTACCAAAACGTTCAAAATCAGAATCTTGATATCGGTTTTGAATGATAGCTTCTTCAGTACCTAAAGTGAAAGTTTTATGTTCAACTTGATTTCCAAAATCTTTAAGAGCCAACCAGGTTTGCTCAGCAGTATTGTCTTGCCAGATTACTGGAGGTAGTTGATATTCTGTTTTTTGTCCTAATAATCTTTGTGTCAAAAGGGCATTCATGGACTCACGGAAGTCTACAGACTGCCAGTTGTTGATGTATACATGGGCACCATTATGATAGAAGAGGTGTTTCTTAATGCTACTTGGAAGTGCATTAAACATTTGATAGACATGAAGTGGTTTCACATTCCAATCTTGTGAACCGTGTGTAAAAACTACCTCGGCTTTGACCTTGTGGGCATTGAGCAGATAGTTGCGTTCATGCCAGAATTGATTGTAATCACCAGTTTTGCGGTCTAGATTTTTCTTAAGTTCTTCTATGGAAGCTTTATGAGCATCGTTCCCACGAATATAGTCACCAGCTAAGAGATTACGTGAGTAGGTCAGTTCATCGAGTGAGTCCAGATCCTCACCTGGATAACCTCCAGGACTTGTGACAAGTCCATTCTCACGATAGTAGTTGTACCAAGAAGAAATTCCTGCTTCAGCAATGATGACTTCTAAGCCATCAACTGCAGTAGTCGCAAGACCGTTAGACATTGTACCAAGGTAAGAAAGACCAGTAGTCACAACTTTGCCATTTGACCAATCAGCCTTTACTTGGCGCTCACGACTATGGTCAGTAAAAGCACGACAGCGTCCATTGAGCCAATCAATGACATTTTTATAGGCTTCGATTTGTCGGTAATCACCATTAGGCATGAGTCCTTGAGAATCCTTGGTGCCAAGTCCTGATACATAAATATTAGCAAATCCTCTAGGAAGGAAGTAGTCGTTTAAAGTGTAACTGCTATTGATATGAGTGAGTTTTTCTTCTGCTTCAGTAACAAGTTCAGCTTGACCGACAGGATCAACCAAATCTAATGTAGGCTCCTCCAAGCTAATCTTGTGAGGTTTTTTAACTACTAATTCCCCCTCCATTTTATAGAGAGCCTTGTCACTTGCTTTATCATTAGTTCCCTGATGATAAGGACTAGCTGTCATAACTGTTGGGATTCTTCCTGAGAAAGTTGGACGAATAATGTTAACTTTGACCAAGTCAGGTAAGCCATCCTTATCTGAATCAATACGGCTTTCTACATAAACAACCTCACGAATAATATTGCAAGTTGAGAAAGTAGCTAGACTCTTTCCATTGAAGTAGTGGTAATGATTGTCTTCAGGAATAAATCCATCACTAACCAATTGATCGATGAGAGTATTTCCTTTTTTGGTACGTGTATTAAGAAGCCGATAGATATTATCAATCAAATCTCCATAGACGATAGGAAATGCTGTTTCTTTATGGAAAGCAAGAGCGTCTTTGAAGTCTGTTAGATAGCTAAATCCAAGTAATTGAAAAACTACAGTGTAGAAGATTTCAGCAGTCAACTCTATCTCAGAGTTAAAGAAAGTGAGTAGGTCTGTTTTCTTATCCACTGCTAAAATTGAAAGTGGATAATCCGTATTTTTGTAATTAAAAAAACAAGTCCTAACAAATGACTCAAACTGGTCTTTTTCAGAACTAGTAGGGTCAAGACTAAAACCAAGTTCAGTTAATTCTTTTAAAGCATCTTCATTTGAGACAGGAAAGTAGCTAAATTGATTATAGCGCATAATAATCTCCTTTGAGAATGAGGTTAAAAATATTATATCAAAAAACCAAATGAATAGATAGCTTGGTTAACTAGCTTTTGAGTATCTCTTAAGGTTATGCTATACTAGATATATGTTAGATTTGGAGAAATACGGCGTGACCATGTGGGAAGAGGAGAAAATTCTCTCTTTCCGTCAAAAACTTTTAGCATGGTATGATGAAAATAAGCGTGATTTACCTTGGAGAAGAAGTAAAAATCCATACCATATTTGGGTATCTGAAATTATGTTACAACAGACAAGAGTTGATACTGTTATTCCATATTACGAACGTTTTTTAGAATGGTTTCCGACTGTAGGAAGTTTGGCAAATGCACCTGAAGAACGCTTATTAAAGGCATGGGAAGGTCTTGGATATTATTCGCGTGTTCGTAATATGCAAGCAGCTGCTCAACAGATTATGAATGATTTTAATGGAGATTTTCCATCAACTTACGAAGGTATTTCAAGTTTGAAGGGGATTGGTCCCTATACAGCAGGTGCAATTTCGAGTATTGCTTTTAATCTTCCCCAACCTGCGGTTGATGGGAATGTCATGCGTGTTTTGGCTCGCTTATTTGAAGTGAATCACGATATAGGAAATCCCAGCAATCGTAAAATTTTTCAAGCTATGATGGAAATCTTAATTGATCCAGATCGTCCAGGAGATTTTAACCAGGCTTTAATGGATTTAGGTTCTGATATTGAAGCGCCTGTCAATCCTAGACCACAAGATAGTCCAGTGAAGGAATTTAGCGCAGCTTATCAGCACGGGACTATGGACCGCTATCCTATTAAAGCGCCAAAGAAAAAACCAATTCCAATATATCTAAATGCATTAGTGGTATCAAATGAAAAAGGGCAATTCTTATTGGAAAAGAATGAGAGCGAAAAACTATTAGCTGGTTTTTGGCATTTTCCCTTGATAGAAGTTGATGAATTTTCAAAAGTGGAAGACGAACTGAACCTTTTTAGTCAAGTATCTGAACCAATCATACAATTTGGACCATCTCCGCAAGCGAGTTTTGAACAGGATTACAATCTTGTTGTTGATTGGGATGACTACAAATTTGCAGAGGTTAAACATGTTTTTAGCCATCGTAAATGGCACATTCAAATCCTAGCAGGAAAGGTAGAAAAGTCTGTAGATTATTCCGATAGAGAAGTTCTTTGGCTAAGTCCAGAAGAGTTTGTACATTATCCCATTGCTAAACCACAACAAAAGATTTGGCAAGAGTATTTAAAAAGAGACCAATAACATTAGTGTATCGTGTCTTCTTTTTGATTTTTTGGTATAATGAGATAAGGAAAAGGTGAACAAAATGAAAAAAATATTGATTGTAGATGATGAAAAACCAATCTCGGATATTATTAAGTTTAATATGACCAAAGAAGGCTACGAAGTAGTAACTGCCTTTAATGGACGTGAAGCTATTGATTTATTTGAAGCTGAAAAACCAGATATTATTATTTTGGACTTAATGTTACCTGAGGTTGATGGGCTTGAAGTTGCCAAAACGATTCGTAAAACAAGTAGTGTGCCAATTATCATGCTTTCAGCAAAAGACAGTGAGTTTGATAAGGTTATTGGACTAGAGCTTGGGGCTGATGACTATGTGACCAAACCGTTTTCGAACCGTGAATTACAGGCCCGTGTTAAAGCTTTACTTCGTCGTACAGAGCTCTTGTCAGTAGATAACCAAGAAGTAGAAGCAAAACTACAAAGTATTCAAATTGGTGACTTAGAAATTCTTCCAGATGCTTATGTTGCGAAAAAATATGGAGAAGAATTAGAGTTGACTCACCGTGAATTTGAACTTTTATATCACTTAGCGACGCATATTGGACAGGTCATTACTCGTGAACATCTGCTTGAAACTGTTTGGGGTTATGATTATTTTGGCGATGTTCGTACTGTTGATGTAACCATTAGACGTTTGCGTGAAAAAATCGAAGACACACCAAGTAGACCAGATTACATTTTAACTCGTCGTGGTGTTGGATATTACATGAGAAATAATGATTGAAACAATTAGACAGACATTTTTAACCAGAGATTTCGTCTTTGGACTCATTTTAATCGGATTTATCATGCTTGTTACCTTTCTTTTACTAGAAAGTCGAAGAGATAATATCCGTCTTAAACAACTGAACCAAAAAGTCAAGGATTTGATTGCAGGAGATTATTCTCAAGTTTTGGATATGCAAGGAAGTTCAGAGATAACTAATATTACAAATAATCTTAATGACCTATCTGAAGTTATCCGGCTAACTCAAGAAAATCTTGAGCAAGAGAGTAAAAGATTGAATAGCATTCTCTCCTACATGACGGATGGAGTCCTTGCAACCAATCGTCGTGGTCAGATCATTATGATTAATGATATGGCTAAAAGACAACTTGGTGTTGAGAGAGATGAGGCTCTGAATCAGAATATTTTAGAATTGCTTAGAATTGATGATGAGTATGAGCTGAGGGACTTAATTACTCAAAGTCCGGAATTGATGATAGATTCTCAGGATGTGAATGGAGAATACATAAGTCTTCGTGTGCGTTTTGCTCTTGTTCGTAGAGAATCTGGCTTTATTTCAGGTCTTGTTGCTGTATTACACGATACAACTGAACAAGAGAAGGAAGAACGGGAGAGAAGGCTCTTCGTATCGAATGTTAGCCATGAACTGCGTACTCCTTTGACCAGTGTAAAATCTTATCTAGAGGCCTTGGATGAAGGTGCTTTATCAGAACCAGTTGCGCCTGATTTTATTAAAGTTTCACTAGACGAGACCAATCGAATGATGCGAATGGTAACAGATCTCTTACATCTATCGCGTATTGATAATGCTACTAGCAACTTAGATGTTGAATTAATTAATTTTACTGCATTCATTACCTTTATCCTGAATCGTTTTGATAAAATCAAAAGTCAAGATGAGAATCTGAAGTATGAATTAATTAGAGATTATCCAATTACCTCCGTATGGATTGAGATCGATACAGATAAGATGACTCAGGTGATTGATAATATTTTAAACAATGCTATCAAGTATTCCCCAGACGGTGGGAAAATCACTGTTTCTATGAAAACAACTGATGATCAAATGATTCTTTCTATATCCGATCAAGGATTGGGAATTCCAAAACAAGATTTACCTAAAATCTTTGACCGTTTCTATCGTGTGGATCGTGCTAGAAGCCGTGCTCAAGGTGGAACTGGTTTAGGATTAGCCATTGCTAAGGAAATCATCAAGCAACATAATGGATTTATCTGGGCCAAAAGTGAATATGGTAAAGGCTCAACCTTTACTATTGTGCTTCCTTATGATAAGGATGCTGTAAAAGATGAAATTTGGGAGGATGAACTAGAAGACTAGAATGAATGAAAAAGGATTTAAATATAGTATTTTAGCATCGGGTTCTAGTGGAAATTCGTTTTACTTAGAAACACCCAAAAAGAAGATTTTAGTTGATGCAGGTTTATCTGGGAAAAAGATCACGAGTCTTTTAGGTGAAATTAATCGGAAGCCTGAAGATTTGGATGCCATTCTGATAACTCATGAACACGCAGATCATATCCACGGTGTCGGAGTTTTAGCTCGTAAGTATGGTATGGATCTTTACGCCAATGAAAAAACTTGGCAAGCTATGGAAAATAGTAAGTACCTAGGAAAAGTGGATTCATCACAAAAACATATTTTTGAGATGGGAATAACTAAGACTTTTGGTGATATTGACATTGAAAGTTTTGGTGTTAGCCATGATGCTGTTGCTCCACAGTTTTACCGCTTTATGAAGGATGATAAGAGTTTTGTCATGCTGACGGATACAGGATATGTCAGTGACCGTATGGCAGGTATAGTCGAAAACGCCGATGGCTATCTAATTGAGTCAAACCATGATGTAGAAATACTTCGAGCAGGTTCTTACGCATGGCGACTCAAACAACGAATCCTATCCGACCTAGGCCATCTTTCTAACGAAGATGGAGCAGACGCCATGATTCGCACACTTGGTAATCGTACCAAGAAGATTTACCTAGGACATTTGTCTAAAGAGAATAATATTAAAGAACTAGCCCACATGACCATGGTCAATCAGTTAGCTCAAGCAGATCTAGGAGTAGGAGTGGATTTTCAAGTTTACGATACGTCTCCAGACACTGCAACACCACTAACAGATATATAAAAAGGAACACCAAGAGGTGTTCTTTTTACTAAAAATTAAATTTTTAATTTATGTTATAATAAATTCATAAGAATTATAATGGAGAAATATAAATTGAAAAAGACTTGGACATTTGCAGATTACTATGACACCACCATATTATTATTGGCATTGATTTCTGTGGTGCTGGTTATTTTTGGATTTATGGATGTTATAGATTTGGATAATCCTCCATACAATATTATTGATTTAATGATTTGGATAGTTTTTATAGTGGATTATCTATGGCGGTTCTTTACTAGTAAAAATAAATTTCGTTTCTTTATTGATAATGTTTTTGATTTATTAGCAATTCTTCCATTAAATGCTATTTTTACAGTTTTCCGTTTGGGACGTATTTTTCGTTTAGCAAAATTGACAAAATTAGTTAAACTTACAAGGTTATTAAGAATAATTGGTTTAAGTGGAAAATTAGAAAGAAAAGCTAGTAAATTATTGCGAACGAATGGCTTGCTTTATATCTTATATGTCAATGTATTTATTGTATTTGTTGGAAGCTCAATCTTATCAGTTGTAGAGGAGAAGTCTTTTTCAGATAGTCTTTGGTGGGCAGTTGTTACAGTAACAACTGTTGGATATGGTGATATAGTCCCAAGTTCGATATTTGGGAAATGGTTAGCAATAATCTTAATGCTAGTGGGTATAGGAACGATAGGGATGCTGACAAGCGCCTTAACTAATTTTTTTGTTAAAGAAAATTCAAATGAAGAATGCAAATTGGATGAAATACAAAATGAATTGGTTATGCAAAGACATTTAGTCGAGAAGCAGGCTGAAAGGATTGAAGAATTACATAAAATGGTCCAAGAATTACTCAACAAGTATTAAATTAGAAAAAAAAACCACTCAATCGAGTGGTTTTTATAACCCAGCAAATTCTTTGATTTCTTGAGATGACATAGAAGAATCACAACGGACCTTAATCTCACCATTTTCAACATGAACAAAACCTGGTACAGTTGGGATTTCGTAACGTGATCGAAAGTCTTGCAATGCATCTAGTTGACTTGGTTCTTCACTGTTGATGAAGTAGATGTGAGCTTTGGTTTCAGCTAACACACCAGCCAAAGTGCCAGCAAATTTACGGCAGTAAGGGCAAGTTTTGCGTCCAATAAAGAAGGTTGCTGTTTCTTTTTTGTCGATGGCTTCTTGTGCACGCGCAACAGTGGTTACTTCAAGATCTTTAATATCTGCTAAAAATTGTTCCATGAGATTACCTCGCTTTCTTATAAATCTAGTATGCCATAAAGGACGAAAAATTGCTGTATTTTGATACGAAAAAAGATGAGATTGTTTTATCTCATCTTTAATTGTTTATTTTACAAAGGCATTGATTTCAGCTTCGATATTAGCAATCTTAGCTTGTGAATCTTCGTTGCTTTCTCCAACAACGGCAATGTAGAACTTGATTTTTGGTTCAGTACCGGAAGGACGAACGGCAATCCATGAACCATCAGCAAGTGTGTATTTCAAGACATCACTTGGAGGAGTCGTCAAGGCTGTTACAGTACCATCAGCGGCAGTTGATGTTTGTGCTTTAAAGTCTTCTACGACTGTGATTTCTGTTGCGTTCCATTCTTTTGGACCATTTTCACGGAATTTCGCCATAATGGCTTTGATTTGCTCAGCACCGTCAACACCGGAAAGAGTAACAGAGATTGTCTTCTCAGCATAGTAGCCATACTCTTTGTAGATTTCTTCGATACCGTCTGCAAGTGTTAAACCACGTGAACGGTAGTAAGCTGCAAGTTCAGCAACTACAAGGACTGCTTGGATGGCATCTTTATCACGTACGAATGGCTTAATCAAGTAACCGAAGCTTTCTTCAAATCCCATCATGTAAGTGTGATTGTGTTTTTCTTCGAATTCTTGAATTTTTTCAGCAATAAATTTGAAACCAGTCAAGACGTTGAACATAGTTGCGCCGTAGCTTTCGGCAATCTTAGTTACTAAGTCAGTTGAAACGATAGATTTGCAGAGGGCTGCATTTTCAGGAAGAGTTCCAGCGTTTTTGTGTGCCTCCAAGATGTACTTGGCCATGATAGCACCGATTTGGTTACCTGAAAGGTTAAGGTAGCTACCGTCTTTTTGAAGGACTTCAACACCGACACGGTCTGCGTCAGGGTCAGTTGCAACAAGAACATCAGCGCCTACTTGGCGACCAAGATCTTCAGCTAGTGCAAAGGCTGCTTGACTTTCTGGGTTTGGCGATTTAACCGTTGAGAAGTCTGGGTCTGGAGTTGCTTGAGCTTCCACGACTTGTACAGAATCAAATCCTGCTTGAGCAAGAGCACGACGAGCCAACATTTCACCTGTACCGTGAAGTGGAGTATAGACAATCTTCATGTCTTTACCAAATTCTTCAATCAAGGCAGGGTTGATGTTGACATCTTTTACTTCTTTAAGGTATTCAGCATCAATAGCTTCACCGATGACTTCAATCAAACCAGATACTTTTTCAGCTTCAACATCAGCAACTTCAACAGCAAATGGATTTTCAATCGAACGGATGTAAGTTGTTAAAGCGTCTGCATCATGTGGAGGCATTTGGCCACCATCTTCACCGTAAACCTTGTATCCATTGAATGGAGCTGGGTTGTGGCTAGCAGTAATCATGATACCCGCAAAGCAGTTGAGGTGACGAACAGCAAATGAAAGTTCTGGAGTTGGACGGAGACTTTCAAAGACATATGATTTAATACCGTGTTTTGCAAGAACTGCTGCTGATTCAAAGGCAAATTCTGGAGAGAAGTGACGGCTATCGTAGGCGATGGCTACACCACGTTCTTTTTCATTTCCACCTTTAGATTCGATCAAACGAGCCAAACCTTCAGTTGCTTGGCGGACCACATAGATGTTAATACGGTTTGTACCCGCACCAATCAATCCGCGCATACCCGCAGTACCGAATTCAAGATTTGTGTAGAAGGCATCTTCTTTAGTTTTTTCATCCATGCTTTCCAAATCACGACGAAGGTAATCTGGTAGATAAGCAAAATCAGCCCATTTTTGGAAGTTTTCTTGATAAGTCATAGGAAATCTCCTTTAATATATAATCTAATCGCTTAAATTATACCACGATTTGAAGTTTTAGTAAAACGTTAGCATGAGTTTCTGAAAAAGTTATGAAATGTACCTAAACCACAAGTCTTGAACGGCTTATCGAAACATGCTATACTAACTGTATGATTATTTTACAAGCTAATAAAATTGAACGCTCTTTTGCAGGAGAAGTTTTATTTGAAAATATCAATCTCCAAGTAGATGAAAGAGATCGTATCGCTCTCGTTGGGAAAAATGGAGCAGGAAAGTCTACATTATTGAAAATATTGGTTGGAGAAGAAGAACCAACCAGTGGAGAGATAAATAAGAAAAAAGATATTTCTCTCTCTTATCTAGCACAGGATAGTCGATTTGAGTCAGAAAATACCATCTATGACGAAATGTTGCATGTCTTTGATGAGTTGCGTAGCATAGAAAAACAGCTTCGCCAAATAGAACTTGAGATGGGTGAAAAGACAGGTGCTGATTTAGAAAATTTGATGTCTAATTATGACCTCTTATCTGAGAATTTCCGTCAGGCTGGAGGTTTTACATACGAAGCTGATATTCGCTCTATTTTAAATGGTTTCAAGTTTGACGAGTCTATGTGGCAGATGAGAATCGCTGAGCTTTCTGGTGGGCAAAATACACGTTTAGCTCTGGCAAAAATGTTACTTGAGAAGCCTAATCTCTTGGTCTTGGACGAGCCGACTAACCACTTGGATATTGATACTATTGCTTGGTTAGAAAACTACCTGATAAACTATAGCGGTGCCCTCATTATCGTCAGTCATGACCGTTATTTCCTTGATAAAGTGACTACCATCACTTTGGACTTAACTAAGCATTCTCTAGATAGGTATGTGGGAAATTACTCCTCTTTTGTTGAGCAGAAAGAACAAAAATTAGCAACAGAAGCTAAAAATTACGAAAAGCAGCAAAAAGAAATAGTTGCCTTAGAAGACTTTGTTAATCGTAATTTAGTACGAGCTTCGACCACCAAACGTGCCCAGTCCCGTCGCAAACAACTGGAAAAGATGGAGCGTTTGGACAAGCCTGAAGCTGGTAAGAAATCGGCTAATATGACCTTCCATTCTGATAAAGTATCAGGAAATGTCGTTTTGGCGGTTGAAAATGCTGCTATAGGTTATGATGGGGAAATACTATCAGAGCCAATCAATCTCGACCTTCGTAAGATGAATGCTGTAGCAGTTGTCGGTCCCAATGGTATTGGGAAGACAACCTTTATCAAGTCTATTGTGAATCAGATTCCTTTTATCAAGGGAGAGAAGCGTTTTGGTGTCAATGTTGAGGTTGGCTACTATGACCAAACTCAAAGTAAGCTAACACCAAGTAATAGTGTTCTAGACGAACTCTGGAATGATTTTAAATTAAGACCAGAAGTTGAAATCCGTAATCGTCTAGGTTCCTTTCTTTTCTCAGGTGACGATGTTAAGAAATCTGTAGGGATGTTGTCGGGTGGAGAGAAAGCTCGCTTGTTACTGGCGAAGTTGTCTATGGAAAACAACAACTTCCTAATACTTGATGAGCCAACCAACCACTTGGACATTGATAGCAAGGAAGTTCTGGAAAATGCCCTGATTGACTTTGACGGAACTCTTCTCTTTGTCAGTCATGACCGTTACTTTATTAATCGAGTAGCCACTCATGTACTGGAATTATCTGAAAATGGTTCAACCCTTTATCTGGGAGATTATGACTATTATGTTGATAAAAAAGCAGAGTTAGCAACTTCTAAAGAAGTGGAATTAGAGACTATCAATCAAGAGAAGGAAAGTTCTTCTCTTAATGATTACCAAGTTCAGAAGGAGACACAAAAAGAGCTTCGTAAGCTAATGAAACAAATTGAAAATCTTGAGACAGAAATCGAAGAACTTGAAACTCAAGCTCAAGCTATCTCTGAGCAAATGCTGACTAGCAATGATGCCGATGAACTCATGCAATTACAAGCAGAACTTGATAAGATTAGTCAGCGTCAGGAAGAAGCTATGCTGGAGTGGGAAGAACTATCGGAGCAGGTATAGATATAAATAAAAAAGCAGTGATAATACACTGCTTTTTCAATTATTAATAATATTTTATCTATAATCCACCCTGAGGGAATCGAACCCCCATCTCAAGAACCGGAATCTTACGTGATATCCATTACACTAAGGGTGGAAACTCTCATCATTATATCAAAAAATATGGTGTAACTCAAGAGTCATCTGAAAGACGAAATTTAACAATAAAAAAAGGATTTAGATAAGATCTAAATCCTTTTAAATGTTTATTTTTTTTCAAGAAGTGCTTTGATTTCTTGAAGAACTTCCAATTCAGTTGGACCTGCTGGAGCTTCTTCAGCAGCTTCCTCTTTCTTACGAAGGTTTTGAGCTTTTTCGATTCCTTTAACAACAAAGAAAAGAACAGTACCTACAACAACAAAGTTGATAATAGCGCTCAAGAAACTTCCGTATGCAACACCATTCCATGAAAGTTCAGCGATACGATCAACTTTCGCAGCTTTCAAAGCTGGGTTCAATAGAAGTGGAGTGATGATATCGTTAACGAGTGAAGTTACGATAGCACCAAATGCAGTGGCAATGATCACACCGACAGCAAGGTCTACGACATTACCGCGGAGCAAAAATGCTTTAAGATCTTTTAACATTTTCTTTTTCCTTTCGAAATTTTTCACTTCTCATTATATCGTAAATTTATATTAATTGCAAGAAAACTGATTATTTCTTTTTAAATACAAAAAGCTTACTAAATACGTAGTTGAGAACAACCATCGTAACCTGTGCAATAAAGATTTCAACTGTATTAATTGTATTAATATCATTTCCAACAAAATAACCAATAATCTGTGGGAAGCTGGTTACAAAAATAAAAGTTAGTAGAAGATCTAATAAAAATGTTATTAGTCTTGCAGAGGTAAACTTAATCAATCGATTAAACCAATTTTTTCTTTGTTGCTTAAATACAAAAGTGTCATTTGTAAAAAAGGCAAATAGAATTCCAGCAATATTTCCCAAGGCAGTCGCAACTAACTCTTGTTGCGTTAGATAAAAGATGACGATGCGGACAAATATTGATACTACGGTAGTCGCTACTCCAAAAAATAAATAGGATAAAATCTCGTTATCAAAAAATTTTTTTATATATGTTTTCATAAGATTAGTATAGCACAAAGCTAATAAATGTGCTATACTTGTAAAGTTGACTTTTATCAACCCTTGGTGCTTAGCTTCTTTCACCAAGCATATTACACGCGGCATAGCCGCTAAAGGAGAAAACATGAAAAAACTTACCGTTCGTGATATGGCAGATATTGCCATTGTCGCCGCTATCTATGTGGTCTTAACGATCACGCCACCGCTTAATGCTATCAGTTATGGTGCCTACCAGTTCCGTATCTCTGAAATGATGAATTTCCTAGCTTTTTACAATCCTAAGTATATCATTGGTGTTACGATTGGATGTATGATTGCTAATTTCTTCAGTTTCGGACTTATTGATGTCGCTGTTGGTGGAGGCTCGACACTTGTATTTCTAAGTTTAGGAGTTTTGTTGTTTAGCAAATACAGCAAAGACTATCTTTTTAATGGATTGATTCGTAAAGATCATTTCTTCTTTTCAATTCTATTTTCAATTTCAATGGTAACAATTGCTGCTGAATTGCACATCGTAGCAGATGCACCATTCTTCTTTACATGGTTTACAACTGGTATTGGAGAATTCGCATCACTCATTGTCGGAGCAATTATTATTGGAAAAATTGGTCAACGAATTGATTTGACTAGATAAAGATATCTTATCAACCTTTCGTAAAAAGGGCTGAACTTTGTTCAGTCTTTTTCTTTGTCTATAAAATAGTTGCTCATTAAAAGTGGTATAATAAAGGAAAAAAGAAGGTATTCTATAAATGTTCGATTATTTTTGGAATGGTTTTAAAAAGATGTTGGAATCCTCTGCTTTCAACTTTAGTATTTACTTTTTAGGTTTTGTCCTTTTATTAGTTTTATGGCGTCGATTTAGTATTTCTAAGGAAAGTGGTGGAGATTTTCGGGCCCCATTTCATATCTCTAAAGGAAATTTTTATATTCATAATGCATTCGTTTTTAAAAATCGAAGGATCCCATTAAGCGAGATTAAAAGTATAGACATCAAATTTCTTCCAAGTGTTAAATTGAACGGAGCTAGATATTTTTTGTCTATCGAAGAAAAGAGCGGAAAATCTCTAGCCTTTTTCTTTGGCAAGTCCAAACAAAGTGATTTACTTGTCAAGAATCTAAAAACTCAAACACAAAAATACAATATCAGGATTCATTTTTCATATTAGCTTATTATATTTTAAAAAATAATAGAATTGGTTTTGGAAACCCTTTTCATAAAATCGATTTTATGTTATAATATTCACAAATAAAAGTTTTAGGAGTTCATATGGTCTCATCAGAATTTATTTCAAAAATTGAATTTGCTTGTAAGAAAAAGGAAAGTCTTTATAGTAAAAGTAAATTCAAATATGCAATTCGTTCAATGTTTGCGGGTGCTTTCTTAACGTTCAGTACAGCAGCTGGTGCAGTTGGAGCTGACTTGATTAATAAGATTGTTCCTGGTAGTGGACGCTTCCTTTTCCCCTTTGTTTTCGCTTGGGGATTGGCCTATATCGTGTTTCTGAATGCTGAGTTAGTAACATCAAACATGATGTTTTTGACAGCTGGTAGTTTTTTGAAAAAAATTAGCTGGAGGAAAACAGCTGAAATTCTTCTATATTGTACTTTCTTTAACTTAATCGGAGCTCTTATCGCTGGTTGGGGATTTGCTCATTCAGCGGCTTATGCTAATCTAACACATGATAGCTTTATTTCTGGAGTCGTGGAGATGAAGTTAGGGCGTTCTAATGAACTAGTATTGCTTGAAGCAATTTTGGCCAATGTCTTTGTAAACATCGCCATTCTTTCTTTCGTTTTAGTTAAAGATGGTGGAGCTAAACTTTGGTTGGTTCTTTCAGCCATTTATATGTTTGTATTCTTAACAAATGAACACATCGCCGCAAACTTTGCCTCATTTGCTATTGTTAAGTTCAGTGTTGCTGCTGATTCTATTTCAAACTTTGGTATTGGAAATATTCTTCGTCACTGGGGTGTAACCTTTATTGGTAACTTCATCGGTGGTGGTCTTCTGATTGGATTGCCTTACGCCTTCTTAAACAAGAACGAAGATACATACGTAGATTAAAAGTTGGATTGATTCCAACTTTTTCTTTTTGTTTATCCATGCTATAATGAATGTAGTAATGTTAAATACAGAGGAAAATCATGAACGAAATAAAATGTCCAAATTGTGGGGAAGTTTTTACAGTAAATGAAAGCCAGTATGCAGAACTCTTGTCGCAGGTACGAACAGCAGAGTTTGATAAGGAATTGCACGAGAGATTGGAGCAAGAGTTGACATTGGTGGAGCAAAAAGCCTTAAATGAACAACAGTCAAAACTTGCTCAAAAAGACCAAGAAATAGCCCAGCTTCAAAGTCAAATTAACAACTTTGACACCGAAAAAGAATTAGCTAAGAAAGAAGTAGAGCAAAGTGCGAGTCAAAGTTTACTAGAAAAAGAAAAAGAAGTTCAAGCACTGGAGAATCAATTAGCTACCTTGCGCTTGGAGCATGAGAACCAACTACAAAAGACTTTATCTGACCTAGAGAAAGAACGGGATCAGGTTAAAAATCAGCTCCTTTTACAAGAAAAAGAAAACGAGCTTTCTCTAACTTCAGTTAAACAAAACTATGAGGCCCAGCTTAAGGCGGCCAATGAGCAGGTCGAATTTTACAAGAATTTCAAGGCCCAACAATCAACCAAAGCTATTGGGGAAAGTCTGGAGCAGTATGCGGAGAGTGAGTTCAATAAGGTTCGCAGCTTTGCCTTCCCTAGTGCCTATTTCGAAAAGGACAACAAGGTCTCTGATCGTGGGTCTAAAGGGGACTTTATTTTCCGTGACTTTGATGAAAATGGGCTAGAATTCATTTCCATCATGTTCGAGATGAAAAATGAAGCGGATGGGACAGAGAAGAAGCACAAGAATGCCGATTTTTATAAGGAATTGGACAAGGACCGACGAGAAAAGAACTGTGAATATGCTGTTTTGGTATCTATGCTTGAAGCTGATAACGACTACTTCAACACAGGAATTGTAGATATTAGCCACGAGTATGAGAAGATGTATGTGGTCCGTCCTCAATTCTTTATCCAGTTGATTGGTCTCTTACGCAATGCTGCACTGAATTCTCTTAAATACAAGCAGGAACTAGCACTAATCCGTGAACAAAATATTGATATCACTCACTTCGAGGAAGACCTAGATGCATTCAAACTTGCCTTTGCCAAAAACTACAATTCGGCTTCTGTTAACTTTAGCAAGGCCATTGATGAAATCGACAAGGCCATCAGACGCATGGAAGAGGTCAAGAAATTCCTTACCACATCTGAAAACCAACTCCGCCTCGCAAACAACAAGTTGGATGATGTTTCAGTCAAAAAACTGACACGTAAAAATCCAACCATGAAGGCTAAGTTTGATGCCTTGAAGGGGGAATAGGAGGCTCTTATGCAGATACGAAAAGCAACCATGAAAGATGCTGAAGCCCTACTGTCTTTATACGAAGACTTGGGCTATCCAACGACCGCTTCTAAGCTGTCTGGACGTTTAGAAATGATTCTTTCTCAACCACATTATGGCTGTCTTCTAGCTGAAAGAAACGGAGAAATTTTAGGTTTCCTAGGTTATGCAAAGCTCTTCTTTTTTGAAGCAGATGGATCTTACTATCGTATTTTAGCTTTGTCAGTTGCAAAAGAAACAAGACGACAAGGAATTGCAAGTAGGCTAATCGATGAATTGAAAAAACGAGCGGTAGAAGAAGGAGTTAATGCACTGGCTCTAAATAGTGGATTAGCTGTTGAACGAAATGCTGCACATCAGTTTTATCAGGCGGTTGGATTTGAAAAAGTGACTGCTGGCTTTGCTCTGTATTTAAAAAGTCAACATGAATAAATATGATAAAATAGTAAGGAAAACGAAGTAATGTCTTCAACAAAAGGGAAAACCTTATATTTTAACAATAAGTGCATGGACTATGTAACATTTGGAAAAGGTAAGCAGCCATTAGTGATCATACCAGGATTGGGGGATGGGTTACAGACAGTTAAGGGCATGGCTCAAATGCTAGCTTTAACTTACCGAGAATTTGCTAAGGTTTATAAAGTTTATGTTTTTAGTCGCATCAATGAGTTGCCAGAAAACTATACAACACGAAATATGGCAGCAGATGTAGCAGAAGCAATGGAGGTATTGAATATTACCAGTGCCTATGTTATGGGGATTTCACAAGGTGGAATGATTGCCCAATGGCTAGCTGTAGATTTTCCAGAAAAGATTAAAAGTTTGATTTTGGCTGTTACAACTGCAAAACTAAGTGATATTGGCATGAACCGGATTAGTCGCTGGCTTGACCTGAGCCAAACAGAAAGTTATAAGGAATTAATGTTTGATATTGCTAGTCACTCTTACACAACTAAATCCTTCGGAAAATTCAAATACCTTTATCGAATAATGGGAATTTTTGGTCGCATTAAAGATAAACAACGTATTTCTATTCAGGCTGTATCTTGTTTAAAACATGATAGTCTGGCTGTTTTGGAAAAGATCAACTGTCCTACACTCATTATTGGAGCAGAAAAAGATAATGTTCTAGGCGTTGAAGCTTCGCTTGAATTGCATCAACATATCAAAGATAGCCAACTCACCATTTTACCAGAATGTGGGCATGCACTTTATGAGCAGAATAAGAATTTCCAAAATAGGGTTTTAGTATTTTTAGAAAGTTAATGAATGAACGGTATTATCAACTTAAAAAAAGAAGCAGGGATGACCTCGCATGATGCGGTTTTTAAATTGCGTAAGATTTTGGGAACCAAGAAGATTGGTCATGGTGGCACCTTAGATCCAGATGTAGTGGGTGTTTTACCAATTGCTGTTGGTAAGGCGACACGCATGGTAGAGTTTATGCAAGATGAGGGTAAGGTCTATGAGGGCGAAATTACCCTAGGTTATTCCACGACAACCGAGGATGCCAGTGGGGAAATCGTTGCAGAGTCACCTGTTTTGTCACCCTTGGATGAAAAAGTTGTTGATGAAGCAATAGCCTCTCTGACTGGACCTATCACACAGGTTCCGCCCATGTACTCCGCTGTCAAGGTCAATGGTCGCAAGCTTTATGAGTATGCGCGTGCTGGCCAGGAAGTTGAGCGTCCAGAGCGTCAGGTAACGATTTATAGTTTTGAAAGAACGAGTCCCATTTCTTATGAGGATAGACTTGCCAGATTTACCTTTCGCGTAAAATGCAGTAAAGGGACTTATATCCGTACTTTGTCTGTTGACCTTGGAGAGAAACTTGGTTATGCGGCTCATATGTCTCAGTTAACACGCACCAGTGCTGCAGGTTTGCAACTGGAGGACGCCCTAACTTTAGAAGAAATTTCAGAAAAAGTAGAGGCTGGACAACTCGATTTTCTACATCCGATTGAGATTGGGACAGGGGATTTAGTTAAGGTTTATCTTACTCCGGAACAAGCAGAAGAAGTGCGTTTTGGTCGCTTTATTGAGTTAGAACATAGCGAGAAAGAAGTCGCAGCCTTTGAAGGTGAGAAACTACTTGCTATATTAGAGAAGCGTGAAAATCTCTATAAACCAAGGAAGGTTTTCTCTTAAAATTTTATAACTTAAAAAACCATTGGAAATACAGTGTTATTTGACAGTTTAGCTTGCTTATGATAATATTTAATTTAAAGAAATGCTAGAAAAATCAGAGGATATTATGAGTATTGAGATGACTGTCAGTGAGATTGCTGAGGTCTTGGGTTTATCTCGCCAAGCAATCAATAACCGTGTCAAGGAATTACCAGAAGAAGACACAACAAAAAATGACAAAGGAGTTACTGTTGTTACTCGCAGTGGCTTGATTAAACTTGAAGAAATATACAAGAAAACGATTTTTGAAGATGAGCCAGTTAGTGATGAAGTCAAACAAAGAGAGTTGATGGAAATCCTAGTTGATGAGAAAAATTCTGAAATTATTCGTTTATATGAGCAGTTAAAAGCTAAAGATAAGCAACTCTCTGAAAAAGATGAGCAGATACGAGTGAAAGACCGTCAAATTGCTGAGAAAGATAAGCAATTGGATCAACAACAACAGCTAACGCTTCAAGCCATGAAAGATCAGGAAAATCTTCAGTTAGAGTTAGAACAAGCTAAGCAAGAAGTTCAAGCAACGAAGAAAGGCTTCTTTGCTCGCTTATTTGGAAAATAAGATAAAACTGCTTGGTTTTATATAAAAACCAGGTAGTTTCTTTTCTTTTATTAGTATAGAGTAGGAATATGTTGTATGGAAAAATTAAGAGAGTATATCTCCTTTGATTTAGAGTTTAATCAGCATGAAGGTGTAACACATTTGATACAGGTCTCGGCGGTACATTATAAAGAAGGTGAAGAAGTAGGAGTGTTTGACTCTTATGTATACACGGATGTTCCTTTGAAGAGTTTTATTAATGGTTTGACGGGAATTACAACCGAGACACTGAAAGACGCACCAAAGGTAGAAGAAGTACTCCAAAAATTTCAAGTTTTTGTTGGTGATTTACCCCTTATTGGTTATAATGCAGCAAAGAGTGACTTACCGATTTTACTAGAACATGGTTTGGACTATCGAGAACAATATTTAGTCGATCTCTATAATGAAGCACTGGAGCGACGTAGTTCTGATCTTCATGGAATTGCTAATCTTAAATTACAAACCGTTGCTAGTTTTCTGGGTTTTAAAGGCCAATCTCATAATAGTCTGGAAGATGCTCGAATGACTGCCCGTGTTTATGAAGCATTTTTGGAGTCAGATGAGAGTAGACTTTTACTAAATTCTCAGACTAGCCTCAATTCTAATCCATTTGGTGGTTTAGATTTATCTCAGCTGTTTGATTAGGAGTTCTTATGAAACCTGAAAAACCAAAAAAATTGGGTTTTAAAAAGATTTACCTAAATCTAGATAAAATCCTCTTTCTATTCTTTTTAATTTTTATGTTGGTTGACTATATCTGGATGCCACTAAACTCAGTGATAGCTGGATTTTTATTGAGTCAAACAGGATATTTGTTTATATCCTACAACAATATTTTTGAGATAATAAAAAATGCTCCCATTGTCAGTCTAGGCTTCGTAATCTTAATAGCCATCAATCTGCTGGTAGCCTATTTTCAACTCAGCCTTCTCTTTATAGGAGCGCGTCATCTCCTTTATCACGAAAAGAGAACTCTCATAGAATATAGTCGAAAAGTATTTCGTGAAAGCCTTGCTTTTATGAAGAAGATGACTATTTCAAAAGCTATGTTTATCTTTCTTTTCGTAGCCATGCTGTTTCCTTTTATCAGAAAGATATTTAAGATTTATTATTTCAATAAGATTGTGATTCCAGAGTTTATCCAAACCTATATGGAAGATAACTATTGGTTATGGTGGGTAGCTATTATTAGTCTATCACTCTTATTCTTTTATGTTTCTGTTCGATTAGTATTCACTTTACCAAAAATCTTTTATGATAAGATGACTGTGAAGGAAGCGGTTATTTATAGTTTGGATAGGACTAAGAATTTCTTTTGGTTTTATGCCTGGCATTTATTTTTAATTGTTGTAAAAACCAATCTATTCTTTTATCTTCCTCTCATCCCAATATTATTAACTCAGTACATAGTCGATAGCATTACTCAGAGAGAATCCCTGATCCTTGCTATTTTGAATTTTGTTCTGATTAAGAATTTTCACTATATGGCACTGACCTATTTCCTTGTCAAATTCACATCTTTTTTAACGGGAGAAGGACTTGATATTATGCCAAGACGCGAGAAGGACCATATCATGAGATGGGGTGTCATGGTGTGTGCATGTATCCTCTTTGCGATTGAAGGATATAATTATCTTGAAGCTCCAGTAGTCAATCCACCTCTTTTAATTTCACATCGTGGTGTATCAAATGGAAATGGTGTCCAAAATACAGTAGAATCTTTAGAAAAAACGGCGCAGTTAAAACCAGATTTAATCGAGATGGATATCCAGGAAACTAAAGATGGTCAATTTGTTATGATGCATGATGCTAATCTTAAAGGCTTAGCTGGTATTAATAAAACACCACAGGATTTGACCTTAGAAGAGTTAAAGCAGATTGACATTCATGAGAATGGTTATGAGACAAAGATTTCAAGTTTCGATGATTATCTGACTCGTGCAAATGAATTACATCAGAAACTTCTCATTGAAATTAAGACCAGCCATAAAGATAGTCCGCAGATGATGGAACATTTTCTAGAAAAATACGGTGCAAAAATTAAGGTTTATGGTCATCAAATGCAGTCCTTAGATTATAAGGTTGTTGAAAAAGTGAGAGTTTATGACATAGATATTCCTGTCTACTTTATTCTTCCCTATAATTCTGTTTTTCCTAGAACGGTTGCTACAGGCTACACAATGGAGTATTCTACTTTAGATGAATACTTTGTGACGAAACTATGGAATACTGAGCAAAAACTCTATGTATGGACAATCAATAGTTCGGAGTCATTTAATAAGTCTTTTCACCTAGGTGTTGACGGAATGATTACGGATAACTTGGAAAGAATAAAAGAAGAACTAGTAACTGCTCAGGAAGACCCTGAATATAGTGACTTATTGCTAAATAAAGCAACTGAGTTCTTTGTTTATTAACATAAATTAAAAGAGGCTGTAAACTAGCCTCTTTTTGAGAATATTATTAAAATGGCAACTTACCAGCAAATGCCCCAAGTTTCTTTTTAGTAGTTTCATCAATTTGTTCAAGAGCAGCATTGAGTGCTTGAACAGTCATATCTGAAAGTGTTTCAATATCTTCAGCATCCACAACTGCAGGATCGAAATCAATTTTTACGACTTTTTTATCACCTGTTAAGGTAGCAGTTACAAGGTTTTGAGCAGAAGTCCCAACAAATTCTGTGGCAGCCAATTCAGCTTGGCTTTGCTCCATTTGTTTTTGAAGTTTTTGAGCTTGACGCATCATGTTTTGCATATTCATCATGGCGGTATTTAGCTTCCTTTTCTTTTATTTTCCATTTTATTTTAACAATTTTAATTGGAAAAGTCTAATTAAAATTTCAGGATAGATATGTCACTAGTTTAAGATTTCTTTAAGCTTTCTATATTATTCTGAAGAACTCTATATTAACCGAGAGTTAAGAATGCAAGGTGTCATTTCTTAAACGCTGTAAGTATATAGAGCTCGCGTCATTAGTACTATATAGAGAGAACTATTATTTATTTCAAGATAGCGCTAGATTATGATATAATAGTAGCGAATGAGTTTTTTAAACAGACTAAAGGAGAATCGATATGATTTACGCTGGAATTTTAGCAGGTGGAACCGGCACGCGCATGGGTATTAGTAACCTACCCAAACAATTTCTTGAGTTAGGAGATCGCCCAATCCTAATCCATACAATTGAAAAATTTGTCTTAGAGCCAAGTATTGAAAAGATTGTAGTTGGAGTTCACGGAGACTGGGTGACACACGCAGAAGATTTAGTTGAAAAATTCCTTCCACTCCATAAAGATCGTATTATTATCACAAAAGGTGGGGCTGATCGTAATTCTAGTATTGAAAAGATCATTGAGGCTATTGATGCTTACCGTCCAATCACGGAAGATGATATCGTGGTCACTCATGACTCAGTTCGTCCCTTTGTCACACTTCGAATGATTCAAGATAATATTGCTCTTGCACAAAATCATGATGCTGTTGATACTGTAGTTGAAGCCGTGGATACCATTGTTGAAAGTACTAATGGGCAATTTATCACAGATATTCCAAATCGTGCTCATCTCTATCAAGGACAAACTCCTCAAACCTTCCGTTGTAAGGACTTTATAGATCTCTATGGTTCTTTATCAGCAGAAGAAAAAGAAATTTTGACAGATGCATGTAAAATCTTTGTCATTAAGGGGAAAGATGTAGCCTTAGCAAAAGGTGAGTACTCAAACCTTAAAATTACAACAGTTACAGACTTGAAGATTGCTAAAAGCATGATTGAGAAAGAATAGACATGATTAATCAAATTTATCAACTGACAAAACCAAAGTTTATCAATATTAAATATCAGGAAGAAGAAATTGATCAAGAGAATCATATCCTCATCCGACCAAATTACATGGCGGTTTGTCACGCGGACCAACGTTACTACCAAGGTAAACGTGATCCAAAAATTTTAGCGAAAAAACTACCAATGGCTATGATTCATGAGTCTTGTGGTACAGTCATTTCTGATCCAACCGGTACCTACAAAGTTGGTCAGAAGGTTGTTATGATTCCAAATCAACCACCTATGCAAAGTGATGAGGAATTCTACGAAAATTACATGACTGGAACATATTTCTTATCAAGTGGTTATGATGGGTTCATGCGAGAATTTGTTTCTCTGCCTAAGGATCGTGTGGTATCTTACGAAGATATCGAAGATACAGTTGCTGCCATTACAGAGTTTGTCAGTGTGGGTATGCATGCTATGAATCGTTTCATGACAGTTTCTCACAGTAGACGTCAACGAATTGCAGTCATTGGTGATGGAAGTTTAGCCTTTGTCATGGCCAATATTATCAACTACACTTTACCTGAAGCGGAAATTATTGTCATTGGCCGCCACTGGGAGAAATTGGAACTCTTTTCATTTGCGCATGAACGTTATATTACTGACAGTATTCCAGAGGATCTTAGTTTTGACCATGGTTTCGAATGCTGTGGTGGTGATGGATGTGGACCTGCTATTAATGACTTGATTCGCTACATTAAACCACAAGGTACCATTTTGATGATGGGGGTTAGTGAGTATAAAGTTAATATCAACACTCGGGATTCATTGGAAAAAGGTTTGCTACTAGTCGGCTCTTCTCGTTCTGGGCGAGTTGACTTTGAAAAAGCTATCCAAATGATGGAAATTAAAAAATTTGCCAATCGTTTGAAGAATATCATTTATCTAGAAGAACCAGTAAGAGAGATTAAAGATATTCATCGAGTTTTTGCAACAGACCTCAATACTGCCTTTAAGACAGTATTTAAGTGGGAAGTCTAATGGGGGAAGATTATGAAGGAAATCGTTAAAGAGAAGATTGCCTCTTTATTATCAGGTGATGAAGAAATTCAGAGCGTTGAACAGTTGGGTGGAATGACCAATCAAAACTACTTGGTTCAAACATCCTCAAATCAATATATCGTTAAGTTTTTCGGTAAAGGTACAGAAAAATTAATCGACCGCCAGAATGAAAAGTTCAATATTGAATTGTTGAAAGATTTAGAATTAGATGTAGAAAATTATCTTTTTGATATTGAAGCTGGTATCAAAGTCAATCAATACATTGAAAATGCTGAAACACTTAATTTAGATACCATTAAAACTAGATTTGAGAAGATTGCTCCAATTTTACAAACGATTCATGCTTCTGGTAAAGAATTAAAAGGAGAGTTTGCTCCTTTTGAGGAAATCATTAAATATGAATCCTTGATTCAAGGAGAGATTTTCTATCCAAACTATGAAGATGTCAGAAAATCGGTATTTTCTCTGAAAGAAGAGCTTGAACAAATCGGAATTGAGAAGAAATCATGTCATATTGATTTGGTTCCAGAAAACTTTATCGAAGCACCAGATGGTCATCTTTATCTTATTGATTGGGAATATTCATCCATGAACGATCCTATGTGGGACCTTGCGGCACTCTTTCTAGAGTCTGAATTCACTCCAGAAGAAGAGGAAAACTTTTTGGCTCATTACGAGAGTGAAAAGACTCCTGTTTCGAGAGAGAAAATTCGAATTTATAAAATTTTGCAAGATATTATTTGGAGCCTTTGGACTATTTATAAAGAAGAAAATGGTGCAGACTTTGGAGATTATGGAATCTCTCGTTACAATAGAGCAGTAAAAGAATTGGATTTTAAGGGAGGTTCTCATGAAAACTAAAAATGGAGTTTCTTTTGGTTTACTTTCAGGTGTATTCTGGGGATTAGGATTAACTATTAGTGCCTATATCTTTTCAATCTTTACAGAACTGTCACCTTTTGTAGTAGCAGCAGCACACGACTTTCTGAGTATATTTATCTTGCTAGGATATCTTCTCGTTAAAGAAGGAAAAGTTCGCTTTTCAATCTTCTTAAACATTCGAAATGTCAGTGTTATTATTGGAGCGTTACTAGCTGGTCCTATTGGTATGCAGGCCAATCTCTATGCGGTCAAATACATCGGTAGTTCCTTAGCATCGTCCGTTTCAGCTATTTATCCTGCAGTTTCTGTCCTTCTTGCCTTCTTTATTCTAAAGCATAAGGTTTCTAAGAATACAGTATTTGGAATTCTTCTAATCATTGCAGGAATTATTGCTCAGACCTACAAGGTTGAACAAGTCAATTCCTTTTATATCGGAATCCTTTGCGCATTAATTTGTGCGCTTGCTTGGGGGAGTGAAAGTGTTCTAAGCTCTTTTGCAATGGAAAGTGAACTCAGTGAACTCGAAGCCCTCTTGATTCGACAAGTAACTTCCTTCCTGTCCTATCTTGTGATTGTTCTCTTCTCGCATCATTCATTTGCAGAAGTGGCAAACGGACAATTGTTGGGACTTTTGATTATCTTTGCGGCATGTAATATGATTTCTTATCTAGCCTACTATATTGCTATTAATCGATTGCAACCAGCAAAAGCAACAGGTTTAAACGTGAGTTATGTTGTATGGACTGTATTATTTGCAGCAATGTTCTTGGGCTCACCCCTTAATTTACTAACCATCATTACTTCACTTATCGTAATGGCGGGTGTTTATATTATTATTAAAGAATAAAGGAGAAAACGCGTGAAAGCGATTATCTTAGCAGCGGGATTGGGAACTCGTTTGAGACCCATGACAGAAAATACTCCCAAAGCCTTGGTCAAGGTTAATGAAAAACCTTTAGTCGAATATCAAATTGAATTTTTAAAAGAACGTGGAATTGATGACATTATTATCGTTGTAGGTTATTTGAAAGAACAATTCGACTACCTTAAAGAAAAATACGGAGTTCGTTTGGTCTTCAATGATAAGTATGCTGATTACAATAACTTCTATTCTCTTTACTTGGTAAAAGAAGAGTTGGCCAACAGCTATGTTATTGATGCGGATAACTATCTTTTCAAAAATATGTTCCGTAATGATATCGACCGTTCAACTTATTTCAGTGTTTATCGTGAAGATTGTGATAACGAGTGGTTCCTAGTTTACGGTGATGATTACAAAGTTCAAGATATCATTGTTGATAGCAAAAATGGACGCATCTTGAGTGGTGTTTCATTTTGGGATGCTCCGACAGCTGAAAAGATTGTTGACTTTATCAATGAAGCCTATGCAAGTGGCGAGTTTGTGGATCTCTACTGGGACAATATGGTTAAAGATAATATCAAAGAACTAGATGTATATGTAGAAGAGTTGGAAGAAAACTCTATCTATGAAATCGATAGTGTCAAAGATTATCAAAAACTGGAAAAGATTCTCTCATCACAAAAATAAGCAACTTTTATGAACTGATACCTTAGCTATTTTTACTTGACTTTTTATGTTTGATACAGTATACTAGTGAAAATTTAACCTTTAAGGGCAGTCCAGAGAGACTCACAAGGTGTCAGAGAAAAGAAGCTACAATGGAAACAAGTAAGCAAGTGCTTATTTGCTACTTTTGTGTAAATATCTTAACTGAAACCTTGCAAGTGCAAGGTTTTTCTTTATCTGATCCCCTTAAAATTTAAGGAGGAAAAGTTATGAATCCAAATTGTAAAAAACGAATGGGTGCCATTCGCTTAGAAGTTATGAGAGTAGTATCTCAGGAGGAAATCGCGCCAGCAATCTTTGAACTCGTACTTCAAGGAGAAATGGTTGAAGATATGAAAGCTGGACAATTTCTTCATTTGCGTGTACCTGATGATGCTCACCTCTTGCGTCGTCCGATTTCAATCTCATCTATAGATAAGCCTAATAATCAATGCCATCTCATTTATCGAGTTGAGGGTTCTGGTACAGCAATCTTTTCAAGATTAAAAGCTGACGATTTTTTAGATGTCATGGGCCCTCAAGGAAATGGTTTCGATTTATCTGAGCTAGACGACTATTGCAAGGTTCTTCTAGTTGGTGGTGGAATAGGAGTTCCTCCATTACTTGAAGTAGCTAAACAATTACATGAGAGAGGTGTTGAAATTACGACTGTTCTAGGATTTTCTACAAAAGATGCTGTCATTTTAGATGATGAATTAGCCAAATATGGTCAAGTATATGTGACAACAGATGATGGCTCCCATGGTATTAAAGGAAATGTTTCTGTAGTGATTAATGAATTTGACACTAAATTTGATGCCATCTACTCTTGCGGTGCACCTGGTATGATGAAATATATCAATCAAACCTTCCATGACCATCCAAGAGCTTATCTATCTCTAGAATCTCGTATGGCCTGTGGCATGGGAGCTTGCTACGCTTGTGTCCTGAAAGTGCCAGATAGTGAAACTGTTAGTCAACGCGTCTGCGAAGATGGTCCTGTATTTAAAACAGGAACAGTGGTTTTATAAGGAGTGTGTCATGACAACAAATCGATTACAAGTTTCTCTACCAGGATTAGAGTTAAAGAATCCTATCATTCCTGCTTCAGGCTGTTTTGGTTTCGGACAAGAGTATGCCAAATACTATGATTTGGACCTTTTAGGATCTATCATGATTAAAGCTACTACCCTTGAACCACGTTTTGGTAATCCTACTCCACGAGTAGCAGAAACACCTGCTGGTATGCTCAATGCCATTGGTCTACAAAATCCAGGACTAGATGCCGTTCTCTCTGAAAAATTACCTTGGCTAGAAAAAGAGTATCCAAATCTTCCAATCATTGCTAACGTAGCTGGCTTTTCCAAATATGAATATGCTACAGTTTCTCATGGTATTTCTAAAGCTAGCAATGTAAAGGCAATAGAACTCAATATTTCTTGTCCGAACGTCGACCACGGTAATCACGGATTATTAATTGGTCAAGATCCAGATTTGGCTTATGATGTGGTAAAAGCAGCCGTAGAGGCATCAGATGTACCAGTTTACGTAAAATTAACACCAAGTGTAACTGATATAACTTCCGTTGCAAAAGCTGCAGAAGACGCAGGAGCTAGTGGGCTAACCATGATTAATACTCTTGTTGGTATGCGCTTTGATCTCAAAACTAGAAAACCAATCATTGCAAATGGGACAGGAGGAATGTCTGGACCTGCAGTATTTCCTGTAGCTCTAAAACTCATTCGGCAAGTTGCTCAAACAACTAATCTTCCGATTATTGGAATGGGAGGTGTTGATTCAGCTGAAGCTGCTATAGAAATGTATTTGGCAGGTGCCTCAGCTATTGGTGTTGGGACAGCAAACTTTACTAATCCATATGCCTGCCCTGATATTATTGAAAATTTGCCTAGTGTTATGGATAAGTACGGTATAGTAACTCTAGAACAATTAAGAAGTGAAGTTAAAAGCCAATTTTAAATCTTTCTAACTGAAGTTTTACATCCTTATTATTTTGAAAGCGTGTGTCTTTTTGGTATAATATGACTATGATTGTAACAATACCGATTAAAACAGAAAAAGATATCGCAACACCAGGCCCAACAGTCCTAGTATTAGGATACTTTGATGGTGTTCACGTGGGTCACCAAAAGCTCTTTGATATTGCGGGTGAGATAGCCTCAAGAAAGCATTTGAGTGTTGCCGTAATCACCTTTAATGAGTCACCTAAACTAACATTGCACCAATATAATCCAGAACAATTATTGCATATCCTTAATGCTGAAGAACGTGAACGTAAATTAAAACGTTCAGGTGTTGAAGCTTTGTATTTAATGGATTTTACAAGTCGGGTAGCAAATATGACTGCTCAAGAGTTTGTCAATACTTTTGTGAAAGAAGTGAAAGCAGATACGATTGTAGTAGGATTTGACTATAGTTTAGGATCTGATCGCAAATCAGCTGAAGATCTTAAAGAAATTTTTGATGGCGAAGTAGTCATAGTTCCACCAGTAGAAGATGAAAAGGGAAAAATCAGTTCTACACGAGTACGCCAATGTATTGTTGATGGGAATGTGAAGGAGGCTGCTCAGCTGCTTGGAGCTCCATTGCCCTCTAGAGGAGTTGTAGTTCACGGAAATGCGCGTGGTAGAACTATTGGCTATCCCACAGCAAATCTAGTGCTTTTAGATAGAACATATATGCCAGCGGATGGAGTTTATACTGTTGATATTGAAATTCAAAGAAAAATCTATCGAGGTATGGCCAGTGTTGGTAAGAATGTAACTTTTGATGGTGTTGAAGAGCGTTTTGAAGTTCATATTTTTGATTTTTCTGATGACATCTATGGTGAAAGAGTTACTGTTTATTGGCTTGATCGTATTCGAGATATGGTGAAGTTTAACAGTGTTGAACAACTAGTTGACCAGCTTGAAAGTGATGAGAAAATAGCTAGAAAATAACGATTATGAAAGTTTGGGATTTATCTCAAACTTTTTTATTTAGAAAGCTAGAATTTGAATGTAGACAGAGGGTTATAGTTATAGTAGTTTTAAGGTAAAAGTTGAAAAAATACTTTTATTTCGATATAATTTTAATATCAAACTAAAGGAGGTAATTATGTTTAAGGAAAAACGAAATAAAGGTTTTGTTTCTGGGCTAGTCCTTTCGGTCATTCTTCTTGCAGTTGGAGGTCTGATGGGGTTCCTTTGGAATTTACACCAAAACCCAACAACTGCCTTTGCTAGTAACAGTGAATCCGGTAAACAAGTTAAAATGACTGTTTATGACATTTATCCAGAAATCATTGGAGACGTTGATGGAAAAAATGTTATTTATCTTGTCCAATATAGTCAAGAGGGTGATGGTAAATACGCAGTTATTGAAGCAAAAGAAAATGATGCTGAAGTTAAGAAGTTAATCGAGCAGGCTACTGCCGAAACTTTAGCTGATAATCCAGGGACTTTGTTGGGAACACAATTACAACCACTAACTACAAATGTGAATACCTCACGTAATAACAGAATAGTAGATTTATCAGGTTTCTTGAAATCAGTTTTAGAACCTACG
Organism: Streptococcus mitis; assembly: GCF_902159415.1. Taxonomy (GTDB): domain Bacteria; phylum Bacillota; class Bacilli; order Lactobacillales; family Streptococcaceae; genus Streptococcus; species Streptococcus mitis_BG. Next base: position 531,757 of record NZ_CABGJU010000001.1, on the reverse strand, counting down.
TCTACAGTTTATCAAAACATGAATACGAATGTTTACCTGAGCTTGACTGAACATTCACGTGATGGTTGGTATTATATCATTGGAGCAGCAATTTTCGGTGGCATGGGAGTATTTACAGCTATTACAGCCTTTATTCTTCGTAAAAAATCAATTGCATCTTATAATGAATTATATCAAACTTATCCAGAGCTGCAAGGTAATCTAGAAGGTATTGCCGACCAAGCTGACTATTATGATCAAGATCTAAAAGTAATCTTATATAAAAACCACTTGATTACATACTTTAAAGGGACTCAAACTGTTGACTTAAGAGAAGTTGATCAGATTTACCTTATTGAAAATAGTTACCATCGCTATGGTTTTACAAATAAAGTCTATCAACTGTGCTACATTCGTAAGGACAGTCCTAAGAAGCATAAGATGACTATTCAGACTACTAGAACAGTTCAAGAACAATTGGAAGAATTTTGGGAGTTACTAATGGAAAAATTCCCAGATATTCATCTAGGAGTTTAGTATTAAAGCACCGAAAATCGGTGCTTTTTTATTTATAAAAAATCTTATAAAATCGAGTCTATCACTTGACATCGTAAATTTTTTGGAGTAGAATGTTTACTAGTTAATTAAATGGTTAAATACTAGTTAAGGAGTTCTAGTGAAGAAGAAAATACTAATAGGTATGCTATCTTCGGTACTTGCTTTATTTTTAGGAGCTTGTAGTCAAGATAAGCAAAATGATGTCAAAGAATCTCATGGAATGAAAATAGTTACCAGTTTTTATCCTGTATATTCTATGGTAAAAGCAGTTTCTGGTGATCTTAATGATGTAAGAATGATTCAATCTAGTTCAGGCATTCATTCTTATGAACCGTCAGCAAATGATATTGCAGCTATCTACGATGCGGATGTATTTGTTTATCATTCTCATACCTTAGAGTCTTGGGCGGGTAGTCTAGATCCAAGTCTACAAAAGTCCAAGGTTAAGGTTCTAGAAGCATCTGAGGGTATGACCTTGGATAGAGTATCTGGCTTAGAAGATATAGAAGTAGGAAAAGGTGTGGATGAGAAAAGTCTTTATGATCCCCATACTTGGTTAGACCCTGAAAAGGTAGCTGAGGAAGCACAAATTATTGCTGATAAATTATCAGAATTAGATAGTGAGAATAAAGAAATATATCAGTCGAATGCGAAGAAGTTTATTGATCAAGCTCATGAGTTAACAAATAAATATAAACCTATCTTCGATAAAGTGGAGCAAAGAACCTTTGTAACTCAACACACTGCTTTTTCTTATTTGGCAAAGAGATTTGATTTGAATCAACTTGGTATTGCTGGTATTTCTCCTGATCAAGAACCAAGTCCAAGACAACTGACTGAAATCCAAGAATTTGTTAAGACCTATAAAGTTAAAACTATTTTTACAGAGAGCAATGCTTCGTCTAAAGTAGCTGAAACGCTTATCAAGTCAACAGGTGTGAGTCTTAAAACTCTCAATCCTTTAGAGTCAGACCCACAAAATGATAAGTCTTATTTAGATAATTTAGAAGAGGATATTGCAATACTAGCAGAAGAATTGAAATGAGGAAATTATGAATAAAACAAAGAAATATTTAGCTGGATCAGCAGTAGTTATTGCGCTTAGTGTTTGTGCTTATGTTTTAAATCAGCACCAAGAAGCAGAGAAGAAGGAAGATAATCGTGTATCTTATGTTGATGGGAAAAACAATGAGTCTAAAAAGAACGAAAATTTGACTCCTGATCAAGTTAGCAAAAAGGAAGGCATTGAGGCCGAACAAATTGTTGTGAAAATTACTGATCAGGGATATGTGACTTCTCACGGAGACCATTTCCATTACTATAATGGTAAAGTTCCTTTCGATGCGATCTTTAGTGAAGAACTAGTCATGAAAGATCCAAGTTATCAATTGCGTGATGAACACATCGTTAACGAAATTAAAGGTGGTTACATCATCAAAGTTGATGGAAAATATTATGTCTACCTAAAAAATGCTAGTCAAGCTGAAAATATTCGTACCAAAGAACAAATTGAAAAACAAAAACAAGGGCATACATCTGACCAAAAAAATGATTCTAAGGAAGTTGTGGCAGCTAGAGCTCAAGGACGTTATACAACTGATGACGGTTATGTTTTTAACGCTTCTGATATCATTGAAGATACAGGAGATGCTTATATCGTTCCCCACGGAGGACACTTCCATTATATTCCTAAGAGTGATCTGTCAGCGGGTGAATTAGCTGCCGCAAAGGCTTATTTATCTGGCAATAGTTCAGCTCTCAGTCAACCCTTGTCACTGACACCGAATAATGGTGTTTCTGCAGCAGATGATGGTTATGTCTTTAACCCTAATGATATTGTCAGAGATACTGGCGATGCTTATATCGTACGACATGGGGACCACTATCACTATATCCCTAAATCATCTCTTAACAATCATCAAGCACAATCTAACACTCCAAGCTTAGAAAGTCCTTCTAATTCTACACCAAATAATCCGTTACCACATGTTCACCATGAAGAAGAGGAACACGATCATGGTTTTGATGCAAATAGAATTATAAGTGAAGATTCAGAAGGTTTTGTTATGAGCCATGGCGATCACAATCATTACTTCTTTAAAAAAGATTTATCACCTGATCAAATTAAGGCCGCACAAGATCACTTGTACGGCAATAAACATTCAGAAACTATCCCAGATAATCATAGCAGTCATAAACAAGAAGAACACCATCATGATAACCATGGAAACCATCATGAGGAAGAACACAATCATGGCTTTGCAGCAGATCGAGTGATAAGTGAAGATGATAAAGGATTTGTCGTTTCTCATGGAGATCACAACCACTATTTCTTTAAAAAAGATTTAACAAAAGATCAGATTAAAGCTGCTCAAGAACATTTAAACAGTCATAAAACTGAGTCTGTTAAACCTCTTGCAAAAGATGTAGAAGCATTTTCTAGAGAGGCCAGTGACAAAGAAAAAATGGAGTATATTGCTAAGACCTACGGTGTACCGCTAGAAGCCATTCGTATCTCAAATGGATTCTTTGTATTTGGAAATCCTGATCAAGACTATGACCCAACACACATTCATCCTTATGCAATCCGTAAGGAACACGTCCGTATTCCTTTAGTTACCGGGGACCCTGAACTTGATTTCCTAAACGAGCTTTATACAACTGCTATACGTGATGGTGTTTCACCATATAGTTTGCAAGTTGAAAATGGAAGTTTCGTCATTCCTCACGGAGATCATAACCATTACATTAAAGTTCAAACAAAAGGTTACGAGGTCGCTCTTAAGAATAAGATTCCAGCGCTACAATCGTCTTATCAACCAGGCACATTTGATGAAAATACTGTAGAGCATAAGGTTGAACAGCTTTTGGCAGAGAGTCGAGAACTCTATAAAGACAAGCCAAGCGTACAGAGACAGATTGAACTTGCTTTGGGGCAATTTTCTGAGAATATGAAGAAGCTATCAACCAACTCTACTGCAGGTTATTTGGCAGCTCTTGATCAATTTGACAAACAGTATATTCATATTGATTCAACTGTGAAGCCTACTGAAGCTAGTCCATTAGATAAAAAATACCAAGCTCTGGTGGATAAGATTAATACCTTAAATACGGATGCTTATGGACTTCCTAAGAAGGATCTCTTGGTACAATTACAGGAAAGCAAACTAGCTCAAGATGAAGCAGGATTAGATGCTATAGATGCTAAATTACAAGCTTTACAAGACTTTAATGATCGTACAGGTGTCACAACAGTCGAGTACATTAAATATTTCTATCAACATCTATCTGATGGTAGATTAAACGATAAGCTTCGTAATAAAGTTGCTAACTTAACGTGGACTCTTTATCAGTCACAATCATTCCTAAAGGCAACAGATTTAAATAAACTCTTCCCAGAAATCTATCAAACAAAATTTGAAGTAGAAGAAGCTCTTAAAAATGAGCCCGCTGTAAGCAAGTCTTCAGAAACTATCCTAGATACCGAAAAAGTTGACGGTCAGAGTGCAAAAACTGCAGTTTATGAGTTCTTGAGAGGTTTGTTTGATGATATTAAACCTGAAGAAAAAACTAATCATGTCTTAAAAGGGCAGGTAGAAGAGTTACTAACCAAAGCTGAAGAATTGATTAGTAAAGTTAAGGAAGACGGTGTAAAAGTTTCTCTTGCTGATGAACTTAAGAATCTTAAGGTTGCTAGTGATAAAGATAATGCTGACCTTGATGAATTAAACACGCAAGTTCAAGATCTTCTAAAACGTATTACACAGACTATTCAGAAAGAAAGTCAGGAAGAGGCTCAAGATCCACAACTTTTGGCTCTCTATCAACAGCTTTATAACAGCGTCATTGCCCTCCATAGCTATTTGGAGATGAATAATGGTTCAGATGCTGACTTTGAAAAAGTAGATGCTCTGTTTGATAAACTAGCAGCAGCAAGTAAGGATAAGCAGGCTCTTCTAGCAGTTGCTCAAGAAATTCTCTTATTGAACCAAGAGCTTAGATCTAAAGCAACGTCAAGTCAAGAAACACCTGTTGAAACAAAACAAGAAACACCAGGTCAAGCAAGCACTGATGAGCAAGTAGAATCTAGCTCAGTGCAGACAACAACAGAGAATACTTCTGAAACAACAACTGAACTGAATCCTGAATCAACAGAAAAAGTCTCAGACTAAAAAAAAGACGAAGTAGCTTAGCTACCTCGTCTTTTTTTTTAGTCTTTATAAGCTACAATTCCAATAATAGTGTCAACTGCACGTTCCATTGTTTGAAGGCTAACGTATTCAAAACGGCCATGCATGTTTTCACCACCAGCAAAGATATTTGGCGTTGGAATTCCCATAAAGGAAATCTTAGAACCATCTGTACCACCACGAATTGGTTCGATAATAGGTGTGATACCAAGGTCTTCCATAACCGATTTGGCAATAGTTACTGGTGTCATATCCTTTTCAATGACTTCTTTCATGTTGTAGTACTGGTCAGTCAATGTTAAACTGACACGATTGCTACCAAGTTCTTGGTTCATCTTATCAGCTATAGCTTGCATAGCAGTTTTACGTGCTTCGAAGTTTTCTTTTTCAAAGTCACGAATGATATAGCTAGCACGCGATTCCTCTACACTACCAGATATATCCATGAGATGGTAGAAACCTTGGTAACCATCAGTCAATTCAGGTCGGTCGGTTGCAGGAAGTTGGTTGTGGAAATCGATTGCCAACTGAAGGGCGTTAACCATTTGTCCTTTGGCTGTTCCTGGGTGAACATTACGACCTTGGAAGTGAAGTTCTGCACCCGCAGCAGAGAAGGTTTCGTACTGAAGTTCACCTAGAGGTCCGCCGTCAACTGTATAAGCAAAGTCGACATCGAAATCTTCTGCATCAAATTTATTGGCACCAACACCGATTTCTTCATCAGGTCCAAAGCCGACACGAATTTCGCAGTGCTTAATTTCAGGATGAGCAGTCAAGTATTCGATGGCTGTCATGATTTCGGCGATACCTGATTTATCATCAGCACCGAGAAGGGTAGTCCCATCTGTAGTAATTAAAGTTTGTCCATGATATTTCTCTAAGCTCTTAAAATCTACAGGATCAAGCTTGAAACCAGATTTACCTAGTTCGATAAGGCCACCGTCGTAGTTTTCAACTACTTGTGGATTGACACCTTCAGCATTAAAATCAGCCGTATCCATGTGGGAGATAAAACCAATCTTGCGAGTTAAACTTGGATCGTTAGCTGGAAGTGTACCGATAGCAAAACCGTTTGGCAAATAATAGACATTTTGCAAACCGACACGTTTCATTTCTGGAATGAGGACATTAGTCGCAAAGTCTACCTGACTCTGAGTGCTTGGTGTAGTAGTAGAATTTTCGTCTGATCGTGTGTTAATCTTAACATAAGTTAAAAAACGCTCTAGTAATGTTGGATATTTCATCATAACTCCTTTTTATAATTTTTTATTTACCTAAACAGAATTGGCTAAATAATTTTGTGATAAGCTCATCTGGCGCTGCATCACCAGTAATTTCTCCAAGAATTTCCCAGGTACGGGTCAAATCAACCTGAAGCAGGTCGACTGGCATGCCCAATTCAAGACCTTCGTTAACAGCTTGTAAGCTTTCAACTGCCTTCTCAATCAAAGAAATGTGGCGAGCATTAGACAAGTAAGTAGCATCTTGCTCAACAAGTCCAGCATTTTCAAAGAATAGGTTGTTGATGCGTTCTTCAATCTTATCAATGTTTTGATTTTTAAGGACTGAAATGCGGATGATATCTTCAGGAAGTTTCTTTGTTTCAATAGCTTCTGGGAGGTCAGTTTTGTTGAGAAGAATGATTCGATTAGTATCTTGACTAACTTCAAGAAGTTGTCGGTCTTGAGCGGTTAGTGGTTCGCTAGCATTTAGAACCAATAGAACCAAGTCAGCTTCCTTGAGGGCTTTCTTGGAGCGTTCAACACCAATTTGTTCCACGACATCATCCGTTTCACGAATACCTGCAGTATCAATCAACTTCAGTGGGACACCGTTGATATTGACGTATTCTTCGATTACATCTCTAGTAGTACCAGCGATGTCAGTTACAATGGCCTTGTCTTCACGCAGGAGGTTGTTAAGAAGGCTGGATTTCCCAACGTTGGGACGACCAATGATGGCCGTTGAAATTCCTTCACGAAGAATTTTACCTCGACGGGCTGTCTTTAGAAGATTGGTCAAGAGTTGTTCAAACTCCATAGTTTTTTCACGGACAACAGCAGTAGTGGCTTCTTCTACATCGTCATACTCAGGGTAGTCGATATTAACCTCAACCTGAGCCAAGGTATTGAGAATTTCCTGACGAGTATTGTTAATGAGGTCAGACAGGGATCCATCAAGTTGTTTGACTGCTATATTCATAGCCTTGTCAGTCTTAGCACGAATGATATCCATTACAGCTTCAGCCTGAGTCAAGTCTACACGACCATTGAGGAAGGCACGCTTGGTAAATTCACCAGGTTCTGCCATGCGAGCCCCTTCACGGATAGCCAATTGCAGGATTTCATTGGTCACGGCAATCCCTCCGTGGGTGTTAATCTCGATAATATCCTCACGAGTAAAGGTCTTCGGAGACTTCATAGCCCCAACCATGACCTCGTCCATAACCTTACCAGTTATAGGGTCAACAATGTGGCCGTAGTTCAGTGTGTGGCTGGCGACCTGACTTAAGTCTTTGCCTTTAAAAATCCTCTGAGCAATGGCAAAACTGTCTGTTCCGCTCAAGCGGACAATACCAATGGCTCCTTCTCCGAGAGGTGTGGAGATTGCAGCAATGGTATCAAATTCACGTGTAATCATGTTAATTCCTTTTTAAAAATTGAAGCCTTTTATTTACTAATATCTCTTAAAATTGTAACAAAATAAAGTTTTTTATTCAACGAATGCCACTTATAAAGAAAAGCCTAAGCAGATTGCTTAAGCTTTACTTAGTGCGCATTTCCCCTTGCGGGAAGTAAGTTCCTTCTGGCATATCGTTAATAATAACGTGAACAGCAGATTGTGGTGCACCAGTGTTACGTACCACAGCTTCAGTTACTTCCTTAGCTAGGGCTTTTTTTTGCTCTAGCGTGCGACCTTCAAATAAATCGATGCGTACAAATGGCATGATTGTTTCCTCCACTCACTAAATGATTTCTTTTATTTTACCACATTTTGCCGTTTAAAGCTTTTGGAAAATATGGTATACTAGAATGTAGCAAAAAACTAGAAATGGACGTGAAATAGTAGGATGGCACAGTTGTATTATCGTTATGGGACTATGAATTCAGGAAAGACCATTGAGATTCTTAAAGTGGCCTATAACTATGAGGAGCAAGGCAAAAGTGTTGTCATCATGACTTCAGCTCTTGATACGAGAGATGGTGTTGGATATGTTTCAAGTCGGATTGGGATGAAAAGACCAGCAGTTGCTATTGATGATACTACGGATATTTTTGGATTTATTCGAGATTTACCTGAAAAGCCCTACTGTGTTCTTGTCGATGAAGCCCAATTTTTAAAGCGTCACCATGTTTACGACCTGGCGCGTGTTGTCGATGAGTTAGACATACCTGTTATGGCATTTGGTTTAAAGAACGACTTTCGTAATGAACTTTTTGAAGGATCTAGACATCTATTGTTACTAGCAGACAAGATTGATGAGATCAAAACCATCTGCCAGTATTGTAAGAAAAAGGCGACTATGGTACTACGAACGTTAGATGGGAAACCCACTTATGAAGGTGAACAAATCCAGATAGGTGGTAATGAAACCTATATCTCGGTTTGCCGTAAACATTATTTTGCCCCTGAAATCAATAAGGAGAATCAATAAGAATGAACATCTATGATCAACTACAAACTGTAGAAGACCGTTATGAAGAATTAGGAGAATTGCTGAGTGACCCAGATGTGGTCTCTGACACTAAGCGATTCATGGAGCTTTCAAAAGAAGAAGCTTCAACTCGTGACACAGTAACAGCCTACCGTGAATACAAACAAGTCCTTCAAAATATTGTCGACGCTGAGGAAATGATTAAAGAATCAGGCGGAGATGCGGACTTGGAAGAAATGGCCAAGCAGGAACTGAAAGACGCTAAGGCTGAAAAAGAAGAGTACGAAGAAAAACTAAAAATATTGCTTCTTCCAAAGGATCCAAACGATGACAAGAACATCATCCTTGAAATCCGTGGGGCAGCTGGTGGAGACGAAGCAGCACTTTTTGCTGGAGACCTTCTAACCATGTATCAAAAGTATGCTGAAGCTCAAGGCTGGCGCTTTGAAGTTATGGAAGCTTCTATGAACGGTGTCGGTGGTTTTAAAGAAGTGGTTGCCATGGTTTCTGGTCAGTCAGTTTATTCTAAACTCAAGTATGAGTCTGGTGCTCACCGTGTGCAACGTGTCCCTGTGACAGAAAGTCAAGGCCGTGTTCATACCTCAACAGCAACAGTTCTTGTCATGCCTGAGGTAGAAGAAGTAGAGTACGATATTGATCCAAAAGACCTACGTGTCGATATCTACCATGCATCAGGTGCTGGTGGACAGAACGTCAACAAGGTTGCGACTGCCGTTCGTATCGTTCATTTGCCAACCAATATCAAGGTTGAGATGCAGGAAGAACGTACCCAGCAGAAAAACCGTGAGAAGGCCATGAAGATTATTCGTGCGCGTGTGGCTGACCACTTTGCTCAGATTGCTCAAGATGAGCAAGACGCAGAGCGTAAGTCTACTATCGGTACTGGTGATCGTTCAGAACGTATCCGTACTTATAATTTCCCACAAAACCGTGTCACAGACCACCGTATTGGCTTAACCCTTCAAAAACTCGATACTATCTTGTCTGGTAAACTAGATGAAGTTGTAGATGCCTTGGTCCTTTACGACCAAACGCAAAAATTGGAAGATTTAAACAAATAATGAAACTAGCTCAAATGTTTAAAGATTTTGAGGAAAAGTTGATAGCTAAAGGAGAGGAAGCAGAAAGCCTCTCCTTTGTCTATCGTAGCCTAAAAAATCTATCTTTTACAGACTTCGTCTTTGCCCTCCAGAAAGAAGTAACTGAGGAAGAAAAAGAGTTTGTGGAGGAAATCTACAAAAAATTGGCAGCACATATACCTGCCCAGTACATCATCGGTCATGCTGAATTCTTTGGGATGCAGTTAAAGGTGGATGAGCGGGTCTTGATTCCCCGTCCAGAGACAGAAGAGTTGGTGGAGCTCATCCTAGCTGAGAATCCAAAGGAAAATCTCAAAGTATTGGATATTGGGACAGGAAGCGGAGCAATAGGCCTTGCTTTAGCGAAGAATAGGCCAGATTGGTCGGTCACAGCTGCTGACATTTCACAGGATGCCTTAGATATAGCAGAAGAAAATGCTAAACTGAATTCTGCAGATTTAATTCTTATAAAATCTGATTGTTTCTCCGAAATCTCATCAAAATGTGATATAATTGTATCCAATCCACCCTATATTTCTCGTAGTGATGAGTCAGAAGTTGGTTTGAATGTACTACATTCTGAACCCCATCTAGCACTTTTTGCTGACGAGGATGGTCTTGCTATCTACCGCAAAATTGCGGAGGAAGCCAAAGATTATTTAACTGATGGTGGTAAAATTTATCTTGAAATTGGCTACAAACAAGGACAAAGTGTCCCTGAACTTTTTAGGAAACATCTTCCTGAAAAAAGAATTCGAACACTCAAAGACCAATTTGGCCAAGATAGGATGGTTGTCATTGATGATAGATAGAATAAAGCATGAGTTGAAAAATAGTGGTGCAGTAGTCTTACCGACAGAGACAGTATATGGTCTTTTTGCAAAAGCGATAGATGAGAAGGCTGTTGATCATGTCTATCAGCTCAAAGGTCGTCCTAGAGATAAGGCACTCAATCTAAATGTTGCCACTCTAGAAGATATCTTTCGCTTTTCAAAACACCAACCAGTCTATCTAAAGAAACTTGTAGAAACATTTTTGCCAGGCCCTTTGACCATTATCTTAGAAGCGAATGAAAAGGTCCCATGTTGGGTTAATTCAGATCTGAATACAGTTGGATTTCGCATGCCGAGTCATCCTATCACCTTGGAATTGATTCGTGAGTGTGGCCCTCTAATTGGCCCCTCTGCCAATATTTCAGGTTGTAAGAGCGGAGTAAACTTTAAGCAAATTCTAGAAGATTTTGATCGAGAGGTCTTGGGAATAGAAGACGATGGTTTTTTAACAGGTCAAGATTCTACTATTCTAGATTTAACTGGTAAGAAGGTAAAAATTTTACGGCAAGGTTCCATCACCCAAGAAGACATTCTTACCAAGATTCCCGAAATTCCTTTTGAGGAGGTATAAGATGCTACGTGATTTAAAAGCAGCAGATGTTGAAGCGGTTTGTGTCATTAACAAAGAAGCTTTAGGTTATACTTTTAGACCAGAGGAAACGGCTAGTCAACTTGCTAAGTTGTCTAAAGACTCCCATCACTTCCTACTTGGTTATGAGGATGATACTAGTCATGAACTAGTTGGTTATATTCACGCTGAAGTTTATGAGTCTCTCTATTCTAAAGCAGGATTCAATATCCTAGCCTTGGCAGTACTGCCGCAAAGTCAGGGGAGAGGTTTTGGTAGAGATTTACTTGAAGGGTTGGAGAAAGAAACAAAAACACGGGGATATGAGTTTATCCGATTAAACTCTGCAGACCATCGTCTTGGTGCTCATGCATTTTATGAGAGAGTTGGTTATACTTGTGATAAAGTGCAAAAACGATTTATTAAATTATTAAAAGGAGAAGACCTATGATTTTTGACAAAGATGATTTTAAAGCTTATGACGCGGACCTTTGGAATGCCATTGCGAAAGAAGAGGAACGTCAACAAAACAATATTGAGTTGATTGCTTCCGAAAACGTTGTAACTAAGGCTGTAATGGCTGCGCAAGGGTCTATTTTAACCAATAAATATGCTGAAGGATACCCAGGACGTCGTTATTATGGTGGTACTGATGTAGTAGATGTTATCGAAACTTTAGCTATTGAACGTGCAAAAGAAATTTTTGGTGCTAAGTTTGCTAATGTACAACCCCACTCAGGAAGCCAAGCCAACTGTGCTGCCTATATGGCTTTGATTGAGCCAGGTGACACTGTCTTAGGGATGGATTTGGCAGCAGGTGGGCACTTAACTCACGGAGCTCCTGTTAGCTTCTCAGGTCAAACCTACAACTTTGTCTCTTACAGTGTCGATCCTGAGACAGAAATCTTGGATTTTGATGCTATCCTGAAACAAGCCCAGGAAGTTAAACCAAAACTAATTGTTGCTGGAGCTTCGGCTTATTCGCAAATTATCGATTTTTCAAAATTCCGTGAAATCGCAGATGCTGTTGGTGCAAAACTCATGGTTGATATGGCTCATATTGCTGGTTTGGTGGCAGCTGGTCTTCATCCAAGTCCAGTTCCATATGCACATATCACAACGACAACAACCCACAAAACACTTCGAGGACCACGTGGTGGCTTGATATTGACTAACGATGAAGAACTTGCTAAGAAAATTAACTCAGCTATTTTCCCTGGTATTCAAGGTGGACCATTAGAGCATGTTATCGCAGCAAAAGCTGTTTCATTCAAAGAAGTATTGGATCCTGCTTTTAAAGAATATGCTGCTAATGTCATCAAGAACAGCAAGGCTATGGCAGATGTCTTCTTGCAAGATCCTGATTTCCGTATTATTTCTGGCGGAACTGAAAACCATCTTTTCCTAGTTGATGTAACCAAGGTTGTAGAGAACGGAAAGGTTGCTCAAAACCTACTTGATGAGGTTAACATTACCCTAAATAAAAACTCTATCCCTTACGAAACCTTGTCTCCATTCAAGACAAGTGGAATTCGTATCGGAGCAGCCGCAATAACTGCACGTGGGTTTGGTGAAGAAGAAAGCCGAAAAGTGGCAGAGCTCATCATTAAAGCTCTTAAGAATGCAGATAATGAAGCTGTATTAGAAGAAGTAAGAAGTGCAGTCAAAGCTTTGACAGATGCCTTCCCATTATACGAGGACTAATACTTTTATGGACATTTATATTAAGAAAGCCATTATCCATCAATTCAGCCCTGATGACACGGAGTTGTTTCTAGCGGATAAGTTTCTCAATATTACTCCAAAAATCGAAGAATACCTACGCAAAAAGGTTGAGCGTGTGTATTCAGATGAAGCTAAGACTGGGATTTTCGAAGAAGAAAATCCCTTCTTCAATCACATCACAGACGATTTGTTGGAGACTTCAGTGACACTAGCCAATCTCTGGAAAGAAGAGTTCAGCATTTCTGAGAATCTCAAGACTAATGATTTAATTTTCGTTCAGTTCTCCAAAGATGGCGTAGAGCATTTTGCTTTTTTACGTATTGCTTTACGCGAGACTTTAACTCACCTTGGTGGAGAGGTCGATAATCCAATCAGGCTGACTCAGAATAACTTACCTGGTTTTGGAACAGGTGCTGATGAAGCTTTAGTCGTTAATCTACAGACTCGGAAATACCACCTCATTGAAAAGCGCATCAAGTACAACGGAGCCTTTCTCAATTATTTTTCAGAAAATCTCCTGGCTGTAAATCCTAAAATCTCTCCAAAGAAATCTATCAAGGAACTAGAAAAAACAGCTCAAAAGATTGCCGAAACTTTTAACTCAGATGATTTCCAATTTCAATCTAAGGTCAAGTCTGCAATTTTCAATCATCTAGAAGAAAATAATGAACTTTCTCCTGAAAAATTAGCTAACGATTTATTTTATAACAATCTGACGGCTCGTTTAAGCTTTGTTGATCAAGTGAAAGAAGCAGTACCGGAACCTGTGCAATTTGATGAAATAGATGCTAGTCGTCAACTGAAACGCTTTGAAAACCAAAAACTTTCTCTATCAAATGGGATTGAATTAATTGTGCCAAATAGTATTTATCAAGATGCTGAGTCGGTTGAATTTATTCAAAACGACAATGGAACATACTCTATCTTAATCAAAAATATCGAGGATATACAAAGTAAATAATGTTTAAATTTATACGAAGAATGCTGGTACTAGCAGTCTTCCTTTTCGCTGGATATAAAGCTTATCTGATTCGTCAGGATGTCAAACAAGTCATGACCTACCAACCTATGGTTCGCGAAATCTTGAATGAAGGAGATACCCCAGCAAACGAAGAGCTTGTGCTCGCCATGATTTATACAGAAACTAAGGGTAAAGAAGGAGACGTGATGCAGTCAAGTGAATCTGCTAGTGGCTCTACTGATACCATAAACGATAATGAAAGTAGTATTCGGCAAGGGGTTCAAACCTTGACAGAAAATCTCTATCTAGCTCAAGAAAAAGGAGTGGATGTCTGGACAGCCATTCAAGCTTATAACTTTGGACCTGCTTATATTGATTTTATCGCCCATAATGGGAAAAAGAATACTCTTGCACTAGCTAAGCAATACTCCAGAGATACAGTTGCGCCGATACTAGGGAATACAACAGGAAAAACCTATCGCTACATCACCCCCATTTCTATCTTTCAGGGTGGAGAACTATATGTAGATGGAGGAAACTATTATTACTCTAGACAGGTTCAACTAAATCTCTATATCATGAAAATTTTTAATCTGTTTTAAGAGAGTGGGACAGAAATCGGGAATTCGTTAAAATTCGATTTCGTTGTCCCACCTCCGCACAGTTGAGTAGGGCTGTAAAAGCTGATGAAATCAGCGTAGTAGAGCCCACTCAACCACTGCGTCTTGCTCGACAATCCAAAGACAATTGAGAGGCTAGGATTTTTGTCCCAGCCTCTTTTATAAGTTTTCTTTAAGGATACTTTAATATGCTAGAGTAGAAAAGGAGGAACGTCTCATGCGAAAGAAATTCTTTCTGACGAGCGCTGCTGTTCTTTTGGCGGTTGCAACACTGCAAAGCGTTCAAGCAGCAACTAATGTTCAAAAAGTCATTGATGAAACCTATGTTCAACCTGAGTATGTCTTAGGTTCTTCATTAACGGAAGATCAAAAAAATCAAACACTTAAAAAACTTGGCTACGATGCCTCTAAAGATACAAAACAGTTGAAAACTATGACACCGGATGTCTACTCAAAGATTATGAATGTAGCAAATGATTCAAGTCTTCAACTTTATTCATCAGCAAAAATTCAAAAATTAGGAGAAAAATCACCACTTGAGGTCAAGATTGAGACACCTGAAAATATCACTAAAGTGACGCAAGATATGTACCGTAATGCGGCTGTTACCTTGGGTGTGGAGCACGCGCGTATCACAGTTGCGGCACCAATTCCAGTTACTGGTGAAAGTGCCTTAGCAGGTATTTACTATTCCCTTGAATCTAATGGTGTTCAATTACCTCAAGAAAATAAAAACTTGGCTCAGGAGGAATTAAAAGCCTTGTCAGACATCAATGATGAAAACAAGGACAAATCTGGCTATGATGCCAATAAACTGAACGTAGCCCTTGCTGATATCAAGTCTGCTATTGCTAAAGCTAAAGAGTCTAAAGGTGAGCTCACAGAAGATGATGTTCGTAAGATTGTCGAAGATACATTAAAAAATTATAAACTAGATCAGGTTATAACAGGAAATCAGATCAATGTCATCATCAACTTTGCCTTCAATCTTTCAAAGAGCGATATTCTTAATAACGAAGACTTTACTAAGACGCTAAAAGATCTGAAACAAAGTATCGTTGCACAAGCAGGTGATAGTTTCAGCAATATCGACCTAAACTTTGATGCTAATAAAGCTATTCAAGACGGTGGAAATATCCTCAGCTCAATTTGGCAAGCTATCCTTGATTTCTTCAAGAGTTTTGGTGCTTAGGTCAATTCATGGTATAATAGATGGTAACAGGATTGTTGCCGTCTTTTTTTGTCGGCTCATAGAAAGAGAAAACTATGTTAAAGAAAAATGATATTGTAGAAGTAGAGATTGTTGATTTGACACATGAAGGAGCAGGTGTTGCCAAGGTAGATGGCTTGGTCTTTTTTGTAGAGAATGCTCTTCCGACTGAAAAAATCCTTATGCGTGTCCTTAAAGTCAACAAAAAGATTGGCTTTGGTAAGGTCGAGGAATATCTCACACAATCTCCACATCGTAATCAAGACTTAGATTTGGCTTACCTGCGTTCAGGCATTGCTGACTTAGGACATCTAGCTTATCCAGAGCAACTCAAGTTTAAAACCAAGCAAGTGAAAGACAGTCTTTATAAAATTGCTGGAATCATGGATATAGAGGTTTCAGATACTCTTGGCATGGAAAATCCCGTCAAGTATCGTAACAAGGCTCAGGTTCCTGTTCGTCGTGTCAATGGTGTTCTGGAGACTGGTTTCTTCCGTAAGAATTCTCATGATCTTATGCCTCTTGAAGATTTTTATATCCAAGATCCAGTCATTGACCAAGTTATTGTGGCTTTACGTGATTTGCTTCGTCGCTATGACTTAAAACCCTATGATGAAAAGGAACAGTCTGGCTTGATTCGTAACCTCGTTGTACGTCGTGGCCATCATTCAGGTCAAATCATGGTCATTTTGGTCACTACTCGTCCTAAAGTTTTCCGTGTGGACCAGTTGATTGAGCAGTTGATCAAGCAATTCCCAGCTATTAAATCCGTCATGCAAAATATCAACGACCAGAATACCAATGCTATTTTTGGGAAAGAATGGCGTACTCTCTATGGCCAGGATTACATTACTGACCAAATGTTGGGAAATAGCTTCCAAATCTCTGGACCAGCCTTTTACCAGGTCAATACAGAAATGGCAGAGAAGCTCTATCAGACAGCCATTGACTTTGCGGAGCTAAGAGAAGATGATGTCGTGATTGATGCCTACTCAGGAATCGGGACTATTGGATTATCTGTCGCTAAACATGTCAAGGAAGTCTACGGAGTGGAAGTTATCCCAGAAGCAGTAGAAAATAGCCAGAAGAATGCTAGCTTAAATGGCATCACCAATGCCCACTATGAATGTGATACAGCAGAAAATGCTATGAAGAATTGGCTCAAGGAAGGCATCCAACCAACCGCCATTCTGGTTGACCCACCACGCAAGGGCTTGACCGAAAGCTTTATCAAAGCAAGTGCCCAAACAGGAGCTGACCGTATCGCCTATATCTCCTGTAATGTCGCAACCATGGCGCGTGATATCAAACTCTATCAAGAGTTGGGCTACGAATTGAAGAAAGTACAGCCAGTTGATCTTTTTCCGCAGACGCACCACGTCGAGTGTGTTGCTCTGCTCGTAAGAGCCTAGAAACCTTGGAACGAAAGGGGTTAAGAAAAGCCTTATAGGTAAAGACTTTTCTCGTTTAGTGGGGAAGTATTAAAGTAACCTCTCATATTTTTTTCTAGGTTTGATAACTTATTTGAGATGAATTCTATTTCCATAAACACTGTGGGGATGTTTTTGTTACCAAAGATAAGAAGTTAATGGGAATAAATGCGTCCCTCCATCATTACTTTAATAAAATGGAGAAGATAATGTGGACTAAAAGAATACATTATTTAACAGAAGTAAGTGAACTTTCGGATTATTTAAAAAAGGTAAATAATTTTACTGACTATATCATTAGCTCTTTCAGTTTTAATAGTGACCAGCAATTTTTATATCTAACAATTGAAGAGGATAGAACCTCAAGTGATTTTACAAACTCTTCCTCACTAGTTTGGGATTTAAAGTGTGAAGGTGTTACTGATTTCCTCATGAAAGATATGGGTGGATTATCTAAATGGTGGCTTCATGCTCTATACCTTGAAGACAATTACCTTCATTTTCATCTTTTAGATGGCTATTTTTCATTTAAGATAACTGATTTTAAATTGGGTATTCCTTATAGCTCTAAAACTTCAATTGGGATTTATATTCAAAATTTACATATAGATTATCTACTTCAGGAATTTAAGGCTGGAAAGAATATAGACGAGACCTCTTTCTCGTTTGAAGGTGATCCTATAACAGAGTTTCGGTTTATTGGTTATTCAGAAAATGACCCCTTGCCATATTGGTCTGGTCTATGTGACTTACCTGATGGTGGAAGATTTCAGACTGCCGATGAACTTTTTGAAGCAAAGATATATGATGGTAAATCACTAAAAGAAAGGTGGGATGAAGTAACTATTTATAGTATCAATTCTTTACCACTTGATGATTGGTTGAGTTGTTTACCACATTCCGTTGAGACAACTGTTTATGAACCAGAAGATGATTATGCTCTGTATATCAATGGTGTTGAACTTGAGGGTTTTATTGATGAAGATTCTATATGTAAGACATGTGGTGCTAATCAATGCTATTTGGACGATTATGATGAGTATTTTTGCCCCTATTGTAATATATGGATGCATGAAGATTTTTGGGATAGAGACGAAATACAATATTTTAAAAAAAGACCCCTAGAACCAGACTTGTTATGGAAACCAAGTAAAGAATTGAATTTTTGTAATGTTCGATTCTTTCCAAATGACAAAGAATATGTGTATTATTGTCCTGATGAGTCAATAGAAAAATATGATTGGATAGAAGTTCCTGTTGGGGAAAAATCTCATCTAAAAGAAGCACAAGTCACTAAAGTTTTCAAAAGACAAGCCAATAAACCGCCATTTCCTCTTGAAAAAATAAAAAAAGTAGAACGAAAATTATCTACTAGAAACGAAAGGATAATAGAAACCAACAACAGTTTAATAAGTGAAGGAGTTATCTGTGATTTATCAGAAACTAACGACGTTATAAATTCTAAGCAAGCTTATGATATCCTAAAAACACCAATCGGAAACTTTTGGTTAGAGCTTAATGGTTCCCCCATAAAAATTTCCATTGGTTCACATTATCCAAATAATGATGATGAATATTATGTGGAGGCTTCTTATTACATAAAACCTCTCAATCCAGATTTTGAAAAGTTTAAATCGTTGACAATCTGCTCAGATATTGATTTAAGAAGTGCAAGATTAATAGATAATTTAGGAGGTGAACATAAAGAGGGTTATAATTGGCAAATAGATAATATTGATCTAGGTATTGTAGCTCATCCATATTCTTATCTAGAACAGGAAGTCTCTGAAACTCCCGTTGGACTTCCATATTATGTGGAATGGATTGAAGAATATAAAGAACTCTATGGATTTACAGTTGCTTGGAAGTATTTTGTATCTGATGACGATTTATCAGTTTGGTTTAATACATAAGATCTTTCCAGTCATTCAGTTCATTTTATAAAACAATTCTAAAAAAGCCTTATTATTCTAGGCTTTTTTATGTGTATTATCTAAATAAAAAATTTTATAAATTAGAAACATTTTTTAAGAATCCAATCATACTGAGATTCTCTGTATTATTTTGAGAAGAGATTAGAATTTTTAAAGAAAAAAGACCATTAAATGGTCTTAGTTTAACGAGGCATACAGGAGTCGAACCTGTGGCGTTAATCTTAGTGATTATATGTATTTACTTATTAGGCACTGCCCCATTTACGCCTGCCATCACCAAAATTTTAATAAATTCTATCATATTAGTACCTCCAATCCCATACAAACTAATTAATGTTTGAATGAATGTTAAAAAAAGAGTAAGGTCAAATGTAGAATTTGTAAGTAAGACGCATATAGTCACCAGAAAAAAATAAAAAAATTTTTTATCTTTTTTTAATAACTATAGCTTCATTATACTGGATCTTTTTTATAAATTCAAGTGCAGTATTATTTCGTTGTAAAATATCTTAACTAAGTTATTTAACTCTATTAAATATATTATCGTTTTTTTAAAATTATAGGAAGATAAACTAATAAGTTATAAACATATTTTTGAAATTAACATTATTAACTTTTAAATGATTAGAATATTATAAAATTATTTTGAGATTGTATTTTAATATTGAACTGAAAACGGAATACTTGTGGTAAAATAGTAATTAGAACTCTATAGAGGAGACTACTTTAAATAAAAACTAGTTATGATCCTCGTTGAATTATTTTAAGAGAAAATTATTATTGTTCCGAGTAATGAGAGTTTGTTAAATTAATTGCCGACGCTTATTCTAATAAAGTAAAAGAATAGTGAATCACAACGGATATTTTGTTAAAACTTCAGAGTTTCTGTCTTGTGAGGTAGTAGAGTTAAAAGAAAGTAGTAATTTAAAATGACAGTTGTAAAATTGTATAATGATGATTGTGTTCAAGCTTTAAAAGAAATTGAGGATAATTCAGTTGATTTAATTTTAACTGATCCTCCATACAATTTGGGAGCTTTTATGAAAAATAGAGATACTAATTTACACAAAATGCGAGAAAATTTTTTTGGAGCTGCAGGTTGGGATAACATGGAATATGATGTTTGGCTGTCTTCAATGGATAATTTTTTTAATGAAAGCTCAAGAATTATAAAGAATGGAGCAAGCATGGTTATGTTTATGTCATTAATAAAAATTGAGACTATTATACAATTAGCCGAAAAGTATGGTTTTTATTATAAAACAACAGGTATCTGGCATAAAACTAATCCTATGCCAAGAAATATGAATCTTCATTTTGTTAACTCAACTGAAGCATGGCTTTATTTTACATATAAAACTAGAACTGGAACTTTTAATAATGATGGTAAATTATTTCATGATTTCATTGAGACATCTTTAGTAACAAAAAATGAAAAAAATCATGGTAAGCATCCAACTCAAAAACCTATCCAATTAATAAGTCATTTTGTTGAATTACTTTCTAATAAAGGAGACACTATTGTTGATCCGTTTATGGGGAGCGGTACTACAGGTGTTGTTGCTAAAAGCTTAGGTCGGAATTTTATAGGAATTGAACTCAATCAAGATTACTTTAATATTGCATCTAAAAGAATTATGGAGCTAGATAATGAGTAATACTGTGATAGATTTATTCTCTGGTGTAGGCGGAATGTCATTAGGTTTTGAACAAGCAGGATTTCATACTGTTATTGCTAATGAATTTGATAAAAGTATTGCGAATGCTTACAAAAAAAATCATTTAGAAACAGAAATGATTATTGGTGATATAACATCCTTAGATTTAGAACATGAGTTTGGAAAATTCAAACACAAAATTGATGTAATTATAGGCGGTCCTCCTTGTCAAGGGTATTCTCAAAAAGGTAGTCGTAAAACAATTAATGATGAAAGAAATTTTTTATTTAAGTATTTTGTTAAAGTAGTAGAATTAGTTTCTCCTATATATTTCGTTATGGAGAATGTTCCTAATTTACTTACTTCAGAAAATGGTTATTTTCGAAAAGAATTAACAGATCTTTTCGAAAAGTTAGGATATAGTCTTGCTATGGATATTGTTGATGCATCAAATTATGGTGTTCCTCAGCGCAGACGTCGTGCTATAATTATTGGGAAAAAAGGGCCAAAACCAATTGATTTTATATTAGAAGACTCTGAAAAAGTAACAATCTGGGATGCTATTAGTGACTTAGCATTTTTAGAGTCAGGAGAGGGTTGTGATAAGCAAGAGTATTTGTTTCCAGCTGAGACAGAATATCAAGAAGAAATGCGACAAAATTCATTGAATTTGTTTAACCATAGGGCCACAAATCATTCAAAAATTGCTCTAGAGAGACTACGTCTAATACCCGAAAATTCTGGAAAAGATTCTCTACCAAAAGAACATTTAACTAAATCGATTTATAGCGGAACGTGGGAACGAATGAAACGTAACGAGCAGGCAGTAACAATCACTACTAGATTTGATACTCCATCTTCTGGTAAGTTCACTCATCCTTTTTTACATAGAGCTATAACTGTTAGAGAAGCAGCCCGATTACAGTCATTTCCTGATGATTTTATTTTTTATGGCACCAAAACTTCTCAAATGAAGCAGGTAGGAAATGCTGTACCACCAAAATTATCTAAAAAGATTGCAGAATTAATCCGAAAAGATATGGAGAAATAATATGGAAAAAGTATCAAATATAAAAAAATATACTCCAATAGATTTAAAGTTAGGAATAAAGTCTTCAATGCCAAAAGTAAAATCAACAATTTCTTTATTGTTATTGATGGTATTATCTAACGAAAATTGTTATTCTATCGACTATTCAACTGAAATTAACGATAGTATTGAAATTTCAGATGTAGAATTTAAAAAGATTTTGAATAAGTTATCTATTCTTGGAGATGATATTAAAATCGACGAGAATGATTTTAAAAATATAATTAATGAAAATCAAATTTTTAAATCTCAAATTGAAGCTTTAATTGTGACATTTGAACTGTGTTATGAACTTGCTAGATTCACATTTTTAGATCAAGATAAAACCTTTAGTGCTGAGAGAAGTGGCGGAAAACGTTATAATAAAACAGTTAGCTTTACAACTAATATTGATTATTTTATTATTTTTGCAAAAAATAATGAAAAAGATGTTTTATGTATATTGCTAAATTGGTTGGGTCTTGATTTTCAAGTAAATAAGGAATTAGAAGAATCTCTTATTAGATTATTAACTCTTTTTTCAGAAAAAGCTTTATTTAAACTTTCTCACCAAAATGAAGATGTTATTTTTAACAACCTTTCAATGTACGAGTCCGTTCTGAAACACGATCAAGTTGACATTTTAAGTGAAGTCGAACCTAAAGGTTCATTGCGTATATTATATTCTCTTTTAAATGAAGGATTAAACTATTTTCTCCAATATAATAAGAATCAGGTTTCTTTAAAACCTCCTAAAGAAAAAGAAGTTTTATTGAGTTATAGTAAGAGATTAGAGAGGTATTTTGAAGTCGAAAATAAAAAAGACTCTCTAAAACAAATGGATAGTATTTCTGAAGATACTATAAAAGACTTTAATTTGGGCAATGGCCAAAATATATTATTGTATGGTGTTCCAGGCTCTGGAAAAAGTCATAAAATTGCTACAGAATATTGTAATGATGAATCACGTATGGAACGACTGGTGTTCCATCCTGATTATATGAATACTGATTTTGTCGGACAAATTTTGCCTGTTGTAAAGGAAAATGGAGATATAACATATAGTTTTGTTCCTGGACCTTTTACAAGAATATTAAAAAAAGCTATTGATAACCCAACCGAGCATTTTTATCTAATAGTTGAAGAACTAAATAGAGGAAATGCACCAGGTATCTTTGGTGAAATTTTTCAATTACTTGATAGAGATGAAAATGGAACAAGCGTATATGGTATCAATAACTCAGTAATAGCAGAAGAGGTATATGGTGATAAGACAAAACAAATTCGTATTCCCTCTAATTTGTCTTTATTAGCTACCATGAACACTGCTGATCAAAACGTTTTTACACTTGATACTGCTTTTCAAAGAAGATGGATCATGGAAATGATAGAGAATGATGTAGAAGCATCAGATTATGCTGGTTATTTTATTGCTGATTCTCAGTACACGTGGAGTATTTTTAATTCTGTTGTAAACAACCAAATACTGGAAACTAGCAATCAAACTCTATCTTCTGAGGATAAGAGAATGGGAGCTTATTTTATCTCATCAAAAATACTAAATAAAGAGTATATACAAGAATTACCATCTGATGATGAACTATTAAATGAGTTCAATGAAAAGAACAAAAGATTTGCAGAAAAAGTTCTAAAGTATCTTTGGGATGATGCATTTAAATTTAATAGAGGTACTCTTTTCAATATTAATGAATTTGCTAGTTTAGAAGCTATTATTAAGCACTTTACAGATAACCAAAATTCTGGTAAACAGAGATTTGCAATTTTTACAAATGATATAATTGATAAATTTGATTTAAAGCTTCCAAAACAGCCGTGAGGTAGCAAAAAATGAGTCTGTATTTACCGAATAAATCTTTAGTTGATATGTGTAGGGTTGCTACTAATATTGAAGGCGACACATTTGTTGGAATAAAGGCAGAAATAATTAATGATATTCAGGAAGTGACGGTCAATTTCCCATTAGGTTATGATTTACCTAAAGATTCAGAAACGGCCCGTAATGATATTATCTCTCTTATTTCTATTTTACAAAATTACAATGATAACAATTCTAGGTTAAAATCTGTTAATATTAATCAGGCACTAAAAACAGTGAATTTCCCTATGGAAGCTTATGCAGTAGTTATTCATTATTTTTTGGATAGAGGAACTTATTATAAAGAGAATGAAGAGTATTATGTTCAATCTTTAGGTGGACGAGTAAATTGGGCAAGGACAATCAAGAAAGTTCAGCCTATTGCTCAATCAAACGGATTTAAATTTTTGAAAATGGAATCAAAAAGACAGAGTGATACTGAAATTACGTTATTAACTGAAATTAACAAGTATTGTGTCTATGAAGCTTTTTTAAATTTAGGATGGCTTTATAAGTTACCGTTGCCAGAAAAACCTAGAATCGAATACAATAGACCACAATTTGAATCAATTATTAAAGAAAAGATTGCTGTTACCAATAATGATATTGAACGTCGATTATTTCAAAGTATGTTAGATATTTTAGATTATAAGGACCATAAAAAGGAACCAGATCAGTTTTATTTTGGAACTAATAATTTTCAATATATATGGGAGCGTTTGATTGATTTTACTTATGGAATCCCAAATAAACAAGACTATTTCCCTAGAACTCAATGGAACTTGATATATGAGACAAAGAATGCTAAGGGATATGCATTAGAACCAGATACGATTATGTCGAATGGAGATGATGTATTTGTTCTTGATGCCAAGTATTATAAATTTGGTCAAACGAATGCCACGAAAGATTTGCCAGCTTCAACAAGTATTAATAAGCAGATTACTTATGGAGAGTATATAGCATTTCATGAAAAGTTTAAACAAATTCATGGAGAAAACTTTAAAGTTTATAACGCATTCTTAATGCCTTTCTCAAAAAGTCATAAAATCTTTAAAAGTGATACTATGTATCAGTATATTGGAGAAGGTTTAGGAGAATGGAAAGGTCAAGACAAAACTTTTGAGCGAGTGCAAGGAATATTAGTGGATGTAAAATCACTTATAAATAATAATTCACCTAAAAGAGTAGAATTTATTCGTGAACTTTCTGAATTGATTGCCGAAAAAGTTTCAGATAATATGAAAAACAACTGATGAATTATGATTCATCAGTTGTTTTTTTATATTTTCTTCTATATCTTCTTTGAGAAGCAGAGTTCTTACAAGATTCACAACAATATTTTTTTAGACTATTTGACCGCTGAATGTAAAAAGGTGTATTACAACCAATGTTTTCACATATTTTATACATACTTAATTCTAAATTTGAATAGAATAGTGAGAAATAGAATGCTGAAAGTAAACTAGGTAAAGACCAATCCGGTTGAAATGTCTTTGAATTTAGTTTCGGAGTAACATCTGATAAACCATTGTTAATCTCATAAGCAAGAATTTCTTTTGATACATCTATTAGAAATTCTATTAGTTCAGGATGATGTTTAAACGGTTCTAGTGAGATATTTGGTATATTTGAATCGTATTCAGAAAAATCAAAAACCCCAACATATTTGTAGAATAAATATAAAAAATCAATAATTCTAATAGTTAAATTAGTAAAATTAGAGTTTTTATTTACATATAGGTAAATAGTATCCCTAAAACTTTGGGGATAATTTTGATTATCAATAAAATCTTCGTAATCAATAATGTTTAAGTCAGAAGTGCTACCTGATTCTATATAATAATTTTGAATATTAAGAAAAGTACTAATTGTCCCATTAGCATTTTTAACTTGGTAACATAAATTATCAATATTTTTAGCCGGTAAAGAATTTCTAAGATTTCTATATGGATAAACAGATTTTATCTTTAATTCAGTTTCGCCCAGTGATAATGTTCTATCACTCTGTGATATATAGTTAAAAAATGTAGCTAAAAGTTTATTGGAATCAGTTTGTCCGTGAACATTGTTAAACAGATTAATTAGTAGTTTAAATTTATTCTGAAGACTAAATACATCATCTATAGAAATGCTATCATAAAGTTCTTTGCTTTTCCAATCAAATAGAAAACCATATTTATCAAAATAACTTACTAGGTTTGTTTCAGTCAATGCAATAAACTCACCTAGTGGGTTGTTTTTCTTATCTTCAGTATTTTTTGCTACTAATCCTGATAGACTATCAAAATAGAATTCTATCTCTCTATGTTCTTCTAAGTGTGAACAAAATAACTTTTTTTCCTCAGCACCTATATTAGGATTAAATGTATTACTAATAGAATAATTTTCTATAGAATTCTTAAATGTAAATGAATATTGCATTATAAGGTTACTTTCTTGGTTATCTCTAATAAATTATAATCTATTATCTTCTAAAAATCAATAACGATTAATATAAATAATCTAGTTTATTGTTATCTTCCGATAGTCATTTACTTAAGTTACAATATAACTATAGAAGTAATCTTCTATATTACTAAACTAACTTTAAAACTGAGTCATGACGATGACCATAATTTCAGAAGTGGAGAAGTTAGGTACTATTTCAGCTTGTGAAATTGGCTGACCGATACATAGAGGAAAGTACTATGCGGTCAATAATATATTTAATGCATATTGAGTTGTCAGAACTGCTTTCGGTATTAACAGAAAGTCAGTCAAACAATGACAATTCAAGTAAAAAAACGTCAATCAAAGTATAACCCTTCAAGATATGAAAATGAAAAGGCATATAACGATGTACCTTGTGCACTTAATCAAGTTCTTGCTCCTTTTGTAATTAGAGATAAGGAAATGAGACAGAGCAAAGATATCAATCCTAACAACTTAAAAACATTTAAGTTTTATGGGAAAGCTGTACTTGTAGGTTTTGTACCAGTTAATATTGAGGACTTTGACAATGTCATTAAAATCTTCAATATGGATGTTAACGAGTATCTTAATCGTTATACGAAAGGTAATGACTTATCTTTAGATGAGATGTTGAATAAAATGTCTAGTAACGAAAATGTAGGTTTCGACCCAACTGGTGTAGACTCTCACG
Source organism: Streptococcus mitis (assembly GCF_902159415.1). GTDB lineage: Bacteria > Bacillota > Bacilli > Lactobacillales > Streptococcaceae > Streptococcus > Streptococcus mitis_BG. Next base: position 505,246 of record NZ_CABGJU010000001.1, on the reverse strand, counting down.
AAGAGATTATTATGATGTTAGAAACAATTCGTGAACTGATTGAAGAAGTAGAACGTCGAAATAAGAAATATGGTCAAATTCTAAGACTTATTTATGAGAATATGGACATCGCAAAACAAGATATTATTTCTACACTTGGAATGAAAAAGACTCAAGGTTATGAAACTATTAAGAAAGCTCAAGCAATGGCCAAAGAAGTCTACAGAGAATTAAATCAATAATAAAAGAATTCCGCTATCCTATTTAGGATGCGGATTTTTCTTTAGTCTTTTTGATAGAAGTAGCATTCATACCCTTCGGCCCGTAGATTGATGTCTTTCATCCAGTTTGGAGAAATGGACATTTGATCAGATATTTCATCCAGTTTTTGCGTTGGTAAGCACTCGATGATAAGCTCATCGTGAATATGCCCAACGATTTTCTTATCTTTTAGTTGTTTTATTGAATGAGCTAATATATCTCGACTAATTCCTTGAACGATGTTTTCGACAAACTTTGGACCATAACTTTCCAATCTTTCCCATCGTTTTGCAGAACCGGTTCCCTCATACGTTACTGATTCTCCTCCGAATTGGTTCTCTCCAATTCTTGGTTTCACATAAGCTAATTTTCGTCCAGATGGGAGAGTAATAAATAACATTCCTTTTTCAACACTGAATAGAATACCATGACTTTCCGTTTCGGTTTGTCCCTTGATAGCAGTCTTGACAGCCTTATCGATATCCCACCACAAAAGGACAATGTTAGGATTGGCTGTTCGCCAAGAATCAACAAGAGGTTGTAGTTCTTCTTCAGCTAATCCCATCTCAATAGCTCCCATTGCTTTAAGAGCACCTATAGAACCACCGTAGCCTAGTGCTAACTCTGCGATCTTTCCCTTTTGACGTAAGTGTGCATTAACTCCATGTTTCTCTACTGGGACATGGAACATTTTACTGGCACTGGCGCAGTAAATGTCCTCTCCTTTATTAAAAACTTTAGTTCTCCACGTCTCACCTGCTAGATGAGATAGAACACGGGCTTCAATAGCAGAAAAGTCGCAAACAATAAATTTCTTATCTTTACGAGGAATAAATGATGTTCGAATAAGCTGTGACAGTGTATCTTGAACATCATAGAGAAGTTCAACAGTATCACTATCTTCAGTTGTAAAAAGTAATCTTGCTTCATTTATGTCTTTTAAGTGGTTTTGTGGTAGGTTTTGAAGTTGTACCAGTCGTCCAGCCCATCGCCCAGTTCGGTTTGCTCCATAAAATTGGAACATTCCTCTTACACGTCCATCTTTACAAACACAATTCATCATTGCCTGATATTTGGATACACTTGACTTCGCTGCTTGCTGACGTAATTTTAGAACCCTTGCAGTTTTTTCATCAACTTTATGTAAAAGGTTATTTACAGTCTTTTTATCGAGTGAATCTGTTTCTATATTATGCTCACGTAACCAACCTATCATCTGTAGAACGGAGTTGGGATTTTCAAGACCTGTTAAAGCTTTCAATTCTTCTTGGATTTTTGCTTTACTCTCTGCATCAATTTTGATAGCTGACTGGACAAAATCAACATCAACTCCAATGCCACAGTCATTGATCTTCTGATCAAAGTGGTACTCATCCCATACAAAGTCAGGAACAGGGAAGTTTTGCAACCTTTTTTTAATTGCTAGTTCAACTTCTACATCTCGTTTATTATATTCGATGAAATTTTTCCATTTCTCTGGCGCGTGATTTTCATAATTACGTGTTCGACCACCATTTATTTTTGTGGGTTTACAAGGAAAGCAGAAGTAGCGAATTAATTCACTCCCAACTTTTAGTTTTTGTTCACTAAGTTTAAGAATCGTACCCACACCTTCAAGTGATAATGGCAGTCCCAAGTACGCAGACCAAATCATGCTACATCGCCAAGAATTTGGGGATAAAAAGTTTTCATTAAGTAATGTTGGGTAATGTTTCTTAATCCAATTAGACAGGCAAATGCGCTCAAATGTTGCGTTAAAAGCCCATTTAATGACTGTATCATCAAGCAAGGCTTGTAGGATGAGATTTGGAAGTTTATCCTTAGTCAGATCATAAACAATTACAGGAGCATTATTTATAGATACTGCTAGAAGAAGGATTTCAAAAGATTCATCTTCCGCATATCGATAGACTCCAGTTTTCCGTAGGTCTACATCACAGTAAGTTTCTATGTCTACTGATAGTTCTTTAATTTGCATAATTCATCCTTTCATAAAAAGGTGGCAGGAAGAACTGCCACCATGTTTTAGTGTTTATTTCTGCGACTAAAGAATCGTTCTCTCTCATATCTGATGTCATTGCGAATACTAACATATAAAAGATGGCTTAGTAAAGCGATTGTGAGACAAGATGCAACAGTCCATAGAAACTCAATTATTGTCATTTGCATTCACCATTTTTTGTTTTCTCTCTTTTTCTGAGCGGATATCATCTCGAATTGTCATAAACGCAGCATATAGTCCAGTGAATAGCCAAACTGCCATTAAGATAGTCATAAAAATTGAAAAAATCATCTTTCATATCTCCTTTCTTAGTTTAAGAAATCATCATCGTCTGTAGCGAAGTCATCTTCAGCACTTGTACGACCTCCCAGTGGCTCACCATCGCGCAATTTTTGGAGGTTATTAAGACCGCAAGCAATTCCCTTATTTCCGTTTGAATTGAAAGCGTAGAATGAGATGCTGGCACGTCCATAGATACCAGAATATAACTCTGAAGTATCAATAATTTCTTGACGGTTAGCATCAACAATACCAGGTTTATGTGGAGAGTTCGCATTCACGAAGTAGGCATTGCGATAAGCTTCATCATCAGGACGTTCCAAGTCCCCATCTCGTAGTGGTGTTTTCAATACTTCTAATGATGGAACGGATTTTCCGTTCCCTTTTAGTTTAGATTCACCTTCTTTATAGGCTTGTTCAATTGCTGCTTTAATTTTATCAATAGTTTGAACATCATCTTTTGAAATGATGAGTGACACGCTATACTTTGGTTTACCGCCATTAATAGCTTTGGGTTCATTTGCGTTTAAATAACTAAAACGTGTATCTTTTCCTGTGATTACTTTAGTTGTCATAAGTTTAGTCCTCTGTAAAATCTGTTTTTGCTAGGTTCATTTCTTGACGATTATCATCAATTGGAACGAGTGTAGGTTTTCCATTTGGCTTTGTAATTAGATTACCAAGAAGCTCATTAAAGGCTTGTTTTCCAAGCAGTTTGGTCATCCCGGTAATGTTTAGTAGTTTCTTTTCATAGGGGTCAAATCCTGCAGCAGTTACTGTTTGAATTACTTTATTTTCATCTGAGAATTTTCGAATAGAACGTCCTTCAACTAGCTTGTAACCTGGGATTGTATGGCCATTTGTAGCTAAATTTAAAGCATGATTTCTGACATCGTTAGCCCATGTTATCAATAGTTCAATTTTAGGTAAAATCTCCGATATATCTTTATTACTGAGAGTAGCAGGATCAGCAAATTCCATCTTGGCAAGTTCTAGATTATCTTCTGCACGTTTGCGACAGATACTTTTTATTTTGCAGAACTGGCAGTGTTTTCCTGATTTCATTTCTCCTTCACCCTTGAAAGCTAGTTCAGCTTTAGGAGATAGTTCAGTTTCAGCCCAGTGAAGTAGTTTTTCTTTGTCCATTTCAAATGTTGAAACATTGTGCTTTCGTGGTTGGAAAATAGTCATTGTCACTTTATCAAAACTGTATAAACCTTCAAACATTTCTAAAGCACCTAGAGCATAGCACATCATTTGGGGGTTATGGTCAGCATCAACCAGTACACCGAGACCGTGTTTATAATCGATGATTTGTAGCAAACCATCAGCCACAATAATACAGTCTCCTGTACCAAAACCTTCTGGAACCCATTTTGAGAAATCTAGTCTCTGTTCAACAAGAACGGTTGGATCTCTAGAATATGTTTTTGCAATTTCTATCTGTTCAACTACATAGTTCCGATATTCTTCTGCGCAATGTTGCATTTCCTCGTTATAGAAAGTTAAGTTTGCAGTAGGATCACGCGCCTTACGTCCAAGTGCAGTTTCAACTAAATAGGCACACAACTCATGGGCGTCTGTTCCTTCCAAAGCATACGTTGATACCTTATCTTCTAGTTTTTCGGTTAATCTTACTGATGGTGGACAATTTAGCCATCGATGAGAAGCAGAAGCGGATAATACAGCATGATTAGTCAATACCAATACCTCCAGCCTCTTCCATTAAAGCTGAGTAGTTTTTAGGATCTAATTTTGAAAGTGAATCAGCACCATAAGCTTTTAGCAAAGCTCGAATCTCATCTTTAAATCCTTCACTAGCTTTTGTAGCAAGCACACCACGTAGTTCTTCAAGAGTAACATGTCTTGGTTCTTCCATAACTTTTTCGTGACTTGAAGAAGTGTTTTCCTCAGACAGTAGTTCTTGAAATTCCTCTATAATTCTTAACTGGCACTTTGTTGATTCCTTCATCTCATTTAATAAGTCATTCAGTTGTTTCATTTTGCTCATATTGTTCGTCCTCTTTAATTTTTTTAGCTAGTTGTTTTGAGATAACACTGATGGCAGTTAGTGTATCTACTAATTGTTCATCGTGTTCAATCAATTGTTCTTTTGTCATTTCACATCCTCCTATCTTTATAGGTAAGAATCACTTTAGAATTTCCGGATTTCAAAAATATTTTTCTATTCGATTTCTAATTCTTACACCTGTATAGGTAAAAAGAGATAATTAAATTCCGGTTTTTTCAAAAATTAATAAAAAATTTAAAACAAAGAAAACTCTCCCTTTGACATATAAAGGAAGAGTATTTTTTTGAAATAAATTTCTACTGAACCGGAAAATAGCAGGCAATTTTTACCTATAAAGATAGAAAGAGAAATAGACTCTCAATTTATTAGCAGATTAAGGAGGAGTTGCGGATGAAATTTTCGTTATGTCATTCTGGAAAGACAGGTATCCAAACAAGTACTTTATATCCCAATGAAGTCAGAATAACAGATGACAAATCATTATTGAATACAGTTCAATACGATCATGTAGGTGCAGAGTTTACCAATCACACTCGCTCAAACTCAAATTTTATAAAATCAAATGTTATTGTCATGGATATTGATAATGACAAGACAGACAACCCTAACGAGTGGGTTACAGAAGAGAACATTAAAGAAATCTTTATTGATTATGACTTTGCTTTGGTTACTAGTCGAAACCATATGTTGTCTAAGGGTGCCATGATAGCACGTCCAAAATTTCATATTTATTTCCCAATTAAAGAAACGAACAATAGAGAAACTTATGTTGCTATGAAAGAAGAGCTCACGAATAGGTATCAATTTTTTGATGATAATGCAAAAGATGCAGCAAGGTTCTTCTTTGGTAATCCAAATGCAAAAGTCATATGGAATGATTCCTGGATGACTATCGATGAAGATTTACTTCAACTTAATCCTATAGAGATAGAAGAAGATTTTGATGCTGACTTTTATAGACCATCTAAAGGACCTATCGCTGAGGGAAGTCGAAATTCAACCATGTCAGTTTTTGCGGCTAAAATTCTTAAAAGATTAGGAGTTACACAAGAAGCAAGAAGTGGTTTTGATGAGCAGGCATCCAGATGTGAACCGCCATTAGAAAAATCTGAACTAGACACAATTTGGGGAAGTGCAGTTCGATTTTACAATAAGACTATTAAAGATTCAGATGATTATGTTTCGCCAGATACCTTTAATCGGCCTTCTTTAAAACCGGATGATTTTTCTGATATCGGGGAAGCTGGAGTATTAGCTAGAGAGTATGGTGATGTTTTAGCTTATACAAATGCGACAGACTATTTAACTTTTAATGGTCAGTATTGGAAAGAAGATAAACAATTGGCCATAGGAAAGGTTCTTGAGTTTATGGACTTTCAACTAGCAGATGCTCTTGAACAATACGAAAAGTCCGTTATAGAGTTAGTCAACTCTGGAATTGATGAATCAGTAGTTCGTGAAGGTGGTAAAGCTCTTGCTAAAGTGATTGAAACACCGATTCAACAAAAACTTCATTCTATTTATCTTTCCTCAAAATCTTATTATCAGTTTGTTATGAAGCGAAGAGATTATCGCTATATTACTGCGACTCATAATACTGCAAAACCAATGCTAGCCATTGATTTATCAGAACTTGATAAGGACGATATGTTGCTCAATACTCCTAACGCTACCTACAACTTAAGAAATGGACTTAGGGATTACCATGAACATGACCCAAAAGACTACATCACTAAGATAACCACGGTTTCTCCAGGTGATGAAGGCTTGGGATTATGGAAGGAAACTTTAGCTACTTTTTTCTGTAATGACCAGGAGTTGATTGATTATGTACAGGAAATCATCGGTATGACAGCAATCGGAAAAGTCTATCAAGAACATATGATTATCGCTTATGGCGGAGGAGCCAATGGGAAATCAACCTTTTGGAATACAATCGCTAGAGTACTTGGAAGCTATTCTGGCAAATTATCTGCAGATGCTTTAACCATGAATAATAAACGAAATGTAAGTCCAGAACTTGCTGAGTTAAAAGGGAAACGTCTTGTTATTGCTTCTGAAATGGCAGAAGGAATGAGATTGAATACAGCAGTTGTGAAGCAGATTACCTCAACTGACGAAATTCAAGCAGAAAAGAAGTATAAGGATCCATTTCATTTTGTTCCATCTCATACGCTGGTACTTTATACGAATCATTTACCAAAAGTTGGAGCAAACGATGAAGGAACTTGGCGACGTTTGGTCGTTATTCCATTTAATGCCAAAATTAGTGGTCGTTCAGATATCAAGAATTTTGCGGATTATCTGTACGATAATGCTGGGTCAGCAATTTTATCGTGGATTATTGAAGGAGCGGAAAAAGCCATCAAAGCAAATTTTAAAACATCAGTTCCAAAAGCAGTAATAAATTCTGTCAAATCCTACCGTGAAGCTAATGACTGGTTGGGGCATTTCATCAATGAAAGTTGTGTCGTGGGTGAAAAATTAAGTGAGAAATCAGGAGAATTGTACAGTAAGTATCGTGCATATTGCCTTCAAAATTTAGAATACACACGAAGTACAACTGATTTCTATGCTGCACTTAATCAAGCTGGTTATGAACGAAAACGGACTAATAAAGGGAATTTTATTATAGGGTTATCATTAAAAGCTGATGACGATGATTTTCTAAACTAATGACTTACACAAGTGAGGGTGTATCTCCCCTAGATTTTAAATCAAGTATTTTTGGAGTGTAAGTCGTTGAAGTATTCAGTGAAAAATATTTTGTGAAGTATGGTCAAAAAGTTTATGGATTAAGTTCCACGACTTCCATTTTTTTGTTTAGTGTAAGTCAATGATGGTCTTTTCTAAAACTATCTCTATAGGAAATATAACTAAGAAAAAGTATATAAGGAAAGTTAAGGATATGACCTCATTAGACCTCCACCATTTAAATCTGATGAGAGGACAAGTATGAGAGAAAAAGTGATCGAACAAAAGTTAGCAAGCGAGGTTTTAAAGCGTGGTGGTATCTGTCCAAAGTGGGTATCACCTTCCTTTTCAGGAGTACCTGACCGACTGGTATTCTTACCCAATGGCAAGTTTGGTTTGGTGGAAGTAAAAGCACCTAATCAACATCCTAGAGCTTTGCAGGTGTCACGGCATAAGTTATTTGAACATTTAGGATTTCGAGTCTATGTTTTAGATAATAAGAAAGATATTGAGGGGATATTGGATGAAATTGAAACTGCATGACTATCAAGAAGTCACCAAAGACTTCATAATAAGAAATCCTCATGTAGCAGTCATTTTAGACATGGGGATGGGAAAAACAGCTACCACCCTGTCAGCCATTAACGAACTAATGTTTGACCGTTATGAGGTCTCAAAGGTTTTGGTTATTGCTCCGCTTAGAGTCGCAAATACAGTATGGAGTGACGAAATAGAGCAGTGGCAAGAACTGTCTCATCTGAGATATTCAAAAATTGTGGGTACTCCAAAACAACGACAAGAAGCACTCCAAAAAGATGCGGATATCTACATTGTAAATCGTGAAAACATCCCTTGGTTAGTTGAAGAGTGTCATCCGCATTTCAAGTGGGATATGATTGTCATTGATGAATTAAGTTCATTCAAATCATGGCAATCAAAACGTTTTAAAGCTTTTATGGCCATGCGCCCCTACATGAAACGAGTGGTAGGTTTAACAGGCACACCGAGTTCCAACGGATTGATGGATTTGTTTGCGGAGTTTAAAGTCATAGATGGTGGTGTCCGTTTGGGTCGTTTTATTGGAGAATACCGAAGTCGTTATTTTAGAGAGGGACGTAGAAATGGAAACGTCGTCTATGAATATATTCCAATGGACTATGCAGAGTGTCAAATCTTTGACAAGATTGATGACATCACAATTTCTATGAAAGCAATGGATTATCTACAAATGCCAACATTAATCTCAGCGAAAAAATCAGTCCATCTCACAAACGCAGAAGCAAAAAGATATAAAGACTTTAAAAAGGAATCTGTTATTTATGATTCTAACGAAATTGAAGTAACAGCAGCAAATGCTGCTAGTTTATCCAATAAACTGGTTCAAATGGCAAATGGTGCTGTTTATTCTGATGATCATAGAATTATCAAGTTACATGATCAAAAACTAGATGCACTTGAAGATATTATCGAAGCAGCAAATGGAGAACCTGTGTTGGTTGCTTATTGGTTCAAACATGATTTACTTCGTATTCAAGAACGAATGAAAAAACTTAGGATTCAAAGTACAGTTCTTAAAAGTGAAACTGATATTCATGAATGGAATAAAGGGAATATCTCTGTGGGTTTGCTACACCCAGCTAGTGCAGGACATGGTCTAAATTTACAAAAGGGAGGTCATCATTTAGTGTGGTTTGGGTTAACTTGGTCTCTTGAACTTTACCAACAAACCAATGCTAGACTTTGGCGTCAAGGGCAACAATCAAACACAGTCATTATTCAGCATATTGTAACGGAAGGTACAATTGATGATGATATTCTAAAAGCTTTAACTGCTAAGGACGCGCAACAATCACGTTTGATTGAAGCAGTAAAAGCACAAGTAGGAGGTTGATATGGATAAAGTAGACTACTATTTTCAACACTATCAAGATGCAAAAAGAGATTTAACAATTGCAAAGAACTTGATTGAAAACTATAAACCCATTTCAGAAGATGCTTTTCTCTATTCTCTTGCTACTAGACAGACAAATGAAGAACGTGTTAAAACGAGTAAAACTAATGTTAGAACAGAAAATATGGCTCTATCTTTTCATGATAAGTTCTTAGCAGAGGAAAAAGAATATCAGGAGTCACTGTTTGAAAAGTACTGTCATTTAAAAACTGATCTCGATTTTTTTGAACTTGCTGTTTCTTCTGTTGATGAAATTATGAGAGATGTAGTAGTTGATTTAGTCTTAGCTGGATTGACATGGGATGAGTTACTACCTAAACATAATGTTTCTAGAATGACAGTTAGTCGATATAGACAAAAAGCCTTAAAACAAGTAAAAGAATATTACCGTTTTGCTGGTAAAACCTTGAGTATAAATGGATAATGATACTAGGGTGTTACTAAGGTGGTACTACCCTGTTACTAAGTTGTTACTAAGATGGTACTGCTTTTTAAAAATGACTGTGTTATACTTAAGATGTCAAAAAAGATAGAAAATCTGCTAAGTTAACTGGATAAAATTCTAATTCTACGGTAATATACACCTAGAAAAATAAGAGGAGAATAACCATGTGGACTAGAGGTCAGATTCATTATCACGGACGAATAGTTGATTACATAGCAAAAGTCAGTGACCAACCTTCAGATGTAGGTATTGATTTAGGATGTGTATTCAAATTAGAGGTTGATGTTGCTGAAAATACTATCATTTCTTATGACAGAGGATGGGATATCTACCCAGAATCTGATGAACAAGAAGCTATTCTTGAAGTGATTTTGAAAACTTTAAAAGTTTAAAATATCTTTAAAATAATGCACAAATGACTGGATATATCCCGCTCTTAGAGGTAATATGGTTACAACAAAAAAGAAAGAGGATAAAACCATGAAGAAAGAGGATATTTTAACAAAAATCGCAAAAAATAGAATTGGCGCTGAAACGCTAGAAACGAGAAATAGCGACAGCCTTGACTTTTATGACATCAGCGTTTGGGCATTGAAAGAAATGCTTGAACAAGCCTATGAAGTAGGTAGAAAAGCAAAATAAAAAAAAAAACAGAGCCTTACCCAAATGGGGAGGCTTTTTGCGTGGAGGAAATAATGATTATTACGAGTGAACAAGTATCTAATGGTCATCCAGATAAAATTTGTGACCAGATTTCAGATGCAGTTCTAACAGTATGTTTAGAACAAGATAAGAATAGCAGGGTTGCAGTAGAAACTCTTATCAAAGATAATCATATAGTGGTTGCTGGTGAAATGAAAACAACAGCCTTGTTTGATTTAAAAACTGTTGTTCGAAATGTCGTTAAACCACTAGGAATGGAAAATATCATTGTGACAAATCTTATCGGATTACAAAGTGATGATATTTCTCAAGGTGTTGATACAGGTGGTGCTGGTGACCAAGGTATGATGTATGGCTATGCAACTGATGAAACTAACGAATACTTACCGCTTCCCTACGTTTTAGCAACTCGTGTTCTTGAGAATCTTATGGAACTTCAGCATCCGCTCTTAGGGAAAGATGCTAAGGCACAGGTTTCTTATGATTATGACAATAAAAGAATTACAACATTCTTAGTATCAATTCAGCATAGCGATGAAATGACAATTGAGAATCTAAGAGCTATTGTTAAAGAATCTATGATGAAAGTTGCTAAACGGTATAGACAAAACCTTGATTTTAATATTTTAGTGAATCCCACTGGTCGTTTCGTTCTTGGTGGTTCTTATGCAGATGCTGGAGTTACTGGAAGAAAAATTATTGCTGATACCTATGGTGGATTTGCTCATCATGGTGGTGGTGCATTTTCAGGAAAGGATCCAAGTAAAGTGGATCGCTCAGGAGCTTATATGGCACGTAAGATTGCAAAAGACATCGTTCGTGAAGGATATGCTAAACGATGCGAAGTTCAATTAGCATACGCTATAGGGGTTGCAGAACCGGTTTCTATTCATGTAGAAACATTTGGAACAAGTAACTATACGAGCAAACAATTGGTAGGAATGATTAAAGAACGGTACGATTTAACACCGAAAGGGATTATCAAGGAGTTGGATCTTCTAAACGTAGACTACACTCAATCTACATGTTTTGGACATTTTACGAAACCAACTCTTCCTTGGGAGCAGTAAGATGCCACGTAGACCAAGAACTCCCTGCAAGCAGAATGGTTGTCCAAACCTTGTGACCTATGGAAACAAGTACTGCGATGACCACAAGACTAACCACTCACTTGACGCCAGGACAACTAAAGCTAAAGGTTACAATTCACGGTGGAATAAGGCGAGGATTCGTTACTTAAAGCTCAATTCTCTCTGTGTTTACTGTCAAAGAGAAGGTCGACTGACCAAGGCAACAGTGGTTGATCATATCACTCCCCACCGAGGTGACCAAGAACTCTTTTGGAATCAATCTAACTGGCAAGCTCTCTGTAAATCTTGTCATGATAGAAAGACCAAGACGACTGATAGATATGTGGAATATACCTATCGGTTTTAATATTGTAGATTCGTTTTAAAAGTATTTATTTTTTTCTCTCTGGGGTAGGGGGGATAAAATCTCTAAACCCTTGTCCGTAAAAGACCGAAGCCCCCTTAAACGTAAAATTTCGCAAAATTGATAGGGTGGGATATAAAAATCAATTCAAAATAGTAAAGAATCCAGTAAGAATATAGAATTAAGTGAGTGTTATTTTCGTAAATTTGTTTAAATTTAGGTACGAAAATAACCTTATTTTTTAGTATAAAAGTGAGGAACAGGTATGAATAACTATCAACGAGAACAAATTTGGTTACTTAGAAAAAATGGCTTAGGATACGGTGAAGTTGCTAAAGCAATTGGTCTATCTAAGGACTCTGTTAAGAAGTATTGTAAAAGACATCCTGAGTTAAAGGGACAAGGAACATTACCGTATTTGATGGTTGAGAAACGAGTTCAAGATGGTACAAACTGTCCTCAATGTTTTCAACCTATGGTTCCTAATAAAACTGGACGACCGAAGAAATTTTGCTCAGACAGGTGCAGAATAAATTGGTGGAAAAATCATCAAGAGGAACATGATAAGGAACAAACTGCATATGAAGAAATGACTTGCCAGTGTTGTGGTAAGTCATTTTTATCTTATGCCAATCCCAATAGAAAGTATTGTAGCCATGCCTGCTACATACAGATAAGATTTTACAAAGGAGTCTAAAATGACGAACCAACCAACAATGGAAATAAAAGAACTTCCTCTGAAAGAATTAAAGCCTGCAGCTTATAATCCTCGAAAGAAACTGAAAAAAGGGGATAAAGAATATGAAAAAATTAAACAGTCGCTTCTAAAGTTTGGATATGTTGACCCTATTATTGTCAATGAAGATTTAACTGTAATTGGTGGTCATCAACGCTTGACAGTTCTTAAAGACCTTGACTATGAAACTGCTAAGTGTGTAATTGTAAAGCTTTCTAAAGAAGATGAGAAAGCATTGAACATTGCACTCAATAAGATTACAGGTCAATGGGATGAAACTCTCTTAGCGGACTTACTTTTGGATTTACAGGAGTCTGATTTTAATCTAGACCTGACTGGTTTTGAACCGCCAGAGATTGATAATATCCTCTCTAATGTCCATGACAAGGAGTTGTCTGAAGATGAGTTTGATGTGGAAGAAGAATTGAAGAAACCAACGGTATCAAGACGTGGCGATATTTGGCAACTCGGAAAGCACCGAGTCATTTGTGGTGATTCTACCAAATCAGAAACCTACGACCAATTACTTGGTGATAAGAAAGCTAATTTAGTTGTAACAGATCCGCCTTATAACGTTGACGTTGAAGAGACGGCTGGGAAAATCCTAAATGATAATATGTCTGACGGTGACTTCTATCAGTTTCTCCTTTCTATGTTTACTCAAGTAGAAAATCACATGGAAACTGATGCATCTATCTATGTTTTTCATGCGGATACGGAAGGACTCAACTTCCGTAAAGCTTTTAAAGATGCTGGTTTCTATTTGAGTGGGTGTTGTATCTGGAAAAAGAACTCACTTGTATTAGGCCGTAGCCCATATCAATGGCAACATGAACCTTGTTTATATGGGTGGAAGAAAAAAGGAAAGCATCAATGGTTTAGTGATCGGAAGCAAACTACCATTTGGGAATATGACCGTCCTAAGTCTAGTAAAGACCACCCAACCATGAAACCAATTCAACTTATGGCTTACCCTATTCAAAACTCTTCTATGCGTGGAACAATAGTTTTAGATCCATTTTTAGGTTCTGGTTCTACTTTAATAGCTGCAGATCAGACTGGACGTGTTTGTTATGGAATCGAGCTGGATGAAAAGTTTGTGGATGTCATTGTAAAACGCTATATAGAAATTACAGGCGATACTGAAGTAACCGTACAACGTAATCATGAGGTTTTAACTTATAACCAAGTGTTAAAGGAGTTGGAGGAACAAGTATGACACTAACATTTCTAGATTTCTTTTCAGGAGTTGGTGGCTTTCGACATGGGCTAGAATTAGCAGGAATGAAATGTATAGGATTTTGCGAAAAAGATAAGTTTGCACGCAAGTCTTATGAAGCAATGTATGATACGAAAGGAGAATGGTTTCATGACGATATCACAACAATCGATCCATTACGATTACCAAAAGCAGATCTCTGGTGTGCGGGAAGCCCTTGTCAAAATGTGTCTATCGCAGGGAAACGAGCCGGCCTATACGGTGAGCGAAGTGGACTCTTTTTTACATTTGTTGAACTCATCAAAAGCCAAAAAGAAGAAGATAAACCCGAATGGGTTCTCCTTGAAAATGTTAAAGGACTTTTATCAAGTGGTGGGGGAAGAGATTATCTCGACTATCTCTCTATCTTGGATGAATCAGGGTACGACCTTGAATGGCAAGTGTTCAACTCAAAAGATTACGGAGTACCACAAAATAGAGAGCGCATCTATACTATCGGACATCTTAGAAGAAAAGGTCGACGACAAGTACTACCTATCAGCAGAGAAAGCAGTAGCCATCTTAAGCAACTTGTAGGCGGTATGCAAAGCTACCGTGTCTACGACCCTAGTGGTATTGCAACAACACTTGTTGGAGAGGGTGGAGGACTAGGAGCTAAGACAGGTCTATATCTGATTGACCAATCGCTAACTGGACCAAAATTAACTGAAGAAGCAAGATGTATAACTGCTCGTTACACTGCTGGTGCGACAAAGCGAACAGCAATGAACTCTGGAGTGCTTGAGGTTCAACCAATTTTGGCACAAGGTATCAAGGTTAGGAACGGAACAAAGCAAGGTTACCAATTGGCGGAGGTCGGTGACTCAGTTGATCTTTCTTATCCAAGTTCATTAACGAGAAGAGCAAGAGTAGGGAGAGGAATAGCTCACAACCTTTCATGTAGCTGCCAGATGGGCGCAGTAGTTTGGAATGGTCGTGTTGTCAAAATTAGAAAACTTACTCCAAAAGAGTGTTTTAGACTTCAAGGTTTCAGTGATGACTTATTTGAAAAGGCAAAAGCTGTAAATTCAGATGCACAACTTTATAAACAAGCAGGAAACGGAGTCACAGTACCAGTTGTGTATGCTATTGGTTGTGCTATATTATCTTCAAAATATCATCAGAAATAACTGGATAAAGATGAACTTTAGAGTTAATATGTACTAAACAAAAGAGAAGAGGTTATATTATGGACGACTTAAAAGTGAAGACTTTGAAATCATTGTATCCCAATGGAACTCGAGTCAAATTACTCGAAATGGAGGATCCATTTGCACCACCTATAGGTACTCTCGGTACGGTAATTGGTGTTGATGATATTGGTTCAATTTTAGTGAATTGGGATAATGGACAAAGTTTAAATGTACTTTACGGAATTGATAAAATAATGAAATTGAGATAGTTATGTGGGAAATGATAACTAGAGAATTCAATGGTCGGCACTATCATATTGAGTTTCTTAGGGAATACAGTACTTATGATCGACATATTGATAGAGCTTGGATAGCAATCCTAAAAATTAAACGAAATAAAGAAATAGTTTTTCATTATGAATATGGTAAAATCACTGACCGAATGGATGATTTTGATAAAATTATCTATCAAGAAATAGTGGATACATACAATAAATTATAATTTGGAACTCGATGTGAGTTCTTTTTATTTTAGGAGGTGAATTAGTGGCAATTAGAGGACGTAAACCGAAACCTACAAATTTAAAAGTTCTAGAAGGTAATCCTGGTAAACGGCCTCTCCCAACGAATGAAGTAAAACCTCAAAAGAAGGCTCCACGTTGCCCCCAGTGGCTTGAAGAAGATGCTAAGAGGGAATGGAAACGGATGGGAAAAATATTGGAACAAATGGGATTACTGACGGAAATGGATATGACTGCATTTGCAGGTTATTGTCAAGCTTACGCACGATGGAAAGAAGCAGAGGAATTTTTATCAAAACATGGTTCTATCTTAAAGACACCAAATGGTTATTTACAGCAAGTTCCACAAGTTTCAATTAGTCAAACTAATTTAAAAATCATGCTGAAGTTTTGTGAACAATTTGGTCTAACCCCATCCGCTAGGAATCGTTTAGCTACTATGGATTCAGATGTTGGTAACGGTGACGAAATGGAAGATTTGTTGGGAGGTTTACTATGACTTTTCATTATGAACCAACTCCTTTTATGCTAGCTACATCACATTATGATAAAAGTAAGGCTGATAGAGCAGTGACTTTTATTCAAAACCTTTGTCATACTAAAGGAAAATGGGCAGGTCAGAAGTTTATACTTTTACCCTGGCAGGAACAGATAGTACGAGATTTATTTGGGATTGTTAAAGAAGATGGGAATCGTCAATTTCTAACTGCCTATATTGAAATTCCAAAAAAGAATGGGAAGAGTGAACTAGCAGCAGCAATCGCTCTTTATCTACTTTATGCAGATAATGAAGCCAGTGCAGAGGTTTATGGTGCTGCATGCGACCGAAATCAAGCCTCTATTGTATTCGATGTAGCAAAACAAATGGTACTAATGAGTAGACCTTTAGAGAAACGTTCAAAAATAATGGGTGCTACGAAACGAATTGTTAACTACTCTAATGCAGGTTTCTATCAAGTTTTGTCCGCTGAGACTGGTACAAAACATGGTCTCAATGTTTCAGGACTCGTGTTTGACGAAATTCATGCGCAACCCAATCGCCACCTCTATGATGTCTTAACTAAAGGTTCAGGGGATGCACGAGAACAACCCTTATTTTTTATCATTACTACTGCAGGAACAGATAAGAATTCAATTTGTTACGAGTTACATACAAAAGCACTTGATATTTTAAACGACAGAAAGAAAGATACATCTTTTTATCCTGTCGTTTATGGTTTATCTGGTGAAGAGGACTGGAATGACGAAAGTAACTGGTTAAAAGCAAATCCGTCATTAGGTCATACCATTGGTTTAGACCGTGTCAGAGAAGCATATAAACAAGCACTCGATAATCCTGCTGAAGAAAATGTATTCAAGCAACTACGGCTAAATATGTGGACAAATTCTACAGTTGCTTGGATTCCAGAACATGTATACAACAAAGGGGATGCACCAATCAATTTTGAAAGCTTGAAAGGTCGTGAGTGTTATGCAGGACTAGACTTGTCAAGTACATCCGACATCACAGCCTTTGTTTTAGTTTTTCCACCTAGGAATGAACTAGAAAATTACATCATTCTACCCTATTTCTGGTTACCAAAAGATACTCTTGAACTTCGTTGTCGTAGGGATCATGTTTTGTATGATGTATGGGAACGGCAAGGTTATCTAAAGACGACAGAGGGTAATGTTGTTCATTATGGCTTTATAGAGAAGTTCATTGAGGAATTATCAAAGCTATACAATATAAAAGAAATCGCCTATGATAGATGGAATGCAACGCAAATGGTGCAGAATCTAGAAGATATGGGGCTGACAATGATTCCTTTTGGTCAGGGGTACAAGGATATGAGTCCACCGTCAAAGGAATTATTCAAACTTATGATGGAAGGTCGTATACAACACGGAGGACAACCTGTTTTAAAATGGATGTCGCAAAACGTAGTTATGCGCCAAGACCCTGCAGGCAATATCAAACCAGATAAAGAGAAATCAATTGAAAAAATCGATGGAATTGTTGCTCTTATAATGGGGATTGATAGATGTATTAGACACCAAAATAATGATAGTAGTATTTATGATGAGCGAGGAATACTAAGCTTTTAGTTGAATTTTAAATCTAAAGATGATACAATGTATTTACAAAACATCTTTACAAAGAGGTATTAATCATGGCAAGTACTCAACCTGTTAATTTTAGAGCTGATTCGACTTTTTATCAACAAACGAAAGAAATCTTAGCTGATGAAAAGTTAACCCTGTCAGATATCTTTAATGCTGCACTTCGTAAAATTGCGACAGGTGCGGTTGACCCTAAAGAGTTCGTATTTAGTGATTCACAAGAGACCCAATATCAGGTTGCTTTTGAAGACTTGAAAAAAGAGATCTTGTTGGGACATCAAGAAATTGAGCAAGGTAAACTAACCTCTTTAGCAGATGTAAGAAAGGAATTTGGACTTGGTTAATCATAAGCGTTACCATGTTTCTCTTACGGATCAAGCTAAGAAAGACTTGAGAGAAATACATGATTATATTGTACTGAATTTTTACAGCCAACAATCTGCCGATAGTAAACTAGACCTTATTTTAACGGCACTAGAAACTTTAGAAACATTTCCAGAAGCATGTCCTTTGGTATCGAGTCGAGGTTACGGTGAATTAACAGATGACGGAAAACGTTACCGATATATGCCAATTGAAAATTACTTAGCTTTTTATTATATCGACAAATATGAAGTTTATGTCTCCAGAATTTTAAATTCCAAGCAGAATTGGGCTAAGTTATTCAATAAGTAAATTCAATTTTAATTCGTAGAGCATCTCGCAAATGAGGTGCTTTTATTGTACTCAAAAATGGAGGATTAGATGGGATTTTTAGATTTTATTGGAAGAAAAAGATCACGAGATAAACCGCATAATAGCTATGAGGGACAGGACTTTTCCTATCTCTTTGGACGAACTTCTAGTGGTGAAAATGTAGATGAATTTAAAGCAATGCAGACTACAGCTGTTTATGCTTGTGTGAGAATATTAGCTGAAGCTGTCGCTTCTCTACCCATTCACATATACGAAAGAACGTCTAATGGGAGAGAGAAAAAATTTGAACATCCTCTATATTTCTTACTTCATGATGAACCAAATCCAGAGATGTCTTCTTTTGTCTTTCGAGAAACTTTGATGACTCATCTTTTGATATGGGGCAATGCATATATTCAAATCATAAGAGATAAGAGCGGTCAGGTTATCAGTTTGTATCCCTTATTACCAGATAAAATGTCAGTACACCGTGATGAAAATGGGAAACTTTACTACAAATATCAACGTCAGACCGAAGAAAATCCAAATTTCAAGGATAAAGGAAGTGTTATTTTAAAACAAGAAGATGTCCTTCACATTCCAGGACTTGGTTTTGATGGATTGATTGGCTATTCTCCCATCGCATTAGCAAAGAACGCAATTGGGATGACTTTGGCTACAGAGAATTACGGAGCATCATTCTTTAAAAATGGTGCAAATCCAGGTGGTGTATTGGAACATCCAGGGATTTTGAAGGATCCAAAAAGAGTACGTGATTCTTGGAATGCGGTTTATAACGGTGTAACAAATGCACATAAAGTTGCAGTTCTAGAAGAAGGGATGAAGTACACTCAAATAGGTATTCCACCAGAAGAAGCACAATTCTTACAGACTAGGAAGTTTCAAATCAATGAGATTGCACGTTTGTATAGGATACCACCACATATGATTGGTGATTTAGAAAAATCTTCATTTTCAAATATCGAGCAACAATCACTAGAGTTTGTAAAATACACATTAGACCCTTGGGTAGTTCGTTTAGAACAGGCCTTCAAGAGGTCTCTTTTTTTACCTGAAGAAAAGAAGAAGTACTTTGTTAAGTTCAATGTAGATGGTTTATTACGTGGAGATTATCAAAGTCGTATGAGTGGGTATGCTATTGCAAGACAGAATGGCTGGCTATCAACAAATGATATTCGAGAACTTGAAGATTTAAATCTTTTAACAGATGAAGAAGGAGGAAACCTTTATTTGATTAACGGAAATATGACTAAATTAAAAGATGCTGGTGGTTTTATGACAAAACAGGCAATTGAACAACTTCAAGAAAAACAAAAGGAGGAAGAGGATGCGTAAATTTTGGAGTTTTTCAGACGAAGGGAATATTCGCACTCTTCGTATTGAAGGACAGATTGCTGATGAAACATGGTTTGGAGATGAAGTTACTCCACAACTCTTTAAAAATGATTTAAATGCAGGAAAAGGTGATATCACCCTCTGGATTAATAGTCCAGGGGGTGATGTTTTTGCTGCAGCACAAATCTATAACATGCTGATGGATTACAAGGGAAATGTGCATGTCATAATTGATGGTCTTGCCGCTAGTGCTGCCAGTGTCATTGCCATGGCTGGAACAACAGTATCCATGAGTCCTGTTGCAATGATGATGATTCACAATCCATGGACAATTGCACAAGGTGAAGCAAGGGATATGGAAAAGGTCATTGAAATGCTGGGGGAAATCAAAGAGTCTATTATGAATGCCTATGAGTTAAGAACAGGATTATCTAGGACAAAAATCTCACATTTAATGGATTCTGAATCATGGTTTAATGCGAGAAAAGCAGTTGAACTTGGCTTTGCGGACAAGATTTTATTCAGTAAAGATGAACCTAAAGAAGAACTAGAACTAAGCAGTTATTCATTTAGTAGAGCCACTGCGGATCATAACCTTGTTGTTAAACTTCAAGCCAAAATAGATAGCTACAAACCTTTATCAACGACTCCTCTCAATCAGTTAAGAAAACGATTAGATTTATTGAAATAATGAAAGGAAAACTAACCTATGTCTAAATTACTTGAATTAAAAGAAAAACGAAATCAAGCTTGGGAACAAGCAAAAACTTTCCTAGACTCAGTGCGAACTGAAGATGGTTTAGTCTCAGAAGAAGATTCTCAACGCTATGATGAAATGGAAAGTAAAATCAATCGCTATAATCAAGAAATTGCTCGCTTAGAACGACAAGAAAAGATTGATCTAGAACTTGCTCAACCAACTTCTCAGGCTTTGACAAGACAGCCTACCACTGTCTTAAAAGATAGTGAGGTAGAAGATGAGAAGAAGGGAACTAAGTCTGATGCCTATTCCAAAACCTTTTGGACGAATGTCCGTAAGCGTAACTTCTTTGATGTTAAGGATGTTCTTCGTGTTGGAGAAGATACAGAGGGTGGCCATTTAGTACCTGATGAGTATGAGAAAAAACTAGTTCAAGGTCTTCAAGAAGAGAATTTCTTCCGAAGTCTAGCAACTGTCATTAAAACATCAAGTGGAGAGCGGAAGATTCCAGTTGTTACAGGGCACGGAACTGCGTCGTGGATGGATGAAAATGGACTTTATCCTGAAACTGATGAGACATTTGGTCAAGTAACACTTGATTCGCATAAGATTGGAACAGCTATTCGAATCTCAGAAGAATTGTTAAATGACTCAGTATTTGATTTAGAATCCTATATGACTAGTGAGTTTGCACGACGTATTGGTACAGAAGAAGAGAAATCATTCCTTATTGGAGATGGCTCAAAGAAACCAACAGGAATCTTTACGCAAGCAAATGTTACTGGTCCTACAACGACGACTAAAGATATTACGTTTGATGACATGATTGAATTGTATCATTCTCTTCCTGCTCCGTATCGTAAAAATGCAGTATGGATTCTTCATGATACAACTGTCAAAGCAATCCGTAAACTAAAAGACAATAACGGAAATTATATTTGGCAACCGTCTACACAAGCTGGACAACCAGATTTAATTCTTAACCGTCCATACTATACATCTACCTTTGCACCCCTACCTGAACAGGGGAATAAAGCTATTGCATTTGGTGATTTCTCATATTACTGGATTGCAGACCGCCAAGGACGTACTTTTAAACGTCTAAATGAACTTTATGCTAATAATGGTCAAATTGGTTTTCTTGCATCTCAACGTGTTGATGGGAAATTAGTATTACCAGAAGCAGTAAAAATTTTAACTGTGAAAGCAAAATAATCATGATAAGTCTAGAAGAAGCAAAACTTTACCTTAAGGTAGAAAACACAGATGAAGATGACTTGATTATGCAATTGATTGATACGAGTAAAAAGCTCTGTGAAGAAACATTAAGACAGAATACTTACAGTGAGGTTCTAAGAATGGCAATCCTGTATGGGGTTGCCTATCTTTATGAACACCGTGAAACTGCTAATTATAAAGAGTTAAAACAAATGTTATATCACCTACTATTAGCTGATAGGAAGGATATCTTTTGATGAAAATTGCTCCATTACGTGATCGTCTTACATTTGAAGTGCGTAAAATTGTGGTTGATGAAATTGGAAATGAATCTTCAGTTTGGAACACCATTTTCCAAAGATGGTGTTCTAGTCGGCCATTGACCTTAAC
This sequence comes from Streptococcus mitis, assembly GCF_902159415.1. Taxonomy (GTDB): domain Bacteria; phylum Bacillota; class Bacilli; order Lactobacillales; family Streptococcaceae; genus Streptococcus; species Streptococcus mitis_BG. The sequence continues at coordinate 483,416 of NZ_CABGJU010000001.1, read as the reverse complement.
AGAAAATGAGGGGAGTGTGTCTAAACTCCTTTATAATAAAATCCAATTTACACTAAGGTACGACAAAGCGGTACTAAATCTAAGTTCATTAAAAGCTCGGATAAGATACAGAGACGCCTACTTTACGATAGATTCAATTGATGGTGATAGCGTTCCTAAGCAATTGATTTATATTGTAGCAACTAAGGAGAATGACTATGAACAGGATAGGAATGGATGAGTTGGAAAAAGTAATTGATCAAGAGTTGGATGATTACATTAAAGAGACGACATCTGCAATGCGAGAGGTAGTAGAAGAAGTAACAGACAGTGCTGTAGATACTTTAAAGATCTCTTCTCCACGAAAAACTGGTAAGTATGCACGAGGTTGGAAAAGTAAGTCAACAAGTGACAGTCCTACTTGCTTAACAAAAACCATTCATAACCGAACACCAGGCTTAACTCATCTCCTAGAAAATGGTCACGCTAAACAAAATGGTGGTCGAGTAGAAGGGCAAAAACATATTGAAATCGTTGAAAAAAGTGCCGTTAAGTCACTTGAAGATAGGCTGAGACAAAGATTGTGAGGATTTCATGACATTAAAAGATTTCTATAACATTTTAATAAAATCAAAGTTGCCAGTAGTTTATCATCATTTTGAAGAAGGAAGAAGTCCAGCTCCACCATTTATTGTATATCTTGTTAAGGACTCTGAAAATACTGGAGCTGATAATTGGAGCTATCATAAGACTCTTAATCTTCAAGTGGAACTATATACCTTAAAGAAGGACTTAGGAATCGAAACTAAGATGGATGACTTATTTGATAGTCATTCAATTTTTTTTGACAAAATAGAGACTTATATCTCAACTGAAAAACTCTATCAAATTACATATTACATTTCATTAAACGGAGGATAGTTATGACTGAAAAAAATAAAGTTACATTCGGATTACAAGATGTTCATTGGGCAGAAGTTACAACTGAAGCTTCAAATGGTGCATTGACTTATGGAACGGTTGAACGATTACGAGGTGCAGCAGAACTAACCTTGGAACCGACTGGTGACAAAGGTTCATACAAGGCAGATAATATCAACTTTTATACTTCGGAATCAAATGATGGTTATGAGGGAACATTGAAGCTCGCCTTATTAACTCAAGAATTTTTAACTCGTGTCTTAGGAGAAAAATTAGATCCAACAACTAAAACGATTTCTGAAATCGCAAATGCTGAAAAGAAGAATTTCGCTCTGATGTTTCGTTTTGAAGGAGATAAGAAAGAAACACTTCATGTTTTGTATTACTGTTACGCATCACGTCCGTCAATGGGATCAAAAACAAAATCTGGTTCAGATATTAATGAGGTTGAGCTAAACTTTACTGCAAGTCCTCGGCCACTTGATAAGGTGGTTCGTCGCAAAACGACAGAAGAAACAAGTGATGAGATTCGTCAGAATTGGTTCAAGGAAGTCTTTGAACCTCGTGAATAAAGGAGTTACAGATGAGAGATAGTATTACAATTTCAGGAAAGACCTATGAATTAGCTACTAATGCCTATACACCGATTGCTTATAAAGAACAGTTTGGTAAAGATTATTTTCAAGACTTGTTTTCAATGGTGAGTACGCAGTCAATTCTCGATAAGATTGAACACCTAAATGAGGAAGAAAAACTCGAAACTGGTGACATTGATCTATCTATCCTGACCAATTTTGATATGACTTTTTTTCACAGAATTTTTTGGGTATTTGCGAAATCTGCTAATCCAAGAATTAAACCATTCAAAGAATTCTTTATGGAGATGGAGGAGTTTCCAGTTCAAGAAGTAGCAACTATCTTAATGAACATGCTTAATCAAGGGATGAATACAAGAAAAAAGCAGATCAAACAGAAACAGCAAGTGAAGAAATCTTTACGGTAGAAAGCTATTTATTTTGTTGTAAGGAAACTGGTTTATCCATAGACGACTTAAAACATATTTCAATTGGGATGGCTCTTGATTATCAAACTGACTATGTAAACTTGCGAACAAATGAAACAAGCAATACAAGAAAAGCGAATCAAAGTGATTTTGATAATTTTTAATAGAAAGGAGATGTGAACATGGCTGGAAATATAAAAGGTATCACAATAGAAATTGGTGGTGATACACAACCCTTGCAAAATGCCTTAAAAGGGGTAAATAAACAAGCCGCTGAATCAACTAAAGAATTGAAACAAATTGATAAGGCTCTTAAGTTTGATACAGGAAATGTCACACTCCTTACTCAAAAACAAGAAGTGCTTGCTAAACAAGTTGAAACTACTAAAGAAAAATTAGCTACCTTAAGGCAGGCACAAGCCCAAGTTGAAGCTCAATTTAAGTCAGGTAATATCGGGGCGGAACAATATCGAGCCTTTCAAAGGGAAGTAGAAACTACTCAGACAGTACTGAAAAGTTATGAAAGCAAACTAGAGGGTGTCAATCAAGCCTTATCGGAAAATGGAAATCGAATAGGTACTACTAAAAGTCAATGGGATAGCTTGAAACAAGAACAAGCTCGTCTAGCTTCTGAGAGTGAAAAATTAACGAGTCAATTTAAATTACAAGAAAGTGAACTTTCTTCAAGTGCTAGTGAATCTGAAAAGCTAGCTTTAGCTCAGAAAAAAGTAAATGAAAGTTCCTCTTTACTAGAAAAACAGATTCAGAATTTAGAGAAACAGCTAGAACTAACAAAATCTCAGTATGGCGAAAACTCGATTGAAGCCAATAAACTGGAACAGACTCTAAATGATACCAAAACGGCCTATAATCATCTTCAAAATGAGATGGAAGAGATGGGCACTAGTTCAACAAGTGCGAAGGATAATCTATCAGAAATCAATCATCTCTTAAAGGCAGATATCCTAATGGAATTCAGTGATCGTTTAGCAGAATTATCACAAAAATTGATTGATTTTGGGAAACAGTCGCTTGAAGCTTTTAACGAAGTTGATGAAGGGATGGATATCATTGTCACCAAAACTGGTGCTTCTGGCCAAGCTTTAGAAGAGATGACAACTATCGCAAAGAACCTTGCTACAGAAATTCCTACAGACTTTAATACTGCTGGAAGTGCAGTTGGTGAGTTGAACACACAATTTGGTTTAACCGGTGATAGTTTAAAATCAGCTTCAAGTTATCTCATCCAATTTGCATCTATAAATGGGAGTGATGTCACCTCATCAGCTATTTCAGCTAAGAAAGCTATAGAAGCATATGGCTTACAGGCAACGGATTTGTCTAGTGTTCTTGATTCTGTCACCTTTACCAGTCAAGCTACTGGGGTGGGAGTTCAAGATTTGATGGATAAGGTTGTTTCTGGAGCACCACAAATTAAGGCATTAGGACTTTCATTTGATGAGGGTGTTGCTTTAATGGGAAAATTTGAAAAGGCTGGTGTGGATTCATCAGCCTCTTTATCATCCCTATCAAAAGCATCTGTGAAGTATGCGGCATCAGGAAAGACTTTGCAGCAAGGTTTATCTGAAACCATCGAAAAAATTAAAAATTCAACTAGCGAAACTGAAAAGTTAACCCTCGCTTCAGATATATTTGGAACTAAGGGTGCTCCACGAATGGTGGATGCTATTAATCGTGGTGCTTTATCTTTTGATGACTTAGCTGAAACAGCAAAGAAAGCATCAGGAACAGTCGGCTCAACTTATGAAGCGACACTAGATCCAATTGATAAATTTACAACTGCTCAAAATGAAGCGAAGTTAGCATTGACTGAAGTTGGGGATGCTATTGCTGTCACTTTTGCACCGATACTAGAGATTTTAGCTGATTTGTTACGTTCAGTTGCAGAGTGGTTCTCTAGTTTATCAACGCCAGTAAAACAATTTATCATTATTGTAGGTAGCCTCATTACTGGATTAGGATTATTACTCCCTGTATTTTTAGCACTTCAGGCAGCTGCCTTAGCAATGGGTGTCACAATTGGTGGTTTAATAGCAAGTGTAGCGCCTATTATAGCTATAGTCTTAAGAATTATAGCTGTTCTTGCCTTGTTAATTGTTGGAATAAAAGAACTTTGGGAACATAACGAGGGATTTAGAACAGCAGTAATGGATATTTGGAATGCTATATATTCTTTTATATCTACTATCATTCAAGAAATATCAGACTTTATTTTAAGCATTTGGAGGACTCTAACTTCATGGTGGACTGAGAATCAAGAGTTAATTCTTGCAGCTGCAACCACAGTTTGGAATGCAATCTCAACAGTCATAACTACCGTTATGTCAATTCTAGAACCCTATATTCAGGCAGCATGGGAAAATATAAAACTGATTATCAGCACAGCTTGGGAAATCATCAAACAAGTAGTTGAAACGGCAATCAATCTTGTCTTAGGCATTATTAAAGCAATCATGCAGGTTATAACAGGAGATTGGTCTGGTGCATGGGAAACGATAAAGGCAGTTATTTCAACAGTATGGGAATCCATCAAGTCAATTGTAAGCTTAGTTCTAAGTACTATTAGTCAACTTATATCAAACACCTGGAATGGGATTAAGAACACAATTAGTAATCTCTTATCAGCAATTAGTAACGTTGTCAGTACAATTTGGAATAGTATCAGTTCAACTATTTCAGGTATTTTAAATGGAATCTCAAGTACAGTGTCCAATGTTTGGAATGGAGTAAAAAATACGATTTCAAATGCAATTAACACTGCAAAAAATGCAGTTTCAACTGCTATAACTGCTATCAAAAATCTCTTTAATTTCAGATTTCAGTGGCCACACATTCCTTTACCTCATTTTAGTGTGTCAGGATCTGCAAACCCTCTGGATTGGTTAAAGGGACAAATTCCTAGAATCGGAATTGAGTGGTATGCAAAAGGGGGGATTTTAACAAAACCAACTGCCTTCGGAACAATAGGGAATTCCCTAATGGTAGGAGGAGAAGCAGGAAACGAAGCGGTACTCCCTTTAAATGAATCTACTCTTGGGTCAATTGGAAGAGGTATTGCAAGAACGATGGATTTAAGAATGCCAGACATCAACATTTCGATTACTGGAAATATTATCCGAGAACAGGCAGATATTGAAAAAATAGCAAATGAAGTAGCAAGTCGAATCGCAGAAGAATTAGCACGTCAAAAACAATTGAGAGGAGCCACTATATGATTAAAAGAAACGAGTTAGTCATAGACGGAATTGGAACTTCTAGTTTTCCTTTTAAGGTGATTGTCCACGAATCGCCTTCTGTTATCTTAGCGGAGAGTAAGACGAGTTTATTAGAACATAAAGGAATGAGTGGCGCTCTTTCGCAAACAAATCGGCACCGAGATTTGATTGAAAAATCATATACGATATACATTGTTAAGCCCTCAGAAGAACAACTTCATCAATTTATGGGTCTATTTATCAAGGAGCAGTTTTGGCTTGAGAGTGAACGGATGAAAACCACACGTCTTTGGTGTTACCGAGTAAAATGTACTGAGGTAAAACAAGAGAGAGATGGTGTGTATGCGACGAAAGCTACCTTTATTTGTCATCCTACAAAGTTTTTTAAATCAATGGATAGACAAACTATGACATCAAACGGTGTACTTAGAGTTCAAGGGACGTCTCTAGCGTTCCCCAAAATAACGATAATGGGGAATTCGGCAACTGAGACTCAGTTTACGATTGGAGATCAGGTTATTAAAATTGAAAAACTTACAGAACCTCTTGTGATGGTAAACGAACCAAATAGTCCAAGTTTTCTAACGGTTAGCAAAAAGTACATCAAATGGTCTGGTGATTTTATCACTATTGATCCAAACGCTAAAAAAGAAGTAGGTGTTGTTCTTGGTAGAGGTATTACTTCTTTAAGCTTTGAAACAAATTGGGGGTGGGCTTAAATGTTATTTTTGTTGAACAAAGATATTAGAACTGCAAAGTGGAATGGATTACCTCTTCATGAAACTAGCTCTGCTATTGTAAAAGAAACCCTGAACGGTGATTTCACCTTATCTATTCGCTATCCAATTACCGATTCTGGTATCTATAAACAAATAAAAGAGGATATGCTTATCAAGGCTCCTGTGCCTGTCTTAGGGTTCCAGTTATTTCGTATTAAAAAGCCAATTGAAAACGATGATAGTTTGGATATAACCGCCTACCATATTTCAGATGATATTATGCAACGGTCTATCGAACCAATTAGTGTTGCTAATCTTACTTGTGGTATGGCCTTATCCCAAATGGTTCAAAATACTAAGACCAATCTTGGTGATTTTTCATTTACGAGTGATGTTACAGATCGCCGTACTTTCAATACACATGAAGTTAAGACACTCTATGCTGTCTTAATGGATGGTGCCCATTCTATCATAGGAACTTGGGAAGGGGAGTTGATTCGTGACAATTTGGCTCTGACGATCAAGAAGAATAGAGGTGAAAATAGGGGTGTTGTTATAACAACACATAAGAATCTAAAGTCTTACAAGAGAACCAAATCAACTCAATCAATCATTACTCGTATTCATGCAAAATCAACATTTAAACCAGATGGTAAAGATAAAGACCAGACAATTAAAATTACTGTCGATAGTCCTCTAATCACTTTCTATCCATATATCAATGAAAAAGAGTACGAAAATAATACTCTTAAAAGCATTGAGGAGTTAAGGAAGTGGGCTGAGGCTAAGTTTAAGAATGAAGGAATTGATAAGTTATCGGATGCTATTACGATTGAAGCCTATGAACTCGATGGGCAGGTTGTACATTTAGGTGATACTGTATATATCAAGAGTTTGAAACATGAGATTGATATTCCAAAAAAGGCAGTCGCTTATGAGTTTGACGCATTGACACAAGAATATATCTCGATTACTTTTGATGATAAACCAATGGTAGGTGGTTCAACTTCGAATAGTGGAATTTCAACTGTCGCAAATGCAATTTTAGACTCTGGTTTCACATTACAAGAAGTCGCAATTGAAAAAGCTTTGAGAAATGCGAACACAGCCTTTGATGCCGTATTCACTAAACAAAAAGAATCAATCCTTGATGATATTGAAAAAGTCAAAGCTAGTGCAGAAGTCTACGCAGATGGTATTCGTCAAGAGATTGAAGGAAAGATTGCTGATGTTGATTCTAAAGTTCTATCTAATGAATCACTTAATGAAAATAGATACAACGAAGTGTTGGCTAAAGCAAATAGTAGTAGAGATTTAGCTAATCATGCCTTAGAGGTCAGTAAAGAAGTTAAAGAAACTACTAATACAGTACTAACAGATACCTTAAATTATAAAAAAGAAGCTATTGCTGAAGCAAACCGTTTAGTTGAACTCAGCAAGAATAGCTTATTGAATCAAATTACGACAGTAGAATCTTCAATTGATAAGCTTACGGGTGTTATTACTAACAAAGTTTCAAAGACAGACTTTGATGCTATCAAAAATACCGTAGAGCAACAACGAACGGAAATATCACAAGCCAAGGATAAAATAAATCTAAAAGCTGAAAAGACCTATGTAGAAAATATTAAACAAACAGCTAGTGAAGCACTCCAAAGAATATCAGAGAACGCATTAGCAATATCTAAAACTAAAGCTGATTTACAAGTTGCTGCAGATGCTATAAAGACTAAAGTATCACAAACAGATTTTAATCAAACGACAAATCGACTTGCTAGTACTGAAACAACAATTAAAATTCAAGCAGGTGAAATAGCCAAAAGATTGACTAGTAGTCAGGTAGAAACTGTAATCAATTTAAAAGGATTTCAAACTAAATCAGATGTTGATAAAAATATTTTAGATAGAGATTATGTAACGAACTCTAGCGTGCAAAACTTAGTTAGAGAAACATCTAATAGTTTCACTCGGACTATTAGTGAAACTAAAGCTTTAATACCAACTAGTGTTTCTCATCGAAACTTAGCATCTGGTTCAAGTGATAGTTGGACTTCATACAAAGAAATAAACTCGAAACTTAATTGGATTCAAACATTAGGAAAAATTCCTTATGGTGATTCGACTGGCATTTATTCAGGGACAAAAATTAATCTATTTGTTTATATTTCTGTCGATAATGTTGTATTAGATTCAACTATTACTCCTAGAATTATCTTACAAGGTCCAGGCTATAAAAAATCAGATAATAGTGCTGTATGGAGTGTTCATTCTAATCCCTTTCATACCTCTTGGTCTACTACATTAAAGACTGGTACAAACTACCATCTTATTAAAATTTCTCGAATCGTAACCGATGATATGTTCAATAATTTTAAAAACTTTGAATTACAATTTCGTATTGATGGAGCAAGTTCAGGTAAGTTTCATTGGAGAGCTTTAATGATTACTACTGGAGATATCTTTCCAAATTATTGGACTAAACCTATAGAAGATTTAACAACTGTAACGGCTTTTAACGAAGTAAAAGATACTCTAGGTAGTCACACAAGAACTATTAGTGAACAAGGCAAAACAATTAGTCAGGTTGTACAAACATCCGAAGGACTGATTACAAGAGTCAGTGATTTAATTGATAACCAAAACTTAGTATACGATCCAACCAATTTTAGTAAATATAGAGAACGTGAACTGAATTCAAATTTAGTTATGACTGGAACTAATGAATACAAGCTGCTAAGAATTGCACAAAGTGGTAGGACAACAAATGGTTGGCGTGGTTTCCAAATGCCTCTTCATAGTCAAAAATTTGTTGCTGGTGAGAAACTTTCTTATAGGGTCAATTTATGGATAGATGTACTACCTGATGGAAAAGTTGGTTTTGAAATCAAATCAGGTAACTCAATAGGAGGTTTCACCATCAGTCCGACTAGAACGGGCGCAGCTCAAATTTTTACAGGAACTTTTACGATAAATAAAACCGTGACAAAAACAGATGATTTTGGGCTTCATATTTGGCTAGAAAAGAATGGCACTGTGGCAGTTGGCCAAATTTCAATTGTTCGAGGTAGTCAGCCACCTAAAAACTTTGTAGATAGTACATCTTTTCAACAAATTGCAACAGAAAGTCTTGTTCAGCAACATCAAGGTTCCTATTCGATTCAAAATTTAACTAATGCTGGATCTTTAATTTCAGGGATTAATTTAGGTGCAAATGGAATCAATCGAATTATTGGCAAGGCAACTCATATCACTGGAGATACTTTAATTGATAGAGCAGTCATTAAATCAGGAATGATTGACAAATTAAAGACATCAAACTTTGAATCTGGTTCAGTAACTACTATGGTATTAGCGTCAAATTCAGTAACTGCAGATAAAATTGTTGTGGATCAAGCGTTTTTTAATAAGTTAGTTGCAAATGAAGCTTATTTACGACAGCTGTTTGCTAAGAATGCTTTTATCAATAGTGTACAAAGTGTTAGGATCGATGCTAGTCAAATAAAGTCAGGCTTACTAAGTGGTGACAGAATTCAGGGTGGCACAATAACTGGAACCACAATTTCTGGTGGATTATTAACTGGAGAAACAAAAATTAAGTTAGGTGCTTATGGTTCATTTGACGCTATCAACGGTGGATTACAGATTAATGTTCCTCGTCAGTTTAATTCTAAAGATGGTTTAGGTGTACAATTTATAGGTTCTTATGGTCGAGGGGACAATGTTCCTTACGGCTTATTTATTTACAAAGATTCAGATTTTACTACTGGAAACACTGCAAGTGATAGTGATGATTTTCTATTGACGGTCGAAGGATATATTAAGGCAAAAGGAATTGGCTGGTTGAAGTACGGCAAAAGCAGCATTAATGGCTCAACTACAGGAACTATTAGTTATTGGAATTCTAATAATGTGTCTCTAGACTTTGGTGGATCAGGAAATGATATTTACTACTCATATAACGGAAAGGCTTATAGCTTATGGCAAATTGTTAACCAACATTTTTCTGATAAAAACTTAAAAGAGAATATAGGCTTATCTAACTATAAAGCACTCGATTTTATCAAAAGATTTCAATTTAAAGAATATGACTGGAAGAAAATAGGGAATCGTATTCAAAAGGCTCATACCAAAATTGGACTCATCGCTCAAGATATTCAACAAATTGACTCGTCACTTGTGTATGAAAATGGTGGTTTTCTGAATCTTGATAATACAAGATTAACGAATATCGCTTTAAAAGGAATTCAAGAGTTAATACTTGATATTCGAAAATTAAATAAACGATTGGAGATGTTAGAAGATGAACACCGATTTAATCCATCAATTAGCAATGGAGTCGCTGACTAAGAAACTAGCACAAACCGAAGGTCAAGCAGCACAAAATGAGGCTCTTTATTTAGTTGTTGCGAGCGAATTGCAGTTGATGAAAGATGTATTAGATTATGACTCAGACCTAAAAGACTTATTTGAGGAAGTAAAAACTAAAAGAGAGAAAGGAGAAAGTTAATGGCATTAGAAATTACTAAAACAACACGTTTGGTTGGAAATTTGAAGATTGGTGATGAAGTAGTTAAGCAGTATACTGTTGATGTTGATGAACATGGTGTTTCTACAGTATCTGAGTTTCTCTATCATTCAGAGCTCTATGCGGAGCATCGTCTCGAAATGAGAAACCAAGAAAAATTGTTCCGAGATAAACGATATGAATTAGAAGATGCTGTTTTAGCTGAAATTGAGTCAAATAAAAAAGAACAATAGGGAGTATTAAAAATGGATATTGAATTGTTTAATTTTTTAAGAAAGCTCATCGAAACAGAAGATGGGCTTATTTTGTATGCGTTAGCGTTAATTGTCATCATGGAAATTGTAGACTTTGCATCAGGCACATTTGCTGCCATTGTAAATCCTGATGTTGAGTATAAGAGTAGAATTGGAATCAATGGATTAATTCGTAAAGTCTTAGGGATTTTTATGTTACTGTTATTGATTCCGATGTCTGTTTTGTTGCCTGAAAAAACTGGATTTATGTTTCTGTATTCGATTTATATCGGATACCTAGTTTTTACTTTCCAATCACTAATTGAGAACTATCAAAAAGTAAAAGGGAATATTCTACTTTTTAAACCAATTTTAAAAGCTTTTGAACATCTAACTGAAGGAAAGTCTAACGATGATAAGGAGGATAATCATGGAAGTTGATAAAAGTAGATTACGAACAAATCTTCCTCAAATCGGTGAGCAACCCTATCGACAAGTTCATGCTCACTCTACAGGTAATCCTAACTCAACAGCACAAAATGAAGCGGATTACCATTTGCGTCGTCCAGTTGAGTCAGGATTTTTCTCCCATGTGGTAGGGAATGGTCGTATCCTACAAACTTGGTTAGTAGACCGAGGTGCTTATGATGTTGGTGGCGGATGGAATGTTGAAGGTTACGCTCAAGTTGAACTAATAGAAAGCCATGAATCTAAAGAAGAATTCATGAGAGATTATCGACTTTATGTCAAGCTATTACGTGAGTTAGCTGACGAGGCTGGAATCCCTAAAACTCTAGATTCTAGTAGTCTTGCTGGGATTAAAACTCATCAATTTTGTACTTACAACCAACCAAATAATGGAAGTGATCATGTAGATCCCTATCCATACCTTGCAAAATGGGGCATTAGTAGAGAACAGTTTAAGAAAGATATTGAATCTGGTCTAACTGAAGGAAACTGGAAACGAAACGAAGTTGGTTGGTGGTGGGAAGAAGCAGATGGCTCTTATCCAAAATCTCAATGGAAAAATATCAAAGGAGAATGGTTCTACTTTGATAATAGAGGCTACTGTTTCATCAATAAATGGTTCAATGATGGCAAGGATTGGTTTTATTTAGATAAGCGTGGTGCCATGGTTACTGGTTGGATGCATATCGATCATCGTTGGTACTATTTTAAGTCGGATGGTAGAATGGCTAAAGGTTGGGTAAAATATCGTGAAACTTGGTATTACTTGGATGAAAAAGATGGGGATATGAAATCTAAGCAATTTATTAAATCAGGAAACGGATGGTACTATCTCAAGTCTGATGGTTCGTTATCAGTAAAACCAGAATTTACGATTGAACCTGATGGTTTGATTACTACTAACTAAGAGTTTGTAGATACTACTCTTAAAATAAATCTTTAAACAAAATAAACCACCGAAGTTGGTGGTTCATGTGGTATAATATCTATTGTAGAAAAGTGAAGACGGTGGCTCCTTATACCGAAAGAGAGGTGATGCCTATGGGCAGTTCATCAAAATCTGACGGAAAGGAGGGGCACTCTTTTGACCGCATTTGAAGTTGTACAGACAATACTTGGTTTTGGTAGTTTTGCCATTACTTTGATTGGCTTGTGCTATAAAATCTTCAAAGACAAGGACAAAAAATAATCCGTCCCCACTTTTGAGCGAGTAGGACGGATTAAATCTGTTATACGAGCTACCGTCTTTTTAACGGTTCTACGTTGGAGTTGAGTTGGTAGCTCAGCTCCTTTTTCTATGTTTATTATAACATATTGCGATTAAATTTCAAATAAAAAATCTAAGCCTGGTGAAGTACATCAGGCTTTTTCTTTTTGATTTTTTCTTAAAACCGGAAAAATCTATCTTGAAAGTACCTATTTAGGTAAGAGGACAATAAAGACATTTTGTTAAAGTACAGGGTTGCTGATTACTTGACTAATATTGCGTTTAGAGGGATATATAGTGTGTAAAAACTTCTTGTAGGAGGAAAAATGAATATAAGAAAAATTGAAGCAAAGAATAACAATAGAAAAAAGAGAATTTGTGCATATGTTCGAGTTTCTACAACCAACGGAAGTCAACTTGATTCGCTAGAGAATCAAAAAGTCTATTTTGAAAAGTTGTATGCTGAACGTGATGATGTTGAGTTTTTGGGTGTTTTTTGTGACAAAGGGATTTCAGGTTCAAAGTATGATAGACCTGATTTTCAAACTATGCTAGATGCTTGTAGAAAAGGACAAATTGACGTTATCCATACTAAGTCAATATCAAGGTTTGCAAGAGATCTCATCAATGTTCTTGAAATAAGTCGAGAATTAAAAACTCTTGGTATTGATATCTTTTTTGAAGAGCAGAATATCCACACTTTATCCAATGAAGGTGAAGTTGTCTTGACTGTGTTAGCAAGTTTGGCTGAAGAAGAGTTACAAAGCATGAGCGGAAACCAACGGTGGAGTTTTCGTAGAAAGTTCCAGAAGGGAGAATTACTCATTAATGCTAAACGGTTTTTAGGGTATGATTTAAACGAAAAAGGTGAACTTGTTATAAACAAAGCAGAAGCGCAAATAGTAAGAACCATCTTTTATAGTTATTTAGAAGGAATGGGTACACATAGGATTGCTAAAAAACTTAATGAGGGCAAAGTTCCAACTGTAACAGGAAAGAAATGGTATGATAGCACAATTCGTAATATCTTAAAAAACGAAAAATACAAAGGCACTTTACTACTTCAAAAATACTTTCATGATGGTGTAAACGGTCCAAAGAAATTAAATCAAGGACAGTTGGAACAATACTATATCGAAGATAATCATGAAGGAATTGTACCTAAGGAAACATGGGAGAAGGTTCAGGTAAAAATGAAAAGCCGTTCTCGAATCCAAGGTACAAATAAAACCTATAAATTTTCAAGAATGTTAAAATGTCAGTATTGTGGTTCAACATTAAAAAGACAGGTATCTTATAAGAAAAAGATTGTTTGGTGTTGTTCCAAATATATCAAAGAAGGAAAAAATTCATGTAAAGGTATGAGAGTCCCTGAAAGGGATATTGAAGATTGGAAACTTAGTTCACCAGTAATTGTGTTAGAAAGGATCGAAGATGGAGAAAAACATTACAGTTATACCGGCCAAAAAACTTCAGCAAACAGTCAGATCTCAAACTCAGAAAAAGGTCAAGGTAGCCGCTTATTGTCGAGTATCTACAGACCAAGAAGAACAGCTATCAAGTTATGAGAATCAGGTTAATTATTACCGTGAATACATCTTAAAACATAAAGATTATGAGTTAGTAGACATCTATGCAGATGAAGGGATCTCCGCAACTAATACAAAAAAACGTGATGCTTTTAACCGACTAATACAAGATTGTAGAGATGGTAAGGTGGATAGAATTTTAGTTAAATCTATTAGTAGATTTGCCAGAAATACATTGGACTGCATCAAATATGTAAGAGAACTGAAAGAACTAGGCATTGGTGTAACGTTTGAAAAAGAGAATATTGATAGTCTAGATTCAAAAGGAGAAGTACTACTTACCATTCTATCGTCACTCGCACAGGATGAATCGAGATCCATTTCAGAAAACTCAACTTGGGGAATTCGTAAGAAATTTGAGCGTGGTGTAGTTCAAGTAAACACTACAAACTTTATGGGATATGACAAAGATGAAAAAGGAAATCTCATTATAAACCATGAACAAGCTAATGTCGTAAGGTATATATTTGATAGATTTCTAGAAGGATACAGTCCAGAATTTATTTCCAAAGAGTTAAGAGAACAGGAAATACCAGGTTGCACAGGTAAATCAAAGTGGTGCCCAAGTGCTATATGGAAAATGCTTCAAAATGAAAAATACAAGGGTGATGCTTTGCTTCAGAAAACCTATACCGTTGATTTCCTGACGAAGAAAAGAATTGATAATGATGGACAAGTTAATCAATACTATATCGAGAACAATCATGAACCAATCTTAGATAGAGAAAAGTGGGAGATTGTACAGTTAGAAATAGCAAGAAGAAAGAGATTTAGGGAACAACATAAGCTCCAGTTTTATATCATGCAGAAAGAAAACAACCCGTTTACAACAAAAGTATTTTGCGCCGAATGTGGTTCAGCATTTGGTCGAAAGAACTGGACGACAAGTCGTGGTAAACGGAAGGTATGGCAGTGTAACAATCGATATAGGATTAAAGGTCAGATTGGATGTTTAAACAATCATATCGATGAAGAAATGCTTGAGAAAGCCTTTATGAAAGCAGTTGGACTATTGCAAGAGCATAGATCTGATGTGGTAGCTAAGTGGCAAAAGCTAGAGCAAGGAGCAAATCTTCTCCATAAGCACTATGCAAAGCAGATGTATCAGATACTAGATTTAGATAAATTTGATGGAGTTATCATGAATCAAGTTCTCGACCACATCAGTATTTCAGAAGCTGGACAAATTGTAGTAACTTTCCTTGAAGGAACTGAGGTAAATTTATAAGAGACTGTTACTGGGAAGTTACAGTCTTTTTAGGGGTTTAATGGTATAATGAAATTATAAATGTGCATATTGTTTTAATTCTCTGGAGGACGCATAATGTTGAATTTAGTAAAAGGTCATCAAGTTAGCTTGGTAGAAAACCTGTTTGAATCATTTACAAAGTTAACTGAACATCATTTGACGGCGAATGTACACGCAGAAAAAATATTAGAGGTTTTTCAACACTTTATTGCGATTCATGATGAGCCCTTGTTTTTTATTTTGGAATTGCCTGTCAGTGTTGATAGAGAAAAAGTGATAGCAAAGAATATTATCAAGGAATCCCATAAGGATGTTTATTATATTGATGGCTGTTCAAGAGAGGAATGCCTAGCACTGTTGATTAGATACGGTGATTTGCTTGTTAATGATGGACTAAGTAAGTTTGGATTTGGTGGGCATAAAAGTTATAGTCACAATCTCATTCCTTATTTTTAAGACCATCTATGTTATAATGAAGTGAAGCTATTAGAGGAGGTTTATATGTCAACTCAAAGTATTTATGGGGAGTATGCTCAATATCTCCCCAAAATTTTACAAGAAATAACAGACCCCATTATTGCGGCTAATATTGCTAGCAAAAAAGAAACAGGTTTTAAACTCTATGAACATTTCATTTCACGGATTAAGGAAAGCGACTCCATGCGTGTAAAGTGTCGTAGAAAGAATTTGCCTGAGACGAGCCAGTCTGCCCTTAGGGAAATTCGTGACAGCATTGGAATCCGTATTATTTGTGGTTTTGTCAATGATATTTACAAGATCATCGAAGTAATCAAGGCTATTCCTGGTGTCATGGTCTACAATGAGAAGGATTATATTTCAACTGCCAAGCCTAACGGCTATCGCTCTTATCACCTCATTTTGCAAATGGAGACAAATTTTCCAGATGTCCTAGGCAATGATAAAGGGACCTGTCGTCCGAGATGGCAAATCCTTCGTTATGGATATTACCCCAGATATCCATGTGAAAGCCGAGGAAAAGTCTCTCTTTGAACTTGTAACTCTCCTTGTGGATAATGCTAACAAGTATTGTGACTCTGAAGGAACGGTTACGGTAAGGCTTCGTCAAGTCGGAAGAACACGTAAACGGGCTCGCTTATTAGAAGTGGCAGGAGTTGCACGCGATATTGCCGATCCGTGGTATACAGGAGACTTTGATGGGACGTACCGCGATGTGACATTGGGGTGCAAGTCGCTCTTAGAACAATTAAAAAAGGAATTATAGTATGGATAAGATTAGAAAAAATTGGGCAGTGATGATTGCTCTGGCAGCTGTTTCGTTACTTGTCGTCTTGAATTTTAGCGCCATCCTCACATGGATTTCAGAATTTATTGGGATGATGTTCCCGCTTATTTTAGGGATGATTTTGGCATTTGTGTTAAATGTGCCAATGAAGCGAATTGAACAAGGGTTGGAGAAGATGAACTTCCCGCAAAAGCTGCGTAGAAATACCGCAATCGTGAGCATTATTGTGATTCTGCTTCTGATTATTTCGCTGTTGATTTGGATTATTGCGCCAATGATTGCTAAAACCGTGTCGCAACTGAGCGATAGTGTCAATCACTTACTATTCGTGGTGGCGGATTTTGTACAACATTCAAAATTAATGCAATCCAGTGAAGTGAGTCAAATTACCGACTCACTAAGTCAAAGCAATATCGTATCGTCTGTCATTACATTCCTTGGCGGATTTACAACGAATATTTCAGAGCTCTTCTCAAATGTGTTCTCTGTAATTATGGGGATTTTCTTCATGATTAATATTCTCGCAAGTAAGGAAATGCTCGCACGTTTAACGCTTCGCTTTCTCAATGTGGTCTTGCCAAAAGATAAAATCGAGCACATTACGTATGTTGGGGAAGTCATCGTGGACACGTATGACCGTTTCTTGATGAGTCAAATTATCGAGGCGGGAATCGTTGGGGTTATGATTTTTGCTGGATACTCTCTTGTAGGGTTGCCATATGCAGGACTTGTTGGGGTGCTGTCCGGAGTACTCTCATTCCTTCCGTATATCGGGCCGTTTATGGCGTGCGGAATTGGAATGCTCTTCACCTTTACAGAAAGCCCAATTCAAGCACTCATTTCGTTAGTCGTCTTTATGATCGTTCAAATAGTGGAAGGAAATGTCGTCTATCCGATGGTTGTCGGCAGTTCCGTAGGGTTGCCAACGATTCTAACCCTTGCTGCTGCGTTAATCGGTGGAAATCTCTTTGGTTTAGTAGGAATGATTTTCTTCACACCAATCTTTGCCGTGATTTACCGTCTCGTGAAAGAATGGGTGGAGAAACATGAACAAGCTGCTTCAGTGGTAGCTGTAGGAGCTATTATTGATGAAGAAAATTAGTGACTTGAGAATTACGGGGAAAAAGCTCCTCTTTGAAGGGATTGCGTTCCTTGTTGTTGGGATGTTGCTCCTTATATATGGACCAAGTTTCCCAGAATTGATGTTACGTCTGTTTTTAACATTCTTATGGGCCCGCGAACTATGGAATTTTCTATTTCGTTGGTTTAGTAAGGCGACGGCAAAAGACCCGCTTTGGCTGAATGTAGGAAAGTTCATATTGTATGGATTTTTAGCAGGAAATCAATTCTTCCTGTCATTGCCGGTTGCGATTGTAAGCTTCTTGATGGGGCTCAATGAAGTGATGAACGCGGGAATTAGTGGTGTGACGTACTGTATTTATGTCAAAGATGCCATCCGTCCGCGATTCCGCTTGCTCTTTGATACCATTTGGCTTTCAGTTGTCGGGGTGGCCACTTTAATTGCGCTTGGGGGCGACGGCAACTTGCAAATGTTCTTCCTATCGCTTTATCTCATCGGGCATGGGATTAGCAATATTCGTGATGGCTGGTTCTTTGAGGCCGAAGTTGGAAAGAAAGTCCTTCGCAGACGCTTGCGTCGTGGGATGCCGCTTGTATTTGCTGCACTGATCCCTCGAGCAACCCTGCAAAAAATCAATGATGCATTGGAACTTGGAGAAGGCGAAACCGCTTCTGAAATTTACGACCGTGCGAAAGAAAATGCAGAACCCAACTTAGAAATGTTTATTCACGTCACAAAAGACGGATTTGGGGCAATCGGGCATGTCGACCTATGTTATAAGGGACGCATTATTTCATTCGGGAACTACGATACGAATTCCGAGCGTCTGTTTGGAACGATGGGAGACGGGGTACTTTTCAGTGCCGACCGTGAAAAATACATTGAATTTTGTAAACGCGAAAACCATAAGACTTTACTCGGTTATGGCCTGGCGTTATCTCCAGAACAACTCGCGGCCATCGATAAGGAAATCGCCAAATTGATGTCGTTGACAGTACCGTGGGATCCGCCGCAAATGGTGAAACCGAAGCGTCCTGGAATCGACAAAGAAGAACCGATGTATGCCTACAAGCTCAAACAAGAAGCCGTTGCACTCTTGTATAAATTCACTTCTTCAAAATTCAAGACGTATTTTGTCATGAGTACCAACTGCGTACTGCTAGCCGATACGATTGTCGGAACAGCAGGAACAGATATTTTAAGCGCCCGAGGGTTTATTTCCCCAGGGACGTACCAAGATTACTTAGATAAGGAGTTTGAGAGACCGCATAGTCTAGTCGTGACGAAGCGCGTCTATAAGTAAGAACATGGAACTTCAGGAAAAAGAATTCTTTATCCGAGAAGCACTGAAGGAAGCCCAGAAAGCCTATGACCAAGCAGAAGTGCCAATCGGGGCTATCGTGGTCTTGATAAGATAAGAAAAAGAAATGCTCAAATCAGATTTGATAAACATTATAACTAAGATAGACAAAGATGATATAAATTAACGTTTTGTTTGACAGGCAAGTTCTTTTTTTATTAAAATAATTGTAAGTAAAAAAAGAGTGGGTATTTTCTGGTAAATTTCAAAAATAAAACCTTGATTTGGCGCCATTTCTTTTCTGTTCTTCTCGCAGGTGCGAGAGTAACCCCCTTTTGTTGAGAATTTATACCTTTTTAAATGAAAATAATACAAGTAGGACACTTCTAAAAGTGATCTACTTTTTTTAAATAGTTTCATTCTAAAGTTTAATTTTAAACAACGACTCACTCACTTTCATTCTATAATATAGAAGTTTGCTAGCACCACATGTTGAGGCGGTATCACTGCTTGTACGAGCTGAGGCATCTGCGAAGTAGAAGGAGATGTTCCGCCCATGCGATAGCTGTCGAAGAGTAAGGAGTTTACGACGAAACGATACGGCAACAGCGAACCGCCGAGTGTGTTGCTCTGCTCGTAAAAGCGTAAAAACCTTTGAACGAAAGGGGTTAAGAAAAGCCTTGATTGTAAGGCTTTTTTGCATTTTTGTGATAGAATATAGGTAGTTATAATCGACAGCAACTAAGAAGCAGTAAAAATATTATTCATAAAAATAATCAAGATAAGGGCGATAAAATGACAGAAATTGACAAAAAGAATTTAAAAAATTATCTTTATTGTACATTTGGAATTACTTATATAGCTTGGGGGATTCTTGCCATCTTTACGCAATCTCATATTTTTGGATTAGAAACGATTATAGGAAGAACATTACATATAGTAGGTGCACTTGGACCAGCTATTGCAAGTGGCTTTTATTTGAAAAGGAATAATATAAAATTTAAACATTTTTTATTTAGTAAGAAAGAAAATAGTAGTATTTATTTCATTATTCATTTGTTAGCAATTTTGATACTATTTTCTGTATCTTCCTTAGAATTAAATGAAGTATCAATTTATCTGATGCCATTATTCTTTATACAACTAATTTTTTTTGGTGGTGGACATGAAGAATTAGGATGGAGAGGAATATTACAACCCTTACTTGATAAAAAATATACATATTGGCAATCTAATTTGATTGTAGGATCAATTTGGGGAATATGGCATCTGCCTTTATGGTTTATAGTTGGAGAAAGTCATCAAGGATTTCCTTTCATTTTATTTTTTATATATACATTATTTTTAAGTTTTGTTTTAGGGCTTCTTTACCGTCAAACGAAATCTGTGGGATACTGTATATTATTTCATGCGTTCGCAAATTTGTTAAATCTCTATTTTGTTTTAAAAATTAATGTTATTTTTATTATCATTTTTATTGGTTATTTAATTTATACGATATTGGCTAGTAATAGAATTAGTAAGGAAAAGAATTTGTATCCAAAATAACTGAATATACTCTAGAAAATGAAGATGACTTTGTTCAAGGTAATAAAGAAGAAATAACGAAGATTTATATGAAAGGTTTAGAGTAAACATGAGTCTCTTATTTGAAGAATTTAAAACCATTTGTTTCCATTTAAATCGAATCGGAATTACACCGACACTGATGGGTTCTTTGGGATTGGAGTTTAGAACGAAAGAAAATTGGGGGGCGTCTGACATTGACATTCATGTACCTGGTGACCCTAGAGGTTGGGAAGCACCTGACCATCTCAGAATTTATGACTGGGACAAGATAATGAAAGTGATGAAAGACTTAGGCTACGTCTTAATAGATATTCATGAGCATGAATTCCAAAAGGATAGAGAGAGTGTTGAATTTGGAAGTATCGATTCCTTACTTGATTTTGCAGGAGTTTCGGAATCGGATATAGAGCTTATTCACATTGAAGGCATCACTTTTCGTCTTCCAAGTCTGGAGCAGTATCTAAGTATTTACAAAGCTTCTTCTCGAGACTCCTATCGAAATGAACAAAATAACAATAAGGATTTTAAAAAGATCGAGTGGCTTGAAAAACATTTGTAAATTATCATATGAAAAGTAGTAAGTTGTAAAACTGGCTGCTATGTTATTTTTATTGGTTATTTGATTTATACGATATTGGCTAGTAATAGAATTAGTAAGGAAAAGGATTTTAAATTTTAGAAAAGGAAGTATTTTCATGGGAATATTCGATGATTTTGAGTACAAAGAGAACTACCAAAATGAAGAAAAAGTAATTGAAGTACTTAAAAAGATTTTAAGAGCAATTCGTCTAAATAATTATAGTGAGATTATGGATTGTGTTGATGGTTCAGAAGTTGATGATGTAAGAGAGTTGCTTGAATATATTGACGATTCATTACAATTAAATGATTTTGATAAAATTGATGAATATGGTGTAGAATGTAATTTCCATCCGAATTATGAGTATTCTCAACTACAAGTTTATGAATTTAATGATCAAACTGGCTTTGCTGTTGAATATCAGATGACCTCTAACTCTGAATTAGTAGATTTAACCCTACAATTAGAGTTTTTATACAATGAGGATGGTTACAAATTAACTTCCATAAATGTAGATCCTGGATAAACTACAGTTAAATATCTTCGTTATGAAATATATGTGTATACTAAGGATAGATAATTAGGTTGTAAGTCGCTTAAATCTCGGTTGGTTTTTCAAATATTGGAAGGATTAATGATGTATCTATTAGAATTGTACCAAAACAATTATTCAAAGGATTTAGTCGTATTTGAGGCTTTAGAAGAAGGGAAAGAATTTGTAGCTAAAATACCTGGATATACTCTAGAAAATGAAGATGGGTTTGAAATGGAGTATTTTAATCCTACACACTTGCCGGATTATATGGAAATTGACTTCAATGGAAATATTGTCCCTTTATCTAGATTTTCGTTTGAACCCGAAGAAAATGTGGACATTATTTGGAAGGAAATTTCGAATCTGTCCCTAAAAAATGATAAAGTAATCGAAGGATATTCAAAAATCGACGCATATGTCGTGAATAACGATGAAGTGAAAGCCTATGTCGAAGCCAGAGAATCTAACTTCCGCAAGGCAAAAGCTTTCTTAGAAAACAAAGGATATGAAGTTGACAGAAGCTTTTTCGGAAGTGAAGACGGCGAAGCAATTCTCTACAGAAAACGCGGCACCGAAGATTGGCACTTCTTATGCCACTTAGATCCGCTGTTTGTAGAGATTGAAGATGTAGAGGGATATATGCAAGAAGCGATGGAAGAGTTTTTGTATAGTTAAACTTATTAATTCTTCATAAATAAACAAACCAATCGAAAGGAAAGGTTGGTTTGTTTTTTAATGCTCATCTTGTAAACTTGCTAAATAAACTAGAATCAAGTACAATGAGTTTAGATAGTTTTATATGTTTGGTTTTTAGCTTAATATAAATCTATCAATCTAATACAGCATCAAAGAAGTGAATGAGAGACGAAAAAGGTTTTTTAAATGATCTAAATTATTTTTAAAATCCTTAAGGAGAATTATAAATGAAAAAAATTATGGTAATCATCAATCCAACCTCTGGTGGCGAAAAAGCTTTGGATTATAAGGTGAAGTTGGAGAATAAAGCTTTGGATCACTTTGAACATGTGGAAACCAGAATTACTGAGAAAGCTCTTGATGCGACAAACTTTGCAGCAGAAGCTTCTAAAGAGAAGTATGATGCTGTCCTTGTTTTTGGTGGAGATGGAACTGTCAATGAAGTCATCTCAGGTATCGCTGAAAAAGACTACATTCCTAAACTTGCGATTATCCCAGGAGGAACTGGAAATCTCATTACGAAACTATTAGAAATCGATCAAGATATTGATGGGGCCATTGACGAGCTTGATTTTAATTCTACGAATAAGATTGATATCGGAAAATCAAATGGTAATTATTTTGGTTATATCTTTAGTATTGGCTCACTACCAGAAGCCATCCATAACGTTGGGATAGAAGATAAAACAAAGTTTGGTATGCTAGCCTATGCGATTAACACCATGAAGTCTGTCGTTACAGATCAAGCGTTCAACATTAGAGTTGAGACAGAAAATGGAAATTATATTGGCCCAGCTAGTCATGTCTTGGTTCTCCTTACCAACTATTTTGCTGACAAAAAGATCTTTGATGAAGACAAGGATGGTTATGCCAATATTTTGATTTTAAAAGATGCCTCAATCCTTACTAAATTGTCAGTTATCCCTGATTTATTAAAAGGGGATGTTGTCGTGAATGAGAATATCGAGTATATGAAAGCTCGTCATATAAAAATTTCTTCTGATTCTGAATTGGAAACGGATGTTGACGGTGATAAATCTGATGACTTACCAGTAGAAATCAAGGTACTAGGGCAGCATATCGAAGTCTATTCTCAACCGAAAGAATAAAACTTTTGAAAAGAATAGTAGATAATAAAGGAGGCTATGGTGATGAAGTTTTTAGTAATTAATCCTATTCCGGTTAAAAAAAGAATGATTGAATTACTATTTGATTATTTTTTCATTCTAGCTTATTTAGCACTTCTGTTTTTAGGTTCTATGCTTTTTTACATTATTTTTTTTAATGGTATCCCAGAGTTTACAGAAATTCAGTCGCAGTGTCTTGTATTTTTTACCTCTGTTTTGCCAATCACTCTACTTTTTACATTCTTAGATTATACAAAAAATGGAAGTTTTGGAAAGACGAAAGCAGGACTTCAATTGATCTACAAGAAAAAAACTGTGCAAGCTAGCTTGCTTAGAAACACCATTAAATTTTTACCTTGGCAAATAGGTCATATGGGCACGATACATGGTTTCTATAGTGGGTTTGATTTCTTATCTATTATCCTCTCGTTTTTAGCTACTCTCCTCGCAGTTGCCTTACTAGCAATGATGGTTTTTAGGAAAGATAAGCGACATCTAGGTGATCTTATAGCTCATACACAGGTACAGCTAAAAGGTGACTTTTCATAGATATTTCACCAATTAGGGAGCGTGCTGTGTGCCAGCTTCCTTTTTAATGATTTAAAATCTACTTTACTTAGCAAAATGCTTGGACTTAAAATATAATTGAACTATAATATAAGAGAAGCTAATCGACCTGAAAAATCTTAGTTAAAAAGGAAACATTTTATGAAAGTATCTAAAAAAATCAGATTAATGAGCTGCTGTGCTTTAGCTATCTTTACTTTAGCTGCCTGTGGTACAAACCAAAACAAATCTATGGAACAACAGAATAGTTCAACTACTAAATTGGCTAGCTTAGATAAAGAAAACTACAAAGGAACCTATAGCAATCTCAATAGCAAGGAAAGCGAAGAAGAAGTTCGGAAAGCCTTGGCTGCACATTTGGATAAAGACAGTGTTGATGCATTCTTCAACCTTGTAAATGATTATAACGCCACTGTTGGTTCAGTAGGTTTAACTGGGGATTTTTCTACATTTACCAAAACAAACTATGATGTTGAAAAGATTAGCAATCTTTGGACACCTAAAAAGGGTGATTTTGTCGGTACCAACTGTCGTATTAACAGTTATTGTTTATTGAAAAATTCTATCGAAATCCCTAAGTTAGAGAAAGACGATTCCCTCTTGTTTGTCGATAACGATGCCATTGACAAAGGAAAAGTTTTTGGTGCGAAAGACAAGGATGCTTTTGATACTTTATTTTCAAGAGTCAAGACTGAAGCAACGACAGATGTGAAGGTTCATGCTGCAAAGATGGAACAATTCCTTTCTCAATTCAAGTTTAATGAAAATGCAAGAATGCTCTCCGTAGTAGTCCATGATGACTTGGATGGGCAATCCCTCTTTATTGGCCATGTCGGCATACTTGTGCCGAGCGAGGACGGCTATCTCTTTGTTGAAAAGTTAACTTTTGAAGAGCCTTATCAAGCCATCAAATTTGCGACTAAGGAAGATTGTTACAAGTATCTAGATACAAAATACGAAAACTATACAGGCGAAGGTTTAGCGAAGCCATTTATTATGGATAATGATAAGTGGGTTCAATTTTAAGGAAGTAGACATTATGGATGAATTGTTTGGACTGATAGTCTTATTTCTGATAGGGGTATGGGCTGTTTGGGTTATCAAGGGAAACCAGCAGAGACCAAGAAATAATGAAAGATTTATTGGTTATATCAATAAGTACGATAGTGATGTAGAACCTTACCAAGCAGAGGTTTGGGAAGTCACTGATGATGAGGAGTAGACATATGGAATTACAAGATTTTACGAAACAAGAACAAGAAATGATTAAAAAGGGACTAACTTTCTCTAAGCTGAACGATAAGGAAACAGCCGATAAGATTATCGCTCTAATCCCCCAAGAATACATTAAGCGTATTCCATTTTTTGTTAGAAAACACGCAATTACGCGTACGATTAAGAGAATTTCTCTTGAATATCCGGAATTGTATGCTGTAGCTGAACAAGAAGGCCAACTTCCAGAAAAAGAAGCTCAAGAATTACGACAAATTCTTACAGATATTTTCCAAGAAAAAATGAATAAGCATAAGATTAAATAAGCTTTGAGATTTAATAAGATATAGGAGTTGAGTATGGCTATTGATGGCGCTAAAATCATTGACAGCGATCAAGCTTATGACATTTACAATGAAGTAGTCGATCGCTATAGAGACGGTGAACAGGTGGCGAATATCATCAAGGATATCCTCGATGCGGAGAAAGATTATTGTCAAACAGATTTTTTTACAGAAATTTATTGGACTGCTCTTGCCTATTCACTGTGGAAGATTGGTCACCTGACTGACGATATCAGAGATAAAACCTTAGAGCTTATCAAAAAAGGTCCTGATCCATTTTGGTTGGAAATAGACTCAAAGGCTATGAAGCAAAGGCAAAAGGTTTTTGAAAAACTTGCAGTTCAGTTGCAAACTGAAAATCCTAGACCTCTAAAGGTTCCTAAAGCAAAAGCTAAACGCAAACCTTACTTTGAAGAAGGAGATATCCTTGCTGTTAAGTTCGTAGATGAGTATGGTCTTGTCTTTGTATCTATGGTTGAGCAGAGTCCTAGAAAGCTTGAGTACCATCTAGCTTGCACTCGCCTCTTACAAACAAAAAAGCCCACCATCGATGATTTTTTGACCAGTCAAATCTCCTGTAAGATGGACAATACGAAGTTTGCTCTGGATACAGATTGCTGGTTCAATCACAAAGATTTAGGGCAATTATTAGAAAATATTGAAAAAATTGGACAGGTGAAGCTTAGACCTTTTAGTCTTTGGATACTGGCACCTGCCCAAAATTTAGAAGATATTTATGAAGAAATCACTAGAGATAAAGGCTCTTCTGGCCTACGGTTCATCGAAACCTATAAACTTGTCGATGATATTTTTTCAGTCTAATGTCTATCTGATAAGAGGAAAATAAGGGTGAATCATTCCCACACGCTATGTTGGGCTCTGACTCCATAGCTATCAATCGAACCATCTGAATTGAACTTGGATTCAATACGGTATCTTTTCCAGAGGTCGTAATCTGCTGTTTGAATGGTTAGGATAAATTTGTTATCCTTAGCAGAGACATTATAATCAGCAGGATTGACTTCAAAGATATTGATTAATTTTCGTGTTTGAAAATCTTGGAGCTTGAGATTTGCTAGCTTGACATGATTGATGGAAATTTCTTCTAGTTGTTTGCTATCCTTAGGTGTTCTGTAATAGGTGATGACGCAGTTTTTGAGCTGATCAGTATCTCTTCCTGTAGGAGTAAGGCTCATAAAGCCAAAGGACTGATTATCCCGCTTGACTTCGAGAAGCTGACCGTAGTAGAAGTGGTCGTTTTTGGCATTGGTGATAGAACTCTCTGGATTTTTATCTTCGAAGCTAAAGCCTTGGTCCAAAAGCTCGGAAGCCTTGGTCTCACCGATAATGACAGTAGTATCTTGAATGGTTACTGGAACAGGTTGAGCCGGAAGACCACTCATCATCATGCAAAACATAAATACATAACTCGTTAAAAAAGCTGTCCCGATAAAAGCGTTGGTTGATGCATAGACATGACTGTTATGAAAGTTTTTTCTTATAGCTAGTACAGCAAATTTGCCAATACTTTTTAAAACCATACTAACAAGTACGATAAAAAATTGTTTTTTCAAACATTCATAAATTGCTTGAGGAAAGCTATTACCATGATAGTAGAAGACAGCCAATACGAGTCGATTTACGATTAAATAGATTAGCAAGAACCAATGAATCTCTTTAATGGCATTGGCATCAGTGATTTCTTCATAGTCAACGTGAATTCTACCTTGAATAGCATGGCCGAGTTTATAGATCCATTTTGGGACATCTTTCCCTTGTCTAAGCGCAAGTACAAGTCTGATATAGAGATAGATAGTAAAGGATAAGGATAGAAAGAAAAGAGCATAAAACGCCAAAATAATACTAGTGAACATCACTATTTCCCCATTTTCAATCGATATTGAACAATTTCTTAGCTCCATTATAGCATTTTCTATAGAAATAGAGCTAGAAACATCAGTATTATCCTACAAGATTCAAAGGAGAAAAATCATGGGAATGATTGCCAATTATCAATATTTACCAGACCATGAATTAGAACAAATAAAAGGTCTTTCCAATCAAGAAGATGACTTGTTAGACTTTGCTAAAGATTCCGCTGATACTCATGATATCTTAATAGATATCGACAAAATGTGGGATGCCTTGGTTTTTGTCATGACTGGCTTTAGTAGTTCAGAATTCTTGGATGACAATCCCTTGAGAGAAGCTATTTTAGGGGTGACACCTCTAGAGGATGTATCTGAATATATCGCCTATACTGAAAAATCGAGAATTGCGGCTATCAGTCAAGCTTTAGAAGAATTTGATATGGACAAGGCTTTGAAAGACTTTAGTATGGAAGCTTGTAAAAAAGCTGACCTCTATCCAGATATTTGGGATTATCTTGAGGAAGAGGATGAAATCAAGGATGACATCCGAATCAGCTTTGAAAATATGAAAAAGTTTTACAAGCAAATCTTAAGTCTAGAAGGAAATGTTTTAGTTACTATTTGTTAATCAGAATTTATCCATAAAAGAAAAGGTAATCAGATGAATCTATATTTACAAAAATATATTACTTTAAAAAAGCAATATCTGGAACAAGATGGAAATTCTTCCAGTGTTACAGCTCTTTATGACTTAGCTGATGAATTAGCCAAGTCTGATGATTTAGAAGCGAAGAAAGTCTTAGTAGATCTATATGATCAATTGGGGCTCTATGCTAGTGCCTATGATTTATTTACCAAAATATTCACTAAACCGGATCGTAAACAAATTAAAAAGTTAGCTCGCTTAGAAGAGATGAGTCAAAGCCATGGAGATCGCTTCGCCCTTCCTCGTCCTCTAAGAAAAGAAGAGAAGAAGCAGAGGCAGGACTTATTAAAGACCTTGCCCCATTTTCCCTACCATCCAGATCCTTTAGCTACAGGTTCACTTGTGGAAGGAGAAGCAAAGGTTTGTCCATCTTGTGGGAAAGAAAGCAATATTTATTATGACTTGATGCCTTATTGTATTGACAACATTAAAAATCTTTGTCCATTTTGTATTGCAAACGGGCTAGCAGCAAAGAAATTCGATGCAGAATTTGTTCAAGATGCTGAGGGGCAGGGTGAATTGGATCCAGAAAAAGACCAGCTGCTTTTTTGCCAGACCCCTGGCTACTCTAGTTGGCAGGGAGAGAATTGGCTTTCTTGCTGCCAAGATTATTGTGCTTATTTGGGTACAGTTGGCACACGAGAATTAAAGGCCATGGGAATTGCCGAACAAGTCTTTGCAGATTATGAAGAGCGTGGAGAATATCAAGATATTGAAGAACACTTGGTTAAGGATGGATCTCTTTGTGGCTACCTTTTCAGATGCCTCCACTGTCAAAAATACCAGATCTGGGTTGATGCAGATTAAATTTTAATGATACAAGTATATTAACATAAATATCTTTGGAATTTTAACGACTAATCTCTAATTTAATGATAGAATATGAAAATTGGAACATTTTATCTTAGTATACTTTTATCATCTATTAAATTATCATATAAAAAATAGGAGCTACCAAACTTAGTTCCTATTTTATTATTTAAAGGCAAATTTGAAATAGTTTTCAATTTTTGGGTATAGTAAAAATGCGAACAAAAATGTAAATGATTTATAAAGTTTCCCCAAAATACTTTACAAATTTGTGTAAACATGATATAGTAATAAAGCTTAGAAAATGAGAAGATGTTTTCTAGTAAATATAAACCCGAGTAAAAAATGCCTACGGACAGGCAGGGTTGAATGCCGAAGCGTGGTTGAGAAGCCACATTATTGATAGGGTTAAAAGCCTACTTTTATAAGTTGATGTTAGAACATTGGTTCTAATTCGTATACATTTGTTAGTGTGGTGAAAGCACACGTCATCTTGTGAAACGATCAATAAAGTACGTAATATTTGCTACTAGAGAGTTAGGAAACATCAGGAACAGACATACTCAAAAGAAACAAACATAAACACGTCAGTAGATTGTAGAGCAGGTGCCAACCTGCTCTTTTTTCATAAGTATCCTTTAGAGCCTTACACAAGGTGAAAAAAACTATGATAAAGGAGTATGTCTCTATAATGTTAAATCAAAACCAAGCTCCAATTTATGAGGGACTGGTCAAGTTACGAAAAAAAAGAATTGTACCTTTCGATGTACCTGGTCACAAACGTGGCCGTGGTAACCCAGAATTAGTAGAACTTTTAGGGGAAAAATGCGTTGGGATCGATGTCAATTCTATGAAACCTTTGGATAATCTAGGACATCCCATTTCGATTATCAGAGATGCAGAAGAACTAGCAGCAGAAGCATTTGGTGCTGCTCATGCCTTTTTAATGATTGGCGGGACAACCTCATCCGTGCAAACCATGATTCTTTCCACCTGTAAATCCGGTGATAAAATCATCCTTCCTCGAAATGTCCATAAATCGGCTATTAATGCACTCGTTTTATGCGGAGCTATTCCCATCTATATAGAGATGAGTGTGGATCCCAAAATCGGTATTGCTTTGGGGCTTGAAAATGATCGTGTGGCGCAAGCTATTAAGGAACATCCGGATGCCAAGGCTATCCTAATTAACAATCCAACCTACTATGGGATTTGTTCAGACCTTAAGGGGTTAACAGAGATGGCTCACGCCGCAGGAATGAAAGTCTTAGTAGACGAGGCGCACGGTGCTCATCTACACTTTACAGATAAACTTCCTCTATCCGCAATGGATGCAGGAGCAGATATGTCAGCTGTATCCATGCATAAGTCCGGTGGTAGCTTGACTCAAAGTTCCCTTCTTTTAGTTGGTAATCAGATGAATCCTGAGTACGTACGCCAGATTATTAATCTAACACAGTCGACATCAGCATCCTACTTGCTAATGGCTAGTCTCGATGTTTCTCGTAGAAACCTTGCCCTTCGTGGTAAGGAGTCCTTTGAAAAAGTTATTGAGTTATCTGAGTATGCTCGTCGTGAAATCAATGCCATCGGCGGCTACTACGCCTACTCAAAAGAACTTATAGACGGAGAGTCAGTTTGTGATTTTGATGTAACCAAGCTGTCGGTTTACACTCAGGGGATTGGTCTAACAGGTATCGAGGTTTATGACCTCTTACGTGATGAATATGACATTCAAATTGAGTTTGGTGATATCGGGAATATCTTAGCTTATATTTCGATTGGTGACCGTATCCAAGACATTGAACGTTTGGTCGGTGCTCTAGCTGATATCAAGAGACTATACTCACGAGATGGGAAGGACTTGATTGCTGGAGAATATATCCAACCAGAATTAGTGCTCTCTCCTCAGGAAGCTTTCTACTCAGAGAGAAGAAGTTTAACCTTGGACGAGTCCGTTGGACAAGTTTGTGGGGAATTTGTCATGTGCTATCCTCCAGGTATTCCAATTCTAGCGCCAGGTGAACGCATTACACAAGAAATTGTCGATTATATTAAATTTGCCAAAGAACGTGGTTGTTCCCTCCAAGGTACTGAAGATCCAGAGGTCAATCATATCAATGTCATTGAAAGAAAGGAGAACTAGATGGATTTATGGTTTTCTGAAGTTCATACTCCAGATGTGAAGTTAACGATGAGAACAGCAAAACAACTGTATTCTGGTCAAAGTGAATGGCAGGATATTGAAGTATTAGATACACCAGCTTTTGGGAAAGTGTTAATTTTAAATGACCATGTTTTATTCTCAGATGCGGATGATTTTGTCTATAACGAAATGACAGTTCACGTTCCTATGGCTGTCCATCCAAATCCAAAGAAAGTCTTGGTTATTGGGGGTGGTGACGGTGGTGTTGCCCAAGTATTAACCCTCTATCCAGAATTGGAACAAATCGATATTGTAGAACCAGACGAGATGCTGGTTGAGGTTTGTCGAGAATACTTCCCAGATTTTGCTGCAGGACTTGATGACCCTCGCGTCACCATTTACTACCAAAATGGACTGAGATTTTTGAGAAATTGTGAAGATGATTACGACATTATTATCAACGATGCGACAGATCCATTTGGTCATACGGAAGGACTCTTTACCAAGGAATTTTACGGCAATAGCTATAGGGCTCTCAAAGAAGACGGAATCATGATCTATCAGCATGGTAGTCCTTTCTTTGACGAAGATGAGTCTGCTTGCCGAAGTATGCACCGCAAGGTCAATCAAGCCTTTCCAATCAGCCGGGTTTACCAAGCCCATATCCCAACAAGTCCTGCTGGCTATTGGTTGTTTGGATTTGCATCTAAAAAATATCACCCTGTCAAAGATTTTGACAAGGAAGGCTGGAAAAAACGCCAGTTATTTACGGAATACTACACTGCAAACTTGCATATTGGTGCCTTTATGTTGCCCAAGTATGTAGAAGACATTTTAGAAGAAGAGGAAGGAAAAAAATGAGTCGTTTATTAGTTATCGGATGTGGGGGCGTTGCCCAAGTTGCTATTTCAAAGATTTGCCAAGATAGCGAAACGTTTAAAGAGATTATGATTGCTAGCCGTACCAAGTCAAAATGCGATAACTTGAAGGCTAAATTAGAAGGAAAAACAAGTACAAAGATTGAAACAGCTGCTCTAGATGCTGACAAGGTCGAAGAAGTGATTGCCTTGATTGAAAGCTACAAACCAGAAGCTGTTTTGAACGTAGCTCTACCTTATCAAGACTTAACCATTATGGATGCTTGTTTGGCAACAGGTGTGCACTATATCGATACTGCCAACTATGAGGCTGAGGATACAGAAGACCCTGAATGGCGTGCTATTTATGAAAAACGTTGCAAGGAACTTGGTTTTACAGCTTACTTTGATTACTCATGGCAATGGGCTTACCAAGATAAATTCAAAGAAGCAGGATTAACAGCTCTGCTTGGTTCTGGTTTTGACCCAGGTGTAACCAGTGTCTTTTCAGCTTATGCACTCAAACATTACTTTGATGAAATCCACTATATCGATATTTTAGACTGTAATGGTGGTGACCACGGTTATCCATTTGCGACAAACTTTAACCCAGAAATCAATCTACGTGAGGTTTCTGCACCAGGTTCTTACTGGCAAGATGGAAAATGGGTAGAAGTCGAAGCTATGTCTATCAAACGTGAGTATGATTTTCCTCAAGTTGGCCAGAAAGATATGTATCTTCTTCACCATGAAGAAATTGAATCATTGGCGAAAAACATTCCAGGAGTTAAACGAATTCGTTTCTTCATGACTTTCGGTCAATCTTATCTAACGCACATGAAATGCTTAGAAAATGTAGGTCTCCTTCGTACAGATGCGATTAACTTCAATGGTCAAGAAATCGTTCCAATTCAATTCTTGAAAGCCTTGCTACCAGATCCTGCCAGTCTTGGCCCACGCACAGTTGGTAAAACCAATATCGGCTGTATCTTTACAGGTGTCAAAGATGGCGTTGAAAAGACTATTTACATCTACAATGTCTGCGACCATCAGGAATGCTACGCAGAGGTTGGTTCACAGGCAATTTCTTACACAACAGGTGTTCCAGCTATGATTGGGACAAAATTAGTGATGGATGGCACTTGGAAACAACCAGGAGTTTATAACCTTGAAGAATTGGATCCAGACCCATTCATGGAAGCTTTGAATCAATACGGTTTGCCATGGGTTGTGGTTGAAAATCCACAAATGGTGGACTAATGAAGTTAGAACAAGTACCAACACCTTCTTATATCATTGACTTAGGAAAATTAGAAGAGAATTGCCGCATTCTACAAGAGGTTCAGGAAAAGGCAGGTTGTAAGGTTTTGCTAGCTCAAAAGGCTTATTCTCTCTATAAAACCTATCCTTTGATTAGTCAATATCTGTCAGGTACGACAGCTAGTGGACTCTATGAAGCTAAGCTGGCTAGAGAAGAATTCCCAGGAGAAGTCCATGTCTTTGCGCCTGCTTTTAAGGAATCAGATATGGAAGAGCTACTACAAATATCGGATCATATTGTTTTTAACTCAGAGAGACAACTACGAAAATATGGTCAACTTTGTCGCGAAGTTGGTATCAGTGTGGGTCTGCGCATCAATCCTCAATGTTCAACGCAGGGTGACCACGCGCTTTATGACCCTTGCGCTCCTGGCTCACGTTTTGGAGTGACTTCAGACAAGATACCAAGTGATTTGTTGGATTTGGTTGATGGACTTCACTTCCATACCCTCTGTGAGCAAGGGGCAGATGATTTACAAACAACGCTGAAAGCAGTAGAAGAGCAGTTTGGTTCATATCTACATCACCTTAAATGGCTCAATATGGGTGGTGGACATCACGTTACAAGAGGTGACTATGATCTAGATTTGTTAATTTCTGAGATTAAACGAATTCGAGAAACCTATCACCTTGACGTCTATATCGAACCTGGAGAAGCTATTGCCCTTAATGCGGGCTATCTAGTGACAGAAGTCTTGGATATTGTTGAAAACGGGATTGAGACCTTGGTGCTAGACGCCTCGGCAAGCTGCCATATGCCAGATGTTCTTGAGATGCCTTATCGTCCCCCATTGAGAGATGGATTTGAAGCGCAAGAAAAACCTTATACTTATAGACTCTCTTCAAATACTTGCCTTACAGGTGATATCATTGGGGATTACAGCTTTGAAAAACCGATTGAAATTGGCGATCGCCTCTATTTTGAGGACATGGCAATCTACTCCTTTGTCAAAAACAATACCTTTAACGGCATTGGACTTCCAAGTTTGTATCTCATGGATAAAGAGGGTGAGTGCAGTCTAGTTAAAGCATTTGGCTATCAAGACTTTAAGGAGAGATTATCATGATGGACAGTCCAAAGAAATTAGGCTATCGAATGCCTGCAGAGTATGAACCCCATCATGGAACTCTCATGATATGGCCGACTCGACCCGGATCTTGGCCTTTTCAAGGAAAGGCGGTAAAAAAAGCTTTTAGCCAGATTATCAAAACGATTGCTCAGGGGGAGACAGTCTACCTTTTGGTTGAGGAGGACTATCTATCTGAAGCACAATCCTATCTAGGAGATAAGGTTGTTTATCTAGATATTCAGACAAATGATGCCTGGGCGCGTGATACTGGTCCGACCATTCTTCTTAATGATAAAAGGGAAAAGTTGGCGGTAGATTGGTCTTTCAATGCCTGGGGTGGTGTTGTTGACGGTCTCTACCAAGATTATGAAGCAGATGACCAAGTAGCCAGTCGCTTTGCAGAAGTCTTAGATATACCTGTTTACGATGCCAAACCATTTGTACTGGAAGGTGGAGCTATTCATAGTGACGGTCAAGGAACCATTCTTGTGACTGAAAGTTGCCTTCTAAGTCCTGGTCGTAATCCTCACCTGACTAAAGAGGAGATTGAAAAGACCTTACTAGAGAGTCTTGGTGCCGAAAAAGTTATTTGGTTGCCTTACGGTATTTATCAAGACGAGACAAATGAACACGTCGACAATGTTGCTGCCTTTGTTGGTCCTGCAGAGCTTGTTTTAGCTTGGACAGACGACCAAGACGATCCCCAGTATGCCATGTCTGCAGCTGATTTAGCTCTTTTAGAGAAGGAAAGGGATGCAAAAGGCCGGAGTTTCACCATCCATAAACTTCCAATCCCAGCTATTCATCAAGTAGTTACAGAGGAGGATTTGCCGGGCTATACTTATGAAGAAGGCGAAGAGGAGCGTTATGCAGGTGAAAGACTAGCAGCTTCCTATGTGAATTTTTACATTGCTAATAAGTCTGTATTAGTGCCGCAATTTCAGGACGTCAAAGACCAAGTGGCCTTGAGTATTCTGAGCCAGTGTTTCCCAGACCGTGAAGTCGTAGGAATCCCAGCTAGAGATATTCTTTTAGGTGGTGGAAATATCCACTGTATTACCCAACAAATTCCAGAATAGGAGAAGAAGATGAGAAATGTAACGGTTGCAGCCATTCAGATGCAGTGCGCTAAGGATGTGGAAACCAATATCCAAACAGCTGAACGTTTAGTTCGTCAAGCTGCTGAGCAAGGAGCCCAGATCATTCTTTTACCAGAATTATTTGAACGTCCCTATTTCTGTCAGGAGCGTCAGTATGACTACTACCAGTATGCCCAGTCGGTGGCAGAAAATACGGCTATTCAGCATTTTAAAGTGATTGCCAAGGAACTAAAGGTCGTTTTACCAATCAGTTTCTATGAAAAAGATGGTAATGTTTTATACAATTCCATTGCTGTCATTGATGCAGATGGAGAAGTACTGGGCGTTTATCGTAAAACTCATATACCAGATGACCATTATTATCAGGAGAAATTCTTCTTTACCCCTGGAAATACTGGTTTCAATGTCTGGAACACTCGCTATGCAAAGATTGGTATTGGCATCTGTTGGGATCAGTGGTTCCCTGAAACAGCCCGTTGCCTTGCCCTAAATGGCGCAGAATTGCTCTTTTACCCAACAGCCATTGGTTCGGAGCCGATTTTGGATACAGATAGCTGTGGTCATTGGCAACGTACCATGCAAGGACATGCAGCAGCAAATATTGTGCCGGTCATCGCAGCCAATCGTTATGGTTTGGAAGAAGTCACTCCTTGTGAAGAAAATGGGGGACAAAGTTCCAGTCTGAACTTCTACGGTTCATCCTTTATGACTGATGAAACTGGAGCTATTTTAAGTCAAGCCGAACGACAAGGTGAAGCAATCCTCTTAACTACCTATGACCTTGATAAAGGAGCAAATGAGCGTCTGAACTGGGGTCTGTTTAGAGATAGAAGACCAGACATGTATAAAGATATTGTGAAATAATTGTTTATAATTTTAGTTTAGGTCATTACCATTTTAGGATAGATAGGACACATTTAATGGATCAAGCATGGCAATTATTATTTGAAGGAAAGATTGAAGAAGCGAAAAAGTTAGTAGAAGCTAAATTTTCATTAGAAACGTGCACGAATTTTAGTTTATTAAATTTGATGGGATATATCTACCTTGAAGAACAAAATTATAAGGAGTGTTTAAGAATCTACCAGTCTTATATTGACTTAGCTCAAACTAAAAGTGAACAAGAAAATGAACATGTTGGTTACCATCAGTTGGCTATGGTGTACAGGGAGATGGGGAATTTTCAAAAAGCTCTAGTCTATATCGATAAGGAAATGGAAATTATAAAAGAATATTTTCCTAATGATACTTTGAAAGTTTCTGTCAACAACTATGAACAAGGCTACCTTCGTTTAAAGTTGGGAAACATAGAAGAGGCAGAAAGCTTTATGAAAGAGTCTTTAGATTTGGCATTACAAACAGATGATCTGATAGCTCAAGCCTGTTCCTATAGAGGTTTAGGTGAGATTTATTCTGCTGAAAATTCAGAAAAATCGCAAGAGAATTTTTTACAAGCTATCGAACTTTTTGAAAAAGCTGGCGATCAGATCGGAGCACAAGAAGTTAAAAGCTTACTAAACAAGAAAAAGTAGCCCATTCAGGCTACTTTTTAAAATTCTTTGTAAACATAAGGATTTTCGGGTTTATCCACTTTGATAAAGGACTGGACTTCAAGGGTTGGGAGGACTTGGTTGAGTTCTTTGTGATAGTGATTCCTAATCTTACCTTTAACTTTCACCCAAGTGTTATTTTCATAATGATTGGTGTTTCCTGTAGTCAAAAGGCCAAAAACTCCTGAATCAGCGATACAGTGCATGATACCAAAGCGAAAAACAAATTGACTATTGGTATGATTTGGATCGTTGTAGATAAAGCCAATAAACTCGATTTCCTTGCCTTCAAATTCGTTTGGAAAATCATAGATAGCTTCCATGACCTCCAGGTAGTTTTCATCATTGATAACTATACTAGATTGAGCTAAGTATTTATCAGCACTCTTCCGAATAATATTTTCATGAGCTGTTTGTGAATAAAAGCGACTGGTATCCGGCTTAAGAAACTGACTGCTCGTTCCTTCACTTGCTTGGATTGCCTTGTCAGTTCCTTCCGACAAAGGGAAATAATATCCTTTTGCCGATACTGTTTGTGAATCCAGAGTGACAGTTGGAAATGTAAATCCAACTAACAAGGGTAAACTTAAGAGGACAAAACTAGCAAGCTTAGCTGAAAAACTATGTAAGTGACTATGTTCTTTCAAACGCTTGAAGCAAAGATAGGCTTGAACAATGGCTAGTAACAAAGACAAACCCATTGTGATATAAGCCAGATAAGAGTAGTGGAGGTTTATGTACTGATTAAGCTTACCTGAAAGGTACAGATAAAGGCTTAAGATAAAATAGCTAAATAGAATAAGAAAGCGAATCATAGCATCACCCCGACTAGATAAGAATAGACAAGAACAACAAGAGTGACTATTGTCATGAACTGCCAAATAAAGCGACCTTTGAGATAATTCTTCATCATGAGTAGATTTTTAACATCAAGCATGGGACCTATAACCAGAAAGGCTAATACAGGAGCGAGCCCAAAACTTGATAGAAGAGAAGAACCGATAAAGGCATCCGCTTCACTACAGAGTGATAGTAGGAAAGATAAAACCATCAGAAGAACAATCGCAAGCAGTGGAGACGCACTGATAGATGTCAGGATTCGAGTTGGTACATAGACCTGGACAATGCTGGCAAAAAGACAACCAAAGACCAAGTAACGCCCCATATCAAAAAATTCATCAATAGCCTGGATAAAGACCTGAAGTAATTTTTGACTTTTGCTCAAGTGAGAAAAATC
This sequence comes from Streptococcus mitis, assembly GCF_902159415.1. GTDB lineage: Bacteria > Bacillota > Bacilli > Lactobacillales > Streptococcaceae > Streptococcus > Streptococcus mitis_BG. Next base: position 445,345 of record NZ_CABGJU010000001.1, on the reverse strand, counting down.
ATGCTCATGGCAAGCCAGTCTATTTTCTTTTTGAATAGGTTCCTCCCAGACAAAACCAAGAAATATACCCAATATAGTAGCCACTAGAATGGCTCCCAAAATTCTTAGGATAACCATTTGAATAGAATTACCAAAGGCTGAATAGGTCGCAAAAAGGACGATGGGATTTATGATAGGAGCTGTGACCAAGAACGGAACAGCCGTATAGCTAGGAACTTTTTTCTCTAAGAAACGATTGATGATGGGAACGATTCCACATTCGCAAGAAGGGAAGAGAAAACCGATGAAGGTACCAAAAAAGATTCTCCCCAAGCGATTTTTAGGGAGAAATTTATAGACCTTTTCAGGAGTGACATAGACTTCAATGACACCAGAGATGATGCTACCAATTAAGACAAAGGGCAAGGCTTCAATGATAATTGATAGAAAAATAGCGCCTGCTTGTAAAAGACTAGAGGGTAGAGATTGAAAGAAGGTCATCTATTTTTTCTTTTCAGCCTTATCTTTCTTTTCTTTATCGTCTGGGAAAGTCACTTGCTTCAAGTCAGGAAGCTTGGCGAATTCTTCGAACATTTTATCTAAGTCATCGGTTTTTGTAAATTTAACAGCCATTGGGCATACCTCGATTCTTCATGTTACCTCTATTATACTATTATTTCTGAGAAATGGATGGATTTTAAAATAAACATGGATTTTATCTTTATAAAGTTGAAATAAAGCAACAAATTAATGAAAACAAGCTTTCTTCCTTATGGTATAATAGTTTCATGGATAAAAAATATGAAAAAATTTCCCAAGATTTGGGTGTAACTTTAAAGCAGATTGATACTGTCTTGTCTTTGACAGCAGAAGGAGCAACTATCCCCTTTATCGCCCGTTATCGGAAAGATATGACAGGAAGTCTAGATGAGGTAGCCATTAAGGCTATTATCGACCTCGATAAGAGTTTAACTGCTCTAAATGATCGTAAGGAAGCAGTATTAGTAAAAATAAAAGAGCAAGGCAAGCTAACTAAGGAGTTAGAAGAAGCAATTCTAGCAGCTGAAAAACTCGCAGATGTAGAAGAACTCTATCTTCCCTATAAGGAGAAACGTCGGACCAAGGCAACGATTGCGCGTGAGGCTGGACTTTTTCCACTTGCTCGTTTAATTTTACAAAATGTTTCTAACCTAGAAAAAGAAGCAGAAGCATTTGTCTGTGAAGGTTTCGAAACTCCTCAAGAAGCTTTGGCTGGGGCTGTAGACATCTTGGTTGAAGCACTATCCGAGGATGTTCATTTACGTGCAATGACATATCAAGAGGTACTTAGACGCTCTAAGATTACTTCTCAAGTCAAAGATGAGAGTATTGATGAAAAACAAGTCTTTCAGATTTATTACGATTTCTCAGAGACAGTTGCAAACATGCAAGGTTACCGTACGCTTGCCCTTAATCGGGGGGAGAAGCTAGGCATTTTGAAAATTAGCTTTGAGCATGCGATTGATCGTATTCTATCTTTCTTTAGTGGTCGTTTTAAAGTTAAGAATGCTTATATTGACGAAGTTATTCAGCAATCTGTTAAGAAAAAAGTATTACCAGCTATTGAGCGTCGTATTCGCACTGAGCTAACAGAAAAGGCAGAAGAAGGAGCTATCCAACTCTTCTCAGAAAACCTTCGAAATCTTCTCCTTGTTGCACCTCTTAAAGGGCGCGTGGTCCTTGGATTTGACCCTGCCTTTCGTACAGGTGCCAAGCTTGCAGTTGTAGATGCGACTGGGAAGATGCTGACAACGCAAGTCATTTATCCCGTTAAACCAGCTTCAGCTCGTCAGATTGAAGAAGCAAAGAGAGATCTGGCAGATTTAATTGGCCAATATGGTGTGGAAATCATTGCTATCGGTAATGGTACTGCTAGTCGTGAGAGCGAAGCCTTTGTAGCTGAAGTACTTAAAGATTTTCCTGAGGTCAGCTATGTCATTGTAAATGAGAGCGGTGCATCTGTCTACTCAGCTAGTGAACTTGCTCGTCAAGAGTTTCCTGATTTAACCGTTGAGAAACGCTCTGCTATTTCGATTGCTCGTCGCTTGCAAGACCCACTTGCTGAGTTGGTTAAAATCGACCCCAAATCCATCGGTGTCGGTCAATATCAGCACGATGTTAGTCAAAAGAAACTGTCTGAAAGTCTTGACTTTGTTGTGGATACAGTCGTTAACCAAGTCGGTGTCAATATCAATACAGCTAGTCCAGCACTACTGTCACACGTAGCAGGACTTAACAAAACCATCTCTGAAAATATCGTTAAGTATCGAGAAGAAGAAGGTAAAATCACTTCACGCGCCCAAATCAAGAAAGTTCCTCGTCTAGGTGCTAAGGCTTTTGAGCAGGCTGCAGGTTTTCTCCGTATCCCTGAAAGTAGCAATATCCTTGACAACACAGGTGTTCACCCAGAAAACTATGCTGCTGTAAAAGAACTCTTCAAACGTTTGGACATTAAAAACCTAGATGAAGAAGCGCAAGCCAAACTCAAATCTATTTCAATTAAGGAAATGGCACAAGAGCTAGACCTCGGTCAAGAAACTCTTAAGGATATTATTGCAGACCTTCTAAAACCAGGTCGTGATTTCCGTGATTCTTTTGATGCCCCAGTCCTTCGTCAGGATGTTTTGGATATCAAGGATTTAAAAGTTGGGCAAAAACTTGAAGGAGTTGTTCGCAATGTCGTTGATTTCGGAGCCTTTGTGGACATTGGTATTCATGAGGATGGTCTGATTCATATCTCTCACATGAGTAAGAATTATATCAAACATCCAAGTCAAGTCGTTTCAGTTGGTGATTTGGTAACCGTTTGGGTTAAGAAAATCGATGTTCAACGCGAAAAAGTAAATCTGTCGCTCCTTGCACCAGATGAATCTAACTAATTACGTCAGACAAGTTTCTTTAGAAGATTTTGGGAAACCTTTTAACCACGAGGCTCAATGGAACAGTCGTTTACGGTCGACAGGTGGACGATTTTTCCCTACGGATGGGCATTTGGATTTTAATCCCAAAGTCTATCAAGAACTTGGTTTAGAGGTTTTTCGGAAAATTGTCCGTCACGAACTCTGTCATTATCATCTATACTATGAGGGCAAGGGGTATAAACATAAAGATGTAGCCTTTAAGAAACTGTTAAAAGAAGTAGACGGGCTCCGCTTTGTTCCTCCCTTATCAAGTGTTAGTCAAACACCAGCTCTAGTCTATACTTGTCAGACTTGTCACCAAACCTATCAACGAAAGCGACGAATTGATACCAAACGTTATCGTTGTGGTCTCTGTCGTGGTAAACTCATTTTGCAAAATCCGCCTAAGGACTGATGCAGGGTGTTTTAGTTCATGTTATACTTATTTCAAGAATACCGAAAGAGGTACAAACTATGAATAAAAAATTTTACAAAATGAGACGAAATCGTATGATATCAGGAGTGCTTGCTGGACTCTCTGATAAATGGGATCTTGATGTTACTCTTGTACGCTTCATTTTTGCTATCTTTACAATCGCAAACTTCGGACTTGGAATCATCATCTACATCATCCTAGCCTCTATCTTGCCAACCAAGGAAGATATCGAAGCAGAAATGTACGGAACAGGACCACGCAAAATCAAAGAAGCTGAACCAATCAAGGATGACGAAGGTTGGTTTTGGTAATTTTTATTAAATCTTTACATTCTGACAAGCAAAAAAGATACCTTGAGGTATCTTTTTTAAATACTAAACAACTGACCCAATAGATAGGTAACTCCCATGGTCAAAAGACCGATACAAAGGTTACGAATCATAGCTGTTTTAGTTGGGGCTTTCCCAAGTTTGGCACTGGTATAACCTGTAATCAATAGAGAAATCGCAACGATAAAAACAGTAGCAGGGATTCGATAGTCGCTTGGAAAGATGATAATAGAAAGCATTGGGGCTAGGCTACCAAGAACAAAAGCGATAAAGCTAGATGCCGCAGCATGCCAAGGATTAGTAAACTCTTCATACTCGATTCCGTATTTTTCCTCAACTAAGGCTTTAAGTGGATTTTTAAGAAAAGCTTTATTGACTAAAAGTTGAGCTGAAGTTTCACACTCACCATTTTGAAGATAAGCAGCATAGAGAGATTTCTTTGCAGCCTCGATATCCTTATCCAAAAGTAATTGTTCACGAGCTACAGCGGCTTCTTCAGTGTCTTTTTGAGTAGATACTGAAACATATTCACCTCCAGCCATAGAGAAGGCACCCGCTAAAATGGCAGCCAAACCTGAAAGAAAGATTATCCAGATATTACTTGTTGCACTGGCAACCCCGATAACAACTCCAGCGATGGAAATGATCCCGTCATTGGCTCCTAGCACACCAGCACGTAGAATATTTAAACGACTAGCGAAGTTTGAATCAATTTCATGTGTATTTTCTGACATAGTCTTCTCCTTTATATTCATTATAAAGTATAGGAATAGTGAATACAAACTTTTTAAACTATCTGAAAAAAGTTTTTCAATTCTAATAAATGTCATAGCTGTTTCTTATGCCAATGTATAATAAAGTTGTATTTGTAACTTCCAGACACAGATGATACAATGAATGTAATGAAATCTTTGGAGGTCTGATGATGACTCGTGAATTTAAATTTGAAACCCTACAATTGCATGCAGGACAAGTGGTAGATACGACTACCAAGTCTCGTGCTGTACCAATTTACCAAACAACATCTTTTGTATTTGAAGATACACAGGAGGGTGCAGACCTTTTTGCCCTTCAGAAAGCTGGTAATATCTATACTCGTATCACTAACCCAACAACTTCAGCCTTTGAAGAGCGTATTGCAGCTCTTGAAGGTGGTGTTGGTGCTCTTGCCACAGCTTCTGGAATGGCAGCTCTTACTTACACTATTCTTGGTCTTGCTCACGCAGGTGATCATGTTGTTGCAGCTTCAACTATCTACGGTGGGACCTTTAACCTTTTGAAAGAAACCCTTCCTCGATATGGCATTACCACAACTTTTGTAGATATTGATAATCTAGAAGAAGTAGAAGCAGCAATTGGGGAAAATACCAAACTTGTTTTGATTGAGACTTTGGGAAATCCCGTTATCAACATTCCAGATATCGAAAAGATTGCTGAAATAGCTCACAAACACCAAATTCCTTTGGTTGCTGACAATACTTTCGCAACCCCTTATCTCATCAATGTCTTTTCTCACGGTGTAGATATCTCAGTTCACTCGGCTACTAAGTTTATCGGAGGACATGGAACAACTATCGGTGGTGTTATCGTTGATAGTGGGAAGTTTGACTGGGCAGCTTCAGGGAAATTCCCTCAATTCGTCAATGAAGATCCGAGCTACCATAATTTAAGCTATACTCGTGATGTAGGTGCTGCAGCCTTCATCGTTGCTGCTCGTGTTCAATTGCTTCGCGATATGGGAGCTGCCCTTTCACCATTTAACTCATTCTTGCTCCTACAAGGTCTTGAAACACTATCTCTCCGTGTTGAACGTCATGTTCAAAATGCTGAAAAAATTGTTGATTTCCTAGTGAACCATCCTAAAGTTGAAAAAGTTAATTATCCAAAATTAGCTGATAGCCCTTATTATGCCTTGGCGGAGAAATATTTACCAAAAGGTGTTGGTTCAATTTTTACCTTCCATGTTAAAGGTGGAGAAGCAGAAGCTCGTAAAGTGATTGACAACTTAGAAATCTTTTCAAACCTAGCCAATGTGGCAGATGCCAAATCATTAGTCGTTCATCCGGCAACTACAACCCATGCTCAGTTGTCTGATTCTGACTTAGAAGCAGCAGGAGTAACAAAAAATCAAATCCGACTTTCAATCGGTCTTGAAAATGTCGATGATTTGATTGAAGATTTGCGTCTTGCACTTGAAAAAATCTAAAAATAACTAGTTTTTATGAAATTAAGCATCCTTCTCACGAATAATAAAGTGAGGAGGATTTTTATGTATAGTATTTCATTTCAAGAAGATTCTCTCTTACCTAGAGAAAGATTAGTAAGAGAAGGAGTAGGAGCGCTAAGCAATCAGGAATTATTGGCTATATTATTAAGGACAGGTACCAAACAAGCCAATGTCTTTGAAATTGCCCAGAAGGTCTTAAATCAGCTAACATGCTTAACGGACTTAAAAAGAATGACTCTACAGGAATTGCAGACTTTATCAGGTATTGGACGTGTAAAGGCTATCGAATTACAAGCCGTTATTGAATTAGGCTACCGTATCCATAAAAGGGAAACAGTGGAAATGGAGAGTATTCTTAGCAGTCGTAAATTAGCTAAAAAGATGCAGTCTGAGCTTGGAGATAAAAAACAAGAGCACCTAGTGGCGCTCTATCTGAATACTCAAAATCAAATTATTCACCAGCAGACCATTTTTATCGGGTCTGCCACGAGAAGCATTGCTGAACCGAGAGAAATTCTCCACTATGCTTTGAAGCATATGGCAACATCTGTGATTCTGGTTCATAATCATCCATCAGGAGCAGTAGTTCCTAGCCCCAATGATGACCATGTTACGAAGCTTGTTAAAGAAGCCTGCGAATTAATGGGATTGGTCTTATTGGACCATTTAATTGTCTCTCATTCTGATTATTTTAGTTACCGCGAGAAGACGGATATGATATAAAAAACCTGTATATGATACAGGTTTTACAATTCATTCACGATATAGTTAAAGAGTTCTTTGTCCTTAGGACGATTCTCAAAAAGAAATTCTGGATGCCATTGAACACCAAGATAAGGGAAGCCGTCCGTAGTTGTAACAGCTTCGATAATACCGTCCTTAGGATCATGAGCTACAACCTTTAGATTCGAAGCTAAATCTTTAATGCTTTGATGGTGGAAAGAGTTGATATGAGAAATTTCCCCATAGATTTCTCGAAGAATAGTGTCTGGTTCAGTAATTAGTCTCTGAGTTGTATACTCAGCAGAAGTATCCTGCCAATGATCCTCAATATCTTGATAGAGAGTACCACCCATAGCGACATTAAAGAGTTGAGTTCCACGACAGACAGAGAAAATAGGTTTCTTTTGTTTGATGGCTTCTTTGATGAGTGCTAGCTCAAAAACGTCTCTTTGAAGATGATAGTCATCGCTATCGATAGTCTTTGATTCGCCATAGTACTTTGGGTCTACATTTTGTCCACCAGTTAGGATCAATTTATCTATTAAGCTAATGTAGTAACTAGCTATTTCTTCATCACCAATTGGTAGGATAATGGGGATTCCTCCAGCTTCTTTAACACCTTCAACAAAGCCTTTGGCAGCATAACTCATCATAAGCTCATCGTCAGGATGGGCTTTTTCATTTCCTGTAATCCCAATAATTGGTTTTTTCATAAATGATTTCGCTTTCTAATCCTCTTTACGCATAAAATAGAGGAGAGTTTGCAATTCACTAGTCAAATCAACATATTGCACGACAACATCTTTAGGTAGATGAAGGTGTACGGGAGAAAAACTGAGTATCCCTTTAATACCTGCATCAACCAGGAGATTTGCAACTTCTTGTGATTTTACACTAGGGACAGTCAAGATAGCAGTTTTTACATCAGCATCTTTGATTTTATCTTTAATTTGGGAAATACCGTAAATAGGGATACCATCTTCTGTAACTGTTCCGACTTCTGGATGTTCGTCCAAATCAAAAGCCATAATAATTTTCATTTTATTGCGTTCATGGAAACGATAGTGGAGGAGCGCGTGCCCCATATTCCCAATACCTACTAACATAACATTGGTGACTGAATTGTCATTTAAAAGATCAGCAAAAAATGTCATTAGTTTGTTGACATCATATCCAAATCCTCGACGCCCAAGCTCACCAAAGTATGAAAAATCACGTCTAACAGTTGCAGAGTCGATGCCAATAGCTTCAGCAATCTGTTTAGAATTAACTCTTTCCATTCTTTCCCCATTGAAACGTTTAAAAATTCTGTAGTATAGAGAAAGTCTTTTCGCTGTGGCCTTCGGAATATCAAATTGTTTTTCTTTCACAATATCACAACCTTTCTATATTCTATTTTATAGTAACTTTGTGAGAAAAGCAACATATACAAGAAAAAACTAAGAAATATCTTAGTTTATCTTTTTTACATCAAAAGTCGTTAAAAAACGATACAAGTCTCCAATATATCCGCGATAAATGATTTTATCCTGATAGCTTAGCGAAGTCACTTCATAGAAATCCGGTAATGTAACACATCCTGATAAGGATAGCATTAGTTCATCATAATCTTGATAAGATAAAGTCCGTTCAACTTGATAAGCATCTAAATAGGTTAGTCGAAACATTATTCTATCTTTCTATTTTTCGGTTTTGGTAAATACACCACGTTCTACCAAACTATCCATTAAGAAATAGAACTTTTCTTGATGGATTTTATGATCTTCAGATTTGAAGATGTCAACCAAGCGTAAGCCGAACTTATCAGTAATATTGATTTTAGCACCTGTTAGGTCTTTGTTAATAACAATCTTAAGTTGGAAGCCTTCGCCACTATTTGGAACTTTCTCAAGAAGGCGAGTTAATTCATAGTTACCAACCTTAGTTTCATAAAAAGTGTTATCTTTAAGTGTAAATTTTTTAATAGAAGGGCTGATAGTGTATTCGTAACGACAATTTTTAAGTTGAATAGTTTTTTCAAATGCCATTTATTAATCTCCAATTATTTCTTTTAATGTGTTTACAAGTTGAATGATCTCTTCATCAGTATTCTGAGGTGACAAACTAATTCGGACAGACTCTTGAAGTCGATGTGAATCATTTCCATAAAAAGCTTTTAGTACATGACTTGTTTGTACAATTCCTGCTGTACATGCTGAACCTGTAGAAATAGAAATGCCAGCTAAGTCCATTCGAAGTAGAAGCAAATCATTTTTTTGCCCTGGAAAACCAAGGTTTAGGACATAAGGAAGTTGCTCTTTCCCATGATTGATGTAGTAGTTCAAGCTACTAATCTTAGTTAGAAATAGGTCCTGCAATCTTTGTACAGCTTGATAGTTTTCAGTTTGTTTAGATAATTCTTCTTTAATGGCAGCTACCATTCCTACGATTGCTGGAAGATTTTCTGTACCTGCTCTTTTTCTATGTTCCTGATCTCCACCATGGATATAGGAATCAAAGTCCATATTAGAAGCATAAAGGAAACCTACGCCTTTTGGCCCATGGAATTTATGCCCAGACGCTGAAAGAAAGTCAATTCCTAACTCTTCTGGTTTGATGGTTAGTTTACCTACAGCCTGAACAGCATCTACGTGATAGACAGCTGAGTGATTTCTAACGACCTCTCCAATTTCAGTAATCGGCAAAATAGTTCCAGTTTCATTATTTACATACATGGTAGATACTAGAATAGTATCATCACGAAGTGCATCTTTTACTTGTTTAGCAGTAATCTCCTGGTCATAAGGTTGCAAAACAGTCACTTCAAAACCAAAATTTTCTACAAGATACTCGATTGGTTCAAGAACAGAGTGATGTTCGATAGCGGTAGTGATAATATGTTTTCCTTTGTGCTGGTGTCTGAGGCAGTAACCAATAATAGCTGTATTGTTACTCTCTGTACCTCCAGCAGTGAAAAAAATATGTTGAGGTTTCGTACTTAATAATTCAGCCAAGTCTTGGCGAGCTTGTCGTAATAATTTGCCAGCTTGACGACCATGACTGTGAATACTTGAAGCATTTCCATAAATATCTTGCATGACTTGTGTCATAGCAGAAATAGCTGCTGGTGACATTGGAGTCGTGGCAGCATTATCCAAATAAATCAAAAGATCACCTTTTCTATTTATTTAAATAGTGGACTAACCGGTTTTCTCTCATGAATACGTACCATAGCATCACCAATTAACTCACTTGCAGTGATGTATTTTACATTCTTAGGGGTTTTACCTTGAGTAGCCACTGAGTCAGTAACAAGAATTTCTTTAATATTGCTAGCATCCAATAAATTTGCAGCGTCATCAACAAATAGTCCATGGCTTGAAACTGCATAAATCTCAGTAGCACCATCTCGTTCAACAATTTTAGCTGCTTCTGAGAATGTACGACCAGAATTTAAAATGTCATCGATTAGGATAGCTTTTTTACCTTCAACTTCACCGATAATATAACCTTGGTTACGTTCTGAATCATCCTGAGCATAGTCGATAATTGCGATTGGAGCATCAAGGTATTCAGCAAGACTGCGAGCACGTTTAACACCAGAGTTTTTAGGACTAACGACAACCACATCTGGTCCAACAAGTCCTTTATCACAATAGTGTTTAGCAAATAGAGGAACTGTATATAAATTGTCAACAGGGATATCGAAGAAACCTTGTACCTGAACAGCATGTAAGTCCAAAGTAAGTACACGGCTTACGCCTGCTTTTACCAACATGTTAGCAACTAGTTTAGCTGTCAAAGGCTCACGAGAAGAAGCAATACGATCTTGACGTGCATAACCAAAATATGGAAGAACAACGTTAATGGTGTTTGCACTAGCACGGACACAGGCATCAACTGTGATTAAAAGTTCCATCAAATGATCGCTAACAGGATAAGAAGTAGATTGAATGATATAAACATCATATCCACGAACACTTTCTTCGATATTGACTTGAATTTCTCCATCAGAGAACTGACGAGAAGAAATTCTACCGAGAGGTACTCCAGCAGCATCTGCAATCTTTTGTGCAATTTCCTTATTGGAATTAAGAGCGAAAAGCTTCATGTTTTTTGTATCTGACATTGATAAACCGTCCTCTATAATTATCTGAATCTTATACCCAAAAACAGTTAATAATGTATTGTTTTAAAAATTAAACAATACATTATTAAAGTTTCTATGAAAAAGATTTCAATTATTTTTATCCCTTCTATTCTACCAAAAAAAGTAGATATTTTCAGTCTTTTTTACTTTTTTCTATAAATCGAACTAATTTAGATGGTGCTTTCTGATATTCTATATGATTTTTTTCTAAAAAAGCTATAAAATCAATAGTTCCCTTAGCCTCGTCAGCAACTTCTAATTCGAGTTCATAATCAGTTACATCAAAATAGAGACTTTCATCAAGAGCCATTAGACCAATGTCTGTCTCTTTTTCATAACGAACGGTCGTTAAACACCCTAAAACAAGCCAGTCTGTAATTTGAATACCACGATTTCTTAATTCCTGAAGGACTAAACCGTCGGGAATAAGAGCTTGATCTATAGCGTTGCCAGCTTCCTCAAGGCTAAGTTTCTGATTGTATTCCATATTACCTACATCTTGAGGAATTTTAATAGTTAATTCAGCACTATCTTCAAAAGTCCGAATACGCATGGCTATCTTATTGCTACGTAGCTTATAGTCACAAGTATCTATGTAGTAGTTATTTTGAGTAATAGGAGTAATATCTGAAAAATATTCCTTTAATTTTATATAGTCTTCTTTTTTTAGAAGAGTTTTTAATTCTATTTCTAAATGTTTCATTTTGAGAACCTTTTATTTTGTTTGAAAGCGATTTATGGTATAATAATAACTGTATTTATTGTATATGATTTTTGCATGAAAATCAAAGAGTAAATGAATATTGTAGCTAAAGAGAGGTGAATCTATAACATATATGATTACTGAATGGGAAGAATTTTTAGATCCTTACATTCAAGCTGTTGGCGAGTTAAAAATTAAACTACGAGGGATTCGAAAACAGTACCGTAAGCAAAATAGACATTCACCAATTGAATTTGTAACGGGACGTGTTAAACCTATCGAAAGTATCAAAGAAAAAATGATTCGTCGTGGAATTAGCTGTGATACCTTAGAACAAGATTTACAAGATATTGCTGGCTTACGAGTTATGGTTCAGTTTGTAGATGACGTTCAAGAAGTTGTCTCAATTCTGCGTAAAAGACAGGACATGAGAATTATTCAAGAACGTGACTACATCAAACATCGTAAAGCTTCAGGATACCGTTCTTATCATCTAATCATCGAGTACACAGTTGATACGATTAACGGTTCAAAGACAATTTTAGCTGAAATTCAAATCCGTACCTTGGCCATGAATTTTTGGGCTACAATTGAACACTCTCTCAACTATAAATATCAAGGAGATTTTCCAGAAGAAATAAAGGAACGCTTGGAAATTACAGCTAGAATTTCTCACCAGTTAGATGAGGAAATGAGCAAGATTCGATATGATATTCAAGAAGCACAAGCACTCTTTGATCCTTTGCATCGGAAATTAAATGACGGGGTAGGAAATAGTGACGATACAGATGAAGAATACAGGTAAAAGGGTTGATCTGATCGCCAACCGTAAGCCTCAAAGTAGAAGAGTTTTATACGAGCTAAAAGATCTCTTAAAAAAGAATCATTTCATACTTAATGATAAAAATCCTGATATTGTTATTTCCATTGGAGGAGATGGAATGCTTTTATCTGCTTTTCACAAGTATGAGGATCAGTTAGATAAGGTTCGTTTTGTAGGGGTTCATACGGGACATCTTGGTTTCTATACTGACTATAGAGATTTTGAATTAGATCAACTAATTACTAATTTACAGTTGGATACAGGAGCTAAGGTTTCGTATCCATTATTAAATGTCAAGATTTATCTAGAGAATGGTGAAGTAAAAGTCTTCCGTGCTCTAAACGAAGCTAGTATTCGAAGAGCTGATCGAACTATGGTTGCCGATGTCGTGATAAATCATGTTCCTTTCGAACGCTTTCGAGGAGATGGATTGACTGTATCAACTCCAACAGGAAGTACAGCCTATAATAAATCACTCGGTGGAGCAGTCTTACATCCGACGATTGAAGCCCTTCAATTAGCTGAAATAGCTAGCCTTAACAATCGGATCTATCGTACCTTAGGTTCATCAATCATTGTTCCTAAAAAGGATAAAATAGAAGTTATTCCAACTCGAAATGACTATCATACGATTTCTATTGACAATAGTATTTATTCTTTCCGTAATATCGAAAGAATTGAATATCAGATTGATCACCACAAGATTAACTTCGTGGCAACTCCAAGTCACACAAGTTTCTGGAACCGTGTAAAGGATGCCTTTATCGGCGAGGTTGATGAACAATGAGGTTTGAGTTTATTGCTGATGAGCACGTAAAGATAAAAACCTTTCTCAGAAAACATGAAGTCTCCAAAGGCTTGTTGGCTAAAATTAAATTTCGAGGTGGAGATATTCGAGTTAATGACCAATCACAAAATGCAACCTATTTATTAGATATTGGGGATCAAGTAGTGATTGACATTCCTCCAGAGGAAGGGTTTGAAACACTGGAAGCCATAGATTATCCCTTGGATATTTTGTTTGAAGATGATCACTTTCTAATTCTAAACAAACCATTTGGGGTGGCCTCTATTCCTAGTGTTAATCACTCAAATACTATTGCTAATTTTATTAAAGGTTACTACGTAAAACAAGCTTATGAGAATCAGCAGGTTCATATTGTGACACGGCTTGATAGAGATACCTCTGGATTGATGCTTTTTGCTAAACACGGCTATGCGCATGCAAGGCTAGATAGACAACTTCAGAAAAAAAGTATCGAAAAACGGTACTTTGCTCTTGTAAAAGGAGCAGGTGTTTTAGAACCAGAAGGAAATATCATAGCTCCCATTGCGAGAGACGAAAATTCTATCATCACAAGGCGTGTAGCCAAAGGTGGTAAATATGCTCACACAGAATACAAGGTCATAGCAGCCTATGGTGACATACATTTAGTCGACATTCGATTGCATACTGGGAGAACACACCAAATCCGTGTTCATTTTTCACATATTGGTTTTCCCTTACTTGGAGATGACCTCTATGGTGGAAGTTTAGAGCATGGCATACAGCGTCAAGCGCTACATTGCCATTTCTTATCTTTTTATCATCCTTTTCTTGAAGAACAGTTGGAAATATCATCTCCACTGCCAGATGATTTTAAGAATTTAATAACTAAGTTATCAATTAATTAATATTAAAGGAGAAAACTCATGGAAGTTTTTGAAAGTCTAAAGACCAACCTGGTTGGTAAAAATGTACGCATTGTTCTCCCTGAAGGGAAAGAACCTCGTATCCTCCAAGCTACAAAACGTTTGGTGAAAGAAACAGATGTTATCCCAGTATTGCTTGGTAAACCTGAAAAAATCAAAATCTACCTTGAAATCGAAGGAATTCATGAGGGTTATGAAGTCATCGACCCAGATCATTACGATAAATTTGACGAAATGGTTGCTTCTCTTGTAGAACGTCGTAACGGTAAGATAACAGAGGAAGAAGCTGCTAGACTCTTGCGTGAAGACGTTAACTACTTTGGTGTTATGCTAGTTTATATGGGCTTGGTTGACGGTATGGTTTCAGGTGCACTTCACTCAACTGCTGCAACTGTTCGTCCAGCACTTCAAATCATTAAAACTCGTCCAAATGTAACTCGTACTTCAGGTGCTTTCTTAATGACTCGTGGTTCAGAACGTTATCTTTTCGGAGACTGTGCAATCAACATTAATCCTGATGCTGATGCCCTAGCTGAAATTGCTATTAACTCAGCAATCACAGCTAAAATGTTTGGTATCGAGCCAAAAATTGCAATGTTGAGTTACTCAAGTAAAGGTTCTGGTTTCGGTGAAAATGTTGATAAAGTGGTAGCAGCTACTAAACGTGCACACGAATTGCGTCCTGACCTTGAAATTGATGGAGAATTGCAATTTGACGCAGCCTTCCACCCTGAAACAGCTGCTTTGAAAGCTCCAGGAAGTAAAGTGGCTGGACAAGCAACTGTCTTCATCTTCCCAAGTATCGAAGCAGGAAATATCGGTTACAAGATTGCAGAACGTCTAGGTGGTTTCTCAGCTGTAGGACCTGTTTTACAAGGTTTGAATAAGCCAGTTAATGACCTTTCACGTGGATGTAGCTCAGATGACGTTTATAATCTTACTCTCATCACTGCAGCACAAGCTATTCACCAATAAAATTTCCAAAGCCCCACTTCTTTAAGAGGGGCTTTTCTAATCTTTTGATTGTCTAACATTCTGCAAATCTAGCTAAATTATGGTAAAATAGTCAGTAATCATCTATGATTTATTGATTAAGTTTGTATGAAGAAAAGGAAACAGAATGGCTATTATTCAATGGTTTCCTGGCCATATGTCAAAAGCGAGAAGACAGGTTCAGGAAAATTTAAAATTTGTTGATTTTGTGACAATTTTAGTAGATGCACGTTTGCCTTTGTCAAGTCAAAATCCAATGCTGAGTAAAATTGTAGGAGATAAACCGAGACTCCTGATTTTAAACAAGGCAGATCTTGCTGACCCAATCCTTACAAAAGAATGGCGTCAACACTTTGAAGCGCAAGGAATCCAAACGCTAGCTATAAATTCAAAAGAGCAAGTTACAGTTAAAGTGGTTACAGAAGCAGCTAAAAAGCTGATGGCAGATAAGATTGCTCGTCAGAAAGAGCGTGGTATTCAAATCGAAACCTTGCGTACCATGATTATCGGGATTCCAAACGCTGGTAAATCGACTCTGATGAACCGTTTAGCTGGTAAGAAAATTGCTGTAGTTGGTAACAAGCCTGGTGTGACAAAAGGCCAGCAATGGCTTAAAACCAATAAGGATTTAGAAATTTTGGATACTCCAGGAATTCTCTGGCCAAAATTTGAAGATGAAACTGTTGCACTCAAGCTTGCATTGACTGGAGCTATCAAAGACCAATTGCTGCCAATGGATGAAGTGACTATTTTTGGTATCAATTATTTTAAAAATCATTACCCAGAAAGACTTCAAGAACGTTTCAAACAAATGAATCTAGACGATGAGGCTCCAGAAATTATCATGGATATGACGCGTATCCTTGGTTTCCGTGATGATTACGATCGTTTTTACAATCTCTTTGTTAAAGAAGTTCGTGATGGAAAACTTGGTAACTATACCTTAGATACATTGGATGATCTCAATGGTAACGATTAAAGAAATAAAAGAAGTATTAGCAAAGATAACTGATCTTGAAAGTCCCTTTTTTAAGGAATTTGAAAAAGATTCACGAGCAGGCGTACAAAAAGAAATTCAGAAGCGTAAAAAAGCCATCCAAGTAGAAATGGATGAAGAGCTTCGCCTGGAATCTATGTTATCCTATGAAAAAGAGCTTTACGCTCAAGGCATCAGCTTCATTGCTGGTGTAGATGAAGTTGGACGTGGTCCTTTGGCTGGACCTGTTGTTGCTGCTGCAGTGATTTTACCTCAAAATTGTAAAATTAAAGGTTTAAATGACAGTAAAAAAATTCCTAAGAAAAAACACGAGGAGATTTTTCAAGCCGTTAAGGATAATGCTTTAGCAATCGGTATAGGGGTTATGGACAATCATGTCATTGACCAAGTCAATATCTACGTTGCGACTAAACTAGCCATGAAGGAAGCTATCTCACAACTTGAACCTCAGCCAGAACATCTTTTGATTGATGCTATGAAGTTGGATTTGCCGAATTCTCAGACATCCATCATCAAAGGGGATGCCAACTCCTTATCTATTGCAGCAGCATCGATTATAGCTAAAGTTACCAGAGATAAGATCATGGCTAACTATGACGAAGAATTTCCAGGCTATGATTTTGCTCAAAATGCTGGCTATGGAACTGCTAAGCATCTAGAAGGAATTGAAAAACACGGTGTCACATCTATTCATCGCACCAGTTTTGAACCGATTAAAACGATCGTTTCAGAAACTAGTAAAAGATAATTAAAGGAGAGAATTATGGAGGAACAATCGGAAAAACTTAGTTCCAAGAAAGAATTTGCCTTCGCGTCCAGTACGATCTTAGCTCAAGTAGGGCGAGGTATTATTGTCGGATTAGTCGTAGGAATTATTGTAGGATCATTTCGATTTTTGATCGAAAAAGGCTTTCAAATCGTTCAAGGATTTTATCAAGACCAAGAAAATCTACTTCGAAATCTATTGATCATTTTATTGTTTTATATCCTCATTTGCTTACTTAGTGCCAAATTAACACGCTCAGAAAAAGATATTAAAGGTTCCGGTATTCCTCAAGTTGAAGCAGAGTTAAAAGGTCTCATGTCTCTCAATTGGTGGAGTGTCCTCTGGAAGAAATACATTCTAGGTATCTTGGCAATTGCGAGTGGGCTTATGCTAGGTCGTGAAGGTCCCAGTATTCAGCTAGGTGCCGTAGGAGGAAAAGGAATTGCTAAATGGCTCAAGTCTAGCCCTGTTGAGGAGCGTTCTTTGATTGCTAGCGGAGCTGCTGCTGGACTTGCTGCAGCCTTTAATGCACCGATTGCGGGGTTATTATTTGTAGTAGAAGAAGTTTATCACCATTTTTCACGATTCTTCTGGGTTTCTACCTTGGCTGCTAGTCTAGTAGCAAACTTTGTTTCCCTTCTCATCTTTGGCTTAACACCTGTGCTTGATATGCCTGATAATATTCCTCACATGAGTTTGAGTCAATATTGGATTTATCTGGTTATGGGGATTTTTCTTGGAGTTTCTGGATATCTATATGAAAAAGCAGTTCTGAATGTCGGAAAAGTATATGATTGGATTGGTCAAAAGATTCAGCTGGATAAGGCCTATTATCCTATTCTAGCCTTTCTCCTTATCATTCCAGTAGGAATCTTCCTACCACAAATACTTGGTGGGGGAAATCAAGTTGTTTTATCCTTAACAGAACAGGATTTTAGT
This sequence comes from Streptococcus mitis, assembly GCF_902159415.1. GTDB lineage: Bacteria > Bacillota > Bacilli > Lactobacillales > Streptococcaceae > Streptococcus > Streptococcus mitis_BG. The sequence continues at coordinate 427,670 of NZ_CABGJU010000001.1, read as the reverse complement.
TTTAAAATTCTCTTCCTTTACTTCATCATTCGCTTTATCTGGAGCATGATTAGTTACGGAAGTGGACTTCCTGGTGGAATTTTCCTACCTATTTTAGCTTTAGGATCCTTACTTGGAGCTCTGGTCGGTGTTATTTGTGTCAATCTTGGCCTTGCTAGCCAGCAGCAATTTCCTATCTTTGTGATTCTTGGAATGAGTGGGTATTTTGGTGCTATCTCAAAAGCACCTTTGACAGCTATGATTCTTGTGACTGAGATGGTCGGAGATATCCGTAATCTCATGCCTTTAGGTATGGTGACACTAGTTGCCTATATTGTTATGGATCTGCTCAAAGGGGCGCCTGTCTATGAAGCCATGCTAGAAAAAATGTTACCTGAATCAGCAACTGATGATGGAGAAGTTACCCTAATTGAAATTCCAGTATCAGACAAAATAGCTGGTAAGCAAGTACATGAACTCAATTTACCTCATAACGTACTCATCACAACCCAAGTACATAATGGGAAAAGTAAGACAGTTAATGGTTCTACAAGGATGTATCTAGGTGATATGATCCATCTCGTAATTCCAAAAAATGAAATTGGAAAAGTTAAAGATTTATTGTTGTAGAATTAGCAGTTTACATAACTTATGTTATGTCTCCGTATATATAGTTGGTCAAAAACTAGTAATTAAAATGATAGACCAAATCATATGAATCAAAACTCGATTCCTAAATAATGGTATCGAGTTTTTATATTGTAATCGATTAAACTGTAGAAGCTTTAGAAATTTTTAAGTCAATAAATTAATGATCAATTATTTACTTAGCGAATCTAGATGGTTTTTAGAATTGTATAGCTTATTTGAACATTCCTAAATATCCCCTATAACATCTTTCCGAAAAACTATAATTTTCTTGAAAAAAATATCTGGATATGCTATACTACTAGTATAGAAAGATTTGGAGAAAAACATGAAACGTGAGATTTTATTGGAACGAATTGATAAACTTAAACAACTCATGCCTTGGTACGTGTTGGAATATTATCAATCTAAACTAGCTGTTCCTTATAGCTTTACAACCCTATATGAATACTTAAAAGAATACGATCGATTTTTCACCTGGGTCTTGGAATCTGGTATATCGGATGCTGACACCATGGCCAATATTCCCTTAGACGTTCTGGAGCGCATGACCAAGAAAGACATGGAATCCTTTATTCTTTACTTACGTGAACGTCCTCTGCTCAATGCTAATACGACGAAAAACGGGGTTTCTCAAACAACCATTAACCGTACCCTTTCTGCCCTTTCTAGTCTCTATAAGTACTTGACTGAAGAGGTTGAAAATGAACAAGGGGAACCTTATTTCTACCGAAATGTCATGAAAAAGGTTGCTACCAAGAAAAAGAAAGAAACCTTAGCAGCTAGAGCTGAGAATATTAAGCAAAAACTATTTCTTGGGAATGAAACTGAAGGTTTTTTAAATTATATAGACCTGGAATACCCTAAAAGTCTATCAAATCGCGCATTATCTTCATTTAATAAAAATAAAGAGCGTGATTTAGCTATTATTGCCCTACTTTTAGCCTCAGGAGTTCGTTTATCTGAAGCAGTTAATCTTGATGTTAGAGATTTGAACCTTAAAATGATGGTCATTGATGTAACAAGAAAAGGTGGAAAACGAGACTCTGTTAATATTGCTGCCTTTGCAAAACCATATCTTGAACAATATCTTGCTATTCGAGATAAAAGATATAAAACAGAAAAAAAAGATACAGCTCTCTTTCTAACCCTTTATCGTGGTGTTCCTAATCGAATTGATGCTTCTAGCGTAGAAAAAATGGTAGCCAAGTATTCTGAAGACTTCAAAGTCCGTGTTACTCCTCATAAACTTCGCCATACACTCGCAACTCGACTATATGATGCAACCAAATCACAGGTTTTGGTCAGCCATCAACTTGGACATGCAAGCACGCAAGTCACGGATTTATATACCCATATCGTAAATGATGAACAAAAAAATGCTTTAGACAGTTTATAAATTTTACATAATTTAAATTACGAAAACCCTAAACTTAGTTTAGGGTTTTTAGTTTATATTTGTCTATTTGATTGAAATCATTTTATTGAGAAATAATCTTTAGAATGTGTTTCAAACGCCATTGATACAGAATACCGCTTATAATTAAACTTACAATCAAACTAATCCAATAAGAATATGCTCCTAATGAGGTATAAAAATCTAAAGCTAAACCAAGGGGGATTGCTACTCCCCAGTATCCTAGAATACCAAGATAGAATGGAATTACAGTATCCTTGTACCCACGTAAAATACCTTGAAGAGGAGCTGCAAATGTATCGGCTAGTTGGAAGAATAAACTATAGGTTAAAAAATTTGCTGTTAGGGCGATAAAATCTGGATCTTGGCCATAAAGTCCTGCTACTGCTTCTCTATACAAATAAAGAAAAGAAAGAGTTAAACCAGCAAAAACGAATGCTAGTAAACGACCTATGCGTATGTATTGTTTAGCATCATTAAATCGTTTTGCACCAACTTCGTAAGAGACTACGATTGCCATAGCTGTAGAAATACTCATAGGAAATGCGTACATTAAACTAGAAAAGTTCATAGCTGACTGGTGACTGGCAATAATGAAAGATGAAAATTTTGACATTATTAAGCCAACAGCTGAAAAGACAGCCACTTCTGCAAAAACAGTACCACCGATTGGTAATCCTAAGACAATCCCTTCCTTTATCTTTTCTAGGTTTAAAGGAGATAATTGATTCAGTTTAAACTCCTTAAGCCTCTCATGTTTTTGTAAAACGTAAAGAGAAATGAATAGGACACACCAGTAAGCTAGTGAAGTTCCTAATCCTGCCCCTGCTCCACCTAACTCAGGAAATCCTAATTTACCATAAATTAATAAATAATTAAATCCGCTGTTGAGAGGAAGTAAGAGAAGCATCAAATACATGGAAAGTTTTGTCATTCCTAAGGAATCTAGAAGTGAACGTACTACACTGAATAGTAAAAGTGGTATGATACCAATGGCTAACAAGCGTAAATAACGAATTGCTATATCTTTAACAGCAGACTCTAAACTCATATTTTGAAGAACTACTGGAGCTGCTAAAAATACCAAGGAAAAAAGAATGAGAGACAAGCCAAGGGATAAATACATAAATTGATAGTAATCTGATGCAACTTCATTCTTTTTACCCTGACCAAGATGCTGTCCAATAATTGGCACCAAAGCAGAGACAATCCCAGTTAAAAATGTAAAAAAGGGATTCCAAAGACTTGTCGCCATAGAGACACCAGCTAAATTAAGCGTATCATATTGCCCAGTCATGGTTGTATCTATGAATGATGCGGAATAGTTAGCAAATTGATAAATCAAGATTGGAAAAAAGATTTTTAAAAATAAGAGAATTTTTTCTTTTTTATTTTGTGTTGAATACATACCTACTCTTTCTAGTTATCAATAGAATATTAATGGTAAACAGTAAGAATATCTGTATAAAGTTTTAATCTGCTTGGTAAACGATTTGTCCCTTACAGATAGTATATTTAACTTGACCTTTTAACTCTTCACCGATAAATGGGGAGTTAGATGCTTTTGAAGCAAAATGTGATTCTACGATACGGTCTGCTTTAGGATCAAAAATAGTGATATCAGCTGGACCATTTTCAGCCAAATAACCTGCTTCAAAATGATACAATTTTGCTGGATTTACTGTCATTTTTTCTAATAATTCCATCAAGCTTAGCTCGCCAGCTTCGACTAAGTAGGTTAAACCAAGTGACAAAGAAGTTTCTAAACCAGTCATACCTGATGGTGCTTTAGTGATATCCTCGACATTCTTCTCATCTACATGGTGAGGCGCGTGGTCAGTCGCAATCACGGAAATGACTCCAGATTTTAGTCCTTCGATAACAGCCAAGCGGTCTGATTCCAATCGTAAAGGTGGGTTCATTTTTGCTTTGCTTCCTTGGGTCAAGAGAAGAGCTTCAGTTTTAGAAAAATGTTGTGGAGCTACTTCTGCTGTTACCTGGGCACCTAGACCTTGAACAAACTCTACTACTTTAACACTTTCTTCTTTAGATAAATGCTGAATATGAACATGAGCTTTTGTTGCATAGGCAATCATAACGTCACGTGCAATCATAGCATACTCAGCAACTCCTGTTGCCCCACAGATATGGAAGTGTTCTTTAGCAATGTTTTCGTTAAAACCAAGCGTACCATTTAAGCCAGGGTCTTCCTCATGTAAGCTGATAAAGGTGTTGAGTTTTTTTGCCTCTTCCATAGCTTCCTTGACCACTTTACTGCTTTCAAGAGGAATACCATCATCTGAAAAACCAACGGCTCCAGCTTCTAAAAGCGCCTTAAAGTCAGTTAAGTCTTGGCCATTAAAGTTCTTGGTAATCGTTGCTACAGACTTAACATTAATTTTTTCCTTTGCCGCAGATTGAAGAACTTCCTGCAAAGTCTCAACATCGGATATGGTTGGATTAGTATTAGCCATCATAACGACAGTTGTAAATCCACCTGCAGCTGCTGCTAGTGCTCCTGTATGAATGTCTTCTTTATGAGTTTGACCAGGTTCACGGAAATGAACATGGATATCCACCAAGCCAGGCGCAACTACAAGACCAGTTGCATCAATGACCTCTGCACCTTTTTCACTAATTTGTGGTGCAATTTTGACAATTTTATCGTCTTCAACCAAGACATCACACACTTGATCCAAACCAGACTTAGGATCCATTACTCGACCATTTTTAATTAGTAACATCTGCTTTCTCCTTTATTCGTAGAAATCCACTTGGGTATCCAATAATTTATCACCATCATAAACAAACTTAGCTGAAAAGAAGGGTTTATCTTCTAAAAGCCACTCTACGAAGGTGTGGTCTCCTTCCCAGGTTGGTTTGCTCAAAACCTCATCATAAGGAACCCATTCTAAAGTCCCTTCATTACAGTCAATCAACTCTCCTTCAAACTCAGTTACCTTAAATACATAGGTGTACCAGTCTAAGTCAGGAGTAAATTCAGGAAAAGTGATGACTCCTTTTAAAATTGGTTTGGCTCTCAGACCCGTTTCTTCTAAAATTTCGCGAGCCGCACATTCTTGTGGTGTTTCACCACGCTCAATCTTTCCACCGACACCGATCCATTTTCCTTCATGGACATCATTAGGCTTTTTATTGCGATGAAGCATGAGCAGTTCTTTTCCATTATCAATGTAGCAAATCGTCGCTAACTGAGGCATATTCTCTCCTTATCTAAGCCAATCAATTGGCTCTTGTCCTGTTTCTTTTAAGAATGCATTGGCCTTGGAAAAAGGCTTGGAACCCCAAAATCCTCTGTAAACGGATAAGGGACTTGGATGGGCTGATTCGATAATCAGATGTTGAGGATTTGTTACCAATGACTTTTTCTTACGTGCATAAGCACCCCAGAGTACAAAGACTACAGGTCTATCTAGATTATTGACAACCCGAATCACGGCATCCGTGAAAGGCTCCCATATTTGACCAGCATGACCATTGGCTTTCCCAGCAGGAACGGTCAAGCAAGCATTGAGAAGTAAAACTCCCTGATCAGCCCAAGCTGTCAAATCATGGGATGCTTTAACTCCAATATCATCAGCAAGTTCTTTTAAAATATTTTGCAAGGAAGGAGGTGCTGGAATACTATCTGGAACAGAAAAACTCAATCCCTGCGCCTGACCTGGTCCATGATAAGGATCTTGACCAAGGATAACCACCTTAACCTCTTCTAGAGAAGTTGTCAAAAGAGCTTGAAAAACTTTATCTTTTGGTGGATATACAGTTCCATGAGTATAAACTTGCTCCATAAAGTGATTGATATTCCCAAAATAACCCTCAGGTAATTGCTCCTTAATCAAGGCGTGCCAGGATGAGTGTTCCATTGCTTTCTCCTTCGTTTATACTGCCTCTATTATAGCAAAAAGCGGCTATTGTAACCACTTTTTACAGTTTATCTAAGAGTTCTAGCAGAGATTGATAAGAGTCAACTTCATAAGTTGGCTGGGCTTGTGTCTTATTTTCCAGATGATGGGGATTATACCAAACCGTATCAATACCAGCATTATTTCCCCCTTGAATATCAGCTGATAAAGAATCACCAATCATAAGGGCGTGGTTTTTATAAAAGTTAGGGATTAGAGCCCCAATTTTCTCATAAAACTCAGCATCTGGTTTTTGAGTATGAAGTTGTTCTGAAATAAATATCTCCTTGAAAAATGGTGCAATACCAGAATGTTCTATACGACCTGTCTGGATAAAGGTTATTCCATTTGTCGCCGCATAGAGTTCATAGCCGTAATGAATCAAAGTTTTTAATAAATTCTCAACCCCTGGAAAAATTTGACCCTGTTTTGATAAAAAAACTGATAACGTTCGGCCAAGTATACGCCATCCTTTTCAGTTCCAAAATGAGCAAATAGATTTGAAAAACGAGTGTTAACCAAGTCCGCTTTTGTAATCTTCTTCTGTTCTAAATCCTTCCAAAGAGTCTTATTCATAGGGACATAATAACTCTTATATGCTTGGATATCCTCTACTCCTTCTTCTTTTAAGAGTTGTGTTAAAGCTACATCCTCAGCAGCATCAAAATCAAGCAAGGTGTGGTCTAGGTCGAAGAGTAAAAATTTATAAGTCATAAAAATAGTATCCCAAAGTATCTAAATAATGATTGTTAAAATAACTTCACAATCCTTAGCTCTAAGTATATCATATTGAACATCTTATTTCTAAAACTTAGTTCATATCCTAACTAAATTTTTAACTCAGTGTAGGTTAAAATTTTTTAAAAGTTTGTAAAAAATGAACAATCTTTTTATTATTTTTTAGAATTTATCGGAAATATCTTACTATTTTATGTTATTATTTGCCCTACACTCTTAATTGTGATACAATTCACTTTGTAGGATAGTTTTTATTATCAAAATAGAAGGAGGCGAAATGTTACTTATCTAAAAATGTACCTATATTTTTTCAGTTGTCTGTCTACTTAATTCATCATTCTGTATTTATCAACCGTTAAGTACATTCTATCTTCAATAGAAAGGGAGAAACATGAATAAGAAAAAAATAAGAATAATTGCATTTTTTGTATGCATACTAACTACTTTACTTTCATTAGGTTATAGTAACACCTTTGCTGAAACTCCCGAAGTTTCAGTTTCTGGAAAGTTTGTTGATACAATCCAAAATGTTAAAGTAACAAATAATGAAGGCGGAGTTCTAGACTGGGAATTAAAACAATGGGCTACATTCCGTCTTAATGCAGATTTTAATTTAACCGGAAAAAATGTTAAGGCAGGAGATCAAACGATAATTACGGTGCCTGATGCTCTAATGATTAACTCTGATAATATTGAAATCAAGGATATCAATACAAACGAGGTGATTGCACATGCAAAACTAAGTGCTGATAACAAGTCCATTACTTTAACTTATAATGATTATGTTGAAAAACACTCAGATACTCAAGGATCTTTCTTCTTCTATGCTCGTGTCGATTTCAAAAAACACCCTCAACAAGGAGAAATTCCAATTGAGATTACGATTAATAAAGAAACAAAACCTGCCGGGAAGATTACATTTAAAGGTATCGGAGATGGAGATCCACAAGTTTTATCAAAGACTAGTTGGGTTAATGAGAATGACCGAAAAGAGGTTCAATACACTATTTCAGTCAATCGTACAAAACAAAACATCAAGAGTGTAACAATTGAAGATCACTTGAAATTTACAAATGCTTCTTACGTAAAAGATAGCATTAAGGTTATCAAAGGTAAATTTGCATTTGTAGATGGAGAATGGCAATTCTCTGACCGTGTTGATGTTACAGATCAACATAAAGTTACAGTCGCTGAAGATGGACAATCTTTTGTTATTGACTTAGGAGATATTACTGAAGCGGATCAATACCGAATCGATTATGATGTTCGATTAAACTACCAACCCGTTGATGGCGAATTATTGAAGAATGACGCTACATTAAAAGGTAAAGGTGTTGTTGTTAAAGAAGTAACCAATGCTGCTGCAGTTCAAATTGCTGGTGGTGCTGGTGTTGGTTATGTTTACTCAATCAATATCCAAAAAGTTGATAATGAGAATCAACCGCTTAAAGGTGCTAAATTTAAAGTAGTACGTGAAGCCAACAATCAAGTAATCGGTGAATACGAAACAGATGAAAATGGTAAAATTACTGTTAAAGGTTTATTAAAAGATAAGTATATTTTGACGGAAACTCATGCTCCTTCAGGTTATGTTATTCAAGATTCTGAAACAATTGTCAATGTTGAGAATTTCGGAAGTGATCATGCTGTAACAAAAACCATTGTAAATACTAAAGAAGAACCAACAACTACCACAGTAACGACTACTGAAGCGCCTACGACTACAGTTACGACTACTGAAGAACCGACTACGACTACAGTTACGACTACTGAAGAACCGACTACGACTACAGTTACGACTACTGAAGAACCGACTACGACTACAGTAACAACTACTGAAGCACCAACTACGACTACAGTAACAACTACTGAAGCACCGACTACGACTATAGTTTCGACTACTGAAGCGCCTACTACGACTACAGTAACAACTACTGAAGCACCGACTACGACTACAGTTACGACTACTGAAGCGCCTACGACTGCTGTTACGACTACGGAGGAACGAAAGACAACGACAACAACTGCAGATGTACCTACAACAACAATAACTACAACTGAAGAAAAACCTGGACTCCCATTTACTGGTGAGAGAAAAGGAAGTCTTATGGCATTTCTTGGTTCACTTGTTCTAGTTTCATCTATTATTGTTCTTGCGAAGGCTCGTAAAACTAAAAATGATTAGGCTTATGGAAGATAAGATTTAGTTTTTAAGTCTTTAATTATTATAAAATTAAAAGGATTTACTTTAAAAGTAAATCCTTTTGCATTTCATTTATACATTTTAAATAAAAATCATAACTAGAATACGTATAAAAAACGATAACTTAATCAGTTTAGTTATCGTTTTTGTATTTTAGTCTTTATCGCCGAGTCTGCTATTGATAGTCATCATGATACTAGCAATCTTTTCGCCCCAGTATGGATCAGAAGCATAAAGAACATTCATACCTGATGATTTATTTCCAAGGTGAGTTCTACCTTCGTCTAGGTAATTTTCTCGAATCCATTTTGCGGCTCCCAAAATTCCTTTATCAACATTATCAAAGCTTTTAGCAGAATGGTATGGTGTTGAATCATAGGCTGCAATACCAAAGAAATTATTCTTATCCTTTGCAATTTGACTACGTCCCCATGAACTTTCTAAAGCACTATGAGCCATTAAATATAGGGCATTAATTTGATAACGTCTTTCAGCTTCCTTAAAAATAGCCCCTTTCCCAGCTAAACGACTGCCTTTGATATTCATTAGAGAATATACTTTATCTAACTCTTCCGCAGTATAATTAGTCGGTTTACTTAAATCTCTAAATTGGAAAGAATTATTAATTGAGAAGTTGTCAAAGTTAATTCCATCTGCTGAATAATATTTTTTACCAACTGACATTGAAGGATGATGAGGCGCAACTCGAATACTAGTATATGGTGATAATTCATGATATACATAGCGACCATCACTAGTATAATGCGGTATGAATTCGTTGCTAGCGCTCACTGCTGTTAGATCACTTTTATTCATATACCCTGACAAACCTGAAACTTGAACTGGTATTCTACCACTTTGAGTTTCAGAACCAGCGACAGTAACAATACTACCTTGGTTAATATAGCTCAGACGAGTACCTGATGCACTATAAATATAAGCCGTAATTGGTTTCACTTTATAATGTAACGATTGGTCAGAAATCCATTTTCCATTACTTTGGAAAGTGTAATCTTTACCTTTTATATTATAAGTACCAGTTACATACGCACCATTTTCTTTCAAATAATACCAAGCACTGTAGTTTTTATCATAAATCCATTCATTTATGGCCATGTAACCACCAGACTTAAGATAGTACGCTCCTTGCCAGTCATTTTCAGCGTATATTCCATCAGGTTTTATATAAAACCAGCTATTGTATTTCTGATCAAAGACCCATTCAGCTGAGGCCATGGCCCCACTGTTTTTTAGGAAATATTTATTTTTCCAGATACTACTTTCCATGATGCCATCAGTATCAAAATGATACCAGACACCTTTAATTTTTTCCCATTTATTTTTAGTTACTTTACCAGAAGCATCTCCATAGTACCATTTATCAGAAAGTTTTACCCAACCATTTTCTACTAAAGTACCACTAGCATTAAATAAATAGTTATTGTAAATGGTGTTATTCAGCATGATCCCATCTTGATTGAAATAATACCAAACACCAGAAATCTTCTTCCATTTATTTTTAACTATTTTACCATCTTCAGAAGCATAAAACCAGTTGTCACCCAATTTTATCCAAGAATTCTCAACTAGTGCACCACTTTTGCTAAAAATATAATCATCAAAGACTGTATTACTAAGCATGACCCCATTTTGATTGAAATAGTACCAGACTCCACCAATCTTTTTCCAATTGATTACAGGTTGATTGTTTTCGTAAAAAAGCCAATGACTGTTTTCTTGTTGCCATCCTTCTTTTTTTACTTGAGTTACTTTTTCTTTTGGTTGAGCTTTCTCAGTTTCTTTTTTGGAATCTTTTTTCTCTTCTTTTGCCTGCTCAGATTTCACAGTAGTTTGTGAAGCTTCCTTATCACTTTTATTTTCTTCTTTGTGCTCTGTAGGTTCACTACTAATGACTGATGTTGTAACTTGTTCATCTTTATTTGCTGCTTTAGACTCATCAGCAAAAATAGTGGATTGTGAAATACTTGCTACCGACAGGGAAAGCGCACATATCAGCATTACTTTTTTCATTCTAAACTCCTAATAAATACAGTCTTTCTGTATTTATTTTTCCTAGATTTTTTTTTAATGGGGGTATTATCCATTATATTATACATTATTATTTTAAATATAAAAGCGTTTTTTGGGGAAGATAGAAACTTGTAATCTATTTAAAATATTTTAGAAACAATCGTAAAAAAACAGTCGTACATAAGCTGTACGACTATTTTTTTAATACTATTTATACCTTACCATAGACTTCTTTGTGATTGGTTTGAGTAACTCTTTTTGTATTTTTCAAAGGATTAGTTTGTATAAAAATGGAGAGAATAGCTAGTACTACAAAAACAATACCTACATACCAGTAAGGGGCATCAAGTGTAGTAGAACGACCAGATAGATTGACAATCCCACGGAATAGTGTCCCTGTTGTAATAATAGCTACAGTCGAATTCCATAAATTAAGGCTAATTCTGGAAAAATATGGAAGGACTTTGAGCAAGATTGCTAGTATTATACCACCGACCAGAGGTACGGTGAACAAGTAATGCATGTGAACTGATGTCTCTCCAAAACTGAATGCTTCGTAAATTCTAGAAAAAGCAAAGAAGAAAATCGTAATTAGTGTATAAGAGATGGCAGTTTTTTTAAAACGTTTTTTGTTAGGATTAATAACCGATGTAGACAATATCACTCACCGCCCTTTCTGAAATTTTGTTTCCTCCAGTCGTTGGTTTATTGATAACCTGACCGTTGAAGTAAAGTGTAGAGGATCCTCCACCATCAAGATTGTAGGCAGTTTTTGCACCATATGATTTCATGACCTCAGCAAGCTGGTACAAAGAGAGACCTTCACTTTCAGAAGTACGTCCGTCAGAAACAACAATAATGTAGTGGTTTTCGTCGATAATACCAATGGCTGTACGTGGATTCGAAGCCATAGCTTGTCCAACTTCTTGGTTTTTTCCTACTGCTATTTCACCATTTTCGACTAAGGCAGGACCAAAAGCTAAGAGATTAACAACTCCGTCTTTGACTAGTTGGTCTGCTGAAATCTGGTTCTCGTAAATAATCTTGAAAGAACCATCTTTATAAATGGCTAAATCACCATTATTAGAATTTTCACGGACAGTATCACGATAGACAACTCCATTACGAATAACATAACCCGAAGAGTTGGCACCGTAATAGTCGCCGTTAACTGCTAGAATCGCATCATTATCTGCAGCAGTGACAGATGTTTTAGCTGTTACGTTTGTTCCAAATGAGTTTTGAGCAAATGCTGTTTTTAGATATTCTGATGAACTTACTGTAACATCTGCAACATATACCTGGGTGTTATTCACCGTCTTTTCTGACAAATTGATAGAGATATTGTCGTCCTTATAACTTGAATCAGTTACTGTTGCTGTTTTAGCAGCTTGGCTTGCTGTGGCTGTATTTGTAGTAGTGCTAGGTGTTGCCACTGTTGAAATAGTTTCAGCTAATACAAAGGTTTTCAGCATAGAGTAACTAAAGGATCCTGTCAAGAGTAAACCGACAACCGAGGCATAAGCATATGGTTTCTTTAAAAATTTCATAGTACAGTAGATGTCCTTTCTTTAAAGATGAATTTCTTCTGAAAAGTCCATGAGACTATAAATAGAAGAATACCGACTATAATCTTAGAAATTAGGAGATTAATTCTAAATACAGTAAAGAATAGACGAATAAGCAGAGTATCTAACATAAAGAGTCCAACTGCTAAACCAAAGTATCCCATTCCTGTCTTAGCAAGGCTATCGTTGTTTTTAAAGACTAGTTTCTTATTTGTAGAGTAATTAAAAATTGAGCTGGTCACACGAGCTAGACCGTTAGCTAGGAAAATTCGGAAACTCGTCGGTACTGTTGGTAAAACCAAGATTGCAATAGCGTAGACAAGGTAGTCTACAACAAAACTACTGAGAGAAGACAAGGCGAATTTAAAAATATTTTTATAAATCATCAATCCATCTCGAATAGGACGGAAGTGTGAAGCCTCATTATCGTTGATATAAACTGTTTCAATAGGAACTTCTAAAATTTGATATTCTTTGCTTGCTTCAAGCAACATGTTCATTTCATATTCGTAACGATTTCCTTCTATTTTCAACATAAAAGGAATAAGATTTGTTGTAAAAGCACGAAGTCCTGTCTGAGTATCTGCTACTTCTACCCCAGTTTGAATCTTAAAAAGTGCTTTTGTTAAGCTATTTCCGAAACGGCTACGAAGGGGTACTTTACCTGTGAAGGCCCGCACACCCAAGATTAGCTTATTAGGATTTTCAGAAGCTTTGTTAGCCGTACGAAAAATATCCCAAATCTTATGCTGTCCATCTGCATCTGCCGTTACAACCGTTCCATAGCTATTTTGTTGTTGGATATAAGTAAAGGCCGTTTTAAGCGCTTGGCCTTTACCTTGGTTCACTTGGTGACGGAGTACCGTAGCATATTGTTCTACTTTATCAAAGATATTTTGACACTTTGATGAACTACCGTCGTCGATAACTAGAATACGAAAATCACTCTTTTCGTGGATTTTTTCGATGAGTTTGATCAGTTTATTATCAGGTTGATAAGCTGGAATTACTATATAGTTCATACCGGCACTCCTTTCTTAGTGATGGTATAACTATACAGAACATCGCTTAAAGATACCTTATATCAGTTTTCTTTAAGAAAAGGTTCAGAATAATTTAAGGTTTTGAAAAGATTGTAAATCGTTGTTTGTAATAAATATACATAACATCCTTAAAATGCTTAAACCTTCACTTAACAAATCATTCAAATAAAAAAGTCAGCCCCAAAGGGTTGACTCATGTTAAATCTTTGACTGAGACTCACTTATTATCGTGTTTCACTTTTAATAGTGAAATTCCAAAGAATCCCATTAGAATAGCTACGATTGTATAGAATAATTGAGAATTTGACTCACCTGTATTTGGTAGCTCTGTTTGGTCCGCTACAGATTTTGACTCTGCTTCTGTTGCCTTTTCGGAACTAGAAGTCTGTGTCTGTCCAGGTTCTGAACTTGAACCAGGAGTCGGTTCTACTGTGGTTGTTTTAAGCTCTACTGTCGTTGTTGTTGTTGGTTCTTCTGTCGTTGTTGTTGTCGGTTCTTCTGTCGTTGTTGTTGTTGACTCTACTGTCGTTGTTGTTGTCGGCTCTACTGTCGTCGTTGTTGTTGGTTCTTCTGTCGTTGTTAGGATTTCCTTTTCATATTCATAAGTAATATGAACTGTTCCATTTTTTAACGTTCCAGTTTCCGAATCAGAAGAAGTCGAGAGTCCAACAAGACGATATGTGATTCCATCAACCATTATTTTGTCAGGACGTTCAATGCTATTATCTCCGACTTTGTATGTAACCAACTCTCCAGTTGAATCATAAATAGGAAATTCAGAAATCTTGTTGTATGTTTCTTTTAATTTTTGGTTAGTACCTTTGATAAGATAATCTATAATTACATTACCTGTATATAAAGCCGATACATCTTGGTCAGCCATATCTTCTTTTTCAGATACATAATAAACTACTTTCTTGTTTGCTCTTAACGTAAATTTATCAACATAATTGAAAAAAGTTGATTTATCTATATTGGTATCTTCAGGAATCCTTGTCCAGTCACCATTATTTGGGGTGATGTAGGTAGTTGGATTTGAAACTGACTTTATAAGGTGACCATTCTTTACATGACTATCATCAATCAATGAAGGATCTCCTATACCACCAATGTCGTCACTATCCAAGTCGGCAGCAAAATAATGGTTAGAATATTCTTCTAAGTTTTGAGAGCCTGTTTCATAGCTATTAACACCACCTTCTTGACTAGCTTTCCAAACCATTCTAGCGTCAATTGCTAAGTATTTGATTTTTTTAGCTTCTTCCATTGGAACTGTGACTTCTACTTTGTAAGCTTGACTCTTATCAAAATTGGTAAACAAACCATAAGATTTAACTTTACCATCTGTCATATAACCATATTCGTAGTCGCTGGTATTGACTACGTAAGGTGTTTTTCCTGCCTCCAGTTCCTCAACGGTCGGCGTATTAAAGGTTTCGGGATCATAATTATCTGTATCATTAAAGCTAATCTCTGTCATTGGCTTATTGACATTGATAGGATTGCCCTTAGCATCTCGTGTACCAACAAGAGTGAATTGTACCGTAGCATTCTTAATCTTTGGAACACGAATCAAAAGATCATTTACTGTTTGTGTATGGTCACTAGTATGCATTCTCTGGTAAGCAACTATATAGCTATAAGCGACACTCTTCCCATCTTTACTTATAGTAGCATTCTGCCCCTCTACGTTAACATGGCCACCTTCAGAGATAACATTATCATTTAGTTTTGTTTCTACGTTATTTTCTTCGGTTACAGCAATAGATGATTCGAATGATCTGTTAGAGTCATCAATTTGGTTTGATGTAGAAGACTCTAGTTTTGAGATGCTACTATCACTATAACCCGAATTTTCTTGGATAGCAATAGTTTCTGTACTTATATTATCATTAGATTTAACAATGAATTGTGTATATGAACTCAATACAAAAATTGAAAATGATGTAAGCCCTAATTTTACTAATCTATTCATTTTAAAAGACTCCTGTTAAAAATACCAACTATAAAAACAAAATCACTTGTCTAAATAACTATAATCTATTATAAAAGAAAGTTAGTTAAAATGCAAGAAATTATACAATTTATATACTTTGGGAACGGTTTTTTTATAATTTTTTAAAAGTAACAGAGTCATAAGTATTTTTAATTAACTAACTTAAGCACCTTCGCTTATAATGGAACAGTATTTCTTCTTTTACTCTATTTTATCTCTTAATTTCTCGACAAAGAGATAGGCTGCGGGACAAGTTAAAGTATTTTTGATAGTCAGATTATTAATTTGATAAATCTTTTTACGGTCGGTATGTGGAAATTCTCTGCAAGCCTTGGGACGGACATCATAGATGGAACAGAGATTATCACCACCGAGAAATGGACATGGCATTGACTTAAAGATCTTATCACCGTCTTCATCTACCTGTAGAAATTCATCTTCGAAGGCTGGTAATTTCATTTTAAAGTACTTGGCAATGCGTGTGATATCTGCTTCTTTAAAGTCTGGTCCAAGGCTCTTGCAGCAGTTTGCACAGGCTGTACAGTCAATTTCTTCAAAAACCTCTTGATGGATTTCAAGTGCAATTTTATCTAAATTTTTAGGAGCTTTCTTTTTTAAATTTCCAAGAAATTTCCGATGTTCTTTTTGCTTCTGTAATGCTAATTGGTGGTAGTATTCGATATCGATTTCTTTTGACATAGATTCTTTTACATCCTTTTCTGAAACTAGTATACCATAACTGAAAATAAATAAAAACTACTGCCAAGAAAGGCAATAGTTTTTACAAGATTAGTTCACTTCGACTACCTCAACCAACTCTTTCCCAAGTAAAATCAAATATTTTTCAACTTTATTTATTTGGTAAGAACGAGACAAGGCTTCTACATAAAGTTCTAGTTGACCACGATAACGCTCAATCAGTTGACTAGCATGATCGTATCGGTCTGTCTTGTAGTCAAATAGAATAATCTTATCCTCATAGAGGAGATAACCATCTAAGATTCCACGGACAACAAAATCTTCCTGACTCTTATCATCTCGTTTTAACATTGAGAAAGGTTGTTCTCGATAAAGTTTATCTTGGTTTGCAAGAATCTCTTGACCAAGAGTTGTATCAAAGAAAGACAAGATTTTTTCTAGATTCACTTTATCTTTAACAGCTGAACTTGCTTGCACTTGTTCTAAAGCTTCTTCCAGAGTTTCTATACTTGGCTTCTGAGAAAGGTTGATTCGTTGCATAAGTTCATGGGTGGCACTACCAATCTCAGCTCCAGTAACTTTTTCAGTCTTAGAAAAATCTGGTAGTTCAAATTGAAGATTAGATTCTTTTGGTTTAGATTGACCAGCTACTACTACACCTTCCATATCCATGATTGGTTCATAAAACTTCTTAATCTGACTTGGGGTCTGAACACTCGGAAGATTAATCGCTGCACGGTGGATTTCATTATACACCTCCACTTCTTTCAGCATTTGTAAAGCTTCCTTAATGGTATCAGACTGACGGTTGCTTGCCTGAGAAAGATCTTGGAGCTGGCTTTTAGTTTCCAATTTACCGATAGCTTCTTCTATCAGTTGTTCTTCACCTTCAAATCGCACACTAAAGTGTAAGTCCTCTTTAGAAAAGGTCTGATAGATTGCCCAAATCCAGTCCTGGAAATTTTGAGCATCAAGTCTAGTTTCACGAGTCAAAAGACCTTTCCCATTTGTCGGGAATACTTTAGACTCCAACTTTTCACGAGATCCTTTTCCGACTAAATAGAGTTTTTTCTCAGCACGAGTCATGGCTACATAAAGTAAACGCATCAACTCAGAATAGCTTGCTAATTGGAGCTCTTCCTCATTTTGAGTATAAGTCAAGCTTGGGATGGATAACTTAATCGTTGATGGAAGATATTCCTCTTTTGCATTTGTAGCAACTCTAGCTACGTACTTAAGACCAAGGCCATTTTTACGACTTAGGATAACTTCAGACATGGAATCTTGCTTGTTAAATTGCTGATCAATATTGAGAATAAAGACATAAGGGAACTCAAGCCCCTTACTCTTATGAATACTCATAAGCTCCACAGCATCCTTAGGTGGAGCTACAGTAACACTGGCAAGGTCGTGCTTGGCTTCCAAGACTTGATCAATCATAGTTATGAAACGTGATAAGCCTTTAAAATTACTCTTTTCAAACTGGTCAGCTCGTAGTGCTAGGGCATAGAGGTTGGCCTGTCTAGCCTGACCATTTGGTAAAGCACCAACATAATCATAGTAAAAACGTTCGCTATAGATTTTCCAAATAAGTTCATAAAGCGAATGCGTTTTTGAGAACAAACGCCAAGCATTAACAGTTTCCAAGAAAAGGTTAAGCTTTTTATGGAGTTCAGGCTTAATTAAATCCTTTTGAATACTAGTTTTTGTTTGAGTATTGACTAGTTTTTCATAAAAATTCTCTTGAACCTTATCCTCAGAATTTTGTAGAGCTAGACGAGCCAATTCATCTTCATCAAAGCTAAACATCGGAGACTTCATGAGAGCTACTAAAGCAAAGTCTTGCAGAGGATTATGGATAACACGAAGAGTATCCAACATAACCTGCACTTCTAAAGATTGCAAATAATTGTTTAGAGCGCCATCAGTTTTAGCTGGTATCCCATATTCCGACAAAGCAAGTAAAACCTGGTCATTCCGGCTTCTGCTGGCAGTCAAGAGAGCAATGCCATTGAAAGGAACCCCTTTATCATTATGAAGATGCAATATCTCCTTAATGACCATTCGCATTTCACCAGTCAGTTTGTTGGACGAAAACTCTTCCTCTTCCTTAGAATCACTATCAACATTCTTATCATACAAGAGGACTTCTGCCTTGTTTTCTGGATCTGGGTGTAAATCAGTATTTCCGAAAACAAGTTGATGCATGCCGTCATAAGAAATCTCTCCAACTTCCTCATCCATGAGATGCTTAAAGACGTCGTTGGTAGCATTTAGTACTTCTGAACTACTACGGAAGTTTTCCTTGAGCAGGATTAACTGACCTTCTTCACTATCTTGAGCAAAACTATGGAATTTTTCATTGAAGATTTGGGGATCTGCCTGTCTAAAACGATAAATAGACTGCTTGATATCTCCCACCATAAAACGGTTATGTCCGTTAGAGAGGAGCTCCAACATTCTTTCCTGGATATGGTTGGTATCTTGGTACTCATCGACCATAACTTCGTGGAAACGTTCCTGATACTCTTGTCGCACCTGAGAGAAGTTTTCCAATATCTCAATGGTATAGTGGCTAATATCAGCAAATTCAAAGGCATTTTCTTCACGTTTACGCTTTCGATAAGCTGAAACAAAATCACTCATGAAGACTTGGAAAGTCTTTGCCAAGTCCCAAGACTCTTGATGATATTTTTCCTGGAATTTCAATAATGTTATTTTGTCATTTAGTGCAATTAGATTTTCAAACTTGTCTTTTCTCTCTTGGTTATATACTTCTTTTAGAACTTGGAGTTCAGTCTTACGACTAGCATTTGTAAGAGCACGGCCACCCTTTTCCTTAGAAATACCCACAACTCGCTCTAAAACTTCTTGGTATTGCTTAAAAGTTGATTCAGGCGTTAAAGCCCCAATTTCATCAAGAACTTGTTGGACAGATTCTAAGTAGGCCGCTTTTCCAAATTCCTTGGCATCATTCTCTAAATGATGACGGAAAAAGCTTTCTAAATCCCAGAGTTTTTCCTTTATATCTTCTGCTAGTTTTTCTTTGGCAATCGTAAAATCAGCCTGTTCGAAGCCTTTTAAGAAAGATTCCTCTAGCCAAACCTGAGGATTACTAGTGGATTGTAAGAACTCATAAATCATATAGACTTGTTTCCGCAATCCACGTGCATCCTTGCTTTTGCCTGCAAAGTTCTTGACCAGCTGACTAAACTTGGCTTGTTCCTGATTTTGGTAGTGTCTTTCGAAAACTTGCTGGAAGACTTCATTTTTTAAGAGGAGTTGCTCACTTTCATTCTGAAGAATGCGAAAGTTTGGAGCCAAATCAATAAGATAACCATGTTTAGCTAGGAAGTTCTGAGTAAAAGAGTCCATAGTTCCGATGGCAGCGTTGGGTAAATCAGCTAATTGTCTGCCGAGGTGTTTTTTTAATTCCAGATCTTGAGTCTCTTGGATTTGTTGGCTAATTTTCTTCTCCAAGCGTTCTTTTAACTCGGTTGCTGCCTTTACCGTAAAGGTTGAGATAAAGAGTTGGCGAATCTCAACACCACGCGCTAGTTGGTCAAGAATTCGTTCAGCCATGACAAAGGTTTTCCCTGAGCCAGCGGATGCTGAGACCAAAATATTTTGACCAGAACTGTAAATAGCTTGAATTTGCTCAGCAGTTTTCTTGGGGTTCTTGTCAGAATGAGCTTCTGCTATTTGCAATTTTTCAATCTCTTCTTGGGATAAAAATTTCATCGCTCTAACTCCTCTCTTATTTTATTAAACCACGCTTCCTTATCATTGCTCTTAGCCACCTTATCTAACAATCTAGCCTGACCTAGATGGTAATTAGCTTCAAAACCTGTAATCGCTTGATATTGTTGAACATATGGAGCAATACTTCTGCCGTCTTCTGTATAAGGATTGATTGAGAATCTACCAGATAAAATTTTCTCTGCTGCTTTCTTATAAATAAGGGCGTTATAGTCCAGCAATAACTGGAATTCCTCATCAGACAACTGATAGGTCTTGTTTTTATTATATAGTTCCCCAAGGTTCTTTATCTCTTTTTCGAGAAATAACCCTTGATATTTCATACTCTTAGTCGTTTCTGCTAAAGCCTTTGAAAGAGTTTTAACAGTTTGTAAGGACTGAACTGGCTCAGCCATCTCTAAATACATAGCACCAAAGAAGTCTGTATTCCCTTCTTTCTTAAGAGCAGCCAGATAGGTTGGTAATTGCGAGTTAAGGCCGTTATAAAAGAGAGGGAAGTTAAACTGAGTTAGAGATGATTTGTAATCTACAACACCAATAGCATCACTTGTCTTTAAGCGGTCGATACGGTCAACTTTACCACGGACATAGACATTTCTGCCGTTTTCTAACTGAACAAAAGCTTGTTCCTTACCACCAAAGACTGCCTCTTCCTGAATTGTTTCAATTTCAGAATTGTGACGAAGAATGTGCCCAGTTGCACGCGCAACGTCTAAAAGAACTTCCTTGGTTAATTGGGCTTCCAAACTTTCTTGATAAATGGCTTGAAACTCACGTTCTTGACTGGTTTCAGAAATTGCTTGTTCCAAGCGGCGATCAAAAGATGTATCAGCAGGAAGTTTCATAGCGCGTTCAAAAATACGATGCAAGAAATTCCCATGACTTCGTGCATCAGGTCGTAGACGCAACTCTTCTTGCAAGCCTAAGACATATCGAAGGAAATAACTGTATTCGTTTCGATAAAACTCTGTCAATCCAGAAGTTGATAGATAGAAATCTTGATCTTGAGGATACAAGGCTTCCAGAGTTTCAGTAGCTAAGGTCTTACTTTTCGGACTTGTCGGTAGGACAGGATTATCAAGACCTTGATCTTCTAATTTTCTCCCCATGACACGAGCTAGAACCTTAATAAAGGTTAAGTCCTGCTCACTTGTCTCCGACTCACCTTGCTGGTGATAAGCAACAAGACTAGACAACAGACTGTGATAAGAACCAATATCATCCTTTGTTATATTTCTTCGGTCGATTCTCTTTTCAGTCTTGGTAAAACCAAAATCCTGTAATTCTTTCAGATAAATCGACTCTTTACTCTCGTTTTCATTGAGCAAACTTGGCGCTGATAGGACCAATTGCTTCTTAGCAGAGTTTATCAAAGAAAGCATGGTATAGCGATTCTTCTTAAGATTTTCATGGCTATCAATCAATAATTGAGAACCTTCTTGAGTCGTTTGGTTCAGGACTTCTCTCTCTTCATCACTCAATAAACTCATGTTTTGGGTAATTTTAGGCAAGTGATCTTGAGTTAAGCCAAGTGCATAGATGTAATCAGAAGTCAAAGGTGCAATCAAATCATAACTTTGCACCAGAACCGTATCTACCGTTGCTGGGATTGTACGATAATTTGATAAGGACATCCCTGAATGAAGAAGAGCCAAGAAATCATCTAAAGTAACCTGGGACCCTTCAAAAACAGTCGCAAATTGCTCCATTACGTGGCAAAATGCTTTCCAGACCTCCTCTTGTCTTTCTTGCCCTGCTGCTTCCATGGTTTCAGATAAAGATTGTAATTGCTTGGTCACAGATGAATCCTTCAAAAAGTTGTTCCATTTTGTAAGGATATTTTTAGTCTTTTGCTTACGACTGGATAATAAAGTTTCTAGTGGATTTAGAACACGAACACGTAGCTTATTTAATTTTTTTAAATCAAATTTCCCATGATGATTTTTTGTAAATTCTTGTTTAAAGTTAGAAAGACCATCAATACCTAAATAGCGGATATATTGTTCAAAGCTATCGATTTCTTCCTGATCGAGATCGGTGTATAAGCCGGTTCGCAAGAGGTTTATTAAATCTTCCTGACGGAAATAGTACCGTTTGAGACGTCCCACAGATTCTACAAATTGAGTCAAAGGATGATGAGCCATTGACTCGCTTCTCCCTAGATAGAAAGGAATCTGATATTGATTAAAAATTGTCTGCAAGGACAGTTTATAAGACTCTACGTCTCCTAGTAAGATACGAAAATTTTTATAGCTTAGATTAGCTTCTTGGTGCAATTTCTGACGAATACTACGAGCAACAAGTTCCAGCTCTTCTTTTTGTGTCAGACAAGACCAGATTTGCAAGTCTTCTCTATCCTTATCATCCACATCGATGCTGATTTCAGAATAATCATAAGCACTTTCGAGAAGTCTTGAGGCTTTGGCAAAAGCATCAAGGTTCTCATGTTCTTGACAGGCATCTTCTGCCTTGGTCTGATATTTATAAGCTAAATGACGTAGAAACTCAACACTGGCTTGATAGAGATTTCCTTCACTAAAGGGGCTAGTATAGGCTTTCTTCGTCGCATAGACGCCAATCATAATCTCGACACCCTTGCGGTGAAGTAAATCCACTAGGTGTTCCTCTTCTGCAGAAAAACGGGTAAAACCATCAATAACTAGAGCAATCTTACTAAAATCACTACTTACCTTGTTTTCTTCGATAGCATCAATCAGATAGGATAATGGAATCCCTTGTGAAACTTGACCTTGATTTAAATACGCTGTTATCTTTTCAAAAATCAAGAGTAAATCAGAGCGTTTATCAGCATCTGTCAAACTTTCCAAGTCCAAAAAACTCATCTTTGCAGTTGTCATTTCGTGATAAATCTCAATTAGTTGCTGGATGAATTGAGGATCTTGCTTAATTGCCCCGTAAACACGTAAATCCTTCGGATCAATCTCGGACAGACACTTATAGAAAGCCATACCTAGCCCAATATCATCGAGACTAGACCTCTCAGGAATATCATTTAAGACCAGATAACGAGCCATTTGAGCGAAGCGCGTGACTGTGATAGCAAAAGAAGCCTGCTGATTCAAGCACTCCAGCACGGCGCGTTCCTTTTCAAAAGAAAGAGAGTTAGGGGCAATGTAAAAGACTCGTTTGCCTTGGGCTACTAGTCCTTGAGCCTCCTTGGTTAGGATTTCTGTCAAAGAAGTCCGAATATCGGTATACAGTAGTTTCATCTCAGCCTCGTTTGTTTTTTCATTACCTATTATTATACCATGATTTAACAGAAGATTCTGCCTCTTATTCCCAAAATATGCTATAATATAGGCAAAAGACGAGAAAGGGAAATACTATGATTAAACTACTTGCCCTTGATATGGACGGTAC
This sequence comes from Streptococcus mitis, assembly GCF_902159415.1. Taxonomy (GTDB): domain Bacteria; phylum Bacillota; class Bacilli; order Lactobacillales; family Streptococcaceae; genus Streptococcus; species Streptococcus mitis_BG. The sequence continues at coordinate 404,285 of NZ_CABGJU010000001.1, read as the reverse complement.
TCTACTTAACGAAGCCAAAGAAATCCCTCAAGCTCATATTGATGCTATTCATAAAGCTATCGACAAAGGTGTCAAACTGGTTCTCTGTACTGGTCGTCCTCTCTTTGGAGTTCTTCCCTACTATAAGAAACTTGGCCTTGATTTGGAAAATGAATACGTCATCGTTAATAATGGTTGTTCAACCCATCAAACCAGTGATTGGAGTCTTATTGACTGGCGCGAACTTAGCAAGTCAGACATTGAATACCTGAATGAGCTTGCTGAAAAGAGCGAGGTTCAGTTGACTCTCTTTGATGAGGAACACTACTTCGTTCTCGGAGGCAAACCAAATCCTATCATTCAATATGATGCCACACTTGTTTTTGCTGACCTGACTGAAATCTCACTGGAAGAAGCTACTAGTGGTAAATATCGCATGTTCCAGGGTATGTTCTTAGGCACAAAAGAGCAAACGGATGACTTTGAACAGCGATTTGCTGCAGAACTTTGTCAAAGATTTAGCGGTGTTCGTTCTCAACCAGTGATCTATGAAGCGATGCCACTTGGCACAACCAAGTCTTCTGCTCTTTCTCGTTTGGCTGAGATTTTGGATATCCAACCTTCTGAAATCATGGCTATGGGTGATGCAAATAACGACATTGAGATGCTCCAGTTTGCAGGGCTTGGTATTGCCATGGGAAATGCCAACGACCACGTCAAATCTCTTGCTGACGCCGTAACTTCCAGCAATGAGGAAGATGGTGTTGCACGCGCAATTGAGAAATATATTTTGTAGAATAAAAAAGCAACTACCAGTTCATTCTGATAGTTGCTTTTCATTTTTAGTATATAGAGGTCAATGCAGTGATAATTCCTAAAATAATCCCAGGGATATTTGCCACAACGATAGGGATGTCTCTCTTTTCTTTAAAGAAGCCATAATAACACCAGAGGCAACAGTTTAGAGCTGCAACTGCTGGTTGGATAAAGTTCCCTTTTTGACCAGCAAGGTTATTCATAATTTGAGGAATATAAGAGACATACATCATTACAGACATGAATGTTGCAATCCATCCCAATGTTTTCATTTGTTTTTCAGACATTTTCTACTCCTTTTATAAACAGTTGCAATTATACACTATTCTTTTAGATAGTGAAGTTTAAAAAGCTATTTGTTAAAAACTTGTAAACTATCACAATCTTGTGATAAGAGAATCAAAAAAATACCCCCTTGCTATTTCAAGAGGGTATTTTATTCGTTTAGAAACTTACTTTTTCTCAATCGGTGCAACACTGGCCAAAAGTTTTTTGAGACCGACTTCTGGGAAATTGATTTTTAATTCCTGTGTTGATCCACTACCTGATACTTCAAGAACAGTTCCTTCACCCCATTTTTTATGAAGAGCAATATCACCGATAGACCAGCTAGTCTCACTAGAAGCCGATTTAGAACCAGCTGCAAACTGACCAAATGGTAGGCCACTTGACTGAATAGATGTTGGCGCAGCATTGCGTTTTCGTTCTTGTAATGCCTGAGCAAGACTCATTCCTTTACCAAATGTAGTACCACCACTACTGTAAGATGCTTTAAAGCTTGTATTAGCAGGACTAGCTAAACCTTGGTATTCAAGCAAATCTGAACTAATCTCGTTGATAAAACGGGTCGGACGATTGTAACTTGTACGCCCGAAAAGCAAGCGAGAGTTTGCGTTTGTCAGATAGAGAATCTTCTCAGCGCGCGTGATACCTACATAGGCCAAACGGCGTTCTTCTTCCAGTTCATCAGGATCTTCAGCTGCACGGCTAAGAGGAAAGACATTCTCCTCCATCCCGATGATAAAGACAACTGGGAACTCGAGCCCTTTGGCAGCATGTAAGGTCATCAAGGTTACTTCTGATGTTTCCTGACTGCCTGAGTCAGTATCTGCAATCAAGGCAAGGTCATTTAAGAAACGACTGAGTTTATCCAAGCCAGTTTCTTCCTCTTGACTTTCAGGATTATCATCAAAGTTTTTGGTAACCGAAAGGAATTCCTCGATATTTTCAACCCGAGCCTTGCTCTCCAAGGTAGCTTGAGCATTCAGAATCTCCACGTAACCCGTTTTTTCTAAGACTGCCTCCACTAACTCTGTGATGGTTAGTTGGTCTAGTTGCTCTCGTAAATCAAGAATCATATTGGCAAAGTCCCAAATAGACTGAGCTGCCTTACCTTTGATTCCTGACAACATGATATTGGCGGACGCATCCAGCATGGATATTTCTTGCATGTTTGCGAAGTCTCGAATCTTCTCGACAGTTCCTGGTCCAATACCACGTTTTGGTTCATTGATGATACGCTCAAAACTGATATTGTCGTTCAAATTGGCAATGAGATTGAGATAAGCAATAATATCGCGGATTTCCTTACGGCTGTAGAATTTGGTTCCACCAACCATAGTATAAGGAATATTAGACTTGAGCAGAGCTTCTTCAATGGTACGCGACTGGGCATTGGTCCTGTAAAGAACTGCAAAATCCTTGTGGAGGAAGTTTTGGCTTCGACCAAGTTCATCGATGGTTTTAGCTACAAAAACAGCCTCATCCTGTTCATCATTGGCCCTGTAGTAAACAATCTGTTGACCATCTGCATTCTGTGTCCAGAGATTCTTAGGACGACGATTTTTATTGTTTTTGATAACGTCATTAGCAGCCTGAAGTATGGTTTTGGTTGAACGGTAATTCTCCTCTAACAAGACAACCTTGGCATCTGGATAATCCTTTTCAAAATCCAAGATATTCTGCATATCTGCACCACGCCAACCGTAGATAGACTGGTCAGCATCCCCAACAACACAAATGTTTTTAAAGCGAGAAGCCAAAAGTTTGACCAGTTGGTACTGGGCATGGTTGGTATCTTGATACTCATCAACATGGATATATTGGAACTTTTGCTGATAGTAAGTCAAGACATCAGGATTTTGATCAAACAGACGCAAGGTCAACATAATCAAGTCATCAAAGTCCACCGACTCTGACTGACGAAGTTCCTTTTGATAGGCCGTATAACATTTAGCAACAATATCTGCATACAAATCTCCTGCTTGGGCAGCATAAGCCACATCATCAATCAGGTCATTTTTAGCATTGGAAATGGTCCCCAAAATAGTCCGTTCATTCCATTTTTTTGGATCCAAGTTTAACTGCTTGAGAATACGTTTCATCAGTGTTCGCTGCTCACCTGGATCAATGATAGTGAAATTACGATTGTAGCCGATATGGTCTGCATCACGACGTAAGATGCGCACACACATAGAGTGAAAAGTCGCAATCAAACAGTCCTGTGTATCTGGATTGAGACTATAAGCACGCTCCTTCATTTCACGCGCAGCCTTATTGGTAAAGGTAATAGCCAAGATATTCCAGGGATTGACCATCTTTTCATCAATCAAGTAGGCAATACGGTGAGTCAAAACTCGTGTCTTACCAGAACCAGCCCCTGCCATGATAAGCAGTGGCCCTTCTGTTGTTTTGACCGCTTCTGCCTGTTTGTCATTCATACCATGTAATAAAGGATTCATTTTCTCTCCCTATTCTTCAAATCAATGTTTCTATTATATCAAAAAAGACCAAAAATAACCGTTCTTGGAAAAATCTTACTTATTTTCGAAAAAAAAAAGAACACCAAGCAGTGTTCTTTGTATTTTAATCATAAATAGATTTTAAAAGTGTCAAGAGCGCCTGCGCGGAGCGACGTCCTGCTTCAACGATAAATTCATCAAATGAAATAGAAGCTTCGTGGTTAGCATTATCACTCATGGCACGTATGACTAAGAAAGGTAAATTTAGCGCGTGAGCTGCCTGAGCGATAGCGGCTCCTTCCATCTCCACAGCAAGAACTTGAGGGAAATGTTTTTTTATAGCGGCTATCTTGTCTCCACCAGCTACAAAGCTATCTCCAGTTACAATCAAACCTAAATGCCAATTTTGGTCTAGTTTAGACAAGCTCTCTTGAATCAAGCTAACAAACTTTTTATCTGTTTCAAAGTAAAGAGGTTGTTGGGCCATCTGACCGTATTCATAACCAAAAGCAGTCACATCAACATCATGATAAGCTAGCTTATCAGCAATCACTACATCTCCAACTTCGATTCCTTCTGCTAAAGCACCAGCTGAACCAGTGTTGATAACAGCATCTACTTTAAAGTGGTTAGCTAAGATTGCTACACTCATAGCAGACATAACTTTACCGATACCACTCTCGACCAAGACAAGCTCGACTGAACCAATTTTACCCGTATGATACTTATTTCCTAATACCGTCTCTTCTTTTGCATTTTCTAAATGTTGAATAAGATAAACCAGTTCTTCTGGCATAGCTGCAATAATTCCAATTTTCATGATAGTCCCCTTAAATAAATCTCATTGCTAAAACTAGCAAAATCAGGAGTAAAATAACAGCAAAAAGAATCTTATTCAACTTAGAGTTAAAGACGTTTCTCTTAGTATTTTCAATTCGACGGCTCTTATGAATTGAAGGCTCGACTTCAATTGTTAAAGTTTCCTGGCTAAAACCATGATCTTTAGATTGATTATATGAAACTCCTCGAGAAGAAGTCCGTAGAATCTTTGTCTCCTCGCTATCAAACAAGGGAGCACCAGAGATGTCCTCTCCTCGATTAGCTCTTTCAATCATTTCATCAGTCAATAAAGGTTTTCCCATGGGTTCCTCCTCTATTTTTCTTGTAATTCCCAGTACTGGATTGCCATGATAGTCTTAGCATCACAGATATGACCAGACTGGATAAGTGCTTTTGCTTCTTCTAAACTAACTTCTAGTAGCTCTATGGTCTCATCTTCGTCTTGAGGACGTGGGTTTTCAACCTTGGCTAAGTCACTGGCTAGATATAATCTTAGTCTTTCGTTACAAAAACCAATTGCCGAATAAAAGTCATACAAAAGACTTAATTTACCAGTGTAAGCTGCTTCTTCTTCTAATTCACGAAGGGCTGCAGCTTCAGGATCAGTATTTTCACCAATTTCTAGTTTACCTGCAGGAATTTCATAAGAAATTTTTTCAATCGCCTTACGATATTGCTTGACCAAGACGATTTTATTTTCTGCAGTAACAGCTAAGACACAGACTGCACCATTATGAAAAATCAAGTCTCGCTGAGCAGTTCCCTTTCCAGCAGGTAATTCAACTTGATCCTGAACCAGCTGGAAAATTGGGCCTTTATAAATTTCTTTACGACTAAGTGTCTTTTCTTCGAATTGCATTAGAAACTCCTATTTATTCTTAGGATGATGAGGTAAACGAGTTGCAAGTTTTTCTTTGTTAGTTTGACGTCCTCGTCCAATGGCTACAGCATCTGTTGGAACATTCTTGGTAATAGTTGAACCAGCACCCACAAGTGAATTGTCTCCAAGCTCTACAGGTGCAATGATAGTTGAATTAGAACCTACAAATACATTGTCTCCAATGATAGTCTTGTATTTCTTTTGACCATCATAATTGACAGTGATGGTACCAGCACCAATGTTTACATCTTTACCAATCTCGCTGTTTCCAATGTAAGTTAGATGACCTGATTTAGTGTTTTCACCGATGCTTGAACCTTTGACTTCAACAAAGTTCCCGATGTGCACATTCTTATCAAGATTTGATCCTGGACGAATATGAGCGTACGGACCTACAGTTACACCATCAGCTAAAGTACTTTCTTCAATAGTAGAGTTGGTGATTACAGCTCCTGAACCAATAGAACTATCCACGATGTAGGTACCATTAGTAAGAATAGTTTCAGCGCCAACCTTACTAGTTCCTTTAAGAGTTACATTAGCTTCAATTTGAACTTCTGGAGCAATTTCAACGTCAATATCAATATAGGTGGCTTCAGGATTTACAAAACTAACACCATTGACCATATGGGCTTGGTTAATACGACGGCGCATTACAGCTTCAGCAGTTGCAAGAGCTACACGATCATTGACGCCGAGACTTTCATCAAAGTCTTTTAATGTATAAGCACCGACTTTTTCTCCCGCTTCACGGAAAATACCAATTACATCCGTAATATAATACTCTCCCTGTGCATTATTTGTATTAATATTTTTTAGAGCTTCAAAGAGACGAGCATTGTCAAAAATGTAAGTTCCCGTATTGATTTCTTTGATTTGTTTTTCAAAATCAGTAGCATCCTTTTGCTCAACAATTCTAAGAACCTCAGCATTTTCATTACGTACGATACGTCCATAGCCAAATGGATTATCCGCTTCAGCAGTTAAAATCGTAGCAACATTTTTATGATTCACATGAAAATTAATCAAGTTCTTCAAACTTTCACCAGTAATTAAAGGAGTATCACCAGCAATGACTAAAGTTTGTCCAGTCAAACCTTCAAGGATTGGCTCAGCCATCATAACTGCGTGACCAGTTCCTAGTTGTTCTGTCTGTCTTACAAAATCTGTTTGACCTGCTAAGACTTGTTCAACTAGGTCTGCCTTATGTCCAACTACTGTAACTGTTTTTTCAGGATTAATTGCTCCCACGCTACGGAAAACATGCTCAAGCATAGAAATCCCAGCAACCTTGTGCATGACTTTTGGAAGATCTGATTTCATGCGAGTACCTTTACCCGCTGCTAAAATAATTGCATAATTTGCCATATTTTTCTCTTTTCTATAGAATTTCCATTACATTATACCATATTTTACCTCTTCAAACATAAAATTGTCTAAAACACATGGAGACTTATTGCTTCAAACTGCTAGTTTTGAGTGTTTTTTTTGATTTTTTAACATATTTACGATAAACTAGAGTAGTATGAGAAAAAAAATTCATCCAGCTTTTGTTTTTACTATTCTAGCTGTGTTCATCGGGATTTTAATTATCAACCGGCCAAGGTTTGAAGAACATCCTGTTAAAACTAAACCGAATCCAGTTCAAGTAGAAAATCAAGCATTACACAATTTAGATAAACCTATTATCGATTTATCTGGTTGGCAAAGACCTTCTGAAATAAATTATGATATTTTATCAAAGAATATTTCGGGTGCAATCGTTCGGGTTCATAGTGGAAATCAAATAACAACCGAGAACGATGCATCATTTACCAATGGTACAGATAAATCTTATAGAAGCCATATAACAGAATTACAAAAAAGGAATATTCCTGTAGCAGTTTATGCTTATGTATCTGCTAAAAGTGTTGAGGATATGGAAAAGGCTGCTGAGGCTTTCTACAATGCCGCATCTCCATATAATCCAAGTTACTATTGGCTCGATGTTGAAGAAAAAACCATGACAGATATGAATAAAGGTGTCGAAGCCTTTCGTGCTAAACTAGCTGATCTAGGCGCCAAAAATATTGGTATCTATATTGGAGTCTACTTCATGAAAGAGCATAGTGTCAGCACTGATAACTTTACTGCTGTATGGATTCCAACTTATGGCACTGATTCAGGTTATTTTGAAAGTACTCCAGTGACAGACCTTGATTATGATCTTCACCAGTATACGTCTAAGGGAAGACTCGTTGGATTTGATCACCATTTAGATCTAAACATGATTTCTTTGAATAAAAATAAAGAAGAAACATTTAGAAAATTATTTTTAAAACCTTAAATATATACTTCATAAAGCAAGTCAGATATTCCTTCTGCTTGCTTTTCTTAATTTACTCTACTTTGTGGTATAATATATTTTGAGATTATTTAAAAGAAAAACGGAGGAATTCCATGTTATCTTGGATTTCAAAAATGATTAAAGGAATAGTAATTGCTCTAGGATTTATCTTACCTGGTATATCCGGAGGTGTCCTAGCTGCAATTTTAGGAATCTATGAACGTATGATTCGTTTCTTAGCTCATCCCTTCAAGCAACTCAAAGAAGACGTTCTTTATTTCTTGCCAGTTGCTATCGGTATGTTACTAGGTATTGGGCTATTTTCTTATCCAATTGAGTACCTCCTTGAGCATTATCAGGTTTATGTCTTATGGAGTTTTGCTGGTGCAATTATCGGTACCGTACCTAGTTTAGTAAAAGAAGCCAATCGTGATTCTGAAAGGGATAAAATAGACCTCATTTGGTTTTGGACAACCTTTATTGTTTCAGGAATTGCACTTTACGGACTTAATTTCGTAGTAGGAAGTTTATCTGCGTCATTCTTAAACTTTATCCTCGCAGGTTCTTTACTTGCTCTTGGAATTCTTGTTCCGGGCCTTAGTCCATCAAACCTACTCTTGATTTTAGGACTATACGCCCCTATGCTAACTGGATTCAAGTCATTTGACTTATTTGGAACATTCTTACCAATTGGAATCGGTGCTGTTCTAACTCTCATAGCATTTTCGAAATTTATGGATTATGCTCTCCGTGTCTACCACTCTCGTGTTTATCACTTCATTATTGGTATCGTGCTTTCGAGTACTTTACTAATTTTATTACCAAATGCTGGCAATCCTGAAAGCATTAGCTATGCAGGTCTATCCATTGTATCTTATGTGATCATCGCCTTCTTCTTCGCTCTAGGTATCTGGTTGGGTATTTGGATGAGTCAATTAGAGGAAAAATACAAATAATGGCTAAGAGAGTTAAAGTTAAAAAAACCTTAGTAGAGCAAATTTTGACCAAGGCGGGTGTTGACCATCAAGGTATTCAAATCAATGCTTTAGAAGGAGAACTTCCTTCTGGTTATGATAGAAATCATATCTTTAAGACCTTAGCATTATTGGGTGATAAGACTGGTCCGGTAATAGGAATTGTCCCTATCACCGAACATCTCTCTGAAAAGAAATTAGCAAAAATTTCTGGGAATAAAAAAGTTTCCATGATTCCTCAAAAGGACTTGGAAAAGACAACTGGATATATCCACGGTGCTAATAATCCTGTTGGCATTCGTCAAAAACATAACTACCCAATTTATATTGATGAAACAGCTTTAGAATTAGAAAAAATGATTGTCTCTGCTGGTGAAGTTGGACACAGTATTATCATCTGTCCACAAGATTTAGCACACTTTGTAAAAGCTAGCTTTGTAGATATCTTGGAGGAGAGTAACTCATGAAACTATACTTCGTTCGTCATGGTAAAACTCTTTGGAATCTCGAAAGACGTTTTCAAGGGGCAAGTGGTGACTCTCCACTCCTTGAGGAATCAATTGAGACCTTAAAAAAATTGGGCAAGTATCTCCAGGAAATCCCTTTTGATGTGATTTATTCTAGTGATCTTCCTCGTGCAGTAACTTCAGCTCAGATTATCCAAAGTCAGTTAAAAGATAGCTGTCCCTTAAAAGAAACACCCTCTCTAAGAGAGTGGCAACTCGGCAAACTTGAAGGAGAGAAATTTGCAACTTTAAAAGCAATCTATCCTGAACAAATGAACGCTCTCCGTAGCAATCTAGCGAAGTTTGATTCGACTATGTTTGGTGCTGAGTCCGTTTATCAAACAACACAGCGAACGATTCATTTTGTTAAGTCACTACAAAATCAAAATTTTGATCATGTTTTAATTGTCGGTCACGGAGCCAATCTCACAGCCAGCATCCAATCTCTTCTTGGCTATCATACTCATTTACTTAGAAAAAATGGAGGTTTAGCCAATGCTAGTCTGACGATTATAGAGACCAATGACTTTGAAACATTTACTCTAAAGACTTGGAACGATACTTCTTATCAGAAAAATGATTGAACTTGATATAAATGATCAAGTTCTTTTTAGTTTTTATAGAATATCCGTGAATTTCTTGACTATTTATGATAAAATGGAGTATCGTGAAAAATTGATTTATTTTTTTAAAATTCGATTAAAATTAGGAGGAACTCATGTCAACAGAACATATGGAAGAATTGAATGACCAGCAGATCGTTCGCCGTGAAAAAATGGCAGCGCTTCGTGAACAAGGAATTGATCCTTTCGGTAAACGTTTTGAACGTACTGCTAACTCTCAAGAACTAAAAGATAAATTTGCTGACCTTGATAAAGAGCAACTACACCAACTAAACGAAACTGCTACTATCGCTGGACGCTTAGTCACAAAACGTGGTAAAGGAAAAGTTGGATTTGCCCACCTTCAAGACCGCGAAGGTCAAATCCAAATCTACGTTCGTAAAGATGAGGTCGGTGAAGAAAACTACGAAATCTTTAAAAAAGCTGACCTAGGAGACTTCCTTGGTGTCGAAGGTGAAGTCATGCGTACCGATATGGGTGAACTCTCTATCAAAGCTACTCACATCACACACTTGTCTAAAGCTCTTCGTCCACTTCCTGAAAAATTCCACGGACTAACTGACGTTGAAACTATCTATCGTAAACGTTACCTTGATTTGATTTCTAACCGTGAAAGCTTTGAACGTTTTGTCACTCGTTCAAAAATCATCTCTGAAATCCGTCGTTACCTCGACCAAAAAGGATTCCTAGAAGTTGAAACACCTGTTCTTCACAACGAAGCTGGAGGTGCTGCTGCTCGTCCATTTATCACTCATCACAATGCTCAAAACATCGATATGGTTCTTCGTATCGCGACTGAGCTCCACTTGAAACGTCTCATCGTTGGTGGTATGGAACGTGTTTATGAGATTGGTCGTATCTTCCGTAACGAAGGTATGGATGCTACACACAACCCTGAGTTCACTTCTATCGAAGTTTACCAAGCTTATGCAGACTTCCAAGATATCATGGACTTGACTGAAGGCATTATCCAACACGTTGCTAAAGCTGTCAAAGGTGATGGCCCAGTCGACTACCAAGGTACTGAAATCAAAATTAATGAGCCATTCAAACGTGTTCACATGGTGGATGCAATCAAAGAAATTACAGGTGTTGATTTCTGGCAAGACATGACCTTCGAAGAAGCTAAAGCTATCGCTGCTGACAAGAAAGTTCCAGTTGAGAAACACTATACTGAAGTTGGACACATCATCAATGCTTTCTTTGAAGAATTTGTTGAAGAAACCTTGATTCAACCTACCTTTGTCTATGGACATCCAGTAGCAGTATCTCCACTTGCTAAGAAGAACCCTGAAGACGAACGCTTTACTGACCGTTTCGAACTCTTTATCATGACCAAAGAATACGGAAATGCTTTCACTGAGCTCAACGATCCAATCGATCAGCTTAGCCGATTTGAAGCCCAAGCTAAAGCTAAAGAGCTTGGTGATGATGAAGCAACAGGCATTGACTACGATTACATTGAAGCACTCGAATACGGTATGCCACCAACAGGTGGTTTGGGAATTGGTATCGACCGTCTCTGCATGCTCCTCACTGATACAACTACTATCCGTGATGTACTTCTTTTCCCAACTATGAAATAAACATTAAACTCCTAGAATTTTTCTAGGAGTTTTTTGTAGTTAAAAAGACAACCTTATCAAAGAGGTTGTCTTTTGTGTTTGAACTAGAATAATCCAAGAACAGTTCCATCACTTTCAACATCCATGTTGAGAGCGGCAGGTCGTTTTGGAAGTCCAGGCATGGTCATGACATCACCAGTAAGGGCTACGATAAAGCCTGCACCCAGCTTAGGTACCAATTCACGAATAGTAATTTCAAAGTTTTCAGGTGCTCCAAGAGCGTTAGGGTTATCTGAGAAACTGTATTGAGTTTTAGCCATACAGATTGGCAGTTTATCCCAACCATTTTGTACGATTTGTGCTATTTGGGTTTGAGCTTTCTTCTCGAAGTTTACTTTGCTACCACGGTAGATTTCAGTAACAATCTTTTCAATCTTTTCTTGAACAGAGAGTTCATTGTCATATAAACGAGTATAATTTGCAGGAGTTTCAGCAATCGTTTTGACCACAGTTTCAGCAAGTGCTACTCCACCTTCTGCACCATTAGCCCAAACACTTGCTAACTCGACTGGAACGTCGATAGAAGCACAGAGTTCTTTCAAGGCTGCAATTTCAGCTTCTGTATCAGATACAAATTCGTTAATAGCAACTACTGCAGGGATACCAAATTTGCGGATGTTCTCAACGTGACGTTTTAAGTTAGCAAAGCCTTTGTGAACTGCTTCTACATTTTCTTCTGTCAGAGCATCCTTCGCAATTCCACCATTCATCTTAAGAGCACGAAGAGTTGCTACGATGACCACCGCAGATGGAGCAGTTGGCAAGTTAGGCGTTTTGATATCCAGGAATTTCTCAGCACCAAGGTCTGCACCAAAACCAGCTTCAGTTACTGTATAATCAGCTAAGCGAAGAGCTGTTTTTGTCGCCAATACAGAGTTACAACCATGGGCAATATTAGCAAATGGACCACCGTGTACGAATGCTGGTGTTCCATAGATTGTTTGCACCAAGTTTGGTTTGATAGCATCTTTCAAAATCAATGCCAAGGCACCCTCAACCTGTAAATCACCAACGGAAACAGGTGTACGGTCATAACGATAGCCGATTACGATATTAGCTAAACGGCGTTTTAAGTCATCAATGTCTGTTGATAAACAAAGAATAGCCATAATCTCTGAAGCAACAGTGATATCAAAACCATCTTCTCGTGGAATACCATTTAGAGGACCACCAAGTCCAACAGTTACATGACGAAGAGCACGATCGTTTAAGTCAACAACACGTTTCCAAAGAATACGACGTTGATCGATTCCTAGCTCATTTCCTTGGTGTAAGTGATTGTCAATCAAGGCAGAGAGAGCATTGTTTGCAGTTGTGATTGCGTGCATATCACCAGTAAAGTGAAGGTTGATATCTTCCATTGGTAACACTTGGGCATAACCACCCCCAGCAGCTCCACCTTTAATACCCATAACAGGGCCAAGTGAAGGTTCGCGGATAGCAATCATGGTTTTCTTACCAATCTTATTCAAAGCATCAGCAAGACCGATTGTAATAGTTGACTTCCCTTCACCTGCTGGAGTTGGGTTGATGGCAGTTACCAAAATCAACTTACCAACTGGATTACTTTCAACTTCACGAATCTTATCAAAGCTAAGTTTAGCCTTGTATTTTCCGTACAACTCCAAATCATCGTAAGAAATACCAAGTTTCTCAACAACATCAACGATTGGTTTTAGCTCTATACTCTGTGCAATTTCAATATCTGTTTTCATATTAAACTCCTATGCCCTATTATCTTTTAACTCATTATAACACAAAACAAGATTTTTTTATATAAAAATGAACTTAATGTTCGTATTTTTCTCTTTAATTCTTTAATATAACAAGAATAATCTATTTTTTATATGTCTTTATAGATAATAACTATAATAACTTAAAGCTAAACCGAACCGCTTTTTTTGACTTAAAAGTCTTTTTTGTGTAAAATGATTCTATGAAAATTTTAGTAACTTCTGGTGGTACTAGTGAGGCTATAGACCGTGTTCGCTCTATCACTAATCACTCTACAGGCCATCTTGGCTTGGTTATAACAGAAGCTTTAATAAAAGCAGGTCATGAAGTTTGCTTGATTACAACTTCTCATGCAATTAAACCCGTTAGTCATCCTAGTCTTAAAATTATAGAAATTAAGAATACTTTAGATTTGCTTGAGGAGATGCGAAAACTTGTTAAAGATTACCAAGTTTTAATTCATTCTATGGCTGTATCTGACTATACCCCGGTCTACATGACAAGTATAGATGAGGTTCAAGCTAGTCAAGATATATCGGAATTTCTAACTAAGCATAATACCGAGACCAAAATTTCTTCAAAGGAAGATGCTCAGATTCTTTTTCTTAAGAAAAATCCTAAGATTATTTCTCTGGTCAAAGAATGGAATCCTAAAATTCATCTAATAGGTTTTAAACTCCTGGTTGATGTTACAGAGAATCATTTGATAGATGTTGCTAGAAAAAGTCTTAAAAAGAATCAAGCAGACATTATTGTTGCTAACGATTTGACTCAAATAAACTCTGAACAACACCTGGCTTACTTAGTTGAAAAAAATGATTATCAAACAGCATACAGCAAACAAGAAATCGCTGAGCTAATAATTAAAAAAATTCAAGGATTTACTTTTTAGAAAGGAAAGTTATGGCTCACATTACTCTTGCAATTACTGGTTCAATTGCTTCCTACAAGGCTGCCGATTTAGTCAGTTCTTTGAAAAAGCAAGGACATAGTGTATCGGTCTTGATGACAAAAGCTGCTACAGATTTTATACAACCATTAACACTGCAAGTTTTGTCCCAAAATCTGGTTCATCTCGATGTCATGCAAGAACCTTATCCAGACCAAGTCAATCACATCGAAAGAGGAAAAGAAACTGACTTGTTTATCGTTGCTCCAGCAACTGCTAATACCATTGCAAAATTAGCATATGGCTTTTCGGATAATATGGTGACTAGTACTGCTCTGGCATTACCAAAAAATATCCCTAAATTATTAGCACCTGCCATGAATACAAAAATGTTTACCCACCCTGCCACACAGACAAATCTTAAAACTCTTGAAAGCTATGGATACGAGATCATCTCTCCTAAAGAATCTCTCCTAGCTTGTGGCGACTTCGGAAGCGGCGCTTTAGCCGATTTGGAAATTATTATAGAAAGAATAAAGGAAACTCTCAATGAACAAACGCTCTAACATCGCACCTGTTGCTATATTTTTTGCTAGTATGATTGTCATCCATCTGCTCAGCTCTATCTTATTTAATGTATTACCATTCCCAATTAAACCTACTATTGTACATATTCCTGTTATTATTGGAAGTATCATTTACGGCCCACGAATTGGTGCAATCCTTGGATTTTTAATGGGTATGATTAGCTTAACAGTTAATACAATTACTATCTTACCTACTAGCTATCTTTTCTCACCATTTGTACCAAACGGCAATATCTATTCATTAATCATCGCTATTGTTCCTCGTATCCTCATCGGTTTGACTCCTTACTTTGTTTATAAACTTCTTAAAAACAAAGCTGGTCTTATCTTTGCTGGTGCTCTTGGTTCTCTAACAAATACCGTATTTGTCTTAGGTGGAATCTTCTTCCTTTTCGGAAGTGTTTTTGATGGAAATATTCAAAAACTATTGGCTACTGTTATCTCAACAAACTCAATTGCAGAATTAGTTATCTCGGCTGTTTTAACTGCTCTCATTGTTCCAAGACTAGAAAAAATTAAACAATAAAAAAAAGCCTGTATCATATTGATACAGGTTTTTTATTGTCATTGTGTTAACCGTGCTTCTTCTAAGATTTTTTCTATCTTAGTTGTCAACAAATCAATTGCAACCGCATTTGTCACACCTTCAGGGATTACAATGTCAGCGTAACGTTTAGTTGGCTCTATAAATTGGTGATACATGGGTTTAACCACGCTAAGGTATTGCTCGATAACACTATCGAGGCTACGTCCACGCTCTTCCATATCACGTTTAATACGACGAATAATACGTACATCATCATCAGTATCCACAAAAATCTTGATATCCATTAGATCACGTAGACGTTGATCTTCTAAGACCAAAATACCCTCAACTATAAAAACATCTTGTGGTTCTTGACGATATGTTTTTGAACTACGAGTATGTTCAGTATAGTCATAAGTTGGGATGTCAACTGGTCTTCCTGCTAACAATTCTTTGATTTGTTCAATCATCAAGTCTGTATCAAAAGCAAATGGATGATCATAGTTTGTTTTGATTCGTTCTTCGAAGGTTAAATGAGATTGATCTTTATAGTAGGAATCATGCTCAATCATGGCAATTTTTTCATTAGGAAAATGTGATAGAATTGCTCTAGAAACACTAGTTTTTCCTCCACCAGATCCTCCTGTTACTCCGATAATGATTGGTCTGTTTTGCATAGTTGCCTCCGTATTTTTCCTTTGTCTATTCTACCATAATTTTAGGAAATTTTACAGATGTACTTTTTAAATTAGAAGTCAAAAAACCTTGTAGCTTTATTCTACAAGGTTTTAATGATTTTAATCAAAGTTAACGTATTCTTTTGAAAGCTCAAGAACTTCTTCCATTGTTGAACATTCAGTAAGAGCACGGTTAGCGTATTCTTGCATCTTAGCTGTGTCAAGTTTCTTCATCAAGCTACGTGTACGAAGTACTGAAGTAGCTGACATTGAGAACTCATCTAATCCCATTCCGACAAGGAGTGGAACAGCTGTTTGGTCACCGGCCATTTCACCACACATACCAGCCCATTTACCTTCAGCGTGAGCTGCTTTGATAACATTGTTGATCAAGCGAAGGATTGATGGATTGTATGGTTGGTAAAGGTATGAAACTTGTTCGTTCATACGGTCAGCAGCCATTGTGTATTGGATCAAGTCGTTTGTACCGATTGAGAAGAAATCAACTTCTTTAGCAAATTGATCAGCAAGCATAGCTGCAGCAGGAATTTCAATCATGATACCAACTTGGATATCATCTGCAACTGCGACACCTTCAGCAACCAATTTTGCTTTTTCTTCTTCAAGAATAGCTTTAGCAGTACGGAACTCTTTCAACAAAGCAACCATTGGGAACATGATACGCAATTTACCGTGAACAGATGCACGAAGCAATGCACGTAATTGTGTACGGAACATTTGGTTACCAGTTTCAGAGATAGAGATACGTAAAGCACGGTAGCCCAAGAATGGGTTCATTTCTTTAGGAAGATCAAAGTAAGGAAGCTCTTTATCCCCACCGATATCCATTGTACGAACAACAACAGGTTTACCGTTCATTCCTTCAAGAACCGCTTTGTAAGCTTCGTATTGGTCGTCTTCAGTTGGGAAGTCTTGAGAATCCATGTACAAGAATTCAGTACGGTAGAGACCAACTGCTTCTGCGCCGTTTTCGTTCACACCTTCAACGTCTTTAGGTGTACCGATGTTGGCAGCCAACTCAAAGTGTTTACCATCAGCAGTAACTGTTTTAGCATCTTTCAAAAGAGCCCATTCAGCTTTTTGTTGAGCATAAGCTTCACCAGCTGCTTTGAATTCTGCGATTTGTTCTTCGCTTGGGTTAATGACCACTTCCCCTGAAATACCTGAAACAGCTAAAATATCACCA
This sequence comes from Streptococcus mitis, assembly GCF_902159415.1. Taxonomy (GTDB): domain Bacteria; phylum Bacillota; class Bacilli; order Lactobacillales; family Streptococcaceae; genus Streptococcus; species Streptococcus mitis_BG. The sequence goes on along the minus strand of NZ_CABGJU010000001.1, from coordinate 387,355 downwards.
TCTTTTACAAGCTCAGTAATGTTGTTTGTACCCAAAACAGCAGCGATTTCAAGTGTACGAGCCATAATAGCTGAGTGACTTGTACGTCCACCAATGTTTGTTACAAAAGCTTTTACAAAGTTTTTGTCCAATTGAGCAGTATCAGATGGAGTCAAGTCGTGTGCAATTACGATTACTTCTTCATTAATAGAAGCTGGGTTTGGCAATTTCTTACCAAGAAGATTTGCCAAAACACGTTTAGTAACGTCACGAATATCAGCAGCACGTTCTTGCATGTATGGATTATCTTCCATACCTTCAAAGATCGTGATGAACATGTCTGTAACTTCTTTAAGACCTACTTCAGCATTCACTTTTTTAGCACGGATAGTTTCTTTAATTTGACCGATTAATTCAGGGTCAGAAAGAACCATTAAATGAGCGTCAAAAACTTGCGCTGCTTCTTCACCAAGCGTACCTACTGCTTTTTCACGGATAAGAGAAAGCTCGTTTTGAGAAGCTTCAAGAGCAACATCTAAACGAGCTTCTTCAGCATTTGTATCTTCGACTGAAACAGTCTCGAATGATAAATCCGGTTGAACAAGTAGATATGCTTTTGCAACGGCAACACCATCAGATGCTGCAATTCCTTTAAGCATTTCTGTCATATTCTTATGCCAATCCTTCTTTTTCCATTGTTTCTGAGATAGCAGCGATAGCATCATCAGCGTCTGCACCTTCAGCAGTGATTGTAACGTCAGCACCTTGACCAACACCAAGGCTCATAACACCCATGATAGATTTAAGGTTTACTGATTTACCTTTGTACTCAAGAGTGATGTCTGAAGCGAATTTGCTAGCTGTTTGAACCAACAAAGTTGCTGGACGTGCGTGAATACCTGTTTCTGCCACTACGTGGAAATCTTTAGAAGCCATACTTTGACTCTCCTTTAAATGTTTTCTTGTTGGGTTACATCTGATAACCCTTACAGTATTGTATTATATCATCTTTAAGTAATTTTTTCAAGCATTTACTGGACTTTCTCAAATTTCCTTTCAGATAACTTGCAGAAAATATTTCATATTTTTTAAGCCTACACCTTATGTAGTTTTTTATCTTTTTCTAGAATGTAGAAACCTTTATATAAAGCGTTTTCTATTTTCGGAATCACTATATATTGTGTTTTTGAACAAAATATTAAAAAGAAATATACAATATTTAGTTTTCTTTCGTTGACAAAGATTTTTTTTCTGATATACTAAGAAGGGTATAATTAATTTGAAAGAGGAGTTCCATAAATGGTAACCGTATATTCTAAAAATAACTGTGTCCAATGTAAGATGACTAAACGATTTTTAGACAGCAATAATATCGCATATCAAGAAATTAATCTTGATGAACAACCTGAATATATTGAACAAGTTAAAGGACTCGGCTTTAGTGCTGCTCCTATCATTCAAACACCAACTGAAGTGTTCTCTGGTTTCCAACCAGCAAAACTCAAGCAACTTGTATAAAATCAGGATTTAAAAAGCTTCTATGTAGACCTTAGAAGCCTTTATTTTGTAATTAGATAAGGGAAATTTTATGGGATTAAAACAACTTGAAGACGTAACATACTTCCGTCTAAATAATGAAATTAACCGTCCAGTCAATGGACAAATCATGCTTCATAAAGATAAAGAAGCCCTAGATGCATTTTTTAAAGAAAATGTTGTACCAAACTCAATGGTATTTGATTCAATTTTAGATAAAATTGACTACCTAATCAAGCACAACTATATTGAAACGGGCTTTATTAAAAAATATCGTCCAGAATTTTTTGTAGAACTGTATCAATTTATAAAAGAACAAAACTTCCAATTTAAGTCTTTTATGGCTGCCTACAAATTCTATAATCAGTATGCTCTTAAGACAAACGACGGAGAATACTATCTAGAGAATATGGAAGATCGTGTCTTCTTTAATGCTGTCTACTTTGCAGATGGTGACGAAGCAATTGCAACTGATATTGCTAACGAGATTATCCATCAACGTTATCAACCAGCAACTCCATCTTTCTTGAACGCTGGTCGTGCACGTCGTGGAGAGTTAGTATCTTGTTTCTTAATCCAGGTTACAGATGATATGAACTCTATTGGCCGTTCTATCAACTCTGCTCTTCAACTTTCACGTATTGGTGGTGGCGTTGGGATCACCCTTAGCAACCTACGTGAAGCTGGTGCCCCTATCAAGGGGTATGAAGGAGCTGCGTCTGGTGTCGTTCCAGTTATGAAACTCTTCGAAGATAGTTTCTCTTACTCAAACCAATTGGGACAACGCCAAGGGGCTGGTGTGGTGTACTTGAACGTCTTTCACCCAGATATCATCGCTTTCCTTTCGACTAAAAAAGAAAATGCCGATGAAAAAGTTCGTGTTAAGACTTTGTCACTTGGTGTTGTAGTACCAGATAAATTCTACGAATTGGCTCGCAAGAATGAAGATATGTATCTCTTCAGCCCATACTCTGTTGAAAGAGAGTACGGTGTAGCATTTAACTATATCGACATTACTGAGAAGTATGATGAACTAGTAGCAAATCCTAACATTCGCAAGACAAAAATCAAGGCTCGTGATTTAGAAACTGAAATCTCTAAATTGCAACAAGAATCTGGCTATCCTTATGTAGTCAACATCGATACTGCTAACCGTGCAAATCCAGTTGATGGTAAGATTATCATGAGTAACTTGTGTTCTGAGATTCTTCAAGTCCAAGAACCAAGCTTGATTAATGATGCACAAGAATTTCTTGAGATGGGAACCGACATTTCATGTAACCTTGGTTCAACCAACGTTGTCAACATGATGACATCGCCAGACTTTGGACGCTCTATTCGTGCCATGGTTCGTGCTCTTACCTTTGTTACTGATAATTCTCATATTAAAGCTGTCCCAACAATCGACCACGGAAATAGCTTGGCCCATACATTCGGTCTTGGTGCAATGGGACTACATAGTTACCTTGCGCAACAATTGATTGAGTATGGATCAGAAGAGTCTATCGAATTTACAAGTATTTATTTCATGCTCATGAACTATTGGACTCTGGTTGAATCAAATAACATCGCGCGTGAACGTGGTGTAACTTTCCATAATTTTGAAAAATCAGACTACGCAAACGGAACTTATTTCGATAAGTATACATCTGGTCAATTTGTTCCAAAATCAGAACGCGTGAAAGAACTCTTTAAAGATATCTTTATCCCAACTGCTGTAGACTGGGCTGAGCTTCGTGAAAAGGTTCAGGCAGATGGTCTTTATCACCAAAATCGTTTAGCTGTAGCACCAAATGGGTCAATCAGTTACATTAATGATGTTTCTGCTTCTATTCACCCAATCACACAACGTATCGAAGAACGTCAAGAGAAGAAAATTGGTAAGATTTACTATCCTGCTGCAGGATTGTCAACAGATACTATTCCTTACTACACTTCTGCCTACGATATGGATATGCGTAAGGTTATCGATGTATACGCTGCTGCTACTGAACACGTGGATCAAGGGCTTTCACTCACTCTCTTCATGCGTAGTGACATTCCAAAAGGTCTTTACGAATGGAAGAAAGAAAACAAGCAAACGACACGTGACCTATCTATCCTACGTAACTATGCCTTCAATAAGGGCATCAAGTCTATCTACTACGTCCGTACCTTTACAGATGACGGTGGTGAAGTAGGCGCTAACCAATGTGAGAGCTGTGTAATTTAGAACATCTCTCAAATCGAATCTGGGTTTTCAAACTCACTTATAATTAAGTTGATGTGATTGATAAAATCATGATACAATTAAAAAGTCGGTCTTCCGACTTTTTGTGCGATACTCCTTTAAAATATTAGAACAGGAAGAATGAACTTATCGCATTACTACGAACAGAAAGAGATTTCAAATGCAAACTTACTACAAAGCCATTAACTGGAATGCTATCGAAGATGTCATTGATAAATCAACTTGGGAAAAACTGACTGAGCAATTCTGGCTCGATACTCGTATCCCTTTATCAAATGACTTGGATGATTGGAGAAAATTATCGAATAAAGAAAAAGACTTAGTTGGTAAAGTCTTTGGTGGACTTACCCTTCTTGATACTATGCAATCTGAAACTGGGGTCCAGGCTCTTCGCTCTGATATTCGCACACCTCACGAGGAAGCTGTTTTTAACAACATCCAATTTATGGAATCTGTCCACGCAAAATCCTACTCTTCTATCTTTTCAACTTTAAATACTAAGTCTGAAATCGAAGAAATCTTTGAATGGACAAATACAAATCCATATCTCCAGAAAAAAGCGGAAATCATCAATGAAATTTACCTAAATGGTACACCACTTGAAAAGAAAGTAGCCAGTGTTTTCCTTGAAACCTTCCTCTTTTACTCTGGTTTCTTCACACCGCTCTACTATCTCGGTAATAACAAACTAGCTAACGTAGCAGAAATCATTAAACTCATCATTCGTGACGAGTCTGTACACGGAACCTATATTGGGTACAAGTTCCAGCTTGGATTCAACGAATTACCTGAAGAAGAACAAGAAAAACTCAAAGAATGGATGTACGATCTCCTTTATACTCTTTATGAGAACGAAGAAGGTTATACAGAAAGTCTATATGATGGTGTTGGTTGGACTGAAGAAGTTAAAACTTTCCTTCGTTACAATGCCAATAAAGCCCTTATGAATCTTGGCCAAGATCCACTTTTCCCAGACTCAGCAGACGATGTTAACCCAATCGTTATGAACGGTATTTCAACTGGTACATCTAACCACGACTTCTTCTCTCAAGTTGGTAATGGCTACCTGCTTGGTGAGGTTGAGGCTATGCAAGATGAAGACTACAACTATGGATTAGATTAATAACTATCTTAAAAAAACATCTAAGTTTGTTTGAAAACTCAGATGTTTTTTTGTTTTTTGTTTATTTTTGTTCTTTAAATTGATTGATTTGTTACTTTGTGGTATTATAGTATTAGATATGGAGGTAATCCAATGCTCAAACAAGAAAAACTAGATAGAATTTTAGAAACTGTTAATACCAAGGGAACTATCACTGTTAAAGAGATTATGACTAGTCTGGATATATCAGATATGACAGCTAGACGTTACCTTCAAGAATTAGCTGATAAGGATTTACTTGTCCGTGTTCATGGTGGTGCTGAAAAGCTTCGTACTGGTTCTCTTCTATCTAATGAGAGATCTAACGTTGAAAAACAAGCTCTTCAAATTGCTGAAAAACAAGAAATTGCAAAATTTGCTGGTCATTTAGTTGAAGAAAGAGAAACCATATTTATTGGCCCTGGTACTACTCTCGAGTACTTCGCGCGTGAACTACCAATTGATAATATCCGTGTTGTCACTAATAGTTTACCTGTTTTTCTGATTCTAAATGAACGTAAACTTACTGATTTGATATTAATCGGTGGTAATTATCGTGAAATTACTGGAGCTTTTGTAGGAACACTTACCTTACAAGACCTTTCCAGTTTACAATTTTCCAAAGCTTTTGTAAGCTGTAACGGAATAAAAGAACATGCTATTGCTACTTTCAGTGAAGAAGAGGGAGAAGTCCAAAAGATAGCCCTTCAAAATGCAAATAAAAAGTATCTCTTAGCGGATCACAGCAAATTCGATAAGTTTGATTTTTACACTTTTTATAATATCGCTGATATTGATACGATTATTTCAGATTCAAAATTAAGTGATAAAACTCTTAAATCCTTGACAAAAAAAACACACATTATCAAATCTAAGCCATAAAAAAGTCTCACCATTTGTGAGACTTTTTTATTTTTAAAATTATTTCAAAGAAGAACTTACACACGTTCGGTCCATGAAGTTGCTGTTGTTTTAAGAACTTTGTTGAGTTCATCGATGTTCTCAAAACCAGTTGTACGAAGCCATTCGCGAGCAGCTGCTTCACCGTCTTTGATATAAGCTTCAACTGATCCAGCCCATGTTGCACGTCCACAAAGAACTCCATTGAAGTTTGCACCTGATTCGTGGGCAAATACAAGAGTTTCTTGGAAGAGCTTAGCTGATACACCTGCACTCAAGTAGATGTATGGCAAGTTAGTAGCTTCGTCTTGAGCTTTAAAGAAGGCTGCTGCTTCTTCACGTGTATGAACGATTTCGCCATCGCCAAATCCTTCAACGTATTTCACGTTAACTGGAACTTCCACTTTCAAGACATCAATGTTAAAGCGTGGGTCTGAGAAGACCTTCATAGCACCGATAACCTTGCGTGGTTTTACTTTAGCGTATTCGGCAGATCCTGCGTCCGCAATCTTTTCATCGTAAGCCAAAATTTCAAGGAAGAATGGAATATCTTCAGCTACACACTCAGAACCAATACGTTCAATGTAGGCTTGTTTTTGTTGGTTGAGTTCGTCAGAGCTATCTACGTCATAGTAAAGCAAGAACTTAACAGCATCTGCACCTTGTTCCTTGATACGTTTTGCAGACCAAACGTTCAAGCAGTCTGGCAAGCGTTTTGTACTTGTTGTATCGTATCCTGTTTTCTCATAAGCAAGGAGAAGACCTGCATTTGGATCAAGAGCTTTTGTAGCTGGAAGTCCATACTCAGGGTCAAGTAGCATTGATGAAGCATATTTAGTCAATTCATCTGCCACTAATACTTTAAGTTCTTCCATTTGAGCAACTGTTGGCTCTTCTGTTTGGTATTGAGCCATGAGGCGTTTCAAAGCCCCACGTTGGTCAAAGGCGAGAGCTGAGATGATACCATTTTCATCAGAGAGTTTTTGCAGACAAGCGCGTTTATTTTCTGTTAAAACCATTTTATACCTCTTTTACAATTAATTGGTCATATAGACCTTGATAGTTAGCCATATTGACATGACCGGTCATTTTTTCTTGAGCATTAAGCATACCAAGGACATTAGCCTTGATTAATAGTTCTTGATCCGTTTCTTTATGGAAAAGACCTGAAGCAATACCTGCCACTGTAGAATCGCCAGAACCGACTGGATTTACTACTTGAATTCTTGGAATATCTACTTTGTAGAAAGTGTTACCGTGTTTAGCGAATACTCCGTTAGCACCTAAGGAAACGATGATCCACTCGATTCCATCAAATAGTGGTTCTTGAAGGACTTCTTTTAATTCATCCAAGTCTTTAGAAATTTCTCTTCCTAAAAGTTGAGATAATTCTTCATTATTTGGTTTGATAACTGTTGGCTTATGTGGAGATTCAAGAACCGCCTGAAGTGAAGCTCCTGAACAGTCCAAGACAGCAGGTTTACCAGCTTGGTTAGCAAGTTCAACCAGACTGGCATAATAATCCACTGGAAGTCCTGCTGGTAAACTACCTGAAATGGCCACTACCTCTACAGTCTCTAAAAGTTCTTTGAAATGAGCCAAGAAATCTTGACCTTCTTTTTCTTGAACTTCAGGACCTTTTTCTAGGATTTCTGTTTGGTTTTCTCCATGTAGAATTGCGATACAGTTACGGGTTTCACCTTGAATAGAGAAGAAACGTTTGCTTACTTTATCATTAATATTTTCTACTAAAAAATCACCAAGTTTACCACCGACAAGCCCAGTTGCGACTACGGAGTCACCGAATTCTGATAGGACACGTGTAACGTTAAGACCTTTACCACCAGCCGTTTTAGTAACATCGACAACACGGTTGACAGTGTCAATTTTCAGTTCATCCAAAGGATAGGAAATATCAATGGATGGGTTCATTGTGACTGTTAAAATCATAAGTCACCTCTTAGTCGTGGTATTCACCACGATCCCATTTTTCAAGGAACTCTGCAAAGAAGTTGGCATCAGTTTGATGATTGTTATGAGTTTCAACGTGTTGGATTTTAGCGATCAATTTTTTGTTTTCTTCTGATGGTTTGTATTCAGCGTTGATGAAAGCTTCAATGATATCACACATGAGCAATTCGCCAGTGATTTTACCACCAAATCCGATAACATTAGCATTCAATTGTTCTTTTGCATATAGAGCTGTTGTCATATCGCGAACCAAAGCAGAACGAACACCAGGAACCTTGTTAACAGCATTATTAATACCTACACCAGTACCACAAATACACACACCAAGATCAGCTTGGCCACTAACTACTGCTTCACCAACTTTTTTACCAAAGATTGGATAGTGGGTACGAGCGTGGTCATAAGTACCAAAGTCGATAACTTCATGTCCTTTTGATTTCAAAAATTCTGAAACAGCCATTTTTTCATTTGTTACGATGTGGTCACATCCAATTGCAATTCTCATTAGTTATTCCCTCCGATTAATTGTATAAATCTAATATCATTTATCCTTGCTCAAGAAAAATCAAGATTAGCTTAGGAAGCGAGCTGCGAGCATAACTGAGGTTAGCTAAAGTGAGCTGACGACAGATTATCTTGATTTTTGAAGAGTATTAGCACATTTTGTTCAACATGTCGACCCTGATTTGGTGACGACCGCCGTCATACTTACCATTTACAAAGCCTTTAGCAATGTTTTTAGCCAATTCATCACCAACAAGTTGAGCACCCATAGTAATCATACGTGAGTTGTTGTGCCCGCGAGTCATATAAGCTGAACGTTCATCAGAAACTTCTGCAGCAACCATTCCTTTAATTTTTGTTGCGACCATAAATGGACCAGCACCATATGCATCAATCACGATACCAAGGTTTTGTTCTTCTTTCTTAACTTCTTCTGCAACAGCAAGAGTTACATCAACGAAGTCTTGACCTTCTGCTGTAACATCCACTACTTGGAAGTTTTCTTTTTCCAAGAAGTTTTTTACAACTTCTTTCAATCTTAAACCTGCAGCATCTGCACCAATAACAATAGACATATTGTATACTCCTTTTTTATTATAGACCAGCAAACATTTTTGATTTCAGTTTAAAACACCCATTCAAAAAAGTTACTAGTAGTTTTTTGACAATATTTTAATTAAGAATAAATTACATCTTTCATTCTTAAAGAGTTTTCTTCAGAGAAAAACTAAAACAATCAATTTGTTAAAACAAACACAAATTGTTCTTTATAAACATAATATACTACTATTAGTTGGAAAAGTCAACATTTTATGTTTGTTTTTGTTTATTTTTTATAAAATTTCGATATCAAATCCAAGCTGATCAAATTCGCCAGGTTTCAGAACTCTAACATCTTTCTTATCTTCCAGTCTATCTCCTTCTTCGAGCGAAGTAGACAAACCTGACCATGGTTCCAAGGCAATAAAAGGACCTTTATTAAGAGTTGACCATACGATTAAATTTGGAAACTCATTAAAATGTAGTTTTAAACCTTTATCATGTTTTCGTGATTTCAAAGAAACAGAACGAGATTCTAAGTTGTCTAAAGTAACAGCATCGTAGCTGAAGAAGTCATAATTCAAGTCGATTTCTTTTTTATTTTCTAACCAGCTACTTCTATCTTTAAAATCTAGCATTCCTGTTTCTGAGAATGGTTTGGGAACTGTACAAGTTTCTGGCTTTTCGAATTCAAGATAGTAATCTTCATATACTTCGTCTTCAAGTAATGGACAGTTAAAACCAGGATGTCCACCGATAAAGTATGGCATCGATTTTTCAGCTTCTTTATTATAGATTTTATACTGAGTACGTATGGTTTTCCCAGTAACTGTATAAGTGATTTCTAAACGAAAATGATAAGGGTAATTTGCATACATTTCTTCATCATCTTCAATAGCGAATGTAACTGAATTATCCGTTTGTTTTACTAATGTAAATTCTTTTTTTCTTACTAAGCCATGTCGAGGGATTTTTCCTTCTTTTTGACTACCATCTTCCTTATCATAAAGGACCGTATCATTTCTTACTGAACCACATATTGGGAATAATACGGGTGCTTGCCCACTCCAATAAGTTGGATCCCCCTGCCACAAATACTCTACATCATCTTTATCTTTTATAGAGGATAGCGCTCCTCCAAGTGTTTGAAACTCAACATCTAAATGATCTGATTTTAATACAATCACAAGTCTTACCTCTAATTTTCTAAAAAAACTAGGCTGACTGCTTCATAGTGGAAACTGACAACCTAGTTTTTACAATTTACATTTTTAGGAGCAAATTATTTTGAGTTTGCTGCGTATTCTTCATTACGTTTGATCATTTGTTTTCTGTACCATGCAAAAATACCGATATAGAAAGTAAGGAAGATTACTGCACCAATAATTGCTTTGATATCACCTGTTGTAGTGTTACCAATTGTCCAACCAAGAAGTTTTTCGATTGGTCCTTCAAGTGTTGAGTGAGTGATCAATTGAGTTTGACTCACACCTTCTGGGAAGGCACCTACACTTTTAGCAAGATCTGTTGCAAATGGTGCGATAAGTGTACCTGAAAGAAGGAAGAGTGGCAACAAGAGTGTTCCGAAGATAATCATACGGAGCAATTTACCACGAGTAACTACCAAGAGAGCTGGAGTTACACCCATTGCGATGATACCAGCAAGTGGCAAGATACCATTTCCGACATTTGAAAGAAGTACTGCTTCAACCAACATGATTGGTGCGAGTACGTTGGCACAAGCCCAGATTTCAGCACGACCAGCGATAAATGGCCAGTCAAGACCGATGTTGAATTTACGTCCTTGAAGACGTTTAGTAGCAACGTTTGTAATACCTTGTGAAAGTGGTTCTACGGCTGCGATGAACCATGAACCGATCAATGAGAAGAGCTCCAAGCAGACACCGGCAGTCAAACCAAGTGACAACCAACCTTTAATTACAAGTTCCCATTTTTCAGCACCTTCTACACCTGCAACCGGATGTGGAGTACCCATCAAACCGATAACGATACCAAGGATGAAACCGATGAAGAATTTAGATCCCCAGAAACCGATTCTCTTGTTCAATTTAGCAGCGTCAAAGTCATATTTATCAAGACCTGGGAAGAATTTATCAAAAATCTTATCCAAAACCATGATAACTGGGTTCATCATGTAGTTCATGTGAGTTGAAGTCATTGGTGATGAACTTGGTGCGTTAAGAAGGTCGTCGAATGTTGGTTTCATCAAGTCAGAGTTAATAATTTTAAGAACCCCTACAAGAACAACTGCTGCAGTCGCGATGAAAAGAGAAACCCCTTGACCAACTCCACTCTTGTCAGCATACCATTTAATCAAAAGACCTGTGATAGACAAGTGCCAGATATCGAAGATATCAACGTCAAGTGTGTCTGTTTTCTTCATTGCAAGCATTACAATGTTGACAATCAACATAACTAGCAAGAAGTATAGAGTCCATGCAGATCCCCAAGTGATTGTTGCAAGTGGTGCCCAACCAACGTCGGTGATGGTCAATTGAATACCAGTATTTTCAACGAATTTTGCAAGTGAAGCTGAGAAAGCTCCGTTAAGCATTCCGATGATAGCACCGATACCAGTAAGTGCGATGGCAAGTTTGATACCACCTTCAAGTGCTTTGGAGAATTTAACTCCGAAAAGCAAAGCCAATACTGTCAAAATGATCAGCATGATGATTGGGCCACCCATAGCCAAGATTGGTTTAAAGAATTCATTGGCTAAATTGATAATGAAATCCATAATTTTTCCTCCCTTTATTTTTATGGAAAATTACAAAATAATAATTAACTTAATCCGTGTTCTTTGATTGCTGCTTCAATATTGTCGTAGACTGGAGCGCTCATTGCTGGAATACGGAACAAGATAGGTCCAGCTTCAACAACTGGAATACCAGGGTCAAAACCTAAGTCAGTTGCAGCAATTGGCGTGAAGATATCATAACCTTTAATCAAGTCTTCATTGACATCTTTTACCATAACTGCGTCACACTGTACATCGTAACCACGGCTTGATAGCTCTTCTTCTAGAGCGCTTTTAATTTGGTGGCTTGAGTTGACACCTGCACCACATGCAGCAAGAATTTTAATCATTTGGATTTCCTCCGATTTTTATTTACTATTTATTTATGAATTTAAGCAGTTGCTTCTGAGATATACTGGAACAAAGTTTCTGGTTCTGTAATCTTAGAAAGTGCTTCTAGATGACCATTACCTGTAAAGAAGTCCATCAATTGAGCTAGAATATTTGTTTGACTCGAATTTGAATTATTGATGATAAAGAAGAGTAATGATACTTCTACTTCCTTGTCAGGAGCAATCATGTTGTGGAATGTTACTGGTTTCGCTAAGCGAACCACAACAACGTTTTCAGTTAAATTATGAATCGTGTCTGTATGAGGGATTGCTACATTCGGCAAGTCCTTCCCAAGAAATTCCATATCTAAACCGGTTGGGAACATTTTTTCACGTTCAATCAATGCCGATCGATAGGTATCCGTAACAACTTTCTTTTCTTCTAATAGGGTTGCAACTTGATCAAATAGTTGCTCTTGATTATCTGCTTCTAGACAAAAGACTAAGTCTTTGCTGAAGAAATGATCTAATCCCATGACCTTCTCCCTTCATATTTAACTTTTATGATACAAGTATATCACTATATGAAACCGTTGTCAATATTTTTTTGTTGTATTTTGTTTGAATTTTATCATTTTGTGTTTGACATATTTTATTCACTCAACTACGAACAAATTTCTTACAGATATATATTTCTTTAGACTATAAAAAAAGCAGGATTCAATCCTGCTCCCACATTTATGGTTTTTTATTGGTCCAACTTTCTTCGATAGTCGGTGCTAGTTCTTTAATAGTATCTAAATTCCCTTCAAGTGAAACATATCTGAACTTACCATCATCCGACTTGAAAATCCAAATAACTAAATATTTACCAGTTTTGGCAATGCAGTTAACTTGATATGCATCATAGCCTCCGATTCTTGACTTAGAGCCCCAAACCTTAGAGAAATCAGAACTTTCTGATTTAGATTGATAAATACTATTTGAAATTTGAATAGGGTCTACCTTTTCAAGTTCACTTTCAGAAATACCAAACTGCTCTGCTTTAAATGTATTTAAGGTAACGATATTGATATCTGTACCGTCAGAATATTGAATATCATCTCCACCATTAACATCTTTAAATTGAATCCATGATTGTGGTACTTTCACGTATCCATAATCGTCCGATCCAATCCATTGCGTGTCTTTTATAGGAGCTGCGGTTGTTGCAACTGTTGTTTCTTGAACACTAGTAGTTTCAGTTTTTTCCGCACTAGTATTTTTTGTTGTATTACATGCAGCAAGACATAGAGAGCATAAAAGTATCGAAGATAAAGTAATTACTTTTTTCATAGTTATTCTCCTTTCACTTCTATTCTAAAGTACGAACATCAAAGTGTCAAAGATAAACTGTAAAATGTGAGTATTTTCGAATAGAAGTTTCAATCTACTATTACTCATTCTTCTTATTTAAATTGTAAAAAACGCTCTAAATAGAGCGTTTTAATATTTGATAATCTTGGGAGAGTATTACTCCTCATCCATAGAAAGAACAGATAAGAAGGCTTCCTGTGGAACTTCTACAGATCCAATGGCTTTCATCCGTTTCTTACCAGCTTTTTGTTTTTCAAGAAGCTTACGTTTACGTGATACGTCACCACCATAACACTTAGCAAGCACGTTCTTACGTAGAGCCTTGATATCCGTACGAGCCACAATCTTATGTCCGATCGCTGCTTGGATTGGAACTTCAAACTGCTGACGTGGAATAATTTTCTTCAGTTTTTCGACAATTAATTTACCACGCTCGTAGGCAAAGTCCTTGTGAACGATAAAGCTGAGAGCATCAACAGTATCACCATTAAGGAGGATATCCATTTTAACCAATTTAGATGGGCGATATTCAGACAACTCATAATCAAAACTAGCATAGCCACGAGTAGATGATTTTAGTTTATCAAAGAAATCAAAGACAATTTCAGCAAGTGGAATTTGGTAGATGACATTCACACGATTTTCATCGATATAATCCATAGTTACAAAGTCCCCACGCTTACGTTGAGCCAGCTCCATAACCGCACCGACAAATTCTTGTGGCACCATGATTTGAGCTTTAACATAAGGTTCTTCAATAGAAGCAATCTTAGTTGGGTCTGGAAACTCTGAAGGATTCGATACATCAATTGCTTCACCATCTGTTAAATTAACCTTGTAAATTACAGACGGCGCCGTCATAATTAGATCAATATTAAATTCGCGTTCAAGACGTTCTTGGATAACATCCATGTGAAGAAGTCCCAAGAAACCACAACGGAAACCAAAGCCAAGCGCCTGAGAAGTTTCTGGCTCAAATTGTAAGCTTGCATCATTGAGCTGCAATTTTTCTAAGGCTTCACGAAGGTCGTTATATTTGTTTGACTCGATTGGATAGAGACCCGCAAATACCATTGGATTCATCTGCTTGTAGCCATCAAGTGGCTCAGTAGCAGGATTGTTTGCCAAAGTTACCGTATCACCAACTCGTGTATCCTGAACAGTCTTAATAGAAGCTGCAATATAGCCTACATCACCTGTTGCAAGAAAATCACGTCCAACTGCTTTAGGAGTAAAAATACCTACTTCAGTAACATCAAAGGTCTTGCCATTACTCATAAGCTGAATCTTATCCCCAGGTTTAACTACCCCATCCATGACACGGACTTGCAGAATAACACCACGATAAGAATCATAAACTGAGTCAAAAATCAAAGCCTTAAGAGGAGCAGTCACGTCACCAGTTGGTGCTGGAACTTTTTCAACGATTTGCTCGAGAATTTCCTCGATACCGATACCAGCCTTGGCAGAAGCTAATACTGCTTCACTAGCATCTAAACCGATAACATCTTCGATTTCCGTACGGACACGCTCTGGATCCGCAGCAGGAAGGTCAATCTTGTTAATGACAGGCATGATTTCCAAATCATTATCCAAGGCTAAATAAACATTAGCAAGTGTTTGTGCTTCAATACCTTGAGCAGCATCGACAACCAAGATTGCACCCTCACAGGCAGCAAGTGAACGGGAAACTTCATAGGTGAAGTCTACATGCCCTGGTGTGTCAATCAAGTGGAAAATGTAGGTTTCCCCATCTTTTGCTGTGTAGTTAAGCTCGATAGCGTTTAGTTTGATTGTAATCCCACGCTCACGTTCTAAGTCCATACTATCAAGTAGCTGGGCCTGCATTTCACGACTTGAGACTGTCTCAGTCTTTTCTAAAATACGGTCGGCTAAAGTTGACTTCCCATGGTCGATATGGGCGATAATAGAGAAGTTACGGATTTTCTCCTGTCGTTTTTTTAATTCTTCTAAATTCAAGATTCTCTTCCTTTCAGGGTATCTATTAATTATAAATTGTTTTTTTATTTTTGACAAGACCATAATACCCTGTGGAGAGTATTAATCTTCCGCAATGAATCCATCATTTTCAATGAAATAACGTTCTGTCATTCCTTGTTCTGTAAAAACGATTCCATGAAGGACACCGCCATAAACAGCTCCTCCATCCATTCCAATTTTACCATCATCAGTAATCCAAAGTTCAGATGTGCCAGGTTTTTGATTTAACAAACCGTATACAGGAGTATGCCCAAATACGATTGTTTTTCCTGTATGATTTTCAGCTTCATGGAATGGTTTTCTTAGCCAGACTTTCTTATAGTCTGTAGTCTCATGCCAATCATCTAGTGTCAAATCAATTCCCGCATGAACGAAGATATAGTGGTCTGTTTCGATCACGAATGGCATTTGTCGGATAAAAGCAACCAAGTCTGCTGCTTCAGTTTCTACACGTTTGGCATCTTCTATCGGATCTACCGGAGCATCCAAAGGACGTCCTAGTATAGAATTAATCGTCGTATCTCCACCATTTCTACGATAATGGTCATAGCTTTCCTCAGGATTGTCAAGCCAAGTTAAAAACATGTATTCATGGTTACCGGAAATGCAAATCGCATTTTGATTATCTACCAAGTCCTTGACCATCTCTAAAACACGACGACTATCCTCACCTCTATCTATTAAATCTCCAAGAAATAGTAACTGTGTTTGACCATCCCATGTTTTGAGGAGGTCTTCCAACATTCCAGCTTTTCCATGAACATCTCCGATTACATAGTAATCTGTCATTTATTTCTCCTTATGTTTCAACAATTCTTTTGCTTGTGTTAGAGCAGCCTCTGTTACATCATCACCTGCTAACATCTTAGCCACTTCTTGCACGCGCTCTTCGATAGTTAAGAGACGTACGATTGATATAGTAGAATGCTCATCACTAATCTTTTCAATAAAGAACTGGTAATCTGCAATAGCAATCACTTGTGGTAGGTGGGATATTGCTAATACTTGCCCATGCTGACCAATCTTATGAATCTTTTGGGCAATTGCTTGCGCTACACGACCTGAAACCCCTGTATCTACTTCATCAAATACAATGCTTGTCTTACCTTCCTTACGAGAAAAAGCTGACTTAATAGCTAACATTAACCGCGATAACTCACCACCAGAGGCAACTTTTACTAGAGGTTTAAAATCTTCTCCAGGGTTGGTAGAAATAAAGAATTCAACCGTTTCGTTTCCTTCACGACTAAATTTTCCTTTAGTAAAGTGGACTTGGAACTGAGCTTTCTCCATATAGAGATCCTGCAATTCTTTCTTGATATCAGCTTCTAAATTTTTTGCTAAATCATGTCGAGCAAGAGATACTTGATTAGCTAAATCTACTAATTGCTTTTCAAGTTTCTTAAGTTCAAGTTCCATATCTTCTGATGAAAGATTATTTCCAGTTAAGAGATTATACTCATCCGTAATCTTAGAAAAGTAATCTAAGACTTCGTCCACACTATCTCCATACTTTCGTGTAATAGTGTGAATTAAATCCAAGCGACTTTCTATCTGTAACAAATGATTCC
This sequence comes from Streptococcus mitis, assembly GCF_902159415.1. Taxonomy (GTDB): domain Bacteria; phylum Bacillota; class Bacilli; order Lactobacillales; family Streptococcaceae; genus Streptococcus; species Streptococcus mitis_BG. Next base: position 370,536 of record NZ_CABGJU010000001.1, on the reverse strand, counting down.
CATCGAAATCTAGATCATCTATAATATTCTCTAGTCTTTTGGTGATGTCCTCTAAAACATAATAAGATTCTGATAGAGATGTTGAAATCTCTCGATATTCTGGATCATACTCTTCTAAACTTTCCATATCATTCATTGCAGAACGAACATTAGCTAAGCTAGAAAACTCTTCGTTATCAAGCATACTATAGGCATTTGTTAATGTATCCGCTATATTTTTATGATTGAGAAGTTTATCTCTTTCTTTGTTTAGAGCTATGTCTTCACCAGTTTTTAGATTTGCTGCTTCAATCTCAGATATCTGAAACTCTAACATTTCAATTCGGGCTTTGTGTTCCTCTTGGTTTTTCTTGATATCAAGAACTTGCTTACGCATCCGACGATAATGATCAAAGCTCTCTTGATATGCTTCTTTTAATTCAAAAAAAGCAGCATCTCCAAATTCATCCAACATTTGAATATGTCTTTGAGGACGCATAAGTTCTTCTTGATCGTGTTGACCGTGAATATCGACTAGGTGCTGACCGATAAGTTTTAGAACAGAAAGATTGACTAGTTGACCATTAACTCGACTAATACTACGACCATTGCGCAATATTTCGCGTCGAATAATAATGTCATCACCAAGCTCTAGTCCTTGTTCATCAAAAAGTTCTTGTAAAACCCGACTATTCTCTACAGAGAAAAGACCTTCAATTTCTGCCTTTGGAGCGCCATGACGAATAACATCAGTCGTTGCTCTTGCTCCTAACATCATATTCATAGCATCAATAATAATTGATTTTCCGGCACCTGTTTCACCAGTCAAAACGGTCATCCCCTTTTCAAAATTTAGGGAGATAGCTTCAATAATGGCGAAATTTTTTATCGAAATTTCCAGTAACATATAAACCTACCAATTTTTAACTTGTTCAAAAACTTCCTTGGCTTCTTCTTCAGTTCTTAATACCATAAGAATCGAATTATCATCAGCTATACAACTAAAGAGTTTTTCTGAAAATACTTCTAATAACTGACTTTTAACAAAAAGAGTATTCCCTGGAACGATTTGAAGATTAATCATCTGTCCCAAACGCTCAGAATGAACAATATTATTCTCAGCTAATTGCAGACTTTTGACAACTGATTTTGGGAGTTCATAGATATAGGTATTATTCTTCAAAGGAATTTTTACGATTCCAAGTTCTTTAATATCTCTTGAAACAGTTGCTTGGGTTGCAGAAATTCCCGCCTCTTTTAAATACTCTACAATTTCTTCTTGAGTCCCAATTTGATAATCAGTAACAAATTTTCTGATTTTTTCTAGTCTAATTTTTTTATTCATCTTTAAATTCTCTATGTGCTTCTTCTACTACTTGATTTATTTGCGAAGAGACCTGATTGATTGCTTGGTCTTCTTTTTGTAAATAAGCTAAAAATTCTATATTCCCATGGCCACCTTGTATCGGAGAGTAGCTCAATCCTAGAACAGAAAATCCTTCTTGAACAGCCATTTCCGTAACTGATTCTATGACATATTGGTGAATCTTGGCATCTCTAATAATTCCATTCTTACCAATCTGTTCACGTCCAGCTTCAAACTGTGGTTTAATCAATGCAACGACTTGTCCTTGATTTGCCAAAACTCTATGAAGAGCAGGAAAGATAAGACCCAGAGATATAAAACTGACATCAATGCTTGCAAAAGATGGCTCTTGTTCAAAATCAGTCTTTTCAGCATAACGGAAATTAAACTGCTCCATACTAACGACACGCTCATCTTGACGTAATTTCCAAGCAAGTTGGTTAGTACCAACATCCACAGCATAGACAAGCTTAGCACCATTTTGCAACATGACATCGGTAAAGCCACCTGTAGATGCTCCAATGTCAATCGTTATTTTTCCATCAACTGATATAGCAAAGTATTCCAATGCCTTTTCTAGCTTCAAACCACCTCGACTGACATACTTAAGCTTTTCACCCTTAAGCTTTAATTCAGTATCATCAGGAATTTTTTCTCCAGGTTTATCAAATCGTTCTCCATTAAGAACAGCTACTACTAATCCAGCCATTACGCCACGCTTAGCCTGTTCTCTTGTTTCAAATAAACCTTGTTTGTAGGCAAGTACATCTACTCTTTCCTTAGGCATTGATTCTCAAACTTTCTACTATTTTTACAATTGGTTCTTTATCAAAGTTGACTAATCGACTGATTTCTTCTAACTTTGCGTTAGCCTGATCCAAAGTATGATTGCAAAATACAATCGCCTCATCTAAACCTAGCAAAGCAGGATAGGTCGACTTCTCAGCTTGCAAATCTTTCTGCGGGGTCTTACCGATTTCTTCAAAACTAGCAGTTACATCTAAGACATCATCTCTGACTTGGAAAGCAAGCCCAATCAACTCGCCAATGTATTTGAGGTCTTCTTGTAGCCTTGCATCTAATCCTGAGATAATTCCAGCGGCTTGAAAAGGAAAGGCTATGAGTTTACCAGTTTTGTTAGCGTGGATGGTCTGGAGTTCTTCTAAGTTTAAGTGTTTGCCTTCACCTTCCATATCCAACACTTGACCGGCTACCATTCCCATACTACCAGAAGCAAGAGACAAGGAAGATATCAAATCTACCTTAGCCTGACTGGATAAATCAGCTTGCGCTATTAAGGCATAAGGATCCAAAAAGAGAGCATCGCCGGCTAAAATAGCTAAGGCTTCACCAAACTTTTTATGGTTAGTTAAACGCCCACGGCGATAATCATCATCATCCATAGCGGGAAGATCATCATGGATTAGGCTTCCTGTGTGAATCATCTCAAGCGCTGCTGCAACCTGGGCATGAGCTAATGTAATAGGAACCTTTAAGGCATCTAAAACTTCTAAAAGCAGATAGGGCCGAATCCTTTTACCTCCAGCATGTATGGAATAAAGAACTGCTTCTCTTAAGCTTAATGCAAATTGCTGGTCACCATAAAACTCTTCAAGAGCTGACTCGACCATAGCTAATTTTTCTTGCTTGTTCATAGAAGTTCGCTTTCTGTTCCATCTTCTTGCATGACTTTAACCAAGGTCTTTTCAGCTTTATCAAGCGTCGCTTGCAATTCTTTTGATAATATCATCCCTTTTTGAAAAGCAGCAATGGCATCTTCTAGTGCAATTTCACCATTTTCTAAACTCTGAACAATCGTTTCAAGTTCTGCTAAATTTTCCTCAAATTTCTTTTGTTTTGACATCTTTAACCTCTAAATCTACTTGACCATCTCGCATTATCAGCATAACTTGGTCATTTACTTTCAAATCTTTTGCTGAAGATACCACAGCACCTTCTTTTTTTACAATGGCATAACCTCTTGCCACGATTCGGCTAGTATCTAACATCACTAGCGCTTCTGACAAGCGTTTCACCTCAGCAACTTTAGCATCATATGTCACAGCCATCTGACTACGCATTAATTTTTGTAATTGTTGAATACGGTCTTGGTAACGCTGAAGCTTGACAATTGGTGATAATTGCTCCAAACGGTGAATTTGAGCTTGAACCTTCTGTTGATTTCTAACTAACTCACCATTCAATCCCTGCTTCAGTCGAAGCATTAACTGATCCAAACGTTGCAGATATCCATCATATAAACGCTCTGGTTGCCTGAAGATGACTGATTGAATAAGCCCTCTCAAGGCTTCTTTTTTCTTTGATAAAGTATTTTGTACAGCAGTAGCCATTCGTTTCTCTTGATTTTTAAGGTAGGTCAGTAGATCTAACTTAGTCACAGGTGTAGCTAACTCTGCTGCAGCTGTCGGTGTAGCCGCTCTCCTATCTGCTACAAAATCAGCCAAGGTTACATCTGTTTCGTGCCCCACACTTGAAATGATGGGTAGCCGTGATTCAAAAATAGAGCGAACCACAATCTCTTCATTAAAAGCCCAAAGATCCTCAATTGATCCACCGCCACGACCGATAATAAGAACATCTAAATCCTCTCGTTCATTTGCTCTCACAATGTTACGAGCAATCTCCTCTGCTGCCCCTTCACCTTGAACTTTTGTAGGATATAAGACAATTTCCACACCAGGAAAGCGTCTGCTTACGGTTGTAATGATATCCTGGATAACAGCTCCACTACGACTAGTCACCACTCCGATTTTTTTTGCAAACTGAGGGATTGCTTGTTTAAAGCGATCTTGAAAAATACCTTCTTCCGATAATTTCTTTTTTAATTGTTCGAACTGAATAGCAAGTGCTCCAACACCATCTGGTTCTGCCTTTTCAATGATAATTGAATAGCTTCCACTTGGTTCATAGATTTGGACACGACCAATCACATTGATCTTCATACCTTCTTCCAATTCAAAACCTAATTTTTGATAAATACCTGCCCAAATAGTTGCTTGTATAACAGCGCGGTCATCCTTGAGAGAAAAATACTGATGAGTTGGACGCTTGCGAAAGTTCGAAACCTGACCAGTTAAATAGACCCGTTCTAAGTATGGGTCTTTATCGAATTTCATTTTCAAATACTTGGTCAATGTAGCAACCGATAAATACTTGTCCATCTCAACCTCCTTTTTCTCTTTTTTCCTGGGTATTATTATACCAAAAAAACGCTTAAAAATCTCCTTTTTCACCTCTAGAATACGAAAACTAGACTGAATTTCTTTGACCTTGTCTTATAATATACAAAAGCCCCTGGAAAAATCCAAGGGCTTTAATTAGTTCACTGAACTAGATTATTTTTTCAAGTTGTAGAATGATTTCAATCCACGGTATTCAGCTACTTCACCAAGTTGATCTTCGATGCGAAGCAATTGGTTGTATTTAGCGATACGGTCAGTACGTGAAAGTGAACCAGTCTTGATTTGACCTGCGTTTGTTGCAACTGCGATATCAGCGATTGTTGAATCTTCAGTTTCACCTGAACGGTGTGATACAACGGCAGTGTATCCAGCTTCTTTAGCCATTTCGATAGCGTCGAATGTTTCAGTAAGAGTACCAATTTGGTTAACTTTGATAAGGATTGAGTTAGCAGCACCTTCTTCGATACCTTTTTCAAGGTAAGAAGTGTTTGTTACGAAGAAGTCGTCACCAACCAATTGAACTTTACCACCAAGACGTTCAGTAAGAGCTTTCCAACCGTCCCAGTCGTTTTCGTCCATACCATCTTCGATAGTGATGATTGGGTATTTGTTTACCAATTCTTCAAGGTAGTCGATTTGTTCAGCAGCAGTGCGGACAGCAGCTCCTTCACCTTCGAATTTAGTGTAGTCGTATACTTTACGTTCTTTATCGTAGAATTCTGATGATGCACAGTCAAATCCGATAAATACATCTTTACCTGGAACATAACCAGCAGCTTCGATAGCAGCAAGGATTGTTTCTACACCATCTTCAGTTCCGTCGAAACGAGGAGCGAATCCACCTTCGTCACCTACGGCAGTTTCCAAACCACGTGATTTAAGGATTTTCTTAAGTGCGTGGAAGATTTCAGCACCCCAACGAAGAGCTTCTTTGAATGTAGGTGCACCAGCAGGTACGATCATGAATTCTTGGAAAGCGATTGGAGCATCTGAGTGAGATCCACCGTTGATGATGTTCATCATTGGAGTTGGAAGAACTTTAGTATTGAATCCACCAAGGTAGCTGTAAAGTGGGATTTCAAGGTAGTCAGCAGCAGCGCGAGCTACAGCGATAGACACACCAAGGATTGCGTTTGCACCCAATTTACCTTTGTTAGGAGTACCGTCAAGAGCGATCATAGCACGGTCGATAGCTTGTTGATCACGTACATCGTAGCCGATAATTGCTTCAGCAATGATGTTGTTTACGTTGTCAACAGCTTTTTGTGTACCAAGACCACCGTAACGAGATTTGTCACCGTCGCGAAGTTCAACTGCTTCGTGTTCACCAGTAGAAGCTCCAGATGGAACCATACCACGTCCGAAAGCACCTGATTCAGTATAAACTTCTACTTCAAGTGTTGGGTTACCGCGTGAGTCTAGGACTTCGCGAGCGTAAACATCAGTAATAATTGACATTTTTTACTCTCCTTTGAGTTTATTTATTTTACACCTCTATGATACCTTAATTAAACTCCTTTTTCAAGGAAAAACGTTATCTTTGTGCAATTTTTCCTTAACTTTATAAAGTAATCGCTTTCTTCTTTTTTCTTTCTTCTGCTTTTTATGTTATACTATTTTTATGACTGATTTATCAAAACAAATTCTAGAAAAAGCTAATGGTGGCCTAAAATTAAATCCTGATGAACAAAGACGCTTTCTCGGTACATTTGAGGAAAGAGTACTAGGTTTTGCAGATATTGAGACAACAAATGATGACAAATTCAAAAACAACTTTCCAACTATCTTAAATTGTTTAAAAGAAAATACGGAGCCTCTATTTGTCAAAATTTCACCTCAAGTTATTTTTGAGAAGCAGGTTTTCTATTTAAAACAAGCAAAGGATGCTAATTGCCAAGCGACAATTGTTTCAGAAGATCATAACTCTTCTCCTTTCGGTATGGTCATACACAGTGATAGTCCTGTCCAAATCCAAGAAAAAGACCTTAAAAAGGCCTTTTCTGACTTATGGCAAGAGAAAGAGACAAAGGCTCCAACTTCTCTTTGGAAAAAATGGTTTGGTTAAACTACTGTATTGATAAAAGTTGACCGATATTAAATGCTGTGTTTTCTAAATAGCGGGTAGTATTTGTAAAGCTATCTTCCAATGGTTCGCTCTTTTCTAAAATTGAGAAAGCTGCAACTAGATTTTCAAATGGTAATTGAGGTAAATCCTCTGACAAGCTACCACATATTGCAATAACTGGAACACCTTTTGGTGTTCTTTTTGCTACACCAATTGGAGCCTTACCGGCCAGGCTTTGAGAGTCTAACCTACCTTCACCAACAATTACTAGGTCAGCATTTTCAACCTTTTCATCAAAATGTATCAAATCCAAACAAGTCTGAATTCCAGATACGATTTCTGCTCCAGCAAATGCACACAATCCAGCTGCAATGCCACCACCTGCTCCTCCACCTGCTAGTTTTAAAGTTTCAGGTGAGAAATTACTATAAAATTCCTTAACAGCCCTATCAACTACTTTGAATTTTTCAGGATTTAATCCCTTTTGCTTTCCAAATACATAGGTTGCACCATCTGCACCACAGAGAGGATTGGTGACATCCGCCAATATTTTTATCTGTACATCTGAAGGTAAGGAAACAGCCTCTTGATTTGACAGTTCAGCTATTTCGAACAGTGCTTGACCAGTAGCTAAAAGCTCTTTTCCACTTTGGTCATAGAATTGATAACCAAGACCCGATGCAATTCCAATTCCTCCATCGTTACTGGCAGTTCCACCAACACCGATATAAATTTCCTTAATGCCCTGATTTACCAAATGCCTGATTAACTCTCCTATCCCTTTTGTAAAAATATCTAAAGGATTTCTCTTTTCATGAGGTATCTTAGCAAGCCCTACAAGATCTGCAACCTCAAAAAGTGCAAGTTTCCCCTTTTGGACATAGGGCATTTGTACCTCATCACCAAAAGGACCAGTTACTCGAGCACTTTTTTCTAATAGTCCTAAAGAGTTTTTGATGGCTTCTATAGTACCTTCTCCTCCATCGCCTACTGGTAAACATAAACAGTCCACTTTATGCAAGGCTCTTTCCAGACCTCGCTTAATAGCTTTTGCCACTTCACCTGCCGAAAGAGTCTCTTTAAAAGAATCTGGCGCAACTACAATTTTCATACACTTCTCCTTCTCTTTAAAGGAAATCAATCAAGTCCAATACTTTTACTAAGTCTCTTTCGTCAATATGTAGTTTCATTTCTTTTTTTAGAATATCTTTAGCACAAAAAGCAACTCCGATTCCAGCTTTCTTAAGCATCTTTAAATCGTTCGCTCCATCACCTACGGCAATTGTTCTATCCAAAGATATATCTAATTGACTAGCCCATTGAAGAAAAATTTCTTCCTTGACTTCTCGAGTAATGACCTGACCAATAAGTCGACCAGTTAGTCTTCCATTATTTATTTCTAACTGATTTGCAGCAAACAAATGAATCCCTAAACTATTTGCTAACTTTTCAACGATAGGTACAAAACCACCTGATATGATGCCAACAGCAATTCTATGTTCTTGAAGAATTGAGATAAACTCATGAGCATTTTTGCTTAGATGAAGCTCTTTATAAATTTGATCAAATACTTCGACTGACATACCCTTCAATAAAGAAACACGCCTTTTCAAGCTTGATTCAAAATCTATTTGTCCACTCATTGCTCGACTAGTTAATTGTGAGACTTCTTGCTCACAGTTTGCTTTTCGGCCTAGGATATCGATAACTTCTTCTTCTATTAGTGTGCCATCGACGTCAAGCACGCAAAGACCTCTTACTTTTGACATTACTTTTCCTAACTAAATATCATCCCAAAAAATCGTATGAAAGTTTCATACGATTTTTGTTGCTTTAATTTACCAAGCTTTGGTACAAGTGCAAATAGGATTGACAAGCTGTATCCCAAGAAAAATCACGCTCCATAGCTTGTAACTGTAGTTTCTTCCAGGTCGCTGGATGATTTTGATAAACATCCAAGGCTGTTTGTAGAGCCCAGTTAAGCCAAAATGGGGTCAAATTATCAAAGCTGAATCCTGTACCACTACCATCAACTGGATTATAGGCTTGAACTGTATCTCTCAGACCACCTACTTCGTGGACCAAAGGAAGTGTCCCATATCTCATGGCCATCATTTGAGAAAGACCACATGGTTCAAAACGACTTGGCATAAGGAAAAGATCACAAGCAGCGTAGATTTCTTGTGCGAGTTTTACATCAAAAGTAATATTTGCAGAAAGTTTATCAGGGAATACTTGACCAAACCAAGAGAAGGCTTGTTCAAAACCTGGATCACCAGTTCCCAAAAGAACAATCTGAATATCTTCCTGTAGCATGCGATGCAAACTCTCAACTACTAAATCAAAGCCTTTTTGACGAGTTAAACGTGAGACGATACCAATCAAAGGTACATCATCTCTAACAGGCAGACCCACTTTTTCTTGCAATTTAGCCTTGTTTTTAGCTTTTCCAGTCAAATCTGATTGATCAAAATGGTAATCTAATAGCGGATCCGTTTGAGGATTATACAAATCAGTATCGATTCCGTTTACAATACCAGATAATTTTCCAGACTCCATTCGAAGAATTTGATCGATACCACAACCAAACTCAGTAGTCATAATCTCATAAGCATAACTTGGAGAAACAGTCGTTACTCTATCAGCATATAGAATACCTGCTTTCATCCAGTTGAGGCAGTCATTCCAACGTACTGTACCATCAGCATAACGCTCGAAACCAACTCGGAATAAATCCCACAACATACTTTCTGAGAATTGACCTTGGAACTCAAGGTTATGAATAGTCAAGACAGTCTTAATTCCTTGATAGGCTTGAATCCATCTGTATTTTTCTTTCAGAAGGAAAGGTATCATAGCTGTATGATAGTCATGCACATGGAGAACATCAGGGATAAAACCGACTCTCTCCATCGCTTCAAGAGTTGCAAGTTGGAAGAAAGCAAAGCGTTCCCCATCATCAAAGTCACCGTATACATGGCCTCTAAAGAAATAGTATTGATTATCTATAAAGTAGAAGGTGACTCCATTTAAAACTGTTTTCTTAATTCCACAAAATTGTCTACGCCAACCAACATATACCTCAAATTGAAGAACATCTTCAATTTGATCACCAAATTTAGCTTCTACCATATCATAGTAAGGCAGGAAAACAGCAACTTCATGTCCTGCCTTAACTAATGACTTGGGTAGAGCTCCAATGACATCTCCCAGTCCACCTGTTTTTGAAAAGGGAGCGCCCTCTGCTGCTACGAATAAAATTTTCATGAAAGAATATCCTCTGTTACTTTTTCGCCCTTCTTAACAACTACAGGATGTTCTGCAGTGCCTCGAATAACAACACCTTCAGCAACCTCAACACCCTTATCTAAGATAGCATACTCTACCTGAGCTCCCTTACCAATGACCGCACGTGTAAAGAGGAGACTATCTTTGACTAAGCTGTCTTCATGTACGCGGACATTACGAGATAATACAGAGTTGACTACTTCACCTTCGATAATACTACCAGAAGCAAACTGAGACTTAGCTACTTTAGAGCTTGATGCATAGTAAGTTGGTTCTTCATTTTTAACCTTAGTATAAATCTTTTGGTTCGGAGTGAACAATGAGTAGAACTTATGCAAATCGAGCATATCTTTATTCGCTTGATAATAAGATTCTACAGAATGAATATTAGCCAGATATCCAGTATATTCGTAAGCAAAAGCACCTGATTCCTCTGCTAAATCACGGAGAACATAGCGTAATTTCTCCGGATTTTCTTTCTTAGCTTCTTCTTCAAGACGTTCAATCAACCACGGAGTATCAACTACAAAAATGTCTGTAGACATATTGTATAAGTCTTGGTTTGAATTTTCATCAAACAAGTGATGTGACAAAACGTGGTCAGTTTCATCGACTTCCAAGATAGCATTAACTCCCGATATATCTTTCTTAGGTAGTTTTTTATAAACTACTGTAATCGGAGATTTTGTTGTGTTGTGTAAATGGAATACTTGATTAAGATCAATATTAATCAATACATCACAGTTAATTGAAACTGTTTGGTTTGATCCAGAACGTTTCAAATATGTAAGAAGTTGTTGATAATATTCTTTACCAACAGTGCTACTTTCTACACGAGTGTTGTAGATACCAAGGTAGTAGTGGCTGAGGAGTGTAGACAAGCCCCACTCACGTCCAGAACGGATATGGTCAAATACAGAAGAAATATTATCTTGTTGGAAGATACCAAAGATACTACGGACACCAGCATTTGCAAGACTTGAAAGAGGGAAGTCAATCAAGCGATATTTACCGCCAAATGGCAAACTTGCTACAGGACGATTGTTTGTCAATGTTGACATATCGTGAAATCCAACTGTGTTACCTAAAATCGCTGAATATTTATCAATCTTCATCTGTTGCTACCCCCACTACTTCGTTATATCCGACAACTTGAACTTCCTCAGTTCCATCAATCACAACACCTTCGGCAATAACTGCACCTTCGCCAATAATAGCACGTCTAATCTTAGTACCTTTACCTACAACGGCTCCACTCATGATAACAGAGTCAACGACTTCTGCACCTTCACGAACTTGTGCTCCTGTTGAAATAATCGAATGTTTTACTGTTCCATCAACCAAACATCCATCCACTACGAGCGAATCTTCTACATGCGCATGTTCTCCAAAGAAGTTTGGTGGCGAGATAAGGTTACGTGAATAGATTTTCCATTGACGATTTCGGCTATCTAGATCATTTTCTGGAGAGATATATTCCATATTTGCTTCCCAAAGAGATTCAATAGTACCAACATCTTTCCAGTATCCACTGAATTCATAGGCATAGACACTTTCTCCAGACTCTAGGTAGTTAGGAATAACATTCTTACCAAAGTCTGACATATCTACATTGTTCTTTTCAGCGGCAACTAACATATTGCGAAGTCGTTTCCAGTCAAAGATATAAATACCCATTGAAGCTTTTGTCGATTTAGGTTGGGCAGGTTTTTCTTCAAACTCAACAATACGATTATTGGTATCTGTATTCATGATACCAAAACGGCTAGCTTCTTTTAGTGGTACATCTAATACAGCAACAGTCAAACTGGCACTATTGTCCTTGTGACACTGAAGCATATCATCATAGTCCATCTTATAGATGTGGTCACCTGAAAGAATCAATACATATTCAGGATTGATACTGTCAATGTAGTCAATGTTTTGGTAGATAGCGTGACTTGTTCCTTCAAACCAGCGATTTCCTTCACTAGCTGAGTATGGTTGAAGAATAGAAACACCAGAATCAATACCATCTAGACCCCAGCTAGAGCCATTTCCGATATGGTTGTTAAGAGCTAGAGGTTGGTACTGTGTAATGACACCAACGTTGTGGATACCAGAGTTGGCACAGTTAGAAAGAGCGAAGTCAATGATACGATAGCGCCCACCAAATTGTACAGCAGGTTTTGCAATGCTTTGAGTGAGTTTACCGAGACGAGTTCCTTGCCCACCAGCAAGGATTAAAGCTAGCATTTCATTCTTCATTTTCTACTCCTTTTTGAGTGTTATTAGTGACTTTTTTAGTAGGTTTTATGCGACGTTTGAGTTTCCAAATACTTGCTCCCATTGCTGGTAGAGTAAAGGTCAATGTCTGTTCATAATCCTTCCACAATCCTTCTTGAGTTTGAACTGTTTGGTTATGCTCTTTCCAAACACCACCCCATTGCTCCAACTCAGTATTCCAAATTTCTTCATAGATACCTGCAACAGGAAGCCCAATTGTGAATTCATGACGTTCAACTGGTGCCATATTGAAGACACAGACTAACATTTCGTCTTTCTTACCTTTACGAATAAAGGAAAGAACGCTTTGGTCTCTATTATCTGCATCAATGATTTCAATTCCATCATAGCTCAAATCGACTTCCCATAGACAGCGATGGTCTTTGTAGAATTGATTCAGTTGAGAAGTGAAGTATTTCATCTTAGCATTCATTGGATCTTCTAAGTTAGACCATTCCAATTGCTCTTCAGATTTCCATTCTAAGAATTGTCCAAACTCGCTACCCATGAAGAGCAATTTCTTACCAGGGTGACAAATTTGATAGGTGTAGAGATTTCTCAAACCAGCGAACTGATTGTAACGATCCCCCCACATCTTATGCATCATACTCTTCTTACCATGTACCACTTCATCGTGGGAGAATGGTAATAGGTAATTTTCTTTGAATACATACATAAAACTAAATGTTACAAGATTGAAGTCATACTTGCGGTAAATAGGGTCTTCTTCGTAGAAACGTAAGATATCATTCATCCATCCCATATTCCATTTATAATCGAAACCTAAACCTCCCATTTCCTTCATACCAGTAATCTTAGTAGCAGATGAGCTCTCTTCTGCAATCATCATGACATCTGGATGAGCTAGCTTAATAATATCATTCAATCGTTGAAGGAAATAATAGCCTTCATAGTTGAGATTACCGCCATCTTTATTTGGTGTCCATGGTGCATTGTCATAATCAAGATATAGAATGTTACTTACTGCATCAACTCGAATTCCATCTAAGTGGAAGAATTCAATCCAGAACTTTATACTAGAAATCAAGAAGGATTGCACTTCGTTTTTTCCTAAGTCAAAGTTGAGTGCACCCCATCCGTAGTTATTGGCCTTATTATGGTCCTGATATTCGAATGTCGGCGTTCCATCATAATATGCCAAGGCATCATCATTGATTGTAAAGTGACCTGGCACCCAGTCAACAATAACTCCAATATTGTTTAAATGACACTCCTCAACAAAGTCTTGAAACTCTTCTGGTCTACCGTAAGAATGCTCCAAGGCGAAATAACCCATGAGTTGATATCCCCAACTTAAACCAAGCGGGTGAGCCATCAAAGGCATAAACTCAATGTGTGTATAATTCATCTCCACTAGGTAAGGAATAAGTTCCTCTTTCAGTTGAGCAAAACTATATGGTGTTCCGTCAGGATTTCTCTTCCAAGAACCTGCATGAGCTTCGTAAATATTAACAGGTCTATCAAAGAAGCCCCAGCGTTTTCTACGAGCTAACCAAAGACCATCCTTCCATTTCTTTTCAGGAATCTCCGTTATAATTGCTCCTGTCTCAGGGCGAGCTTCAAATCTTACTGCCATAGGATCAATTTTCATAATTTGATGACCGTTTGCACGAGTAACATTATATTTATAAATTTGTCCCTCATGCGCTAGGGGAGTAAAAACTTCCCAAACTCCATAATCATTTCGAACCATGGGAATTTGATTTTCTGTCCAGTTTGTAAAATCACCAACTAAATGGACAGCTTGCGCATTTGGAGCCCAGACACGGAAAGTATAACCCTGCTCTCCATCCTGCTCTTCACGATGCGCTCCTAATAGGTGCTGAAGGTGGAAGTTCTCGCCAGTTGTAAATGTTCTTAAAGCTTCAAATTTATCCATTGAATCCCCCTTTTATTGTAAGCGTTTTCTGTATGTCTATTATACTACCTTTTAAAATAAGTTTCAAGCAATTTCCTGATTATCCTAAAATTTTTTTTGAAAATCTTCAAACAATTATCTTAGACTTTCTTAAATTTTCATAAACTGATGATTTTTAAGAAAGTCTCTTTGTCAATATGAGTAAATTTCTTGGTATTTATAAAGAACATCCTTTCTTTCTTAAGTTTAAAACTGAACATTTTGTATAAATTTATGAATTTTATATGTAAAATGTCTCTTAAAGACTATTTTAACAATTTTACTTAAATTTTCAAATATTTTTAGTAATTTTCATGATTTTAAACAATTTTTTTAATTTTATTAACAAAAAAACTCAAGATACAATCTTGAGTTTGATTTTACGTTATGATAAAACTTTCATAACAGCTACACTGACATCATCAATAGCATTTTCTTGATTTGAACGACTATTTGTAACCAACATTTCTAGATTTCCAGCATTTTCATAATAGAAAGATGCACCTTTGACATTAAATACAACCAAGAAATGTTCTTTAGTTCCCTGAATCTCATAAACAATCCAACCACTATTCTGAATGGCGGTATGCACAAAGACGTGACGGTATACTTCCTCGTATGTAGGATAAGAAAAGGCGCTAGTCTGTGTTTTAAGGCGGATAATTTGGCGGATAAAGTCTATACTTTCTTGACGCTCATTGATTAGATCCCAGTTAACTTGGTTGACGCTATCAGGAGCATTGTAACTGTTCATAGCTCTCTCGCGATCGTCATGAGTCAATTCACCATTTTCTCCAGTTGCTACAAGTTTGGTACGGCCAAACTCCTGTCCAAGTTCCATAAAAGCCATTCCTTGCATGAGAAGGTTCATAGCTGTTGCAGTTTCCACTTTTTTCATGATTCGTTCTTCACTCTCCATTGGATGAAGAGTTGCTAGCAAGTCATGTAAATTATAGTTATCGTGAGCTTCCACATAGTTCAAGACTTGGTTAGGACTAAGGTATGATCCAAGTTCTCGACTTCCTAGAATTGACTTAGCTACGATTGGCTCAGTACCAGCTCCACTTACAAATCCTGATTTAATATCTCCATAAACTTCAGCACCCTTAACCGCATTACGTTGATCATCATTGAAGAAGCCAATATTAGGTAATTGATAGGCATTGTCTTTCTTAGCCTTATCATAAGGAGCAAGACCAGTTCCCATATCCCACCCTTCTCCATAAAGGATGATTTTAGGATCGACTTCATCCATAGCCCAACGGATCATCTGCATGGTTTTAATATCATGTATTCCCATCAAGTCAAAGCGGAAACCATCAATATTAAATTCTTTGACCCAATAAAGGAGCGAATCAATCATATATTTACGGAACATTTCGTGTTCACTAGCAGTTTCATTGCCTACACCGGTACCATTTTGATAGGTCCCATCACGATTCATTCGATAATAATAATCTGGTACCGTTGTTTGAAATGGTGCATCGACTACAGAGAAAGTATGATTATAAACAACATCCATGATGACACCGATACCAGCATCATGATAAGCCTGAACCATTGTTTTTAAATCACGAATAACCTGTCCCGGATCATTAGGATTCGTTGACATACTAGTTTCTGGAGCATTATAGTTTTGTGGATCATAACCCCAGTTGTAGGTCACATTTCCATCTGCATCATACTCTTTATGACGGTCAGCAATCGGCTGTAGTTGAACATAGTTAACACCAAGTTCCTTGATGTAGTCAAATGCAGTAGACTGACCATACTTATTGACTGTTCCAGTCTGGGCAGCACCCAAGAATGTTCCTCTTAATTCTGGAGCAACACCAGAAGTTTCAGACTTGGTCAAGTCACGAATGTGCATTTCGTATACTACAGCTTGACAAGGATTTTCCAATCGCCAAGTTGCTTCCGTTCCATTCTTGACTTCAAAATCTTCAACCTGACGTTCTTTTTCTGAAAGAATCGCTGAACGTTTGCCATCTGGACTGGTAGCAATAGTATATGGATCACGTGTCAATGATTGATGATGTGGAAAATTAATCTGATATTGATAGGCACGACCAGCAAGACTTTCAGGAACTGTCAAATTCCAAACTCCAATTGTATTATCCTTGTGACTATATGAATAACTGTTTCCACGTTGCATTTCATAAGTCTTTATGATAGCCGCATCATTACTTGCTGATTCATAAACTACAACTTGTACAGTTGTTGCTGTTGGCGACCAAAGTTTAAAGCTTGTTTCTTCTTCGGAAACCTGGCATCCCAACTCTCCTTGGTAACCCCAGTGGTGATCAAAACTAGCACTGTTAATCGCTTTATCAAAAGCAAATGGATTTTGATCTTTATAGTGTGGACTTGCAATGGCTGGATTTTCAGAATAATAAACGGTGTCATCTCCATCTAAAATCCAAACTTCTGTTAAGAGTGGATAATGATTGAATCGGATAGGATATTCTTTGCTTACTCCATCTTTATCAACTGTAAACACCATTTGTTCAAGAGGTGTTTCACTTGATTGGGTAAATGAAAACTTCTCTCCAAAGTATTCTTGCTCTTTAACAAATTCTACTGAATCAGCTGGCCTTTTACTAAAGTTGCAACTCTGATATACTTCATCCTTACGATGATAATGAATAAGTACAGGATAATTGTACATAGTTCTCCCTAATTTCTAATTGTTAAATTTTTCTAAAAATAGTATCTTTTTTGCTCGTTGAACACAGAAATCTAAACTGCTCATCTAAGTAAGTAGTGTGTATTGTTTACAAACTCTCCAACCATGCTTCATCTCGAATCTCAATTCCAAGTTCTTGTGCTTTTTGGAGTTTGCTACCTGCATCTACTCCTGCTACCACAAGATCGGTCTTCTTCGATACGCTACCCGTTACCTTGGCACCAAGATTTTCGAGCTTACTTTTGGCTTCTGAGCGAGTAAGACGTTCAAGTTTTCCTGTCAATACGACAGTTAGACCTGATAAGGCAGCATCTGCTGCAACGACCTGTCCTTTATAGTCTAGATTAACACCTAATTCTTTCAATTCACTTAAAAGAATTTTTGCACCCTCAGTATCAAAATAAGATTGGAGACTTTGAGCAATAACACTTCCCAGACTTTCAATACCTGCAACTTCATCAGGATTTGCTTGAGCAAGTGACTCGATTGAATGGAAATGTTGTAAGAGTAACTGACTTGCCTTGCTACCAACATGACGAATCCCTAAACCAAACAAAAGTTTTTCAGCAGAATTTTCTTTAGAAGCTTGAATAGCCTGATAAAGTTTTTGAGCTGATTTCTCCTTGATACCGTCTAACAAGAGAAAATCTTCAACTGTCAAACGATATATATCTGCAACATCTTTAACCAAATCGGTAGCAAAAAGTTTCTCGACGATTGATGGACCAAGGCCAGAGATATTCATGGCATCACGAGATGCGAAGTGAATTAGACCTTCCTTGATTTGAGCTGGACAACGTGGGTTTATACAACGAAGAGCCACCTCATCTTCAAAGTGTAACAGCTTGCTCTCACAACTTGGACAGTTTGTTGGAATATCTAGTTTCTCCTCAGACACTCGCTTAGACTCAACCACTCGTAAAACAGCTGGAATAATATCGCCTGCCTTGTAGACAATGACTGTATCATCCTTGCGGATATCCTTTTCAGCAATATAGTCGACATTATGAAGTGTCGCACGACTAACTGTTGTTCCTGCAAGTTGTACTGGTGTCAGATTAGCAGTCGGAGTTACAACACCAGTTCTTCCTACTGTCCAGTCAACAGAAAGCAATTTTGCTTCTTTTTCTTCTGCAGGGAACTTATAAGCGACTGCCCATTTAGGCGCTTTTACGGTAAAACCAAGCTGCTCTTGACCAGCTAAATCATTAACCTTAATAACAACACCGTCAATATCATAAGGCAATTGATCTCTTTCTTGACCTACTTCTTGGATGAACCGCCAAACCTCATCCATGCTATGCGCTAATAGTCTTCTTGGATTGACAACAAAGCCCAACTGTTCCAGATGATTTAAAACCTTCTCTTGGCTGTCTCTAGTTGAAGGACTTGCTTCCTGATAGAGGAAAGTTGCAAGATTACGCTTGGCTACTACTCCAGTATCTAACTGGCGAAGGGTTCCTGCTGCAGCATTTCGTGGATTAGCAAACTCTGGCTCACCGTTTTCTTGACGAGCAAGATTGACTTGATTGAAAGAAGCTCTTGGCATATAACATTCACCACGAACAGTGATATCTAATTTCTCTGGTAAGGATAAAGGAATGTCCTTGACACGTTTGAGATTTTCTGTGATATTCTCACCGACTGAACCATCACCACGAGTCGCCCCAGCAACAAAAATTCCTTGCTCATAAGTCAAGGAAATCGATAAACCATCAATTTTTAACTCACAGATATAAGTAACATCATCCAATTCTTTACGAACACGCGCATCAAAGGCATCGAGTTCTTCACGTGAAAAAGCATCCTGCAAACTATAGAGAGGATACTGATGACTATATTTTTCAAATCCATCTAGAATCTTACCGCCAACACGGTGAGTTGGACTATCTGGCATGACTTGCTCTGGATGAGCTTTTTCTAACTCTACCAGTTCACGATAAAGACGATCATACTCACTATCAGATACAGATGGGTTATCACTTGTATAATACTCTGTCGCATAGCGATTGAGCAACTCAACGAGCTCTTTCATTCTTTCATTCATAGAACCATTTTACCATAAAAAGGACTATAGAAACAATACAGAAGTTCTAAAAAAGAAAATGAGAAGGATATTTCTATCACTTCTCATTTAGTTTTATTTTTTACGATTCAAAATAGCGTTCAAAATGATGGCCACTGTACTTGCAATGACGATACCATTTGAGAAGAACATCTGTAATTCTGTTGGTAAGCTATTAAAGAGATTCGTTCCGTTTAGTCCCACCCCTGCAGCTATAGAAATTGCTGCAATGAGGAAGTTATGTTCATTATGTTCGAAATCCACACGAGACAAGATTTGCATCCCTTGAAGTGAAACGAAACCGAACATGACGAGCATGGCTCCACCCAAAACAGGACTTGGGATAATCTGAGCTAAGGCACCAAATTTTGGCAAGAGACCAAGTAAGATGAGGAAACCACCAGCGTAGTAGATTGGTAAACGGGTACGAATACCTGAAAGTTTTACCAAACCTACGTTTTGTGAAAATCCTGTATAAGGGAAGGTATTGAAAAGTCCACCAAGTAAAACAGCAAGACCTTCAGCACGATAACCATTACGGAGACGAGTGCTATCGATTGGATCTTTAGTAATATCAGAAAGGGCAAGATATACACCAGTTGATTCTACCATTGATACAGTAGCGATAATACACATCATTACAATAGAAGAAATCTCAAATTGTGGAGCACCAAAGTAGAATGGAGTTGGGATATGAACAAGTGGAGCTTCTGCTACTGGAGAGAAATCAACCAAGCCCATAGTCGCAGCGATGATAGTACCTGCAATCAAACCAATCAAAATAGAAATTGACTTAATAAATCCTTTTGTAAAGATATTGACCAAAAGAATGATGAGAATGGTGATTGTTGCTAATGCCAAACTTTGTCCCGTTGGTTTTTCGACGTTATTTCCCATATTCCCAATAGCTACTGGAATCAAGGTCAATCCGATTGTTGTAATGACAGAACCCGTTACGATTGAAGGGAACAGATTAGCAATCTTAGAAAATACACCTGCTACAAGAACGACATAAATACCAGAAGCAATCAAGGCACCAAACATAGCACCGCTTCCGTGACTTTGTCCAATCATGATGAGTGGTGCAACTGACTGGAAGGCTACACCTAGGACGACCGGTAAACCAACACCAAAATACTTATTTAGTTGTAATTGTAAAAGAGTCGCAACCCCACACATAAAGATATCTGTGGAAATAAGATAGGTCAACTGTTGTGCTGAATAACCTAGGGCTCCAGCAATCATGATTGGTACCAGGATTGATCCTGAGTACATGGCTAGTAAGTGTTGCAAGCCAAGAACGGCTGCCTGCGAATGACTTTCTCTCTGCTTCATTAGATATCTGCCTCCTTAAAGATAACTTCTCCATTTTCAAAACGCTCTAAGCGAGCAAGTGATACTACCTGATGACCTGATTTTTCTATCAGTTCACGACCATCTTGGAAAGATTTTTCAATCACAATTCCGACAGCCTCGACTGTAGCACCAGCTTGTTCGATAATCTGAATCAAACCTTTAGCTGCTTGACCATTAGCCAAGAAATCATCAATAATCAAAACACGATCCCCAGTAGATAGGAACTTCCCTGAAATGGATACAGTACTAGTAACTTGTTTAGTGAAAGAATAAACCTCAGCAGTTAAAATTCCCTCATTCATAGTGATATTTTTTGCCTTCTTAGCAAAAATCATAGGTACATCTAATTGTTCTGCAACATATAGAGCTGGAGCAATTCCAGATGCTTCAATGGTTACGACTTTGGTAATACCTGCATTTTTAAAATATTCTGCAAAGGTGCGACCAATCTCGCGCATCAAAGAAAAATCCACTTGGTGAGTCAAGAATGAATCCACCTTAAGAATATTCTCACCTAGAATATTCCCATCTTTTAAAATACGTTCCTCTAGTAATTTCACAATAACCTCCGAAATAAAAAAGAGACTTACAAAGTAAGTCTCCAAGCTGAAATAGAGACAGCAATCCCCTGTCTTTATCTCTTTTGTGACTTACTCATTGTTAGGTATTTACGGTACCTTGTAGAAACGCCACGCCAATTCGCGACATAAATAAGTAATCTATAATTTAGTGAGCATCCCCATTCCAGATAGAGTTCTTCACAATCACATAATCTACATGTCGAAGATCTGCAACTTTACGGCCTCCTGCATAAGAAATCGAACTTTGCAAATCTTGTTCCATCTCAGTTAGGGTATCTTGTAAGTGCCCTTTGGCAGGAAGAAGAATTTTCTTACCTTCGACATTCTTATAGGCACCTTTTTGGTATTCTGAAGCTGATCCAAAGTATTCTTTGAATTGTTTACCATCGACTTCTACCGTCTTACCAGGACTTTCAATATGACCTGCAAATAGTGAACCAATCATAACCATACTTGCACCAAAGCGGATTGACTTGGCGATGTCTCCATGTGTACGAATCCCACCATCAGCAATAATCGGCTTACGCGCAGCTTTGGCACACCAGCGAAGAGCCGCTAGCTGCCAACCACCAGTACCAAAACCAGTTTTAACCTTAGTGATACATACTTTACCTGGACCGATTCCGACCTTGGTAGCATCTGCACCAGCATTTTCAAGTTCACGAACTGCCTCGGGAGTACCAACGTTTCCAGCGATGACAAAGGTATCTGGCAATTCTTTCTTGATGTGCTGAATCATTGAGATTACACTATCAGCGTGACCATGTGCTATATCAATCGTGATGTACTCTGGAGCATCATCTTTTAACTGACTAACAAAGTCATACTCATAATCCTTAACACCAACTGAGATTGAAGCAATTAGACCTTGGGCATGCATACGCTTAATAAAAGGGATTCTCCCAGCTTCATCAAATCGATGCATAATATAGAAGTAACCACCCTTAGCAAGTTGTTCTGCAACATCTTCATCCAAGATGGTCTGCATGTTAGACGGAACTACTGGTAACTTAAAAGTGTGATTCCCAAAGGTTACATGTGTATTAGCTTCTGCCCTACTGTTAAGGACACATTTGTTGGGGATTAACTGAATATCTTCATAATCAAAAATCGGAAATTCGTTCAACATATTTCTCTCATTTCTAGTTTTGGATCCCCTATCGTCAGGGATATCCTTGTCTTTTCCAGACAATCACTCTGAATAGTCTACAATATATTCCTATTTTTGTCAATAATAATGTATTTTTAAAGATAATGTTCGGTTTTAGTCGGTTTGTATCTGCTTTTTTACTATTTGAAAAGAAAATACATCAGCAATACTGTTGCTGCCATCCCCAAAATCCATACCATATTAAAATACCATTTTCGAGTTTTATGATGGAAAATGAGTCCTCCAAACCAGGCTCCAAAGCCACCAAATATAAAAGCTCCTAAGAGTAAATACTTCTCTGGAATTCTCCAATGGCCGCGTTTGGATTTATATTTATCAATTCCATATAGAATAAAGATAAAAAAATTCCATAGCAAGAGTAGCATGCTAGCAACTTGTTTTAAATCAATCATCTACGTATAAGTCTCCTTGTCAGTTTTTTTATCCTATTTCTTTTTTCTGGTCAAGTCCCAGCTTATCTCAAATAATTCAAGAACCTTTTCGTCAGTTAATGTATCATCAAGAGCAAGACTAATCCAGTAACGTTTGTTCATATGAAAAGCTGGGTAAATTCCCTTTTGTGAAAGCAAGTCAGCTACGTGATCATGTTTGAGGTTGACTGCTTCCACTAGTCCTTCTCTCCCCTTAACTAGCCTATCCCAAGGTATTTTCATTAAAACTGCATACCACTTTTGATTAGATTCATGACGGAGAACAGCCGTATCAGGAGATTTTTCCCATAGATATTCTAATTGGTTACCATATTTTTCTTGAACTATTGCCATGACTCTCTCAGTCTGAGGACAAATAAAATCTTGGACATCAAAACATGACTTACGAATCTGGTATAAAACTTCTAGACAAGCTTCTCTTACTGCTCCAACAAAAGAGCCTCTCATACTTTCCATGTGGACTTGAGGATATAAATCACCCGTTTCCTGATCATAAACTTGAAAGATTATTTCTTTATCCACTATGGATACAATCATTTGAAAGTCATCTTCTAGTATTAGACTGCTATATTTGAAGATACCATTTTCCTCAATGAAACCAAAAGAGATAGCCTTCTTCTTATTAAATTCATAAGCTTTAAATATATCTAACATAAGTGAAAACTGCTAGTTTAAGTTAGCAGTTCCTTTCTATATCATTAAAAGACGACCTTGGTTCCATGAAGTTGATTGACACCTAGTCGGTCGATAAATTCTTGGCGATTATCCATATCAATCCCGCCACCAGGTAAAATTTCAATTTTACCTGTAGCATAGTCTAGTAATCTCTGATAACGACTAAAACGTTTCTCTAATGAATCACCAGACACTCCGGCCCGAGTGAGAATACGTTGCACACCTGCTTGACTTAACCAGTCAATAGCTTCCAACTGATCTTGGTCGCTCAATTCATCAAAAGCCATATGGAAGACAATTTCCATTCCATTTGATGCAGCAATTAGTTTTTCAAGATTAAACTTATCTAACTTGTTGTCAGCTGTTAATGCCCCAAATACAACCCCCTGACTTCCTGCTTGAGCTGTCAAACGAATATCATCAAGCATGATAGCTACTTCTTGGTTGGTGTAGACAAAGTCACCACCTCGTGGACGAATCATGGTCATAATGGTAGTTTCATAGTTAGCTGCAAGTTCTACTGCAGCCTTGGTCACTCCATAACTTGGGGTTGTTCCACCTACCGCTAAATTGTCACAGAGTTCAATGCGACGAGCTCCGGCTTCCATAGCTTTTTCAATTAAAGTAAAATTTTCAGCACAAAATTCGTAAATCATTTGATTCTCCTTGAAGATTTCTTTGAATTTATTATATCATATTAATCTGAGTAACCCCTGCTTTTTATCAAGGGAAATGATTACTTTTTATATTATTCTTTATCTGGAATTACCTTAAAAAGGTAATAGGTTATAAATACTGTTAAGCAACCTAAAGCGACTTTTACAAGCAAAAGCGGAGCAAAATAGATGGAGATTCCCATCAAAATATAAATCGAAATGATAATTTTCTTCTTTCGTTCACGAGCAATGGACTTGGTTTCTCTAAAATCCGCAACATAAGTTTGATAGAGCTTGGTATGATAGAGCCAGTCTTCAAAACGTTTAGAAGATTTTGAAAAACAAGCTATTGACAACAAGAGAAAGGGAGTTGTCGGTAATAAGGGCAAGGCTACACCAACTATAGCCAAGGCTAAAGAGATAAATCCTATACTGAGATAAATAATACGCATATCTTTTCCTTTTTAAAATTTTATTATTCTAGTTTCCCATAAAGAGTTGTGATCTGTCAAGTTTTAACTCAAAAGGACTGAAATCATCATTTCAG
Organism: Streptococcus mitis; assembly: GCF_902159415.1. Taxonomy (GTDB): domain Bacteria; phylum Bacillota; class Bacilli; order Lactobacillales; family Streptococcaceae; genus Streptococcus; species Streptococcus mitis_BG. The sequence continues at coordinate 346,284 of NZ_CABGJU010000001.1, read as the reverse complement.
TCCTTATTATTTTTATTTAATTTTTTCTTCTTCGTAATCTCCGTTACTACATACTACTTGTTTGCCACCACCACGGATTTTTTTCTCCATGAGGAAATGACCACATTTTGGACAATCACGCCCTACAGGCTTATCCCAAGAAGTAAATTCACATTCTGGATATCGATTGCATCCATAGAAGAGACGATTACGTTTGGTTTTACGCTCGATGACTTGTCCTTGATGACAGTTAGGACAAGTTACCCCAATTTCTTTTACAATTGCTTGTGTATGGCGGCAATCTGGGAAATTACTACATGCGTAGAATTTACCAAAACGACCTAGCTTAATCACCATTGGACTTCCACAAACTTCACAATTAAATCCAGCAGGCTCATCCTTAATCTGAATTTTTTCCATTTCTTCTTCGGCTTTTGCGACCTCTTTTGAGAAAGGTTTGTAAAATTCGTCGATTACTTTTTGCCATTCTTCTTTACCAACTTCTACATCATCCAGTTTTCTTTCCATTTCAGCGGTAAAAGTTACATTGACAATATCGGGGAAGTACTCAACAATCAGTTTATTAACAACTTCTCCCAATTCGGTAGGTTCAAAGCGTTTAGATGCTAGTCTTACATAATAACGTTTTTGGATTGTTTCAATGGTTGGAGCATAGGTAGATGGACGTCCAACTCCGTTTTCTTCCAAGGTCTTAATCAAAGTAGCCTCAGAATATCGTGCAGGTGGTTGTGTGAAATGTTGTTCTGGTTTGCTATTGACCTGTTTAACAAGATCTCCCACTTTCATATCTGGCAGCATCTTATTCTTATCAGAATCGTTGTAGATGGCCAAATAACCATCAAATTTAACCTGACTACCGTTAGCAGCAAATTGAACTCCATTTTGAGAGAGCTTAACGGCCATTGTATCAAAGATAGCACCCGTCATCTGACTCGCTACAAAACGATTCCAGATAAGCGTATAGAGTTTGATCTGGTCTTTATCCAAGTACTTAGCAATTTTTTCTGGCGTGTTAAAGACACTTGATGGGCGGATAGCTTCATGGGCATCTTGAGCACCAGAAGCATTTTTTACCTTACTTCCATGCTTAGAGTACTTGCTTCCAAAACGTTCATTGATGTAGCTTGCTGCTTCATTTTGGGCAACTGGACTGATACGAGTTGAGTCCGTACGCATGTATGTAATCAAACCTTGTACACCCGTACCAATATTAATTCCCTCATAGAGCTGTTGGGCAACCATCATGGTCTTACGAGTACGGAAGTTAATCTTATTTGCCGCATCCATCTGCATGGTTGATGTTGTATAAGGTAGCGGTGCATTACGTTTACGCTCTTTTTTATCTACCTGTTCCACTGTGAAGTCTTTGCTAGTAAGATGAGATAAAACTTCTTTTACCTTTTCATTCGTAGCAAGCTTCATCTTCTTCCCATTCATACCATAGAAAGAAGCTTGGAACTGCTTGGTTCCCTTTTTGAAGACTCCATCAATCGTCCAATATTCTTCGGGTTGAAAGGCATTAATCTCATTTTCACGGTCAATAATTAACTTGAGTGCAACAGACTGCACACGACCAGCTGACAAGCCCTTCTTGACCTTTTTCCAAAGAATTGGTGAAATAGAATAACCTACCAAGCGGTCCAAAACACGGCGAGCTTGTTGGGCATCCACCAAATCCATATCGATTTTACGAGGATCTTTAAAAGCATTTTTTACTGCATCTTTTGTAATCTCGTTGAAAACAACACGATTAGCATCATTTTCATCCAATTCGAGAATATGCGCTAAATGCCAAGAAATTGCTTCTCCTTCCCGGTCCGGGTCACTCGCTAGAAAGACTTTATCTGACTTCTTAGCTTCTTTTTTCAAATCATTGATTAGAGGACCTTTACCACGAATATTGATATATTGCGGTTCATAATTATTCTCCACGTCGACTGACATACTTGACTTTTTCAAATCACGAATATGTCCAACGCTGGCTAAAACCTTATAGTTTCTGCCAAGATATTTTTCAATCGTTTTTGCCTTAGCAGGAGACTCCACGATTACTAGATTCTTTTTAGTTGTTGATTTTTTCTTCTTTGTTGCCGTAGCCACAGTATCACACCTTTTCAAAGTAATAAACTTTATAAAGTGTAAACCATTTTTGAGGGACTGTCAAGACTTAACTCCCATTATAGAGAAGAAAAGTTTGATAAATAAAATCTTATTTGATTCTAAAATTCAAATTCTGATAAGACGTCTTGTCCACTCGTGATGAGTTTTGCCCCTTCTTGGATTAAATGATGACAACCGTCTGAACGACCGTCTAAAATACTTCCTGGTATAGCAAAGACATCCCTACCTTCTTCCATTGCACGTTCACAAGTAATCAAACTTCCTGACCTCATCTTTGCTTCTGCAACAATCACTCCTCTACATAAGCCAGCTATAATACGATTTCTTGCTGGGAAATGATATTTTAAAGGTTCTTCACCTGGCCCGTATTCGCTTAGAAGCAAATGGTGTTCTCCAATATAATTTTGCAAACGTTTATTTGATTTTGGATAAAAAATATCAAGTCCTGTACCAATAACTGCAATGGTTTTGCCTCCATTTTGTAAAATAGACATATGAGCTGCCGTATCTATTCCTCTAGCTAGACCACTAACGATAACCAATTCATTTTCTAGTCCTTGAATAACTTTTCCTACAGATTTAATTCCAACTTGACTACAAGAGCGACTACCTACAACAGCTACTTTCGGTAATTTCAAGAGATTTAAATCTCCTTTATAAAATAGTAAGACTGGTGCATCATATATCTCACAAAGAGAAAAAGGATAGACATCATCTAAAATGGAGAATGATGGAAATTTTTCAAAGTCACTTTTTAATTTTTCCATGCTTTCAAAGGTCAATTTATGATAATGCTCCATAAAAACCACTGGATTTCGACACTCTGATGCTTCCGCTATAGTTTCTAAGGTTAATTCTTGATCGTAAATTTCTCCATATTGAAGTACCTTTAATACCTGCTGATTGCTTAAACCAGCTTTCTTCAATTTATAGATTTCGAAGTTATCAATTTTAATCTTCATATATATCTCCTTGCTTATTCTACTTATCTATACATTCGCAAAAAAAGAAAAAAACTTCCTAAACAAACCATTTTTGTTAAGGAAGTTAATAATGATATTGATTTATTAATAATCTGGACGAAGAACCCCAGTTACAGTTGCTTTAGTCGCTTCATAGTCACCATCGATAACAACTTTGATAATCCGTTTAGCGTCTTCTTCAGGAGCAGGCACTAATGGCAATCGAGTTGGACCAGCTGCAAATCCCATGTAATTGAGAACAGCCTTAACAGGTGCTGGACTTGGATATGAGAAGAGGGCATTGACTTTGGGGATAAATTGTCTTTGAATAGCAGCTGCTTTTTTAATATCACTTTCAGCTATAGCTGTAAACATTTCATGCATCTCATCACCATTTGTATGAGATGCAACTGAGATAACCCCGTCAGCCCCAAGGTTCATTGCATGGAAGGCGTCTCCGTCTTCTCCAGTATAGATTAAGAACTCCTCTGGCTTATGTTCTATTAAATAAGCCATATTTGCAAGACTAGTACATTCTTTAACACCAATAATATTTGGATGCTCAGCCAAACGGAGCATAGTTTCAGGAGTAAGCTCTACAACTACACGACCTGGAATATTATAAAGAATGATTGGCAAATCCGATGCATCTGCAATCGCCTTAAAGTGTTGGTACATCCCTTCTTGTGATGGTTTATTGTAGTATGGCACAATCGCAAGCCCTGCTGCAAAGCCACCAAAATCAGCTACTTCTTTAACGAACTCAATGGAGTCTCGCGTATCATTAGTACCGATACCAGCAATCAAAGGAACCCGTCCTTTGACCACCTTCTGTACTGCTTCAAAAAGTTCCAGCTCCTCATCGTGAGTAAGAGTTGGACTTTCAGCAGTTGTCCCTGCTAATAGAATTCCATCCGTATGATGGGACAATAAATGTTCAATTAGCTCTGGAATAGCTTCAAAATTGATTGAACCATCAGCATGAAAGGGCGTTATAAAGGCTGTGATGATTTTACATTCTTTTAAATCATGATAAGACATAGGAAACACCTTTCTCTATATAAGAAAGAGGCTGGGGCATACTTGCCTTTGCCTCCTGTACTGTAAGGAAAACAACTAGAACAACTAGAATAGCTAGATTGCAAAGGAGAAATCAAACTCTTCGAGTTACTGATTTCTGTTTCATAACGCAGTGGTCGATTGGAACTACTCATGTTTGTAACATTCGTACTTACTAATCAACTGTGCGGGGGCAAAACTACGAAATCAAACTCTTCGAGTTACTGATTTCTGTTTTGCTCCCTATTTCAATTCAAATTTTAATTCTGTAGTTGGACGAACCAATCCACGTTCGTGAAGCGTTTCTGCGATTTGAACTGAGTTCCAAGCAGCACCTTTAAGTAGGTTATCGGAAACTACCCACATATGAATACCTTTTTCAGCATCCAAGTCTTTACGGATACGACCAACAAAGGTGTCACGAGAACCAACCGCATTGATAGCTTGTGGATAGATTTGGTGAGCCACTTCGTCTTCAAGAACTGCACCTGGAAAGCTTGCGATAGCAGCTTTTACTTCATCGATAGGAGCTACTTCTTTTGTTTCAATGTAGATTGACTCTGAGTGAGCTGATAAAACTGGAATACGCACACAAGTTGCTGAAACGGCAATGCTATCGTCTTCCATGATTTTCTTAGTTTCGTTTGTCATCTTCATTTCTTCATAAGTGTAGTCATTATCGGTGAAGACGTCAATTTGAGGAAGGGCATTAAAAGCAATTGGATAGTGTTTCTTATCGCCACCTGATGGCAAGATTTCTGCATGCAAATCACGTGGATTTACACCATCATTCAATACTTCACGCAATTCACGTTGTGTCTCAAGAATGGCTCCCATACCTGCACCTGAAACAGCTTGATAAGTTGAAACGATGATACGATCTAAGCCCCATTTTTGACGAACTGGTTCAAGAGCTACCATCATTTGGATAGTTGAACAGTTAGGACATGCGATAATCCCGTTATGAGCATCAAGAGCATGGGCGTTTACTTCAGGAACAACCAATGGCACATCTGGATTTTGACGGAAATAAGAAGTGTTATCTACTACTACTGCCCCTGCTTTAACAGCATAAGGTGCGTATTTTGCAGAAGTTGAACCACCAGCTGAGAAGAGAGCAATATCAACTCCTTCAAAAGCTTCTTCTGTTGTTTCTTCAATAGTCACATCTTGGCCCTTGAATTGCAAGACCTTTCCTGCAGAACGTGCAGACGCAAGGTAGCGAATCTTATCGATTGGAAGAATTGATTCTTCCAACATTTTGATCATTTGAGCACCAACGGCACCTGTAGCACCGACAACAGCAACTGTATATCCCATAACAAACCTCTTTTGGAATTTTCTAAAAATTTCTATAATATGAACATTATACTACTTTTTAGAAAAATTGAAAAGTATTTTTTGGACACATTTCTGAAAACTAAAAGAAAAGGTCTGCATTATGCTGCAGACCTCTTTCTATAGAGAAAATTGTTTATATGGTTTATTGAATGCATCTAAAACATCAGATGATGTTTCTGCATATGATTTAGTTTCTGATAAAATTCCTTTAACAATGATTCTCTCAGCGGCATCATAATCCACACAAGTTACTAAAGTAATCTCATCGATACCCTCACGATCCTGAATTTCATCAACACGATCAGGTGTCACACGTTTAACTTCAGTAATTTCATATGAGTACACTTTATCTTTATCAGTTAGATAAATTTTCATTCCCTTTTCAGCACGATCTAAAGGAGAAAAAAGCATATTTTCTGCATTTTTAGCTGAAAAAACGTGGTGACTAGCTAGTGAATAGTTACCTTGTCCCATTACTTGGTCAGGCTTCATAGTACCAGCTCCATAATAGAGATTAATGTTATTTAAACCTTTAAAAATTGGTAGATTAAGCTCTAGCTCAGGAATTGCAATTCCCCCAATAACTGGAAGTTTCTGTGCATCCCATTGAGCAGCTAACACAGCTTCTGATGAGATAGCTTTTACTGAATTAAAATCGAAATTCCCATCTGCTCCCTCATTTTCTTCAAGTTTCTCTTTCGAAACTTGGCCAATTTGATATTTGTTTGTATTCCATATCATAAAGATATTTCTAATTTGTGAGTTAAAAATCAAAGCCAAGGAAATGAGAATGAGGAAAGAAGCTAAAATATTGATGAATAAATTTTTACGATTCTTTTTGTTTCTTTTAATTCTTTTACGAGACATTATTCTTCACTTTCTGTTTCGTTTTCTGCCCCAACTTCTTCCTTCTCCGCTGCAGCAACACTTGTAAAGGTCACGATCTTAGCATTATCGTCCAGACGCATAACCTTTACACCCATAGTAGAACGTCCAGTTTGAGAGATATTGGCGACATTGGTACGAATCATGACACCTGTGTCAGTAATAATCATTAAGTCCTCATCACCTTTAACTGTTAGAAGACCTGCTAGTGGACCATTTTTCTCAACGACGTTAGCAGTTTTCATACCTTTACCAGCACGGCCTTTAGTTGGATACTCCGTAGCAACTGTACGTTTACCATAACCTTTTTCGGTAATGATTAGAACCTCATCTTGGTCAGTAATCACTCTAGCACCGACGACTGTGTCACCTTCACGGAGATTTACTCCTTTAACACCTGTGGCACTACGACTCATACTACGAACGGTCGATTGGTTGAAACGAACTGCATATCCCAATTTAGTACCAATGATGATATCTGTATCTTTTTCAGTTAACAGAACATTGATTAACTCATCATCTTCCTTAAGATTCAAAGCCTTAAGACCATTTTGTCGGATATTTGCAAATTCTTTAACACTGGTTCTCTTAACGATACCAGCTCTTGTAGTAAAGAAGAGATATGCATCGTCACTACGTTCTGATTCGACATTAATGATGGTTTGAATGCTTTCACCTTCATCTAGTTTCAATAGGTTTACAATAGGCAATCCTTTTGCTGTACGACCGTATTCAGGAATTTCATACCCCTTAAGTCGGTAGACACGGCCTTTATTAGTAAAGAAGAGCAGGTGATCATGAGTGCTGGTAGAAACTAACTCCCGGACAAAGTCATCATCCTTGACTCCAGTTCCCTGAACGCCACGTCCACCACGTTTTTGGGCAGTAAACTCGTCTTGATCTAAACGTTTGATATAACCTTTATTTGATAGAGTAATCAAAACATCTGTCTCTTCGATCAAATCTTCATCTTCAAGGGTCAAGACTTCACCGACCATCAACTCTGTACGACGTTTATCAGCAAATCTGCGCTTCACTTCATCAAGTTCTTCTTTGATAATTTGCGAAACACGTTCTGGTTTAGCAAGAATGTCCGCTAAGTCAGCAATTAAAGCAATCAACTCATCATATTCTGATTGAATCTTGTCACGTTCCAAACCAGTCAAGCGACGTAGACGCATATCAAGAATAGCTTGACTTTGACGCTCAGAAAGCTTGAACTTGCTCATCAATTCTGCTTGCGCTTCTTGGTCAGTTTCACTTGCACGGATGATACGAATGACTTCGTCAATGTGATCCAAAGCAATCAAGAGACCTTCTAAAATGTGGGCGCGTGCCTCAGCTTTTTCTTTATCAAATTGAGTACGACGTGTTACTACTTCTTTTTGATGTTCAATATAAGCATCCAAGATTTGACGAAGAGATAAAATCTTTGGAACACCATTTTGAATGGCAAGCATATTAAAACCAAAGCTAGTTTGCATCTGTGTCATCTTAAATAGATTATTTAAGATGACATTGGCAGATGCGTCACGTCTAACTTCAATAACAAAACGAACACCCTCACGGTTAGATTCATCACGAACAGCTGTAATTCCATCGATACGTTTTTCCTGAACTAAGCGCACAATATGCTCATGAACTTTTGTCTTATTAACCATATACGGGAATTCCGTAACAACAATACGCTCGCGACCAGTTTTTGTTTCCTCGATTTCAGTTCGAGAACGAAGAACAATCGAACCTTTACCGGTATCATAAGCTTTATGGATACCTGATCTACCCATGACAAGAGCCCCAGTTGGGAAATCTGGACCAGGTAAGACTTCCATCAGATCTTTGGTAGTAACTTCTGGATTGTCCATAACTAGTTTAACAGCATCAATAGTCTCACCAAGATTGTGAGGTGGAATATTAGTTGCCATACCCACAGCGATACCAGTTGCTCCATTAACTAGAAGATTTGGAAAACGTGCTGGTAATACCATTGGTTCACGTTCATTGGCATCATAGTTATCAACAAAATCAACAGTATTTTTATTGATGTCGCGAAGCATTTCAAGAGCAATTTTGCTCATACGAGCTTCAGTATAACGTTGGGCAGCGGCACCATCGCCATCCATAGAACCAAAGTTACCGTGTCCATCCACAAGCATATAACGATAACTCCACCATTGAGCCATACGAACCATCGCTTCGTATATTGAAGAGTCACCATGCGGATGGTATTTACCCATGACATCCCCGGTAATACGAGCAGATTTCTTATGAGGTTTGTCAGGTGTAACTCCCAATTCGTTCATACCATACAAAATACGACGATGAACAGGCTTTAAACCATCTCGGACATCAGGAAGAGCCCTCGATACGATAACACTCATAGCATAATCGATAAAGCTGGTTTTCATCTCCTTGGTCAGATTGACATTCACTAAATTTTTATCTTGCATTAACAAATGCCTCGTTTCACTATTAGTAATTACATATATTATACCATAGTTTGGACTTTTTTACAGTTTAGCAACATGTGTAAAACGTTTACATGCTTATCCAGAAGGTATATCCGTGACAAAGCTTAGCAAAAGTGATAGAATGATATCAAATGGGGGTTCCCCCTTAATAAAATAAAGGAGATGTTTAGACAAATGACAGCAACTAAACAACACAAAAAAGTTATCCTTGTCGGTGACGGTGCCGTAGGTTCATCTTACGCTTTTGCCCTCGTAACACAAGGAATTGCACAAGAACTTGGTATCATTGAAATTCCTCAATTGTTTGAAAAAGCAGTTGGTGATGCTGAAGACCTTAGCCACGCCCTAGCTTTTACTTCACCTAAAAAAATCTATGCAGCTAAGTACGAAGACTGTGCGGATGCAGACCTTGTAGTTATCACTGCTGGTGCTCCACAAAAACCAGGTGAAACTCGTCTTGATCTTGTTGGTAAAAACCTTGCTATCAACAAATCAATTGTTGAACAAGTTGTTGCATCTGGATTTGACGGTATCTTCCTTGTTGCTGCTAACCCAGTTGACGTCTTGACATACTCAACATGGAAATTCTCAGGTTTCCCTAAAGAACGCGTTATCGGTTCAGGTACTTCACTTGACTCAGCTCGTTTCCGTCAAGCACTTGCTGAAACAATCGGTGTTGATGCACGTTCAGTTCACGCCTACATCATGGGTGAACACGGTGACTCTGAGTTTGCTGTTTGGTCACACGCTAACGTTGCCGGTGTTAAATTGGAACAATGGTTGCAAGCTAACCGTGACTTGAATGAAGCTGACCTTGTTGAACTCTTCATCTCAGTTCGTGATGCAGCTTACTCAATCATCAACAAAAAAGGTGCTACTTATTACGGTATCGCTGTTGCCCTAGCTCGTATTACAAAAGCAATCCTTGACGATGAAAATGCGGTTCTACCACTTTCTGTATTCCAAGAAGGTCAATACGGTGTTGAAAACGTCTTTATCGGTCAACCTGCTATCGTTGGTGCACACGGTATCGTTCGTCCAGTTAACATCCCATTGAACGATGCTGAAACACAAAAAATGCAAGCTTCTGCTAAAGAATTGCAAGAAATTATTAACGAAGCATGGAAAAACCCAGAATTCCAAGCAGCTTCTAAAAACTAATCAAGTCATTAAAAAACTGTCTAGACTATTTGTCTAGACAGTTTTTATTTTGCTAATTTATTTCATTTCAGAAAATGCTTTTTCTGCATCAGCATTACTAATTGCTCCAAGCTGGATTTTCCCAATTTTTCCTTGAGAATCTATTAAGAATTCTGTAGGAATACTTCTAATTTGATAAGCCTGGAAAGTAGCTCCTTGTGTATCATACAAGACTGGTATATCCTTATATCCTTGATCTTGATACCATTTCGGAAATTGCTCGACGGATTTTTCACCTTGTAAACCTGGTGCTATAACAGTTAGAATCTCAAAATCACGATCTTCCTTGGCAGCAAGTTCCATCAATTCTGGCATACTTTTTTTACAAGGTCCGCACCAAGATGCCCAGAATTTAAGATAGACTTTTTTACCTCTGTAGTCAGATAATTTTACCTCTTTACCATCCATGGATTGCAAGGTAAAGTCTGGTGCTTCTTGTCCTACAGCTACTTGCTGTATAGTTGTTTGTGTCTTACTTGTTTGCTGTTTACTTTGAGTCTGGCTTTGAGACTCTTTATTTTCTTTACTTTGCTCATTGCCACAAGCTATCAAAAGAAAAATAGACAAGAAACTAATTGCTATATATGCTAATTTTTTCATATTAAACTCCTTTAACCAAAAATACCAGATAAACTATTTAACTGTCCTAACATTAATAATATTCCCATCAGTATGATGAGAAAACCTCCAATTTTCTTAAGTAAGATTAAACGAGGTTTGATTTTACTGAAATAGGGCATGACGAAACCGGAAGCCAAGGCTAATATTAAAAATGGTAATGCCATTCCTAGGGTATAAACTAATGTCAAAATAGCCCCTTGGAGGGCTCCATTTCCTCCTGATGCTGCTAGAGCAAGTACCGAACTTAAAACTGGACCAATACAAGGTGTCCAACCAAAGCTAAAAGTTATACCAAGTAGAAAGGCTGACAAATAACGATTTGACTGTTTTCTGTTAACATTAAAACTTTTTTGAACCTCTAACTTTTTAAAATGAACTACTTCCATCTGATGTAATCCTAAGAAGATAATGATAGCTCCCATGACATAACGGAACCAATCAGCATACAGTAAATTACCTAAGAAGCCAGCTCCAAATCCTAAAATAAAGAATATCACTGAAATACCAGCAATAAAGGATAATGTACTAATTAGACCGGACCAAGCAACATCTCTTCCAAATAAGCGAAATGTTCTTGATTTACTGTCATTATCTAAGAGAATACCTGTATAAACTGGTAATAAAGGGAATATACACGGCGAGAAGAACGATAACACACCTGCTAAAAAGACAGACACAAAAAATAAAATACTTTCCAATTGACTTCCTTCTTTCTTATAAATCATCTTATATTTTACTACAAATAATATAATAATTCTTGATTTTGCTACGCTACTTTTTAAAAAAAATAAAAAGGAGTCTTGCTCCTTTTTCATGTATTAGTAAGTACCTTCTTCACCTTGACTAGTTAAGATAACCGGACCGTCTTTTGTAATAACGAATTGGTGTTCATACTGGCAAGATAGGCCACCATCAATAGTTTTATGAGTCCAACCAGTCTTCATATCTGTATCGATTTCCCAATCACCTGTATTGATCATAGGCTCAATAGTTAAAACCATACCTTCGCGAAGTCTAAGACCACGTCCTGCTACACCGTAGTTTGGCACCATTGGTTCTTCGTGCATTGTTGGTCCAACACCATGCCCAACGAGGTCCCTAACTACTCCGTAACCGCGACTTTCAGCGTATTCTTGAATGGCTGCTCCGATGTCACCAATACGATTACCTACAACTGCTTTTTCAATACCTTTGTACATGGCTTCTTTAGTAACATCCATAAGTTTTTTTACCTTTTCAGAAGGTGTACCAACAGCATAGGCCCAACAAGAATCAGCCAAGCCACCAGTAAAGTTTTGAGTATATTTTTTTACTTGCTCGACATTATTAAAGTTTAACTTAGAAACATCAAGGTCACTCTTAGCAATTGGTCCTCCCAATACCATATCAACCTTAAGTAAATCACCTTCTTTGAGAATGTAATGTCTAGGAAAAGCATGCGCAACCTCATCATTCAGAGAACAACAAGTAGCATACGGATAATCCATAATAGCACCATCTACACCGATTTGTAACGGCAGAAAGTTCTCTTCTTTACAACGACGACGGACATACTCCTCAACCTCCCACATGTCGAGGCCAGGCTTGATTAAATCCCGCAAGCCGATATGAATGCTGGCAAGAAAATCACCGGCCTTATCCATTGCTTCGATTTCTCTTGCTGATTTTAAAGTAATCATGTTTTCTCCTACATTCTAGTTAATTTTTACTGTTACATTAGCTTTAGCTACAATCTGTTGATTCAAATAAAGGTCATAATCAATAATAGCAGAGCGGCGAGTATGATGGATGATTCTGGCCTGAATACGTAAAACATCGTCAATCTGAACAGCATGCAAGAAATAGATAAGCATTTGTTCAATGATAAGATTTCGTCCACTATTGACTACCAAGTTTTGTGTCATCAAAGTCAATATTTCTGATAGCACTCCATTGGCAAGAACACCGTTTTTATCTAACATGAAGGGTTCTACAGTAATGACCACTTCATCATGATGATAGGATAATTTTTGACCAATTTGCTCTGAAAATGTTGGCAAGGCTGAAATTTGTGAACGACTCATCTTATCCATTACATCTCTTCGAGTAACAACACCAAGTAGAGTATGATTGCTACGAACTACAGGAACCATTTCAAAATCCTCTGCAATCATTCGTTGGCTAATGTTTGCAATATTCGTAGATAGACCTGTCATATAGACAGTTCGAGTCATAGTTTTGTCAAGAGTTGTTCCCGGTGACTGATCTGCTGCATCACGCATAGTCATAACCCCAACTACAACTTGATCTTTATTCACCACAGGAAAACGACTACTTCTGTTCTTACGAACAAGATCTAAATAATCTTTAACTGTATCAGTTTCATGTAAATAGCCATATTCATGAGAAGTTTGGTAAATTTTTTCGACTGTTAAAATATCTGTTTTTATTTGAACATTAGATAAAGCACGGTTGATCATCGTCGCTATTGTAAAGGTATCATGTTTACTGCGCAAAACTGGTATATTCTTTTTATTGGCTAACTTGAGTACATTTTCATTTATCTCAAATCCACCCGTAACCAAAACAGCATTCTCATTTTCAAGTGCTAACATTTGAATTTGAGTTCGGTCCCCGACAATCAAAAGGCCTCCATCATGAAGATAGGAAAGAATGTTATCTTCAGTCATAGCACCAATAGAAAATTTACTAAATTCTCTATCCAATCCATCCCGACCAGCCATCACATCAGAACCCGTAACCTCTGCAATTTCAGCATAAGTTAGTCTTTCAATTGAAACTTTTTGAGATTTAATACGTATCGTTCCACTACGCGGACGTGTCTCTACCAAGCCTCTATTTTCAGCCTCTTTAATTGCTCGATAAGCCGTTCCATCACTTACTCCTAAGTGATTAGATATACTACGTACACTTACACGTTTTCCGACCGGTAATTCTTCTAGATAAGATAAAATTTCCTGATGTTTACTCACTCAGTTCTCCTTTTGTATAACGAAATTCAAGATAATCTCTCATCTTACGGCTATATCGATCACTTCCTTTAAAACGTCGATAGAGTTTGAAGCCAGATTTTTGAGCGACTTTCTGACTAGCACCATTTTCCATATGCGTCACGATAGATAGTTGCTTTAAACCAAGCTCTTCTATTGATAAATCACGTATATTCGTTACCACTTCAGTCATATAACCTTGTGACCAGTACTCTTTATTTAAGAAATATCCTAGTTCTGCTTCTTTTTTTATCTCATCAATTTTTTCAAACTTGATTGATCCAATCATCTTTTCTTGTTTTTTATCACAAATCGCCCAAATACCTAGAGGAGATTTCATAAAATAATTAGCAAGGGCGTATTGACTTTCTTCAATACTTGCTTGAGTTGGAAAGATGAACTGAAGATTTTCGGAATCTGATGCTATTTGATAAAAATCATAAACATCAGTAAAAAAGAAGGGACGGAGAATCAATCGTTCCGTCTCATAAAAAGAAAACATAGCTAGTTTTGTCCAGATATTCATTTTAATCCTCTAATACTAGTCCTCGATTAGTTCAATATCTGCTCCAAGATTACGTAATTTATCAATAATATTTGAGTAGCCTCTTAAAATAAACTCAACATTTGTAATTTCTGTTCTACCATCTGCCATTAGTCCAGCAATCACTAAAGCAGCTCCAGCACGTAAGTCTGTAGCTTTTACGCTCGCTCCATGCAATTGATTACCACCCTTGTAAAGGATATGATCATTTGTTGTCGAAATATCAGCATTCATCTTAGCCAACTCAAAAACATGGTTTACACGTTTTTCATAAATTGTGTCGATTATCTTACCACGACCTTCGGCTTTCAATAACAAAGGTGTGATAGGTTGTTGAAGATCCGTAGCAAATCCTGGATATGGGGCCGTTTTAATATTTACCGCCTTCAAGTCCTTTTGTTCTTCAACAAAAATACTATCTTCAGAAACGGTCATTCGTACTCCCATTTCTTCTAATTTGGCGATAAAACCTTCCAAGTGCTCATAAAGAACATTATTGATTTGAATTCCTTGACCCACCGCAGCTGCTAATGAGATATAAGTTCCTGCTTCAATACGATCTGGGATTACCTGATGGCGTGTCCCATGAAGACGTTCAACACCTTCAATAGTAATAATATCAGTCCCTGCACCACGAATATGAGCGCCCATATTATTAAGCAAGGTAGCTACATCGATAATCTCAGGTTCACGTGCGGCATTTTCAATAACTGTGCGACCATCAGCTTTGACTGCAGCTAACATAGTATTGATAGTAGCTCCAACACTTACAGTATCCATGTAAATATGAGCTCCATGAAGACGTTCACCTTGAGTTGAGAGATTCATATTATCTCCCTCATAGGTCGTTTTAGCTCCCATCGCTTCAAATGCTTTTAGATGTAAGTCAATCGGACGTGGTCCAAGATCACAACCTCCAGGTAAACCAACGGTTGCTTCTCCGAATCGTCCTAAAAGACTACCATAGAAATAATACGACGCTCGAAGACTATTAATCTTTCCATATGGCATTGGTTTATTTTGAACCCCACGCGGATCGATTTCTACTACATCTTCATAACGTTTGACACTAGCTCCCATGATTTCCATAATATCGATAAGACTAGCCACATCAGAGATATCAGGAACACAATCCAAGATTACTACATCATCAGCTAAGATAATAGCTGGAATTAGGGCAACTACACTATTTTTAGCACCACTAATAGTTATTTCACCTTTTAATGGACGTCCTCCATTAATGATAATTTTTTTCATTATATACTCTTTCACAAATTATTAACAAGGTCTCACCCCACATTATACCATAAATCTGATATTTTATCCATTACTATAGAAGAATTAAGATACTTAAAATTAAAAAATAACCTTGGATTTTTATAATGTTGAGATAAAAAGTATTTTTTTAATAATACATAAAAAAGCTTCCCGAAAATATCGGAAAGCTTTATTTAATAGCACTTCTAGTTTCCTCGCCTTTTCATTACAAGGCTCGGGATAAAAAGGTTCACTGGACCTTTTTATTTAGCGATTGGGTAAACAGAAACTTGTTTCTTATCGCGACCTTTACGTTCGAAACGTACTACGCCTTCAACTTTAGCGAACAAAGTATCGTCTCCACCACGTCCAACATTTACACCTGGATAGATGTGTGTACCACGTTGACGGTATAGGATTGATCCACCTGAAACAGTTTGTCCGTCAGCTGCTTTAGCTCCAAGACGTTTAGCTTGTGAATCACGTCCGTTTGATGTAGAACCTCCACCTTTTTTGTGGGCGAAAAGTTGCAAGTTGTTAAGAGTCATTTTTAACATAATGTTTTCCTCCGTGTTAGTTTTCTGTGATAACTCTGGTTTGGACGAACTCAGAAGAGTTCTCCGATAAGTTTGCCATACCTAAGAAAAATGATTCAAAGAATAATTGTGTCATTTCTCTTTGGTGAGAAGGAAGATCTTTTGGAATTTCAACCATCAGATAGCCACCTTCATCCTCGTTTAATTCTAAGATTGGTTCATAGCCTGCAAATTTCTCAATGGAATTGATAAAGTTAATGGCAAGCGTAGAAACCGATGCACACACGACATCTAAGCCGTATTCGCCACTCTCGGCGTGTCCAGTAATCTCCGCACTCCTCAGCTCGCCATCTTCGGCTCTCTCAAAGACTGCTTGTATCATGCGTTCTCCTTAAAATTAAGCGTTGATTGCGTTGATGACAACTTTAGTATATGGTTGACGGTGACCTTGTTTGCGGTGGCTACCTTTTTTAGGTTTGTACTTGTAAGTAACAACCTTCTTTTGTTTTCCTTGTTTTTCAACAGTTCCAACCACAGTAGCTCCAGCAACAAGTGGAGTTCCGACAACAGTGTTTTCACCACCAACAAGAACAACTTCGTTAAAAGTAACTTCTTGACCAGCTTCAACGTTCAATTTTTCAACGTAAACTGCTTGACCAACTTCAACTTTAACTTGTTTTCCGCCAGTTTTGATAATTGCGTATGTGCTCATTATGCACCTCCTATGAATTTTTGGGTTTCCCCGAATTATTGTGAAGACTCGCCTAGCATCGTGGGATGAACCACTTAAGCTCAAGGGATGAGCGACGATGATCGAGCGGTTGCACAGGCATGTGCATAGTCAACTCTACAAGTATAGCATTATTTCTATATTTTGACAAGCATTTATTATCAAAAATTGCCCTATTTCTTTTCTTTTTCCTGTAGTTTAGCAACGATCATACTTAGATAAAAGATACACATCATTATCGGAATTCCTAAAATAGTCTTTTCATCATAAAAAATGGTTAAATAGGCTGAAACCACTGCACCAAGAACAAAACTAACTAGTAGTGTGACAAATATGATTCCTTCTCGTAAAAAAGGGGTATGTTTGGTACGTATGTAATCGCCAAACGCAAGCATCGTTCGTTTTATATTTCCTGTCATAAAAGCATTGTTATAGGCAATTCCTGAAACTTCTCCAAAAGCGGTCGTTACAAGCCCCATACAAAATGCTAATGGCGGAACAATAAAGTGATTATCAACTGTTAAAGGAACAAATCCGATAATCAAGGATAAAAGTCCCAAAGGAACAAGAGATAGAATTGGTTTTTTTACAATTTTCAATTTTTCCTTGTAAATCGTTAATAAAAATACTCCCAACATGAAAGACAAAAGTGTTAAAACTTTTTCTTCTACATCTGCTACATTCTGTTGCACTAATCCTACAGATAAAAAGACAACGTTACCTGTCTGTCCTGCAACTAGGGTATTCCCTCGTTCGATAAAGGTATAAGCATCTACATATCCTGCACAGAAAGTCAAAAAAAGCGCCAATCTTTTAGAATGACGAGAAATTTTTCTCATAGGTAATAATCTCATAAAACACTCCTATTTTATAATAAAAACTATTGTACCATTTTTTGATAAAATTTCGAAGCATCAAAATTTAGAATTATCTTGCTTTGGCTACTTCTTCTTTTCTATGATATAATGAAATCAATCAATTCAAGGAATAAGGAGAGTCTATGCTAAAACTTGGGATTATCGGAACCGGTGCTATTAGTCATCATTTTATAGAAGCCGCTCATGCTAGTGGACAATATCAGTTAGCCGCCGTCTATTCTAGAAATCTAGAAACTGCAGAAAAATTCGCTAGACGATATAGCAATGTTCAGTTATTTGATCAGTTGGACGCTTTTTTAATGAGCTCCTTTGATGTCGTTTATATCGCAAGTCCAAATTCTTTGCACTACTCTCAAGCTAAGGCCGCTTTATCATCTGATAAACACGTCATCCTTGAAAAACCAGCCGTCACTCAACCACAAGAATGGCAGGATTTAGTTCAAACGGCTGAAGATAATAAATGTTTTATCTTTGAAGCAGCACGTAACTATCATGAAGATGCTTTCACAACAATTAAAGACTTTATTGCGAACAAACAAATTCTTGGTGCAGACTTTAACTACGCTAAATATTCTTCTAAGATGTCTAACCTACTTGCTGGCGATACTCCTAATGTTTTCTCAGACCGTTTTGCAGGTGGTGCACTTATGGATCTTGGTATTTATCCTATCTACGCTGCTGTTCGCTTATTTGGAAAACCGACTCATGCAACCTATCAAGCTCAGAAACTAGATAATAGCATCGATTTGAACGGTAACGGCATGCTCTACTATCCTAACTATCAAGTGCACATCAAAGCAGGAAAGAATATCACTTCTAATCTTCCTTGTGAGATTTATACTACTGATGGAACATTGACACTTAATACAATCGAGCATGTCCAATCAGCTACTTTTACAGACCGTCAAGGAAATGATGTTCAACTTCCTATCCAGCAGGCTCCTCACACCATGACGGAGGAAGTCACTGCTTTTGCAAACATGATCCAGCAACCAGATCAAACTCTCTACCAATCTTGGATTGATGATGCGACACACGTCCACGACCTAATTTACACCATGCGCCAGGATGCTGGCATTAGATTTGAGGCAGAAAAATGAAAACCAAACTACCTACCGAATGGCAAGAACTACTTGATCAACTGGGCTTCCAAGAATTTACTCCCATTCAAACTCAACTTTTTGAATCTATAACAGAAGGTGAAAATCTTCTTGGAGTCAGTCCAACAGGAACAGGAAAGACTTTGGCCTATCTCCTACCTAGTCTTCTCAAACTGCAAAAGAAAAAAGCCCAACAATTATTGATTTTAGCACCTAATACTGAGCTTGCTGGACAAATTTTTGAAGTCACTAAAACCTGGGGTGAGGCTATCGGATTAACAGCTCAGCTATTTCTATCCGGTTCGAGCCAGAAACGCCAAATTGAACGACTTAAAAAAGGACCAGAAATTCTGATTGGAACACCTGGTCGTATCTTTGAACTCATTAAATTGAAAAAAATCAAGATGATGAATGTGGAAACAATCATTCTTGATGAATTCGACCAACTCCTTGATGATTCTCAAATTCATTTTGTGGAGAAGATTACCCACTATGCACCTCGTGACCATCAACTTATTTACATGAGTGCCACTACCAAATTTGACCAAGATAAGATTGCACCTAACACGCGCATCATTGATCTATCAGACCAAAAGTTAGACAATATTCAACATTTCTATATGCAAGTAGACCAACGTCACAGAGTAGATATGCTTCGTAAACTGGCACAGGTTGAAGATTTCCGTGGTCTTGTCTTCTTTAATAGCTTGTCTGACCTTGGAAGCGCCGAGGAAAAATTACAATATCGTGATGTTTTAGCAGTTTCGCTAGCTAGCGATGTCAACGTCAAATTTAGAAAAGTTATTCTAGAAAAATTCAAAGATAATCAACTGACACTACTTCTTGCCACAGACCTTCTCGCTCGTGGTATCGACATTGATAGCTTGGAATGCGTGATTAACTTTGACGTCCCTAGAGACAAGGAAACTTACACTCACCGTGCGGGTCGAACAGGACGCATGGGTAGAGAAGGCTATGTTATCACTCTTGTGACACATCCAGAAGAGCTAAAAAAACTTAAGAAATTTGCAAGCGTACGTGAAATTATCCTAAAAAATCAAGAACTGTATATCAAATAAGGTTGGCTTTCGCCAACCTTATTTATGATAAATCTTTTTGACTTTTCTTTAGTAATAACGGACGGTAGCGACTTTCTTCGAAATTCCATACCTAAACCTTGAGCCTAAGGTCTCAAAGTTTCCGAACACCTGAATGACTTTTCTGGTGTTTTTATTACTGCGAAAAGTCAGGTAAATTGCTTGTTCCACTCAATAAAATATTGGAATAATTTTCATAACAATTCCAATACAAAATCTTTAGAATAAAAAAGGAAATCTCTAAATATTATTTAAAGTTTGGAAAGCCAACCTTTTTCTTATCCCCAAGTAATTTCTAAACAGTAGTTGGCAAATGAAACTCCTTCTTTGTTTTGTAGTTGATAGGCTAGTTCAATCTTCTCTTCACCAACTTCATAGTGGCTTGTTTGGATGATAAACTCCTGCATGCCTATAGGTGTCGGAATATTGGCTAAACTATCAGAATCCTTCAGAAAACGCATGATGGTCTTAGGATTTGAGAAACGTGACATGATCAGTTCCTCCCCATTAAATTTCAAAACTACTTTTTCTTGGTCTTCATTGTAAAAAAGAAGATAGGAAAAATCTCCCTTTTCACGTAATTCAACATCATAGACTTGATCAATTACTTCCAACTGATCGTCAAACTGAATTTTATTTCTCATTCTAATCTTCACAACTGTTCCTCTTTCGTCTCTATTATCCCTACTATTTTACCAAAAAGCTCAGTATTTTGCTATAATGGTCTTATGAATGAAAAAGTATTTCGTGACCCTGTTCACAACTATATCCACGTTAATAATCAGGTTATTTATGACCTGATCAATACAAAAGAATTTCAACGGCTTCGTCGAATCAAGCAGTTGGGTACATCCAGTTATACCTTTCATGGTGGAGAGCATAGTCGCTTTTCTCACTGTCTAGGAGTCTATGAAATTGCTAGGCAAATTACGGAAATTTTTGAGGAGAAATATCCTGAGGAATGGGACTCTAGTGAATCTCTCTTAACCATGACTGCAGCTCTTCTACATGACCTCGGACATGGTGCCTATTCGCATACTTTTGAAAATCTTTTTGATACCAATCATGAGGCTATCACACAAGATATCATTCAAAGTCCTGACACAGAGATTAACCAGGTCTTGTTACAGGTGGCGCCTGACTTCCCTAAAAAAGTTGCTAGTGTCATTGACCATACCTATCCCAACAAACAAGTCGTTCAACTAATTTCTAGTCAGATTGATGCAGACCGTATGGACTATCTCCTTCGCGACTCCTACTTCACCGGTGCTTTTTATGGCCAGTTCGATTTGACACGTATTCTTCGTGTCATTCGTCCCGTTGAAAATGGCATTGCCTTTCAGCGTAATGGGATGCATGCCATCGAGGATTATGTACTCAGTCGTTACCAGATGTACATGCAGGTTTATTTCCACCCAGCCACACGCGCCATGGAAGTCCTTCTGCAAAATCTTCTCAAACGTGCCAAAGAACTCTATCCAGAAAACAAGGACTTCTTTGCCCTAACATCCCCACATCTGCTGCCATTTTTTGAGAAAAACGTTAGCTTGTCTAACTATCTAGCACTAGATGACGGGGTTATGAACACCTACTTCCAACTCTGGATGACTAGTACAGATAAGATTTTAGCTGACTTATCACAACGTTTTATCAATCGTAAGGTCTTCAAATCTATTACTTTTTCACAAGATGATCAAGACCAGCTTGAAATCATGCGAAATTTCGTAGAAGAAATTGGTTTTGACCCCAACTACTACACTGCTATCCACAAAAATTTTGACCTTCCTTACGATATTTATCGACCAGAGTCTGAAAATCCAAGAACTCAAATCGAGATTGTCCAAAAGAATGGCGAACTGGCTGAGCTTTCTAGCCTATCTCCTATCGTCCAATCTCTTGCAGGAAGCCGTCATGGTGACAACCGTTTCTACTTCCCTAAAGAAATGCTTAAGCAAAACAGTATTTTCACAAGTATCATTCAACAATTTTCACATTTAATTGAGAATGATCATTTTAATCCAGATAAGAAATAACAGAGGAAATTTATGAGTATAAAACTAATCGCCGTCGATATTGATGGTACCCTGGTTAATAGCAAAAAAGAAATTACTCCTGAAGTTTTTGCAGCTATCCAAGATGCCAAAGCAGCTGGAGTCAAGGTTGTGATTGCGACCGGACGCCCCATCGCTGGTGTTGCCAAACTTCTTGACGACTTGCAGTTGAGAGACGAAGGGGACTATGTTGTGACCTTTAACGGTGCCCTTGTCCAAGAAACTGCCACAGGTTATGAGATCATCAGCGAATCCTTAACTTACGAGGATTATCTGGATATGGAATTCCTCAGCCGTAAGCTAGGTGTCCACATGCATGCCATCACCAAGGACGGCATTTACACTGCCAACCG
Organism: Streptococcus mitis; assembly: GCF_902159415.1. GTDB lineage: Bacteria > Bacillota > Bacilli > Lactobacillales > Streptococcaceae > Streptococcus > Streptococcus mitis_BG. The sequence continues at coordinate 324,088 of NZ_CABGJU010000001.1, read as the reverse complement.
CAACATCGGAAAATACACAGTCCACGAGTCAACCCTCGTCAGCATGCCAATCTTCTACCGCACTCCTGAAGAAATGGCTGATAAAGAAATCGTCAAATGTATGTTTATCGATGAACCTGAGATTCTCGATGCTGCGATTGAAAAGATTCCAGCAGCATTCTACGAGCGTTACTCTATCAACAAATCTGCTCCATTCTACCTCGAGCTCCTTAAAAAAGATGTAGACAAGGGCTCTGCTATCACTCACCTAGCTGAAAAACTTGGTCTGACTAAAGATGAGACCATGGCTATCGGTGACGAAGAAAATGACCGTACTATGCTAGCAGTCGTTGGGAATCCCGTTGTTATGGAAAATGGAAATCCAGAACTCAAAAAAATTGCCAAATACATCACCAAAACAAATGATGAATCAGGCGTTGCCCATGCCATTCGAACTTGGGTCTTGTAACATTAAAAACCACTCTCTTGAGTGGTTTTTTCTATATTAGTGCCCCCTGCAGGAATCGAACCTGCAACTACTCCTTAGGAGGGAGTTGTTATATCCATTGAACTAAGGGAGCTAGAGAAAAACTCTGCCTTGCAGCAGAGTTTTTTTATCGAATTAACGACGGATTTCTTTGATACGAGCTGCCTTACCTTGAAGAGCACGCAAGTAGTACAATTTCGCACGACGTACTTTACCGTAACGAACAACTTCGATCTTTTCAACACGTGGAGTGTGGATTGGGAAGATACGTTCAACACCTACACCGTTAGAGATTTTACGAACTGTGTAGTTTTCTGAGATGCCAGCACCTTTACGTGCAATAACAACACCTTCAAAGATCTGAACACGTTCACGGTTTCCTTCGACAACTTTCGCGTGTACACGAACAGTGTCACCAGGACGGAATGAAGGGATATCTGTACGAAGTTGACTTTCAGTCAAGCTTTGGATTAATGGATTCATTTTATTCTCCTATCTTTGTCAATCTTGAGGAATCTTCCTCAGCGGATAAACTGTATTTTTGTGCGTCCATTACACACAAGATACAGTTTATCAAATTTCTACAAAAAAGTAAAGAAATTTATAGCAGAATTCCTAAAAAAATCGCTACTAAACCTCCTAAGTAAGTAAAGAGAAAATAGCTGTAAAACACCTTCTTGTCACTAAGCAGTTTCTGTAGCTCTTCATTCAAAGTTGAAAAAGTCGTCAAACCTCCACAAAATCCTGTAGCTAGGATGGTATAGATTTCCTTGGACTCCACATGATTATAGAGTAAACCAATCAAAAAACAACCTAGAAGATTGGCTATGAGTGTTCCTAGTGGCATTATGAAATCTTTATTATAACGAGAAAAGAAATAACGAACTAGGGCACCAAGCCCACAAGCGATTGTAAGATAGACGATTACCATTTTTTCCTCCCACAATAATAAGCCAATAAAAGCCCTCCGCCAATGCTCAAGACTAGGTAGATCACCAAGCTCAAATAACGGCCAGTATCCAGCAATTTCACAGCATCTAACATGAAACTAGAAAATGTCGTTAAGCCGCCACAGAATCCTGTTCCAAGCGCTAGAATAAGGCCTTTACTTGTTCCTTTATGAACTAGATAGCCCTTAACCAAATATACTAAGCAAATTATACCTAGATAGTTGACAAGGAGAGTTCCCCATGGGAAGTCTGGACTGGCTGGCAAACTAGTGGAAAAAAGATAGCGGACAAGGCCACCTACCACAGCAGCTAGAAAAATCCCTAATGTATTGAACTGTTTTTTATTCATTTAATGTTTTTATCCTGATAATGACGAGAATGTTTTAAAATGTCAGAAAAAGTCGCTACTATACTCTCTTGATACTGGTCTTTTTTTATAAGAGTTCTTACTTTTTCAAAAATAGCTTCCTCTCTCTTGCTATCAAAGACCGACTTGCCAGAAGATTTTTTAAAAGCTACTACTTGCTCAACTAAGGTCATACGTTCTTCTAAAAGACTAACCAATTCTTGATCAACCTGATCAATTTGTTTGCGAATAAGCTCTAAATCCATCTCATCTCCTTACCCATAAACTATCTATCAAAAAACTGTGCTACCTCATTTGATTAGCACAGTCAGATTTTTATCCTACTTTTGCAGCTAATTCTTCTGCAAATTGCTCCAAGCGTTCAATGTCTTCTTCCTCGGCAGAAAGATCAACTTTAACACATTCTGAACCTTTCTCTGCTCCAGTCGAAGCAAATACACGGTCAAAATCATCTACAGCTTTACAGAATTCGTCATAGAAAGTATCACCCGAACCAACTACTCCGTAGATTTTACCATTCAAGTTGAGGTCAGCTAGATCTTCGTAGAAGTCCATCATCTCATCTGGAAGCTCACCATCACCGTATGTGTAGGTTGCAACGATTGCAAGATCTGCTTCTAAAAAGTCAGAAGCATCAACAGTTGTACACTCATCAACATCGACATCCAAACCTAATTCTCGTAATTTATCTGCTACAATATCAGCGATTTCTTCAGTATTTCCTGTCATACTGGCAAATACAATTTTTGCTAATGCCATAAGGTCCTCCTCAATTTATCTTCCTCCATTATATCACAGATTTTTCATTTTAAAAATAAAAACTCTTGTGCTACAATGATATGAGAAAGAATTGAGGTTATTTATGGAAATTTGCCATCAAATTTTAGAACAAATTAAAAAATACGACACAATTATTATTCACCGTCACATGAGAGCAGATCCCGATGCTTTGGGAAGTCAAGTTGGTCTTAAAGAACTGCTCCAGTATAATTTTCCTGATAAAAAGATTAAAGTTGTTGGATATGATTTGCCTACCCTAACATGGTTAGCCAAAATGGATGAGGTAGAGGATCAAGAATTTGAAGGAGCACTTGCTATTATTTGTGATACAGCCAATACTGCTCGAATCGATGATAAACGTTATCTTAATGCTGAGACAATTATCAAGATTGACCACCATCCAAACGATGAAGAATATGGAGATTTGGTCTGGGTAGATACGACTTCTAGTAGTGCCAGTGAGATGGTAGCTATCTTTGCAGAGGAAACCAATCTTATATTATCTGACCAAGCCGCTTACCTCTTGTCTGCTGGAATCATTGGTGATACTGGTCGCTTCCTCTATCCTTCAACTTCTGCTCGTACGCTTCGTATAGCGAGTCGACTGAGGGAGTATGATTTTGATTATGCTAAACTTACACGTCATATGGATACAATCAGCTATAAAATCGCCAGACTTCAAGGTTATATCTATGACCATCTGGAAGTGGATGAAAATGGAGCTGCCCGTATCCTACTAACTCATGAAATTCTCCAGCATTATCAAATAACAGATGCTGAAACAGCTGCTATTGTTGGTGCACCAGGCCGTATAGAAGACGTCAGCCTATGGGGAATCTTTGTAGAACAAGCTGATGGACATTATCGTGTTCGTCTACGCAGTAAATCAGTCCCTATCAATGAAGTAGCCAAAGAACATGACGGCGGGGGGCATCCACTAGCTAGCGGTGCTAATTCATACAGCTTAGAAGAAAATGAAGTCATCTATCAGAAGTTAAAAAACTTATTGAAAAATAAATAAAAGACTTGCCAAAATAGTCATAATCTGATAGACTATTAAGGTAACAATCTATGGCTCGCAAAGAGACCATGGCAGAAAGGAAATATTGCAAAATGAAAAAAGATATCCATCCAGAATATCGCCCAGTTGTCTTCATGGACACAACTACTGGTTACCAATTCCTTAGCGGTTCAACTAAGCGCACTAACGAAACTGTAGAGTTCGAAGGTGAAACTTACCCATTGATCCGTGTGGAAATTTCATCAGACTCACACCCATTCTACACTGGACGTCAAAAGTTCACTCAAGCAGATGGACGCGTGGATCGTTTCAACAAAAAATACGGTCTCAAATAAGAATAAAAAGAACAGCTTCTACTGTTCTTTTTTGTTTCTTCAAATTAGGAATCAACTACCACTGCTGTTCCACTACAGGTAACTATCAGTCAGCCCTCAAACTATAAAAAAAGCCTGTCACGCAAGCTTAAATGCTTGATACGACAGGTTTTTTGTAAAGTTATTATTTAACTGCTTCTTTAAGAGCTTTACCAGCTTTGAATGCTGGAACTTTAGAAGCTTTGATCTTGATCGCTTTACCAGTTTGTGGGTTGCGACCTTTACGAGCTGCACGGTGACGAACTTCAAAGTTACCGAAACCGATCAATTGAACTTTTTCACCAGCAGAAAGGAATTCAGTTACTGCTTTAAATACAGCGTCAACTGCTGCTGCTGAATCTTTTTTAGTCAATTCTGTAGCTTCTGCTACTTTAGCGATCAAATCTTGTTTGTTTGCCATGTTAATGAATCCTCCAAAATTTTTTCTAATTAACACTTATAATCATAACCTAAAATTCCCTTTAGGTCAAGCTAAAAACACTATTAATTTAACTTTTTCTCTGTTTTTTTAGGAATTATATCGAATTAGGATAGCCCAGGCATTTTCACCCGTGTGAGTTTGGATAATTGAGCCTGTTTCTAAGACTGAAATTGGTTTTTCAACGTAAGGTTGTAGAACAGCTTTCATCTCGTTTGCAAATTCATTTGTGCCTGCATAAGAAATACCAATTTCAGCGACTGAACGATTTGAAAGGGATACTACTAACTCATCCAACCATTTTTTAAAGGTTTTTGATCCACGACCTTTGACAATCGGTTGCAGCTCATTATCTTTCATTTGCATAACGACGCGAATATTTAAAAGTGAACTTAAGAGACCAGTAACACGACCAATACGGCCACCTTTTACAAGGTTTTCCAAGGTAGAAACACCAATATAAAGCTCTGTATTTCGCTTAACCTCTTCAACATGAGAAACGATTGCTTCTATGTCTTGTCCTTCTTGAGCCAATCTAGCAGCTTCAACAACTTGGAACTTCAATGCCTGATCTGTGAATGAACTATCCAAAACAGTGACATCTGCAGTTGATAAACTTGCTCCTTGACGCGCTGCTTCTACCGTTCCAGAAAGGGCATGGGACATATGAATTGCTAGAATCTTACTACCGTCTTTCCCAAGTTCTTCAAAAATCTCAGCAAAGAGTCCAACTGGAGGTTGGCTTGTTTTTGGAAGATTTTTACTTTCTTGCATCAAGCGAAGGAATTCTCCTTCTTTCAAATCCGCATCAGAATAAAGAACGCTGTCAATCATTACAGATAATGGAACAACTGTAATGTTTAATTCTTTAACGATTTCTGGTTCAATAGTAACAGAAGAATCTGTTACAATCTTTACTTGTGTCATATCTCTGATCTTTCTATTCTTTTCAAACAAAATTTCTTTAATTTAACTATATCAATTATATCAAAAAAATACTAAAAGTTCATACTCAATCCGCCTAAATTTACGCAATTTATAGTTCTTTTTATCAACAAAAAGAAAATCACCTATGTTTGGTGATTTTCTTTTGTATTTAAGATAAATAATCATGCAAATCTTGCATTTGCAAATCATCGGGTACTATTTGTAGATAGGATTGAATGAAGTCTTTAGCTTCTTCTATCTTACCCAACTCTCTTAATAAATAAATATACTGCTCCAAGAACTCTGGATTGTCCTTAAGGTCTGGAGCAAGTTCCTTATAAATTTCCTCTGCAAACTCAAGCTCCTCAAGCTCTTGGTAACTTTTTGCAATCAACCATTTAGTCAAAAGATTTTCAGGTTCGTATGTTTTTAAAGCTATAATATCCTCATAACGTTCCTGCCCTTGATAGAGTGTCCCCAAGCGTAACAAAATCTCTTCCTGATCTTCAGCATTCTCTTGCGCTTGTAACAGATATGTCTCCGCTTGTTCCGGTTGATGCAATTCGTAAGATAACTGAGAAGCATGGAGTAAGAGACGAGTTTCAAAAGGATTTTTTGACAAGCCCTGTTGAGCTATTTTAAGAGCTTCTTCTGTCCGATGCTCCTTATGGAGTGCTAGACTATAACCATACTCATAACCCTCAAAATCTGGTGAAATTGTGTCTAGTTGTTTAAAGTATAGGACGGCTTTCTGGTATTCCTCTTTATCAAAATAAATACTTGCTAATTCAAAGGCTACTTGATCATCATATTCTAATTCGATTGCTTTTTCTAAAAATTCGATTGCTGATTCAAATTTGCCAAGTCTTGCATAGGAAAGTCCTATACGCTGATAGGTAGATATTCCAGTCTGTTGGTAAATGGAACGATTATCTAGTTGGGCATAGCCCTTAATCGCTTCTAAATCGTTTCCTAGCTCACTATCTAATTCTGCCAGACCAAATATTAGAAGAGGATCATCAGAGTAATTACGAGCTTCTAGGAGCTTCTCACGCGCTACATCCGTCAAGCCTTCCATCTGGTACAAATCTGCCTTTAATACTAGGGCTGATACATACCAATCACTTTCTGGACTTATATTCTCCAGATATGTAAAAGCTTCTTCTATTAATCCATCTTCACTAGCAATAGATGCTAAGCTGATATTAACTTCTGGAAATTTAGGCGATAATTTTTCATAGATTTGACTAGCTTGAGGATAAAACCCAATACCTTCTAGATATGAACCTAGTTCAAGTAGGACTTCATCAGAGTCTTCCTTTATTGCTTTTTGAAAATAGGAATCTGCTTTGGCCAAATCTTGTTGCTCCAAGGCCTCGAGCATTTGTTGACTATTGTTCACCTTCAGTCTCCTCTACTGGCTCATAAAGTCCACTAACTCCTTTATACCAATCAAAAATTTCTGAGATGACTACTTTTGCGGAAGCGTAGATTGGAATACCTAGCAATACACCCCAAATACCAAACATGGATCCTGAAGTTAACAGTACAAAAAGAATGGTAATTGGGTGAATATTTAATTGACTACCCAAAATCAGTGGAGAAACAAAACGTCCTTCAATAGTTTGCTCTACAATGAAAACGATAATAACTTTTAAGAGCATAACAGGACCAGCAATCAAACCCAAAACAAGGGCTGGAATCATTGCAAGAAAACTACCTAGATAAGGAACTAAATTAAGAATACCAGCTGTAATACCTAAAGTAACAGCATATCGAAGCCCAATTATCTTAAAGAAGATAATAAACATGATAGCTACGATTACAGCGACCGTAATTTGTCCTCGAACATAATTGGAAAGTTGTTGATTGACATCTGAAAGTACCTTACCAACTGGTTCTCTCAATTTATTTGGTAAGAATTGAGTAATATAGTCTCTAAGTCCTTTTCCATCTCGAAGGAGATAAAAGAGCATAAATGGCATGATAATAAGAGCGACAATGACCTGTGAAGTTCCACTGATAAGAGCACTCACCCAGTTAACAGCCTTAGAAGAAATATTACTTGCCCAAGCAGTTGCTTGTGTTGAAAAATTAGCTAAAACTTGCTCCAATTGTGGTCTAAAGTCATCAGGCAAACGCTTGGTAACAAGATCATCAATAACTCTGTCAGCATCTTCGAGATAAGTCGGTACATTTTGCGCAAAAGCAACTACTTGACGTTGAAGGTTTGGAATCGCAACGGCTAGACCAACAATCAAAAGAATAGCAATAATGACAAAGATAATACTAATGGCTAAAACACGGTTTATCTTGTACTTCTCCATCAAATCCACTAGTGGATTTAAGAGGTAAAAGAGCAGTCCTGATAAAATAACCGGCAACATAACTACGGATAGAAAGTCTATTACAGGTATAAATAAAAAGCTGATTTTACTGAGTATAAAAATATTGAGTCCTAATAGCAAGGCTACTAGGAAAACTGTAACGGCTTTGTTATCTAAAAACCATTTAAAAAACCATGAAAGGTTAAACTGTTTCTCTTTTTGTTCCATTTCATCTTCCTTTCCTTTATTCTATCATTATACCATTTTTATATAAAATAAGGCATTTTAAAAATGGTCATCCTAGAAATGAAAGGATTATTTTTTACTATTTTTTGATTTCCCTCTTGTAGCATTTTTAAACCAGTCAATTGTTTTATGGTATAATAGAACCATATTTATTTCGAGGTATGAATATGAAAGAAACTGTCTATTTTGGGACCTATACTCGTCGGACTTCCCAAGGAATTTATAAGGCTGATTTTGATACAGAAACTGGCCAGTTATCACATTTAAAACTTTTTGCAAACGAACCAAGTCCAACCTATCTAGCATTTGATGATGCCAATCATCTCTATACTGTTGGTAGCAAAGATGGTCAAGGAGGAATCGCCGCCTATCAGACTGATGGAACCCTCCTTAATCACGTCGTTGAAGAAGGGGCACCTCATTGCTATGTTTCAGTGGATGATAAACGAAACCTTGTTTATGCTGCAAATTACCATAAAGGTCAAGTTCTGGTATATAAACGGAAAGAGGACGGAAGTCTTGAATTAGCTGCTATGGATCAACATAGTGGTCATGGACCACATGAAAATCAAGCTTCTCCACACGTTCACTTTGCTGACTTAACCCCAGATAAATACCTTCTTACCTGTGATTTGGGGACTGATCAAGTTACTACATATGACTTGAGCTCTGAAGGTCAATTAACAGAAATTGCGACTTACCATAGTAATCCAGGAGCAGGTCCTCGCCATCTTGTTTTCCACCATCATTATAAAATAGCTTACCTTATTTGCGAATTGAATAGTACAATTGAAGTCTTAATCTATGATGGTGTTGGTGAATTTGAACATATGCAAACAATATCAACACTTCCAGAATGCTTTGATGAGTTTAACGGAACTGCTGCCATCCGATTATCAAAAGATGGTAAATATCTTTATGCTTCTAATCGTGGACATGACTCAATTGTTGTATATACGATTCTTGCTGATGGCAGTCTAGAACTACTTGAATTTGTTCCAACAAATGGTAAAACTCCGCGAGATTTTGATTTAACTCCTGATCAAGAGTTTTTACTCGTTGTTCATCAAGATTCTGATAATGTTACTGTATTTAAACGTAATTCTGAAAACGGTCGTTTAGCTGAACTATCTAATGACTTCCAGGTACCAGAAGCGGTTTGCATTGCCTTTAAAAAATAAAAAAAGAACTTGATTAACTCAAGTTCTTTTTTTATAATCTATTTCCGACATTGATACGATTAATAGCACGCTGAAGAGCAATTTTGGCACGACGCTCTTGGTCGATTAGGTGTTTGTCTTGCGCTTCTTCGATTTCACGTTCCGCACGAAGTTTGGCACGTTCTGCACGACTAATATCAATATCCCGGGCACGTTCAGCTGTGTTTGCGACGATAGTAATCACATTATTAGCGATCTCGATAATTCCTCCGTTAACTGCAATCCAGTTCACATGAGATTCATCATCAATACGCTTAACCTTTACCTCGTCCACTGCTAACACAGCAATCATATTTTCATGTCGTGGCAAGATTCCCATCTCACCATCCAGAGTTCGAACCGATACAAAGCTGGCATGGTGATCATAGACGAGACCATCTGGTGTCACGATCTGGACAGTTAACTGAGTCATAGATCACCTCTTAAAATCCCATTTTATCTGCCTTAGCAATCACATCTTCGATTGAACCAACACCACGGAATGCATCTTCTGGTAGGTGGTCATATTTTCCTTCAAGGATTTCCTTGAAACCACGAACTGTTTCAGCTACAGGAACATAGGAACCTGGTTGACCAGTGAATTGCTCGGCAACGTTGAAGTTTTGTGACAAGAAGAACTGGATACGACGAGCACGTGCAACCAAGGTCTTTTCTTCGTCAGAAAGTTCATCCATACCAAGGATGGCAATAATATCTTGCAACTCATGGTAACGTTGAAGAACACGTTTTACTTCAGCAGCTACTGCATAGTGCTCTTCTCCAACGATTTCAGGTGCCAAGGCACGTGAGCTTGAAGCAAGTGGATCAACGGCTGGGTAGATACCCAATTGAACCAATTTACGTTCCAAGTTTGTTGTAGAATCCAAGTGAGCAAAGGCTGTTGCTGGAGCTGGGTCAGTATAGTCATCCGCTGGCACGTAGATCGCCTGGATAGAGGTTACAGAACCCTTCTTAGTTGACGTGATACGTTCTTGCAATTGACCCATTTCTGTTGCGAGAGTTGGTTGGTAACCAACGGCTGAAGGCATACGACCCAAAAGGGCAGATACTTCTGAACCGGCTTGTGTGAAACGGAAAATGTTGTCAATGAAAAGAAGAACGTCTTGACCTTCTACATCACGGAAGTATTCAGCGATTGTCAAACCAGTAAGTGCAACACGCATACGTGCTCCTGGTGGCTCATTCATCTGACCAAATACCATGGCTGTTTTCTCAATAACACCTGATTCTTTCATTTCCCAGTAGAGGTCGTTCCCTTCACGAGTACGTTCCCCAACACCAGTAAATACAGAAATACCACCGTGTTCTTGGGCAATATTGTGAATCAATTCTTGAATCAATACGGTCTTACCAACTCCGGCACCACCGAAGAGTCCGACCTTACCACCTTTAAGGTAAGGGGCAAGAAGGTCGATAACCTTGATCCCAGTTTCTAGAATTTCTGAAGAGGTAGACAATTCATCAAAAGTTGGTGCTTTTTTATGAATTGGCTGACGCTCTGCATCTTCACCAAAAGGAGCCTCCAAGTCAATGGTATCTCCCAAAACGTTGAAGACACGTCCTAGAGTTTCTTTCCCAACTGGTACTGAGATTGGACGGCCTGTGTCCAATACTTCCAAACCACGGGTCAAGCCATCAGTTGATTCCATAGCGATGGTCCGAATCATACCATCTCCCAACTCCAAGGCTACTTCAAGGACGATTTTTGTTTTTCTTTCGTCATTTTTGTAGACGACAAGTGCATTATTAATCTCTGGTAGTTTCTCACCTGGTGCAAACAAGACGTCTACAACAGGACCGATAACCTGAGCAATTTTACCTGAACTCATCTACTTCTCCTATTCTGTATAAGATACTATCGGTTCCTAGTATGACTAGGTCCTAAGTTCATTTCTCTGAGCAATATTGCTTTATTCTAAAGCACTAGCTCCTGCTACGATTTCTGTAATTTCTTGTGTAATCGCCGCCTGTCTGGCACGGTTATACTGGATAGTCAAATCATTGATAACTTTTTTAGCATTATCTGTTGCTGTCTGCATTGCCGTCATCCCTGCCGCATTTTCAGCTGTCTTGGCATCAATTATAGCACCGTAAATCATACTTTCTGCAAACTGTGGCAATAGCTGATCCAAGATTTCCTCACGACTTGTTTCAAGCTCAAATGTCAAGCTGTAGTTATCATCAGCTTCATTTGGGTCCAAGTCGACAATTGGAAGCATCTGCTCCACACGCATTTGACTTGTCAGTGTATTCACGTGGTGGTTGTAGCAAACATAGAGCTCATCGAAAAGTTCATTTTGATACATTTCAATAGTTTTTGAAATAATCTTGCGAACTTCATCGAAGCTTGGTTGGCTGGCTAGACCACGCAATTCATAAATTGGCTGAATACCACGAGCTTTAAAGAAGTCTGCTCCCATACCACCGATACAGATGACTTCAAAATCATCACCTGAAGGATGGTATTCTTGTTGAAGTTCCATGACTGCCTTTAAGATTGAAGAGTTATAGCCTCCAACAAGACCACGGTCAGAAGTAATGACGATATAGCCTGTTTTCTTGACCGGGCGGCTAATCAACATTGGATTTGTTGATCCGCCAGCACCATCTCCGTGAAGGATGTCTGTAAGAAGTTTACGGACTTTTTGAGCATAAATCTGGAAGTTGCGTGCAGCTTCTTCAGAACGACCTAACTTAGCTGCAGAGACCATCTGCATGGCGTTAGTAATTTGACTAGTATTTTTCGTTGAGGCGATTTTTGTTTTAATATCATTTAGAGATACTGCCATCTGACACCTCTATTCTTATTGGAAGCTGGATTGGTTGAGAAACTCAGTAATCGCAGCATCCAAGACCGCTTCTTCTGGCAAATCTTTTGTTTCACGAATAGTTTCCAAAATCTCTGGATGTTGAGCATCAAAGAAGGCATGGAATTCTTCTTCAAAACGGACAATATCATCAACAGATATAGTATCCAAGAATCCATGAGTCAAGGCATAGAGAATGGTTACTTGTTTCTCAACAGGTAGTGGTTTATGAACTGGTTGTTTCAACACTTCTACAGTACGACGACCACGGTTCAATTTAGCCTGAGTAGCAGCATCCAAGTCTGAACCAAATTTAGTGAAGGCTTCCAACTCTCGGTATGAAGCAAGATCGATACGAAGAGTACCAGCAACCTTCTTCATAGCTTTAATCTGAGCTGAACCACCAACACGAGATACAGAAGAACCCGCATCAATAGCCGGACGAATACCCGCATTAAAGAGACTATCACTTAGGAAGATTTGTCCATCCGTAATAGAGATTACGTTTGTCGCGATATAGGCTGAGATATCTCCAGCTTGGGTCTCGATAAATGGAAGAGCCGTGATAGATCCACCGCCAAGTTCATCTGAAACCTTAGCAGAACGCTCAAGTAGACGACTGTGAAGGTAGAAGACATCCCCTGGGAAGGCTTCACGTCCTGGTGGGCGACGAAGAAGAAGGGACAGTTCACGATAAGCTACCGCTTGTTTAGATAAGTCATCATAAACGATCAAGACATGCTTACCTTGGTACATGAACTCTTCTGCCATAGCAACCCCTGCATAAGGTGCAAGGAAAAGCAATGGTGAAGGCTGTGAAGCAGAAGCTGTCACAACGATTGTGTAATCCAAGGCTCCGTACTGACGAAGTGTTTCCACTTGTGTACGAACTGTTGATTCTTTTTGTCCAATCGCAACATAGATACAGATCATATCTTGACCTTTTTGGTTCAAGATAGCATCGATTGCGATCGTTGTTTTCCCTGTTTGACGGTCACCGATAATCAACTCACGTTGACCACGACCGATTGGTACAAGGGCGTCAATAGCTTTCAAACCTGTTTGCAATGGTTCTGAGACAGACTTACGTTGCATAACACCAGGGGCTGGAGCTTCAACGGGACGAGTCTTGTCTGTGTTAATCGGACCCAAACCATCCACTGGACGACCTAGAGGATCCACAACACGTCCAATCAAGCTATCACCAACAGGAACTTCCATGATTTTACCCGTACGACGAATGGTGTCGCCTTCGCGGATATCTGTAAAATCACCAAGAATGATAATACCAACATCAGTTGACTCTAAGTTTTGCGCCATACCATATGAGCCATTTTCAAAAATCAACAGCTCACCACTCATGGCATTTTCAAGGCCATGAGCACGCGCAATCCCGTCCCCGATGTAGGTTACAACACCAGTTTCAGTCACATCAAAATTAGGTTTGAAATTTTCAATTTGTTGCTTAATTAAAGCGCTGATTTCTTGTGCGTTAATTGCCAAAAGAACACCACTTTCTATTTCAAATTTTCCTTAACAACTTTAAGTTGTTGTTTAATACTCACATCAATTGTCTTGTGATTGGCAATAATAACAAAACCACCGATTAAACTATCGTCGATTTTTTCCTTAATACTGCGAACCTTTAAAGACATCTTCTTCTCAATCAGAGGAAGGAGGCGTTCTTTCTGTTCGTCAGTCAAAGGATGTGCAGACAAAATAGTCACTTCAAAACGGTTGGTTTCTTTTTCAAGACGATTCAAGCAATCTACAATCACATCATAAAAAAGATTGGATCGATGATTGTAAAGTAGAACCTCGATAAAGTTTTTCATTAAAGGTGACACAGAACCTTGGAAAAAACGAACTGTTTTTTCTTTATCCAACTCATCTACTTCCACTTGCGCTAAAAAAGTAGGTAAGCCAGTTTCTTCAGCAACTTGCTTGATTTGAGTCAAGTCTGAAAAAATAGAATCTTCTTCTCCTTTTTCAATCACCAATTGGACAAAAGGCATGCTGTATTTTTCAATTACCTTTAAAGTCTTTTTGTCCATTAAGCTTCTCCTAGCTGATCGATATACTGATCAATGAGTTCTTTATGGGCCTGACTGTCAAGGTTTTTAGAGAGAATTTTCTCAGCTAGACTGATTGTTAAGTCAGCTACATCTCCCTTAACACTTTGTAAAGCTTCAGCTTTATTTTGAGCAATTTCTTGGTTGGCTTTTTCTTTTAAGCGCCCTGCTTCAAGTTTAGCTTCGGCTAAAATATCGGCTCTACTTTTCTCAGCAGTTCCCTTTGCATTCTCGATAATCGTTTTAGCTTCGGTACGGCTACCTGCTAACTCAGCTTCGCGTTTGCTAGCAAGTTCCTCAGCCTTTTTACGGGCTTCCTCGGCACCATCAATATCTGAAGAAATCTTTTCAGCTCGTTCATCTAAGATGCTGGAAAGATTTCCCCAAGCATATTTCTTCACTAAAAAGATCAATAAAAGGAAGGAACCAGCGATAAGAATAAAGTCACCGATAATGGTACTAATAGTTAAATCCATCTTCTAATCCTCCTCTACTTACTCTTCCCCTTCATTTATTTTTTTACCAATGTACATAGATGACAACATGGTAAATACATAAGCCTGAATACATGAAATGAAAATTGAAAAGGCTGTCCATAACATGTTTGCGATAAAGGCAAAAGGATACCAATACAAGGCATGTTGTGACAAGGCCAATAGCAATCCAGCTAAGACCTCACCGGCAAAAATATTTCCGTAGATCCGAATCGCCAAGGAAGCAAAATTGGTGAACTCTTCTAAAATGTTCATCGGAGTCATAAAGCCAGGTGTAACAAATGCTCTCAAATATTCTTTAACGCCTCTACGACGAACTCCTTCTACATGGGCGATCAAAGTGATCAAGAATGAGAGGGATAAATCGTATCCAAGGTTGGCTGTTGGAGAAGTCCACAAGTTATAACCGTTTGTTGTTTGTACTTTTGCCATTAAGCCGATATTATTGGCAACCAAGATAAACAGAAATAGAGAAAACAGAAACAAGGAATAATCCTTGATGTATGATTCTCCAATGTTTGGTTTGGTAAAACCAATCACAAAGTCATAAATCATCTCAAGAGCATTTTGTTTACCCTTTGGACGGATGGTCATTTTACGACTTGCCCAGTAGACAAAGGCAAAAACCATCAAAACAGTTACAAGAGACATGGCAAGCAGGGTCAAATCAAAGGATATTGGTCCAATATTAACGGTTGGATTCAAACTTTCTTCCATGGTTTGACACCTCCATTTCTAAATAGAGTTGTCTATTTAATGACAAATGCCATCGCCAAGGTTACAAAGAAGGTACCTTCTACAAAGGCAACACCAAGAATCAAAAGGCTACGTAATTGATCAATAATTTCAGGTTGACGAGCTGCAGATTTAAAGAGATTACTCATAATCAATCCTTCTGCAATAGATACACCCATACAGGCAAGACAAAGTCCGAAAAATGTTAAATTCATGACGAATTCTCCTTAATAATTTAAATTTACCTCTTAAGTTTAGACCTAAAATTGGCTTTTGTCAAATTTTTACTAGTAATGGAAGCGTTTCGAATCATTTATTTCCAATTTTACGATTTTCAAGACGATTACATAGAAAATTTTATTCCCATTTCACGATCCTTTCACTATATTTCATTATTTTCTGAAAATAAAAATCCGAGCTTTACAACTCGGATTTAGCATTTCTTATCTGAAATAAATTGAATGATGATTTTGACAAGCTAGATTGAATACAGCATTACAAAATGGACAAGTTCCCTTCTCGGTATACTCCACATAGGTTAGTGTATTCCCACAGGATCCACATAAAATCGGTCTATCCTCTTTCAGATTTAAAGGATAAGGACTAAATGTATGTCTTTCTATAGCATTGTGACACTGATAACAAGCGTAGTATTTCTTACAATCATAGCACTGAAGGGCTACGATATCTTTGTCACTATGATAATGAACACATCTGCTTTCATCATCAACTAGTAAGCCCTGAGCTTGAACCATTATTTCATCCTTATCTAGGCACGAACGGTGACACTTGTTCCATCTTCTTTGTAAAGGTTAATGAGACCTTCTTTCAAAGCACGGACCATGTCCCCAGCTTGTACTGGTTGGGGAACCTTGATGGTCAAAAGTTCCATCGGGTTTGGCGCACGGTCGATTTTATTTCCTTTAGCATCATGAAGGTCTTCGATATAAGTTTCAAAATGACGGAAGCCAGGACCGTAGAACTCAACTTGGTCACCTTCATTGATAACATTACGTTGGCGAATGGTTGCTGTCTGATTCGCATCATCATAAGCTACTACTTCAGCAACAAACTTGTATTCTGGAATC
The DNA here is from genome assembly GCF_902159415.1 of Streptococcus mitis. Classification (GTDB taxonomy): domain Bacteria; phylum Bacillota; class Bacilli; order Lactobacillales; family Streptococcaceae; genus Streptococcus; species Streptococcus mitis_BG. The sequence continues at coordinate 307,796 of NZ_CABGJU010000001.1, read as the reverse complement.
TTACGACGAGCTCCGAAAAGTTGTTCATTTTCAGATGGTGTTCCGTAGTAGAAACCTGTAGCCAATTCACGTTGGGCTACCTTCCACATTTCATCTACCAAATCTTGTTTAATGGCCTCAAATTTTTCAGGGCTCTCAAGGTAAGCATCAACGGCAGCCTTATAGCAGTTTGTTACTGTCGAAACGTAGTGGATAGACTTCATACGGCCCTCAATCTTCAGACTATCCACACCATTTTCAATCATATCTGGGATATGGTCAATCATAGACATATCAACCGCAGACATAGAGAATTCTTCAGGAATTTCTCCCTTAAGGCTCTTACGTTCTTGACCAAATGGCATGTCGTAAAGGTCATATTTCCAACGGCAAGATTGTGAACATCCACCACGGTTGGCGTCACGCATGCTCATATGGTTAGAAAGAGTACAACGACCAGAGTATGAGATACACATCGCTCCATGAACGAAGGATTCAATCTCAACATCTGTACGTTTGCGAATCTCTGCCAATTCTTCCATAGAAACCTCACGCGCCAAAACGACACGCGTCAAGCCAAGTTCTTTCCAGAATTCTAAAGTTTCGTAGTTAGTTGCACTAGCTTGTGTTGACAGGTGGATTTCAAGTCCTGGTGCTTCCGTTGCTGCAATCATAATCAAGGCTGGATCTGATACGATAACCGCTGCAATACCGATGTCACGTAGTTTACGGAACCATTCTCCAGCGCCTTCCTCATTTCCTTCGTGCATAACCATATTGGCTGCTACATACACTTTAGCACCATATTTGGCCGCAAACTGAACCCCTTCTTCCATTTGCTCAAAAGTGAAGTTACCCGCACGGCTACGAAGACCATAGGCCTGACCACCGATAAAGACAGCATCTGCTCCGTATTGAACAGCTACTTTCAGTTTTTCTAGTGTTCCTGCAGGTGATAAAACCTCAGGACGTTTCAAAGTTTTTGTCATGTTTTCTCCTATTTGCAATATAAAAGTTTGACACTAATCTTTACCATTTTATAGCAAAAAAGTTCTAAAATCAAGTTTTGATTGATTGTTTAGACAATTTTAATTTTCTTCTAAAGTTCAAATTCATCGAACTGTTTCTATTTTCCAAGAGCTCCAGCCTTTGAAACGAATGGCTCCTTTTTTATCCGTTTTGTATATCGCATTTTCAACTTCTTTATCTTCTTGGTTAATTACTTTAAATCTTTTCTTCTTGTCTACCGACATGACAGTCATTTTAGGTTGTAAATTTTTGAAGACCTCGACATCACTCTTATTCTTCGATGATGACTGATGAGTGATCAGAACATCTGCTTGGAGTTTGGGATCATAGCTCGTTAAGGAATTCTCCTCTATATCTCCAGTAACTAGAAAGGTTTGATGTAGTAGTTTTCCATACATGGCAATTGAGTCTTTTTTATCCTTGTTTTGAGTTGTGATTACTTCCAAATGACTCCCAAAAACAAATAAGTTATCTCCAGTTTTAAGAGGTCGTACATTCAAGTTATTTTCCTTTAATTTATCAAAAAAATCTCTTTGAGACAGAGTTTCTTCAGTTACGAGAATTTCTCCTATCACGAAGGTTTTACTGATTTCTAACACATGATCTAGTTGCTTAGGTTCCCTATCCGTTAAAACAAGCTGATCAATCTTTGCGACTCCTCTACTTTTAAGATAAGAGATTAAACTACGTTTGTCATTGCTGGTGGTGACTTTCTCCTGCCAAACTTCTTTCTTTTCAACTTCAGACTTTTCCCCGACATCTAGGAGAATGGTCTTTCCTGTCATGTCTCTTAGGAAAATGCTTCGTCCCTGCTCCATATCTAAGACCGTGATTTCATTTTCCAGTGGGTGTTTGGTTACTAAAAAGAGAGCTAGGGCAAATAGGACAATGATCGGTATTTTTTTCAAATGTTTACGATAGTCATAGACAAGAGCCAAAGACATTAACAGAAATACTAAAACCCAAAGATTCGGTTGACCAAAAACAAAGGGCCTAGTAGATAGCTGAGATACATAGCGTATGATGTTTTCTAGCCATTCAAAGAGAAAGTTGACTTGGGTAATAGGATATATCCATGACAGACAGAAGAGAATCGATAAGAGTGGTAAAAAGACCACATCAAATAAGAAGGAAAATGCAAAGGTCAAGAGAATAGACCACGGTTGAAATTCAGAAAAGTAAAATGACAAAATCGGCAAGATTCCCAGGGAAATAAGGAAACTCTCTCTCACTAGACCTTTTATTCCTTCTACTTCCTCGCCAGTCATGGTCAGGATAAAGGCATAAGCACAGGAGAGCACTCCTCCAGCACTTAGGAAGAAATTCGGCATCACAATGAACAAGACTAGGATAGTCAGAGCAAAGTTATCCAGCCCCTTGAAGCCATGTTGAGCCAAAAGTTTTTGTAACAGACTTCTAATAACAGAAGCTGAGAGCCCTGTCAAACCTGCATAGACCAAAGAAAAGGGATAGGCAAGCCATTTGAACTTCTCTTGCGTCAAACCCAATCGTAAGAGTGACTTTTTAAAAGCATTCATGAAGAAACCAACCTGCATCCCTGACAAAGCAAAAAGGTGAATAATCCCTAGACTGGAATAGAGTTCATTCATTTCCTCAAAATCTGTGTCCAAGTGCCCTAATAAAAGACCTGTCATATAATTACGCATGGGGTCAGGAAAATTCCTTTTTATCCAGACAACTGCTTTTCTCCGCAAGCTGGATAGATTTTCTCCTATATCCCAGCTGGATGCTTTCTTTAATTCGACAATTTCCGAAATAGTTAAGGTCTGATAAATCCCCTGTGTTTTGAGATAGTCTCGATAATCAAATCCAGCAAAATTATTTGCTCCCTGAGGAATAGCTAGCTTTCCTTTTACTACTATCTCATGCAGTTCAGATAACTCTTTAAACCTTTCCTTTTCAGCCTCTGACTGGAATTTATAATAGACCTGAAAGAGTCTGCCATCAGCCTTGCCTCGAAAAGATAAACTATCACCATTTACTTTGATAGTATCAGGTAATATTCGGACTGTAGCTACTGAGTTAACGAGATGATGACTGGCTTTTTCTTGCTGCCATTTTTGAAATGAAAACCAGCTAGCAAATAGTCCACAAATTAAGAGAACCTTGGTCACAGTCTTCCATGGGAATTGGAAAAAGAGACAAAATAGTAAAAAGACAAAACCCAAAAGCGCTAACACACTTGTTGAAAAGATTGCATAATAGATCCATAATAGTAGAAAACTGAGATAGATTTTTGGGATGGGTATGCGACTAATCCACTGTGACATATTCTTTTAACTTTTCTACTGTCTTAGCACCAATGCCTGACACTTTCTTGAGGTCATCAACTGATTTAAACTTACCATTGGTTTCGCGGTGGTCGATGATGTCCTGAGCACGTTTGCCTCCCAATCCCTTGACTTGTTTTAGCTCCTCCAAACTGGCTTTATTGAGATTGACTTTCTTGTTTTCTTTGGTGTTGGAAGCATTTGAATGTGCCTCTTGACTAGTGGTTTCTTCCTTAGTCGGAACATAAACAAGTGCTTCGTCACTAATTCTCTGGGCAAGATTGATAGACTTACTATCTGCATTATCTGTCACGCCACCAGCTTTTTGTACAGCATCATTGATACGACTTCCAACTGGCAAATCATAGATTCCAGGTGATTTGACCGCACCTTTCACATCGACAGTGATCAAATCTTGCTCCACCACTTCTTCTGTTTTCTCTTTCTGGCTCTTCTCCTCTTTTTCGCTAGCTGAATCCTTTGGAACAGTTGTAACTTCAGTCTGCAAATTGCTTTCCTTAGCAGGTGCGTGCGTTGATGGTTTTAGGAGTAAACATCCACCCAAGACCAAGCCCAAACCGGCACAGATGACAATGATTTTGTATTCTTTGATTTTCTCAATAAGTTCTTCCATAATTTCTCCTCTCTTATCTTATTCGTAATGCAAAGAAAAAACAGCTGAAAAATCTTTTCAACTGCTTACTTATTTGCAAAATAATCTTCCTTGGTTAAGATATAATGCACTCTCGTCACGATACGACCTTTTTCATACTGGTCCATACGAGCATATGGTTCTTCGTGAGAAAAGCGCATGCCTGATTTCTCCATGACTCTTCCTGACGCAGGATTATCCTTATCGTGAAGGGCCGTCAACTTATTCATCCCAATCTTTTCAAAAGCCAGTTCAATTACAGCTCGATTGGCTTCAGTCGTCAAACCTTGATTCCAATATTTTTGATTGATAATGTAACCAATGGCTGCCTTCTTAAGAACAGTATCGATCTTGTGCAAGTCAATGGTTCCTATAAACTCTCCTGTACTTTTTAATTCAATTCCCCATCGGCCCAATGGACTGGCTAGATAAAACTGAGCAATATTGTTCTTGGTTTCCTCTAAACTTTGATTGGTTGGAAAAGTATAGCGCGTATTTTCTTTATCTGAAGCATACTCAAACATAGCTTCTGCATCACCCAATGTCACAGGTCTTAGAACCAAACGTTCAGTTTCGATAACGGGATGCTTCGCTAGTTTGATAAATAGTGATTCCATTGCCCAGTCCTCCCTTTTTCTTTAAAAAAAAATTTTTTTCTAAAAGCTTAGCAAAAAATGCAGAAGAATTCAAGAATTTTTCTTGATTTTCGTCCAACTTTCATATAAAATAAAACCATCAGATGAATCCCTTTGATTCTATCACTGATGGTTTATTAAGGTTCCTGAAACCTAAAAAAGGAGAAAATCTCTATGCTAATTGGAATTCCAAAAGAAATTAAAAACAATGAAAATCGTGTGGCTTTAACACCTGCTGGTGTCCACAGTTTGGTTGGTCGTGGACATCGAGTTCTCGTTGAAACAAATGCAGGACTTGGTTCTGGCTTTGCAGATGCTGATTATGAAAAACAAGGTGCAGAAATTGTTGCGACTGCAAAAGAAGCTTGGGCTGCAGAGTTAGTTGTTAAGGTTAAAGAACCTCTAGATACTGAATACCAGTACCTACGTGATGATTTACTTCTCTTCACCTACTTGCATATGGCAGCAGCTCCAGAATTAGCGGATGCTATGTTAGCAGCAAAAACAACTGGTGTTGCTTACGAGACTGTTCGTGACAACCAAGGTCAACTACCTTTGTTAGTCCCTATGAGTGAAGTTGCTGGTCGTATGGCTGTCCAAATCGGAGCTCACTTCTTGACGAAACAAGCTGGTGGTTCTGGAGTTCTTTTAGGTGGTGTCCCAGGTGTACCAAAAGGAAAAGTAAGCATTATCGGTGGTGGTGTCGTTGGTACACACGCAGCACGTATCGCTCTTGGTTTAGGAGCTCAAGTAACTATTCTTGATATCAGCGCTAAACGTCTCTCTGAACTTGAAGATGTCTTTGGTCACCAAATCCAAACACTCATGTCTAACCCATTTAATATTGAAGCAAGTGTGCGTGAAGCAGACGTTGTTATCGGTGCAGTATTGATTCCTGGAGCAAAAGCACCAAAACTTGTGACAGATGAAATGGTTCAACAAATGCGTCCTGGTTCTGTCATCGTAGACGTTGCTGTTGACCAAGGTGGCGTTATTGCAACTGCTGACCGTGTAACAACCCACGATGAGCCTGTCTATGAAAAACATGGTGTTCTCCACTATGCGGTTGCTAACATTCCTGGAGCAGTTGCTCGTACTTCTACTATCGCCCTTACAAATGTGACTCTTCCATATATCGAAGCATTGGCAGGAAAAGGATTTAAGAAAGCAATCCTTGACGATGCTGGATTACGTGAAGGTGTAACAACTTATCAAGGTCAACTCACAAGCCAACCTGTTGCTGAAGGTTTACATCGTGAGTTTACTTCAATTAGTGAGCTTATTTAATCATAAAAAAAGAGCAGTTCAGACGAACTTGCTCTTTTTCTTTATTCTGTTTCTTCTTGATTTTCTTCAACTTTGACAGGTCGAGGTTCATAGGCTCTAATAATCTGAGCGACTACTGGATGTCGGACAACATCCTTGGCTGAGAAGTGTACAAAGTCGATTTGGTGAATGTTCTTAAGTTTTTCTTGGGCATCGATCAAACCTGACTTGACATTGCGAGGTAGGTCAATCTGACTAATATCACCATTTACAATCATTTTAGAATTGAATCCAAGACGAGTCAAGAACATCTTCATCTGCATGATAGTTGTATTTTGTGCTTCATCCAAAATGACAAAGGCATCATCCAAGGTACGTCCACGCATGTAGGCCAAAGGCGCAATCTCAATAATTTCTCGCTCCATGAGACGAGTTGTTTGGTCTTTCCCTAAAATCTGATATAAGGCATCATAGACTGGACGAAGGTAAGGGTCTACCTTTTCTTTCAAATCTCCTGGTAGAAATCCCAAGCTTTCTCCAGCTTCTACTGCTGGACGAGTCAGGATAATACGCTTGACTTGTCCACGTTTGAGAGCTGTAACAGCCAAGGTCACTGCGAGGAAAGTTTTTCCTGTGCCCGCTGGCCCAATCCCGAAGGTAACATCATGGTTCTTAACACTATCTACATAAAGTTTTTGACCCAGTGTCTTTACACGTATCGGCTTACCAGTATTGTCTTTAATAATCTCTTCTTCATAGAGGGCAACAAACTTATCGATTTCATTGTTTCTAACCATATTGATGGCTGTCACCACATCCGGAGTTCCTACTGTCATGCCACGATTGACCAAGACCATCAAGGCTTGAATTACTTGCCGTGCTTCTTCACAAGAAGACTCCTCTCCCAAAACTTGTACAATCTCTGTACGAGCATGGATGATAACATCTAACTCATCCTCCATCAAGCGAAGATGGCGTTCATTGGAACCAAAAAGATGAAACAGGTCATCTGGATGACTTAACTGAATGTCTATTGAATGTTCCTTCAAATAAAGAACCTCTCTAACTCTTTAATTTCTTTTTATTATAGCAAAGGCAATTAGAAATTGCTATCCCTAACACTTATGGTATCTTTAATGTTCTAAATATTCTTGCCAGATGCGATCGAAGTCTCCCATATTAAAGGAAAAACTGGCATGTTCTTCTAAAAATCGACTGACTTGATCAAAATCATCCGTGTGTTTTGGGAAAGCTGATTCCTCAAAGGCAAGATCCGCTAAAATTGCTTTAGGACTATTACTTTTTGGATTACGCTCTGTCATAAGCCAAGTATAAAATGATTTTCTCATATAACTCCCTAAATTAACTCTGTTCCAAACTGGTCTTGTTTAATTTTTCCAGCCTTCATCAAGCCACCGAGCGCTTTTTTAAACTGACCTTTAGAGATACCGAAGGTTGCCTTAATATCGTCAGGTGACGATTTGTCATTCAAGGTCATAAATCCACCATTGCTTTCCAAGTATGTCAAAATCATTTGTGCATCATTTTCTAACATCTCAAAAGAGCGGGGTTTCAGTGAAAGATTAAGAGTACGATCCACCTCACGGAAACCAATGACACGTACATCTAACACTTGCCCCAAACGTGGCTCTGCATAACGCTCACTTGGATGAATAAAGCCCAGCATATTATTTTCAGGTAGATAAACGAAAGTACCCGATAACTTGAGACGATAAACGATTGCTGGCCAATTTTGGTTTTGCATGTTGTTGTAAGCTGGACGAGCTAAACGTTGGAAGTCCTCTTGGTAGGCTAAGATTCCCCAAATACGGTCTTTCTTATCTACCTCTAGACGAATATAGAGCCTATCGCCCTTCTTTGGCCAGAGCTCTTTAAGTTCAGGTAGGATATCCAGTGACACAACGATTTCCTTGTCAGGAAGTCCTGTATCAACAAAGACACCCAAATCCTTACGAACTTCTGTTACTGTTCCCCAACCAAACTGTTCCTGAGTCGCAGTCACTTCTAGGGTCGTCAAGCGAAGTTTTTGCTTCATATCCGTGTAGACAAAGCCTTTAACGGTATCACCTATTGCATGCTGGCCTTCTTTCTTATCAAGAGCATAGGTCTGACCATCCTTTTGGACAAAGTAAAAACGGTCATTTTCATCAGTTATCAGACCGACGATAAAACTAGCAAGATTTGTATTCATGTTTCCTTCTTTCGAATAAAACTCAGCCAGCAATGCCAACTGAGTTTTTCTGTTTATTTCTCAGACTTCCAATAGTTCTTTTTCTTTATTGGCAGTCATATCATCGATGTGTTTCACAGCATCGTCTGTAGCTTTTTGAATATCTTTTTCAAGAGTTTTCAACTCATCTTCAGTGATTTCTTTAGCTTTTTCTTGTTTCTTAGCTTCATCCATAGCATCACGACGAATGTTACGGATAGCAACTTTAGCATTCTCACCAACTTTTTTCACTTCTTTAGCAAGGTCACGACGAGTTTCCTCAGTAAGAGCTGGGATAACCAAACGAATAACAGAACCATCGTTAGCTGGTGTAATACCGAGGTCAGAAGCATTCAAAGCACGTTCAATATCTTTCAAAGAAGTTTTATCAAATGGTGTTACCAACAAGACACGTGCTTCTGGAATAGTGATAGAAGCGATTTGGTTAAGGGGTGTTTCTACACCATAGTATTCTACGTGGATACGATCAAGCAAGCTTGCATTAGCACGACCAGCTCGAATACTTCCAAATTCACGAGAAAGTGAGTGATGAGATTGGGTCATTCTCTCTTTTGCTTTTTCAACAATTGCGTTTGCCATAATCTTATTTTATTCCTTTTCTTCAATATTGTTAGAAACTGTAGTTCCGATGTTTTCACCAAATACAACACGTTTGATATTGCCTGGTTGGTTCATGTTAAAGACAACCAAGTCGATGTCATTGTCCATTGAAAGTGTTGAAGCAGTCGAATCCATGATACGAAGACCTTTACTAATAACATCACGGTGAGTCAATTCTTCAAACTTAACCGCAGTCTTATCTTTCTTAGGATCAGCATTATAAACACCATCAACACCATTTTTTGCCATCAAGATAGCATCTGCCTCAATTTCAGCTGCACGAAGGGCTGCAGTTGTATCTGTTGAGAAGTAAGGTGAACCAACTCCAGCACCAAAGATAACAATACGACCTTTTTCAAGATGACGAAGGGCACGTCCTCGAATATAAGGCTCAGCCACTTGTTGCATTGCGATTGCAGTCTGAACGCGTGTATCCACTCCAACTTGTTGCAATGAATCTGCCATTACAAGAGCGTTCATAACTGTTCCAAGCATTCCTGTATAGTCTGCTTGTACACGATCCATCCCAGCTTCCGCAGCAGGTTCTCCACGCCAGAGGTTACCACCTCCGATAACGAGAGCAATTTCAATTCCTAAGTTATGTACTTCTTGAATTTCTTGTGCCATTGCTTGAACTGTTTTAATATCAATACCTATACCACGTTCACCAGCAAGGGCCTCACCTGATAACTTGATCAAAATACGTTTATATTTTGGTTCCACCTGACTTCGCTCCTTTGTTTTATTCAAACTATTTTATCACATTTTTTGATAATTTTATAGTCTCACGGACTAAACTTTCAAAAAATTTATAGGCTTAAAAATTCTTCTAAATCAGTCAAAGCACGTTCTGCAATCTTTTCATAGCGAGCCTTTTTATCGCGAATACGCTCACCTTCTAACTCCTTGATAATCCCGAAGTTGACATTCATTGGTTGGAAATGCTTGCTATCAGCATGAGTGATATAATGAGCTAAACTTCCGATAGCTGTTGTCTCTGGGAAAATAGCCTGGCTTTCTCCTTTAAAAAGACGAGCAGCATTTATTCCAGCAACCAATCCTGAAGCTGCTGACTCAACGTAGCCCTCTACTCCTGTCATCTGACCAGCAAAGAAAAGATTTGGCTGTTTCTTAGAACGGTATGTTTGCTCAAGAAGATTTGGAGAATCCATGTAAGAATTACGGTGCATGACACCATAACGAACAAACTCCGCATTTTCAAGTCCTGGAATCATTTGGAAGACACGTTTTTGTTCTCCCCATTTGAGGTGGGTTTGGAATCCAACGATATTGTAGAGACTACCCGCAGCATTGTCTTGACGAAGCTGAACAACTGCATACGGTGTTTTGAAGTCACCATCACGAGGACCTTTATAGTCTTCTGGATATTCCAGACCAACTGGTTTCATAGGACCATAAAGCATGGTTTTAATGCCACGCTTAGCCATGACCTCGATCGGCATACAGCCTTCAAAGTATTTTTCTTTCTCGAAAGAATTGAGCGGTGCTTCTTCCGCATTGACCAAGGCTTCATGGAAATCCATAAATTCTTGTTTGGTCATCGGAGCATTCAGATAAGCTGCTTCTCCCTTATCATAACGAGATTTGAGATAGACCTTATTCATATCAATGGTGTTGACGTCGATAATGGGCGCTGCCGCATCGTAGAAATAGAAGCCATCGCCGTCATTAAGGGCATGAATTTTCTCAGCCAGGGCATCGCTCGTCAAAGGACCTGTAGCGACAACTGTGATAATATCAGTCGGCAATTCTGTAATTTCATCACGAATGACCTCAATCAAAGGGTGGTTGGCAATTTTTTCAGTAACCATTTGAGAAAAACCGTCACGGTCAACCGCAAGCGCTCCACCAGCAGGAACACGTGTAGCTTCTGCTGATTCCAAGATAATAGAACCTAGGCGACGCATTTCTTCCTTGAGGAGCCCGACAGCATTTGTAAGAGCATCCCCTCGTAATGAGTTGGAACACACTAATTCTGCAAAATTATCTGTTTTGTGCTGAGGTGTTGATTTGACACCACGCATTTCATAGAGTTTAACTGGAATACCACGCTCTGCGATTTGATAGGCTGCTTCCGAACCTGCCAAACCGGCACCGATAACATTGATATAAGATTGAGACATGACACTAATACCTCTTTGGGTGAAACTTAAGTTCATAACAAAAGACCTCCCCGGTCTGTTTGACACCCACAAATCTTTCTATTTTCTCTTTTACTAGTATAACAAAAAAAGGGAAGAAGGCAAACTTCCCTGTTTAGTCATTAAATTGATTATCTTCCCATTCGTGGTAGGCTGCGTAAAGCTGGCTTTTGTTCCACTGATATATCTTTGCAACTTCCTTAATGGCGTGATTTTTCTTAATTCCTTGCTGGAGACGAGCTTGTATTTCTGAGAATAAATCCTCTTCATCCTTTTCTTCAACTTCCTGACTAGCACCTTCTACAATCAGAAGACATTCGCCCTTAAGAGGTGTTTCTGCGATACTTTCTAGTAACTCAGTAATATGACCTCGTTGGTATTCTTCATAAATCTTGGTCAATTCTCGAACTAAGACAACTGAGCGATCACCATAAACTGCTAACATATTTTCCAACGTATCTGCTACACGATGAGGCGATTCATAGAAAATCTGAGTCTCGGAATAATCTTTTTTCGATTCGAAAAATTGCTTTTGTTGCCCTGATTTTCGAGGTAGAAAGCCATAAAAAATATGAGGTTGTGGAGCTAATCCACTGGCAATCAAGGCAGAAATTCCCGCACTAGCACCCGGAACAGTAACTACAGCTATATCTTCCATAATAGCAGCCTTAACCAAATCATGACCCGGATCAGAAATACTAGGTAGACCCGCATCAGAAACTTGGGCAATATTTTGACCTTGTTTCAACAAATCAATCAAATCAGGAATCTTTTCCTTGGCATTATGCTCATGAAAACTAATTTGCTTGGTTGGAATATCAAAATGCTTAAGTAATAAGCCAGTATTACGAGTGTCTTCTGCCGCGATCCAACTAACTTCTTTCAAAGTTTGGATAGCACGAAAAGTCATATCCTCTAGATTTCCAATTGGTGTTGCGACAAGATAAAGCTTGCCATAAGCAGATTGACCTTTAAAACTCTTTTGAATCTGCATGCTTACTCCCTAAACAACAATTCATCACAGAACATACATTCTGCATCCTGCTCTCGACGTTGCCCATAAAAATCTCGACAAACATGAAATCCGTCGTCATAGATTCGACTCACATTTTCTCTGACATGTTTAGTTTTAGTTGGGACAGTTTCTTCTTCCTCACTCAAGCGTTCTCTAAGTTTATCATTCTCTAAACGAAGAGCTGTATTTTCCTCAACAACACTCTTGAGATTTTTTTTGATGGCTTCTACATCTGCTAAAGTTGCTAACAATTGTTGTGAAAAGTCATCTAAGGCATCAAATAATTCTTTTTTATTCATCAGCAGCCCTTTAACCCTTTCATAGACTTAATATTTTTGTAAAACTAGGTAGTCCATTGCATTTTGGAAAGATACATTTGCTTTCCACATTTTTCTAACTTCTACAAGATTTTCTAGTATACGCTGTGCTCCTGTTTGCAGAATTTCTTTACCAGCCAACACCTCTAAAATCCTAAGTACTTGATCTTGTTTTTCTTTGTCATCTGCTAAGCTAGCTAATTTAGCAACTTGTAAATATGATTCTCTTCTTCTGGATAAAATATCTGAAAATAAGCGCTCACTTTCTTCAACCAATGTCCAAAATGTTGCTTGATTAAGAAGTTTTTCAGCTTCAATTTGAGATTGGCTAAACTGAGCTAACAATCTAGCTTTTTTCTTAACTAGACCTAATTTCTCAAGTTGAAAAATAAGGTTAGCTTCCTGTTTCTTAAACTGAAAAATCTGTGTTCGACTCCGAATTGTTGGTAATATTTTATCCTCATCATTAGTTAAGAAGAAAATATAAACTTCACTTTGCGGTTCTTCAATAACCTTTAGTAGTGAATTAGCGGCATTCAAATGCATCTTATCTGCTTGTTCAATGATAAAGACTTGGCGCTGACTTTCAATACCTGATTGAGAAAATTGCCCTACCAATTCTCTAATCCGTTCAGTCTTAATAATTTGATTAATCGGACGGACGATTGTTACATCAGGATATTCCTCTTGATCAATCAATTTACAACTTCGACAAGATTCACAAGGTAGAACACCCTGTTTATCAGTACAAAAAAGACTTTTAGCAAGAAATAAGGCCATTTCTAAACTTCCAAAATAACCTGAAAAAAGATAGGCATGTTTCAGCTGGTTTTGATCAAGAATGCGAACAAAACGTTCATATTGCTGTGGTTGACAATCCTTTAGTTCATCTTTTATCATCTGGTCAATCCCATTCTGTCAAATAAGACTTGCTTGGTATTTTCAATTACTTGATCCAATGGCAAACTAGCATCGATTTTAACAATACGCTCACCTTCTTTCTCAAGAAGGGAAAGATAGCCTTGGCGAACTTTTCTGTGCAGGTCTAAACCTTCCAAGTCCAAACGGTTGACTTCGCGATCGCTGTTTGCCGCGATTCGTTCAAGCCCCTTTTCTACTTCAATATCAAAATAAAGTGTCAAATCCGGCTTGAGACCATCTGTCGCAAATTGATTGAGCCAGTCAATAGCTTCAATATTCAAACCACGACCAAAGCCTTGATAAGCAACTGAACTATCAATAAAACGGTCCATGATGACCAATTTTCCAGCTGCAAGTGCTGGCAAGACCTTCTCTACTAAGTGCTGTCTACGACTTGCAATATAGAGAAGCAACTCTGTCTTTGGATCCATCTGAGTATGACTAGGATCTAAAATGACTTCTCGAATCTTCTCACCAATCAAAACACCACCTGGCTCACGTGTCGTTAAAAAATCAACATCTTTTTCTTTTAATATTGGAAGGATAGCTTCAAGCACACTGGTTTTCCCAGCCCCCTCTGGTCCCTCAATAGAGACTAAAAATCCTTTTGACATGTCTATCTCATTTCTATTTGCTATCTTCTATTCTATCAAAAAAATAGACATTTGTGAAAAGCTTTTTAACCTATAAATAATTTAATCAGAAAACTAGAGTATACATTAGTTAATAAATAAGATAATTATTTAATTAAGTTTCTATTTTCGTAATTTACTACCATACTTTTTTGTCTTTGTATAATCAAAAAAAGAACCTTGCAAAGCAAGGTTCTTTTAGTGTCTGACTTAAATAATTGTTCTTCTGGGAACTAAATCGAATTAAGCTTCGATTTCTGTAACCATACCTGAACCAACAGTACGTCCACCCTCACGGATAGAGAATGTAGTACCTTGTTCTACGGCGATTGGGTGGATCAACTCAACGTCGATTGTCACGTTATCACCTGGCATTACCATTTCAGTACCTGCTGGAAGTTCGATTGAACCTGTAACGTCAGTAGTACGGAAGTAGAATTGTGGGCGGTAGTTGTTGAAGAATGGAGTGTGACGTCCACCTTCTTCTTTAGTAAGGATGTAAACTTCACCTTTAAATTTAGTGTGTGGGTTGATTGAACCTGGTTTAGCGATAACTTGTCCACGTTCGATTTCGTCACGTTGAACACCACGAAGAAGGATACCTACGTTATCTCCTGCAAGACCTTCGTCAAGTTGTTTACGGAACATTTCAACACCAGTAACAACAGCTTTCTTAGTTTCTTCTTTGATACCAACGATTTCGATTTCGTCGTTGACACGAACAGTACCACGGTCGATACGTCCTGAAGCAACTGTACCACGTCCAGTGATTGAGAATACGTCCTCGACTGGAAGAAGCAATGGTTTGTCAGTGTCGCGTTCTGGTTCTGGGATGTACTCATCAACAGTGTTCATCAATTCCATGATGATGTCTTCGTATTTAGAGTCACCTTCAAGAGCTTTAAGAGCTGAACCTTGGATAACTGGAAGATCGTCACCTGGGAAGTCGTATTCTGAAAGAAGGTCACGGATTTCCATTTCAACCAATTCAAGCAATTCTTCGTCGTCAACCAAGTCGATCTTGTTCATGAAGACGATCAAGTGTTTAACACCAACCTGACGTGAAAGAAGGATGTGCTCACGAGTTTGTGGCATTGGTCCGTCAGTTGAAGCTACTACAAGGATAGCTCCGTCCATTTGAGCGGCACCAGTGATCATGTTTTTAACGTAGTCCGCGTGTCCTGGAGCGTCGATGTGGGCATAGTGACGTTTTTCAGTTTCGTACTCAACGTGCGCAGTGTTGATAGTGATACCGCGTTCGCGTTCTTCTGGAGCAGCATCGATAGACGCATAGTCTTTAGGTTGGTTAACTGATGAAGGCAAGCGACGTGCCAAAACAGTTGTGATTGCTGCAGTTAGGGTAGTTTTACCGTGGTCAACGTGTCCGATTGTACCAATGTTAACGTGTGGTTTACTACGATCGTATTTTTCTTTTGCCATTTGAGTAAAAGCCTCCAATAAAATATATTTTATAGATAGACAGTAGGCAATACAGTCTAACTTTCCTTACTATTTTATCAAATTTCAGCTAAATTGCAAGTGTTTTACATAGAATTTGTGAATTATTCTTATTCTACCCTAAACAAGACAATCCTATAATTTGAAATAAGTAAATTTCTTTAAAAATTAAGAAAAAAGAACCAGAAAAATCTGATTCTTTATTCTGATAATTGATTTTTAACTTCTTTTACTTCCTTGTGATTTTCATACAATCGGACTAAGAATTTGGCAATCTCTTTTAAAATCGAATAAGTTGGAACAGCAACAATCATTCCAACAACACCATAAATATTACTAGATAATAGTAACAAAACTAAAATAGTTATTGGGTGAACCTTCATAACCCCACCAACAATCCGTGGATATAATACATTCCCATCAATCTGTTGAATAACAAGCATGTAAATCACAGCAATTAACATCTTTTGAGGATCTGTAAATAGGTTTGATATGATCATCGGTATAAGACCAATACTAGGTCCAACATAAGGAATTAAATTAGCTAAACCTGAAAAGATTGCAAATACTAGTGCATATTTCAAACCAATAACACTATAGCCGATATAGGCTAAACATCCAATGATAACTGCATCAATTGAAACTCCACTAATATAGCGGGAAATAGTGGCATTTAGATTTTTTATTAGACCAGAAATATTCAGTCTATCATACTTTAAAATACTTCTTTCTAGCATAGGTAAAAACTTATGTCCATCTAGCAAGAAATAAATTAAAAAAACTGGCGTCATGATAATAATCAGGACAGTGCTAACTAATGCAGATAAGACACTACCTACACTATTTGTAACACCATTTAAGATATTTTGTAGGATGTCTACATAAGACAGATTCAGCTGTTGAATAGTCTTTTGAACATCTAGATTTTGAAAAGCTGGGTATTTGGATAATTGTATTACCAAATCTTGAATACGGCTGTATATATCTTGGCTAGAATTAATCAAACTACTCAACTGATTGATTAAAATAGGTAAGAGATAGACAACACCTATTACAATCAGCCATACTAAGCCACAGAGAGTCAATAAAATTCCAATAATTCGATTCAGCTTTAATTTTTTCTCTAGAAACTGGACTAAGGGGTTCGTTAGATAATACAGAAAACCACCCAGTAAGAAAGGAATCATAATTGTATTTATTACACTAACAAAAGGTGTAATAATAGCACCCATTTCTCTCCAAAGATAGAAAATTAAGGTTATCAGTAGTATTTCAGTAGTCCAGAAGAATAATTTGTTTCTCCGAAACATATGCCACCTCCTCTTCTCCCTATTTTACCATATTTAAAAAAGATTGATAACCCCTGTCATAAAAACAAGAATATTTTTTTTCTTTATGATAGAATAAAGTTATTATGAAGAAATTAATTTTAACATTGATCGCACCCCTATTGTTTGCTACTGCAACTCCTGTTTACGCACAGGAATTTGATGTAGCAGCCAAGCACGCTATCGCTATAGAGGCTAACACTGGTAAGATTTTATATGAGAAAGACGCAACTCAACCCGTCGAAATTGCATCTATTAGTAAATTGATAACTGTTTATCTAGTATATGAGGCCTTGGAACAAGGAAAAATTTCTCTGACTACTCCCGTTGAAATTTCTGACTATCCATACCAGCTTACTACTAATTCTGAAGCTAGTAATGTCCCTTTGGAAGCTCGAAACTATACTGTAGAAGAGTTGCTTGAAGCAACTTTAGTTTCTAGTGCTAATAGTGCGGCTATTGCCCTTTCAGAGAAGATAGCTGGATCAGAAAAAGATTTTGTAGACATGATGAAAGCAAAATTGCTGGAATGGGGAATCCAAGATGCTACAATCGTAAATACAACTGGTCTTAATAATGAAATCCTTGGTAATAATATCTACCCAGGATCAAAAAAAGATGATGAGAACAAATTAAGTGCTTATGATGTGGCTATCGTTGCTCGTAACCTCATTCTAAAATATCCTCAAGTTTTAGAAATTACTAAGAAACCAACTTCAACCTTTGCCGGAATGACTATCACCTCTACTAACTTTATGCTAGAGGATATGCCCGCTCACCGCGGTGGAATCGACGGATTGAAAACTGGTACGACCGATAAAGCTGGTGAATCCTTTGTTGGTACTACAGTTGAAAAAGGAATGAGAATAATTACGGTTGTCCTTAATGCTAATACACAAGCTGGCAACCCATACGCTCGTTTCACAGCTACTTCTTCTCTATTAGACTATATCTCCTCAAACTACGCTCTGCAAACCATTGTCAAGCAAGGTGAAAGTTATGAAGATAGTAAAACTTCGGTTGTAGACGGAAAAGATGATAATGTGATAGCTGTCGCAAAAGAAGATATCAAAATCGTTCAACGTTTAGGTAGCCGAGCACAATCATCCATTAGTTATACACCAGCTACCAATCAACCTACGGCGCCTATAGAAGCTGGTACAGTCGTTGGTCATTTAACCTACGATGATAAGGATTTAGTAGGTCAAGGCTATGTCACTTCTGATAGACCTAGCTTTGAAATGGTTGCGGAAAAAAATGTAGAAAAAGCTATCTTCCTTAAAGTTTGGTGGAATGGTTTTGTTCGATTCGTAAACGAAAAATTATAAAAAAAAATCGCGATTTACGCGATTTTTTATTTATCTTCTAAAACAGTTGAATGTTTATATCCATAAGTAAAGTAGATCATAATGCCTATTAGGAGAGCAACCCCAAAGGCTATCCATGTTTCAACTGTATACTGAAGCATGAAAGATAAACAGATTAGAATAGAAAAGATTGGTAAAACTGGAACCAGTGGGGTTTTAAATTCTCCCTCTTTGGGCATCCCTTTATCTTTTCTCAATTTGATAATTCCATACGCTAACAGAATCAAATAAGCCAAGGTACAGATATTTAAAAAGGCTGCAATACTTGCAAAAGGGAAAATTCCTGCAGCTATTGCTGAGACAAGTCCTGTTAAGATTGTTGCATTTTTTGGAATACGACTTGTCTTAGTCACTTGTTTAAAAGTTTGAGGCAATAGTCCATCACGAGCCAAGCTATAAATCATTCTAGACAAAGCATAAGTCATGGAAATACATACAGTTATCAATGTAAAAATAGCAACGAGTGACACATAGTTGGCAGCCCAACCAATACCGATACTTCTCAATGCATAGGCTACTGCGTCGTCAACATTTAGTTTGCTATAATGAACAATACCAGTCAACACTAATGTTACTAAGGCATAAAGAATGGTTACAATAGTAAGAGATAAAACAATACCACGAGGAACGTTCTTTTGTGGATTTTGAATTTCGTCAACAGCCATTGAAATTGACTCAAAACCTAAGAAACCAAAGAACATAAGCGAAGCACCTGCCATAATACCAGAGCTACCTCCATATATCTTACCAAAACCAAATGGTGCAAAGTCGGACCAGTTTTCTGGTTTAATGTACCAGATTCCAACCAAGATAAACAAAGCCAAGGCTGAAAATTTTAATACAACTAATATTGAATTAAAACGTAAGGCGGCTTTCGAATTTAAAAGTACAAGTCCTGTCACTAATACCAATACTAGTATGGGCAAGAGATCGATATAAGTTCCCTGTTCAGGATTAAATGTTCCATTTAAGGCTTGAGGCATTGATATTCCAAAGTTACTTAGCAAACCTTTAAAGTATGCCGCCCAACCCGAAGCAACACCTGAAACAGCTGTCATGAATTCCATAATTGTGAGCCAACCAGCTATCCAAGCTGGAAATTCACCCAAAATTGCGTATAAGTAACTATAGGCTCCACCCGTTGCCGGAACACGTGATGCAAACTCAGCAAAAAAGAGAGCTGAAAGTGACACACATAGAGCAGAAATTACTATTGAAACTACCAATGAGGGGCCAGCCAGAGTTGCTGCTGCAGTTCCAGTGATGGTAAAGATTCCTGTACCAACCATGGCACCAATTCCCAAGAGAATTAAATCCCATAATTTCAAATGACGATGCATTTCAGTCTTACCCAGACTAACATCTTTTGTCCTAAAAATATTCATATTCATCCCCCATTTACTGATTTTTGTATTATTCTACCATATATCGTTTTAAATGTGAATATTTATAAACTAAAATTATTAAAAAAACAGAACAAATGTAACATTCGTTCTGTCTTTGTTCATATAATCTAGCCAACTGATCCTTCCATCTCATAGCTAATCAAGCGGTTAAGCTCGACAGCGTATTCCATTGGAAGTTCTTTTGTAAATGGCTCTACAAATCCCATGACAATCATTTCAGTTGCCTCAGATTCTGACAATCCACGGCTCATAAGGTAATAGAGTTGTTCTTCTGAAATCTTAGATACCTTAGCTTCGTGTTCCAAAGCTACTTGTGAGTTATGAATTTCATTAAATGGAATGGTATCTGATGCTGACAAGTCATCCATGATAATGGTGTCACACTCGATGTGAGAAACAGATTTCTTAGAGTTTTTATTAAAGGTTACTTGTCCACGGTAGTCTACCTTACCTCCACCTTTGGCAATAGATTTAGAGACGATAGAGGAGCTCGTATGTGGAGCATTGTGGATCATCTTAGCACCAGTATCTTGGTGTTGCCCTGCATTGGCAAAGGCAATCGAAAGCATAGTCCCACGCGCACCTTCTCCATCAAGGTAAACAGATGGATATTTCATAGTTGTTTTGGCACCTAAGTTTCCATCAATCCACTCAACTGTCGCATCTTTCAAAGCTTTAGCACGTTTGGTTACCAAGTTATAAACGTTGTCAGACCAGTTTTGAATAGTCGTATAACGCATATAAGCTCCATCCAAAGCAAAGATTTCTACAATGGCGGCGTGCAAGCTGTTGCTTGAATAAGTTGGCGCTGTACATCCTTCTACGTAGTGGACGCTTGCTCCCTTATCAACGATAATCAAGGTGCGTTCAAACTGTCCAGTATTTTCGTTATTGATACGGAAATAGGTTTGAAGCGGAATATCTACCTTAACACCTTTTGGTACATAGATAAAGGTTCCACCAGACCATACTGCTGAGTTGAGGGCAGCCAACTTGTTATCCGTCGGCGGTACCAACTTAGCGAAGTATTGTTTAAACAAGTCTGGGTATTCCTTGAGGGCAGAATCTGTATCTGTAAAGATAATTCCTAACTTCTCAAATTCTTCCTTCATGTTATGGTAAACCACTTCTGACTCATACTGGGCAGAAGCTCCAGCTAGATAGGCACGCTCAGCTTCAGGAATCCCGATCCGTTCAAAGGTTTCTTTAATCTTTTCAGGTACATCATCCCAGGAGCGAGCTGGTTTATCAGATGGTTTTTGGTAGTAAATCAAGTCATCAAAGTCAATCTCTGACAAATCTGCTCCCCAAGTTTGCATGGGCATTTTCATAAAGGTTTCGTAAGATTTCAATCGAAATTCTAACATCCACTCAGGCTCACCCTTAGCAGCGGATAATTCACGAATAACCCCTTCGTTCAATCCTTTACCTGTTGATAAGATTGGTTCCACATCATCATGGAAACCAAATTTATATTCACCAAGATCGATTGGTTTTGGTTCTACTCTTTCTTCAGCCATAATATCCTTTCTTTCATTCTTTATTTCTATTGATTTATAAGACAAAAGAAACTTGTCTTACTTGTTATCTTGATTTTCAATTGTTTTCTTAAGGGCATTCCAAGCTAGGGTTGCACACTTGATTCGCTGAGGGAATTTAGCAACACCTGACAAGAAAGCTGCGTCGCCGAGACTATCTTGTCTGTCATCTTTTTGCCCTTGAACCATTTCAGAAAAAATGGTTGCTAATTCTAATATCTCTTGCTTTGTCTTACCTAAAACTGCATCCGTCATCATACTAGCAGAGGCCGTTGAAATGGTACAGCCTGAGTTTAGAAAAGCAATATCTTCCAAACGATCTTCTGCATCAAACTTGACAGAGAGATTGATGACATCACCGCAGGTCGGATTGTTGAGACTGATTTGTTCAGCATCTTCTAACTTTCCTTTATGATGGGGATTTTTCGAATGGTCTGCTACCACTGCCATATAGAGGCTATCTAGTTTAGAAAGTGCCATTGAAAAACTCCTTTGTCTTTAGTAAGGCATCAACTAGTTTATCGCAATCTGCCTTGGTATTGTAAATATAAAAACTTGCACGAGCTGTTGCTGGGACGTCCAAATATTGAAGCAGAGGTTGCGCACAATGGTGACCCGCACGAACTGCCACTCCTTCATAATCCAGAGCAGTCGCGAGGTCGTGAGGATGAAGGTCACCTAGGTTAAAGGCAATAACACCTGAACGTTGAGCCAAATCTTGCGAACCGTAAATGGTCAAACCTTCAATTTCTTGCAACTTTGGAAAGACGTATGCAATAAGTTCTTGTTCATGGGCTTCAATGGTATCCATGCCAATGTTTTCAAGATAATCCACGGCTGCTGCAAGTCCAATAGCACCAGCCATATTGGGAGTTCCAGCCTCGAATTTCCAAGGCAATTCCTTCCAACTAGCAGATTGCTCGTAGACAAAATCAATCATCTCCCCACCAAATTCAACTGGTGACATTTGCTCTAGATACATTTCTTTGCCATAGAGAACGCCGATACCAGTTGGCCCAGCCATCTTGTGACCTGAAAAGGCAAAGAAGTCCACATCCAAGTCCTGAACATCAATCTTCATATGAGGTGTAGACTGAGCGCCATCCACCACCATAATGGCTCCAACTTCATGAGCCAATTGAGTGATTTCTTTGATAGGATTAACCACACCAAGGACATTTGAGGCGTGAGTTAGCGAAACAAACTTAACCTTGTCAGTCAATTTAGAACGCAAATCATCCATATCTAGAGACCCGTCCTTAAGATAGACATAGACTAACTCAGCTCCAGTCTTAAGACAAGCTTCCTGCCATGGGATAATATTGGAATGGTGTTCCATGACTGAAATCAAGACCTGGTCTCCTTCAGTCAAGATTTCCTCAGCGAAATGTGCCACCCAGTTGAGACTAGTCGTAGTTCCTCTAGTGAAGAGTACTTCCTTTGTCGAACCAGCGTTGATAAACTTACCAATGGTTTCACGAGCGGCTTCATAAGATGCTGTCGCCCTTTCAGCCAAGGTATGAACCCCACGGTGAACATTGGCATTGTCCTGCTCATAGTAACGGTTAATGGTTTCCAGAACAGCTAGTGGTTTTTGTGTCGTCGCAGCATTATCAAGATAGACCAAAGGTTCATCGTTGACAATCTGGTCTAAAATTGGAAAATCCTTGCGAATAGCTTCTGCATCTAACATTAAACTCACCTTAGCGTTTTAATAGTTTTTCTTCGATGGTTGCAATCATTTCATCACGAACTTCCTTGACTGGAATCTCAACGATCACAGATCCAAGGAAACCACGGACAACCAAGCGTTCTGCAGTTGCCTTGTCCAATCCACGACTCATGAGGTAGTACATGTCTTCTGGATCCACTTGTCCGATAGACGCTGCATGCCCTGCAGTAACATCATTTTCATCAATTAAAAGAATTGGGTTGGCGTCTGAACGAGCCTGATCTGAAAGCATGAGAACACGACTTTCTTGCTGAGCATCCGCTCCCTTAGCACCCTTGATGATGTGGCCAATACCATTGAAGGTCAAAGTTGCTTTTTCAAGGATAACCCCATGTTGGAGGATATTACCGATAGAGTTGCAACCATAGTTAGTTACTCGAGTATCAATCCCCTGTACCTGACGGCCGCTTGAAAGTGCTACGACCTTGAGGTCTGCATGGCTACCATTTCCAAGTAGGTCACTATCAAAGTCAGCAACAACATTTCCTTCGTTCATAACACCGATGGCCCAGTCAATACTTGCATCGTTGCCTAATTTACCACGACGGCTAATGTAGGCAGTGACATTCTCACCAAGACGGTCAATCGCCGCAAACTTCACTTGAGCACCAGAACGTGCAATAACTTCAACTGTGATATTGGCAGTTACCTTAGCACTACCTTCACCACGTGACTCTAAACGTTCGAGGTAGCTGATTTTAGAGTTTTTACCTGCAATGATCAGAATATGCTTGTTAAATGGCACATCACTGTCACTATCTTGGTAGAAAATTCCTTCGATAGGTTCTGTGATTTCTACATTGTCTGGAATGTAGAGAACCGCACCACTGTTAAAGTATGCTGTGTGGTAGGCTGCCAACTTGTCGTCATCGTATTTGACTGATGACATGAAGAATTCTTCTACGAGTTCTGGAATTTCTTCTAAAGCTGAATGGAAGTCTGTAAAGATCACCCCTTGCTCAGCCAACTCAACTGGAATTTGCTCAAAGACTGTTTGAGTACCTAATTGTACCAATTTTAACTGATTGTCAATAGCTGTAAAATCTGGAACATTTGCTGTTGGTTCATTCTCCGTAATCGTTCCATCACCCAGGTTCCAACGATGAAATTTCACACGTTCAATGACTGGTAATTCCAAACTCTCGATTTTATCAAAAGCTTTTAGACGGAGGTCTGACAACCAGCTTGGTTCGGCGTGCATTTCTGAAAAAAGTTTAATATTTTCTTTAGTCATTTACTTCTCCTAAAAGATACGAGGGAATTACAATTCTTCCTTGTAGTCATAGCCAAGTTCTTCAGCTAATTTTGCGTATCCTTCACGTTCCAAACGCGCTGCCAATTCAGGACCACCAGAAAGCACTACACGACCATCCATCATTACATGCACCACATCAGGTGTAATGTAGTTAAGGAGACGTTGGTAGTGAGTAATAATCATGGCACCGAATCCTTCGCCACGCATAGCATTAACACCTTTAGAAACAACTTTAAGGGCATCAATATCAAGACCAGAGTCAATCTCATCCAAAAGTGCAAATGTTGGTTCCAACATCAACAGTTGAAGAATTTCATTGCGTTTCTTTTCACCTCCAGAAAAACCTTCATTGAGGTAACGCTCAGCCATTTCTTCTTTCATGTTAAGCAATTCCATTTTCTCATCCAATTTAGTGATGAAATCACGAACTGAAATTTTTTCGTCATCTTCTTTACCAGCATTCATAGCTGCACGAAGAAATTCAGCATTTGTAATTCCAGGAATTTCTGATGGATATTGCATAGCAAGGAAAAGTCCCATACGAGCACGCTCATCAACTTCTAACTCAAGAATGTTCACTCCGTCAAATAGAACCTCACCTTTGGTTACTTCATAGTTAGGGTTTCCCATGATAGCTGCAGAAAGAGTTGATTTACCAGTCCCATTTGGTCCCATGATAGCTGCAATCTCTCCTGTTTTAAGGGTTAAATTAACCCCCTTCAAAATTTCCTTACCTTCAATTTCAACATGAAGATCTTTAATCTCAATTACTGACATCTTAATTCCTTTCTTAATGTATGTATACTCTTACTAGTATAGCAAAAAAAAGCCTGAAAGGCTCTTATTTTGTCTATAATGTAAGCGCTACTTTCTCCTTTGAATATGATCATCTATGGCATTGATTATTTTCCCCATAATATAAGAGATGCGAAAATTTCTCAGGATCAAAATAGCCCAGAGCAAGGCCATGATATAGCGTTGTTCCATGACTGATTCATTAAAATAATAAGTCTCAGCAGCTGTAAACAAGGCCATAATGATAAATTGTTGTCTACTCATAGTCTTATTCTTAAAATATCTAATCTTCAGTTATGGTTACTTTATCTGCTAAAAATTCAAAACCTTGAGGGAGTACTGACTCCTCAATATCTTCCTTGATAGCTTGTCCTTGAGATGATTTAGCCTTAGCAGAAAAGTCCGCTCGTACTTCTTTCCATTCTTCTTGTGAAATAGCTAAAATTTCTGGAGAAAAACCAGCTGCTTGACTGAGAATATTGCCAAACATTAGATTCAAATTATCTCGTTTCATAGTTTGGCCAGCATTGAAGTTTGATTCAAAGGCGAGAATAGCATGACGTTCATTGGCCGCAACAGGTTGAGAACCAGCTAAAAGTGCCTTATCAGGGCCTGAAAAACTTTCAATAACTTCTCCCCATGCATTTTGAAGACGGATTAGATTTTGACGGGCTAAATCAGGACTTTCAACAGCTTCTTGAAGGATGGAATGAACCTTATTACGATCCACACGATAAACAGACTTACTGCCAGACTGTCTAATTACTGGTGATGCTGTTGGTTTTGAACTTGATCCAGAATTAGAAAGAGCCTGTTTCAAACGTGCCACTTCTTCCCTAAGCGAAGCTAATTCATCAGCTACTTGACCTGATAAAGCTGGTTTAACTTCAAGCTCTGCTAGGCGAATGGTCATCATTTCAGCATAAATCTTAGGCTGAAGACTGGCCTTCATATCAGCTAGACTTCTAGTAGCTATGGTAATCATTTCAAATAGGAGATCCTGTGACAGAGATAAGTTATTCTTGAATGTTTGGCTATGGTGAGTGTTTTCTCCCCCCGTCTGAACAATCAAAATATCTCGTAAGTACTGCAGCAAATCTGTCACAAAACGTGTCATGCTCTTTCCGTTATCAAAAATCACCTGAAGATTTTCTAAAGCACGGGTAACATCTTTTTGAGATATTGCAGCCACATAGTCGTCCAAGGCGCTGAGACTAATGGTTCCAGTGATTTCCTCTGAAATGGCTGTTGTCAATCTATCTTCATTGATGAGACTTAAAGCTTGATCTAAAATTGACAAAGCATCTCGCATACCACCTTCAGCTCTTCTAGCAATAATTTCAACAGCTTCTGTTTCGTAATCAATTCCTTCTTTTTCTAAAATCTGGAAGATATGATCTCGAATATCCTGAGTCTTAATGGACTTAAACTCAAATCGTTGAACACGAGACAAAATTGTCGCAGGAATCTTATGAAGCTCAGTCGTTGCCAAAATAAATACTACATTTGGTGTTGGTTCTTCCAGTGTTTTCAAAAGTGCATTAAAGGCACCAGTCGAAAGCATATGAACTTCGTCGATGATATAAACCTTATAGTGAGCAACACTAGGAGCATAGGTAGATTTGTCACGAATATCTCTAATCTCATCGACCCCATTGTTAGAGGCAGCATCCATTTCGATAACATCTTCCAAACTACCGTCTGTAACAGCATGGCAAATGTAACAGTTATTACAAGGCTCCCCCGCCACTTGATTAGGACAGTTCATGGCCTTAGCAAAAATCTTAGCCACACTAGTCTTACCAGTTCCACGAGGACCTGAAAATAGATAGGCGTGGCTTATTTTTTCCTGTTCAACAGCTTGTTTAAGAGTTTTTGCTACAACCTCTTGACCTACTAGCTGTGAAAAAGTCTGGCTTCTATATTTTCGGTAAAGGGCCTGATACATTATACTTTCTCCTCAAACATTGAAAAGTTCCATTCTGTTTTATCTAGCAAAATAGATACAAACTCTTCTAAATACTTCTGATCAATTTCATCGTAATCATCTAAAACAGATGAATCCAAATCCAAAACAGCCAAAAGCTGTCCTTTTTTAACCATAGGAACAACAATTTCACTAAGTGCTTTACTATCACAAGAAATATAGTTAGAATAGTTCTTTACATCTCCAACAATGACCGATTGACGACTGGCTGCTGACTCTCCACAAACACCCTTACCAAGAGCAATTCTCACACAAGAAACGCCACCTTGAAAAGGACCTAAAATAAGCTCGTTACCATCAAACAAATAGAAACCTGCAAAAACCGTATTGGGAAAAGTTGATTTTAGTAAGGCACTTGCATTTGATAGATTAGCTAAAACATTGGGCTCTCCTTCTAGGAGAAGAGAGAGCTGTTCATTAAGTGTTTGATAAAGAACTTCTTTTTCTGAATATAACATAGAACCATTATATCAAAAAATACTAGTAGAAAAAAGAAAAATCCCTTGTTTTAAAAACAAAGGATTTATTGATTCTTTAATCAGATTAAAGTTCGATGTCTCCGAACAAGTCAGCCATTGAGAATCCAGTTTGTGTTTCTGGAAGTTCAAAGTCACGTTTTTCTTGACGTTTTGGACGACGTGGACGTGGAGCGCGTTTTTCTTCTTTTTGTCCTTCTTCTTGAGCTGGACGTTCTTCAAGAGCTTTGATAGAAAGTGATACGCGTTCTGCATCTGCGTTAACATCAAGGACTTTAACAGTAACTTCTTGACCAACAGTAAGAGCTTCTTTTGGATTTTCAATACGTTTGTGTGAAATTTGTGATACGTGAACAAGTCCATCGATACCTGGCAATACTTCAACAAATGCACCGAAGTCAGTCAAACGTTTAACTGTTCCTTCTACAACATCACCTTTAGCCAATTTTTGCTCAACGCCATCCCATGGTCCAGGTGTTGTAGCTTTAAGTGAAAGTGAAACACGTCCTTCTTCTTCGTTAAGATCAAGGATTTTAACTTCAACTTCTTCACCAACAGTTACAACTGATTTTGGTGAAACGTTGCGTTCGTGTGACAATTCAGTTAAGTGAACCAATCCATCAACACCACCAAGGTCGATAAATGCACCAAAGCTTGTGATACGTGCAACTTTACCAGTTACAACATCACCAACAGCTAATTTACCAAATACTTCAGCACGAGCTGCTGCTGTAGCTGCTTCAACAACTTCACGACGTGAAAGGATGAAGCGGTTTTCTTTAGGGTCAACTTCTTTGATTTTAGCTTCAAATTCTTGACCTACAAAACGCTCAGTGTTGCGTACGAAACGAGTGTCCAACATTGAAGCTGGGATAAATCCACGTACGCCTTCAAATTCAACTGAAAGTCCGCCTTTAACAGCGCGAGTTCCTTTAACTGTAACAACTTCTTCTTCGCGTCCTACAAGTTTGTCCCATGCTTTGCGAGCTTCAAGGCGTTTTTTAGATACAAGGTATGTTACTGTATCAGTATCTTTACCAACTACTTGACGAAGTACAAGAACATCCAATACTTCACCTACTTTTACAAAGTCATTGATATCTGCATCACGATCGTTTGTCAATTCGCGAAGAGTCAAGACACCTTCAACACCAGTTCCAGAGATTGCAACGTTAGCTTGAGTAGCATCTACTGTCAATACTTCAGCACTAACAACATCACCAGGTTCAACTTGGCTAACGCTATTTAGCAAATCTTCAAATTCGTTCATCTAAAAAATCCTCCAACAATCAAGCCTTTCTATAGCTTGACATACTTATAATTTTTTTCCTAAGCACCCGCAAGGACATGTTTATATCGTTCACGTCTTTCAATTATAAAAATAAAATACCCTAAGATATTTTCCCTTTATTCTTGAATTTATTACCTAAGAACTGGGGTAGCTGGATTCGAACCAACGCATGAGGGAGTCAAAGTCCCTTGCCTTACCGCTTGGCTATACCCCAATAGTGATATGGAGAGAGAGGGATTCGAACCCCCGAACCCGAAGGAGCGGATTTACAGTCCGCCGCGTTTAGCCTCTTCGCTATCTCTCCGACAATCAACAAAGTTTATTATATCATGAAAATTTACAAAAAACAAGCACTATTTTGCTAAATTGTAGTTTTCAATCAATACTTCAACAGCTTGGTCAAGTTTCTTATAGAAAGCATCTACATTCCCATTCTTGATGATGGCAAATTGATTGTCTAATTCGGCAATTTCACCAATAATCTTTTTCCCAATAGTTAACGTATAACCATCATATTTTTCTTTCCCAACTAATACAGTTGCATCTGATAATTGAATTTCAATTTTTTTATCTTTTTTACTCATACTATACCTCTTTTCACTTTTTCTATTTTACAAGAAATTCCCTAATCTAGCAAGAAAAAACTCTCTATCAAGCTAATCTTGATAGAGAGTTTAATGAATAGAATAAGGAATTTTTTAATTTGAAATTTGAATTATTAGTGAGTCGTTCCTCCGACTAATTTCAAATCTTTATCTTTATGGTCTACGATAGCACCAATCGCAGCTTCGATACCTCGGATAATATCTCTTAAGCACATGGATGCAGTATTAGGCTTATTTACCACTTGTTCTGTCATATAGGGAATATGCATAAATCCTGCTCTCATATTAGGAAATTTCTTATCCGCTAAATAGAGTGCCTGATACATCAGATGATTGCAAACAAAGGTTCCAGCTGTATTGGATACTGAAGCAGGTAGCCCTTCTTCTTTTATGGCTTGTACCATTGCTTTGATAGGGAGTGTGCTAAAGTAGGCAGCTTCTCCATCAAGGCGAATTGGAGTGTCAATCGGTTGATTTCCTTGGTTATCTGGAATTCTAGCATCATCTTGATTGATAGCAACTCTCTCAGGAGTTAAATTCGCTCTTCCTCCTGCTTGTCCGATGCAAAGCACAACATCTGGATGGTATCGATTTATTTCTGCTTCTAAAACCTCTGCTGATTTATAAAAGACCGTTGGGATTACTGCCCAATGAAGCTCTGCACCATTGATTTCAGAAGGTAATGATTTAACTGCTTCTAGAGCTGGATTAACCTTTTCACCACCAAAAGGATCAAATCCTGTAACTAATATTTTCATTTTATTTCCTTTACTAAAATGCCAAAAAGTACATCAGAAATACATGTATGATAATCATGACAATAGCTACTCCTACTTGCGCTTTGATAACGCCATTTGGATCTCTCATATCCAAAAGGGCTACAGGTAATGTATTGAAATTGGCAGCCATTGGGGTTAATAGAGTCCCACAACAACCTGCTGTCATAGCAAGAGCACCCGCCACGATTGGATCTGCTCCCAAGGAAAATACAAAGGGAACACCAATTCCAGCAGTAATGACAGCAAAGGCTGCAAAGACATTACCCATTATCATGGAGAATAAAACCATCCCAAGGACATAAGCTAACACACCCATAAAACGACTGCCCGAAGGAACTATACCGCTTATCAAGTGAGAAATCAAGTCTCCAACTCCAGCTACAGTAAAAATAGCCCCCAAAGCTCCTAAAAGTTGGGGAACAATACCACTAGTTGAGACTTGCTGAACCATGCGATTGTTTTCTGATAACAAACTTTTAGGAGAACTCTTAGTAATCAATAAAAGAGAGATGGTTGCAAAAAATGCTGCAAGGCTGATAGCAATCTTACTAAACTCCGGAATCACTTTTGCTAATACTAAAGCAATTAAAGCCATCAACATGACTGGAATAAAAATTTTATTCTTCAACCGTTTAGCTTCAATATTTGCCTTGACTTCATCCAGAGACGGTAAGGTTCCGATACGAACCTGTTTAAAGAGCGTTAGTAGGGCTAAGAGCACTACGATAACTCCAATACAGATAGATGGTAGATAGGAACCTCCAATAAAACTGATTCCCAATAAAGCCCAAAACCCAGCTGTTCCATATCGAACTGGGTTTGTTTTGTCTTTATAGCTACAGTAGGCCGTGTGAAGAAATTGACAACCAATCACAATATAGGTTAACTCTAATAACTGTCTTGCTAGATTGGTCATTCATCTTTTCCTTTACTAAGCTTATTCGCTAGCAGTTTTCTATCAAATAAGTAATTGTAAATCCCTACCACAAGTAGAGCAACTCCTGCAACAATAAGAGAAGCCGAAGCGATCCCTGCATAATTACTTTCGTAACCTAATTGGTCCAGAGTGCCCCCCACCAAGAGGACACCACCTGCACCAACGAAAGTATTCTGAGCAAAGAAATTTGCAAAATTATCATTTGCTGCTGCACGCGCTTTTAGCGCTTCGCTCTCCTGCTCCGTTAATTTTCTACCTAATTGTGACTCTGCCGCTGCTTGTCCCATGGGTTGAACCAAAGGCCTTACAAACTGTGGCTGCCCTCCTAGACGAATGGCAAAGAACCCGTCGAGTTCCCGAAAAAAGAAATAAATTGTATAAAAACTTCCTACGGTCAGTCCTTTAATCTTTTGAATCAAGTCAATTGAACGTTGCTTAAGGCCAAAAGTTTCAGATAAACCAACCAAGGGCAAGGTTATCATAAAAATCGTAAGAACTCGTTGATTGCTAAATTCTCTTCCTAAAATATCCAAGAACTCAACAAGAGAAACTCCAGAAACTAGAGCTGTAACTAAACTAGCTAAGACTACCGTTGCGATGGTATCTAATTTATAGATAAAACCAATCACAATGATAACTATCCCTATTAGTTTAATCCATTCCATATAGGCCCCTTTATTCCAAAAATACTAGTCTGTTTTATTTGACATGACTTTCTAGTTCTTTTTGGTATTTACTGTTTGATTCCAATTTTTCTTTTTGCCATTTTTCAAGAGCTGCTTGATATTCTTTAGCAGATACAATTTCTTTTTGCAATTTCATTTCCTTGAAGATATATGGATTACCCTTAATACCTACTTGTGAGTATGGTTTAGAGAATGGAACGACGTTGCTGACAACTGGTGAGCCACCTGATGAAGCTGTTGGCATCAAGAGAGAACTATCAGTGAGCCATGCTTGAGCTTTAGCATATTTTTCATATCTCTTGTCCAAATCGTTTGTTTCAGAAACTGCATCATCCAAGAGTTTCTTATATTCGTCCAGACCAAGTTGAGCTACTACTTCCTTGTCTTTACCTTTCGTAATACCAAGGTGTTTCATAGCAGAACCAGTCTTAGGATCCATGATATTAAGATAACTTGCTGGGTCTTGGTAGCTTGGAGCCCATCCAGTACTGTTCAAGTCATAGTCTTTTTGGGCTGGAACACGCGCTTGCGATGTAATGCTTTCCTTTTCGTTATCGGTCATCTGAAGGACATCGATCACGACATTTTCAGAACCAAGAGTTGACTCGATTGATTGTTTGAAGGAATTGCTTTGTTGAACGGCGATTGTATCTGTCTGTTCAACTGGAACATCCAAATGAATTGGGAAGGTTACACCTTTTGCTTCCAATTCTTTCTTAGCTTTTTCGAATGAAGCTTTGGCTTTGTCTGGATTGTAGATAGTATCTTTTCCGTCTACAAGTTCAACGCCTTTCCATTGGTTTCCATAGTTGACCAATTCTGCTTGAGCGATATCACCAAAGTTTTTACCACCAGATTGTACAAAGTTATCTGGAACTAGACTGTTACGAATAATCTTGTCCGCACCATCTTCACCATTGAGCTGTGCAGCATATGAATGACGGTTGAAAGCAAAGTTGATTGCTTGACGGAAGTCCTTGTTCAACATCGCTTCTTTTGTAGAAGTTTTCTGTTCTTCACTTGTTTTCGCAGTCTTATTGTAAGATTGACGGTTTACGTTAAAGGTAAAGTAATAACTAGTTGAATCCTGTGGACTGTATGTGATTTTATCTCCGTATTGTTCCAATGTAGAAGCAAAGTTTGAGCTACTTGGGAAGATACGAGCTGTTGTATAAACACCTGAAGAGAAGCTACGGATTAATGATTCTTGGTCTGAACCATCATAGTAGGTCAATTTTACTTTCTCAATTTTAACCTTCTCTTTATCCCAATAATTTGGATTCTTTTCGTATTCGATTAAAGATTTTGAAGTCAATGTCTTCAGGATATACGGTCCGTTATAAAGGATACCAGATGGACTAACTGCTCCGTAGTTCTTACCCGAAGCTTTGAGGAATTCCTCGTTTACCGGCAACATGGTTGCTGAAGTTACTTTCGAATTCCAGAAACTTTCAGGTGCATTAAGAGTATACTGGACTGTGTAGTCATCCAATGCCTTAACCCCAACTGTAGAGAAGTCATTAGTCTCACCAGTCATATATTCATTCAAGCCCTTAATGGAATTTTGAATAAGAGTGACACCGTCTGATTTACCATCTGCTACGTGTTTTAGTCCAGTAACAAAGTCATGCGCAGTTACTTCAGCGTATTCTTCACCTTCTGACGTGTACCATTTAACCCCTTTACGAAGTTTATAAGTATAAGTCAAACCGTCTTGTGAGACACTCCAGTCTTCTGCTAGTGAAGGAACCAAATTTCCATATTCATCGTTTTCCAACAATCCATCAACAACGTTACCAATAATATCCGTTGTTGAAGTACGAGTTGCAATACTGTAGTCCAAAGATGATGGGTCTACTCCATAGACATAAGAGAAGGTTGTAGGTGCATCTGCTTCTTTATCAGCTTTCCCACAAGCTACAAGAAGAACTGCTGTACTCAGGACCACGCCTGCTGTTAACATCCACTTTTTCGTTTTCATAAAGATCTCCTTTAATAATTTTTAATCTACTTTTACAATCCAACCTTCTGGTGCTTCAATGTCACCAAATTGGATACCTGTCAATTCATCGTATAACCTACGAGTCACTGGACCAACCTCTGTCTCACTGTAGAAAACATGGAAGTCCTCACCGTGTTGGATTCCTCCAATTGGCGAGATTACAGCAGCAGTACCACAGGCCCCTGCTTCTACAAATCGCTCTAAGTCATCGATTGGCACATCCCCCTCAACAGGTTTCAATCCCAAACGATGCTCTGCCAAGTAAAGCAATGAATACTTGGTAATCGATGGCAAAATTGACGGACTCATTGGGGTTACAAACTCATTATCAGCTGTAATTCCAAAGAAGTTTGCGGAACCAACTTCTTCAATCTTAGTGTGGGTTGATGGGTCTAGATAAATAACATCTGAGAAATGACGGGATTTAGCCATTTTTCCTGGCAAAAGACTAGCTGCATAGTTACCACCGACCTTGGCAGCTCCTGTCCCATTCGGTGCCGCACGGTCATATTCGTCTTGAATCAAAAAATTCGTCGGTGTCAACCCACCTTTAAAGTAGTTTCCGACAGGCATAGCAAAGATAGTGAAAATATACTCCTCGGCTGGTTTTACCCCGATGATATCTCCGACACCAATCAAGAGCGGACGAAGGTAAAGGGTTCCACCAGTTCCATAAGGTGGTACGTATTCTTCATTAGCTCGAACTACTGACTTACAAGCCTCTACAAACATTTCTGTTGGTACTTGGGGCATCAAGAGACGGTCGCAGGTACGTTGGAGTCGTTTAGCATTTTCATCTGGACGGAAGAGTTGAATACTGCCATCCTTTGTACGATAGGCTTTCAATCCTTCAAATGCTTGCTGTCCATAGTGAAGGCTTGGAGATGATTCTGAAATATGCAAGGTTGCATCTTCTGTTAATTCTCCCTGATTCCATTGTCCATTTTGAAAATGAGCAATGTAACGATAAGGTAATTTCATATAGGCAAAACCGAGATTTTCCCAATCAATTGCAACTGTCATATTTTTCTCCTCTATTCTAATCAAAACTATGTGTTCTATTCTACACTATTCTCCTAAAAATTCAAGTATTATTTGTAATTTTCTGAAAATTTTACTTATAAAAAATCAGTCACTAGGACTGATTTTCTTCTTAATTATCTTTTTCTTCTTTAAAGACTTCTTTGAGGTAGGCATCGAAAACTTCCTCGTCTGAAATAGTATCTGAGATAAAGCTTCCATTACTTGTGCGCTCTGATAGATTCAAATCTTGCAGAATTGCTTCGTAAATCGTTCCATTATTTGATTGAACAACCAGAGTTTGTTCGCCATCTTCCACTTCTGTACTGAAGAGATCTCCGATAAATCCTTGTTCTGAGACAGCACCGGCCAAGAAGACGCGATGTGGTTTACTCTTCAATTCTCTCAGAACTTGAAGACCACGCTTAGCACGACTGGTTGCTGGAATTTCCTCTGTTGATACACGTTTCAAGCTTCCACGTTGCGTTAACAGATAGAAAGATGAAGTATTGCAGATAAAGGCAGCTTGAAGCTCATCATCTGCTTTCAGATTCATAGCTTTGACACCAGCAGCCTTGGCTCCAACAACTGGAACCTCTTCGATATTAAAGCGAAGGGCATATCCATTTTTACTAATCAACAAAACATCATCCAATTTAATCGGAGCTACTGCTACAATCTGGTCACTATCGTCTTTCAACTTAGCATATTTGACAGACTTAGAACGATAGGTTCTCCATGGAGAGAATTCTTTTCGTTCGACACGCTTGATTTGTCCAAGGCGAGTCGCTGCAAAGTAGGTCGTCGCATCATCAAACTGATCCACAACTTCTACGTAAAGTATTTCTTCATTGGTTTCAAAGTTGGTAATCGTTTGACTCAAATGCTCTCCGATATCCTTCCAACGAATATCTGCTAATTCATGGACAGGACGGTAGATAACATTTCCTAGTGTCGTAAAGATTAAGAGATGTTGAGTTGTCTTAACAGATTGGATAAATAGCAATCGGTCATCATCCCGTTTACCAATTTCCTCTAACGTTGAAGCTGAGAAAGAACGAGGGCTAGTACGCTTGATATAGCCGGCCTTCGTCACGCTGACATAGGTATCTTCCTCTGCGATAAGGCTAGCTGTATCAATCTCGATCACTTTTGCTGTATCTTCTAAAGAACTCAAACGAGGTGTCGCAAACTGTCTCTTGACCTCACGAAGTTCTTTTTTCATGAGATTGTACATAGTCCGTTCGTCACCAATGATAGCCGCCAGCATAGCAATTTTTTCGCGGAGTTCTGCTTCTTCTTCCTGCAAGACAACTACGTCTGTATTGGTCAAACGGTATAGTTGCAAGGTAACAATAGCTTCAGCCTGCTCTTCAGTAAAATCATAACTGACCTTGAGGTTTTCCTTGGCATCAGCCTTGTTCTCAGAAGCACGGATAAGAGCAATGACTTCATCTAAAATAGAGATGACACGAATCAAACCTTCCACGATATGGAGACGTTTTTCAGCCTTTTCCTTGTCAAAACGTGAACGTGCTAAGATGACTTCGCGACGGTGGGCAATATAACTAGACAAGATTGGCACAATCCCAACCTGGCGAGGCGTGAAATTGTCAATCGCCACCATGTTGAAGTTGTAGTTGATTTGCAAGTCAGTGTATTTAAAAAGATAGTTGAGAACAAGCTCGGTATTGGCATCTTTCTTGAGTTCGATCGCGATACGAAGACCATCACGGTCAGACTCATCACGAACCTCTGCAATACCTGCTACCTTGTTATTGACACGGACTTCATCGATTTTCTTGACTAGATTTGCCTTATTAATCTCATAAGGAATCTCAGTAACAACGATTTGTTCCTTACCACCTTTTAACTTCTCAATTTCAGTCTTGGAACGAATAACCACGCGCCCCTTACCAGTTTCATAGGCCTTTTTGATCTCGTCACGACCTTGGATGATAGCTCCTGTAGGAAAGTCTGGCCCAGGCAAGAATTCCATCAGCTTATCTACATTGGCAGTCGGATGATCAATCATGTAGACTGTCGCATCAATAACTTCGGCCAAATTATGTGGTGGAATATCTGTGGCATAACCAGCTGAAATCCCGGTTGAACCATTGACTAAAAGATTTGGAAAGGCTGCTGGTAAGACAGTTGGTTCTTTCTCAGTATCGTCAAAGTTCCAAGCAAAAGGAACAGTCTTTTTCTCGATATCTTGAAGAAGGTAGCCTGCAATTTCTGACAAACGAGCCTCAGTATAACGCATAGCCGCAGGCGGATCTCCGTCCATAGAACCGTTATTACCGTGCATTTCAACTAGAATCTCACGGTTTTTCCAGTTCTGAGACATACGGACCATGGCATCATAGATCGAAGAATCTCCGTGTGGGTGAAAATTACCCATGATGTTCCCGACTGACTTGGCCGACTTACGGTAGCTCTTATCAAAAGTATTGCCATCCTTATTCATCGAATAAAGAATACGGCGTTGAACCGGCTTCAATCCATCCCGAATGTCTGGCAAAGCCCGGTCTTGAATGATATATTTGGAGTAGCGACCAAAGCGCTCTCCCATGATGTCCTCCAAGGACATATTTTGGATATTACTCATATAGGATACAAAGCCCGTAAAATACAAAGTGAAAATAGGAAATTCTTGCAGTGAGCGATGCTCACAAGAGAATTTATCTTTTTCACACAGTATTTAGGGCGTGTTCAACTCCTTTCAAAGAATGTAGAGTAGATTTTATAGAAAAGGATTTCAGTTACTTTATATAACCAAACTATCCTTTCTGTAGTTTAAAGTTTTGAATTGTGTTCTTTATTTTCTATGTGATTTAGAAGTTTTTTCTTAGCATATCTCATCATCTTCTCAGCTACTTCTTTTTTATACTTAAAGCCCATCTTTTGAGCAAGATATTGAGCTTCTTGGTGGAAAAGTTGCATGGTAGCAAATAAAGACTGAGTAATTTTCTCTAAACTTGAGAAATCCAACAGATTCGAGAATTCCTTCTCTTTCTCAGCAGGCAAGTAGTTAAAGAGATACTTGTAATTTTTACCGATGTCGACTGCTCCCCTGTCTCTTGCGACCTGCCAAGCCAAGATTTTCAAGAATTCTTGCTGGCAAATACCGTAGAGATGGTCCGTTGCATAAATGACTTGCTTACGACAAAGTCCTTTGACCACGTAGGCTGACACCCACCAAAATTCATTGCAAGTTTTTTCAAAATCCGTCTCACTAGCTGGGCTTATCCAGAAACGCTGAGGACTGGGAGAATAGGACTCGAACAAGCTCTTCTCATCTACTAAAACTGTGAATCCTGCCTCGCTATCAACCCATTCTTGGATGTGCTCTTTTGGGCAAAGGGTTAAATCGATTCGGTTGCCGTCTTCGAAAAGCATGAGGTAGAGACGACGGTTTCCTAGGATATTATGTTGCTCAATGTTACGTGTACCAAACTGGTGCAACCAAGCAAGATCTCTTGTTAGAGTGTCTAAGTCGTCCACAACATAGACTACGTCGTAATCCTGAAACTCATCTTTTGGAGCTTTTGTATCCGTTCGTGAACCAGATAAAGCGACAGCATCAACTTGTAAAGATTTAGCAGTCTGTAAAATCAACCTCAGCATTTGCTCTTGACTTCTATATTTTCTGCACCTATCTTTAATTAAGTTATTTTTCATAACTATCTAGTTCCTCTTGTTTCTGAAGGACTTGTATTCTTTTCTTCTCAAGTTCCCCTACGATTAATTGGATAGTTGAGCAAATCCCTAAAACAATTAAAATATAACAAATATATATTATGTTACTTCTTTGGTATTTTTTCATCATTTCCCAGACAATAAACATATTTACCAATGAAAGGAGAAAAATGAAGGTGGCATTGAATCGAAGTACTATAGCAAATTTGCTCGTAAAATGCCTACAATGGATTACACTCTTATATAGAGTATAAAACGAATAAACAAACATCAAGGGGGCGAAATAGTCCATATAAAACAAAATAAATTTTATCCCAATAAATCTTAACCCATAGTAAAAGTTACCTTCCGCTGGTATATTTGATAGACAGACACCAATAGTGAAAACGGACAGTAAAAACAGGGATATTGAACGAGCATACTCTTTTCTCCCCAAGTTGGATATTAAATTACTTATAATTCCAAAAATTACTATGACAACAATGAAAATAGAAATTATAGATTCACTACTCATTACTGAACCTCCATTAGTTATACATATTATTTACACAACAAATGTGACAATCATTTTTACTTGAACGATGCAACTTTCCTGTATGGTAAAGACAATATCCTTCAAATAGTATAAGGCGTCCCCTAAAGAAACCGGCCTGAGTGATATTTTCCGTTAGATTATTCAAGAGGAGATACTTGAGTTCTTACCAGTGTCAACTTTTAAAGTTTTAACTGTTCCTAAAATTAGTTCAAGCATCTCCTGGTCAGTTCTCATGTTGTTCACTCTCAGTTGCCTCTGGGTTCTGAATAACAGCATCTTCTTTTCTTTGCTTAAGAAGCTTCTGAACTCTTTTTCTTTCAAGCTCTCCGACTATAAATTGAATGATAGAACTAATTCCAAAAAATGGTAGCAGCAACATAATTCCCATTTCTTCCGTCAGCATTAAAAATAGGAAATTAATAACTGAAAATATTTCTAAAAACCAGGCATTTAGCCTAAGAAGTTTTGAGTAACTACTAGGATAATGTTTGAGATGTTTATTGCTCTTATAAATAGCTGTGAATCCAAAAGCTAAGCTAGCTGGTGTGAAAATAAAAATGTCAAAAGTATAGAATAGCAAACCCGCATAAGGATTGGATCTAAAAGGATTATCAAATAAAAAGACACAGGCGGTTACTATAGCTAATAGTAAGAATTCAAAAAAGCGAATTTTCTCAGGTTTTCCTTGTTTAGCTGTTATAAACATAACTGTACCTATAGCTAAAACTATCGCAAGAAAAGGAGTATGATACAATAAACTTATCATGATGTATACCTCTTTTAGAGAGCTAAAATTAAGAAATATAGATGATTTTTCAGATCAATCCTTGAGACTGACGCCATTTATCATAGGTTTCAATGTCTATTTTTAACATATTCATACAAAGTCCTAGAACCGCCATATCATCCAAGTAGCCTGCTAGGGGAATAAAATCTGGAATAATGTCAATTGGGGAAAGGAAATAAATAAGTGCGCTTAAAACGGCTAAAATAGTTCCATAAGGAACCGTTGTGTATTTCCCTTGAGCATAATTTTTCACTAAAGAAATCATGACTGGGATCATTGTAAATTTCTTACCAACCAATGGCATCTCTTTAATTTTTTGCTCCAAACGGTACAAAAAATCATCTAATTCATCTTTATCTTTTAATAGGGCCTCAGATTGCGCATAGCCACTTTCAAGGGCTTCTTTAACTTGCTCTTCACTTAGATTTTCAGACATATCTTGTCCTCCATTTGTATTTATATCCTAATTTTAAAACACAGTCGCTTCTTCCAGCGTAAACTTGACATTGTCTTCAATCCACTTACGGCGTGGTTCGACCTTATCTCCCATGAGGACATTTACGCGACGTTCTGCGCGTGCTAAGTCTTCGATTGTGACACGGATGAGAGTACGAGTTTCTGGGTTCATGGTTGTTTCCCAAAGTTGGTCCGCATTCATTTCACCAAGCCCCTTGTAGCGTTGGAGAGTGGCTCCTTTGCCAAACTGCTTACGGAGTTCTTCTAGCTCTCCGTCCGTCCAAGCGTAGGCCACTTCTTCTTTTTTTCCTTTCCCTTTGGACATCTTGTAAAGAGGAGGAAGGGCGATATAGACATGTCCTGCCTCGACTAAAGGACGCATATAGCGATAAAAGAAGGTTAAGAGAAGGGTTTGAATGTGGGCACCATCGGTGTCCGCATCGGTCATGATAATGATCTTGTCATAGTTGGCATCTTCAAGAGAGAAATCTGCCCCAACACCAGCACCGATGGTATAAATCATGGTGTTGATTTCTTCGTTTTTGAGGATATCTGCCATCTTGGCCTTGGCTGTATTGATGACCTTACCACGAAGAGGCAAAATAGCCTGAAACTTGCGGTCACGACCTTGTTTGGCAGATCCACCGGCAGAGTCCCCCTCGACCAGATAGAGTTCGTTCTTAGCTGGATTTTTAGACTGGGCTGGGGTTAATTTACCAGAAAGTAAACCCTTGTCTTTTTTATTTTTCTTACCATTTCGGCTCTCATCACGCGCTTTACGTGCTGCTTCACGGGCATCACGGGCCTTGATGGCTTTACGAATCAGATTCGAAGCCAATTCCCCATTTTCCATAAGGAAGAAAGTCAGTTTTTCAGCAACAATACTATCAACGATTGGACGAGCTAGTGGACTTCCAAGTTTATCCTTAGTCTGTCCTTCAAACTGAAGATGTTCTTCAGGAACTAGGATAGAAAGAACGGCCGATAACCCTTCGCGGTAATCGGATCCTTCAAGATTTTTATCTTTTTCCTTGAGAAGTCCCGTCTTACGGGCATAGTCATTCATGACTTTGGTAATGGCAGACTTAAGTCCTGTCTCATGCGTTCCACCATCCTTGGTACGGACGTTATTGACAAAAGACAAGATATTATCTGAAAATCCATCATTGTACTGGAGGGCTACTTCCACTTGGAAACCATTCTCTTCGCCTTCAAAGTAAAGGACTGGCGTCAAGGTTTCCTTGTCTTCGTTAAGATAAGAAACAAAGTCCTGTACCCCATTCTCATAATGAAACTCGATAGCTTCATCTGTTCGCTTGTCCGTTAATGACAAGGTTACATTCTTCAATAGAAAGGCTGACTCATTGAGACGCTCTGAAATAGTATTGTACTTAAAGTCTGTCGTAGAAAAGATACTGGCATCTGGCATGAAGGTCACTTTGGTACCTGTCTTAGACTTAGGTGCAGTCCCAACCTTTTCAAGGGTTGTAACTGGCTTGCCTCCATTTTCAAAACGTTGTCTATAAACTGCTCCATCACGAGTAATTTCTACCTCTAACCAACTAGAGAGGGCATTAACGACAGAAGAACCAACCCCGTGAAGACCTCCTGATGTCTTATAACCACCCTGACCGAACTTTCCTCCGGCGTGAAGGATGGTAAAGATAACCTCAACCGTTGGAATTCCCATAGCGTGCATTCCAGTCGGCATTCCACGTCCGTGGTCTTGAACTGTTAAACTTCCGTCTTTATTAATGGTCACATCGATCCGGTCACCAAATCCAGAC
Source organism: Streptococcus mitis (assembly GCF_902159415.1). GTDB lineage: Bacteria > Bacillota > Bacilli > Lactobacillales > Streptococcaceae > Streptococcus > Streptococcus mitis_BG. The sequence continues at coordinate 266,117 of NZ_CABGJU010000001.1, read as the reverse complement.
AAGGCCTCATCGACAGCATTGTCGACGATTTCCCAGACTAGGTGGTGGAGACCAGCACCATCGGTCGATCCAATATACATCCCTGGACGTTTACGGACTGCATCTAACCCTTCTAGCACCTGAATGGCATCATCATTATAATTGTTAATATTGATTTCCTTTTTTGACACAAGGAACCTCCTATTCGTTCATCTTTACTATTTTACAGGTTTTCTAGGGAATTTGCAAAGTTTTTCTAGTTAAAAGCCTATTCCCAAGTCCTTTTTAGCAGAAACTTTACCACACTCCACCAAAAAAAGAAACCAAGACAAAATCTTAGTTTTCTTTTCCTTTAATTTGGTTGGTAGCTACATCTTCACCAAACCATTTCTTGCTAATTTCTTGGAATTTTCCTTCTTGATAGAGTTCTACAAAAGCTTGATTCAAATTAGCTAGCAAGGTCTTATCAGCGGGTCTCACTCCAACTGCAAAAGACTCACTCTCAAAACCAGCAGGAAAAATCTCATACTGGTCTAAAATTCCTTCGGTTTCAAGATAATAATTGGCGTAAACACGGTCAATTAAAAGGACATCAATCCGATCGTTTTGCAAGTCAATCAAGGCTTCATTGAAACTCTGATATTGGTTGGCTTTTTTATCTTTTACGATATTTTTTAAGAGTTCCGGTTGAGCTTCAAAATCTAGATAACCAGAAGAACCGGCCTGTGCACCCAAAATCTTACCTGTCATATCAGACACTGATCGGATATTCTGAGATTTCTTAGAAACTAGCACCTGCTGATTTTCCATATAAGGAATGGTAAAAGCAACCTTCTCACGGCGTTCATCAGTTGCTGAGTATCCATTCCAGATAGCATCAATCGTGCCGTTCTGAAGTTCGGTTTCCTTCATATCCCAATCAATGGGTTGAAACTGAACCTTGAAACCAAGTTTCTCAGAAACAGCTTGGGCTAAATCAATATCAAATCCAGCATATTGTCCATTCTTTTCTTCAAATCCCATGGGAACAAAGGTATTGTCAAACCCAATGGTAATTGTTCCCTGTTGTTGGTATTTTTCCCAATTATCGACTTTAGGATCACTAGCTTTTTGTGTGCATCCTACTAGGAAAAAAGCTAGAAGGGATACCAAAACAAGGCTGAATTGTTTTCGATTCATAGACACCTCCTACTTAGGCTCTACTTTGAGAATCTGGTCAGCTATATTCTCTGCAAACTGGAGATCGTGGGTCACGACAATCTGAGTCATACCTAGTTCCCGATTTTGTAGAATCAGTTTTTCAACTTCGAGACGCAACTCAGGATCAAGTGCAGAAGTCGGCTCATCATAGCCAATCACTTCTGGATCAATCATCATAGCACGCGCTAAGGCAACCCGTTGCTTTTGACCACCCGATAATGAGTATGGATAAGCATCCGCATGAGCTTCGAGCCCCAGACGAGCGAGTAAGTCGGTTGCCTTCTTCTTTGCATCTGCTTCAGACATTCCCATAGTCTTGATAGGTGACAAAATCAAATTTTCCATAACAGATAGGTGAGGAAACAGTTGAAAGTCTTGAAAGACAAAACCTAATAAGTTACGCTTTTCAAGTTCATCCAAAGGTAAGGATTCTCCATTATAAAAAATCTCACCTGAATCAATGGTTTCAAGTCCAGCCAACATTCTAAGCAAGGTTGTCTTCCCACCACCAGAAGGTCCAACGATGGCCAAAATTTGCTTTTCAGGAATTGTTAAATTGAAATTGGATAATATTTCTTTTTTTCCAAATTTTTTGCTGATATTTTTTAACTCTAACATGGATAACCTCCTATCTATAGTAGCTAAACTTTTTCTCAAGTTTCTTAGCTATAATCGTAACAATACCAATCATGAGAAGATAGATAGCTCCTGCTAGAAACATGGGAATCAAGCTCGCATCACGATTGGCTGCAGTACGACTAGCTAGGATTAAATCTGAAATACCCAGTGCATAAACCAAAGAAGTATCCTTAACTAAACTCATAACTTCGTTAAATACACTTGGTAAAACAATCTTAGTGACCTGAGGTAAGATAATATAACGGATGGTATCGATAGGTTTGAATTTCAAAACCTTAGCTGCTTCATATTGTCCTTGAGGAATCGTTGCAATCCCTCCACGGAATATTTCTGCAAAGTAGGCTGCATAATTAAGCGTAAAGGCAATAATCGCTGCTGGCACACGATCTAGTCGAATTCCGATACTTGGCAAAACATAATAGATAAAGATTAACTGCAAAAGCAAGGGTGTCCCACGCATCACCCAGATATAAACATCAATCATGTAATGGAGGGGTTTCCAATGGACCTGTAAGCAAAAGGCAACCAAAATGCCTAAAGGGATTGAAAAAAGTAAGACCAGTGCAAAAACTTGTAAAGTCATTGTCGTACCGCTCAATAAACTTGGTAATATCTCAAATAAGTAAGACATACTCCACCTCCTAAAAATAATTGTTCCTATTATAGCATAAATAAACACAAAATCAAGTTTTTCAGAAACTTTCATGAATTTTTAAAACTTTAGCCTTTATTTTTGAATAAAAATGGTACTCATGAAAAACTTATCAACTTTGATAAAATATCAGATGTCACAGCAAGTAAACAGATTCAGTTCCGTTTCTCTCCTATTTCATGGTATAATAGGAGCATGATGACAATAGTATTATTAATTATAGCCTATTTACTAGGCTCCATCCCTTCTGGGCTTTGGATTGGGCAAGCTTTCTTTAACATTAATATAAGAGAACATGGATCTGGTAATACTGGAACGACCAATACTTTCCGAATCTTAGGCAAAAAAGCTGGAATGGCAACCTTTGTAATTGATTTTTTTAAAGGTACTTTGGCTACTCTACTTCCACTAATCTTCCATGTGCAGGGAGTTTCACCAATCGTCTTTGGGCTTTTAGCAGTCATTGGCCACACCTTCCCTATCTTTGCCAATTTTAAGGGTGGTAAGGCTGTTGCAACCAGTGCTGGAGTTATTTTTGGTTTTGCTCCTCTCTTTTGCCTTTACCTTGCAGTCATTTTTTTCGGTATTCTCTATCTCGGAAGTATGATTTCCCTTTCTAGTATATCAGCTGCTATAGCTGCGATTCTTGGAGTCCTTCTATTCCCTCTTTTTGGGTTTATCTTAAGTAATTATGACCTACTCTTCACTTTGATTATTATCGGTCTTGCAAGTTTAGTTATTGTGAGACACAAGGACAATATCAAACGCATCCAAAATAAAACAGAAAATCTTATCCCTTGGGGACTGAACTTAACTCACCAAGAACCAAAAAAATAAAACGTCAGTTTCAACTGACGTTTTTTTTATATTATTTAGATTTAATATAGTTGATACCATCTGCTTTCGGAGCAACAGCTTTACCAAAGAAGGCTGCTAGAACGACAATGGTCAAAAGATATGGTGCGATTTGCAAGAATACTGTTGGTACTCCTTGTAAGAAAGGAAGTTGTGATCCGATAACTGCTAAACTTTGAGATAGTCCAAAGAAAAGACTTGAAAGCATAGCTCCTACTGGATTCCATTTACCAAAGATCATAGCCGCAAGAGCAATAAATCCTGGACCGATGATTGTTGTCACTGAGAAGTTAACTGAGATTGATTGAGCATAAAGGGCTCCACCAATTCCTCCAAGGAAACCTGAAATCACAACACCAAGGTATCTCATCTTGTAAACATTGATCCCCAAGGTATCTGCCGCTTGTGGATGCTCACCAACAGAACGAAGGCGAAGACCAAAGCGTGTTTTGAAAAGGATAAACCATGCTAAGAATGAGAAGGCAATCGCAAGGTAACCAAGTAAACTTGTTGACTTAAAGAAGATATCTCCAATGATTGGGATATTGGCTAAAATTGGAAAATCAAATCGACCAAATGTTTGCGTTAAGTTATCCGTTTGTCCCTTGTTATAAAGTACTTTTACTAAGAATACAGCCAAGGCAGGAGCCATCAAGTTTAGTACTGTACCACTGACAACGTGGTCAGCACGAAAATGTACTGTCGCTACTGCGTGGATTAGCGAGAAGATTGCTCCAACTATACCACCCACCAAAAGAGCCAACCAAGGAGTTAATGCTCCCAAATCCTGAGCAAATTCAAGGTTAAAAACTACCCCAGAAAAGGCACCCATGACCATGATTCCTTCTAGTCCGACGTTAACTACCCCACCACGTTCGGAGAAAACTCCTCCAATACTTGTGAAAATGAGGGGAGCTGAATAAATCAACATAGACGAAACCATTAGGGTTAACATTGTTGTAATTGACATCCTTACTTACCTCCTTTTGTTTGTTTCTTTGGTTTGACAAAGCGCTCGATGATATAGTGAACGCTGACAAAGAAGATAATTGAGGCTGTTACGATACTCACAAGTTCAGAAGGCACTTGAGCCGCATTCATACCAGGAGCACCGACTTGAAGCACAGCAAACAAGAAGGCTGCAAAGAGGATACCAATTGGTGAGTTTGAAGCAAGCAAGCTAACCGCCATACCGTTAAATCCGATAGCCAATGATGAACCTTGAACGTAAACGTTTTGAAAAGTACCAAGGCCTTCTACTGCTCCTCCAAGACCTGCAAGAGCACCTGAGATAATCATCGATAGGATAATAGTACGTTTTGCAGAAATACCTGCATATTCAGAAGCATTGGGGTTTAGTCCAACTGCTCGAATTTCAAAACCAAGGGTTGTTTTCTTGAGTAAGAACCAGATAAGTCCGACAGCTATAATGGCAAAGAAAATACCAATGTTCATACGAGAATTACCTGTTAGTTCAGCCAACCAAGGTGTCTGGTAGGTAGCATTAGCTCCGACTCGGATGGATGAATCTGTACTCTGCATAATTTCCTTAGGGAATGAATGAATGAAGGCATTCCCCACGTAGAGAACGATATAGTTCATCATGATAGTTACGATAACTTCAGATGTTCCTAGATAAGCTCTTAAAACTCCTGGGATAGCTCCGACAATCCCACCAGCGACTAAGGCGATAAGAATTGTACAAATAATCATCAAGGAACGTGGCATGTCTGGATTTAAAAGAGCAAACCAAGCACTCAAAACCCAGCCGGCAAGGGCTTGTCCAGGGAGACCAACGTTAAAGAAACCAGCGCGACTTGCCACCGCAAATCCAAGGGCAATTAAGATTAAAGGACCCATAGCACGGAAGATTTCACCAATTCCTCGTAGGCTACCAAAGGCTGTGTAAAACAATTCTTCATAACCCCAGATGGCATCATAGCCAAAAACCCACATGACAATGGCTCCCAGTAAGATTCCTAGAAAGACAGAAATCAAGGGAACCGAAATTTGTTGTAATTTTTTAGACATCACTCTTCTCCTCTCCCAAGCTTCCACCAGCCATCAAGACACCAAGTTCTTGCTTGTTGGTTGTTTCTGGTGTTACAATTCCTTGAATCTTACCATCGTGGATAACAGCGATACGGTCCGAGACATTTAAAATCTCATCTAGTTCAAAGCTGACAACAAGGACAGCTTTCCCGTTATCACGCGCTTCAATCAAGCGTTTGTGAATGTATTCAATAGCACCGACATCCAAACCACGAGTTGGCTGGCTGACGATGAGGAGATCAGGGTCGCGATTAATTTCACGAGCGATAATTGCTTTTTGCTGATTACCACCTGAGAGTGCGGATGCTGGAACAAGCTCACTTGCTGCACGGACATCAAACTCTTCCATCAATTTTTTAGCATGAGAAATAATATTTGTATAATTGAGAATTCCGTTCTTGCTAAGTGGTTCTTTATAATAGGTCTGAAGAGCAATGTTTTCTGAAATCATCATGTCCAAAACCAAACCATCGCGATGACGGTCTTCTGGAACATGACCTACACTCATTTCAGTAATCTGACGAGGATGTAAGCCAGAAATTGAACGACCTTTCAACTCAATATTACCAGACTCAATCTTACGAAGACCGGTAATAGCTTGAATTAATTCGGACTGACCATTCCCATCAATTCCGGCAATACCAACAATTTCACCAGCTCGAACATCAAGAGAAAGATTTTTTACTGCAGGTACTCCACGGTTTTCATTGACCACCAAATCTTGGATTGATAGAACAACTTCTTTTGGTTGAGCTGCTTGCTTCTCTGTCTTAAAGGAAACAGAACGCCCTACCATCATTTCTGCTAAGTCAGCATTGGTCGCTCCTACAATCTCGACAGTTTCGATGGATTTACCACGACGAATGACTGTAACACGGTCAGAAACTGCACGAATTTCATCCAACTTGTGGGTGATTAGGATAATTGACTTCCCTTCCTTAACAAGGTTCTTCATAATTGCCATTAACTCATCGATTTCAGACGGTGTTAAAACGGCAGTCGGCTCGTCAAAGATGAGGATATCCGCACCACGATAGAGAGTCTTCAAAATCTCGACACGTTGCTGAGCTCCAACAGAGATATCAGCTACTTTAGCTGAGGGATCAACTGCCAAGCCATAGCGCTCTGACAAGTCCATGATTTCTTTAGTTGCTCGCGCAATATCTAGAACGCCATTTTTGGTCAATTCACTCCCCAAAATGATATTTTCAGCAACAGTGAAAGCTTCTACCAGCATAAAGTGTTGGTGGACCATCCCAATTCCTAGGCTAGCTGCTTTTGATGGCGAGTCTAGCTCCACAACTTGACCGTTGACCACAATTTCACCACTAGTTGGTTCTAGAAGCCCCGCTAGCATGTTCATAAGAGTGGACTTGCCAGCTCCATTTTCTCCTAAAAGTGCATGAATTTCACCTTTACGAAGTTCAAGGTTAATCTTGTCGTTAGCGACAAATTCACCAAAAACCTTGGTAATCTCACGCATCTCAATGACATTTTCGTGTGCCATGTGCTCTTCCTTTCAGAGTTTTTTGTTTCAAGAAAACTTGCTAAATCACTTAACAAGCTCTATTGAGACAAAACCATTTGCCTCAATTCTTAAAGAAGCGGCCCAAGACCGCTTCCTAAGAAATGACTTCCATCAATTATTTTTCAGGAACTTTGATGCTACCATCAAGGATTTTAGCTTTTGCATCTTCAACAGCTTTTTTACCTTCTTCAGAAAGGTTTGTCATTGCCAAATCAACACCTTTATCCTTCAATGAGTAAACGATAACTTGACCACCAGGGAATTCACCTTTTTCAGCCTTGTTGGCAAGGTCTTTTACAGCTGTACCAACTTGTTTCAAAGTAGAAGCAAGTACGAAGTTAGCTTCTTTACCATCTTTAGAAGTATATTTACCTTCATCTACTTGGTCACGGTCTACACCGATAACCCAAACTTTTTCACTTTCATTTTTGCTTTCGTTCAAAGATTTAGCTTCAGAGAAGACACCTGCTCCAGTACCACCAGCTGCTTGGTAGATAACATCTGCACCTGCAGCGTATTGAGCTGCAGCGATTGTTTTACCTTTAGCAGCATCACTAAATGAACCAGCGTAGTCTACTTGAACTTTGATAGATGGGTCAACTGACTCAACACCAGCTTTGAAACCAGCTGCGAAGCGAGAAATAACTTCAGATTCCATACCACCTACAAAACCAACTTGTTTTGTTTTAGTAGTTTTAGCTGCAGCCACACCTGCAAGGTATGCTGCTTCGTTATCAGCAAAAGTAGCACTTACAACATTTTTCTGATCTTTAATCACATCGTCAATCAAAACATAGTTTATATCTGTATGTTCTTTGGCAGCATCAGCAACTGCATTTTTAAGTGCAAAACCAATACCATAGATCAAGTTGTAGTTTCCAGCCGCTTGTTGCAAGTTGTTTGCATAGTCCGCTTCACTTGTTGATTGGAAGTAAGTATAACCTTTATCTTTTTCAAGATTGTGTTCTTTACCCCAAGCTTGAAGACCTTCCCAAGCTGATTGGTTGAATGATTTATCATCAACACCACCAGTATCTGTCACGATAGCTGCTTTAGTCTTCAAATCAGAAGATGAAGATGTAGAAGCTGCGTTACGAGAAGAGCGATTACCACATGCAGCAAGTCCAAATGCTGCTACTGCAACTAGACCAAGGCCTAGCCATTGTTTCTTGTTCATTACTGAACCTCCTAAATAAAATGCGCAACTAAGTTGCAAGTATGGATAGATAGGTCACAAGGACCCTTGTCACTGAATGAGTGACACAGACTAATGCAAGTCTGTAAAAGAATATGGAAGTAATTCCCCGACCGTCATCTCGACCGTCGTTTTATCTTTGGCGACTAGAGTCACCTTTAGATCTGGTTTAAAAAATTCGACCATGACTTGGCGACAAGCACCACAAGGCGAAATCGGTTTTTCTGTTTGACCATAGACTATCAATTCTGAGAAGTCTCGTTGTCCTTCAGAAACTGCCTTAAAGATAGCTGTTCTTTCGCCACAGTTGGTCAAAGAGAAGCTAGCATTTTCGACATTGACTCCAGTATAAACACTTCCATCCTTGGCAACCAATACGGCACCAATTGGGAAATGTGAGTAGGGTACATAGGCTTTTTTACTAGTTTCAATTGCTAAATCAATCAACTCAGTAGTCGCCATCAGCTAATTCTCCTTTAAGGATTGCTACACCAGACGATGTCCCGATACGAGTAGCTCCCGCCTCAACAAAAGCAACAGCATCTGCATAAGAACGAGCTCCACCAGCAGCTTTGACACCCATATCCGGTCCAACTGTCTGGCGCATTAATTGAACATCTGGTAGTGTTGCACCACCTGTCGAGAAACCTGTAGAAGTCTTGACAAAGTCTGCTCCTGCTTTCTGGGCTAGTTGACAAGCCAAAACTTTTTCCTCATCTGTCAACAAACAAGCTTCAATAATCACCTTAACGAGTTTGTCTCCGCTTGCTTCAACAACTGCTCGAATATCTGATTCAACTAATCCAGCATTTCCCGATTTTAGTGCACCAACGTTGATAACCATATCGATTTCGTCAGCACCATTTTGGATAGCTTCTTTGGTTTCATAAGCCTTAACAGCTGAAGTTGTAGCTCCAAGAGGGAAACCTACAACGGTACAGACTTTAACGTCTGTGCCTTGAAGACCAGAATGTGCGTAAGAAACCCAGCAAGGATTCACACAAACACTGGCGAAATCATACTCTCTTGCTTCAGATAACAAAGAATCAATTTGTTCTACTGTCGCATCTTGCTTCAAAAGCGTATGATCAATGTATTTATTTAATTTCATATCATTTTATCCTTAAATTAGGAGATAATTTCGATGATTTCACGCATTTTTAGCGTTTCATCACTCATTTTAATTTTAACATATTTTTGGAAATCTGTAACTAGTTCCGGAGAAATTTTGTCATTTGCATATACTTTTGCGACAATTTCACCTTTTTTGACTGATTCCCCAACTTTCTTCTCAAAAACAATTCCTGTCTCATAATCAAGAGCATCTGTTTTGACTGCACGACCAGCACCTAATCTCATGGCGAAAAGACCGAAATCCATGGCTGGCAGTGCCTCAATAACACCATCTTCCTGAGCAGGAATTTCTACCACATGATCAACTGTTACAGGGCGATATAGATCCTCTAAATCTCCACCCTGAGAAAGAACCATCTCTTCAAATTTTTTAAGAGCCTTGCCATTCTCAAGATGTTCTTTCACTTCCTCGACCGTTTTTTCAACATTTGCCAAAGACAGCATAATACGGGCTAACTCACAGATAAAATGACTAATATCCTCGCGCCCTTTTCCTTGCAAAATTTCTAATGCTTCTAGAATTTCTAAACGATTCCCAATGGCGCGTCCCAAAGGTTGGTTCATATCTGTAATGACTGCGACTGTCTGACGACCTACAGCCTTCCCAAGATTTACCATAGTTTGAGCCAGTTGGCGTGCTTCGTCAACCGTCTTCATAAAGGCACCTTCACCAACTGTTACGTCAAGTAAGATCGCATCAGCACCAGCAGCAATCTTTTTGCTCATGACAGAGCTAGCAATCAAGGGGATGGTATCAACTGTCGCAGTCACATCTCGTAGTGCATAGAGTAGTTTATCCGCTTTGACTAGTTGATCAGACTGTCCAATTACTGAAACACCAATATCTTGGACTTGTTTGATAAAGTCATCCTGACTGCGTTCGACTTGAAAACCTTTGATAGATTCTAATTTGTCGATTGTTCCACCAGTATGTCCTAGACCTCTACCACTCATCTTGGCAACTGGTACGTCAAAACTAGCTACTAATGGTGCTAGGATTAAAGTTACCTTGTCACCAACACCACCCGTAGAGTGTTTATCAACCTTCACACCATTTATAGCGGATAAATCAAATTCTTGACCTGTCTTGACCATATTCATCGTCAGGTCAGAAATCTCACGTGTGGTCATTCCTTTAAAATAAACAGCCATGGCAAAGGCTGACATCTGGTAATCAGGAACAGTTCCTGCTACATAACCTTCAATCAGCCATTGGATTTCACTTGAGGTTAGTTCTTGACCGTCTCTTTTTTTCTGGATTAGATCTACTGCTCTCATTCTTTCACACTTCTAAGGATATAATATCCTTTGTCTTTCTTCACAACCTCACAATTACCAAAGACTTCTTCCATCTTGTTTTTGGCACTAGGAGCTCCTTGTTTTTTCTGGATAACAATGGTCAAATCTCCACCATCCATAAGATAATCAATACTTTTCTCGATGATTTCATGAACGACCTGCTTGCCTGCACGAATGGGCGGATTCGAAATGACATGATTGAATTGTCCTTCTACCTGCTCATAAATATTGGACTGGAAGATAGTCGCTTGAACATTGTTTTTTACTGCATTTTGCTGGGCTAAATCCAGGGCACGATTATTGATATCCACCATGGTCGCTTGGGCACCATAAGCTTTAACCAAAGACAAGCCTATTGGACCATAGCCACAACCAACATCAAGGATTTTTTCACCTTTTTCGACATCTAGACATCTTAACAACAGCTGACTTCCGAAATCAATCATTTTTTTACTAAAGACGCCAGCATCTGTCAAAAAGGTCATCTTTTGCCCAAGTAGTTCAACTCTAAGTTCATGAACATCATGGGCTGCATCTGGATTCTCTGCATAATACATTTTACTCATAGGATTATTTTACCATAAAATTTAGATATTTTAAATCGTTTACACTGTCTATACCAACTAAGGACCTAAGAAGAGATAACCTAGGCACATACTAATAAAAAATGAAAATAGACAAGCTAGACCAATCAAAACCAGCCACCATTTCTTTAACAAAAATGCTAAGAAAATATAGAGAACGCCTAAAGCTGGTAATAGCTTAAAAAATACAAAATATAGCCAGTTGATATTAAATCTTCCAATAGAAATATCAAAGTTCCATAAAATTGCCGATATCCATAAAAGGATGACTAATAAAATAGAGACGGCCAATTTTTTATCAGTTAAAAATTTTGCCATAACCCCACACTCCTTTATTGGTATTCCTTAGCTTTATTTTAACAAAGAAAGCGCTCTGATTCAAATCTTTTATTCCCCCTTTAAATTAGAAATATGTTATACTAGGGGGGTTAATGAGGAAAAATTATGACTAACGAATTTTTACATTTTGAAAAAATTAGCCGCAAAACCTGGCAATCTTTACATCGTAAAACCACTCCACCTTTGACTGAAGACGAATTGGATTCTATCAAAAGTTTTAACGACCAAATCAGCTTGGACGACGTAACAGACATTTATTTACCACTTGCGCATCTGATTCAAATCTACAAACGTTCCAAAGAAGACCTGGCATTTTCTAAAAGCATTTTCCTTCAGAGAGAAAGTAAAACCCAGCCCTTTATCATTGGTGTATCAGGGAGTGTGGCTGTTGGAAAATCTACTACAAGCCGTCTTTTACAAATATTACTTTCACGTATCGTTCCAGGAGCTACAGTCGAGTTAGTTACAACTGATGGTTTCCTATTCCCTAATGATACCTTAATCAAACGAGAAATTCTGACTAGGAAAGGTTTCCCAGAAAGTTATGACATGGAGGCTCTCATCAATTTCCTAGATCATCTTAAGAATGGTCAAGATGTTGATATCCCAGTCTACTCTCATGAAATCTATGATATCGTACCAGATCAAAAACAACGGGTAGAGGCCGCTGATTTCGTAATTGTTGAGGGAATCAATGTTTTCCAAAATCCCCAAAATGCTCGCCTCTATATAACTGATTTCTTTGATTTTTCAATCTATGTAGACGCAGCTGTAGAGGATATCGAGAGTTGGTATTTAGATAGATTCCTAAAACTATTAAGTATGGCCCAAGATGATCCAGATAGTTACTATTATAGTTACGCTCAACTACCTTTAGGTGAGGTAAAGGATTTAGCTCATCAAGTTTGGACTAGTATTAATCTGACTAACCTCCAAAACTATATAGAACCGACACGAAATCGGGCTGAAGTTATTCTTCATAAATCAAAAAATCATGAAATTGATGAAATTTATTTAAAAAAATGATTTCCCCTTGTCAAAATAACAGTTTTCAGATATAATGGTATAGTTAGTAAATATGGAGGTAAGAACATTGGCAAACATTAAATCAGCTATCAAACGCGCTGAATTGAACGTTAAACAAAACGAAAAAAACTCAGCTCAAAAATCAGCTATGCGTACTGCTATCAAAGCTTTTGAAGCAAACCCATCTGAAGAACTTTACCGTGCTGCAAGCTCAGCTATCGATAAAGCAGAAACTAAAGGTTTGATCCACAAAAACAAAGCTAGCCGCGATAAAGCACGTCTTGCTGCTAAACTTGGTTAATCAATAACTGAAAACAAAATGAGCTCTACGGAGCTTTTTTTGTACCAAATTTTAGAGGGAACATCATGAAGATTTCCATAATTGGATACTCTGGGTCAGGAAAATCAACTCTAGCAGATAAACTCGCTAATTACTATTCAATACCCAAACTCCATATAGATACTCTCCAATTTCAGCCAGGTTGGCAAGAGAGTAATCGAGATTGGATGTTAAAAGAAATGCAGACTTTTTTAGCAGAAAACGAGAACTGGGTCATTGATGGCAACTATTCTTGGTGCTGCTATGAGGAAAGATTGCAAAGAGCTGATCAGATCATCTTTCTTAATTTTTCATCTTTGTCTTGTCTTTTTAGAGCTTTTAAACGCTATCTCAAATATAGAGGAAGAGTTAGAGAAAGCATGGCAGCTGGATGTCCTGAGCAATTTAACGGGGAATTTATCCGCTGGATTCTATGGGATGGTCGTAGTTCTGTACATAAAGAACAGTACAAACAAATTTGTCTTGATTATGCACAAAAAATTACGATTATTCATAATCAAAGAGAATTAGATCAATTCTTAAATCAAAAATGAGGACTCAAAAATTGAGCCCTCATTTTATATATTTTCCTTCATTTGATAAGACAAAACTGAAATAAATAAGCTACTCCTTCTTTTAGCTATATGTTATTGTCTCAATTTAGAAAAGACTTCTCCAATTTTTCCTTCAATGACTAAATCAGCTTTACTGTCTTGAGGAGTACTTGACTTGTTTATAACAACAAGTTTTGAACCTGAGAAGTAATTAATCAAACTAGCTGCAGGATAAACAACCAAAGAAGTCCCACCTATAATCAATAAATCAGCTTTCTGAATAACTTGAGCCGCTTGGCTAAAAACATCCATATCGAGTGGCTCCTCATAAAGAATTACATCGGGTTTAACTACCTGACCACAATCTTGGCAGTACGGAACAGGACCTTCGAGAGCCAAAAAGCTTTCTAAATCATAAAAACGATGACAGCCCTGACAGTAATTACGGTCCACACTTCCATGCAGTTTCAAAACCTTCTTCGAACCGGCCATCTCGTGAAGACTATCAATATTTTGAGTTACAACAGCCTTAAGCTTACCAGCCTTTTCTAACGAAGCCAGATAATAATGTGCTTCATTGGGCTTGGCTTTTGGATATACTAGATGTTTTTTGTAAAAATCGAAAAAGTCCTCTGGATAGCGCACAAACATAGTATGAGATACTAATTGTTCCGCAGAAAAATGTCTACCTAACTTAAGACTATATAGACCATCTGAACTTCGAAAATCTGGAATATTTGACTCAGTAGAAACTCCTGCACCACCGAAAAAGACAATTCTTTGACTTTGATCTATCAGTTCCTGTAATTGTTCCATTTTATCCATCTTACTCCTCCTTAAGTTTTTAGTTCTAAAAAAGTTGAAAACCTTTGGCTACTGTCAACTGGGCTTTCAACTTCTATTGGATGATTATGGGATATCACGCTCACAACTATTAGAAATCGCAAGTAAGAAGACTAGCTTCAAATCCAAGAACCTTAGTCAGCAATCAATGTTTCCAAACCAACCTTCATCATATCAGTGAAAGTGTTTTGGCGTTCTTCTGCTGTAGTGTCCTCGTCTGGATTGACCAAGCTGTCAGAAATCGTCATAATAGCTAAAGCATCGACATGGTGTTGAGCAGCAAGATAGTAAAGAGCAGCTGCTTCCATTTCTACAGCTTTGACGCCCCATTTACCAAGCTCGATGTTCTTTTCACCATAGTTTGAATAGAAAACGTCTGATGACAAGACATTTCCGACGTGTGTCGTCATACCAAGGTCTTTAGCAATGTGGTAGGCCTTGTCTAAAAGATCAAAGCTAGCGATTTGTGGGAAATCGTATTGAGGCCAATCGTTGCGGATGATGTTTGAGTTGGTTGCAGCTGCTTGAGCCAAGACCAATTCACGGACGTGAACATCCTCATTCAAAGATCCAGCCGTTCCCACACGGATCAATTTCTTCACTCCGTAGTCGACAATCAACTCGCGCGCATAAATAGAGATGGATGGCATTCCCATCCCAGTTCCCATAACAGATACACGGTGACCTTTGTAAGTACCTGTATAACCAAACATGTTACGCACTTCGTTAAAGCAAACAGCATCTTCAAGAAAATTCTCAGCGATAAATTTCGCACGAAGAGGATCTCCAGGAAGGAGAATTTTATCAGCAATTTCACCCTGCTTAGCAGCAATATGGATAGACATAATATAAGATACCAAACCCGTCAAAAAGCGAAGGGAAAATAGGAGTTGGCCGCAGTGAGCGATGCTCGCTAGACCAACTATCTTTTTCCCACTGCTTTTAGGGTGGGTTCAATTCCTTTCTTTCTTAATTTTGATGATTTAGAGGAGAGTAACCCGTATTCAGTTCAGCGAATACGGTAAACCCATCCTTTCTGTTTTTATTGAGTAATTAGAAAAGCTTTCCGCTCGTGTTCAAATTAGAACACCTCGCCCTACCTTTCTTTATTAAATGATATTGATTATAAATTTAAAATATATTTTTGATTAGAAAAATTAGAGTATTCTTATTAATTTTCTATTATCCTTGTCTTTGGTCGTAAGTATTTCTCCCAAGGGATTCGGTCCAGCATTTTAGCAAAACTAAATGCCAAGTAAGCAGTCACCAAAAGATAAGGTATAGCCTCAAATGGCTGACCAGTGAACCCCATTACCAATCCAGTTGCAGACAGGGGTGCCTTCAAGGTCACAGCTAAAAAGCAAACCGAACCTAATAGTAAGACTGCTGGCTGGTTGCCACTACCTAAAATCATGGTCAAGAGTGCAGCTCCTGCCATCCCCAAGGCAAAAGATGGGGTCAAGGTACCGCCATAGGCACCTGCCCAAAGGGTAACTAAAACGACCAAGGCTTTTAAGACAAACAAGAGGATTACCGTCTTGGCATTACTACCGTTTAAAATCTCCTGAGCCATCATACGCCCATTACCAAGTAGATGAGGCAAATGGCTAGCCAATCCAACAAGGAAAAGGAATGTTACAGGCAGAGTATAGAGTATCCGTTTGTCCTTTATTCTATTTGAAGAAACTTGTTTGTTCAATCGACCAAAAAGCCATGCGAGTGGGGTCAGGAAAAGAACTAATAGGGGAACAAGCCACATATCACCTAGTGACCAAGTCAAAGCTGGAATCTGGTAGAGAGCATGATCTGAAACAACAAAGCCTGCTATAAAGGCTGATACATAGGTAGTCAGACCGACCAAGAAAAAATGTTTGACAGATAAAGTAATTCCCAAGGTTTCAAAAACGAAAAACACACTCGTTAACGGTACCTGATAGACAGCCGCTAAACCCGCACCAGCTCCACAGGCAATGAGAAAGATTTGGTCCTTCACGGAGAGAGAAAAAATATTGGCAATAGGTCTTGCAAATAAAGCTCCAATCTCCCGTGGCGCAGCTTCCTTACCGAGAGGGACTCCTCCTCCAACTGCAACAATCTGCCAAATTGAATGAACTAGCTGTTTTAAAAAATGAAGTTTATATTGTGACGTTTCATCTTTCATCTGCGCTTTGATGGAAAAAATCTTTGCTTTTCTTTGCAAGAAATACCAGACCAAGGCAGAACTGACACCCACGATGATTAAACTGAAGCCTATTCGTGATGAGGCAACACCATCTGTCAAGAATCCAGTGGTATGCTCTGTCTGACCAAAAGCAATCCTTTCAACCAGCTCTAAAAGATAATGGAGCAAAATTCCGAATATACCTGAAACTAGACCTAGCATGATGACCGCTAGAACTAATTTGAGGTTATATGGGATTTTCTGAAGACTACTCCTCAACTCTTGTAACATGATTATAATTCAGCAAGAATCGCTTTCAGCAATCCTTTGAAGTCTCCTTTGACGCGCTCAGTCACTTCCACTACTTCTTCGTGGTTAAGTTCTTCTTGGAAACCAGCCGCAAAGTTGGTAATACATGAAATACCAAGAACTTTCAAACCAGAGTGAGCCGCCACGATAACTTCTGGTACTGTAGACATCCCAACCGCATCTGCTCCTAAAGTCTTGAAGGCACGGATTTCAGCTGGAGTTTCATAAGTTGGACCTGTCACACCGATATAGACACCTTCATCAAGCTTGATACCGAGTTTTTTAGCTACTTGATGAGCAGTCTCACGGTATTCTGGTGTGTAGGCTTTAGACATATCTGGGAAGCGAGGACCAAACTCATCCAAGTTTTCACCAATCAATGGATTTTGACCCGTCATATTGATATGGTCTGAGATAGCCATCAAGGTACCAGGACCGAAACCAATACCACCAGCAGCATTGGTTACAATTACACCTTCGCAGCCCAAGACTTTCATAACACGGACAGGGAAAGTCACAACTTCAAGAGGATTTCCTTCGTAGAAGTGGAAACGACCTTGAAGGGCCAAGACTTTACGTCCTGCAAGCTCACCGTAAACTAATTTTCCAGCGTGTCCAACAACAGTAGAACGTCCCCAGTTTGGAATTTCAGCGTAGTCTACAACAACTGGATTGTCGATTTCTTCAGCTAACTCTCCAAGTCCTGAACCAAGAATCAAGCCGAACTCCGGCGCTTCAACTCCCTTTTCTTTCAAGAAAGCAGCTGTTTCATTGATTTTCGCTAATAATGTCATTGTCTATCTCCTTTTTTATGTTTTAAAAATTGACCAATTTTGTCAAAGGTATTAGCGTTACGAATGGTAATATTGCGATAGAAAGGCATCTTAAGCAAGTGCTTGTGATAGGATGTTTTAGAGTAGCTAGCTTCTGACAATTTACCCCAAAAGATCCCTAATTTTCCAAAATGAAGCACTTCATCGACCAGTTCCAAACTGTTCACTTTCTCGATGACTTGATCCACATCCAATCCCTCAGTGTAAAAGAGAACATCCTTTCGAGCCATCTCATGATTCCACCAATCAGGAAGATTTCTAAGCTCCTTTTCATAGTCTTGGTTAGACAACAAGGAAAAACTCTGTATATATGGATAACGTCTTTCAAAGAAAGCATATAATTCCTCTATTAATTTAGTTCTAGGCACAATACTATTAAAGAAAATATTGCCACTATTGATGTAGGTTTCTACATTTTCTAATCCCAACTCCGTCAATTCTTGACGCAGCTGAGCCATGACAACCTTATTCTTTCCACCGACATTAATTCCTCTAACAAGTAGAGCGTAGCGAATCATCTTAAACTAATTTATCTAAGAAACTTTCACCAATCATGGCAGTTTCAACGCCAAAGTTATCCGCAATTGTTGCTGAGATGTCAGCGAAGTGTCCAACTGGAATTAATCCATTGCCTTTAAAAGATGGACTGTATGCTAAAAGTGGAATATATTCACGAGTATGGTCAGTACCAGCATAGGTTGGGTCATTTCCGTGGTCAGCAGTAATCAAAAGAAGATCGTCTTCTCTCATTGCTGCAATGATTTCTGGCAAGCGCTCATCAAACTCATGCAAACAATCACGATAGCCGTGTGGATCACGACGGTGTCCATATAAAGCATCAAAGTCTACCAAGTTGGTAAATGAGAAGCCTTCTTGGAATTCAGGAAGTCCCATGGTCTTAATCAAGGTATCTATACCGTGGCTATTTGATTTGTTATGGCCCATATCGTGGTTGATACCAGCACCGTTGAAAATATCGTTAATCTTACCAACTGCATATGTATCAATACCAGCTTCATTCAATTTGTCCAAAACAGTTGGAGCAAATGGAGATACAGCCAAGTCACGACGGTTAGCCGTACGAGTGAAGTTTCCAGGCTCACCAACATAAGGACGAGCAATAATGCGTCCGAGAAGAGCTGGACGCTCTAAAGTAATCGAACGAGCGTATTCACAGATACGGTAGAGTTCATCCAAAGGAATAATCTCTTCGTGAGCTGCGATTTGAAGAACTGGGTCAGCTGATGTATAGATAATCAACTCGCCAGTTTCCATTTGGCGTGGTCCAAAGTCATCGATGACAGCTGTTCCTGAGTATGGTTTGTTGGCTTCACGAATAACTTTACGTCCTGAAAATTCTTCGATTTTAGTAAGGATTTCCTCTGGGAATCCATTCCAGAAAGTATCGAAAGGTTCAGTGATATTGAGCCCCATGATTTCCCAGTGACCAGTCATGGTATCTTTACCTAGAGATACCTCTTCAAGCTTAGTCGCATAACCTGTTGGATTGCTCTCAGCTGGAACTGTCTTCAATGGTGTTTCGCGAGGAATGTTCCCAAGACCAAGTTTTGCCATATTTGGAACATTCAAACCTACTGATTTTGAAATATGTCCAAGCGTGTCTGATGCACCATCAGGAACACCAGCGTTGACAAAGTTATGAGCGTCTGGTGCTGCACCGATTCCTACAGAATCTAATACTACCAAGTGAATACGATTAAATTTTGGCATAGTATGTCTCCTTATTATTTTGATTATTTCGCTTTTGTTGAAGTTAAAATCTGAACGCCCTCTTGTCCAGCAACGATGACCTTATTCACCATTTGGTTAAACAAGCCATGCTCGACAACACCAACGACATGATCCAATTCTTGTCCCAGAGCAATTGGGTCTTCAATCACTTCCAAGGCCAAATCGATGATAAAGTTCTGCATATCCGTCACAAAACGTTGGCCATCCTTTTCGCGGAAGCTTGGTTTATAGCCAGCTCGCTCAAATCGACGAAAGACTTGCTCTGCACCATACTGAACTACCTCTACAGGTAATTTAAAGGCACCGAGTTTCTCTACTAGCTTACTCTCATCAACAACCCATATATATTCTTTAGATGGAGTTGCGACAACCTTTTCCATAAGAAGGGCACCACCACCACCTTTGATGCCGTTAAACTGACTGTCTACTTCATCAGCACCATCAACTGTCAGGTCTACAAAATCCACCTGGTCAATAGACTTAAGAGGAATATTGAGTCCTTCTGCCTGCTTGCTGGTTACACTAGAAGTCGTTACAGCTGTAATCTGTAGGCCTTCTTCCTTGATACGACGACCTATTTCTTCTACGAAATAGTAGGCAGTTGAGCCTGTTCCAAGCCCGACAACCATACCATCTTTGACGAACTCGGCAGCTTTAATCCCTGCCATTTTTTTCAGATTTTCCACTTATACACCTCCAAATAGAGTTACTTCTATTATATCATGAATACGCTTCAAATTCATCCTTACACTAGAAAAACCCGAACAATTTATGTCGGGTTTTGTGAATTTTATTTAACCATATCAGGATCGTAATCGTAAAATCCAGTATCCAAGAAACGATTTTTAGGATGGAGTTTGCGAACTTCTTCATCAAGCAAGAAGGCTTGGTCATGTGTAAAGTTACCTTCTTGAATCAAATTGCGCGCTTGGATAAAGAGTTTTGCAATTTCTACAAAATTTTGGCCTGGAGTGTAGAGACCTTCCAGTTTCCAGTGGGTAAATCCATGCTCAACTAATTCTGTTAACTTGGTCATCAAATCAAGATCATTATTAGCAAAGATATGAGTCCCATGATTGTCTTCAAAAATAGAATAATGGCTCTCTGGGTCACTTGGCTCAGCCAAGAACAAATCACGTTGACGTGTTTTTTCATCATCAATTTGAGTGAAATTATAGTAGTTTTGCAAGAGCGGACGCTTAGAATGGTGGATCACACTAGCTCCATATACCAAAACTTCTGCTGGAATTTCTAGAATTTCAGGCATCTTGAAAAGTTCTGCAGATGGGATTTCACGCGCCAAAACAGCTTCTGATGCACCTGCTTTTTGTCCCCAGAAGTTAATCTGACGACTGCTAGTTACCATGGTTGACGCATCGTAGATCGTTTTAAAAGAATAGCCATCACGGTTAACCACATAAAAAACACCTGCGTCTCCAACTGTGATGTAGTCCGTTTTGATTTCCTCTAAAAAGTCCAAGAATGGCTTGATACGATCCATCATATCTTGGTGCATAAGAGCATTGACCGCAACGATTAACTCCTTACCTGCATCATGAACGATTTTTGCGATTTCACGCAATTCTACATGACTAAAAGTCGTTGGCAAACGAAGACCAAAATCTTTCTCACCGACATAAATGCGGTCGACACCAGCTTCAAGTAGCTGTTTTACTTGTTCAATACTTTCAGCAGTTGCTGTAATGATAATCTTTTCCATAGAGAAAATTATACCACATTTCCAAAAATTCAGCTATATAGAAAAGTATGTCTTGTTAGCCTAAACTTTCAAAAAAAGTGAACTGCATCAATAACAGTTCACTTTTTAGATTTATGCTTGTGTCTTTTCAACAAGTCGTCCGTCATTCATCTTATAAATACGGTCAACCTTATCTAGCAAGCGAGTATCATGTGTAATCATGACAACACCCCTGCCTTGCTCATGGGCAATTGAAGCCAGCATATCCGTAACCTGGTAAGCACGTTGTGTATCCAAGCTAGCTGTCGGCTCATCTGCAAGCACGATACTCGGATTATTATAAAGGGCTCTAGCAATTGCAGCGCGTTGGCGTTCACCACCAGAGAGGGCTTTGGGATAGTGATTTTGAACCTTTTCCAAATCCAACAAACTAAATAACTCTTGTCGGTCACTTTTTATAGATTTCTTTTTATCCAAACGGTCAATTAAATCTAATTGCTCCTTAACCGTTAAAAATGGAATCAAATTAGAAGCCTGGAGGATAAAACCAAATTCACGGAAGCGCAAATCCGTTTTTTCTTTTTCAGATAAATGCCCAGTCTCTTTTCCCTTTACTAGAATCTTTCCACTTGAAGCTTTCTGAAGTTGGCCTAGAGTCGTTAAAAAAGTAGTTTTCCCTGATCCAGAAGGCCCCACAATCGCTACAAACTCCCCAGCGTTTAGCTGAAAATTGGTCTCATGAAGAGCTGTGACTTTCATATTGCTTTCGCCATAAGTTTTTGTCACTTGAATCATCTCAATTAATGTCGTCATATCATTCTCCTTATCATTCTGCAATCGCTGTAATTGGATCCACTTTAAGTAGACGCGGAAGCGAAATGACACCACCTAGAAGTGCCATCAAGCAAATGACCAGGCTTAACACAAAGTATGCCAACCAACTAGGGTAGAAAAAGAAGGTTGCAGGTAAGACTAAAATGACAGCCCCAATAGCAAACAAGGCTAATCCGATACCCAAACCAGATAAGAGAAAGATTTGGCAGAAAAGGGACCATACGATGGATTTTATCTGAATCCCTTGTGCTCGCATAATTCCATAGAGACCTAATTTTTGAATGGTAATGATGTAGATAAAAATCCCTACAATCAGACCTGTAATGACAATCATAGCTAGAATCATTCCTGAGAATACATTGACCTGAGGGGTGTAGCCAGGAATTTTCGAAATCATTTTTTGAATAGAAATCTGCTTCAAGCCATCGCCAGTCACTTCTACATCATTTTGCAATACCAATGCAGAGATCGAACGATTGCCTTTTGTTGTTCCTTGTAAATCCCAATAGGTTGTTAAACTTGTAAAGACAACAGGTTCCGTGAAAAATTTATTTTCTTTGGTCAAACCTACAATCTTAAAACTTGTCTCACTTCCGTTGAGTTGAATAGCGTCCCCGAGTTTGATGCCGTAATTTTCAAAAGACTGATCCACTACCACTTCTTGATCATTTTCTGGGTAACGACCTTCAATCAAGGTTGGCGAGATAAAGCTGTCCCACTCTTGACCAAAAATAGAGACATTCAACTTATCACTACTATCGACAAGGTTTGTCACCGCAAACATGTAGCTTAGGGGAACAGCATCCTCAGACACTTTATCTTTGTAGTCTTTTTCTGGTATAAAGGATGCCGTCAAATTATCATTTGCATAATCGGATAGCACAACTCCTGTTGCCTGCCAATTATCAATAGCAGCCCTGTTGTTTCGAACAAGCCCGAGAGCCAAACTGGTCATAAAAAAGACCATAAAAGCAATGAGAAAGATGGTTGTTAGAATTAAACTGTAACGCAGTTTATTCTGTAATATTTCTTTGATAGCAAGATACATGCCAATCTCCTTTAAGTATTCTGTTGTCGAGGAAACAAGTTTCCCCTCTACCATAGCACTAAAGATAGAAATCTATCTCGTCATGAACAACTAGAATCAATTTAAAAGAATCCTGTCCTTACTTGAAAATTGAATTTATTTGCATCTGTGTATGATTTTTATTCGTTTTAACCATCAAATTTCCCCTCGTTGAAATAAGAGAAAAATAATAAAGTTAAAACGGTTTACTCATCCTATCATTTTCCGGTAGGGGTGTCAAGAAGAGAGATTAGAGACAAAAAACATCATTTATGCAATTTGTAACAATCCTGTAATAATTTTCAATATAAAAAATGATAAAATAGAAGGTGTACTGTAAGGAGAGAGAAATGCCCGCAAGAAAATTACAATCGTATGAGTTTGAACAAGAAAGAACAAAAACAACCCAGTATCAAGATTATATGCCAGAGAATACTTCTGTCGCTAGTATAAAAGAAGTTCTTTTCTTTGTAAATATTGCTTGTTTCTGTGTCTTTTTAGCAATCTTTAGTTTTATATTCCTATCATTAAAATTAAATACCATTCTATCCTTGGGATTGGCTGTAGCACTTAGTCTAGGGGCCTTAAAACTTCAACGCACTTTTATCAAGAAAAAATTCAAATAAAAAAACCTTCGATGAATCGAAGGTTTTTTTATTTATTTTTACGTTTAGGCGGTGTTTGGATAGCGATTTTTACCTCAAAAATAGTTCCATGGGGTTTGTTATCTTTCACAATGATAGAGCCTTTAAGGGCATCTACGATTTGTTTAGCTAGGGATAAGCCGAGACCAAATCCACCTTTTTGTCTAGTTCTGGCCTTATCGACCCTGTAAAAACGATCAAAGATTTTCTTTTTATCTGCTTGTGATATACCAATACCGTCATCCGATACAGTCAAATATAAGTTACGGTCTGTTGCAGTAATCACAAAATTTATCTCTCCATCCTCTTCTGTATACTTTACAGCATTATCAAAGAGGATTGTCATTAATTGCTTAAGGAGAAGCTTGTCTGTAATAATGGTACGCTTGATTCTATTTTCAAAACGAAAGACTTTATGATTCTCAGTTGCAATCATTTCATAGTTTGTAAAGATTGTGTTGAAAAATTCTGGTTGAACCTCACCTAATTCTGGCTTAATACCATCATCACGACGGGCTAGATTGAGAAGATTGGTTGTTAAAAGGCGCATATTACGCACTTCTTCTAGACTTGAAGCTATACTCTCACTAGACTCCATAATGGTAGCTTCAGGTTTGCGAAAAAGTGTTTCCAAACGATTTTGTAAAACTGCTAAAGGTGTACGAAGCTCATGACTGGCATTTTCAACAAAGCTTTGTTGTCTCTGCATACTTTCAAGTAAGGGTTTGACACTCACTCTAGCAAGGTATAGACTAGCTAGAAGTGATAAAATCCAAAAGCTAGCCATTACAACTACGATAAGCTGTTCATGATTCTGACTGATTTGCTCTAACTGAGTGGTATTAATCAATACGGCCGCGTATTTAATATTGGTCGAAACAGTCTCAATATTCATTTCTGTTAGTAGAACTCTATAAATCTCATCTTGTCCAAAACTATTTTGAATATGAAGCTGTCGGATATGATTTAAATCCTTTTTATTAAAGGTAATTTTGTCTAAGCCTAAAAAGCGATTTCCAGTTATCAATTGGTTCAGATTTTCATCGAATAGGATTACTTCTGTATTTGAACTGACAGTTGGTTTCTTATCACCCGATTTTGCAACAGATTGATTATTCAGATCTTTTAAATCCTCTGACGTTCGATTTACAGCCAACTGAATCATATCTTGGGGATTGCTACTTAGGATCTGTAACTTTTCATCTACTGAAGTATAAAGACTCGAGTGCATCACTTGCAAGATAATCAAAGTCATTGCAGAGAAGATGAGCGTAAAGACACCAAAGTTACGGACAAAGTAACTAAAATCTTCTGCGTACCAATTCTTTCTTATTTTATTAAACATGTTTTAAAATATACCCAACACTACGTAGAGTTTGAAGGTTTTCAGCAAAGGCTGAGCCCTTTAATTTTTTACGAACTTTTGATACATAAACTTCTACAACGGAAATAGTTGTGTCACTGTCAAATCCCCATAAACGGTCAAAGATTTGAGTTTTTGGTAAGATGACATTTTGGTTTTGGAGGAAATAAACCAAGAGTTCAAATTCTTTACCGAGCAGCTCAACAGAGGCATCCTGAACCTTCACTTCATTGGTAGATAGATTGACTGTCAAGTCACCGTATGATAAGGTATTTTCGTTAAATTTCCCTGAGCGTTTGAGAAGGGCCTGGATACGCATCTTGAGTTCTTCAAGGTAGAATGGTTTGGTTAGATAATCATCAGCCCCAAGCTCAAAGCCATGTCCTTTGTCATCGAGACTTTCCTTGGCTGTCATGATGAGAACTGGAGTCGAAATGCCTTTTTCACGTAGTTCTTTTAAGACTTGGAAACCATTTTTTTCAGGTAACATCAAATCAAGGAGAATCAGGTCATAAACGCCACTTTCAGCCTCGTAGAGACCTTCTTCGCCATCAAAAACCTGCATGACATCCGCAAAATCATCCAAAAAATCAAAAACTGAATTTGACAGACCTAGGTCATCTTCTACTAATAGAATTTTAATCATTAAAAATTCCTCCTTATTATATCCATTATAGCAAAAATATCTTAAAAAAAACTCAACTTTCCTTGTTTTAATCAGAGAAAGTTGAGTTTTGAGTCTCTATGTAGACTAAAAGGTTTTAAGCATTGCCATATTGTGCAACAACTGCTTCAACCGTTGCTTTGTCACGTTTAATCAATTCAACGCGAGCTGCGATATCCTTGATACCCATGCGGATGTTACGGCTAAGAGCAAGGTCAGAAAGTTGTGGTTCAAAGAAGGCCTTATACTCTGCCAAACGTTGTTCTGTTTTAAAGATGTGTGATGGGAAGATGACAAAGCTATCAAAACTCATATCTCCACCAAGGGCTGCCTTGATCCAATCCCAGTTTTCACGAGCCCAAACCCAAACAGTTTCTTGGGTAGCTTGGTGTCCAAGGAATTGGAGATACCATGCTGAAAGGTCTTGTGGTTTCACGACAAATTTGTCCTTCCAAGTTGCAAGAAGAGTTTGGATGTTTTCTGCATCTGTACTGTATGCAAGCGCAGCTGCTAATTGACGTTTGAAAACTGCATCTGTTGCATGAGTGTAAAGGTCTAGGTAAGTTGCCACCAAGTCCTTAGTCTCGTGATGTTTGATCTCATTGATAAGGACTTGAGAACGAATGGCTGCTGGAAGTCCTGCAAGTTTTTCTTTATGGTCTGCAAAGATTTGGCTTGCTACCTGACTAGCTTCTTCATCATTTGAACGAATCATCATAGAAATGGTCAATTGACGAACCAACTCATCCTCATCTGATTCTCCGTCTTTCGCTTCAAAGCCAAGTCGCTCATAATTGTGACGGGCCAATTTAGCAACCAGAGTGTTAAAGACTTTCTCAGCTTCTGTTCCTTCATCGATAAAGCGCTCAAGGGCAGAAACAACTTGAGAAACTGCAGCAACAACCAGGTAAGACTCTTCCTTGGCAAGTTTATCAAGCACTGGCAACAAGTCTGCATATGATACATGTCCTGCTTCAGCAAGCAAACGACGTTCTTGGACGATTTGAAGCTTACTTGTGTTATCAAGTTCAACTAATTCTGAAAGGATAGCATCCAGTAATTCACCTTGATAGTCAGTAATGTAGTGGGCAGTGTTTTCAGTGTTGAGACGAAGAGCTGTTTTGTTTTCAGCAAGAAGCGTTGCATAACCTGGAATTTCGATGCTTTCAGTTTCGAGTGTATCTGGCAAACCTTTCCAGTTACTGTTAAGGGGTACTACCCAAAGACGGTTCTTGTCTTCATGTTCACCGATGAAGAATTGTTTTTGTGAGATCTTCAAAACATCATTTTCAACTGTAGCAGTCAAAACTGGATAACCAGGTTGCTCCAACCAAGAATCCATAAAGGCTGCGACATCACGGCCTGATGCTTGACCAAGGGCATTCCAAAGGTCACGACCAATAGTATTTCCGTATTGGTGTTTTTCAAAGTAAGCGTGTAAACCTTTAGCAAAATCAGCATCTCCTAGCCAACGACGAAGCATGTGCATGAGACGGCTTCCTTTGGCATAGACGATTGCACCATCAAAGAGGGTATTGATTTCGTCTGGGTGGCTAACTTCAACGTGAACAGATTGAACGCCATCTGTTGCATCACGTTTAAGAGCAGCCGGCACTCCACTTGTTTGGAAGTCTTCAAAGATATTCCAGCTTGGCTCGATAGCATCTACACAGACGTATTCCATCATGTTAGCGAAGCTTTCGTTGAGCCACAAGTCATCCCACCACTTCATCGTCACAAGGTTACCGAACCATTGGTGAGCAAGCTCATGGGCAATGACAAGGGCAACTTGTTGACGGCTGGCAAAGGTAGAATTCTCATCTACAACCAAGTAAACTTCACGGTAAGTCACTAGACCCCAGTTTTCCATAGCACCTGCTGAGAAGTCAGGAAGGGCGATATGAAGAGATTGAGGAATTGGGTACTTGACTCCGTAGTAGTCTTCGTAAAATTCGATAGAACGAACGGCGATGTCTAGTGAGAACTCAAGGTTTGAAAGTGGATGTGCCTTGGTTGAGTAGACACCTACCAAAGTACCATTTTTAGTTGTAGCCGTTACCCCTTGTAAATCACCAGCTACGAAAGCTAGCAAGTAAGAAGACATACGAGGAGTTGTTTCAAACTTCCAGATGCCCGTTTCTTTGCGGTTTTCAACATCAATCTCAGGCATGTTTGACAGGGCAATTTCGCCTGTTGCTTGGTCAAATCGAAGAGCTAGGTCAAAGGTTGCTTTCGCTTCTGGCTCATCCACACATGGGAAGGCTTCGCGGGCAAAGTGACTCTCAAACTGAGTAGACAAGACTTCCCTCTTAACACCATCAACTGTGTAGTAAGATGGGTAGATTCCTGTCATGTTGTCTGTGATTTTACCTGAAAAATCAATGACCAAATCAACTTGACCTACTTCAGAAAGTTCAATATGAAGGGCTTCGTTTTCGTTATCAACTGTGAATGGACGAGCTTTACCTGCTACCTCAACTGAAACAATTTCCAAGTCTTTTTGGTGAAGGGAAATACGGTCGCTCTTAGCTTGACCGGTAATGGTTACTTTTCCTGAAAACGTCTTGGTCTCACGACTCAAGTCTAAAAACAAATCATAATGTTCAGGAACAAATGTTTCAATATAATGTTCTACTGCTTGCATCATATTCTCCTATTCTAAAATTCTGAGCAAATGCTCTAGTTCAAACACACCTATTTTATCATATTTTAAGTCAGAAAAAAGCTTTGAAAGTCTATTTATACAATTTTTATCCTTTTGAAACCAAATGATAAGAAATAAGTTCTGTGAAGGCCTATAATTTCTATATTTCAAGCCTATTTTCGAACTTTGTCAAAAAAAGTCAAAAACCACCAAAAATTATAGGAAATCTGCGTATATTTCTTTGACTAATGCATACGTTAGTGCTAAAATTAGTGTGTTTGGTATATTAACACTCATAGTATGACAATTATTATGTTTATTTAATATATTGCACTTCTATTATTAGTTTTTCCAAAGCAAATCATATTTAGCTAAAAATTATTAATTATTTTTTAAATAAATATAGGATTCGCATCAATCAAAAAAGCTAGCAGAAAACTCCTTTTACGTTAAAAAGTCACTATAAATATGAATCGGTTGATTACATACAGAGTCTCAAAACTATTGCATTAATCTATCTTCAATGGAGCTGGAGTAGAATTGCAATAAAGATAGGATTTTTCGTCGAAATATGAATGCCAATTTTATTAAATGATATAAATCAACATTTTGGGCGTTAATATCAAACAAGAAAATTTTATGAAAGAAAGGATTTGGGGAAATTGAAATCTTTTTATAAAAAAATATTTACCTTTGTAGCATTGATCGGTGTAGTTGTCCTTGGTTTGTCAATCATTAACCCGGTTTCTGCAGCAACTGTTACTCCCACTATTACAAACCTAAAAGCAGATACAGCTGGTCAAAAAGTTACATTTTCTTTTGACTGGGACTTAACAGGTAAATCTGTTAAAGAAGGGGATACTTTTACCATCGACGCTCCCGAAGGTTTAAATATTACAGAGCTCGCAACGCAATCACTTCAAGCTAACGGTGCTGAAGTAGCTACCTTGTCAATGACAGACAAGAAGATTACTTTTACTTTTAAAAAAGCAATCGAATCCATGAATCAAAACGTTAAGGGTGGATTCCAATACCGAGCAGTGTGGGATAACACACCAGGAAATCCTGGCAATAAAACAGCTACTTCAAAAGTAGGTTCTGAATCAGTTGTCATTACACGTCCTGATGGACCTGGCGTATTTGAATCTGTGATCAATAAATATAACCTTACTGGGGACTATGTTACTAAGCAATTCAAATTAGATGCATCTGAAAACTATGCATGGATGAATGTTGGAGATGACTACTATCTTACAAAATGGTTCATCCGTATCAATGGAGATGGCAAAAAACAAGCCTTGACAAACCCAGTAGTAACAGACCGTATTCAAGCTCCAGCGGTAGATTACTCTTCAATCACTTTTGCTCCAGCTGCGAACCATGCAGCAAGTGAATTCTTTGTGGGAACTTACTTAAAACCATCATTCACATTAAGAAAAGGTGGACAAGTAGTTGCTTCAGGTTGGGATTTCTGGAAACACGTTACATTTGATGCTGACGGTAATGGATTTACTGTGAAGTTATCAGACGTAAGTGATGTTTTCAAAACGGCTACAGACGAAGAATTAATCATTGAATACCAAACATTAATTCCTAAGACTACCATTCGCGTAGATAACAACGCTACCTTGAAAGCTGACGAAATCACAACACCTCAAACAGATCCAGCATTCTGGAACAACAATGAGTTGAAATTCTGGATTTCTGGTGACACAACTGTGACCGTTCAAAAAGAATGGGTTGGAGATAGCGAAGCAGACCGTAAAGATATCACAGTTCAATTGTATGCTGACGGTAAAGCATTGGAAGGGTTGACACAAACCCTTACAAAAGCTTCTGGTTGGCAAGCATCATTTACTAACTTACCTGGTATCAAAGATGGTAAGAAGATTGAGTACTCAGTAGTGGAAACAAACACACCTGAAGGTTACACTTCTACGGTTGAAAAAATTGATGATGCAAACGTGATTAAGGTCGTTAACACATCAAACAAACCAACTACAACAACAACTGAGGCTCCAACTACAACAGAAGCTCCTACAACAACAGAAGCCCCAACAACAACTGAAGCTCCTACAACAACTGAGGCTCCTACAACAACTGTAGCTCCAACAACAACTGAGGCTCCAACAACAACTGTAGCTCCTACAACAACTGAAGCTCCTACAACAACTGAAGCTCCAACAACAACTGAGGCTCCAACAACAACTGTAGCTCCTACAACAACTGAAGCTCCTACAACAACTGAGGCCCCAACAACAACTGAAGCTCCTACAACAACTGAAGCTCCTACAACAACTGAAGCTCCTACAACAACTGAAGCTCCTACAACAACTGAAGCTCCAACAACAACTGTAGCCCCAACTACAACAACAACGACTACAGAGTCAACAACTGTAGCCCCAACCCCAACAACAACAACGACTGAGTCTCCTAACCCACATGGTAGAGGAGAAGGTGACACTACAACCACTACTGAAGAACCAGGTCGCTCTACTACAACAGAAGAACCAGGTCGTTCGACTACAACACCAGAACCAAGTCGTTCTACTACGACACCAGAACCAGGTCGTTCGACTACAACAGAAGAAGGACCAACTCTTCCATTCACTGGTGAGGCTACAAGCCTAGTACTTGTATTGGCAGGTGTGGTAATCTTGTCAGGTACTGTAATCATGAAACGTAAATTTTCTAAATAATATTAGATAAGTTTCGTTATAGAAGAGAGAGCAATGCTCTCTCTTTTTTTCAAAAGAATAATCAAGCATATATAATGGACAGGTATAGTTATTCAAAAGATAAACAACTTTAAAATACTCTATCTAATAACTTTACTTGTTAGATTCAAAAAAGCGTACATGATTGTCCGCTTTTTGTTTAGCTTTTTTAGCACTTAAAGTCAGAAAAAAGCTTTGGACAGTGATTTCCAAAACTTTCCTCCTTATAGCAGTCTACACAGGGTAGACTTTACGAAATTCTTCTAAAACAACCTTACTATCAGGTGTAAACGTTAGTCCTGCCTCTCTTAGACAAGCTGTGAAAAACTCCTCATGAACCTGACGCCAATAGGCGAGGGATTTATCCCCTTCCCCTTCCTTGAAGGCATGGTCAGCAGAAACTTGACTAAAAGGTTCAACAGAAACTTTTGTAATTTCGACAATGCAGACAGCCTGATTTTGACTGTCTAAAATGACATCGAAAGTCCCTTCTTGTGGAAGGGGTTCGTTCTCTAGTGTGTAGAGGTCGTAAGCTGAGGCTGTTGCTGTTTTTTCCCCTCTTAGAACCAAGTCAGCCAAGAGATCTGCCTCTACTCCAAAAGCCCAGGCGTCTATTTCATCTCCGATAGAGGGATTGATTTGCTTGTAGGCATTCCACATTTCTTGCGGTGTCATTTGTTTAGCTTCCTTTCTTTCACCTTCCAATTCATGTAAGAGGTCTTGTCCAATTCTGGAAATCCTCGTAACTCTGCCTTCACTTTTAATACTAAAGGCGAGGCATTTTCTTCGGTAATCTGCTCAAGAGGAAGCCAAATTGCCTTTGCTGAATCGTTACTTCCATCAAGAACTTCATGAGGAAGGGATTTTTGAGAGCGTTCTAAATCGAGTACGATATCATAAAAGGCCATGATATGATATACTGCGAAGTCTTCCCCTTCTTCATGAACTAGCACATCATAAATCCTAGTATTTGAATACTGGCTAAGCATATAACCCGTCTCTTCCAGAACTTCTCTCTTGAGGGTTTCTGTCAACCCCTCACCTACTTCCTGACTACCACCAGGTAAATCAAAACGATGCTGATAAGGTCCTCTCGTTTTCTCAATGCAAAGCAATTTCCCATTCTCATAGCAAATGCCATAGACACCAAAGTGATGTTTGATTTCCATCCAACTCCTCCTACTTCAAAGACCAGCCACCATCAATAGTAAGAATTTGCCCTTGCATGGCGTTTGCTTTCCCACTTGCTAGGAAGAGGCTAACTTCTGCAATTTCACTTGGATCAATCCAGCGTTTGATTGGTGTTTCACTTGCTACCCAGTCTGCCAGACCACCTGGTTCAAAGTCAGCTGCTGTCATACCAGTTTTAACAGCACCAGGAGCAATGCCAAAGACCTGGATACCAGCTTCAGCATAGTCTAAAGCCAACTGCTTGGTAAATCCTGCCAAGGCATGTTTAGACGAGGTATAGGCGTGACCACCTCCGCCTGCTAGACTTGAGGCAATGGAGCACATATTGATGATGATTCCTCGCTTGTATTCCAACATTTGAGTCAAATAATAACGGGTCAACTCCACTGGAGTTACGTAATTGATTTCAAAAATCTCTTGGATTTCTTGGGCAGATTGTTCCAGTAAGGGTTTGTAATCATCCAAAACTCCAGCAGTATTACAAAGAACATCCACCTGAGGGCACCAGTCAAAAATTGGTTCCAAGTCAAGCGTTAAATCACGTTGTAAAAAGTGAAAGTCACCTTGTAAGTCAGGTTTTTCACTCTGATCCACCCCATAAACCTGATAACCTTTTTCTAAAAAGAGTCGAGCTTGAGCCAGACCAATCCCTGAGCTAACACCTGTAATCAATACACGTTTAGTCATGGACTTCCACCCAATCAGTCGCTAGAACATCACAGGGAGTTGGACTCCACATGGAAAAGCCTTCGCCTTCACCAGACACGTTAATGAGGAAATAAGGTGTCACTTCCAGAGCCACTCCATTTTGCTCGATGGTATCAAAGAGCTGGACATAGTTCTCAGCTCCACCCCATCCAGTACGCACGTATTTCTTCTTAGCCTTTAATCCTGGTAAAATCTCTTCAAATGTCATGTTTTTCTCCTTTGTTATCTATAAATCTTAATTTCATTATAACAAAAAACCGTTTTCCAACGGCTTTTTGACTGTGATTTCTTAAATGCAAATTCCCCTTACGGCAAATCATTCCCTGTTGCTAGGTAAATCTCATACCATTCTTTTCGAGTCAGGTTGACATGACTAGCTTGGCTTGCCTCTATTAAATGCTGAGGATTGGTTGTCCCTATCACTGCTTGCATCTTGGCTGGGTAACGTAAGACCCAAGCGATAGCGATGGCTGATGGGCTGACTCCATATTTTATCGCTAAGCGATTTAGGACTTGATTTAGTTGTTGGAACTTCTCATTGCCAACAAAATTACCCTTAAAGTAGCCAAACTGTAAGACTGACCAGGCCTGAATCACCATGTCGTTTAATTTACAGTATTCAAAGATGCTTCCATCACGCAATGCCGCCTTGTTCCCTTCCATATTGACATGAAAACCTGATTCAAATCCTGGCGTGAAAGCTGCGCTTAGCTGTAATTGATTGATAGATAAAGGTTGTTTGACCTCTTTCTTCAGTAATTCTATCATCATAGGATTTTGATTGGACACACCGAAGTCTCGAACTTTACCTGATTTGTGAAGAATTTCAAAGGCTTGAGCCACTTGATCAGCTTCCATCAAAGCATCTGGACGATGGAGAAGCAAGCTATCTAAATAATCAACCTGCAATCTTTTTAAAATTCCATCTACTGATTCTAGAATATATTCTTTTGAAAAATCAAAATAGGTAAATTCTTCGATGCGAATGCCACATTTGGACTGAATCCAAATCTTTTCTCGCAGGTCAGGACGATCGTTTAACACCTGACCTAGTAATTCTTCGCAACGACCTCCACCATAGATATCTGCCAAGTCAAAGGTATTGATTCCGACAGAGAGAGCTGTTTCAACCAGCTCATCAACTTCTTTGACCGACTTGTCACTGATTCGCATCATGCCTAGAACGATTTCGGACAATTCTCTTTTCTCTTGACCAAGTGGAATGTATTTCATGGCAATTTCCTCCGTTTTTTTCATTATAAAGTAGAATGCCACTTTTATCAACTTTTATCAAACGAAAAAGAACCAGTTCAAACTGGTCCTTTTTATTTTAGCCAATCACACTTCCGTTTGGTACAGCTTGATCAACTGTGAGAAGAGTTAATTTGCCATCATGTTCAGCTGAGAGGATCATCCCTTGGCTGACATATTTTTTCATCATTTTACGTGGTTTGAGGTTGGCAACGATTTGGACTTTCTTGCCGACCAATTCTTGTTCATTTGGATAGTATTTTGCAATTCCTGAGAGAATTTGACGATCTTCACCATCACCAGCATCGAGGCGGAATTGAAGCAACTTGTCAGAACCTTCTACTTTGGAAACTTCCTTGACTTCTGCGACACGGATTTCAACCTTGTCAAAGTCTTCAAACTTGATTTCTTCCTTGTTTAGTTTGAGTTCGACTTCATCTGGATTCCATTCTTTTTCAACGGCTGGTTTATTACCTTCCATTTGTTCCTTGATATAGGCGATTTCTTCTTCCATATCCAGACGTGGGAAGATTGGAGTTCCTTTGGCAACTACCGTTACACCTGCAGGGAAATCAGCCAAACTCAAATTTTCAAGGCTAGAAACTTCTGCTAGACCAAGTTGAGTCAATACTGCACGGCTGGTTTCCATCATAAATGGTTCAATCAAGTGAGCAACGACACGAAGGCTAGCTGCCAAGTGACTCATAACACTTGCCAATTGGTCACGAAGAGCTTCATCCTTAGCCAAGACCCATGGAGCTGTCTCATCGATGTATTTATTGGTACGTGAAATCAGAGTCCAAACCGCTTCAAGCGCACGTGGGTAGTCAACTGCATCCATGTAGGTGTGGTAATCAGCGATTGATTGCTCTGCTACTTGAGCAAGAGCATTATCAAACTCTGTTACACCCTCTACATAAGCAGGGATTTGCCCATCAAAATACTTGTTAATCATAGAAACCGTACGGTTGAGGAGGTTTCCAAGATCATTGGCTAGTTCATAGTTGATACGACCTACATAGTCTTCAGGAGTGAAGGTTCCATCAGAACCAACTGGAAGGCTACGCATGAGGTAGTAACGAAGTGGATCAAGTCCATAACGCTCTACCAACATTTCAGGATAGACCACGTTCCCTTTAGATTTAGACATCTTGCCATCTTTCATGACGAACCAACCATGAGCAATCAGACGATCTGGCAACTTGATATCGAGCATCATGAGTAAGATTGGCCAGTAGATGGAATGGAAACGAAGAATATCCTTTCCAACCATGTGGAAGACTGTTCCGTTCCAAAACTTATCAAAGTTAGCATGTTCGTCTTGACCATAACCAAGGGCTGTCGCATAGTTGAGAAGGGCATCAATCCATACATAGACAACGTGTTTTGGATTTGAAGGGACAGGTACACCCCAGGTAAAGGTTGTACGAGAAACTGCTAAGTCTTCCAAACCAGGTTCAATGAAGTTACGAAGCATTTCATTGAGACGACCATCAGGAGTGATGAAGTCAGGATGTGATTTGAAAAATTCGACCAAGCGGTCTTGGTATTTGCTGAGGCGAAGGAAATAAGACTCTTCTGAAACCCACTCCACTTCGTGACCTGATGGAGCGATACCACCCGTCACATTTCCATCTTCGTCACGGAAAACTTCTGCAAGCTGGCTTTCTGTAAAGAATTCCTCATCGGATACTGAGTACCAGCCAGAATATTCACCTAGATAGATGTCATCTTGAGCTAGCAAGCGTTCAAAGACTTGAGCCACTACTTTTTCATGGTAGTCATCAGTTGTACGGATAAATTTATCGTAAGAGATATCTAGTAATTGCCAGAGTTCTTTGACTCCAACCGCCATACCGTCGACATAAGCTTGAGGTGTGATGCCAGCTTCTTCTGCTTTTTGTTGAATCTTTTGACCATGCTCATCAAGACCAGTCAGATAAAAGACATCGTAGCCCATCAGGCGTTTGTAACGTGCTAGGACATCACAGGCGATAGTTGTGTAGGCAGAACCGATATGAAGTTTACCAGATGGATAGTAAATCGGTGTTGTAATATAAAAATTCTTTTCAGACATAATATTTCCTTTCCAGGCTAATGAAACCTGTTTTTCTAACACTTCATTATATCATATTTTGATGATTTTCGATAAGGAAATCCATACAAAAACAAGACAGACTTGTGTCCATCTTGTTTTCCTGTTGATTATCTTATTCATAGCGAAGGGCTTCGATTGGATCTAGCTTAGAAGCTTTATTGGCTGGTAGAACACCGAATATCATACCGATACCTGCTGAGACCGCTAAACTAAAGAGAGCGATTGGGATGGATACGCCAACCTCGATTCCTGCAATCAAGTTTTGAAGAAGAACTCCTGCAAGCATGGTCACCCCTGCAGCCAGCACAAGACCAATGAATCCTCCTAACAAGGTTAAAATCATGGATTCAATCAAGAACTGAACTAGGATATTAGCCCGAGTTGCTCCTAGTGCTTTCCGTAAACCAATCTCACGGGTACGCTCTGTCACCGAAACAAGCATAATGTTCATAACACCCGTACCACCAACAAAGAGGGAAATCCCCGCAATGGCACTAATAATCGTTGTTATGAAGCCGAACATTTGTTGCACTTCGTTGAAGGCTTCCGTTGCATCAGCTATCTGATACTCCCCTTGTTGGAGACCTGCAATCTCCGTCATTCTTCTTGCCAATTCTGGACCTAAAGTCTGAGTCAAGCTCGTATCGTTAACACGAAAGACAATATTTGAAATCTCGTCTGTGTTAAAATTAGCTGCCAAGGAAATATTGGTCGTGATTGGCATTCCTCCAATCCCAAAAGTTTTAGCAGCCTTAGCTTCTTTACTTGCATAAACACCAATAACACGGTAACTGATTTCATTTACTTCAACAATTTGGTTGAGGGCTTCTTTTGCTGAACCAAAAAGGCTATTAGCAAGTTCTTCATCTAAAATGATCACGTTTGCAAAATCCTTATAATCCTGCGCTCTAAGACTTCGACCTGCAATGATTTTATTTTCGACCGCATCCATATAAGTGACATTCCCACCCGTCATGTTAGCGTGTTCGACCTTTTTATCCTTGTAGGTCAAGGTCACATTCATCGAGTTAGTTACGTAGTAGCTATCCACTCCCTTGAGCTTAGCTGCTTCCTTAACCCAAGCTTCTTGAGGTTTTGGTGGTTCAACAATAACATCTTCCTCTTTACCAGACAGAGTTAGAGCAGATTGCTTCTGGGTAAAGGATCCGTCCTTACTCTTTGTAGGTGAGAAAAAGACATGAATGTCTTTCTGAGACTTGGTCATGTTTTTATTGACCTGACGAGACATGGAATCTCCCAAAGCCATGATAACAACAACAGAGGAAACACCGATGATAATACCGATCATGGTCAAGAAGGAGCGCATCTTGTGAGCCATGATAGATGAAAAGGCAAATTTCAGATTCTGCATCTTAGTTTTCCTCCTTTTCTACTTGGACACTATCAGACGAAATGATACCGTCACGAATGACAATTTGTCTTTTGGCGTAAGCAGCAATTTCAGGTTCATGCGTAACCATGATGATGGTTTTTCCTTCTTTGTTTAATTCAACTAAGAGTTGCATGATTTGATTTCCTGTTTTAGTATCCAGGGCTCCTGTAGGTTCATCTGCCAGAATAATAGAAGGATTGTTAACGAGAGCACGCGCTATGGCTACTCTCTGCTTCTGACCACCTGATAATTCCGATGGTAAGTGATGGCTTCTGTCAGTTAATTCTACTTTTTCTAGATATTCCTTAGCTAGTTTACGCCGTTTTGAAGCAGAAACCCCCGCATAAATCAAAGGCAATTCCACATTTTGCAATGCATCCATCTTAGATAAGAGAAAAAACTGTTGAAAAACAAATCCAATCTCTTGATTTCGAACTTTAGCTAACTGTTTTTCACCCAAACCAGCGACTTCTTTTTCTTCTAAGTAGTACTCACCGCTTGTAGGGGTATCCAACATTCCAATAATATTCATGAGAGTAGACTTACCAGAACCAGACGGTCCCATGATTGCTACGAATTCACCTTCATGAACTTCTAAATTAATATTCTTCAGAACCTGTAATTCTTGATCTCCATTACGATAGCTACGGCAAATATTTTTGAGGCTAATTAGCTGTTTCATCAGTCTTCACCTCTTTTCCTTCTTCTAAGGAAGCTGTCGGATTACTGATGACTTTTGCTCCATCTGTCAAACCAGATGTGATTTCTTGGTTTTCTGCGTCCGCATTACCCAATCCAACTTCAACTTTTTTAGCTTTCTTATTCTCGTCAAGAATCCATACAAAGTTCTTTTCATCTTCCATGACCACACTAGTAATTGGAACAATCAAGGCCTTGCTACTATTCTTAACTTCAATGCTTACAGTAAATCCTTGTTTCAAATCTCCAACTTCACTTGTAACATCAATAGTGAAAGGATATTTAGATCCTGAATTAGATGCATTTAAGCTAGAACTTGATTCACTGTTATTTTTTGGATAGTTTGAGATATAAGAAATCTTACCAGTCCAAGTCTTATCAGGATAAACCTTAGTAGTAAATGTAACTTCTTGACCGACTGAAAGGTTAGCAAGATTATACTCAGATAGTTCTCCTTTAACCTGTAAATTATCATTACTTACAATATGAACCAGAACTTGACTATTTCCAGTTGGAGATTTTGAAACATTTCTGTTTACCTCAACGACCGTTCCTTCAACTGTGCTTAATACCGTCGTTGCATTCAACTGAGCTAATGCTTTTTCTTGTTGAGCTACTGCATCTGCACGAGTATCACGAGCATCACTAATTTGAGAATCAATAGAAGAAACTGATGAACCAGAAGTTTGAGCTTGAGCTCCATCTACACTACCTTCGAGTCCTGCTTGAGGAATAGCTGGCGTTGCCTCTGCACTATTGCGCGCTTGGTATAATTCATTGATATGACGGTCAGCCTTAGCAATGGCGCGAGTAGCAGCATCATAAGCAGCCTGCGCTTCAGAACTGCTATACTTTACTAAAGCTTGCCCTTCACTAACCTGATCTCCAACCGAAACCAAGACCTCATCTAGTTCACCCTTGCTGCCATCAAAATAGACGTATTGCTCATTCTGAGCAGTTACACTACCAGATAAGAGAACTGATGATGCAACTGTCCCTTCTTTTGCAATGACAATATGACTTGGTTCATCACTAGCTACTGTCTCACCCGGTTGTCTAAACAGTAGGATAGCTCCTGCTCCTAGTACAAGGGCTGTCGCAACGCCAATAGCTGTATATAAAGGCCATTTTTTAGATTGTGACTTCTTTTTCATTTCAATACCTCTTTTATAAACATATATTAAGATTATAGCACAAGACCTAAAAATGGACAATTGCTTTCTAACTATCCAAAACTATTCGCTGAATCTTTTATTGTTGTATTAGTTATATAATACACCTTCTTTTTTATTTTTGCAAGCATTTTCTTAAAAATTTTAAGCGTAGCAGATTTTTGCATTGGCCTCCAAAAAAAGATAGAATATGACTAGAAAACAAGTAAAGGAGCTTTCTATGAGAGAATATGATATTATCGCCATCGGTGGAGGTAGCGGGGGCATTGCTACCATGAACCGTGCTGGTGAACATGGTGCTAAAGCTGCAGTTATTGAAGAAAACAAACTAGGAGGAACCTGCGTTAATATGGGTTGTGTACCTAAAAAAATCATGTGGTATGGAGCCCAAATCGCAGAAAGTATCCACAAATATGGACCTGACTATGGTTTTACAAGTACTGGGAACAAATTTGATTATGCAACTCTTCGTAAGAATCGTGAAGCCTATATTGACCGTGCTCGTTCTTCTTATGATGGAAGCTTCAAGCGTAACGGAGTTGATTTGATTGAAGGACGTGCCGAGTTCGTTGATGCTCATACTATCAGAGTTAACGGTGAGTTGATCCACGCTAAGCATATTGTGATTGCGACTGGAGCTCATCCTCATATCCCTTCTATTCCTGGTGCTGAACTAGGTGGTAGCTCAGATGATGTCTTCGCCTGGGAAGAGTTGCCTGAATCAGTAGCTATTCTGGGTGCTGGTTACATTGCTGTCGAATTAGCTGGTGTACTCCATACACTTGGTGTTCAGACAGATTTATTTGTCCGTCGTGAACGTCCACTACGTGGATTTGATAGCTATATCGTTGAGAGTCTAGTTCAAGAAATGGAAAATACAGGACTAAACCTCCACACACATAAGGTTCCTGTTAAACTTGAAGAAACTGAACAAGGTATTACCATTCATTTCGAAGATGGCAGCACTCATACTGCCAGTCAAGTTATCTGGGCAACTGGTCGCCGTCCAAATGTTGAAGGACTTCAACTCGAAAAAGCTGGTGTCACCCTCAATGAACGCGGCTTTATCCAGGTTGATGAATACCAAAATACTGTCGTTGAAGGTATCTACGCTCTTGGAGATGTCACAGGTGAAAAGGAACTAACTCCTGTTGCTATCAAGGCTGGTCGTACCCTATCCGAAAGACTTTTCAACGGTAAAACCAATGCTAAAATGGACTACACGACTATTCCAACTGTGGTTTTCTCACACCCAGCAATCGGAACAGTCGGTCTGACTGAGGAAGAAGCTATCAAAGAGTACGGCCAAGAAAACGTCAAAGTTTATACTTCAAAATTTGCTTCTATGTATTCTGCAGTTACTAGTCATCGCCAAGAGGCTCGTTTTAAACTCGTTACAGCTGGTGTAGACGAAAAGGTAGTTGGCCTTCATGGAATCGGCTACGGAGTTGACGAAATGATTCAAGGTTTTGCAGTTGCTATCAAGATGGGAGCTACAAAAGCTGACTTTGATGCTACTGTCGCTATCCATCCAACAGGTTCAGAAGAATTTGTTACTATGCGTTAATCAATTAAAAGAGACCATTTAGGTCTTTTTTATTGATTTCAAATCGGCCGTCACAAAAAGAGTTAACTATTTCAAAATTAACAGTTGACTTTATCTAACAAGATTATATAATAGTTACTATAAATAAAAAAAGAGGTTAACTATTTTGAAAAAAGCACATATCTATGCCATTCCTGCTATAGGAGCTGCTCTTATTGCAGTATTAGCCCAGATTAGTATTCCCATTGGTCCTGTTCCTTTCACTCTGCAGAACTTTGCTATTGGACTGATAGCTACTGTTTTTAGACCTAGAGAAGCCGTCCTCTCTGTTGGACTATATCTATTACTTGGCGCCATTGGTCTTCCTGTTTTCGCTAGCGGAGGAGCTGGTTTTCATGTTTTGGTAGGCCCAAGTGCTGGTTATCTTTGGTTCGACCTTGTCTATGCTGGACTTGCTTCCTATCTCATTCACACAAATAGTGGCGTCTTACGTATTTTCTTTGCGAATCTCTTGGGTGATTCTCTTGTCTTTGTAGGTGGTATTCTCAGTCTCCACTTCCTAGCTGGGATGCCTTTTGATAAAGCATTGGCTGTCGGTGTCATTCCATTTATCATCCCTGATCTTGCTAAAATTGTAGCAATTAGCTTTATCAGCCGACCACTACTTCAACGTCTCCGTACTCAACCCTATTTTTCAAGCAAATAAAAAAGAGGCCGGGATTTTCCCTGCCTTTTTTCGGTTCTTCTTAAATGAATGCTTATTGGTTCTTAAAGGCATCCACCATCACTTGAAACTCTTCGTTTGAAAGTGTAATTCCTTTTCCCATCTTTGTGTGATCGGGGCTCCAACTACGAATATCAAACTTTGCTGGTGCTCCATTAAAACTAACACGATTGATTTCTTTAGTCCATCCTTTTTCATTTTCAGATAGGGTAAGTAAGTGTTCTTCAATTTCAAAAGTAAATTCAGCCATGTTTTTCTCCTTTTTTGTATTCTACTGATTATTCGTAAAATCTTGTAGATTTTCTATAATTTTTATATAATAATGATAGATTAGAAAGGAGGCTCTTATGAAACTTTTATTCAAAAAAACGCTAGAAAAAGTCCAAAGCTTCCTTTATGGACAAGATGAGCCTACCCCAATCCAAAATAATTCATTAGCTACTACTATTCAGCAAGCCATTCAGAAAAAAACAGCTGTTCATATTATTTTTTCTGAGACTAGCTTTACTGGAGATATCATAAAATACGATACTGAGCGCCAGCAACTGATTGTTAAAAATTTTGCAAAAAATATTACTCGTATTATCCGAATATCCGATATTCGAAGGGTTAGTTTTGTCCCTTCAACCGTTCAAACTGCACAAAAAAACAGATTTAAGAAAGAGTGAGATGTTTCTATCATCTCACTCTTTTAGCTTAGCGAATTTGTTCAAAATGTAAGTGAACAGCTATGTGATCACCATAGCCACTTCTCTCCAAGTCACGTTGCAGACGGTAAGAGATATAGTGTTCAGCAATAGTGATGTAGCCTGCACCTAGTAAGCGGTGCTCAACCATTGACTGGATCATGCTGATAGTTGCACGTTCCACTTTTGCTTCTTCAAGATCCAACACAACTTTCTTAGTGACTTGGGCGAGATTTTGGCGTAAATCATCTGTCAAGACATAAACTGTCTGTGCAGCTTTCAGAATAGCCTGATAGATTTTATCTGGGTTAAAGTCTGCGACTTGTCCATCACGTTTAATTACTTGCATAAGTTTCTCCTTTTAATCGTTTTTTTCTTTAATTTCAGCCAACATTTTTTCTTCTTCTGCTGTCAATTCATAATTTTCCAGCAAATCTGGCCTACGTTGGTAAGTTTTCTTAAGACTTTCATAGAGTCGCCATTGTCGAATCTTCTCATGGTGACCACTCATAAGTACCTCTGGAACCACCATACCACGATAGTCATAAGGCCGTGTATACTGAGGATATTCGAGTAGGCCTGATGAAAAACTATCATCTTGATGACTAGATTCTTTACCAATCACCTCTGGTATCAAGCGAACTGTAGCATCAATCATGGTCATTGCTGCAAGCTCTCCTCCAGTTAGTACATAATCTCCAAGAGATATTTCATCTGTAATTAAGGTCTTAATACGCTCATCATAGCCCTCATAGTGCCCACAGATAAAGATGAGTTCCTCTTCTTGAGCCAAATCTTCAGCATAGGCTTGGTCAAACTGTTTCCCAGCTGGGTCTAGGAGAATCACGCGCGGATTATTCTTTTCAATCGCATCAAAGGCATCAAAGATTGGTTGTGCTCGAAGTAGCATACCTTGGCCACCACCATATGGTTCGTCATCCACATGACGAGCTTTTTCTGCATAGTCTCGAAAATTATGGTATTGAATATCTAAAAGTCCCTTTTCACGAGCTTTCCCAACAATCGAATGCTCTAGCGGTGAAAACATTTCAGGAAAGAGGGTTAAAATATCAATCTTCATCGTCTAACCCTTCTAAGAGTTCTACATCGACACGGTTATTAGGAATATCAACATTGAGAATAACTGGCGGAATATAAGGTAAGAGAAGGTCTCGTTTACCTTTACGTTTAACCACCCAAACATCATTAGCTCCTGGTTGAAGGATTTCCTTAATGGTGCCGATTAGCTGATCGTTTTCATATACCTCTAATCCAATAATCTCATGGTAGTAAAACTCACCTTCATCAAGATCATTGAGATTAGCTTCAGCAACTTTTAAACTATGTCCTTTATATTTTTCAATATCATTGATGTGATACATATCCTTGAACTTGACAATATCAAAGTTCTTTTGCTTACGGTGGCTAGCAATAACCACTGTTCGAACAAACTGATCCTTTTCATCAAACAAGGCTAACTCTGCGCCTTTTTTAAAGCGTTCTTCAGAAAAATCTGTCACGGACAAGACTCGCATTTCACCCTGCAAGCCTTGCGTATTGACGATTTTCCCAACGTTAAAGTAGTTCATCTTGTCTCCTGTACTCTCCTTCTTTCCATCTTATTCTGACAATTCTCGAATAATAGTCGTAATTTTTTCTGATTCTGACCATTGTAAATAGTGGTGATTCCCTCCCAAAATGAGTTTAGTATTGGAAGTCCAATATTCTGAGTCTCTGTACTCTTTTTCTCTATAAGCCTGACAAAAAATAAATACAGGGACATGAGCTTCTATAGATACATTCTCAAAATCTTCCTCAGTAATCTCTCCAGATATTCGAAATTTTGTATCTTGATTTTCCAACTCTGAGCCTTTTTCTTGCATTATTTT
Source organism: Streptococcus mitis (assembly GCF_902159415.1). GTDB lineage: Bacteria > Bacillota > Bacilli > Lactobacillales > Streptococcaceae > Streptococcus > Streptococcus mitis_BG. Next base: position 221,876 of record NZ_CABGJU010000001.1, on the reverse strand, counting down.
CCAGATTTCTTTATTAGTTTCAGGACTAAATGTTGCTTGAGTTAAGTTCTTAAAATAAAGTTCAGGACCACACTCGTCAATCAACCTCATCTGCTCTTCCATTTCTGGATAGGGATTTTCTGAAAAATCAGAAAACATTACTTTTTTAGTTGTTGGTTCAATTGCTAGTAAAGCCTTACACTTAATTGATTTGTTGAGCAATTTGCAAGCTAAAATTCCACTCAAACTATGTACACAAAGTATATATTCAGAAATCGCCAATTCTTCAAGTACTTCATAAACCGCGTCTACAAGATTATCCAGTTTTTTTCCAGCTTGGTCATGAATCGGACTCCTGCCTGTGTTTGGAAAATCAATTGTCAAATAACCAATTGTGGGAGGAAGTTTTTCAAGTATAAGTGAAAAATTTTCATAACTTGGTAGCAAACCTGCGCCATTTAAACAGACAAGCACTTTCTTTTGCTTTTTATAAGTAACAGAGAGACTACCAATTTTTGTAGTTACTTCAAACCGTTTCATAAAGAAATCCACTCATTCTATAACAATGATTTATTAAAAACCCTTATCCTTTATTTTATCACGTTCCAGGGATTTTCACAAGTTGGATAGGTTCTATCTTACAAGGCTACTACTTCTTCAAAAAAATCACCAACTATCTGATTAAACTCTTTAGGGTGGTCATTCATCGGTTGGTGTTTACTATCTGAAATCGTTACTTGACGCGCATTGGGATTTAGAGCAATGATACCATCATAGATTATTTTTAGGTGTTTGGGAAAATCATTTTCGCCTCTTACTAATAGCATGGGAGGATTTCCTTTATATCCTTCTATCTCATGGACTGCCAAGAAACCTGTGATTCCAAGGTTCAAAAAAACATCTCGCCCAGTTTCTAGAATGGCAGTTTTGACTAGTTCTCTTGTGATAGGATTATCACTACACATTTTTGAGTTCTTATCAGCAATCACCTTCCAAGGAATCGTTTTATACATAAGAGAACTATATTTGATTCGACCTCTTTCTTTATCTGATAGGTAACGATGCTGTCCCCAACTATCTACCATGACTAAGGCTAGGACTCTTTCTGGATGGCGATAGGTGTACTCTTGAAGTGGATTTCCTCCCCAAGAATGACCAACCAATATCACCTTATCCAACTGGAAATAGGACAAAATAGCATCTACATCTTGAACAGCGCCTTCCAAGTCAGGTAAACCAACTTTCATAGGTGATTCACCCTGTCCTCGAACATTGACAAAGTAGAGGTCAAATCCATCAAAAGCATCATACTGGTGGGCCCACATCTGACTACGGCCACAAGCTCCATGATAGAAAATAATGTGGCCTTTACTTCCGTTTCCAGGACGATGATAAACAACCAAATCACAATCTAATACTGGTATAATGTGGCGTACCAAAGTCTCGGGTTCTCTGTTATAAAAAGCAATAGCTTCAGCAATATCATTTGGCTTCATTTCTATACTCTCTCCTCTTTATCCTAATATCATTCTTTTTATCTATTTTATCATGCTATATTAAAATCATCGTTTTCCAGACCTAATTTTATTAAAAATTTTGAATTTTCTGCATCATTTAGATAAAGAAAAAGACTGCTAAGCAATCTTTACTTTTTTCTCATCAGATTCATGCCTAAAATTCCAGCAATAATCATGGATGCACCAAGCAAGTGATAACTATAAATTGGCTCCTGCAGAATTACCGCTCCTGCTACAATGGTTAAAACAGTTCCTAGATTTCCAAAAACACTAACTGTTGATGCTCCTAGTCTAACAATAGCATAAATAGATAAAGCCGCTGTTACGATTGAGGCTAGAATTCCTAAATAGAGGATAGAAAAGATATAGCCAACATGACCAAGGGGTTCAAAATATCCCATTAGATTGCTACTTGCGATGTAAGAAAAGAGACTTAAGCAATTAAAAACAATAAAGCCGACTAGAATCACAACTACAGTCAGGTCCATAACCTTGTACTGGCCTCCCTTGTACTTGCTAAGGATATTATTAATGGCATTTGAGAAAACAGATCCAAGCATCAAGACATAGCCAAAGATACCTGCCCCTGCATCGAAATTAGCACCCTTACTGAGGAAAATATAAACAACACCTGCTACTGAAAGAAAAAGAAAAAACTTTTGAACCATCGTGGTTTTTTCCTTTAAGAATATTGAGGCCAAAACGAGAGTAATGATGGGCACCAGGGCTTGCAAAATTCCAGCTTCGGAGGATGAGATATACTGGAGAGCAAAAGATTGAAACATAAAAAAGAGGAGGGGATAAAAGAGACTCATTGGTAAGATTGATAAAATATCCTCTTTTGTAAGTTTTACCTGTATCACCTTGGTTTGTTGAAGAATGAATAAGACTAGAGCTGCCACAGTATAACGATGGGCTAAGTTTGTCAAAGGACTAGCAAATCCTAAGGCAACCTTGGTAAATAGAAAAGAAAACCCAATAATAGTTGAAAAAGATACGGCTGCCAAATAGGCTTTTGTTTTTTCGTTCATAATTTATAACTCCTTTTGCATCTAGATATCATCAAGTAAAAATGTATCAGATTCAGAACTGGTATTTAATGATGACTGCTTTCGTTAGTCTCATCAAGATACTGTTCTAGATTTCGGTCATGATTGTATTTAACAGATGCTTTCTTGTCTTTCTCAAAAATTGTCTTCGTTAAATCAATATTATTTATAGCTGCAATCGCAACTGTATAGTGAATAATATCAGCTAGTTCGATTGCTAATTCAATATTTGAGTCTTGAACCCCTGCTTTTCGCCCAGAACGTCCATTCAAAACTTCAGCTACTTCTCCGACCTCTTCAACTAATTTTATAAAAAGACCTTCCTCTGTTCGTGATTTCTTGTAATGTTCTAACAAATAGGCCTCTAATTGTCTAATAGTTACATCTTTCATGCTATTCTCCTTGCAAAAAAAGCGAGACCTAAGTCCCGCTCTTTTTATTTTTCATCAATAACGATTCTTACTTTTTTGTCTTCAGTTGGGACAGAGTAGACAATCGTTCTTATCGCTGAGATAGTGCGACCTTTACGTCCAATCACACGACCTACATCACTCTGGTCAAGATTCAAATGGTATTCCATAAACTCTGGAGTGTCTTGAATTTTGATAGTTAAGGCATCTGGTTGTGAAATCAAAGGTTTCACAATTGCAATAATGAGATTTTCAATCGTATCCATCTGTCAACCTACTTTAAACTTATTTTGAGAATTTAGAATCGTGGAATTTCTTTAATACGCCTTCTTTTGAAAGGATGTTGCGAACTGTATCTGAAGGTTGAGCTCCATCAGCCAACCATGCAAGAATACGGTCTTCTTTCAAAGTCACTTGGTTTTCTTCAACAAGTGGGTTGTAAGTTCCAACTGTTTCGATGAAACGTCCATCACGTGGTGAACGTGAATCTGCTACGTTAATACGGTAGAAAGGTTTTTTCTTAGAACCCATACGAGTCAAACGGATTTTTACTGCCATTTTTAATATCTCTTTTCTTTTATTTTTTATTTCGGTGAAATAGCTAAGCTATTTAGCACATGTTCTATTATAACAGATTTTCGAGAGGTGTCAAGAAAAAAACTTGACAGACTTTAAAATTTTTAGAAATTTATTAGACTAATAGGGATAAATTAGAAAGAGAAACTTTATGAATACTACTTTTGATACTATCTATAAAGACTACCCTGTCAAGTCCTATATCTCTCCAAATCGTAATGTCCAAGCTTGGCTCCTAAATCCCAAGCACGTTCCCAAATGAAACAAGGACTTATTAACAAAACTATCCAAACCAAATCCGATGCATTGCTTCAAACAATTTTTTAGTTGTTTGACTAGCGAGGTCTTTAATTAAAAAATTTTTTCAAATAATTACCACATTGACACATAAATTCTTGCTTTCTAAATTTAAATGTGATATATTTATAACATAAATCTAAGTGTGATATATTTATAACACAAAAAGGAGTCTATCATGAAAAAAAGTCAAAAAATGCGTGGCCTCATTGCAATGATTGCCGTAGCTCTCTTTATTGATTTTATTGTTTTATTTGGTTCTAATCTTAGTTTGGGACCCAAGTTAGTTATTACTGGTATTTCAGTGCAAGGTCAAATTATAGCTATTTGGAGCTGGCTACGTATGAAACCACGGCCTCATAAGATTCAGAAAGATAAGGAGAAGACTATTTTTGACTTGTCTGCTAAGCTTTACACGGTACTTGTGTTGGCAGCAAGCATTTTTTATACAGTAGGGTTTTTGGTTGCAACCCCTAGCGAAAGCTCTGGTATTAGAGAATGGATTTTGGGAATTGGCCTCGTTATTGAAGTGAGTGTATTTGGTTTTTTCTGTTTTAAAAATGTCAAGGAAACTCCGGACGAACGCTTTTATGCTAATTTAGCCAAGGCAGCTAGCTTGATGTTTGTTTTTATACTAGGCGCACTGATGATCCTAGCAGTTATCATTGGGTATATGGGGTCTCTCACTCTTTACATGGGCCAGATCTTTATTAGCATAGCTGCCTTGATTCTCATCTTTGCGGTTGTCTATCTTATCTTAGAACGGAGAGGATAAGCATGGCAAAAGAAAGCAAGATTATTACTAATCTCAAATCTGTTCGTGAGTCCACAGGCATGACCCAGCAGGAGTTAGCCGACCTCATCGGCATGCGACGCGAGACAATTCTGCACTTGGAAAATAACCGTTACAATCCTTCGCTGGAAATGGCTCTTAAAATTGCTCAAGTTTTTAATCTGAAAGTAGAAGACCTCTTTGAACTCAGACAGAAAGAGGAAGCATAACTCTTTTCGAGACCTAGCATTAAGTTCATTGATTAATGTTGAAGATTTTCAAGATGATGATGAAATCCCAACTATTATCTAAGCCAGTTCTGTAAACTACTAATATTTGAAATCCTTTGTCAATTAAGGTACAATAGTATAAATGATTCTTGAAAGGATTACTATGAAAAAAATAGCTACACTTCTCTTAGTTTCTACTTTTGTCCTTGCTGGATGTACTAGTCTCAAACGTACACTTCGTGGGGATGATTACGTTGATACAAAAATTGCTGAAGAAGAACGTTCAAAAGCTGCAAACAAAGAAGCTGCTGACTTAAAAGATGCCTTGACAAATGAAAATGCTAACTTCCCTCAACTTTCTAAGGAAGTTGCTGAGGACGAGGCTGAAGCTATCCTCCACACAAGCCTAGGCGATATCCGCATCAAGCTCTTTCCAAAGTTAGCTCCACTTGCCGTTGAAAACTTCCTTACTCACGCTAAAGAAGGTTATTACAATGGAGTTACCTTCCATCGTGTGATTGACGGATTTATGATTCAAGGCGGAGATCCAAAAGGAAATGGCACCGGTGGTGAATCTATCTGGCATGGCAAGGATAATACCAAGGATACTGGAACTGGTTTTAAAAATGAAATCTCTCCTTATCTATACAATATCCGTGGCTCCCTTTCAATGGCAAATACTGGACAGCCAAATACCAATGGTAGCCAATTCTTTATCAATCAAAGTACAACAGACTATTCTGCTAAACTTCCTACAAGTAGCTATCCTAAGAAAATTATCGAAGCCTACAAAGAAGGTGGAAATCCTAGTCTTGATGGCAAGCACCCTGTCTTTGGACAAGTCATAGAAGGTATGGACGTTGTAGATAAGATTGCTAAGGCTGAAAAAGATGAAAAAGATAAACCAACTACTGCTATCACAATTGATAGCATTGAAATTGTGAAAGACTACGATTTCAGTAAACAATAACATCATTAACTTTAAGGAGATTATAAAATGATTCTATTTTGGGGGTCAAAAGGTTACCAAAAAGTATTGGGAAATACACAAACTGCTATCGAGTGTGGCCATTGTAACAATGTTGGTACTTGGGAAATTACGGAATACGGACGTAAATTTACTCTTTACTGGATTCCACTCTTTCCTTACGGAAAAACTTATTTCGTTTCTTGCCCGATATGTCACTATGGAAAAGAAATTCAAAAGTCTGAGATTGAACAATATCTAAACTATTAATAAAAGATAGGTCAATAGACCTATCTTTTTCATTAGTCAGTAACAATTCTGAAAGCGCTCCCTTGCGTATAATTCTATGGTATAATAGAGTTAACAATTTATGGAGGCTTTCTATGAAACCATATAAAATAAGCTTGATAAGACTTTGCTTGGTCTTATTAGGATATTTAATCTATAATCTAGTTTATTTTGCCCTCTTCTATTCAGCAGGTTATGCTTTTTTTATTCTATGGCCTGTATTCTTTTTAGCAATAGGTTTGATTCTTTTAGGTAATTTTTTTGCCTTTAGGGATCCTCTCAAATTAAAATCAACCTATAAAGAGAATCCCTTAGTTCGAAAGACTAGTAATATACAACTAATTTTAGCGACTATCGGAGTTTGCTTACAATTATCAAATATGGCATATCTACGTTGGTGGCCAATCAATTATATTGACAATTTCCCGACATTGTTAAGTGTTAGTCTCCTATACACTATTATCTTCTTTATTGGTCACTTTCAAAAAGTGAAACTTAAGCTATACGATAAAACCTCAAACAAATCAAGTTTTGTTTTTGGGACTATAGTCGTTTTGTTATGTAATTTATTGTTAATCACCAATAGCAAAGTTTCAGTATGGGGGTCGACGGATCAATATGTACAGGACTTTAAAGACTTTGGCCTAAAAGGAAAAGTCGAAGTATATGAGAAAAAACATTTAATCGAGCCTTATAACGGAACACTTACTACTTTATTCTATAATGAGACTTTATCGAACGGAGAAAGTTTTATCGATTTTATTTATGTTTCTGATGTTCATAATGGAACACACGTGACAACATTAGATGAAAAGGACAAAAAAGAAATTCGTTCCTATCTTGAAAACGATACGGAAAAAGAGTTATTTGATAAAGTTACACTTGAACAATTTGAATTTGTCCTAAAAGTCTACGAAGAAAGAATAAGAGATCTAAATCTAAAAGATGATATAGTGACTAAACTTAATGAGGCAGTTGGTTTCAAATTACTAGAGAATTATTCTGTCGAGATTACACCAGCTGACAAAAGAAAATTTTATAGTATTCTAATTAAAGAAGCTGTAAAAAACAGAGAAAATGGAGATACGGATATTGCAGGATTTTACAATATCGATATTAACAAGCATATCAACAATAAATCTCTAATCATTTCTATCAAGCACTTAAATTTTAGTGTCATCGAGGATACACAGAATAATAAAAATGATAATCGTGTAGACTACTTAAAAGATAAATTAACATCACTTCCAGTTGGAACGCTATCCGATGGTATCTATAAATTCACTGTTAGCACTTTATCTGACGGTAAATATATCGACATCACCATCACGATGGTTGTTGAAAATGGTAAGAGTTACTTTGAGAAAGACACTGTTAAGCAACTAAATTAGTCAAAAATCCAAGTCAAATAGATTTGGATTTTTGATTTTACAGTTCCATGTAAGCGCTCTATTTTCTTATCCAGTTATGATATAATACAGTTAACAGTAACAAAGGAGGTTTTCCTATGAAACCTTATAAAATAAACCTATTCCGGCTTGGTTTACTCTTATTTTCGTATTTAATCTTTAATGTCGTTTATTCGATTACTTATGATTCCGGAGGTTTTGCTTTTATAATCTTGTGGCCTGCATTTTTCGCCTCATATGCTGGAATAGTGCTAGGAAATATTTTTATTTTTAGAGATATTTCAAAATTAAAAGCCTCCTTTAAAGATAATGAGTTAATCCAAAAGACTTCTACTATACAGTTAGTTCTAGCTACAATTGGATTTTTCATGCAAATAATAGGTTTTAAGCGAGCGGCTCCACTTAATTTCCTTGATAATTATCCACTACTAGTTAGCGCTAGTATTGTGTACTCTATCATTCTCCTTATCAGTATTTATCAGACAATAAAGTTAGGACAAGGGAAAGATATTTTGGCCATACTTGGTTTTATCTTTGGAGTTACGGTAATTTTTTATACTAACCTAACACTGCTTACAATCTCTTTCTCTCCCTCTTCGCCAGCCATTACATACTCTACTCCCGATTTTGCTGAGGAATTCCAATCACTTGGGCTTAAGGGAAAGGTTGAGTTAGTTGAGAAACACAGAGAGATTGAAGCGTTTAACGGAACAGTCTACAAGCTAACATATACAGAAAAATTATCGGATGGAACTATTTTAAAAGAATATATTTACGCAAAAATTCATAAAGTAGACGGAGAACATTTATCAAATTTCTTTCTTCCTTCAGGAACAGATCTCGAAACACTTCTTAATGACAAAGAAAAGGCACTGTTTCACACTGTCAAACAAGACGAATTTAGTTTCTTGCTAGATGTATACAAAGAAAGACCGAATCTACAACAAGAAGAAGATAGTTTCAAAAATGCTACTGCTGACAAAATAAATAAGCTTTTTGATACACCAGAAAAAATTGCTTCTAGTTTTGAATTTAGAAAATATCCTATAGAAAACTACTATATTGCAATTATTGCACAGGCTGTCAGCAATCGAGAAAAAGGCGATTCTGACGCTGCTGGTTTTTATAATATTACAACAAAAGATTTCATGAAAAACAAAGGTCTTACTCTCGATTTTGATTTCGACCTTTCGAAAATCAAGGTAGAAAATGGTAGTCCTGTGGAGACCTTAAAGGAAAGAATCTTATCTTTACCAAAAAATTCATTTTCCGATGGAATCTATAACATCAGTTGTTCTTATGATGAAAATGGAATCCAAAAGAAAGTTACCTTCCCATTTGTTGTTGAAGATGGTGTGGGACACTTTGAAGAGGATGTAATCGAAGAAAATCAAACAAATTAGTTATTTTTGATACTAAAACAAGTTGATAACAGTACGACTTCTACTATTTGCAACCCTCATAAAAAATCCAAGTCAACGAGACTTGGATTTTTTTTAACTATTTATGTTAGTTCATTAAAATCCCAGATTTGATCCATCCAGCCTTCATAGAAGTCTGGTTCGTGGCAAACCATAAGGATAGAACCTTTATATTCTTTCAGTGCTCGTTTTAGTTCATCCTTGGCATCCACATCCAAGTGGTTGGTAGGTTCGTCTAGAACAAGGACATTATTCTCACGATTCATCAAAAGACAGAAACGAACCTTGGCTTGTTCCCCACCTGATAAGACTTGAATTTGGCTTTCGATATGCTTAGTCGTCAAACCACAGCGAGCAAGGGCTGCACGGACTTCTGCTTGGTTGAGAGCTGGAAAGGCATTCCAAACAGCTTCTAAAGGTGTCTGACGATTGCTGCCTTCCACTTCTTGCTCAAAGTAGCCAAGTTCTAGATAATCACCGCGTTCAACTTCCCCAGCAATTGGCGGGATAATACCCAAAAGAGACTTCAAGAGGGTTGTTTTACCGATACCATTGGCACCAATAATGGCAACCTTTTGATTGCGTTCAAAGGTAAGATTTAATGGTTTTGTAAGTGGGCGGTCGTAACCAATCTGCAAGTCTTTGGCTTGGAAGATAAAGCGTCCAGGTGTACGAGCTGGTTTAAAATCAAAGGACGGCTTTGGTTTCTCACTTTGAAGCTCGATAATGTCCATCTTATCCAATTTCTTCTGGCGAGACATTGCCATATTACGGGTAGCAACACGCGCCTTATTACGGGCTACGAAATCCTTGAGATCAGCAATTTCTTTCTGTTGACGCTCATAGGCTGCTTCCAGTTGCGATTTCTTCATGGCATAGACCTCTTGGAACTGGTAGTAATCGCCAGAGTAGCGTGTCAACTGTTGATTTTCAACGTGATATACGATATTGATCACATCATTGAGGAATGGAATATCGTGAGAGATAAGAACAAAGGCATTCTCATAGTTTTGAAGATAACGCTTGAGCCAATCAATATGCTCCGCATCTAGATAGTTGGTTGGCTCATCAAGAAGTAGGATATCTGGCTTTTCAAGGAGGAGTTTAGCCAAGAGTACCTTGGTTCTTTGTCCACCAGATAAGGCTGTTACGTCCGTATCCATACCATAATCCATGACACCAAGAGCACGCGCGACTTCGTCAATCTTAGCATCCAAGGTATAGAAGTCACGACTTTCCAAACGGTCTTGAAGTTCGCCAACTTCTTCCATCAATGCATCAATATCAGCTCCCTCTTCTGCCATTTCCATGTAGAGTTCATTGATACGTGCTTCGGCTTTGAATAATTCGTCAAAGGCTGTACGCAAAACATCACGCACAGTTTGACCTTCTTTGAGAACTGCATGCTGGTCAAGGTAGCCTGCTGTCACATATTTAGACCATTCCACCTTACCTTCATCAGGTAACATTTTTCCAGTTACGATGCTCATGAAGGTTGATTTTCCTTCACCGTTGGCACCGACTAGTCCGATATGTTCCCCCTTGAGGAGACGAAAGGACACGTCTTCAAAAATCGCACGGTCACCAAAACCGTGACTTAAATTTTTAACTTCTAAGATACTCATTTTTATTCCTTATCTTGTTTTTATGTAGTAGTTTATAGAGGACCCAGGCTAGGTAGCCACCTAAAGTATTGGTCCATAAATCATCAATCTCAAAGACCCGATTGAAATCAAAGAAAAAGTCTAAAACTAGCTGTGTGCACTCGATGCTTAAGCTCAATAAAAAGCTTAACAAAATCACTCTCTTCGTTTTTCTTAGACTAGGGATGAGATAGAGAAGCTGGAAAATTAATGGGAAGAGCAAGAGGACATTTAAGGCGTTTTGCAAAAAAATCCAAAATAGTTGTATAGGGCTGGTTACTTCTCCCAGGTTCCACAAAGAGTTAAAAGGCGTCAAAAGAAAAACCAGGCGTCCAAAAGTTTGAATACCTGGAGTTTCCACTCCTGTAGGAAGTTGAGGCTGGGGAGTAAAACAAAAACAGACGATACAAAGACTGTATAACACGATTCCCAGGCTTAGTAATTTTTTTCGATTCATCTTATGGATTTACTTCAGCTACTGCTTTTTGGCGATCACGTTTCATGGTATTTGAACGCAATTGTCCACATGCGGCATCGATATCTGTACCGTGTTCCTGACGAACAACACAGTTGATGCCTTTTTTCTTGAGCGTATCATAGAAGGCCATTACACGCTCTTTAGGACTACGACTGTATTGGTCGTGCTCACTGACCGGGTTATAAGGAATCAAGTTGACATATGACAATTTCTTAATGTTTTTCAGCAATTCTGCCAACTCAAGTGCTTGTTCGACTCCGTCATTGACTTCATTGAGCATGATATACTCAAAAGTTACACGGCGGTTGGTTGTTTCGATGTAATACTCAATCGCTGCAAAGAGTTTTTCAATTGGAAAGGCACGGTTAATCTTCATAATGCTTGAACGCAGTTCATTGTTTGGAGCATGAAGAGAAACAGCAAGGTTAACCTGTACTCCTTCATTAGCAAAATCACGAATCTTGTGAGCCAAACCAGAAGTTGATACGGTGATATGACGAGCGCCGATTGCCATTCCCTTATCGTCATTGATGGTACGAATAAAGTTCAAAACGTTATTGTAGTTATCAAATGGTTCTCCAATACCCATAACAACGATATGGCTAACACGCTCATCTTGACCACGTTCGTCAAAATATTTTTGAACCAACATAATTTGAGCTACAATTTCTCCGTTATTGAGGTCACGTTGCTTCTTGATTAAACCTGACGCACAGAAGGTACAACCGATATTACATCCTACCTGAGTTGTTACACAGACTGATAAACCGTAGTGTTGACGCATAAGCACCGTCTCAATCAGCATACCATCTGGTAACTCAAAGAGGTACTTCACAGTACCATCGGCTGACTCTTGAACGATACGTTGTTTCAAGGGATTGACTACAAACTGCTCGTTTAGTTTGGCAATCAAATCCCTAGATAAGTTAGTCATTTCTTCAAATGTCTGAACACGTTTACGGTAAAGCCACTCCCAAATCTGATCAGCACGGAATTTCTTTTCTCCTTGCTCCAAGACCCATTCTTGCATGCCTTGGCGTGTTAAACTATAAATCGACGGTTTCATCTTCTCTCCTTATTCTTTGGTCATTTCTGACGAATAACAAAATGACGGTCTTCCTTAACCTCTTTTTGAGGTTTTTGCTCTTTTCGACGACGTCTATTTCTTTTGTCTGTATGATTTTTTTTCTTGTTTTGGGAAGGTTTCTTGCCTCTTCGAGAGTCTTTTTCTTCCTCTTTTTTGCGAATCTTCTGGTCGAAAGATGCTCGTTTAGGCGCCTGGTTTTCTAAAACGAAATAGGCACAACCATAACTACAGTACTCAAGTAGATAATCCTGTAAACGACTGATTTTTTCTAAAGATTCTTCAGCTCGTTCATTTTTATAAAATCCACGTAAGCGCAACTGTTCATTACTCCAGTCACCTACTATATAATCATACTTGTTTAAAACTTCGGAAAAACGTTGAGTAAAAGCCGTTGCATCAAAAGCATCCTTGCTATTTTCAACCAAGATAAAAGAAAAACCTTCAGCTTCAACCTTAGTATCATTCAGATGAAATTCCGGACCAGGGAATTTATTGTAATTGTATAATTCAGGTGCAATTTCTTTACGCATAATCTTCCTTTTTAACGTTTACTTAATACTTTATTTTACCATATTTTTGCCATATTTACAGCTTTTGATTTAAAATGAAAAAAGTCTGACTATTTCACCCTATAATTCTAAAAGACACAACTGTACAAAAAAGAAAAAACTGGGGAAACCCAGTTTTTAAATATTATAGGTAAAGTAATTTGAAAAGTGCTACAGCGGCAATAGCAGCAGCAATCGGTGCAACTACTGGTACCCAAGCATACCACCATTTTGAATCACCCTTGTGTTCACCAAGGATTGATTTAGGGAGTACAGCGTGAAGAAGACGAGGTCCAAAGTCACGGGCTGGGTTCAAACCTGGTCCTGAAGGTCCACCAAGTGAAGTAACCAAAGCCATTACCAAGAAACCAAGTGCCATATGACCTACTGCAACACCTGCTGTTGTGTGTGGTGCTGTTTGAGCTTTAATTGCCAAGTCAGAGAAGTCAACATTTTGACCAGCTTGAGTTGCCATTTGTTTCATGTATTGGAGGACTTCAGCTCCAAAGAAGTTCTTTGTCAAACCAAGTGCTGCAAAGAAAAGAACAAATGATCCAATAAACTCATTGATAAATCCGTTCACAGTTGCTGCATAACGTGATTCTTTTGTACCATGATCCAAACTTGAAATAGTTGAGAAAGATCCCAGGATGTTATTTGGATTTTCCGTCTTCAAGTAGTAGGGACGGTGAGTCGCAACAACCAAGGCTTGTCCGAAGATTGCTCCCAAAACTTGCGCGATGATGTATTGTGCTACTTGTGACCAAGGGAAGAGACCGCTAACTGCAAGTCCAAGAGTGAAGGCTGGGTTGATGTGGTTTCCAGAAACGTTACCAAACATCAAAGCTGGAATCATAACCCCCATACCGTAACCAACAGCGATAACGAGCCAGCCACTTTGGTGACCTTTCGTACCTTTAAGTTCAACGTTGGCAACCGCACCATTTCCCAAGATGATCAAGATGGCTGTTCCCAAAAATTCAGTGGCATATTTGACTGCCCATGCGAAATCCATTGATAGATTCTCCTTAATATTTTTTAGACAATCCTTATTCTATCAATTTTTAAACCTTTTAGCAACAGATTTTCTAAAAGAATCCCACAGGAAAACGCTTTTATTTTAACTCTTCAAAAAAGACCTAACAAAGAGAGTTTGTTAAGTCCTGATTTTGATTATTCTTGACGCTGACCAAAGTCCTTAATCATCTCTTCCATTTCCTCACGACTTGGTGTCGTTAGCATATAGAGATAGTCTCCTTGCAATTCAGCAAAAGCAGCTGGCATGATTTTTTTGACCTTGAATTGGTGACCGTATTTGGCGAGCAAGTCTTCCTCTGAATATACATAGTTAGCGTTGGCCCGACGAGATGTTGCAAGACAATATTGAGTTTCAAATGGAGACTCTGGGAATGGTTCACCCGCAACGATAGCCGCATAGCCCTTATACAAATCGAAAGAATGGGCATAATTATAGACATCAATTGTGAAACCACCAGCAGGACGATTATTGTACTCAATCGCGATGTAATCATCACCGTCTCGGAAGAACTCAATGTGGAAGAAACGTTCTTTCATACCAAATTCCTTAACAATAGCCTCACCATACTTGCGAAGTTTTGGATCCATATCTTTAAGAACATAATAAGAATTGTCCATCTTGTAAATCATGAGATCAAGGGGTGTATGTGCATAGTCAAAGGTAGTTGAAAAGACAATATTTCCATCTCTATCTACCAAACCATCGAAGGTACAGATTTCACTAGAGTTAACAAATTTTTCAAAGAAATAAATGGTTGAGTGGTCCCATTCAGCCTTAAAGTGGTTTACATCATCTTCTGTTTCAAGTTTGAAGGTTGCTGCCGCACCTACTCCATTGTCAGGTTTTGCAATCATGGGAAGACCGATTTCTTTCACAGCTTTGTCAACATCTGCTTCTGTTTCAATGACAGCTCCTGGCACAACTGGAACTCCAGCTTTTTTGAAGAGTTTTTTCATCTCAGACTTGAACTTGGTCTTCTTGAGGTCTTCTGGTTTGGCACCAAAAACATTGAACTGTTCACGAAGGGCAGCATCTAACTCAAGCCAGTATTCATTGTGTGATTCAATGCGGTCAATTGGACCATGTTTATAGAAAAGAAAGGCAACTGCTCGTTTCACCTCATCGATATTTTCAAGATCGTCAACTCGAAAATACTCCGTCAAGCTATTGCGCAATGGTTCATCTAGTTGTTCGTAGGGTTCTTGCCCAATCCCTAGAATTGTGATGCCTTTATTGGCTAACTCAATACTAAATTGCTGAAAATTTTGTGGGTAATAGGGTGAAATTACAAGATAATTCATAAGCAACTCCTTTTATAGACTCATGTGACCGAGGAAATAAGGCATTTGTTTGCGCCACCATTCCCAATCATGGGCAACATCATGTCCCCATTCTGCAAACCAGGCAGGAATTTGTTTTTGGTCAAAAGCTTCCTTGAGCTTATAGTAAGAAGGCAGGCCATCCTGCTCCCAAGCGCCTAGACCTGTACATACAATAATTTCAGCCTGACGGTAACGGTCAATAAACCAACCATCATTTTGATTCCAGATATAGTCTACTGGTGAATTTTGATAGATAGCATCATCATTGTAGTAGTCACCTACAAAGAAACGCGCATCGTATACACCGCTAAGGGCAATTACCTTGGTAAAGACATCTGGATGTTGGAGGAAGAAATTCAAAGCGTGATAGGCCCCCATAGAGCATCCTGTTGTCATCATACCGTCAAACCAGCCTGTCTTGTGCTTGATAAAAGGAATAGCTTCTTCAATCACATATCGTTCATAGGCACGGTGCATCTCAGCTTGATCATGACTATTTTTCCAAGTCGCAAGCCAGCTCTCACTATCTACACTTGAAAGGGTAAAGAACTGCACGCGACCTTCTTCAATAAAGGATGCACAAGCATTAATCATGCCAAAATCATAGTATTCATTGTGGCTACCACCTGAGGAAGCAAAGACGACAACTGGGATACCTCCATGTCCATATCGATTGACATACATTTTACGATTTAGATTTCCACTCCAGTGGCTAAGATGTTCAATATGCATATCCTGTCTCCTTTATACTAATTACCAATTTTCTGCAAAAAAGCGTAAGCAAGCCGGTAGATTTTCTGACCATGGAATTTCATGGTGGATAGCCCCAGCCTGAACCTTGAGTGAGAGATTTTCCAACTGTACTCCTCCTGCTATCAAATCATGATAATAACGAAGGGAAGAGTCAATATAGGCCTGCTTAATATTGCCAGCCATGAGAGTCTTATCTGTGTCGTCTGCTTCTTCCGTCCCAACATAGATAAAGACACGCTGGTCAGGCAAGAGTTTTTTACGCTCGATATAGCGATCAAAGGCCTCTTGGTGAAGCCAGTTAGCAGATGAAAAGACTCCCAAGCAACCAATCTGATTTTGATACTCCAAGCCGATAAATTGGGTAATATTGCCACCTAGAGAGGATCCAATCATAGCAGTGTGCTTGCGGTCAGACTTTGTACGATAGTTTTCGTCTATAAAAGGCTTAACCACTTCCATGACAAACTCTGCATACTCGACTCCCTTACCACCAAATTGTTGGCCAGGAATATTAGACTCTTGGAATTTCCAGGCTGCGTACTCATTCATCCGTCCTAGACCATCATTGTCAATAGCTACCACAATCATGCGACTGATATCAGGATTTCGCTTGATGGCAGGAATAATCTTCCAAGAATGTCCAACGTAAGATTCCTTACTATAAAAGACGTTTTGTCCATCGTGGAAATAGACAACTGGGTAAGTTCGATCCGTGTCTTTCTCATAGTTTTTAGGAAGAAGTACACGTACCCGTCGCTCCTTACCTGTGTAGGGAACTACTAATTTATGCTCTCGCATTTTCAGGTAAAAGTAAGATTGATTCATTGTCAGAAAACTCTCTATATTCAAAATTTTACCTTATTATAGCATAAAAATAGAAAAAAAGTCAGTTTCCGTCCAAATTTAGAACAATAAACTAACTTTTTTTACTTATTTTATTTTTTCCTCTGGTTTTTCTGATTAAAGGAGGTCTTCAATTAATTCATCGACAGCATCTTTTTCGGCTTGTGGTGTGATTTCTGTGATCATAATCCCTGCCACTGCTCGCTCAACCAATCCTTCAACGTCCATACGTGTCTCATACTGCTCGGCATTCTTAATCTTTGGATTTGTTTTCGGACGATCAGGCGCAAAAATCGTACAGCAGTCTTCAAAAGGTTGGATAGAAATTTCAAAGGTGTCAATTTCCTGAGCAATATCTATGATTTCCAACTTATCCATAGTTACAACTGGACGGATAATTGGTGTATTGGTCACAGCATTGATAGCCTGCATACTTTCAAGAGTCTGGCTAGCCACCTGTCCAAGACTTTCACCATTTATAATGACCAAACCATTTCTCACTTCACGGATACGGTCTGTAATTCGCATCATAAAGCGACGAGTCAAAGTCATGAGATAAGCTTCTGGAGCTTTAGCTTTAATTTCTTCTTGGATCTCAGTGAAAGGCACTTCGATAAACTGGATATTCCCACCGAACTTAGTCAATTTACGGGTCAAATCCTGAGCTTTCTTGAGGGCACCTGGACTAGTATATGGTGGACTAGCGAAGTGAACAGCCTCGATATCTACGCCACGTTTCAAAGCAAGATAACCTGCTACAGGAGAGTCAATCCCCCCTGATAGCATAAGCATACCTTTCCCAGAAGTGCCAACTGGCAAACCACCAGCACCACGAATGGTCTCATAGGAAAGATAAGCCGCCTCTTCACGAATCTCCACTTGCAGATTGATATCGGGATTTTTCATCTGGGCTTGAATAGTTGGAATGGCATCAAAAACAGCACCACCAAGAACTTGGTTCAGTTCACGACTATCCAGTTCAAAGTTGTGATCACTACGTTTGCTAGAGATCTTAAAGGTCATTCCTTCCTTATAGATGTCCTGCATAATCTCTTGGACAGCAGACTTAAGAACCTCTACAGATTTTTCAACCTTATATACTGGTGAAAAGTTTTGAATCCCGAAAACTTGTTTGAGTGACTCAGCTACTGGTTCATAATCAGCACCATTCAAATAAGCATGGGCACGGTCGCGATCAGCAGTTACCTTGACTTGAGGATAGATAGATAAAATGTCTGAGATATTATTACGTAGTTTATTAATGAAACGCATCCGGTTTTTACCTTTGGTTGACAGTTCCCCGTATCGAATCATAATTTCTGAATACTGCATGAATACTCCTATCTTACTTTTCTAGTTTGATTGTAAATTAATTTTAGTTTGGTCAAAAATTGCTCCACTTGACTCATGTCATTTTCTAGGTCTAGGCTGAGGCGGACTGCTGACTGGGCCTTATCTTTTTCAACCCCCATAGCAATCAAGGTACCAGCAGGTTTTCCTGCCTTGGACGAGCAAGCAGAGGTTGTAGAAATGAAAATATCGTAGTCTTCAAATGCGTGTACGATAACTTCACCACGGACACCCTTAATCCCAAAGGTCAGAATATGAGGAGCAAAGTCTTCCTCACCTGAGAAGACAAAAATATCTGGATAATCAAGAAGGGCTTGACGGATGACTTCCTTCATCTGACTTGTTTTGCTCGTAAACAAATCTAGATTTTCCATAGCCAAACGTAAGGCCTTGGCTGTTGCTGCAATACCTGCTACATTCTCAGTAGTTGAACGATAATCACGCTCTTGGCCACCACCAGTTAATAGGGGCGTAATCTTCTTACCAGATTTGATGTAGACAAAGCCAACACCACGAACTCCGTGAAACTTATGACTCGAGAAGGTCGCAAAATCCACTCGGTCAGTTAGGTAGGATTCTGTCGGAATCTTAGCTAAAGCTTGAACCGCATCAACATGGAAGGAAATCGTTGGCTTATCTGCTAAAAGTTCTGAGATAGCTTCAATAGGCTGGATTGAGCCGATTTCATTATTAACAGCCATAACAGAGACTAAGGTTGTATCTGGACGGAGTAGATTTGCCAAGGCAGCTACATCTACAAAACCTTTCTCATCGACTGGTGCGAAATCCACCTCAAATCCTTGAGTCTTCAGCCAAAGAGCTGATTCCTTAACCGCTGGGTGTTCAATATCAGATACGATAATGTGTTTACCAAACTGCGCCTTTTCAAATGCAACCCCTTTGATAACCCAGTTATCTCCTTCGGTACCACCTGAGGTAAAGAAGACTTCTTCGCTTTTCTTACCAATTAAATCTGCAATTTGTTGACGAGAAGCTTCTAAAATTCTGGTAGACTGATCCCCCAAACGATGAAGGCTAGATGGGTTACCAATAATTTTTGCAGACACCTGCATATAGGTTTCAAGTACTTCAGGATAAGGCTTGGTCGTAGCCGAATTATCAAAGTAAATCATTGTTTCTCACACTTTCTAAAATCACTCCTTCTATTGTAACACGAAAGGAAGGCTGGAACAAGAAAGAAAAAGCCCTAAATTCTAGTAGAACTTAGGGCAAGTTTCAACAGTCATAAAACTCATGTAGCAAATCAAAAAGTTCTTGTTGTTGAGCCAGCAGCATTTGTCCAATGCTAGTTGATTTAATCAAAGTGCGTTGGTCAACATTTTCAATAACTCTCTTCAAAGATGTTTGAGCAAAAGGATCTTCAACAACCTTTTGCGAGCCTTCAAAAGGCTGATGGGTTACCAATTGAAAACCGTAAGAATTATTCAGTAAGGAATATCCTGCTGTTCCTGTCTTCTTTTGATAAGCTTTACATAGACCTCCGTCAATGACAAAGAGCAAACCACCACCACGAATAGGAGATTCTCCCTTCACAGTCTTAACTGGAGTATGGCCATTGACCATTCTAGATTCTTGAGAGAAAAGTCCAAATTCTTCCAAAATAAGCTGGCAGACTTTCTCAGAAGTCCGATAAGAAAAATATGAATTTTCCACTTCTTTATGAGTGTCCTTATCTTCAATAAAATAGCGCTCTAAAGTTGTCATCTTATCTTTGCCAAAAAGTGGTGAAACTGCCCCTCTCCAACAATACCAAATTAAATCTGTTGAAAAATCATCTACAATTTCCTTATTCTTTGCTGCTTGACGAATATGGTATTCAAAGAAATCCAACAATTCTCTTCCAGCATAACGAGACTGGTTAATAATTAGAGGTTTCAATTCTCCAGACGGTTCAAGTGGTATACAACCATGAAAGAGTAAATGCTGGTTATAAATTTTATACATGGATCCTTTTTTCATTAACAGTTCTATATGCTTAGCCAGTTTAAGTGACCCTTGAAAGGAGGCTAGGAGACTGTCAACTGCCTGAGACTCCTCCAAATTCAATTCTGCTGGATTGGCTGGATTAATCGTTTGAAAGCAAGTATTCGTAAGATTATATTTTTTTCCATCAATTGTCACACACTCTTTCAAATAATCAATATTATCCAGTTTAACCTGATCCTCCATTTGAAATTCTGGTCTTCTTTTTATCAGTTGAGTTTCCAGTTTAAATTGGATAATAGAAAGAGCCTGATGCACCTTTTCCAACTGTAAAATTTCTTCGCTTGTGAAATCAGCCTCTCTATTTCCCAGGATTGGCCTAAACTTGGGATTGGCCTTATAGGTTCTGTCAGCAAATAGTGTTAAGGATCGAAGATTTAAGCCGTAAGCTTTCTCAATATCCCATAAATAGCCATAGCGGGCTGCAATACGTAGCGCATTTAACATACAGGCCTTCGAACCGAAAAAGCCTCCCATCCAGATAATGTCATGATTCCCCCACTGAATATCCAAAGAATGGAATCGCAAGAGTTCATCCATAACTTGCGGACTACCAGATCCTCTGTCATAAATATCGCCAACCACATGTAAATGGTCAATCAATAAGCGACGAATACTGCTAGAAACACCAAGAATAAAGGGAATAGCTTCTCCTAGCTCGATGACATAGGAGAGGATATTTTCAAAATATGACTTTTTATCTGCTAAAGCTCTATCGCTGTAGACCAATTCTTCGATGATATAAGCATATTGAGGTGGCAATGCCTTCCTAAGCTTTGACCGAGTGTACTTGGCAGCTGCAAAAGTCAGTAGAGCCAATAACTGAGGAATCGTTTCCTTGTACCAATCTCTGATTTTATCGTCTTGCTTCAAAATAAGTTCAGGATATGAAACAAGGGCTGACAATCTGTTTTTATCATCTTGCGACAAGGAATCTCCAAAGCAATCCTTAATCTTCTCATTAAGAATACCAGCACAACTTCTTAAAATATAGTCAAAGGCCGCAAATTCACCATGAATATCACTGATATATAGCTCTGTTCCCTTTGGAAGGTTTAAAATTGCTTCAAGGTTGGTCAGTTCTGTGATCACCTTTTGTCGAGAATCAAATTCTCTCAGTAAAATACGCTTGTATTGCTCCATTTTTGACCTCCAGCACACTATCCTTTTACGACAAATAATGCACTATTTATTTTCTTAGTTCATTTTCTTTAAATGCTCTTCGATTAAGAAAGCTGTTTCTTCAATTGATTTATCTGACATATTAATGACTCGAGCTCCATATTTTCTGAAGACCTTCTTAGAATAGTCCAATTCCTGATAAATCTTTTCCAAATCTGTGTAGCTAGTTTCCTGGGTTAAGCCCAAAGAATCCAAACGATTACTGCGAATCTTAACCAATTTTTCCGGCTCACATACTAAACCAATTAGGCGCCGAGAATCAATTTTTTCCAAGACTTGAGGCAAGGGAACTTCTGGAATTAGAGGAAGGTTCGAAACCTTATATCCTTTATTTGCTAGATAAATACTGAGCGGTGTTTTAGACGTACGGGATACCCCTAGCAGGACTATGTCAGATTCTAAAAATCCCTGCGGTGCTTTACCATCATCATATTTGACTGCAAACTCAATTGCTGAAATTTTATTAAAGTATTCGCTATCTAAACGGTGAAGGGTGCCAGGTACTTCTATCGGATCCCTTCCTGTCTTTTCTTTGATAATTTCAAAAAACGGATGCATCAAATCCAAATAGGATAGCCCATGCATCAAACTAAACTCCCTTGCTACCGAAGCTAACTTGCCATCGACCAAGGTACTGATAACTAGGGCATCATCCTTGATGGCATCACGTAAAATGTCCAACAATTCACCTTCCTTGTTGATAAAAGGGAAGCGATAGCTATTATTAAAAATGATGTCTGGATATTGAGCTGTAACAGCGGATAGCAATTTTTGGGAAGTCCCGCCCAAAGAATCTGAAATACTATAAACAATCATTTCTTTTTTCATATTTATTCCTCTTCTCTATTTACCTCAGTGCTTCGAGCTTGCTGAATAATATAGTCCAACAAAGCTGTCTTTGTCACACTACCTAAAATCTGACGTTCATTTTCTTGGTCGACTATCGGCAAGGAATCAATGGCGTAATCCTGAAGGAGTACAGCAGCTTCCAAAATATTCATATTTTTATGGCATGTTTTAATATGAGGCATCCTGGTCATGCAGACAGCAACCGGAGTACTGGCAATATTTGAATTGAGAGAAGCCCTCAGAAGATCTTTACGTGACATAATTCCAAGAAGAAGCTTATCTTCATCGATGACATAAATAACGTCTGCATCGTACATAAAGAGAGTAATAATAGCATCCTGGATATAGGAATCACTGGTGACCAGGACTGGTGAAGTCATAATATCTGCCACTTCTTTCCTAAAGGTATCAAAAAAGAAGACCGATTCTAAATCAGAGCCTGAGTATGTATACCCAACTTTAGGAGTGGCCTTTAGGATTCCAACTAAGGTTAAGAAGGAAAGATCCGACCGTAGCGTTGCTCGAGAAATATCTAGTAAGTCAGATATTTTTTCACCACTCAGAGGTTGCTGGTCTTTAACAATTTCTACAATCTTTTTTTGTCGTTCGCTTAATTTCAATTCACAGAAAACCTTTCTATATTCTATATAGGTTCCAAATAACGATTGGAAGAACATGCTTATTTTTATTATACTAAATCAATTCTAAAATAAGCATCATGTTTATTGAATATTATAGCAATTATTTAAAATATGTCAATCATTATATGCAGTTTTTTCATTTGACAAAGATATATGATGTATATTACAATGGTTTTGTCTTTAATTGTGACACATATTTAATATTTTGGAGGCGACTATGACAAAATGGATTTATTCCTTCGAGGAAGGAAGCGCAAACGACAAGGCACTCCTTGGTGGAAAAGGGGCCAATTTAGCAGAGATGAGCAATTTAGGATTGCCTGTTCCTCCAGGTTTTACCATTACTACCGACAGCTGTATTAAGTTTCTCGAAAATCCCGATTTCTTTGATTCTTTTTTAAAAGATGATATTTTGGAAGCGGTTTCTAAATTAGAAAGAAAAACCAATAAATCGTTTAACGTAGAAAGCTCAAGTCTTCTTTTAGTTTCGGTTCGTAGCGGAGCAAAATTTTCTATGCCAGGTATGATGGATACCATTTTAAATCTTGGCCTTAATGACCAGAGGACAAGAATACTTGCAGAGCAGACTAATCCTGAGTTTGCCTATAATTGCTATCGACGTCTACTTCAGATGTTTGCAGATGTTGTATATGGGATTTCTAAAGAACTGTTTGATGAACTCCTAAAAGACTTTGAAAAAGGTCATGGTAAAACAGTTAAAGAGCTGACACTAGATGAGCATCAAGACTTGGTTAAGCAATATAAAGAAATCTATCTTAAAGAGAACCAATCTTTCCCTGAAAATCCTATGGACCAACTTTTTGCTGCTATTCAAGCTGTCTTTAATTCTTGGAATAATAATCGGGCCAAGGTCTACCGAGAACTTAATAAAATTCCTCATGATTTGGGAACTGCCGTTAACGTCCAGGTAATGGTCTTTGGAAATAGTGACCAAAACAGCGGAACAGGAGTCTGTTTCACTAGAAATCCTGCTAGTGGAGAAGATCAACTATTCGGTGAATTCTTACTGAATGCTCAAGGAGAAGACGTTGTAGCTGGTATACGGACTCCAGAACCAATTGCCGCTTTAGAAAAAGCTCAACCTCAAGTTTTCAAAGCCTTTAAAGAGTATGCTAAAATCCTTGAAAACCACTACAAGGACATGCAAGATATCGAATTTACCATTGAGAAAGGAAAACTGTATATTTTACAAACTAGGGATGGCAAACGCACAGCTAAAGCTTCATTAAAAATTGCTTTGGACTTAGTAGACCAGGGTATTATTAGTAAAAAAGATGCCCTGATGAGAGTATCCCCTTCTTCTATTAGTCAGCTCATTCACCCAGTCTTTGAAGAAGCTACAATGGAAAAAGCAACTCTCATTGCACAAGGTTTACCAGCCAGCCCAGGAGCTGCTACTGGGGAAATAGTTTTTACAGCAGAACGAGCTAAAGAATTCCACAATTTAGGAAGAAAGGTTATTTTAGTAAGACAAGAAACATCGCCCGAAGATATTGAAGGCATGGTCGTTAGCCAAGCTATTGTTACCAGCCAAGGTGGTATGACTTCTCATGCAGCGGTTGTTGCTAGAGGAATGGGTACCTGTTGTGTAGCTGGATGTGGGGAACTAAAGATCAGCGAGGAAGAGAAGACACTTTATTGTGGTAATCTTGTTTTAACAGAGGGAGATATCATTTCTGTTGATGGTAGTTCCGGTTGTGTTTATATCGGAGAAATTCCTACAGTCTTGATTGAGAATAATGAAGACCTTCAGCGCCTTCTTTCTTGGGCAGATAAAGTTGCCCGTCTTAAAGTTCGTGCTAATGCTGAGACTGTCAAAGATTTACAGACAGCTATGAATTTTGGTGCCCAAGGGGTAGGACTAGCCCGTACTGAACATATGTTTTTTGGTCAGGATCGAATTTTGGAAGTTCGTCGCCTCATTCTAGCCGATAAGGAAACAGAAATGAAAGCCGCACTCAAGAATCTTTTAGAATTTCAAGAAGAAGACTTCTATCAAATGTACAAAACAGTTGAGGACAAACCTCTGATTGTCCGGCTTCTAGATCCGCCCATGCATGAATTTTTACCTAAAGAACCGCAGGAAATCAAGCTTCTTGCTGAAAAACTCAGTAAGTCACCTGAAAAACTGGCCCACCAAATTGTAAGCTTACAAGAAAGCAACCCTATGTTGGGCCATAGAGGTTGTCGCCTTGGAATTACACAGCCAAATATTTACAAAATGCAGACTGAAGCTATTTTTAGAAGTGCCATCAAATTACATCAAGAGGGGATTAAAATTAAACCTGAAATCATGATTCCTTTAATTGCTGATAAAAAGGAGTTAGAATTTGTAAAATCCTATCTGACTCAACACATCCAGTATATCTTTAGAGAACATAAACAAGAGCCCTTCCCATATGAAATTGGTACCATGATTGAGTTACCACGCGCTTGTCTGACTGCAGACAAACTGGCTCAAGAGGCTGATTTCTTCAGCTTTGGTACTAACGATTTGACTCAAATGACCTATGGCTTTTCTCGAGACGATATTGGAAAATTTATAGGTCATTACAAAAAGATGAGCATTCTCTCATCTGATCCATTCCAACATATTGATCAGGAGGGAGTTGGTGAGTTAATGCACGTTGCAATCAGCAAGGCTCGCCAGGTAAAACCAAACCTGTCTATCGGTATTTGTGGAGAGGTCGGTGGTGATCCGTCTTCTATCTCTTTCTTCCAGGAAATTGGTGTCACCTATGTTTCCTGCTCACCTTATAGGGTCCCTGCAGCTCGACTTGCTGTCGCTCAAGCCGCTTTCGAAGATAATAAAGACTAGTTTCCTTTATATTCATTAAATAAGGCTGGGATGATTGATCTCCCAGTCTTACTTAAGAGTAGAAGCATCTTTTAACCTTCAATCCACCAGTTATGATTTATCACCAAACTTCTTGCTTTACATATTAAAGAAAAAAATCTACTGGTTGCGTTTTCAAAACTAAAAGTTTTATTTTTTTAAGACAATTTAAAATAAAAAACGTATAATAAAAATATAAAATGAATCCAAATTCATATTTAGTTTTGCAAAGGAGTTTGAAAAACCATTATGTCTAACTATTCTCGCCAAAATAAAAGATCAAACAAGGACAGTCAAGAAAGTGGCAAGGCTAGCCACCACATCAAGAAAGGTCTATCTGCTTTTCAGAAAACCTTAACCTTGATCGGTAGTATGTTGGGAATTATTACTGCGACGATTACCATTAGCAATGCAATGAAGTCCAATGAACAAAAGAAAGCAGATACTAGTCCTGTTACCCAAACAACCATCATCAAAGAGATCCAAAAGGAAACTCCTGCTGAATCTAATAGTCCTTCTCAACATCAAGAAAATAACCAAGATACTAATGCTGCAACAAGTGGAGTTGATCATAAAAATGACAACAAGGTTCAATCAGAAGAAAATACTCAAGCTCCTAACAATGTTCAACAAAATCAGACTGAAGGAGCTGCTCAATCTAATACAGTTGCCACAGATAATAAAGCAAATCCATAAAAAATTAGCTTCTCTCCGATTTCGGAAAGAAGCTATTTTTTTATTGTTGTAAGACTTTTCGAGGTTTTGTTCCTTCAGCAGGTCCAATAACACCAGCTATCTCTAATTCTTCCATCAATCGAGTTGCTCGGTTAAAACCAACCGATAGACGGCGTTGAATCATGGATGCACTTGCTTTTTGAGTTTCAATAACCAAAGCCTTGGCTTCTTCAAAGAGTGGATCCCCACCCTCATCGCCAGAGCCAGAATCACCATCAGTCTCAGAAACTTCTCCAGGATCAAAACTGTCATCATAATCAGCATCTGCTTGAGCCTTAATAAAGCTAACAATACGTTCCACATCATCATCAGAGATAAAGGAACCTTGCAAGCGAACAGGATGGTTTTCATCAATTGGTTTAAAGAGCATATCCCCTCGACCAAGCAATTTCTCAGCACCATTTTCATCCAAAATCGTACGTGAATCCGTTCCTGAAGAAACAGCGAATGCTACACGTGACGGCACATTTGCCTTAATCAAACCAGAGATAACATCCACTGAAGGACGCTGAGTTGCAAGAATCATGTGAATACCAGCTGCACGCGCCTTTTGTCCGAGTCGGATAATGGCATCTTCTACTTCCTTGCTGGCAACCATCATCAAATCTGCCAACTCATCCACAATCACGACGATTAAAGGTAGAGGTACTTGTTTGTACTCTGATTGAGTGTTGAATTCCTCAACTTTAGCATTAAAACCGGCAATATTTCGTACTCCCACTTTGGCGAAAAGTTCATAGCGGTTTTCCATCTCATCTACGACTTTTTGAAGAGCTTTACTTGCCTTGCGAGGATTTGTTACAACTGGAATCAAGAGATGAGGGATATCGTTGTAAACTGATAACTCGACCATCTTAGGATCCACCATCATAAACTTGACTTGGTCTGGACGAGCCTTCATCAGAATACTTGCGATAATACCATTAATTGCAACAGATTTACCTGAACCAGTAGAACCAGCTACAAGTAAGTGAGGCATTTTAGCCAAATCAAAACTACGAGCTGTTCCGTTAACGGCCTTCCCAAGAGGAATTTCCAAAAGATTTTCAGGTTTGGTTTGCGACTGCTCCCAAAGCTCACGGAAGGAGACTGTTGCAATCTCAGAGTTTGGAACTTCAATCCCAACTAGAGATTTACCCGGAATCGGTGCTTCGATACGGACATCTTTAGCAGCCAAGGCCAAAGCTAAATCATCTGCTAAGTTTGAAATACGATTAACACGAACGCCAACTGCTGGTTTAACCTCATACTTAGTTACTGATGGACCTATTTCAGCACGTTCAACCGTTACCTTGATACCGAAACTTGCAAAGGTTTCTTCCAAAATCTTGATATTCTCTCGAACAATTTTCTTTTCTTTAGACTGATCTTTTGGTTTATCAGGTGCAAAGAGTTGCAAGCTTGGAAGCTTATACTCCAAGGACTTTTTAGCAGAAAAATCTACTTCAACATCTTCATCTTCTGCATAGTCATCCTCCTGAGGAATGTCATCTACTTTAGGATAATCATAGTCCGCTTGCGGGAGAATAATCTCAGGTTCCACCCATTCTTCCTCAGGAAGCGGTGGAAAATCTTGCAGGGCTTCTTCTGATAAGATTTCTCCCGTTTCCATATCAATTGGAGGTAAACTCAATGCTTCTTGTTCTTCTTGTTCTCTCAGCAATCTTTCTTGCTCTTCTGCTTCTTTACGAGCTTTTTCCTCCTCGCGTTTGATGAAGCGTTCTTGTTTTCTCTGCTCGCGTCGTTCCATCCATAGGCTCATGCGAGCTGCAAGGAAATCAGCAATGTCATAGATAGACCAAGGACTAGCCAATAGCATTCCGATTAAGATAAAGATAGCACCTATAAAGTAAGTTCCAATATTTGAAAATAGAAATGCTATCGGAATGTAAAGACCTACCCCTAACAAACCTCCACCAGCAAAACTAGTCACTTGAAAGCTGGTTAAATCTTTATAGATTTGACCAATCGTTCCTTGAAAGACCGCTGCAGCCAAACTATATTTCCAAACTAGATAGGCTTCAAAAATGAGAAGTAAGCCTGCAAAAATAAAGAAGAAGCCTGCTAGCAAGCCTTCTTGCTTATGAATCCATTTAAAGAAGAATAGATAGATGATTAGAGAAAAAATAGCTAGATAAGCTAGACTACCCACAAGTAAGCGGATTAGATTGTAAATACTGATTCCTACAGCTCCCCATTTAAGAGCAGCAAAAATCAAGAAAATAGCCAGTACTAACGAAATTAACATCCGCTGAATAGCTTTCTTTCTTTCTATTTCTGCTTTAGACGGTCTCCGTCTATTTTTATTTGTATTCTTATTTGCCATGTTTCCATTATAACATATTTCATAAACTTTTCGAGAGTCTAAAAAAATGACTGATCACTTTCGTGTTCAGTCATTTGAATGTGTTTATGATTATTTTTCTAAAGGTTTACGAAGGTAACCGTAAACGACACCACTAACAAGGGCTCCTACCAAGACAGAGACAAGGTAAAGAAGAGCGTTTGAAGTAAGGGCGATAACGAAGATTCCTCCGTGAGGAGCCATGAGCTTGATACCTGTGAGACCAACCAGTCCACCTGCTACAGCAGAACCAAGGATAAAGCTTGGGATAGCACGAGCTGGGTCTGCTGCACCAAATGGAATCGCTCCTTCAGTGATGAATGATAAGCCCATAACGATGTTCGTCAAACCAGAGTTACGTTCTTCTTTGGTGAATTTATTCTTGAAGAGGAGGGTTGCAACAAAGATAGCAAGTGGTGGAACCATTCCTCCAGCCATAACAGCTGCCATAGCTACTGAACCACCAGTAGCAACAGTTGCTGCAAGAGTACCTGTACCAAAGACGTAAGCTGCTTTATTGACAGGGCCACCCATATCGACAGCCATCATTCCACCAAGGACGATACCTAGAAGGACAGCTGAACCACCTTCAAGACCAGCAAGGAAGTTGTTCATACCAGTGTTGATTGCCGCCATTGGGATGTTAACGGCTAGCATGACAAATCCTGTCAGGATTGTTCCAAATAGTGGCAAGAGAAGGATTGATTTAGCACCTTCAAGTGAACGAGGAACTTTTACATATTTCTTAATCAAGAGAACCAAGGCACCAGCAATAAATCCACCAACAAGGGCTCCAAGGAAACCTGATGATACTCCTGCAAGAGCTGAAGTTGCTTCACCACCCTGAGCATAAGGAATCTTACCAAAGGCATAACCTTCTTTAGCGATAGCACCAGCTACGAAACCGGCTACCAAACCTGGTTTTTCAGCGATTGAGTAAGCAACATATCCTGCAAAGACTGGAAGCATCAAACCAAAGGCTGAAGCACCAATTTTCATGAACATAGAAGC
Source organism: Streptococcus mitis (assembly GCF_902159415.1). GTDB lineage: Bacteria > Bacillota > Bacilli > Lactobacillales > Streptococcaceae > Streptococcus > Streptococcus mitis_BG. The sequence continues at coordinate 192,275 of NZ_CABGJU010000001.1, read as the reverse complement.
TAGTTCATGGTAAGAACCAAGATTCCCAAGGCTCTCATTTGGCACACCCATAGCGCCATCAATCAAGAAGGCAAGGGCAATCATGATACCACCACCGATAACGAATGGCAACATTTGGGATACACCACTCATCAAGTGTTTGTAGAAGGAACCACCGAGACTTTGTTTTTCATTAGATGCTGTTGAAGCTTTCGCTCCGTTAGCAGCACGGTAGACTTCAGCATTCCCAGAAAGAGCCAAGTTGATCAATTCTTCTGTCTTACGGATACCGTCTGCAACTGGACGATTGACCAACGGTTTGCCATCAAAACGATCCATCTCAACTGCTTTATCAGCAGCGATGATAACAGCTTTAGCCTTACGAATATCTTCTGCTGTCAATTTGTTGCCAACACCGCTAGCACCGTTGGTTTCAACCTTGATACCAACACCCATTTCCGTAGCCACTTTTTGAAGAGCTTCTTGGGCCATGTATGTGTGGGCAATTCCTGTTGTACAAGCTGTAACTGCTACGATAAAGTCACCAGATTCATTTGCAGGAGTTTGAACTGGTTCTTGAGCTTTTTCTGAAGCTTGGTTAAAGAGTTCAATGACTTGATCAGCTGATGTTACTTGACGAAGCTTATCAGCAAATCCGTCTTTCATCAAATATTGTGACAATTCTGCCAAGGCAGCCAAGTGGGTATCATTAGCACCTTCTGGAGCAGCAATCATAAAGAAGAGGTCAGTTGGTTGCCCGTCTAAACTTTCGTAGTCAACACCCTTGTTTGACTTAGCAAAGAGAACTGTTGCTTCTTTAACTGCAGCATTTTTGCTGTGAGGCATCGCGATACCGTCACCCAAACCTGTAGAAGTCAAAGCTTCACGCGCTAAAATTCCTTCTTTAAAGGTTTCAAAATCTGTCACATATCCGTGTTCAACCAAGCTACGAATCATTTCTTCGATAGCTGCTGTTTTTTCAGTTGCTTGCAAATCTAACAACATCACATCTTTTCTCAATAAATCTTGAATTTTCATCTTTTTTCTACCTCAACTTTTTCATAAGTTTCTTTAATAAATGCTGCAGTTGCTAAATCATCTGAAAATGTAGTTGCTGTTCCACAAGCCACTCCCCATTTGAAAGCTTCTACTGCGTCTTTTGATTTGACAAACTCACCGGTAAATCCAGCAACCATAGAGTCACCAGCACCAACTGAGTTTTTAACTGTTCCTTTAATCGGTTTAGCAAAGTATGCTCCCTCTGATGTTACCAGAAGGGCACCATCGCCAGCCATAGAAATAATCACGTTTTGAGCACCTTTAGTCAGCAATTCTCGAGCGTATTTCTCTATTTCATCAAGGCTTTCAAGCTTGACTCCAAAGATAGCTCCCAGTTCATGATTATTTGGTTTGACCAAAAGTGGTTGATAATCCAAACTATCAATCAAGGTTTGACCTTCAAAGTCACAGACTACTTGAGCGCCTGTCTGACGCGTCAAGACAATCAAATCCTTGTAAATGATATTGCCTAGGTTTTTAGCGCTTGATCCTGCAAAGACAACTGTATCTTCTGCTGTTAAACTTGAAAGAATAGCTTTCAACTCTTCAAGTTGCTCTGCTTCAACAGTAGGACCAGTTCCGTTGATTTCTGTTTCTTGGTCGGCTTTAATCTTAACATTGATGCGCGTGTCTTCTGCCACTTGGACGAAGCGTGTCTCAATGTTCTCTTCAGCCAAAGTGTCTGTGATAAATTTACCAGTAAATCCACCAATGAAGCCCGTCACTGTATTTGGAATATCCAAACGTTTCAAGACACGGCTAACATTGATACCTTTACCACCAGCAAACTTATCATCACTATCCATACGATTGACACTACCAACTTCCACTTTGTCCAAACGGACAATGTAGTCTATAGATGGATTGAGTGTGACTGTATAAATCATACTTCTATTACCTCCGTTTTCTCTTTGATAGCTGACAAGAGTTCGTGACCCTTGCTTGTAATGACAATAGCACGTTTTATAGGAGCTACCTTAGCAAAACAAGACTGACCAATCTTAGATGAATCTGCCAAGACATATGTCTGTTTAGCATTTTCTAGGATAGCACGCTTGACGGCGCCCTCCTCCATATCTGGAGTTGTAAAGTAACCTTCATCTACACCATTCATTCCAATAAAGGCACGATCAAAGTGCAGTTGGTTAATCTGATTGAGAGCTACTCCTCCGATACTGGCATCAGTTGTCATTTTAACACCACCACCAATAATGACGGTCGGAATTTGCTTATCCACTAATTGCACTGCATGGTGGATGGAATTAGTTACTACGGTAATGTCTTTTCGATTCAATTCCTTAATGAGAAAAGCTGTCGTACTTCCTGCATCCACAAAGATAACATCCTTTTCTTTAATCAGAGAAGCTGCCTTTTGAGCAATCAACTTTTTCTCTTGAAGGTTTTTGACAGATTTTTCTTGAATGGTTTCTTCTTCTTGCAAGGAGTGAGGCAACTCTGCTCCTCCATGCACTCGACGAAGTTTATTTTCAGACTCCAATTCATCCAAATCACGTCTAACTGTTGATTCTGAAGTATCTAACAAGCCTACCAATTTCTCTAGAGAGACGATTTTATGCTTACTCAATTCTTCTAAAATCACCTGTTTTCGTTCAGTTTTTAACACAAACCTACCTCCTGTCAACGTTTACATTTTATATTCTATCATAAAAAAAATAAAAGTCAATCATTTTTTGTCATTTTCTTTCATTTTCTATCACTCTTCTTTTTACTTCAAATAAATTTGCAAGAAATAAGGCTTTATGGTAGACTAGGTTAGTAAGTATTGGAAGATTACTCAAGAGGCTTAAGAGGCCGTGTTGGAAACGCGGTAGGCGTGTTAAAGCGTGCGTGGGTTCGAATCCCATGTCTTCCGTCTACATAAAAAAGATACCCAAGTATTTTTGGGTATCTTTTTTCTTATATGTCAGTTCTAAAACTAGAGGGGAATTTATTAAAAAATATCAAAGAGCAATTTCACATTCAGAATCGTTAAGATAATGGAAACAATATAACCGAGGATCGTATTCCATTTGGCATTGGTAAATTCGCCCATCAGTGATTTCTTAGAAGTTAGATAAATCAGAGGGAAGATTGAAAATGGAAGAGCAATCGAAAGAAAGACCTGTGAATAAACCAGTAACTGATCCAAGGTTTTTTCCTGATGACCAAATAAAACAGCAACGATTATGACTGGTAGCAAGGCAAAGAGGCGAGTTGCTAAACGAATAAACCACTGAGGCAATCTCATATGTAAGAAGCCTTCCATGACGATTTGCCCCGTCAAGGTACCTGTAATGGTCGAATTTTGACCACTGGCTAATAAAGCCAAGGCAAACAAGGTTGATAAGGTCGAGCTAGCTATAGCTCCTGAAATAGTAGAATCCTGCAAGGCATTATACATTTGAGAGAAGGCAGAAATCTCAGATGCATGGCCGAAAAAGAGAGCCGCCCCGAGAATTAATAGAAGGGAGTTAACCACAAAGGCCAAGGATAATTGGAGATTTGAATCCCAGGTCATAAAGCGCACCGCTTTTCGAACATCATCCTTGTCCTTGTGATTGATTTTCCGAGTTTGAGACAAGGAAGAATGCAAATAGAGGTTATGAGGCATAACCGTCGCACCTACAATCCCCAGAGCTAAAGTTAATTGACTTTCATGTCCTGGCAAAGGACTCTCAAATAAGGTCGAATTGGGTAAATAACCCTCAGCGATTCCTTGGAAACTTGGATTTGATAAAGCTACCAGATAAGTAAAGATTGCTAAAATGGTTAAAATCAGTGTTGTCACAATAGCTTCTATCTTCTTAAAGCCAAATTTCATCAAAAGCAATAAGAGAAAGACATCTAGAACCGTCAAAAGGATGGCTATCATAATCGGAATCTTAAAAAGAAGATTGAGAGCAATCGCTGAACCTAGAACTTCTGCCAGGTCTGTCGCCATCAAGGCCAACTCCAAAATCACCCATAAGCTATAACGAAGCCATTTGGGTGAATGATGACCCGTTGCTTGAGCCAAGTCCATCTGGGTTACAATCCCAAGCTTTCCTGCCATCTGTTGAAGCTGCATAGCAATAAGAGATGAAATAAAGATGACAAACAAGAGACTATACTTATAGGAAGCACCACCGACTACGCTGGTAATCCAGTTTCCTGGATCCATATAACCAACTGCGACAAGAGCACCCGGACCTAAAAAGGCCCTTAAATTTTGCCAGAAATGATTATTATTGGGAGTCTCGATGGACTGATTAATCTCAGAAAGTGAAACCTTTTTATGAGATGACATTGCTCTTTACCTCTTTCTAAGCCTACCCTTTCATCGCTTATCATTACTGAAAGATAATCTAAAATTACAAGATGCTGAAAATGAATGTAAAAATCGCCAATCATTTTCATTATTTTTCTTAAGGCACCTTAATTATAACACAAAATATGATAAAAACTTAAGAAAATTCAGGACTTGATTAGAGGTTTAGGATACAACTGAAAATTGTATCCTTTTTGTAAAAAAGAATACCAAAGAACAAAATAAAAAACGCTGTAAGTACAACGTTTTAGAAAGGAATGCAAAAGAATGCAAAAGAATAATGGAGCCGGTGGGAGTCGAACCCACGTCCAAACATCTGCTAACATATTTGTCTACAACCATAGGTTATGTATTGTTTTAACAGTCCCTCGACACATAACTCAAGCCTAGAAACTGCGAGTCTATCAATCTCTTACCAAACTGCTAGACAAAGTTTGATCGTATCTCGCTAATAATAAGACCTATCATCAGACACGAGCAATCCGAATCGGGTCACGCCTGCTGGTTTTTAGGCAGCTAGAGCGTAAGAAGTATTATTTTTTGCAGTTATATTTAACTGAGCGTTTACGTCGCCACACGAGTCGCAAAATATGCCTCATAATGCCTGTCGAATCCGTAACGACCCCAAAAGACAATAGAACTATTATACCTTATCTAGGGTAAAAATGCAAAAACTATCTAAATTCTATAATAGATAGGTATCTATTTTAATTCAGTCCTATTATTTTCTTTCTATTTCTATCTATTCTTATCTAACCAGTTCTCCAAGACTTGATAGACTCCTCCTTCACTATTTGCAGGAGCAATCTCTGTCGCCACCGCTTTAGCCTTTTCATCTGCATTTTCCATAGCATAGGCTATTCCTGCTAATTCTAACATTTCTATATCATTTTCACTATCGCCGAATGCCATGATTTCCTCAGATTTTATACCCCAGCGTTTAAGAAGTTCTTGTAAAGCCCATGCTTTATGAATACCATCTTGGATAATATCTAAACAACCATAGCCACTAGAAACAGCCTGAACATGACCATTAAAAACCTGATTAAAATCTTCTTGCACTTGATCCGTTTTATCTTCTCCAACCACCAAACTCATTTTGAGAACTCCTCCAAAAAGTTCTGGATGGAGTTCCTCCACAAAATTCATTCTTTGATAAAAAAGCTCAATCATTTCTGGTGTCATAAATTTATCAAGTTGAGTAAAAATAGTACCTTCTTTAACAAATCCACCATTCATACTTGTGATGACAAATTGATTCTGACACTCTTGTCCCTTAAAAAATGTCAAAGCTTTTTCAACTAATTCATCATCCCAGGTTTCAACTTGGATCAATTGATTATTTTCAAAAATCTTTGCTCCATTAGCGACAATTAGAACTACACGATCGGTCAAGTGACCGAGCAACTGACGTACTCGATGAATTTCATTCCCAGTCGCAATGACAAATCGTATTCCCTTCTCATCTAACCTATCTAAGATTTTCTCTAACCGCGGTAGGTCTAGAAGGCCTTGGGCATCCAGTATTGTCCCATCCATATCTGTTGCAATCAGTTTAATTGTCATGATTTCTCCTTTTCTACCACTTCAATCCTACAAATTCTTTCATTTCTTTGTAGGCAGTATCAATTCTTTCCTTAGTTTCTTCATCCAATTTATCGCGATGAGGACCACCTTCTATAAAGTCCTCTAAAATATATGTCTGATAAAGGTAAAGTAAGTAACCATCTGGTGAATAAGTTCCTTTTGATGTGCGATTAACCCAAGTTGGATGAGCCTCTGCAGTTTCAATTGTTGTCTTTCCAGCTTTTTTCTTAATGGTTAAATCCATCAGAACTCCACGTTCCGTCCACTTAGCATTCTCTACATCTTGCATAGTTTCAATGCGTTGATTTGATAGAAAATTTCCCATCGAATAGATAATTAGCTTTTTATCCCCATCTTTTTCAAGTATTTCTGCTGGTTCAACTACATGAGGATGCCCACCAAAGATAATGTCAGCTCCCCAACCAATCATCTTGTGATAGAGATTTTTTTGTTCTTCAGTCGGATCTAATTGGTACTCGATACCCATTTGTGGCATGACAATTGTGATATCCGCCTCTTTTTCAGCACGTTCGATCTCAGCCCTCATTTTATCTTCGTTTAAGTCAGATAAGTAATGATTGTAGTCTTCTGGAGAAATATACTCCTCGATACCGTTGAAGCCATAAGAATAAGCTAATAAAGCAATCTTTATGCCATTCACCTCCTTAATTACTAGAGGTGCCTTGTCACGTGGCTCATGAGTATATACTCCAATAGGTGTTATACCTGCTTTTTCAATCGTATCAGCTGTAGAAATCACTCCTTCTAATTGAGAATCAAGTATGTGATTATGTGCCAAATCTAGCACCTGATAACCCGCATCCTTAATGGCATCCATAACTTCAACTGGAGCATTAAACAAAGGATAGCCAGCTAGATTGTAGTTCTGGTTTATAGTTCCTTCAAAATCTCCAATAACTAAGTCCGCCTTCTTAAACCACGGCTTTACATAATCAAAATTTTCGTGGAAATCATAGCTACCGTCTTCTTGTTTTGCTGAAAAGTAGATGATGTCATGATAAAGCAAATCCCCGTGAGCCATTATTCGGGCGCTGGTTTCTTGCTCTGCCCCTTTTTGGTTTGCCCGAGATTTAGACTCTTGCTGCCACACGGCCGAATCGCCACTAGTTAAAGATGTCCCTAAACTAGTTTCTAATAATAAAGTCAATAACATTGAAAGAACAACTATTACCAATAAGACTATAATAAAGGTTCTATTACTCCACTGAGTGTAATTCTTAAAAAATCCAACAGGCTTACTTATAATGTGTAAAACAGTTCTATTTCTTCTCTTCTGACTACGTTTTTCCATATTTTTCTCCCTGCTTTTTTGATGCAAGTATCCTTTCTTTATTATATCATAGACAGTTTTGTATTTCATCTAGCGATAAACTCCTAGGCTTTCTTTCTAGGTAATTTTGTGTTATCATGAAGAAGTAAGAAAAGGAGAGAGAAAATGTCTGCTATAGAACGAATTACCAAAGCCGCTCATTTAATTGATATGAAAGATATTATACGCGAGGGGAACCCGACACTTCGAGCTGTTGCCGAGGAAGTAAGCTTCCCCCTAAGTGATCAAGATATCATTCTTGGAGAGAAAATGATGCAATTTCTTAAACATTCCCAAGACCCTGTCATGGCTGAAAAATTAGGACTTCGTGGAGGAGTTGGTCTTGCAGCACCTCAACTAGATATCTCAAAACGAATCATTGCTGTACTAGTACCAAATATTACTGAGGAAGATGAAACACCTAAAGAAGCATATGACCTACAAGCTGTCATGTATAATCCAAAAATTGTTTCTCACTCAGTCCAAGACGCTGCTCTAGGGGAGGGAGAAGGCTGCTTGTCTGTAGATCGTGCTGTTCCCGGCTACGTTATCCGCCACGCTCGAGTAACCGTTGACTATTTCGATAAGGACGGAGAAAAACACCGCATTAAACTTAAAGGCTACAACTCAATCGTAGTTCAACATGAAATCGACCACTTAAATGGCGTCATGTTCTACGATCGCATTAATGAAAAAGATCCTTTCGCTATCAAGGATGGACTCCTTATCCTTGAATAATCAACAAACTGAGTCAAAAGGTATTCAATAAAATCTTATTGATTTCGCTTTGCACTAGTATTTAAATGATAGATAAAAAATGATGAAAACAAATGATATTGTTTACGGTGTTCACGCCGTTACTGAAGCTCTCTTAGCCAATACTGGAAATAAGCTTTATATCCAGGAAGATTTGAGAGGGAAAAATGTTGAAAAAATCAAAGAGCTAGCAACTGAGAAGAAAGTCTCTATCTCTTGGACTTCCAAAAAGTCCCTTTCTGAAATGACTGAAGGAGCTGTTCATCAAGGGTTCGTTTTACGTGTTTCCGAATTTGCCTATACTGAACTAGACCAAATTCTTGCTAAAACAAGTCAAGAGGAAAATCCACTCCTATTGATTCTCGATGGACTAACTGATCCACACAACTTAGGTTCTATCTTACGAACAGCCGATGCAACCAATGTTTCAGGTGTTATTATTCCAAAACATCGAGCTGTCGGTATCACACCCGTAGTTGCAAAGACAGCCACTGGTGCTATCGAACATGTTCCTATTGCTCGAGTTACCAATCTAAGCCAGACCTTGGATAAACTTAAAGATCAAGGATTCTGGACTTTTGGAACTGATATGAACGGAACACCTTGCCATAAGTGGAATACCAAAGGGAAAATAGCTCTCATTATCGGTAATGAAGGAAAAGGTATCTCTAGTAATATCAAAAAACAAGTGGACGAGATGATTACCATTCCCATGAATGGTCACGTACAGAGCCTCAATGCCAGTGTTGCTGCTGCCATTCTCATGTATGAAGTCTTCCGAAATCGACTCTAATAAAAAGTTTCCAATCAGTTGATTGGAAACTTTTTTAACTATGTTCAGTAATAAATTTATAGGCTTCTTGACCTGCAATAGCTCCATCACCAACTGCTGTTGTAATTTGACGGAGGTCTTTCTGACGTACATCTCCAACTGCAAAGATACCATCCACTGCAGTTTTCATATGGGTATCTGTCATAATCCAACCTGACTCATCTTGTATTTGTAAATCCTTTGTAAATTCGCTAACAGGATCCAAACCTACATAGATAAACACTCCACCAAAAGCATGTTCAGTTACTTGATGAGTCTTAACATTTTCAATCATTGCAGACTCAACACGATTTTCACCCTTGATTTCTTTGACGACAGAATCCCAAATGAATTTAATTTTATCATTAGCAAAGGCACGATCTTGCAAAACCTTTTGAGCACGAAGTTCATCACGACGGTGAACGATGGTTACAGATTTGGCGAACTGAGTCAAGAAGATTGCTTCTTCAACAGCCGAATCTCCTCCACCTACAACCAATAAATCTTGGTCTCGGAAAAAGGCTCCATCACAGACTGCACAGTAAGAAACTCCACGACTATTCAGTTCTTCTTCACCCGGAACTCCCAAGAGACGATGTTTTGAACCAGTCGCTACGATAACTGTGCGAGTTTCAAATTCTTGATCATCTGTGATTACTTTCTTAACATCACCATGGTTCTCAATATTTTTTACAAAGCCATAGAGATGTTCAACACCTAGATTTTCAAGAGGTTCAAACATCTTTTCTGCTAACTCAGGTCCACTAATGTTAGCATAACCTGGATAGTTTTCAATGTCAGAAGTGTTGTTCATCTGACCGCCAGGAAGGCCACCTTCAATCAAAGCAACTTTTAGGTTACTGCGAGCCGCATACAAGGCTGCAGTCATCCCAGCAGGACCTGCACCGATAATAATCGTATCGTACATTCTGTTTCCTTCTTTCTTGTTGTAACTATTTTTATTCTATCTAAATAACTTCAATTATACAAGTATTATGCCTTGATTACTAACAATAGACTCATCGTTGCAAAGGATAGCACAGGAGTTGTTAATACACCAATCATCATCATATCAAAGAGGTGGGCTTGACGTGCCTTAGCTGTCTTATCCACACCGGATAAAGCTCTCAACCCAATCCAAAGTCCCAATACAATTAAGATGACCAACATGGTTAAAAGTAGGCTCTCTATATACAAAGTGAATATTTGTAGTAGCATGCTCTCACTCATTTCTTATATTTTTAAAGAGCAAACCCAGTTAGCTTAGCCAACTGAGTTTTTCTTATCTTCTATTATATCAAATATAGGTCCGTTTGTAACTAGCAAAAAACTCTTTTGTTCGTTCTTCTTTAGGATGGTTGATAATCTCATCCGGTGTTCCAGATTCAATAATCTTTCCTTTATCCAAGAATAACACCTTATCAGCAACCTGAGCAACAAAAGACATATCGTGACTAACCAAAATCATGGTTTGACCTGATCTTGCAGCATTGGCAATCGATCTTTCTACCTCCCCAACCAATTCTGGATCAAGGGCTGAAGTTGGTTCATCCAAGAGCAAGACATCTGGTTTCATGGCTAGAGCACGCGCTATTGCGACCCGTTGCTTTTGTCCCCCTGACAAGTGACGTGGATAATGCTGTTCACGATCAGAAAGCCCAACCTTAGCCAACTCTTCTTTAGCAATCTTAGTTGCTTCTTCGTCTGATAGTTTTTTAACGACAATCAAGCCTTCCTTGACATTATCAAGAGCTGTTCTGCGTTCAAACAAATTGAATTGTTGGAAAACCATGGACAGTTTACGACGAAGAGCCAGAATTTCCTCTTGAGTAATTTGAGAAAAATCGACTTTAAAGTCATCAATCTGAATACTTCCGCTATCAGGAGTTTCTAGATAATTGAGACTACGGAGAAAGGTTGATTTCCCAGCCCCTGAAGAACCAATCAAGGCAACAACCTCTCCTTTTTGAATATCTAAATTCAGATGATCTAAAACGGTTTGACCTGAAAAGGACTTGCTTAAATTTGAAATTTTAATCATTAGCGAAGCTCTCCTTTCACATCTGTTTCGATAGTATCTGGCGCGGAAATAGCCATTTTTCTTTCAATAAAGCGACCAAGATTTTCAATAGCGATATTTACCACCCAGTATACAAGGGCAACTGAGATAAAGCGTTCAAAGTAGCGATAGTCTGCACCACCCAAAATCTGAGCTTGAGCAAAGATTTCTACAACACCTGCACTAAAGGCTAGAGAAGTTCCCTTGGTCAAGCCAATCAAGGAGTTAATCAAGGTTGGAGTCGCTACTACCGCTGCATTTGGAATAATGACTCGACGATAAACTTGTACACGTGTCATACCAAGACTACGAGCGGCTTCAATCTCACCTGAATTTACAGAAAGAATTGCCGCACGGAGAGTTTCGCTGGCATAGGCTGCTTCATTAAAAGCAAAAGCCACAATCGCAAATGTTGCCGCTGGAATGGCATTAATGTTTAGAGAAGTTCCCCATTGTTGATTCAATGCTTTCAGAGCTAATGGAATTCCGTAATAGGTCAACATCAGTTGAACTAAAATTGGAGTTCCTTTTAGGAAACTAACAAAAAAGGCTTGTACTGGGTATATAAATCGAACTCGGTTGATTTTCACAATAGCAAAGACCAGGGCTAGCATGATTCCAAAAAAGGCACCAAATACTGTTAACATCAATGTTGTAGGTAATTGCTGTAGAATTCTTGGAATCCCATCAAAAACAGAACGCCAACTAAACAGTTTGCCATCCGGGATATATTGCATCAAATTTTGATACCAATCAGATGCTAAAATCGTTGTAACATTCATAGAAACATCCTCTCAAGATAATGATTCATTCTATCATACTTATGCTCTAATTAAAAATATTTGCTACGAGCATATCAGACTTCATCTATCTTCTAGTTTATCATACTTTAAAAGTGGGAGCTTATATATTTTATCTATCAAGTAGATAAGTAAAATCTATTTTAATGCTAACTCTTCGTATTCTTTACGGTAGCCAATCTGCTGAATTCGTCCATCTTTCACAAGAATTGGTCGTTTTAACAACATTCCATCACTAGCTAAGAGTTTAGCTGCTTCTTTATTAGATAAAGTTCCAACCTTATCTTTCAAACCAAGCTCACGATATTTTATTCCACTCGTATTGAAGAACTGTTTTAATTCAAATCCTGAAGTTTCTAACCAGTTTAAAATCACCGTTTCACTTGGTGTTTCTTCTACTATATGAACGTCCTTATATTCTAGTCCGAGTTGATCTAATTCTTTCTTTGCTTTTTTACAAGTTGTACATTTTGGGTATTCGATAAATTCTAACATTTTCTTCTCTTTCTATTCTTTTTCTTTCTTCTCTTTAAATGCTGCACCTTCATGTTTCAAGAGCCAAGCCTTCTTTTCGAGTCCCCAAGCATAGCCTGTCAGACGACCTCCAGCACCTAGCACGCGATGACAGGGTACAAGGATAGACCAGGGATTTCGACCTACTGCTCCTCCGACTGCTTGAGCAGAAGCTACCTGCAAGTCCTTGGCTATTTGTCCATAAGTAACAGTCTTACCAAAAGGAATTCCACGCAAATAGTTCCAAACTCTTTTTTCAAAGTTACTTCCGATAGGAGCTAAGGGCAATTCAGACAAGTCCGGATCTTGCCCCTTAAAATAGGTATCTAAATAGGAAATAATTTGATTTAAAATGGGATGACCTTCAACGACAGTTACAGCTTTTTCAGGTAATTCTCTCTCAAAATCGCTCTCTTCTTCGACCCATATCCCAAACAGATAATGGTTATCAGCTACCAGAGATAAGATACCAATCGGAGAACTATACAGCATCTTTACATACATTTTAGACATTTGATTTTACTTTCTGATAGGCCAAGCGTTCCCCGTCTACAGGAACTTTCCCAACTTGTTTAAAACCAAGCTTCTCAAAAATATGTTGCATGACTTTATTTTGATCGTGTGTATCAGAACGAAAATCTAGGTAATCAAAGCCTTCAATCAAGCCTTCCAAGAAGGTCTGAGCAACACCTTTGCCTTGCACATCACTAGCAACTGCAATACGGTGAAATACTAAGTATTCTGCCTCTTTTCCTTCCCAGTTGCCATCATAAATGGCTTCATAAGCTTTTTCTGGGCTCTTGGTAACTGCTGCATAGGCTAAGAGCTCTCCTTCTTCCAAAGCTACATAGGCTTGACCAGAGATAATATCGTCAATAATCGTCTCCGTATTTGGGTAGCCATTTTGCCACTGGGTACTCCCAGCATCTGCCAAGCATTTCTTGGCTTCCTCAATCACTTGCATAATTGCATCAACTTCGTTTGGAAAGGCTAAGCGAATCTCCATCATCTATCCTCGTTTCATACTATTTTCTCTCATCATAGCATAATTTATTTCTTTCTACAAGCACTTGAGACTTGACTTATAATTTCTATTATTTTATAATCTAGTTATGAAAACTAGATAAAAGGAGTTGGAAATGAAAACTACTTTTTCCTATCCAAAATGGGAAGAAATTCCAAATATCAATCTCTATCTGGACCAGGTTCTACTCTATGTCAATCAAATCTGTCCCCCAGTTTCTCCCGATAAAGAGAAAGGTTTGACAGCTTCTATGGTCAATAACTATGTCAAACACAGCTATCTGACAAAACCTGAAAAGAAAAAATACCAACGCAAACAAATCGCCCGTTTGATTGCTATTACAACTCTTAAGTCCGTTTTTTCGATCCAAGAAATTGCTCAAACCTTAAATACCCTACACACAGATGCTAATTCAGAAGAACTCTACAATGCTTTTGTGGATTATATGAACGAAGACATTGACCCAGACAATCCTATTATCCAAGCAAGTTGTCAAACAGTCAAACTCTATCATCAAACACTAGCACTCGTTTACACAGAATCTGAAAAGGAGTAAATAAATGAATACTAGTCTCAAACTTAGTAAACGCCTTAGTTTTGGAGAAGAAATTGCCAACAGTGTCACTCACGCTGTCGGTGCATTGGTGATGCTCATCTTACTTCCCATTTCATCAACTTACAGTTATGAAGTTCACGGATTTTTATCATCCATTGGTGTTTCAATTTTCGTTATTAGCCTCTTTCTCATGTTCTTATCATCAACTATTTATCATTCGATGGCTTATGGTTCGACTCACAAGTATGTCCTACGCATTATTGACCATTCCATGATTTATGTTGCAATTGCAGGTTCTTATACTCCCGTCGTTTTGACTCTGATGAATAACTGGTTTGGATATCTCATTATCGCCATTCAGTGGGGAACAACCATCTTTGGCATCCTCTATAAAATCTTTGCCAAGAAAGTTAATGAAAAATTTAGTCTCATTCTCTATCTCATCATGGGATGGCTCGTTTTGGCTATCTTACCAGCAATCATCAGCCAGACAACTCCTATCTTCTGGAGCCTCATGGTATCTGGTGGACTCTGTTACACAGTTGGAGCTGGTTTTTATGCTAAGAAAAAACCATACTTCCACATGATTTGGCATATGTTTATCTTAGCAGCATCAGCTTTGCAATATATCGCTATTGTTTATTACATGTAAAAAAGAGGCTGGGACAAAAGTTCTAGCCTCTCAATTGTCTTTGGATTGTCGAGCAAGACGCAGTGGTTGAGTGGGCTCTTCTACGCTGATTTCATCAGCTTTTACAGCCCTACTCAGCTGTGCGGAGGTAGGACGACGAAATCGAATTCAAACGAATTACCGATTTCGGTCCTACTCTCTTTTTCTATTTACACATATCGATAAAGTACTGGTGTAAGCGAACATCGGTTGTCAATTCCGGATGAAATGAGGTCACTAGCATATTCTTTTCTCGTGCTGCAACGATTTGATCATGCACTACTGCTAGAACATCAACATCTTTACCAACTTCACGAATAATAGGGCCTCGGATAAAGGTCGTGGGAATGTTGCCAACCCCCTTGCAGTCAGCTTCTGTATAAAAACTTCCTAACTGACGTCCATAGGCATTACGCTCTACTAGGATATCCATCGTCGCTAGATGACTTTCTTCCTGAGAAGTAATTTGTCTCGCTAGCAAGATCAAACCAGCACAGGTTCCAAAAACCGGTAAACCATTGAGAATAGCCTCTCTTAAGGGAGTCAACATTTGCTGATCTCGCAGCAATTTTCCCATAGTTGTAGACTCACCTCCTGGCAAAATCAAACCTGATAGCTCACTTCGATGTTGCTGAAAATCTTCTAGGTTTCGCAGTTCAATACTTTCAACTCCTAGTTGAGCAAGCATTTTCTCGTGTTCTACAAAGGCACCTTGCAAGGCCAAGATTCCGATTTTCATCTATTTTCCTCGCTCCGCCATGAGAATTTGGATCTCGTTCTCGTTGATACCTACCATGGCTTCTCCTAAATCTTCAGAGATTTGAGCCAGAATTTGAGGATTCTGATAATTGGTAACAGCCTTGACAATTGCTGACGCACGTTTAATAGGATCACCTGACTTGAAAATCCCTGAGCCAACAAACACACCTTCTGCACCTAGCTGCATCATAAGAGCAGCGTCCGCTGGTGTTGCAACCCCTCCAGCTGCAAAGTTGACAACTGGTAATTTTCCATTTTCGTGGACATATTGAACTAATTCTACAGGTACTTGGAGTTCTTTTGCAGCAACATATAACTCGTCCTCACGGAGGTTTTGAATGCGGCGAATTTCTTGATTCATCATACGCATATGGCGAACAGCTTGAACGATATCTCCTGTTCCAGGTTCTCCTTTTGTACGAATCATTGAAGCACCTTCAGCGATACGACGCAAGGCTTCTCCTAGGTCTTTAGCACCACAAACAAAAGGAACTTGAAATTCTTTCTTGTCCACATGGAAACGATCGTCAGCTGGAGACAGAACTTCGCTCTCATCAATATAGTCAATCTCGATAGCTTCTAAAATCTGAGCTTCAACAAAATGCCCAATTCGAACCTTAGCCATAACTGGAATGCTGACCGCTTCTTGGATTTCCTTAATCATCTTTGGATCACTCATGCGAGAGACACCACCAGCAGCACGAATGTCAGCTGGAATTCGTTCCAAGGCCATAACTGCTGCCGCACCTGCAGCCTCAGCAATTCTTGCTTGTTCAGGGTTTTGAACATCCATGATGACGCCACCTTTAAGCATCTGTGCCAAATTTTTATTTAATTCATAACGATTTTCAGTCATTTTTTTCATCCTCAATAGTTGTATTGGTAGCTACAATTTTATTGTAAGGTATAAAAGACTTCATAACAAGATAAAATAAATCGATTTGTCCGGGTACAATTATCTCTATAACAAAAAAGCACCCACATTGGGTACTTTTATTTCTTAGTTTTTTTAATGCTTTTGACAAAATAAAAGAGATATCCTGAAACCATGTAGGCAACAAAGATAGTGGCTGCCCATCTAAAGACAAAGCCCCAACCATGTTTGGTAGCATTCAAAAAGAAATAAGGGAAGGGACTATCCTTAGCATTAGGGACATCCATCTTTATAACAAAGCCGTTTAAAAGGGCAAAAATCATATAAAGCAATGGAAGGCTAGTCCAAAGCATGGGATCAACTAGCTTATATTGACGACTCTTATCAAAAATAATTGTATCCGCTAAAAACCAGAGTGGGACAATATAATGGCAAAGGAAGTTTTCCAAACGGTAAAAATCTGTCGTCAAGGGAGCTAGCATGAAATGATAGATGACACAAGTAATCATAATACTCATGGTGACACCACCTTTGAGACGTAGAATCCCAGAACTCTGCCAACTATCACCGCCACTACGCATCTTTATCAAAAGATAGCCTGTAAAAAGTGTGACCAAAAGGTTAGAAAGGACTGTATAGTAGAGTAACATGCCAAAACCACCATGCTTAGTAATTTCCAAATAAACACCAAGAAAGGCTGCTATAAATAAAAAGATACGACTATAAAATATTACTTTTTCATTTTTAATCATGATTAAATCTTCTTCACAAATTCTGATTTAAGCTTCATAGCACCAAAACCATCAATCTTACAATCGATGTTATGGTCACCCTCTACAATACGGATATTTTTCACACGAGTTCCTTTTTTGAGGTCTTTTGGCGCCCCTTTGACCTTAAGGTCCTTAATCAAGGTAACTGTATCTCCATCAGCTAATTTATTACCATTTGCATCGATAGCAACAATACCTTCTTCTGCTTCAACTTGTTCAGCAGGATTCCATTCATAAGCACATTCTGGGCAGATAAGAAGTGCTCCATCTTCATATACATATTCTGAATTACATTTTGGGCAATTTGGTAGTTGACTCATGTTATCTCCTTAAAATAATGATGATTATTTGATTGTCAAATTTTCATTAACAGCAACTATTATACCTTAAAATACCTTTTTTGACAAATAATCATGAAAAACCGATTAGCCCAAAAAGTGGTTAATCGGTTTTAAGTTATTCTTATAAATATTTCTGTGCTTCTGCTTTGATTTTGTCAACAACTTCTAAAATAGTAAGTCCTGTTGTATCTAAGTAGATAGCATCTTCTGCTTGCTTCAAGGGAGAAGTTTCTCGATGACTATCTTTATAATCACGCGCTGCAATCTCTTCCTTTAAAGTTTCTAAATCAGTTTCAATTCCTTTTGAAAGATTTTCCTTGTACCGACGCTCTGCTCGCTCATCCACAGAAGCTACAAGAAATATCTTTAATTCAGCCTTAGGTAACACTACCGTACCAATATCGCGGCCATCCATAACAATGCCACCTTGTTGAGCAATCTCTTGTTGAAGAGCAACAAGCTTCTCTCGAATAGCTGGTATCGCTGCAAAAGATGATACTGCATTGGTCACAGCATTTTCCCTAATAGGATGACTAACATCAACATCTCCAAGAAAAACCAATTGTTCGCCACTTTCAGAACGTCCAAAGCTAATTGGATATCGATCCAATAATTCAAGAAGTTGAGAACTTTGATCATGACTGATTTGATGTTGTAAAGCTAAATATGTCGCTGCACGATACATAGCACCCGTATCGAGATAAGTATAACCGAAGTCTTTAGCGATAATTTTCGCAACAGTACTTTTACCACTTGAAGCTGGACCATCAATCGCAATCTGAATTGTTTTCATAGTTGCTCCTATCTTATCTTAAGGACATCACCAGGATTTGCAAACCATGAACCTGTTGACATATGTGAAGGGTTCAAAGCTTCTAGTTGTGCAATAGAAATTCCAGCTCTAGCTGCAATTGCTGCTTCACCTTCTCCTGCCAATACAGTAATTGTACCTTCAGGATCTGTATGAGCCTCTGTAGTATTTTGTTGTTCGTCGGACTCAGTAGTAGCTACTGTAGTCGTTTCAGTCGTTGCTGTCGTTACAGTAGTTACTTCTTCAACTTTAGGATTTGCAGAATCATAAAAATCCTTCAAAGCTGATGTTCTATCACTTCCACCCGAAGATAGGTATACTAAAACAATAATCATACCTATAACAACAATAAAGAAAATGATAGCCAGGGTTGTTAAAATGTTATTCGCTGTAAGAAAAGCCCACTTTCCACTTCTAGAATGGCGCTCACTTCTCGACTCTTCCTTGTTTTCCTCATAAATATCTTCTTGCCATGGTTCTTTTTCCATACCTTACTCCTTGTGTTTTTTCTATTTTCTTATTACAATATAAATATGAAAATCACACTTATACCTGAACGCTGTATTGCATGTGGACTTTGCCAAACTTATTCAGAACTATTTGATTATCATGATAATGGCATAGTACGCTTTTACGATGACCCTGATCAATTGGAAAAAGAGATTCCCACTAGTAATGACGTTCTAGAGGCTGTTAAAAATTGCCCAACACGTGCTCTGATCAAAGATTAAAAGTAATTATTTGGGATACCCAATTATTTTATTCCACTCTCTCTAGTTTAGCATATTTTTCTAGAAAATTATAGTCTTTTTAAAGACTTATTTTATTCTATTTTTATTTATTGTATAAACATTTTAAAAACTATAAGGCTTTCTAGTTATTGCTTTCTAATGACCGTTAAAAAAGAGGAAATTCTTCCTCTTTTTTATATATAACTTTATGTTTAATCTTCAAATCCATTTGGATGTTTGCTCTGCCAACGCCATGCATCTTCACACATTTCTGTAATACCAAGGCCTGCTTCCCATCCGAGTTCTTCCTTAGCTTTTGCTGGGTCTGAGTAGCAGGCTGCAATATCACCAGGGCGACGTTCAACGATACGGTATGGAATTGGGCGCCCAACAGCTTTTTCCATATTTTGGATAATTCCAAGAACTGAGTATCCTTTTCCAGTACCAAGGTTATACACATTGAGTCCAGAGTCTTTTTGAAGCTTCTTAAGGGCGGCAACGTGTCCTTTTGCTAGGTCAACGACGTGGATATAGTCACGAACACCTGTTCCATCTTCAGTATCGTAGTCATCTCCGAAGACTTGAACTTGTTCTAACTTACCAACTGCGACTTGTGTTACATACGGTAGAAGGTTATTTGGAATGCCGTTTGGATTCTCTCCTAGGTCACCACTCTCATGCGCCCCAATTGGGTTGAAGTAACGAAGTAAGACAACGTTCCACTCTGAATCTGCTTTATGGATATCTGTCAAGATTTCTTCCAGCATAAGCTTGGTACGGCCATAAGGGTTGGTAGTTGAAAGTGGGAAATCTTCTAGGATTGGAACAGTATGTGGATCTCCATAAACTGTTGCTGATGAACTGAAAATAATATTTTTGCAGTTATTTTCTTCCATTGCCTTCAAAAGGCTAACTGTACCGGCAATATTGTTATCATAGTAGGCAAGAGGGATACGAGTTGACTCACCAACTGCCTTCAAACCAGCAAAATGAATCACACCTGTTGGCTCTTCATGTTTGAAAATGTCACGAAGTGTATCTGTATCACGGATATCAGCTTCATAAAAAGGAATCTCAACTCCTGTGATTCTTTCTACCACTTCAAGGCTTTTACGATTACTATTAGATAGGTTATCCACTACAACAACCTGGTGGCCAGCTTCAACCAATTCAACTACTGTATGAGTTCCGATATAGCCAGCTCCACCTGTAACTAAAATCTTTTCTTTCATCTTTTTCCTCTATTCTTGAATTATTTTTTTCATTTTACCATTTTTGATAGGGAAAGTCATTTACTATCCTAATCCTATCGTAAAAACTAGGTAAAAAGTTTACGATTATTTCTCTTTAATATATCTTTCAGTCGGATAATCCGCTGGATCCAAGACTCCACTTTTCCCTTGAAGCATTTGGGCTAGGTGATAACCTATAATGGGTCCAGTTGTCAATCCTGACGATCCTAATCCACTCGCAACAAATACTCCTGACAAGTTTGGCACTTGTCCGAAAAACGGCGAAAAATCACTCGTATAAGCACGAATCCCCACACGTTCACCACTTATCATTGCATCTTTTAAGCTAGGATAAAACGAACTTGCTGCTTCAGCCATTTGTTGGAGCAAATTCTCATCAACTGTTAGGTCAAATCCCATGTCATTTTCATGGGTAGCTCCTAGAGATAACTTACCTCCAGGAAATGGTATCAAATCCCACTCACCTTCCGGCATAACTACAGGGTAAGCTCCCATGTCTTGTGGCACTTGGTAATCTCGGAGTTGACCTTTTTGTGGGCGAACATCCACCTCATAACCTAAAGGTTCTAGTATATCTCCCAACCATGCTCCTGTCGCAAGAACAACTTGGTCAAATATCTGATTTTTAATCTGATAACCTGAAGATACAGGTATTATAGTCACCCTATCTTTAATCACCTTAACCTGACTAGCTTCTAGCAAGCGAGTCACCAAGAGTTGTCCATCTACTCGAGCTCCTCCAGAAGCATAAAGTAATCTCTCAAATCCCTCTAGACCAGGAAATAAGTTACTTGCAGTCGCTTGATCTAAAATGGCTAATTCCCCAATCAAGGGAGATTCATCTTTACGTTGCAAGGCTAGTTTATAGAGTTCTTCCAACTTAGATTCATATTTTTTCAAGAGAAAGACTCCCGAGCGTTGATAAAAATCAACCTCCTGTCCAGACTCTTGTAAATCATTCAACAAATCGATATAGAAGTCTGCTCCCAAACGCGCCATCTTGTACCAAACTTTATTGCGTCGTTTAGAAAACCAGGGACTGATAATACCAGCTGCTGCCTTTGTTGCCTGCCCAAGCCCATGATCATAGACAGTCACTTCTACATCAGCTTCTTTAGAGAGATAATAGGCAGTTGTCGCCCCTACAATACCTGCTCCAACAATGGCTACTTTTTTCATTGTCTATACCTTCTAACTAGATATGATGGAATGGATTGGTGGACGCTTGACTTGCGATAACCTCTAGAGACCAAGCATTCTCTTCCTTCCATTCATTCAGGAACTCTGCAATTTTTTCAACAAAGAGAACTTCAATATAGTGGCCTGGATCCAGAGCCAACAAACCGTCTGACAACATATCCTGAGCTGTATGATAATAGATATCTCCAGTGATATAGACATCTGCTCCTTTTGCTAAAGCATCATAGTAGAAAGACTGCCCACTGCCGCCACAAATAGCTACTCTTGAGATTGTTTTTTGCAAATCAGTCTCTTTATAATACACCATACGAAGGCTATCTAGACCAAATACTTCCTTAAGATGACTAGCAAATTCTTCAAATGTTTGAGGTCTAATATTGCCAATACGCCCGATGCCACGTTCAGGACCTGTTTCCTGCAGATAAGTTGTATCCTCAACACCTAACATCTGGCAGAACCAGTCGTTGAGGCCATTTTCAACGATATCAATGTTAGTATGGCTGACGTAGACTGCAATATCATGCTTGATAAGATCAATATAAATCTGATTTTGAGGGCGACTAGCTACCAAGTCCTTTATCGGACGGAAGATAGGCGCGTGCTTAACGATAATCAAATCTACACCCTTTTCAATAGCTTCTGCCACTGTATCTTCACGTATATCAAGGGCAACCATGACTTTTTGGATGTCCTTGTCCAAAGTTCCAATCTGCAGTCCACGATTATCGCTTTCCATAGAAAATTCTTGAGGACAATAGGTTTCATAACGCTTAATTACTTCACTTGCTTTCATGGAGCACCTCCTTGATGGCTTGAATTTTATCTACTAAAACTTGACGTTCTTCATGATTTTTTTCTGGGATTTGACTAAGGGCAAATTCGAGCTTACTTGCTTCTCTTCGCCACTTTTGGACAAATACGGGGCTAAGTTCTTTAGATAGAAAAGGACCAAAACGGGTGTCACTTGCTGATAATTTCATTTCTCCAGCTTCCACAACTAGAATCTCGTAAAATTTTCCAGCTTCCTCTAAAATACTTTCAGCTACAATCTGAAATCCATGCTCTTGTAACCAACTACGTAACTCATCTTCACGATTATTAGGTTGAAGAATCAATCGCTCAACATTGGCTAGTTTATCCAAACCCTCTTCTAATATCGTTGCAATCAAACGACCACCCATTCCTGCAATAGTGATAACAGAGACCTGGTCACTTTCTTCGAAAGCAGCCAAACCATTTGCTAAACGAACCTGAATTTTATTAGCTAATCCATGACTTTCAACATTTCTAACTGCAGATTGATAGGGACCCTCTACAACTTCACCCGCGATGGCAGCTTCAATATGACCTTTTTCAACTAATTCAATAGGTAAATAAGCATGGTCGCTACCGACGTCCAGCAAAACAGCTCCTTGGGGAACAAAAGAAGCAACTGTTTCTAATCTCTTTGAAATCATCTTCTCTCACTTTCAAAAACTCTATTTCCCTTTATTATACCATATTTTATCTGGCAATCCTGCACCTAAAAAAGACCGCAATCATGGATTGCAGTCTTTCTTTATCTTTTAACTTGATAACGACTTGTCAGTATGAAAATCACAATAAAGACGAGCATCATTATGCCATAGATAGGAAATGTTTGACCTGTAAGTGTTGAAATTTCAAGCAACTTTTGGATTCTTGGGAATAGAGCTGTTCCAAGGAAACCTCCAATTGACCAAATAATCAATAACACACGCCACAGGCTAAATGGCAAGCAAGCTCTAACTACAGACATGAAACCAATCGATGCCAATAGATAATACAAAAGTGTCGAAATTTCAATGGCTGTCCAGTCTTGACTGGTTCCAAAAATTTTAACAAAGAGAACACTAAAGACTACCATCAAGGCACTTGGTAAAGCTCGAAGCATGGATTTTCTGAGAAAGTTTTGTTCCACAGGTTTGATATTTCGTTCAAAAGTTAATACAAACGGTGGGAATCCTTCCACAAACTGGTCAATCATAGTTATCTGAATCGGAATGAATGGGAAAATCAAAATCCATTCAGTACGTCCCAACAAAGCACTGGCAATACAGATAACTGCTAGCAAGAATGAATAGATTGTCTTAATCAAGAAAATCGGAGCAATGTGGGCAATATTATTGACCACACGACGACCTTCGAAGAGAATCTCAGGAACATCATTGAAATCTGAATTCAAGAGGACCAGATTTGCAATCTGACGAGTTGCTGGGTCCCCTTCAGCCATAACAATGGAACAGTCTGCCTCACGGAGAGCTAGGATATCATTAACACCATCCCCTGTCATTGCTGTAGTATATCCTGCTTTTTTCAGAGTTTGGATGATCAATTTCTTCTGATGTGGAGACACACGGCCAAAAATAGCTGTTTCTACTGCTATAGCAATCAATTCTTCATCTGAAATTTTTGAACAATCTACATAACTTTGGTAATCTACAAACCCAGCTTTCTGCGCAATACTTGATACAGTAACCGGATTATCGCCAGAGATAATTTTCAGCCCTACTTGTTGCGTTCGTAAGTAATCAAGTGTTTCTGCAGCTCCTTCACGGATAGGATCCAAAATTTCTAGAAGCGCCAATGCCAAGATTGATTCTGGTCGTTTAGGTCTCTGATAGTCTAATTTTTCTTGACTAAGAGCCAAAACTAAGACACGTGAGCCGCGTTCTAAGGCTGCTCTAGCTTCTACTACTTCCTTATCTAGCAACATTTCAGGGGCACCAAGGAAAATAGTCCCAAGCCCCTCCATCTCCATAGCTCCCCACTTACGGTCGCTAGAAAATGGAACACTTGATGAAATTGAGTAACTAGCTTGCCCTTGGAATCGATGACGGATAGCTTGAGCAGTAGGATTTTTGTCTTCACTGTGAGCCATATAGCTAGTTAAGATGGCAACAATAGACTGCTCATCATAAACTTCTGTCAAAGGTAACAGTGAATCAACCTTCATTTTTCCTTGAGTGATGGTCCCTGTCTTATCCAGACAGAGCATATCTACACGCGCCAATGTCTCAACTGAGTACATCTCCTGTACCAAGACCTTTTTCAAACCAAGCTTGATAACAGCGGTTAAGAGAGAGGTGATAGTCAAGAGCGCAATTCCTTTAGGCAGCATTCCCAAAAGAGCTGTAGATGAATTGACTACAGAAGATTTCAGTGGCAAACCTTTTAAGACCAAGGCTTCAAGCAAGAGAGCAATTCCAAAAGGAATAATGATTTTCCCAGTAAAGCCGGCTAGTTGGTCTAGCGATTTCATGATACGTGAGTTGATTGGCTTCACCGTTTTGGCTTCAAGCATGAGCTTAGCTGCGTAGTTGTCCGCCCCCACATGTTTGACCTTGGCAAAGACGGAACCACTGACAAGAAAGCTACCTGACATCATTAAGTCTTCAACTTCCTTTTGGACCAAGTCACTTTCACCCGTTAACATGGCTTCGTTGACTTCAGCAAAACCTTCTAAGACCATGGCATCACTTGGAATCTGATCTCCTGCTGACAAGCGAATCACATCGTCTAAAACAAGTTCTTCAGGATCCAAAGCTATCTCTTGTCCATCACGAATTGTCGTAATCTTTTCTTTATTCAAGAGATTGAGTTTATCAACCATATGTTTAGCACGAAGTTCGGTTACAATCCCAGAAAAAGCATTAAAACAGATAACTGCAAAGAAAACTAGATTGCTCCAAGCTTGAACAAAGGCGAGCGCTAGGGCAATGGCAAAATTTAAAGCATTGAATAAAGTAAAGACATTTCTCTTCACTATCTGCCAAGTACTCGTGCTAGCTGAAGCCTTAAAATCATTGACTAGTCCCTGTTTCTGACGATCTTTAACTTCTGATTGGCTTAAGCCTATAATTTTATTTTTATCCATAAATTCTATCATATCATTTTTTTTTGAATAATTCTAATTTCATATAAAGAGCTTTTCAGACTATACAAAAAACATTTGCCTGTCCTAGTATGATAAGGTATAATAAAAGAAAGAAAACTGAAGGAGACATCATGTTTTATACCTATCTACGTGGGTTGGTTATGTTGATTCTATGGTCAATCAATGGAAATGCTCACTTTCACAATACTGAAAAAATTCCAAGTATGGATGAGAATTATATCCTTGTGGCCCCACATCGTACATGGTGGGATCCCGTCTACATGGCTTTTGCAACCAAACCAAAACAATTTGTTTTTATGGCAAAAAAAGAACTCTTTTCAAATCGTATCTTTGGGTGGTGGATTCGTATGTGCGGTGCCTTCCCTATTGATAGGGAAAATCCTAATGCCTCTGCTATCAAATACCCAATCAATGTCCTTAAAAAGAGCAATCGCTCACTGATTATGTTCCCAAGTGGTAGTCGCCATTCCAACGACGTTAAGGGTGGTGTTGCTCTGATTGCGAAAATGGCTAAGGTTCGTATTATGCCGGTTACTTATACTGGTCCTATGACTCTAAAAGGACTTATCAGCCGCGAGCGAATTGATATGAATTTCGGAAATCCTATTGACATCTCAGACATCAAAAAGATGAATGATGAGGGAATTGAGATGGTTGCAGACCGCATCCAATCTGAGTTTCAACGCCTAGATGAGGAAACAAAAGAGTGGCACAACAATAAAAAACCAAACCCACTCTGGTGGTTTATTCGTATCCCTGCCCTAATCCTAGCTATCTTAGTGGCGTTCTTTACAATTATTTTTAGTTTTATTGCAAGCTTCGTTTGGAATCCAGACAAAAAACGAGAGAAATTACAATAAAGTGATTGTGGCTTAAGGTTTATCAACCTTAAGCTTTTTATCATAGTATCAGTTAATTTCTTGTAAATCTAAGCCAATATTGACAAAAATTTGAATCTGTAGTATACTCTTTTGGTAAGCTGATTTAGCTCAGTAGGCAGAGCGCATCCATGGTAAGGATGAGGTCGCCGGTTCGATCCCGGCAATTAGCATCTTTTATCCGTCCCTTGATAACGGGACGGATTTTTCTTGACATTTTCTCTCCCTTATAGTAGAATAGTCTCTGCGATGAGTCGATAAGTAGCGAGAGCTACTATTGAGCATAAGGAGGTCATAACGCAGGAGCGGACCTTGAGAAATTGTGTGAACCAGTTTCTCACATGGAGATGCCTCTCATACTTTCTGGTTTTGCCAGAAAGTTTTTTTATTGTCTCCATATCTACTACTTCTAATAAACTTTTTAACATCAAAAAAACCTATCATACAAGCTCTAAGGCTTGATGTGATAGGTTTTTAAATTATTTTATTAACGTACCGTACGGATACGCATTGTATTTGTACGAACAGCTTCACCAAGAGGCACACCTGCAACAATAATCATATCATCACCAGATTGAACCAAACCTTGTTCAACGGCAATTTTCTCAGCAAGATCAAACATGTCGTCAGTGTTTGATGGACGGTCAGTAGTTACAGGAATAACACCCCAGTTCAACATCAATCCACGTTGTGTCAATTCGTCAAATGTGATAGCTAAGATATCAGCATCAGGACGATATTTAGAAATCAAACGAGCTGTGTGACCTGTCTTAGTAATGGTTACAATCAATTTAATGTTCATTGAACTTGTTGCATCTTTAACTGCAGAAGCCATAACTTCAGTCTTAGAGTGACGTTCAAACAAATCTGAGTTCAAACGACCATATTCGTTAAGAAGTGTTTGAGCATTCTTGTCAATAGTAGCCATTGTTGTAACTGATTCAAGTGGGTATTTACCGTTTGCAGATTCACCTGAAAGCATTGTTGCGTCTGTTCCATCGATAACAGCGTTAAATACGTCTGATACTTCTGAACGAGTAGCACGAGGTTTTTCAGTCATTGTTTCAAGCATGTTTGTTGCAGTGATAACGACTTTACCAGCTGCGTTCACTTTCGTGATAATGATTTTTTGGTAAACTGGAACCATTTCGAATGGTACTTCGATACCCATGTCACCACGAGCAATCATGATACCATCAGCAGCTTCAATGATTTCATCCAAGTTGTCGATACCTTGTTGGTTTTCGATTTTAGCGAACAATTGAACGTGACCGTTGCCAGTCTCTTCACAGATTGCACGGACTTCGTTGACATCTTTTGCAGTACGTACAAATGAAATTGCGATGAAGTTGATTCCTTGCTCAAGACCAAAGCGGATATCAGCGTTATCACGATCAGCAAGTGCTGGGAAAGGAATTTTAGTGTTAGGGATGTTTACACCTTTTTGTTTTGCGATGATTCCGACATTTTCAACTTCAACTATAAATTCACGGTTAGTAGCATCTTTTTCTACAACGCGAAGACCCAATTTTCCATCATCTACCAATACTTGGTGCCCTACTTCAACATCATCAAAGATGTCAAGACCACCAGCAACGTTCAAAGCGATAACTTCACGAGTTGATTTAATACCTTGTTTTGTAGCAACACGGATTGTTTCACCAGTTACATATGAATACTCTTTAGCATCACCTTCGAACAATTCAGTACGGATTTCAGGTCCTTTTGTGTCAAGAAGGAAACCAACTTTTTGACCAGCAATTTCTTCTGCACGTTTAACAGTAGCCATACGCTCACCTTGCTCTTGGTGGTCACCGTGTGAGAAGTTGAAACGGAATGTATTTGCACCAGCTTGGATCAATTTAGCAATGTTTTGTGCTGATGCTTCAACATCTAATTTTTCACCCCAGTATCCATCATCACCGAATTTTTTCCCACCACGGATTTCTACCGCAGGACCTAATGTAGCAACGATTTTAACACGTTTGTTCATATTTATAAGACTCCTTTATATAGTACAACTTTATTGTATTTTAATTTAACTGTTTGTAGGATTAAGACAAGCTCTTGTTCAAGTTAGATAGTTCTACATCTGCTTTATGTGGGTTATTGACAACAATCTTACCGTCAGCTGTTAAGCTAAACAAAGCTCCCTCTTCTGCTGTTCCAAGAATTGGATTTTCAACCATTTTCTCGTTACGAATACCGACAGCGACTCCACCGATTCCTTGTTTAAGAAGTTTAACGGCGTGTGCTCCCATGCGTGACGCTAGGACACGGTCACGAGCAGTTGGTGATCCACCACGTTGGATGTGACCAAGTTCTGTGACACGAAGGTCACTTGTATCGCCAGCTTCTTTTAGTTTTTGACCAAATTCAGCTGCTGACATGACACCTTCTGCTAAAACGATAATGTTGTGTTTTTTACCGTGTTCATATCCAGCTTTGATGCTTGCTACGATATCTTCAAATTTGAAGCCTTCTTCAGGGATGATGATTTCATCAGCACCTGTTGCAATACCTGCCCAAAGAGCGATATCACCTGCGTTACGTCCCATTACTTCAACAACGAAAGTACGACGGTGACTTGATGATGTATCACGAATTTTATCGATTGCATCCATTGCAGTTGTTACTGCAGTGTCAAATCCGATTGTAAAGTCAGTACCTACGATATCGTTATCGATTGTTCCAGGAAGTCCAATAGCAGGGAATCCATGCTCAGTCAGGCGCATAGCACCATGGTAAGAACCGTCTCCACCAATAACAACAACACCTTCAATTCCGTGTTTCTTCAATTGCTCAATTCCTTTAAGTTGACCTTCTAGTTGTGCAAACTCAGGATAACGAGCTGAGTGCAAGAAAGTACCACCACGAGAAATGATGTCTCCCACTGAAGCAGCATCAAGTGGTGAAATTTTACCAGCAACCATACCAGCATATCCATCATAGATACCAAATACTTCCATGCCTTCTGAAAGGGCTTGACGAACTACCGCTCGAATAGCAGCATTCATACCTGGGGCATCTCCCCCACTTGTTAAAACAGCAATACGTTTCATTTGGTTTTTGCTCCTTTTTCCTTTAACATTCTCCCTGATTATATCACAATTAAAATGAAAATTCTTCTATTTTCCGTAAATTTTACCGATAAATCGTTTTCATAACTATCCCACTCAAAGATTCTTGTAAAGCTA
Source organism: Streptococcus mitis (assembly GCF_902159415.1). GTDB lineage: Bacteria > Bacillota > Bacilli > Lactobacillales > Streptococcaceae > Streptococcus > Streptococcus mitis_BG. The sequence goes on along the minus strand of NZ_CABGJU010000001.1, from coordinate 163,091 downwards.
TATCTTTAGTGACAAAATAGCCTGATGCAAGGACTGTTTTTTGCTCTTCTTCATAACGAATTACGACTGGCAGTTGGCCTTCATATTTTTTTAAAATATGATAAATTTCTTGATCATGATCATGATTAGCTACCTGAATCCAAAATCGTTCATGAACTGCTTCTTTAAGATCATTCAATACTAGCTGGAGTTTTCCATCTCTAGATTGAGCCTTACCATTCATATAGTAAAACTTTCCTTCTTGTAGATAGTCTCTCAATTGGCGATATCGCTCTGAAAAAACAGTCACTTCTAGCTTTGTTTTGCTGTCACTAACTTTCAAAAAGGCCATATTTTCACCTTTTTTTGTTCGAATAACACGAATCGATAGAATCTCAACGAGCACTGTAGCTGTTTGTCCCTCAGATAAGTCAGATAAGCTAGTGATAGGATAGATGGCTTTTTTAGCTAAAGCAACTAAAGGATGCTGACTGATCCCCACACCTAACCATTCCTGCTCTTTTTGGAATTTCTCAATTTCAGTGTAATCATCTGCTTCTGCCCAACTATAGCTAGAATCTGCAAAGAGGCTACCTAACTCCTCTACAAAGATAAATAGAGTTGGTAGGTTGGTTAAGATTTTTTGTCGATTTTTCTCAAATCCATCAAAAAGACCTACTTCCACTAATGGGCTTAAGAGGCTAATCTTTTTATAATTTTTGGGTAATCGTGTGATAAAATCTTCAACACTGCTAAATGGACGATGCTCGATAATCCAGTAGGCAAAATCACGGGGCATTCCCTTAATACTCTTAAGTCCTAAATGAATTGTCTTATCTGCTAGTTTATCTTGATATGGAACCGTATTGATAGAAAGCGGAGCTAGTTCAAAGCCCATTTCAAGCGCATCTAGAATATAATCTCCGCTAGCATAATTGAGCATGACCTGATAGAAGATCGCTGGAAAATGTGTTTTAAAGTAGGCAAGTTGAAATGCCAGAGCTGCATAGGCATAAGCATGCGAACGGTTAAATCCGTAGCCCGCAAATTTTTCCATAACTGCAAATACTTGCTGAGCTTGCTCAGCAGCATGACCTTTTTTAAGTGCACCTTGAATGAAACTTTCTTCCATCTGATGCATCTCAGCAGCATTCTTTTTCCCCATAGCCCGGCGCAAAATGTCAGCCTTACCTAGGCTAAAACCAGCGTAACGCTGAGCTACTTGCATTACCTGCTCCTGATAGAGCATAATCCCATAGGTTGGTGCCAGAATATCTTCTAGAACAGGATCAAGTACAGTGACTTTTTCCTTACCATGTTTTCTTGCAACGAAGTTGTCAATATAATCGCTAGCTCCTGGTCTATTTAAAGAAGTTGTAGCAACCACTTCTTCAAAGTTCTCAGGTTTCACTCGTTTAAGAAGACGGATAGCTCCTGGTTGTTCAAATTGAAAGATCCCTTTTGTTTTACCTGCAGCAAAGAGAGCCAAAGTTTCTTTGTCTTCAAGGTCAATCTCCTCAATCTTCAAGGATACTCCTTTTGTCTTAAGCAATAACTCTTGCATTTTTTGAACAAATGTTAAATTTCGTAGACCCAAGAAATCCATCTTCAGAAGACCATTGCCTTCGACTCCATGAGCATCATACTGAGTAATCAGCATATCCTCACCATACTTAAGTGGAATGTAATCCGTTAGGGTTTTATCGCTAATAACTACACCCGCAGCATGAATGGAAGTTTGTCTCGGATAGCCTTCTATTTTTTTAGCTATTTCAAAGGCCTTTTGATATTCTATTTTGCTTTGAATCAACTGCCTAAAACTAAGATTTTTAGTATAGGCATCAGTCAGAGTATCCTTTGGTCCAATTTTTTTGGTAATGGCAGTCAATTCATACTCTGGAACACCATAACGTTTAAATATATCTCGGATGGCTTGCTTGGCTCCAAAAGTTGAATAAGTGACAATCTGAGCAGCATGGATACTACCATAACGGTCACGAATATAGCGAATAAACTCTGGACGATAGATATCTGGAATATCAATATCGATATCTGGCATGGTATAACGTTCACGATTTAGAAAGCGTTCAAAGATTAGATTTTTAGCTACAGGATCAATTCCTGTAATATCCAAAGCATAGGCTACAAGACTCCCTACAGCAGAACCACGTCCCATTCCCATATAATAACCTTGAGAACGGCCAAAACGTAAGAGATCCCAAACAACCAAGAAATAATCATCAAATCCCATATCATGAATCACTGATAACTCTTCTTCTAAACGAGCCTGATAAACCTGATTCCATAACCCTTTCTGCTCCAATCCCTGAATAGCTCTTTCCCGAAGTTCTTCAACAGCAGGTCTCTCTGGATTGAAACGTGGAAGTTTGAGACTACTATCAATTTCGTAGGAAGTTTCTTTAATCAATCTTGCAAGATTATCCAGTGCGTTTGGAAACTTCTCTTGGCAAATCTTTTCAAGACGGTCAGCCGATAAAAACAAGTCCTGTTGCGATTGAACATCAACCTCTCTCAAGGTTACGTTTTCTTTAATCGCTTTAAGCATCTGTAGAGCTTCTAAATCCTCAGACTCGAAAGAGTTAACACGATAAAGAGGGAGAAGGGGGTGAGAAACATTCAATTGAGGTGTATCTGGATACACTCCGATATAGTAGTCATGCCCTAAGTCCAAGGAATCAACTTCAGGATAGTAAGGAACAATGACACAAATATCTTCAAGGTAGGAAGAAAAATCAGCCCATTCTTTTTTACCTGTCATTTTTCGTGAAGATATCTTCATCAGGTTGCGATATCCAAGGTTTGACAGGGCTAGAAAACGTAGATTGAGCACTTCTTCTTTATGATAAACTGTCATCTCAAGACCTAATAAAGGTTGCATTCCCTGTTTTTGGCATTCTTTGATGAAATAATAGGCTCCATAGAGATTGTCTTCATCCATGATTCCAAGCGATGAATAGCCATATTCTTTCCCAAGGTTGACATATCTCTTGATTGAAACCATACTCTCCATGAAGCTATATACCGTTTTTGTATCTAGTTGGGCAATCACTCACTACCACCTCCCTTATTCTCTTTATATTATACCATTTTAGAAAATAGAAACACAATTTCTTTCTAATCATTAAACTAAAAAACCATAGCCTAAAAGGCTATGGTTTTATGATATGAAATAAGTTCGAAGAACAATTGCGCCTAGCTTTTTTAACTTAGTTACTTGTATCTTTCGTTAAAAATATCCCGATTAGAACCAGGACTAGTGAGAGATAAGGGAAAACCCTAAACATCTGCCAATCCGGGTCGAATGCTAAAAGTCCAGAAAGCAAATAAGATCCTGCACTCACATATAAGACAGTTTTATTTACTTTCTTGATTCCTATCCGTGTTAAGACAGTTGCTATAGCGTATGCAATTAAATTAGGACCTAGAAAAATCAAGAATACAAATCCCCATGGAGCAGTAAATAAAGCAAGAGTTATAAATAGAAGAATATAGGTAAGTGCCAAATAAAATGAGAAAGATAGAAGAGCCGAAGGTTTCTTGACTGCTTTTGAAGCATTCTTCATATCTTCCACCGAATTATTTTCTACAATTAGTTTATCTTCTTCTTTGTTTAGCTCTACATTTGGATTTTGGTCTGACATTTTTTTCTCCCACTAATTTGTTAAGTTATTTTTATTATATCCCAATTTGTCAAATTAAGCTAGACAGAAAAAGCCATCTATGTTAGTCTCAGATAAACGCTCACATTTGTCTGAAAGAAACTAACATAAATGACCTACACTCCTCCCTATCAAGTTTTTCTGAGTCAGGTGAAATTGTCTAACTCAATTTGACAAATGAGGAGTTTTTATTACTTTTCACGAATCACTTCTACCTTGTATCCATCTGGATCTTTAACAAAGTAATAGTTTGGTTGTGTTCCTGGAAGTCCATTTGGATTTGTCACTTCGTAACCCTTGTCGCTATGTTCTTTATGAAGAGCCTCAAGGTCAGGTGTGCTTAGAGCGATGTGAGCAAAACCGTCACCTACAACATAAGGTCCATGATCGTAGTTATAAGTCAACTCCAATTCATAATCATCGCCATCAAGACCTAGATAAACAATGGTAAAAGCGTGTTCTGGGAAGTCTAGACGACGCAATTCCTTAAATCCAAAAGCATCTTGATAAAAAGCGATTGATTTTTCAAGATTTTCGACTCGCAAGCAAGTATGTAGCATTTTTGATGCCATTTTTTCTCCTTTGTTTAAAAAAGACTGGGACAAATTTGCACCAGTCTTGTGAATAATTATTTACCAAGTTTTGCTTTCGCTGCATCTGCAAGAGCTGTGAAAGCTGCTGCATCGTTAACAGCCAAGTCAGCAAGCATTTTACGGTTAACTTCGATCTCAGCCAATTTCAAACCATGCATCAATTGTGAGTATGAAAGTCCGTTCATACGAGCTGCCGCATTGATACGTGTGATCCACAATTTGCGGAAGTCACGTTTCTTTTGACGACGGTCACGGTATGCATAGTAGTAAGAGTTCATTACTTGTTCTTTTGCAGTACGGAACAAGATGTGTTTAGCTCCATAGTAACCTTTTGCTAATTTTAAAATACGTTTACGACGTTTGCGTGATACAACGCCACCTTTAACACGTGCCATTTATATTTCCTCCAATATTTCCTAGAATTGTTAACTTACAAATACGCGATTATTTCAAGCGAGTAAGCATTGCTTTGATACGTTTGAAATCTCCTGAATGCACCATAGATGCTTTACGAAGATGACGACGTTGTTTCTTAGTTTTTCCGTGGAAACGGTGAGAAGTGTAAGCACGGAAACGTTTAAGTCCACCAGAACCTGTACGTTTGAAACGTTTAGCTGATGCGCGGTGTGTTTTTTGTTTTGGCATGATTTTTTCTCCTTTATTTGACTTTCCGACAATTATTTTTTGTCAGTTGCTGGTGCCAACTGCATGAACATTTGGCGACCATCCATTTTAGCACGTTGTTCGATGATAGCAATATCTTGTGTTGCTTCAGCAAACTCGGCTAAAACTTTTGCACCAATCTCTTTATGGGTGATCATACGCCCTTTAAAGCGAATGGATACCTTCACTTTGTTCCCTTTTTCAAGGAACTTGCGAGCATTGCGAAGTTTCGTATCGAAATCACCCTTATCAATAACTGGGCTCAATCGAACTTCTTTCACGGTCACAACGCTTTGTTTTTTGCGTTGTTCTTTTTGTTTCTTCTGGTACTCAAATTTGAACTTACCGTAGTCCATAATTTTCGCAACAGGAGGTTTAGCTTGAGGTTGAATGAGAACCAAGTCCACGTTCGCTTCATCCGCAAGTGCTTGCGCTTCACCAAGTGGTTTGATACCTAATTGCTCACCCTCAAGACCGATTAAGCGAACTTCACGTACACGAATTTCATCATTGATGAATAAGTCTTGCTTTGCTATGGTTTTCACCTCTTTTTTTATTTTAGAGAAAAACAAGAGCGGACTTGCTAACGCAAATCCGCACTACATGATTATAGTTCATTTCTGAAACTTGATCCGTAGGGGCCAGACAACGTTAGTCGCAAGGCGAGAAGTTCTCACTTCTGCTTTTCTCAACTTTTATATCATATCAAGTTTTCCCTAGTTTGTCAAGATAAAAGTTATTTTTTTCTATCTTTAATTTAAAAATCTATAAAAGCCTATAGTCATCATTTACTACTCACGCGAATAATATATATGATGTGGTTGCAATCGAGAATTGAGAAGTTCTGAAACAGTCACAAAACTATAACCTTGTTCTTTCAAATACTCAATAACTCGTGGAAGCGCATTGATCGATGGTTGATGGATATCATGCATCAGAATAATAGATCCATTGCTAACTTGGTGCTGAATTTCTGTTAAAATTTTTGTTTCATTCAGACTCTTCCAGTCCAAACTGTCTACATTCCACATAATAAAGCTTAAATCGAGACTATTACGAATATCATCAGAGATTGCTCCATAAGGCGGACGCATCAATTTAGAACTAGTTCCAAGAACACTGGTAATTGCAGATTCTGTATCTGTAATTTGTTTCTTTGCATCTTCTAGAGAAAGTTTCGTCAAGACTGGATGGTTCCAACTATGATTACCGACCTCATGTCCTTCTGATTTCATTCGTTTTAGAATGGACTCATTACCAGCTATATTCTTCCCTTGTACAAAGAAGGTTGCTTTTATGCGATACTTAGCTAAGATATCCAAAGCTTGAGGAGTCGTATTCCCATCAGGACCATCATCAAAGGTTAAAGCTACAACTTTTTTATGCTTTTCTCCTTGAATAGTCTCATACAGTTTAGCATCTTTTTCTGCTAGATACGCAACTTTAATCAGTTCAAAATAGTCAGAAATAAGAAGTCCTATTTCCCCTGTGTTTCCTGTTTGATTTACTGGGTATATGATAAGTTGACTATCCTTGTAGGCAAATTTCCAATTAGATAAATCCGTGTTCGAAAAGTCAGCTATAACTTGATTTACAAGTGTTTGCTCTACTTTCTTATCAAGAAGAGCTGATTTAATATCCTCTAATAATTTTCCTTTAGCTGCCGAAGAATCATTGAAGAATTGATCAAGAGTGAAGAGATTGCCATCTTCTTTAAGATAAAGCTGATTTAAGGTTGTATTCTCTAATTCTACAAGATTGGAATTTGACAAATCATAGACTTGTTTTTTAACTACTCTATTTTCAATTCCTCTGAATGAAGAATCTCCTTTTTCTGAATAATAGAAAATCAGATGTTCTTTTCCTTCTACCTTATCTGTAATATCTTTTATCACGATATCTTTGACAGGAGAAATAATACTATCTCCTCTCATTGGATAGTAGGTAATAATTTCTGATTTATCTTTACGGAAATGATCTTTTTGACTTTCTTGCGAAAAAGCACTATCTTTTTCAGATATTAATGCTTCAATCTTTTGTTCAAAGTTCTGTTTAGTTAATACTTTATGGGTGATTGCACCACCTAAAGCAAGTATTGTGAAAAACAATAATCCTACAAGGAAACCTAATTTCACACTATTATTCTCATCATTCTTTCGGGTTGTTCTCTTTTTTGTCATAGTCTTATCATATCAAATTTGAACTATAATTTCAATGAAAAGTGTGTATAACTTGATTCGATATAAAAGGAAAAATCCTAGAATTTTCTAGGATTTTATCTTTGATTTTATCTTTTAAAAACGAATCGTTTCTCTTGTTTTTTCATAAGATGTAACAAAGCGATTAGTTACACCAGGCTCAGCAAGTTCCAAAGCTTGAGATATTTTTTCAAAAGAAGCTTGATAATCAAACTCTGTCTCAAAGATATGCAAGGCTTCATGGAAAGCCTGCTGGATACGTTCATCAAATGATCTGTATCGGTTAGAATATTGTAGTAATTGCTCTGTCAAAGTAGCATTTTGAACAATACTGTACGTTTCAGCTTCCAAAATTTCCATATCATTTGTTGCAATCTCTAGAACACGATTAACAGACTCAATATTAATCTGCGACTGTTCCAATTCAGCCATTAGATCCTCTGTACTATGGCTTGCATCAAAGAATAGTTTCAAGAATTTTTGAGGAATACCTGGAAGATTTCTCTTTTCCATGTAACGCTTAATGGTATGTAGTCGGTTTACATAGACATTTGCTTTTTGACGAGCATTTACATCATCTTTTTCAATTTGAACCAAACGCTCACTAACACCGATTTGATCATCTTCAATATCTTTTAATGTAGTTTGAAGATTTTCTAAACGTTCTTTCAAGATAGAGTATGGTTCTGTTACTTCAGATTGCTCACTTGTCATCTCTTCAACAGTCGTACTCATTGCTGTAATATCAGCTTGCAGACGACGAACACGGTTCACGTCGCTCTCTGAAAGTAAGTATGTCTTACCTAGACGCTCCATATCTTTAACAAGAACTTCGTTATTCTCTTTCAAATGTCCAAGATAAGTAGGAAGCGTAGACATCAATTTTTCAAAAGCTTTTTCAGAAGCAATTTCACGTGTGAAGATATCGTAAAGTGCATTAATTTCTTCTTGGATTTGAGCATTTTCATACTCGGCATTGTCAAGTTCTAGTTTTCGAAGATTTTCATGGTTATTTTTTAATGCCTCATACAAAAGTTGAAGTCTAGATTCGATATCTGTTTCAACAAATTGATAGTTTGCATCTAAAAGCTTACGATAACCCGACTCTAAATCCTCTAATTGTTCTGGTAACTCAGTTGTCAGTTTAGCTACAATAGCTGGAATTCGATCAACAATATGAGTTAAAGCAAGAATATGATTTTCGGTACTATCTAAAACACCAGCAGCTTCAACAGGATCTCCAGAAGAATTCAAGGTTACAAATTGAGAAAACTCAGACTGGATGTGTTCTAGTTGTTTCTCAATCTCAGGTAAAGCTGCACCATATTGTTCAGAATTATCTGCTACTTTGTGCTGTAAACTTTCAAACAAGTCTAAAGCATGAAGTACACGCCCACTATTTTTTGATTCTTGTTTTTCAAGATCTGCTAAAGCTTTACGAATAGAATCAATATCTTCTTCAATCAGACTAATCTGGCTCTCGATTTGCTCTATTTGTTGACGAGCTTTCAAAAATCGGAAAGAATTGTTAAACCCTTCAGCTTCAAAGAGATTGTTCTCAATATCAGCAAACGAATTCAAGGACAAATCAACCCATTTTTGATTCCATTCACGAAATGCAACTTGACTTTGACCAATCAAATGCATGTTTTTCACAGCCTCTACCTCATCATTAACAGGAAGGTTGTAAAGTTCTTCTTTTCTTTGTTCCAAAGCTGCAAGTCTGCTACTATTGCGTTTACGAATTAAAACTGCCATTACATAAGCAACAATAAGTAGAGCGGCAACTGCAATCAAAGTAATAATCAATTGATTATCAGACATATCAAACTCCTTTTATACTTGACACAATTGTATTGATTATATCATATTTTTTTAATAGTGGAAACACTTTCCGCACTTTTATACGTCAAGAGTACTATAGACGGCATTTTCCTCAATAAATTCTCGACGTGGTTCCACGCGATCGCCCATGAGCATATCAAAAATCTTATCTGCTTCTGCGGCATCATCTACTGATACACGAGCCATGAGACGATGTTCCGGATTCATGGTAGTCTCCCAAAGTTGGTGATCATCCATTTCTCCAAGCCCTTTATAACGTTGAATGGTTGGTTTTGATCGACCTTCGCTATATCGAGCCAATGCTTCTTGTAATTGTTTTTCTTGATTGGCTCCTGGTTGAATATACTCTTTGATTTCACTACCAACCTTAACACCATAAATCGGTGGTTGAGCGATATAAACATATCCTGCTTCTAGAACAGGTTTCATATAACGATAAATCAGAGTTAATAAGAGCGTTCGAATATGAGCACCATCGACATCGGCGTCTGTCATGATAACGAGTTTTTGATAGCGAGCTTTACTAACATCGAACTCAGCGCCGAATCCTGTTCCCATAGCCGTAAACAAGCTACGGATTTCTTCGTTGGCAAGGATCTTATCCATGCTAGCTTTTTCAACATTAAGGATTTTACCACGGATTGGTAAGATAGCTTGAAACTCACGGTCACGCCCAGATTTAGCAGAACCACCAGCTGAATCTCCTTCGACAATAAAGAGTTCTGTTTCAGCTGGATTGTTTGAAGAACAATCTGCCAGTTTACCAGGTAAATTAGAGATTTCTAAACCCGATTTCTTACGAGTTACTTCTCGTGCTCGTTTGGCTGCCACACGAGCCTTAGCTGCCAAGATTCCCTTTTCTACAATTCGTTTAGCAATTTGCGGATTTTCCATCAAGAAATCTGAAAATGCCTCACTGAAAAGACGATTCGTGATTTTTACAACTTCACTATTCCCAAGTTTGGTCTTGGTTTGACCTTCAAACTGAGGATTTGGATGCTTGACAGAAATAACGGCTGTCAAGCCTTCACGGACATCCTCACCTGTTAGGTTATCTTCGTTATCTTTTAGAAGTTTGTTTTTACGAGCATAGTCATTGATAACACGAGTTAAGGCTGTACGGAAACCTTGCTCATGTGTTCCACCTTCATGGGTATGAATATTGTTGGCGAAACTCATGACATTCTCGTGGTAACCCGTTGTGTACTGCATCGCGACTTCCACTGTAATATCATCCATTTCACCATCTGTGTAGATTGGTGTATCAAAGATAACATCCTTGTTTTCGTTAATGTACTCAACGTAGCTCGCAATCCCACCTTCGTAGTAATAATGCTTAGTTTGTTCAAGTCCTTCACGTTTGTCAGTAATAGAAATTTGAAGCCCGCGGTTCAAAAAGGCTAACTCTTGAATACGTTTATTTAATTTATCAAAATCAAATGTCGTTGTCTCAGTAAAAATTTCTGGGTCTGGAGTAAAGTGAACGATTGTTCCAGTCCGATTTGTGTCTCCAATAATCTCAAGGTCTGCAACGACATGGCCACGACGGTATTCTTGGTAATGAATCTTACCGTTTCTATGAACACGAACATCCAACTGTGTTGAAAGAGCATTTACAACAGATGAACCCACACCGTGCAATCCACCAGATACCTTGTATCCGCCACCGCCGAATTTCCCTCCGGCGTGAAGAACAGTAAAGACTGTTTCAACGGCAGGTCGTCCTGTTTTCTCTTGGATATCAACTGGAATACCACGCCCATCATCGACAACTGTAATGGAATTATCAGGTTCAATAAAGACCTCGATATGACTAGCGAATCCTGCCAAGGCCTCATCGATAGAATTATCTACAATTTCCCACACTAGATGGTGAAGACCTTCTTTGGCAGTTGATCCAATATACATCCCTGGACGCATACGAACGGCTTCCAGACCTTCCAATACTTGAATTTGACTGGCATCATAATCTTGTGCCTGTTGGTTTTTAATATCTTCTGTCATTTTTTTCCTTTTTCTTACAAGTCAACACTTTATTTGTGTACCACGATCGTTTCAACATGTCTTAATCTGAAGGCAGATATCTCACTAAAAGCTTTATGGCAAGACAACTAGAAATTGGTCAAAACCATTTATATTCGTGATACTTTACACCTCCTCATTATACCATTTTTCCATTAAAAATGCGAATATTTCCTTTATTTTTAATAGTAAAAGAGAGAAATTCTCTTTTTGTAGAAAATCCCTCTCTCTTTTTTATTATTTTCCAAAAATGTCCTGATAAAGCATCCCTTTTCGTAAGCTTTCTGCATCTCCACCTAGTATTTCAACTAAGTGATAAGAAAAAGCTAAAGCTGTTGCAGGACCACGACTAGTAATGATATTGCCATCTACCACGACTGTCTCCTTGATATAGCTTCCATCTGCAATTTGTTCTTGAACACCATCATAACAAGTGAATTTTTTACCGCTAAGAAGCCCCGCTCGATTTAGGACAATTGGTGCGGCACAAATTGCTGCTAACTTCTTACCAGCTTGATTCAGGCCTTGCAACTCATCAATTAAGACTTCATTGTCACGTAGATTAGCTGATCCAGGCATCCCCCCTGGAAGAACTACCAAGTCATAGTCTGACAAATCTCCCGCAAAGACTAAATCTGGAATGACTTGAATACCGTGTGAACCAGTGACCTTATCTTCCAGTCCAACCATTTCACAAGTAATATTTGCTCGACGTAAAATATCTACAACTGTCAAGGCTTCAATTTCTTCAAAACCATTGGCTAACATAACTGCTACTTTAGACATTCTTATCCTCCTTATTTGACCTTTTTCAAAACGACTTTTTTACGTTTAAACTTGGCTCGACCACTTTTCTCATCAGCAAGGTGAGTTTGATAACTCATCGATAAGAGCAATCCAACACCAATTAAATTACTAATAATGGCTGATCCTCCTTGAGAAATAAAAGGCAAAGGAATTCCTGTCAGAGGAAGTAAACCTGTAACGGCACCAATATTTTCAAAAATGTGGAACAGTAACATCATGATAAAACCAGTTGAAATGTAGGTATAAAACTGATTATTGGATTTCAGAGTGATTTTGAGCATGCGATAGATTAATAGAAGGTAGAGTGCAATCACAATGACTGACCCAATAAACCCAAAATCCTCCGCAATCACTGTGAAAATCATGTCACTCTCTCTAACTGGTATTAGTAAATTGGAAACATTAAATCCTTGACCAAACAAGCCCCCACTACCAATAGCAATTTGACCTTGCGCCTGTTGATAGGTTGTTGTCTGCGCATAATCAAAGGGGTTTAACCATGCTAAAATACGGTTAATTTGATAAGTCGGCATCCCAATTTGATGCAAAAATGCTCGTCCATCCTTCGTGATGAAGATGGCTAGAAATCCAACAATAGCAGACATAGCTGTTAGAAAAATCGGGATAATAATTTTCCAAGAAACTCCTGATAATAAAACCATACCTGCAAAAATAGCAACGAAGACGAGAGCTGTCCCCAGGTCACTTTGTAAGGCCAGCAAAACTAAAACAGGAATCGTAAAGAGTACCATCCATAGAATTAGGAGAAAATCTAACCCAATGGTTCGTGCATCTTTTTTATGGTTCTTTGTAAAGGTAACAATGATATAAGCTAACATCAAAATATAGGATATCTTCATAAATTCAGAAGGTTGAAATAAGGTCATCCCTCCGAAAAATACCCAGTTTTTTGCTCCGGTCGCAGCTACTAGTCTAGGATTGTAAAAGACTAAAGGGAGGACCATTAGAATCAATCCTAAGCCATAGAGATATGGGGTGGCTTGCCACAAGAACTTGGTGTTAAAGAACATGACAACAAAGCTAATAATAATTCCGAGGGTAATCCAAGCTAATTGCTGTCCTAGTATTGACCAAATATTGTTAGGATAATCATGGCTAACAGCAATATAAATAGCTACTACACCAATTACCAGTAAACAAAATACTGGTAAAATCAAACTATAATCGACTCGAGAGTCGAGAGGACGTTTCATAAAGTTCTCCTTCTCACTTTTCTAATTCTCTTATGATTTTTTAAAAAATTTAGCTATTTTGGAAATAACTTGGCCTTGATTCGTTTCTTCCAGTCGACAATTCTGTGATAAAGACCTCACGATTTGTTTACCATATCGTTTGGTCAGCATACGACTGTCTAGAATAAGGACAATAGAGGTCTGATTTGAATGTCTCATTGTTCGACCAAGTGCTTGTTTTAGCCGAATAATAGCCATAGGTAGTTGATAGTCATAAAAAGGATTCTTACCTTCCAACCGCAGTTCCTGATTCATCTTTTTGGTAAAAAGGTCTTCAGGATTTTGGAAAGGAAGACGCGTCACCACCTCAATGACACGAGGATGAGCTGAAAAATCAACACCTTCCCAAAAACTACCTGCACCCAGTAAAAGCTCTCGCTCCCCTTTTTCAAAACGTTTTTTTAACTGAGCTGGTTCTCCATGCTTATACTGCGCTAAATGAGGGATTGACAAATAATCAGAGACTTTTAACAAAAGTTCTCTCGAAGTAAACAATACTAAGATAGGCTCTTTCAAGCTACTTACTTCTTCAATCAGATTGACAAGAGCTTGAGCATAGTCTTCTTGAGAAATTTCAGTCACCAATGGAAAATCCTTCACAACTAAGATTTCTTGGTTTTCTTGAAATTGTTCGTCTAGTCTATCAAAAGCAGCATCAGGAAATCCTAATAACTCTGGCAAAGAAACTCTACTACTAATCTCTAAAGTTGCAGAGATACCTAATAGCTGACAGGAGTCCGGAAAAATCTCAGAAAAGAGCAGACGTTGATGACGACTAGAAGAAATTAGAACCTTCTTACTAGAAAACTCCGAAGCGGATAACCAAAATTCACCATCTGAGCAGAAAAACTTCTGATACTCGTGGAGAATTGGCATATCTAATTCAGAAAAATCTTGTCGCAACTGTATCATGGTAGTGCTTGGACACATTCTCCGTTTCCCAGATAGAAACTGATCCATCAGATGACAAAGCTCAAATCGAATGCTCTCCATTAATCGTCTTTGAAGCATCCCGCTTTCTTGAGCCATGATATGGTCTAGTTGATCCACTAAATCATTTAATAAGAAAGACTTCTGTGAAAGATTTTCTAAGGTTAACAAGATTTTCTGGGCTTCATCTAAAATCAAGAGACGCCCCTCTAAGAGACTTGGGTCATCTTCTAGACGGGTAACCAAGTAAGCATGATTGGTCACCAATAATTGGCAACTACGGGCCTTTTTCTGGCTCCGTTTCCAAAAATCCTCTAACCAAAAGAGGGAATCCTTGGAAAGTTTACCATCATGAACTAGATTTGGCAAAAATTGTTGATAACGATAAAGCTGACCAATTTCATCTAGGTCACCTGTATCTGTTTCTGTTAACCAAACCAATAGTTGCATTTTAAAGCGTGTATAAAGACGATTTGTTTCTTCCTCTTGTAAAGCTAGATGAAGGGCATCAAGTTTCAGATAATTCTGTGGACCTTTAAGACTATGGATTGAAAGATGGAAGATCTCTTCTAGTCTTCTAGCTTCTTCTTGTATCACCTGATTTTGGAGAATTTTAGTAGGAACACTGAGTAGAATCCCTTTTTCATTTTCCAGAGATAAAGCCGGTAACAAATAGCCGTAGGTTTTCCCAATTCCAGTCTGAGCTTGAACAAAGGCAATTTGTTTATCTTGTAGGAAATCAAGAACTTTTTGAGCAAAGCTAGCTTGTGGGAGTCTATCTTCTAAGTCCAATAAGGCAATATTGGTCTGAAAATCTTTGGATAGCTTTCGTGGAGAAAGAAGTGACTTTTCTTTTTTCAAAAACAAGCCTTGAACTTCTATTAGATCATGCTCCACAAGGATGGACTGTTTCTGATAAACTTCCTCAATTACTATATATGACTCATATAATAGACTATCTGATAGGCTCAATAAACGTTCCAACAAACCTTTGGGCAGTTGAAACATTTTTTGCCTCATACAGAGAAATAGCTCTGCTGTTGCTTGAGCATCAGACAGGGCTGAATGGGCTTGCTCAAGGGGAATCCCCAACTCTTGGCAGAGAATCCCAAGATTATACTTCTCGAGTCGAGGATAAAATACTTGAGCCAACTCAACAGTATCAATGCGTGGCGTGCGCAATTCATAACCCTCAAAAAAGAGAAATTCCGCCAACAAATTAGCATCGAATTGAACATTGTGCGCAACAAAAATACCGTCTTTGACCAGTTCAAAAATCTTTTCAGCCACCTGAGAAAACTCGGGAGCTTTCGCTAGGCGCTCGTCAGTCAAACCCGTTAGTTCTTTGATATGAGAATCCAAATGTTCATGAGGGTTGACATCTGTAGCATATTGGTCAATAATCTCACCATCTTCAATGACCACAATTCCCACTTGGATAATTTTTGCCTTACTTCCGGTACTTGTTGCTTCTAAATCTACAACCACATACCGATTATTTCTAAAATTCATCACTAAAAATTATATCAAAATTTACACCATTTGACACCCATGAACTTTATTTGAAGAGTCAAGTTTCTTGCAAGATTTTTAAAAAAATGATTGAATAGAATTGAAGAGAAGGAGAAACATCATGAACCCAATGGATTTATTTAACAAAGTTAAAGAATTAATCGAAACAAAAGATTTCGACGCTGCTAAATCTTTCATCGAAGAGAATAAAGATCAACTCGGTGACTACTTTAGCCAAGCCCAAGACTTGATTTCAGGTTCTGAAGGACTTGACGGTCTTGTTGACAAAGTTAAAGGACTCTTCTAACATTCAAAAGGCACCTGAATAATCAGGTGTCTTTTTTTGATATTTTATTCATAAATAGGGGAATATGCTGACTAATGCTTGTCGGTAAGACTACGTAATTATCCTTAGATAAATCTTGAGCAATAGCTGAATGAAGGTAAGTCGCTACCACTATCCTCTCATAGAGACAGGCTTGATGAAACTGACCTGCAAAACCTGCAATCATCCCAGCCAAAGTATCTCCCATCCCACCAGTTGCTTGATAGGGCCCCCCAATCTCTAGTTGATAGTATTCAGACTGACCAGCTTGCCAAATCCGAGTCGCTGGCCCCTTCTCTACTAAAATCGTTTCTTGAGGAAAAGAAGAAAGAGTCCTAGCAGTCGTCTCCTCGCATTGATGCTCAATAGCTACACCTGATAATCTTTCCCATTCCTTTTGATGAGGAGTTAGGATAAGTTGACTAACAGGAAGAGGAAACTGATTTTTTGCCAATATTCCCAAAGCACCGCCATCGATTATCAAAAGCTGGTCTTTTCTGAGGCTATTAAAGACCTGTCTGACGAGTTCTTCTCCGAATGCATCCTCTCGCAAACCCGGACCCAGCAAGACAACTTCTGACTTCTGCAGTTGCTGCTCAAGTAATTCCTTTTCATCAAGGTCAAAAGCCATAGCCTCCGGTAAATGGCTATAGAGAGCTGGAATATTCTCTTTATCCGTTGCTACAGTTACCAAGCCAGCGCCACTTCTAACCGCCCCTAAAGCAGCCATTATAATCGCTCCACCATAGGGATAAGTTCCACCAATCAATAGAAGACGACCGTAGTCTCCCTTGTGACTGTGACGAGTTCTTTCTACAATGACTTTTTCTACTAAGGTTTGATCAATCACTTTCATCTTTTTTTCCTCTCACTCCATTATACTATAAAAGGAGGTTCAAACCTCCTTCTATCTATTTTCCCTTAAATTCCGCAAAGGTCTGTAAGATTTTAGCTGCTACTGCTGGAGAAGGTTCTCCTTTTAGCTCTAACGTTTCATCTGTATATGGACTAAGACCAGCAAAATCGCCTATCTGGACAGAGTAGAGAGATGTTTTAAACAGCTCAATATCATTTTGGTCATTGCCAAAAGCAATGAAGTTCTCTCCACATAACTTTTCAACAGTTGTCGCCTTATGAGTGTCCAAGGGATTAACATAAAGGCACTTTTCATGCGCATGATAGGAGAGATGAGCCTGTCCCAGTCTTTCTAGCTGACCAAGCAGATCATCAAGCAAATCCTCATGGTCTCCCATATAAACGACTACCTTAATCGGAGTCCCTAAGTCCTCGAGTTTCTGATGACGAGCCACCTTTAGGGGATCCACACTGGAGAAAAATGGAATCTTCTCAATAATCTGACCACTGTAGTCAAAGCAATCGTCCACAAAGAAAGGGAGATTATAGGTCTGGCAATAATCTACTAGCGCCAGATAAACTCTAACATCGAGATTTCTCTCATAGATGGCTTTCCCTAGATAATAAGCCACGCCTCCATTCAAACCTATGACCAAGCGCTGACTGAGTTTAGGGCCTAATAAACCCTAGCAATCTCGATAAGAGCGAGCTGAGGCAAATACAAGCTCATGACCATAATCTTCAGCTTTTAAAAGAACCTGCTGAATCTCCTCATCTATGGTCATGTAGTCAAAAGATAGCGTTCCATCCAGGTCAAATACGAATTTCATCTTCCTAGTCCTTGTTCAGTGTACGAAGCGCTGCCTGATAAGTCTGTTCCATTAGCATGGTAATGGTCATAGGTCCAACTCCACCAGGTACAGGGGTGATATGACTAGCAATTGGTGCAACGGCATCATAGTCAACATCTCCACAAAGCTTGCCATTTTCATCTCGGTTCATCCCTACATCAATGACAACTGCACCTGGTTTGACAAAGTCAGTAGTCACAAACTTGGCGCGACCGATAGCTACGACCAAAATATCGGCTTTAGAAGCTACTTGGGCTAGATTATGGGTGCGAGAGTGGGTCAAGGTTACAGTTGCATTCTGGTCTAAAAGAAGCTGGGCCATCGGCTTCCCAACAATATTAGAACGACCAATAACGACCGCATTTTTTCCTTCTAGCTCAATCCCATACTCACGGAACATCTCCATAATGCCAGCTGGTGTTGATGGAATCATGACTGGGTGACCAGACCAGAGACGACCCATATTGAGTGGATGGAAACCATCCACATCCTTTTCAGGGGCAATAGCCAATAAAACAGCTTCTTCATCGATATGTTTTGGTAAAGGCAACTGAACCAGAATCCCATGCCAAGCTGGATCCTGATTGTAGTTGGCAATCAAATCCAGCAATTCTTCTTGGGTAATGGTCTCAGGAACACGAACGACTTCACTACGGAAACCTGCTGCAATTGCTGAGCGTTCCTTGTTGCGAACGTAAACTTGGCTAGCAGAATTATCCCCTACTAAAATAACGACTAAGCCAGGCACCAAGCCTGTCTCTTCTTTTAGTTTAGTCGTTTTTTCAGCTAATTGACCTTGTAACTTTGCTGCCAAAGCCTTCCCATCAATAATCTGTGTCATGTATTTTCTCTTTTCTAACAAATATTTTCTATTATACCAAAAATTATCTGGAGCCTCTAACATTTTTTGGATAGCTCCTCTTATAGTTACAAGCTATAAGAAAACTCAATTAGAAGACCAGTCATTATCTTACTGGAAGATAACGGCCCTCTACAGAATAAAAATATTATTTTTGTTTATGCATTAAAAATAATGTATAATATAAGTAATGGAAGTCTTACAATAAAAGGAGGAAAGCCATGCCAATCTTTAATAAATATATACTATTTTTTATATTTCTGATACTAGCACTATACTCTGATAAGCTTTTCAAAAAGAACCAACAAGTTTGGAAAATTATTTTCGTAATATTAGGTGTACTTACAAGCATTGCCTTCTTATTTTAACTACAAAAAAGTAGGCATCAGCAAATGCTGATGCCTACTTTTTATTTATAACTTTAATCTAAACTAAGTAATGAAGTTTTGCTCTAACTTGTCGAACTATCCACCTAAAAAAGTCGAAATGGATATAATTTTACGACTCTTACAAAACCCTACTCAAGAATTCCTTGGTTCTTTGTTCTTGGGTCTCGTCAAAAATCTGCTCTGGACTTCCGTCTTCGACAACAATACCATCTGCCATAAAGATGACACGATCTGCGACTTCACGCGCAAACCCCATTTCATGCGTCACGATAACCATTGTCATTCCTGACTGAGCAAGTTCTTGCATTACTGCAAGTACTTCGCCTACCATTTCTGGGTCTAAAGCTGAAGTTGGCTCATCAAAGAGCAAAACATCTGGCTCCATGGCGAGACCACGCGCGATAGCAATCCGCTGTTGCTGACCACCTGACAAACTTTGCGGATAAGCATCTGCTTTATCAGGTAAGCCAACTTTTTCTAAAAGTTCTAGCGCTCTCTTCTCTGCTACTTGCTTGCTTTCTCCTTTGGTCTTAATAGGAGAAAGTGTGATATTACCCATGACCGTCATGTTTGGAAAGAGATTAAATTGTTGGAATACCATTCCCATTTTTTCACGCATGGCAAAGAGGTCATTTTTCTTATCCGTAATGTCGACACCTTCAAAGATGACTTTCCCTTTTGTAGCTTCTTCGAGGAGATTCATGGAACGAAGGAGGGTTGACTTACCGCTACCAGAAGGTCCGATAATGACCACAACTTCCCCTTTTTTAATTTCAAGATTGATTCCCTTTAAAACTTCATTCTTTCCAAAGCTTTTATGAAGATTTTCAATTTTTATAAGTGTTTCAGTCATTATTTCTTATCTCCTTGTCCCATACGATTTTCAAAAGCTTTCAAGGCTAATGTTAAGATAGAAGTCATAATCAAGTAATAAAAGGCCGCAAATAACAGTGGAGTCAAAGGTAGGTAAGTGGTTGTTGATACCGTAGTAGCTCCATTCCACAGCTCCATAACACCGATTGCCGACAAGAGCGAACTATCCTTAATAATAGTGATAAACTCATTACCCAAAGCTGGTAAGATATTCTTAACGGCCTGGGGTAAAATGACATAACGCATAGCCTTTCTCGGACGGATTCCTAGCGAATAGGCAGCTTCTAACTGGCCCTTTGGCACTGCATTGATCCCTGCACGAACTGTTTCCGAAACATAGGCACCACTATTCATTGAAATGATGATAATTCCTGGAATCAAGCGAGAGAGTTCGATTCCAAAAATGCCAAATTGAATAGTTGGAGCATCGATACTCATAAGAGCAAAAGCAATCATAATCTGTACCATCATGGGTGTTCCACGAAAAATCCAGATATAAAGGTTGGCCAACCAAACCAAGGGTTTAAATTTTGAACCTTGAGCGAAAGCTAGCAGCATTCCAATAATGGTCCCAAAAAAGACGACTAAAATAGAAATTAGCACAGTTACAAGAGCTCCGTAGTTAAAATAGGGTAAATACTTTGGTAAAAATGAAAAATTCATAGGTCTGCTTCTTTCTATTTTCTATCTCAAAAACTTGTATGAGTATAACATGTTTTGAATAAAAATTCAATGTTTTCTCTTCTATTTTCTGAAAAAAATCAAAAAGAAACAGAAATAGAGAGAAATCTTTGTTTTTTTCTAGTCAAGTAACTATGCTTTATGGTAAAATAGTAACGATAAGAAATGGAGGAGAATCATAATGGAATCACATTTGGTTAGAATCATCAATCGTCTCGAAGCAATGACAAAAGATGGTGGTAACTTAAAACGTAATTTTGAACGCGAAGGTGTCGTTGTGGCTGAAGTAGCCTTTAACCATGATGAAGAAAATGGCCCACTATTTACACTTCGTGATGTAGAAGCTCGTGAAACGTATACTTTTGATAGCATCGATTTGATTGCTATGGAAATCTACGAACTTCTATACTAATCTTTGAACTCGTAGTAGGATTTTAGTCCTACTCCTATGAACAAGAATCCTTTTTGTATTACAAATGGGATTTTTTCGTATCATCCAAATTTTATAATGCCAAAAACTTCAAGTAAAATGACCAAATTAATCTTTTTACTTGAATTGCCTTCCATTCATGATATAATTAGACTATACATATGTTTGACTATTTTTGACCTTATAAAAACTAGTTAAACCTAGAAAGAAATGAGGTAGTTGTATGCTCTGTCAAAACTGTAAAATCAATGACTCAACCATTCACCTTTATACAAATCTCAACGGGAAACAAAAGCAAATTGATCTTTGTCAAAACTGCTACAAAATTATTAAAACAGATCCCAATAATAGCTTATTTAAAGGGATTACGAATTTGAGTAATCGAGATTTCGATCCATTAAGGGACTTCTTTAATGACATTAGTAATTTCCAACCTACTTCTAATAACACTCCTCCGACTCAGTCAGGTGGAGGTTTTGGTGGTAATGGTAGCTTTGGTGGTAATGGTAGTTTTGGTTCCCCAAATCGTGGTCCAGCACAAACCCCTCCACCAAATAAAGAAAAAGGGCTTTTGGATGAGTATGGTATCAATGTGACAGAGATTGCTCGTCAAGGAAAGATTGACCCAGTTATTGGCCGTGACGAAGAAATCATTCGTGTTATTGAAATTCTCAACCGTAGAACTAAGAACAATCCTGTCCTTATCGGAGAACCTGGTGTCGGAAAAACTGCCGTTGTCGAAGGTCTAGCACAAAAAATAGTTGATGGGGATGTGCCGCATAAACTCCAAGGCAAAGAAGTTATCCGTTTGGATGTAGTGAGCCTTGTCCAAGGTACTGGTATTCGTGGTCAATTCGAAGAACGCATGCAAAAACTCATGGAGGAAATCCGGAAACGCGAGGATATTATCCTCTTTATCGACGAAATTCATGAAATTGTAGGTGCTGGTTCTGCTGGAGACGGTAATATGGATGCCGGAAACATCCTCAAACCTGCCCTTGCTCGTGGCGAACTTCAACTTGTTGGTGCTACTACTCTCAATGAATACCGCATCATTGAAAAAGATGCTGCTCTCGAACGACGCATGCAACCTGTTAAGGTTGATGAACCAACAGTGGAAGAAACTATTACTATCCTCAAAGGTATTCAAAAGAAATACGAAGATTATCACCACGTTCATTATACAGATAGTGCTATAGAAGCTGCTGCTACTCTTTCTAATCGTTATATCCAAGATCGGTTCTTACCAGACAAAGCCATCGACCTTCTGGATGAAGCTGGTTCTAAAATGAACTTAACGCTAAATTTTGTTGATCCTAAGGTTATTGACCAACGCCTAATCGAAGCCGAAAATCTCAAGGCTCAAGCTACTAGAGATGAAGACTTTGAAAAAGCCGCCTACTTCCGTGATCAGATTGCCAAATACAAAGAAATGCAAAAGACAAAAGTAACGGATCAGGATACTCCAATTATCAGCGAAAAAACAATTGAGCATATCATTGAACAAAAAACAAATATTCCGGTTGGTGACCTAAAAGAAAAAGAACAGTCTCAACTCATCAACTTAGCAGATGACCTCAAGGCTCATGTTATTGGCCAAGACGATGCTGTTGATAAATTGGCTAAAGCTATTCGTCGTAACCGGGTTGGTCTCGGTACTCCAAACCGTCCAATCGGCAGCTTCCTTTTCGTCGGTCCAACAGGAGTTGGTAAAACTGAACTTTCTAAACAATTGGCTATCGAACTCTTCGGATCAGCAGATAGCATGATTCGTTTTGATATGAGTGAATATATGGAGAAACATAGTGTTGCAAAACTAGTCGGTGCTCCTCCAGGATATGTCGGCTATGATGAAGCAGGACAACTGACTGAAAAAGTTCGTCGCAATCCTTATTCACTTATTCTACTAGACGAAGTAGAAAAAGCCCATCCTGATGTCATGCACATGTTCCTTCAGGTCTTAGATGACGGGCGCTTAACGGACGGCCAAGGTCGTACCGTTAGCTTTAAAGATGCTATCATTATTATGACCTCAAATGCTGGTACCGGTAAGGCAGAAGCAAGTGTCGGATTTGGTGCAGCTAGAGAGGGGCGTACAAATTCGGTACTAGGAGAACTGGGTAATTTCTTTAGCCCTGAATTCATGAACCGATTCGATGGTATTATCGAGTTCAAAGCCCTCAACAAGGAAAATCTTCTTCAAATCGTTGACCTTATGCTGGATGATGTCAACAAACGTCTTGCAAGTAACAATATCTCTTTAGAAGTTACTGATAAGGTCAAGGAAAAATTGGTCGATTTGGGCTATGATCCAAAAATGGGGGCTCGTCCACTCCGCAGGACTATCCAAGACTATATTGAAGATGCTATTACAGACTTCTACCTTGAAAATCCAACTGAAAAAGAGTTGAAAGCTGTCATGACCAGCAATGGAAAAATCATGATTAAATCCAAAAACAAGCTAGAAAAAGTTGAAGCAACTGACTAATACTAAAAAAAGAATGTTCTTACTTGACAGTAAGAACATTCTTTAATATGATAGAAAGAAAGCGCACTCATGAAGGAGAAATCTATGACAAATCCAACATTTGGAGAGAAAAAAGAAGGAGTTACTTACAAAACCAGATATGGTGTTTATGCAGTTATTGCAGATTCAAATAAGGAAAAAATTATCCTAGTTCAAGCTCCAAATGGCGCTTGGTTTCTACCAGGTGGTGAGATTGAAGAAGGTGAAGATCACTTAGAAGCTCTTCAACGTGAATTAATCGAGGAACTAGGTTTCACTGCTGAAATCGGTACTTATTATGGACAAGCTGATGAGTACTTCTACTCTAGTCATCGTGATACCCATTATTACAATCCTGCCTTCCTTTATGAAGCCACTTCTTACCAAGAGGTTCAAAAACCTTTGGAAGACTTCAATCATATCGCTTGGTTCCCAGTCGATGAAGCTATTTCGAAATTAAAAAGAGGCAGTCATAAATGGGCTATCCAAGCCTGGAAAAAGCAACACCAAATTTAGGTTAACTTTCCCAATTTTTCTAAAAAGTGTTATAATAGACATAGAATTACAGGAGGAATCCATATGAAGCTTATCAATACTACTAATTCACACTCTCGTCTTGTTAAAAATCAACTGGAAAGTACTGACGCAACTCTTGTGGAAGTTTATTCTGCAGGAAATACAGATGTTATCTTTACCCAAGCACCGCTTCATTATGAAATCCTCATTTCCAATAAACATAGAGCTATTCGTGAAAAAGAGATCGAAAAAATTCAAGAGTTTTTCTTGAATCGTAAGATTGATAAACAGATGATTGATGAGGCAAATATCAAAACACTTTATTCTGAGAAATTAATTGAAATCTCAATTCCAATAAAATAAACATAATAGCCATTTAAACTGCTCCCAAGATTATAATCTTGAGGGCTTTTTAATTTTCCGAAGTTTTTCTTATCTTGAAATATTATAGACTATAATGAGATATCTCTTTCCGCACTTCGTTAAGTTTGTGTCACTCCTCCAAAATTTGACTTTCAATCTAAATTCTAATAAAATAAAAATTAGTTATATTTTTTAGTAAAAATATGTCTAATTCGAAAATTATATTTTTTTTAGTTATAATAGTGTTAGAAATTTGATAAGGAGTTTAAGATGGAAAAAATTATCTACAGAGAAGCCAAACTAGATGAATACCAAAAAATTGGAAAAGTGTTGGCTGGTGCCTTTATGGACTACCCTTTCATGACCCTTATCAAAGACGATTTGAAGAAACCAGAATACTATCCTGCATTCTTAGAACTAATGGATAGCCTTCTGTCCAGACTCTATATCAAAGGAGAAACCTGTCTTGTCGCTGAACAAGACGGGGAAATAATGGCAGTTGCCCTTTTGCAACAGAAGGATTTTACCATTCTTTCCTATCTATTAAATGATGTCATCAAACTCTTCCGATACATCACGCCAAGAAAACTTTTAAAGTATCTTGATTTAGTTGAGCGCTCTGAACAGCACTTAAAAAAATCAGGAAACTTTGATTGGTATTTGATGATGTTAGGAGTAAACGCTTCTTGTCAAAACCAAGGAATCGGGAGTGCTTTTCTACAAGAAGGCGTTGAACCTTATCTTAAAGCCAAGGGATGCAAACGTTTAGGCCTAATTACTAGTATTGATAAGAACGTCTTCTTTTACAAAAAGAATAACTTTACTTTACTAGATTTTATGATGTTAGAATACGGAACAAAATCTATTGGAAACTGGGCTTTTGTAAAAATACTGGATAACTAATTTAAAACTAAAAAAGATTGGTCTAAGAACCAATCTTTTTTATGTTACTTAACTGCTTCTTTCAAGGCTTCTACCTTGTCCAAGCGTTCCCATGGAAAATCAATATCTGTACGTCCCATATGTCCATAAGCCGCTGTTTGACGGTAGATTGGACGTTTGAGGTCAAGCATTTGGATGATTCCTGCAGGACGAAGGTCAAAGATCTGACGCGCTGCTTTTTCAAGTTTACTTTCAGCTACTGTTCCTGTACCGAAAGTGTCGATACGGACAGATACAGGTTGAGCTACCCCAATCGCGTAAGCCAATTGCACTTCTGCTTTCTTAGCAAGACCTGCAGCAACAATGTTTTTAGCAATGTAGCGAGCTGCATAAGAAGCGGAACGGTCAACCTTAGTGGCATCCTTACCAGAGAAGGCACCACCACCATGACGTGAATAACCACCATAAGTATCTACGATGATCTTACGACCCGTCAAACCTGAGTCCCCTTGAGGACCTCCGATAACGAAACGACCAGTTGGATTGATGAAGAATTTAGTTTCATCGTCAAGATACGAAGCTGGAATCACTTCTTTGATGACCTTGTTAATCACGTCCTCATGGATTTGTTCATTAGTAACTTCTGGATCGTGTTGGGTTGAAATAACGACAGTGTCCACACGCACTGGTTGGTCATTTTCATCATATTCAACAGTAACTTGAGATTTAGCGTCTGGACGAAGGTAGCTAATTTCACCAGACTTACGTAGCTCTGCCAAGCGACGAACCAACTTGTGGCTGAGTGAGATTGGCAATGGCATGAGTTCTTCAGTTTCATCAACTGCAAAACCAAACATGAGACCTTGGTCTCCAGCTCCAATCAAATCAAGTGGATCTTGATCCGCATTCCCACGAACTTCTAAGGCTTCATTAACCCCTTGAGCGATATCTGGTGATTGTTCTACCAAGGATGGGTGAACTCCTACCGTCTCCGCTGAGAAACCGTACTCTGTATTGGTATAACCGATTTCTGCAATAGTATCACGAACCACTCGGTTAATATCGACATAAGCATTGGTTGAAATTTCACCGAAAACATGTACTGAACCAGTATAAACAGCTGTTTCAGCAGCAACGTGCGCCTCTGGATCTTGCTCTAAAATAGCATCCAAGATAGCATCAGAAATTTGGTCTGCAATCTTATCTGGATGCCCCTCAGATACAGATTCAGACGTGAATAATTTACGTTCTGACATAAAAATGTCCCCCCTTAAAAAATATTCGTTATAGAGTTACAAAGAACTGGTAGGAAGAGTATTTACAATCAATCCCACCACCTTATCGGGACCATATAACCTAACTATTATAACACGAATCTTTAAAAAATACTTGTATGATTACTATTTTTCTTACTAGGAAAATGTTTTCTAATCTTAACCAAATAAAAACTCTTAAAGTAGATGAGCTTCTACTTTAAGAGTGATGTTATAAATTAATTATTTTCTAGATAAAATTCAAACCGTTCTCCGACGTATTGGCTCTTTACATACTCAAAAGCCGTTCCGTCATCAAAGTATGAAACCTGGGTCAGGCCTAAAATCGCATGCCCTTTTTCAACTTCTAAATAATGAGCTATCTTTTCTTTTGCTAAACGCGCATATATAGTCTGGTGAGATTTACCAATTCGATAACCATGCTCTTGCAAAGTTTGAAAGAAGTGCTTGGTTACTTCTTCTTTTTTGAAATTTTTGATAAATTTCTCAGGAATCGACGCCACTTCATAGACAACAGGGACTTTGTCAGCATAGCGAACACGCTCCATACGAATGATGTTATCAGTTGGCAGTAAACCAAGTTTAGCCACTTCTTGCTCATTTGGAATGGTTCGACGATAAGAAATCAAGTGACTAGACGGAGTTTTCCCTTGAGCTTTAACAATCTCCGTAAAACTAGTTGTTCCACGCATTCTTTCCTGAACACGTGTGCTTGAAACAAAGGTCCCACTACCTACACGTCGTTCCAAAACTCCTTCTTCAACCAAAAGAGAGATTGCTTGACGTAAGGTCATGCGGCTAACGGCAAATTCTTCTGCTAAATCTCGCTCACTTGGAAGTCTTTCCCCAATTTTCCAACTTCCCTCATCAATGTCTTTCTTGATTTGGTCGTGGATTTTCATATAAGCTGGTAACATGCTTGATCACTTCTTTTCTTTATTTTTTCCATTGTACCCTATCTCATAGGGAAAAGTCAAACCGCACTTGTTTGGTTGGTAATTCTACCCCTTTTATGATAGAATATTCAAGAAGATATTTCTTTGAAGAAAGGGAAAAGATGAGCAACATTTCAACTGATTTGCAAGATGTCGAAAAGATCATCGTACTGGACTATGGTAGCCAGTACAACCAACTCATCTCACGTCGTATCCGTGAGATTGGTGTCTTTTCAGAACTAAAAAGTCACAAGATTTCGGCTGCTGAAGTACGTGCAATCAATCCTATCGGGATCGTACTTTCAGGTGGTCCAAACTCTGTTTACGAAGAAGGATCATTTGATATTGATCCAGAAATTTTTGAACTTGAAATTCCGATTTTGGGAATCTGCTATGGTATGCAGCTATTGACTCACAAGCTTGGAGGAAAAGTTGTTCCTGCAGGTGACGCTGGTAACCGTGAATACGGTCAATCAACATTGACTCACACAGAATCAGCTCTTTTTGCGGGTACTCCAGATGAGCAGCTTGTCTTGATGAGCCACGGGGATGCTGTTACAGAAATTCCTGCTGACTTTGTTCGTACTGGAACTTCTGCAGACTGTCCTTATGCATCTATTGAAAACCCTGATAAGAAAATTTACGGTATCCAATTCCACCCAGAAGTTCGCCACTCAGTTCACGGTTATGATATTTTGCGTAACTTTGCTTTGAATATCTGTGGTGCCAAAGGTGACTGGACTATGGATAACTTCATCGAGATGCAAATCAAACAAATCCGTGAAAAAGTTGGAGACAAACGTGTTCTTCTCGGACTTTCTGGTGGTGTTGACTCTTCTGTTGTTGGGGTTCTTCTCCAAAAAGCTATCGGTGATCAATTGATCTGTATCTTTGTAGACCACGGTCTTCTCCGTAAAGGGGAAGCTGACCAAGTTATGGATATGCTTGGTGGTAAGTTTGGTCTCAACATCGTTAAAGCAGACGCTGCCAAACGTTTCCTTGATAAATTGGCTGGTGTATCTGATCCTGAACAAAAACGGAAGATTATCGGTAACGAATTTGTCTATGTCTTTGACGATGAGGCAAGCAAACTAACAGATGTGAAATTCCTTGCTCAAGGGACACTCTATACAGACGTGATTGAGTCTGGTACGGATACTGCTCAAACCATCAAGTCTCACCACAACGTTGGTGGACTCCCAGAAGACATGCAGTTTGAACTGATCGAGCCACTCAACACTCTTTACAAGGACGAAGTTCGTGCCCTTGGTACTGAACTTGGTATGCCAGACCACATCGTATGGCGCCAACCATTCCCAGGACCAGGTCTTGCGATCCGTGTCATGGGTGAAATCACTGAAGAAAAACTAGAAACAGTTCGCGAATCAGACGCTATTCTTCGTGAAGAAATCGCTAAAGCTGGTCTTGACCGCGATATCTGGCAATACTTCACTGTTAACACTGGCGTTCGTTCAGTAGGTGTTATGGGCGACGGTCGTACTTACGACTACACCATCGCTATCCGTGCTATCACTTCGATCGATGGTATGACAGCTGACTTCGCTAAGATTCCTTGGGAAGTTCTCCAAAAAATCTCTGTTCGTATCGTAAATGAAGTTGACCACGTTAACCGCATCGTCTACGATATTACAAGTAAACCACCTGCAACTGTTGAGTGGGAATAGAGTTAATGAACTAAAAAAGCCTAGAAATCAATATTTCTAAGGCTTTTTGTATTGCTTTAACAACAATTTAACAACAAAAGTCTTAATTCCGTAATCAAAAAACAGCAAAACCACTTGGTTCTACTGTTTTATTTTTAAAATGTTTGGCGTTTAGCTTTGCGCTCTGCACGTCCTCGGGCACGACTTTCTGCTCGCTTAGTCTTCCGACGTTTTTCATCAACAGCCCACTGGATTTTCTTTTTATAGCCAGGCTTGATCTTTTTCTTTTTCTTTTTAACCAGACCAATCATCTCAGTATCAAGCTTATCCTGTCTCTTTTCACGGTTGGCACGACGGTCACGGTCATAAGTGTCTTGGAATTCTCCATCTTTAACCACCTTAGGTACAAACTTAATTCCTATTTTCTCCAATTCACGAATATCAGAGTCATCGCTTGGCTGATAAAGGGTAATGGCTGTCCCTGGTAGACCATTACGTCCAGTTCGTCCAACACGGTGAACAAAGAAGGACAAGTCCTGTGGAATGGCATCATTGATAACGTGGCTGACACCTTCGATATCAATCCCACGCGCCGCCAAGTCAGTTGCTACGATATACTCAAAATCAAGATTTTTCACCTGATTCATAATTCGTTTACGTTCACGAGGTGCAATATCCCCATGAATCTTAGCAACCTTCAAGCCTTGAGCTGTTAGGTAAGCATGCAATTCATCCGCACGAGTTTTTGTATTGACAAAAATCATGGCGAGATACGGCTGCATGACTTGAGTCAACTCATAAATCTGAGCGTTCTTGTCTCTACCCTTTGTCGAAATCAACCAGTTATCAATGGTATCAGAGATAACTGTCTTGGTCTTGATTTTCTCCATGACAGGATTGGACAGGTATTTTTTCAAAAATGGTTGTAGTTTTTGTGGGATAGTCGCTGAAAAGACCATAAACTGCAAGTCCTTAGGAAGACTTCCTGCAATCTTATCAACTGTTTCCAAGAATCCCATATCCAAGGTCATGTCAGCTTCATCGACTACAAAGGTCTTAGCTTTGTGAATGGCTAGGTCACCAGACTTGACCAAGTCATAAATACGACCTGGAGTTCCGATTACGATATGTGGTTGATTACTTGCTAATTTGTCAATCTGACGGGCCTTGTCTGTACCACCAACATAGTTCACAACACGAATCTCAACATCTGAATGTGCTGCGATCTGACGAGCAGCTTGGTAAATCTGTGTTGCTAATTCACGACTTGGAGCTGTGATAACCGCCTGCACACTGTCACTCTCTTCATCCAACTGTTGGAAAATTGGAAGCAAGAAGGTATGAGTCTTCCCTGAACCTGTTTTTGATTCACCAACCAAGTCTCGACCTGCCAAGACAATGGGAATCAACTTTTCCTGCACCTCAGTAGGAGTCGCAAACTTCAACTCCTCCAAGGCTTTTTCTATATAGTTTTTAAATTTAAATTGTGTAAATGACATAATTTCCTCGATTCTATCTATCTATTCATTATACCATAATTTAGTCTATTACAGGGGATGGATTTCCGTCAAGAATAATACCATGAACATTTTAACAACCAAGCATACATAAGAAACACTCCTAGTTACCATGAACAAGGAGTGTTATAGGGTTACTTAAGCTTCCATTCGTCTCTTAGCCAATCACAAAAATAGTGATAACGTTCCTTAAGAGCTTCATGATGCCCATAAGCATCAAATGTGCAATAAGTCGAAGGGACTTTCTCTGAAATCAGATCATGTAGTTCTCTGGCATAAATAGGAGCCTTAGACAGACGATTGGAATGATGGGCACCTTCTGTCTGCCCATTTTGCAGATAAATACGGCTCTGGTTCTGTATCAAATCATGTTCCCTACAAAAGTCTGTAAAATTTGGATACCAGAAGGAACCACAGATAGAAAAGATACAGGCAATGGGAAAATGACTACTATAGAGACTATAAACAGCAGCAAGACCTCCCAGTGAATAGCCGCCATAGGCAATTCTACTTTCATCAAGTAAATAGTTTTTTTTTAGAGTTGCTATAATGCCCTGAAAGAGCTTCTGATGGTATTCATCTCCCCTCCCACCAAAATCTGGAGCCCCTTCTTTCAAAGCACTGGCCTTCCATGGTGTAAAGTCATCCAGACGATTTTCTGGAATCAAACCCACCAAAATCACAGATTGGGATAGGTCTGATAAATAGTCCAATTGCCCATCATTTAACAGAACCATTGGGTAGGCTTGTTGAGGATCATAGCTTGAAGGAAGACTGGTCCTAACTCGAATCCCTTCCCAGTTAAACTCCTTATTTCTTGATAAAGTCATTGATCTTCTCAAGGGAATCGATCACTGCAGGACCGTAATCCATCAACTCATCATAAGAGATGGTCATGATTTTTTGATTTTTGATTGCTGGGACATTTTCCAAAACAGCATTTGCCTTCATCAAATCCACTGCTTTTTCATCTAATTTTTGATTGCGGTCACTAGTTACATAGATAATCAACTCTGGATCCATTGACACTAGATTTTCCAAGGTCAACCCAGAAGTTCCTGTTGCAACATTGGTATAACCAAGTTGGTTGAGCAAGCTTTCTTGTAGGGCTGACTTGTAGGCACCAAAGGTTTCATCATTGTAAGCTACCATAATCAAAGCCTTTTTCTTTTCACCTTGTGTTTCTGGGTTGGCTTTTTTAACCGCATCGATTTTAGCTTGTAATTGCTCTGCGTATTGGTTAGCCTTGTCTTGGACATTGAAAATGGTACCAAGATTCTTCACATCTTCTACGATATTTCCTAGATCTTGTTGGATAGTTGAAAGTGAGGCTTTTTGCGTATAGACTGGGATTTTGTTTTCATTCCAAGCACTAATGGTTCCCAGTGACTTTTCAGAAAACATCATGTTGCGTCCCATCAAGGCATCTGGTTCATAAGAAAGAACCGTTTCTTGTGAGACAGATTTTTTATCGCCGATGTGAGGGATGGCTTCAATCGCATCCTTGTATTTACCAGTTACAGCATTATCAGGATTGAGCATACCAGCAATTTTATCCTGCAAACCGAGTTCAAGTAGGATTTCAGTTGTTGAGAGGTTGTTGGTGATGACCTTTTCAGGAGCTTTTTCAAAGACTTGTTCGACTTCGTTTCCTTTGGCATCATATGTTTTGATGGTTACAGGATAGCTGGTCTCCGTATTAGCTTTTTGACTTGCTTCTGTTGTAGCTGGTGCAGCTGATGTTTCTTTTGATGTATTGCCACAAGCTGCCAAAGTTAAGGTAGCTACTGTTACGAGTAAAATACTAAGTGATTTTTTCATGTTTTTAGTTTCCTTTTTAATGATTATAAATAGTGAATCATGGCTTGCTGATCTTCTGTCCAAGTGACCTTACTTTGAACGCCATAGACAGCCTGCAATGACTCGGGTGTGATGGTCTCTTTTGGAGTACCTTGGTAAACAATCTCCCCTTCTTTCATTAGATAGAGATAGTCTGAATAGCGACAAGCCAGCTGAATATCATGCAAGACAGCTAGCACATTGATCTGAAGATTTTTGACAATGGTCAATAAGTCTAGCTGATACTTGATATCCAAATGGTTGGTCGGTTCATCTAAGAGCAAGAGGGTCGGTTCTTGGGCCAAGGCGCGTGCTAACAGAACCCGTTGCTTCTCTCCTCCTGACAAAGAAGAGTAGAGTCGATTTCTCTTTTCAAGCATATCTACCTTGACCAAAGCATCCTCAACCAAAGCAAAGTCTCTGTCTTTTTCCTTTTGTAAGAAAGAGAGATGAGGAGTTCTGCCCAGCATGACAATCTCCTCAACCGTACAATCAAACTGAAGTTGATTAAACTGCGTGATGACTGCCATCTGCTTTGCCGTTTCTTTGATGCTCATTTGGTCTAGAGGCTTCCCATCTAAAGAAATCAAGCCTTGATTCGGCTTTTCCTGTCGATAGAAGAGTTTCAGCAAGCTGGTCTTTCCACTTCCATTTGGTCCCAAAATAGTATGAAATTGGTTGCCCTCAAGTTTAAGTGAGACTCCTTTGAGAATCTTTTTTTCTCCGATTCCAAAATGAATATCCTGACACATTAAGTCCATATCAGACTCTCACCTCCCTTCGTCTACTTGCAACCATGTAGATAAAGAAGGGGGCACCTACTAGGGCCGTGAAAATACCAATCGGTAGTTCAGCATTTTGAATCAAAACGCGAGCAAAGACATCTGCCCAGACAACAAAGAGGGCGCCTAGTAAGGTTGCTATCGGAAAAAGTCTTCTATAATTTGTACCAACCAAACTTCGGGCCAAATGTGGTGTAATCAAACCGACAAAACCGATGATCCCACAAGTCGAAACTAGGACTGCCGTCATCACAGCTACAATCGTCACATAGAGATACCAATAAAAACGCAAGGGAATTCCCAAAGTCAAAGCCGCCTCATCTCCCATCATCATGGCATTGAAAACACGATATTGTGTAGAGAAAAATAAAAAGGCGATTCCCACGATTATAGTTGGCAAGGTTAAATGAGCCCATGAGGTCCCCGCTAAAGAACCCATGGTCCAAAACTTGATGGTCATAACGCTATCAGCATTGGCCCCAATAGAGATAATAAAGTTTGAAAAAGCCAAAAATAGGGCATTCACTACCGTCCCCGATAAGATTAAGCTAGATGTTGTCATCCTGCTCTGCATGGACGCAATGAGAAGAACTGCAACTGTTGCCGAAATCGCTCCTAAGAAAGAGCCTAGACCAATCATAACTTTAAATCCAAGAATAATACTCAAAGTTGCTCCAAAGGTTGCCCCGGCTGAAATTCCTAATACATAGGGCTCTGCGATTGGATTGTTGACCGTTGACTGCATGACACTGCCACACATGGAAAGACCTGCACCCACAATCAATCCAAGAAAAACCCGTGGCAATCTCATATTCCAAACAATAGCAAGCGTAGACTTTGAAATATCTCCTATCTCAAAAGGAGCCCCTAACTGCCTCAAAATTATCCGATAGGTATCACTCAAGCTAATTTGAACAGACCCCATAGAAACTGCCAGAAACAGAGAAATCCCCAAGGCTCCTAACAGGATAGCTAGTAAAAAACAATATCTCAGGTTTTGATGGTTTCCATAAAATTTGGAAAGCATGAAACCCTCCTTTAATAAAAATTAAAAATTTAGACAATTTTAATAAACAGTATACCACATTTCTAAATCATGAGCAAGACTAGAAAAATGCACACAAAAAAGCCCTCTGAAGTCAGAGAGCTGATTTGAGCTCGGGCTAAAATCCTAGTGAAAAAGATGAAACTCCTTGTGTTCATCGAACACTGTGTCCTTTCCCTATTTTCATACGGATTTTTAACGCCCTTAGCATCATGATTCTTGCTGGATAAAACGTTTGTAGACTAGGCGGCAAGCCGAAGATTGTACTGATGGTACATCGAGGCGAAGCCAACGAAGTATAGAAACGTTTTAGACGCAAGATTAGCGACGAAGTCCAAGAGAGTTGATCAACTCACGGTAACGGTTAACGTCGTTTTTACGCAAGTATGCAAGCAAGTTACGACGGCGACCGATTTTCTTCATCAATCCACGGTAAGTAGCGTGGTCTTTTTTGTGTTGTTTGATGTGTTCGTTAAGGTGGTTGATTTCCCAAGTAAGGACAGCAACTTGAACCTCTACTGAACCTGTATCACCTTCGTGACGTGCATATTGTGCAATGATTTCATTTTTTTTCTCTTTTGAGATTGCCATGATGTTTCTCCTTTTTATTTGGCTTCATCCGAGTGACAGGTTGGCATGCCTGTAACCAAGAAGAAGTTATTTGTCTTTACGACATTTCCTATTCTACCAATAACTAAGTTCTTTGTCAACTGATTTACTATTCTTACCACAAAAGTGCTATAATAGTTATAGGAAGGATATCTAAGTTGACATCTTAAAAAGAGAGGTGATTACCATGCGTAAATTCTTGCAATATCTCCCCTACTATCTGATCATATTTTTCTTTTATTGGCCACTTTATGAGCTGTTATTATGGACTATTACTAAAAACTATATCTTGAAGGAGCTCACCATCGGCAACGTTATTATCTTCTCTCCACTGGTGACTTTCATAGTATCACTATTCTACTCTTATCGTTTCAAGTTCTCAGTTTGGTGGTTAATTGAAGTTGGATTGCTCTTTTGCTTTACCATCATTACTTTTGGAGAATTTATCCTTCTCTACTTCCTAGCCTATGAAATCTTTGCCCTCGCGGGTATGGCTGTTGGTGTCGCTATTAAGAATCTAGTGCAAAAACTGAAAAATAAAAAAATTTCACAAAATCCTTGAAAAATTTCGCAATCATGCTATAATAATGCATAGAGACAAGTCACTTAGAACCTTTTTACCAGAGAGTGCGTGGTTGCTGAGAACGCATATGAAGACTATACTGATACTACTCTACTAACTTTTATGCAAACATAAAACGGTGGCCACGTTAGAGCCAATCAGAGGTGTCCCTCTTTTTTGAGGAACATAAATGAAGGTGGAACCACGTTGCGACGTCCTTTTTAGGATGTCGCTTTTTTGTTTTTCTTTATTTAAAACTGCAACATAGGGAAACACTTCTACTTTAGAAATAATGGATAACCAATATAAGGAGAAAATCATGATTAAGATTACTTTCCCAGATGGCGCTATTCGTGAATTCGAATCTGGCGTTACAACTTTTGAAATTGCCCAATCAATCAGCAATTCTCTAGCTAAGAAAGCTCTTGCTGGTAAATTCAACGGCAAACTCATCGACACTACTCGTGCGATTACTGAAGATGGAAGCATCGAAATCGTGACACCTGATCACGAAGATGCATTGGATATCTTGCGTCACTCAGCAGCCCACTTGTTTGCCCAAGCAGCTCGTCGTCTCTTCCCAGACATTCACTTGGGTGTTGGTCCAGCTATCGAAGATGGTTTCTACTACGATACTGATAACCAAGCTGGTCAAATCTCTAACGAAGATCTTCCTCGTATCGAAGAAGAAATGCAAAAAATCGTTAAAGAAAACTTCCCATCTATTCGTGAAGAAGTGACAAAAGATGAAGCCCGTGAAATCTTCAAAAACGACCCATATAAATTGGAATTGATTGAAGAACACTCAGAAGACGAGGGTGGTTTGACTATCTACCGTCAGGGTGAATACGTGGACCTTTGCCGTGGACCTCACGTCCCTTCAACAGGTCGCATCCAAATCTTCCACCTTCTCCATGTAGCTGGTGCTTACTGGCGCGGAAATAGCGACAACGCTATGATGCAACGGATCTATGGTACAGCTTGGTTCGACAAGAAAGACTTGAAAAACTACCTTCAAATGCGTGAAGAAGCCAAAGAACGTGACCACCGTAAACTTGGTAAAGAGCTTGACCTCTTCATGATTTCTCAAGAAGTCGGCCAAGGACTTCCATTCTGGTTGCCAAATGGTGCGACCATTCGTCGTGAGTTGGAGCGCTACATCGTAGACAAAGAGTTGGCTTCTGGCTACCAACACGTCTATACTCCACCACTTGCTTCTGTAGAACTTTACAAGACTTCTGGTCACTGGGATCATTACCAAGAAGATATGTTCCCAACTATGGATATGGGTGACGGTGAAGAATTCGTCCTACGTCCAATGAACTGCCCGCACCACATCCAAGTTTTTAAACACCATGTTCACTCTTACCGTGAATTGCCAATCCGTATCGCTGAAATCGGGATGATGCACCGCTATGAGAAATCAGGTGCCCTCACAGGTCTTCAACGTGTACGTGAAATGTCTCTTAACGACGGTCACCTCTTTGTGACTCCAGAACAAATCCAAGAAGAATTCCAACGTGCCCTTCAGTTGATTATCGATGTTTATGAAGATTTCAACTTGAATGAGTACCGCTTCCGCCTCTCTCTTCGTGACCCTCATGATACTCACAAGTACTTTGACAATGATGAGATGTGGGAAAATGCCCAAACTATGCTTCGTGCAGCACTTGATGAGATGGGTGTTGACTACTTTGAAGCTGAAGGTGAAGCTGCCTTCTACGGTCCAAAATTGGATATCCAGGTTAAGACTGCTCTTGGTAAGGAAGAAACTCTTTCTACCATCCAGCTTGACTTCTTGCTTCCAGAACGCTTCGACCTTAAGTACATTGGGGCTGATGGTGAAGAGCACCGTCCAGTGATGATCCACCGTGGGGTTATTTCAACTATGGAACGCTTCACAGCTATCTTGATTGAGAACTACAAGGGGGCTTTCCCAACATGGTTGGCACCACACCAAGTAACCCTCATCCCAGTATCTAATGAAAAACACGTGGACTATGCTTGGGAAGTGGCTAAGAAACTCCGTGACCGTGGGGTTCGTGCTGATGTGGATGAACGCAATGAAAAAATGCAGTTCAAGATTCGTGCTTCACAAACTAGCAAGATTCCTTACCAATTAATCGTTGGTGACAAGGAAATGGAAGAGAAAGCTGTAAACGTCCGTCGCTACGGTCAAAAAGAAACAGAAACCATGCCGGTAGATGCATTTGTAGAATTGATTCTTTCTGATATCGCCAACAAATCTCGTGTTGAAAAATAAGAAATAAAAGCTGGGACAAAATCCTAGCTAGCTAGCTAAAAAGCAACAACTGTTTCAGTTGTTGCTTTTTTATATTTTATTTAACCTGAGCTAGTATCGTAATTGGTCAAACCACCACAAATGAAATCTTCATCAACATCCCTTTCTATCCACCAACTTTTGAATATAAGATCTCTTCCCAAGATTTGCTCTCATAAATTAGACAAGTCAATATCCTCAATCCTTGTCTGCTTCATTGTCTGCTTCATTTTCTTTTGCGCGATCGTTTTGTAAATTTTTTTCAGATAGTTTTTGATCAATATACTTGTCAATGGTTTCATAAAATTCCTTGATCGTCTCACTATCTAATTTTTCCGAATTATGGAATTGCTTGACTTTCAATTGAACAGATTCAATACCGTAAGAGGCTTGTTTTTGGCGAATTGTTTCTAATTCTTCTTCTGAAATCGGATCTCCAACAACAGTCAAGACCAATTCATTATTACTTGACTCGTAAACTTGATTAATGACCGTATAATTGGCGAACTCTTTTCCTACGAACTGTTTGATCTCTTGTTTTCGTTTTTCATTCATCGTCAGAGTGACTGCTGAATAGCTGGCTGGAAGGACCAATAATACAATCAAGGATATCAACCCAATTCTAATTTTAATGTTTAGCTCATTAAATGAACTTAAGGCAGATTTTTTCATCATAATTCTTGTTCCAACAATGTTGATTAGCATGATAAAGCCACAGTTGATCAAGAAAAGATAAAGGGCCCCAAATAAAAATCGAACATTTCCATTAGCTAAACCATATCCTGCAGTGCAGATAGGTGGCATCAGAGCTGTTGCGATGGCTACTCCTGGTACGATATTGTTTGCTTCTTTTTTCCTTGAACCAATGACACCTGCTATCCCACCCGCAATAGCAATGAGAACATCCCAAATGGTTGGAGAGGTTCGTGCTATCAACTCGCTACTTGCATAAGATAAGGGAGAAATCCAGAAATACAGAGTCGATACAAGCAAACTGACCAATACTTGAGTAAATAAAACCTGTAGAGATTGCTTGATTAAACGCGTATCAAAAATAGCTAAACCAAACCCCAGTCCAACAATCGGTGTCATAAGAGGGGAAATCAGCATGGCTCCAATAACGACAGCTGTTGAATTCATATTTAGACCTATAGAGGCAATAAAAATCGAACACATCAAAATCAGTGTATCTCTTAATCGAACATGAAGGTCATCATATAATTTCTCACGGTATTCCCGTGTTGAATAGTTTCCGGTCATTGGTTACTCCTTTTATTTCATATAATCTTGTTTCTGCATGGATGATGGTAGAGAGACTTCTGTCCAAACTGACATGTTTTTAATTCTTAGCTGTGATTCTTTTGAACATTATCTTTTAAATATCCATCAGTCCATTCTACATATTATATCAAAAATTTTACAGTCTTTCTCTGAAGAAATCAATTAATTTAAAAGATAGAGAAAGGAA
The DNA here is from genome assembly GCF_902159415.1 of Streptococcus mitis. Classification (GTDB taxonomy): domain Bacteria; phylum Bacillota; class Bacilli; order Lactobacillales; family Streptococcaceae; genus Streptococcus; species Streptococcus mitis_BG. Next base: position 124,103 of record NZ_CABGJU010000001.1, on the reverse strand, counting down.
GAAATTTTTGTATCCTTATCCGAAGAAGAGAAACGATATCTCCTCTAAAAGAAGATACCGTTTTAATGTTTAAACACGATGAGTTTGTAGTAGCAATCCTAGCTGATCTAGCCAACAAATCCCGTGCGGAAAAATAAAATGATCACTGTCTGAGAAACATTTTTCAGTGAGAAAAAGCAACAACTGAAATAGTTGTTGCTTTTTTGATACATTTGTCTCTAGATTTGTACAATTCTACGATAGCTTCTTGAAGTAATCATAAAGATTAAAACATAGATCAGGGCAAAGACACCACAGATAGAAAGTGTTACGCTTAGCATCATTGCTGTATCCACAACGCCGATAACCTTGAGAATCAGGCTCAGCATATGATAAGCAAATGCCAAGTGAAGGAATGCGAAGATTACCGGTAGGAAGAAGACAGTCAAGACTTGCTTGTTAATGGTTTTCTTGATTTGTTTTTGGTCCAAACCAACTTTTTGTAAAATCACAAAGCGTTCACGGTCTTCATAGCCTTCTGAGATTTGTTTGTAGTAGATAACGAGTACTGTACCTACCATAAAGATGATAGAGAGGAAAATACCGATAAAGAGAATTCCACCAAAGAGAGCGTTCATTTGGGTAATTGCATCACTTCTAGTAGTTCCATTATAAACCATACCGTCTTCACTCTGGAGATTATGACTAAAATTATTCACATACTCATCAAAATCATCAGATAATTTTAATTGCTCCTCTTGACTTGCGGTCACATCCATACCACCATATAACTGAGTATAGATAGCGGAATCTTGGTATTTATCTAAAAAGCTTTGAAGATCTGGTACAACAAGGTAGTTATAATCCGAAAGTAAGAGAACATACTGGTTTGAAACATGATTGATGATAAAATCTTGCTGGATTTCTTCCTTGATACGATACTCTTGATTGTTAAGACTAAATGCTTTCTGACCTTTTAGTTGGTCATTTTTAGCCCAAAGACCTACTTCATTACCAGTAAGATTTAGCTTTTGTCCAGTCATTTTTTCATAGTCTTTTTGGTCAAAAACTAGGAAAACTGTCTTGGGCATGACGTTGTTTTGCCCTTTTTCAAAGGTAGTTAATTTTGTCCCATCTTGACTAGAAAGACCGAAACTGGCATAGCTGAGAACGTCCTTATTGCTAATCGTTAGGTTCTTTTCACTGGCATATTGAGTTAAAAGTTTATCTAAATCCTCAACTTCTACATTTTGCCCCTTAACATCAAAATCGTGAGGATACATAAGTTTTTTAATATTCTCAGATCCGTTGTAGATACTAGTAGCTGCTGACATAGTAACCAAAACCATGGTTGAAAGGATGGCAATGGTTGCTAATCCGACAGCATTTTTCTTCATACGGAAGATAAGGTTAGAAACAGAGATGAGGTTGTTGGGTTGGTAGTAATATCTCTTGTTTTTCTTGAGCAACTGCAAGAAAACTGTAATACCTGCATTGAATAGAAGGTAGGTTGCAAAAATGACCAACATAACTGCTATGAAGAAAGTTAAGACCGCTGAAACTGGATCTTTTACGCTTTGTGCTAGGTAGTAGCCACCACCTAGAGTAATTAGCCCTACGAGTGTCTGAAGAACTAGGAAACGCCCCTTCTTCTCACCCTTCGCTTTCTCACGAGAAAGCTGGAGAGCATCCATACGAATAATGCGTACAGCGTTCAGGAAAACGATGACTAAAAAGATGACTCCAAATACCAGAAGGATTGAAAGCACTACGGACCATTGGAAAGTTGCAACTAACTCTACCTTCATCTTTGCAAGTTTGAGCAGTAAAGCGAAAATCAGATTATCAAAGAGGGCGCCAATCCCAATCCCAGCAGTAACTGTTACTAGCCCAAATATCAAGAGCTCCTTAAAGGTCATACCAATCAAGTAGCGCTTTTCTAATCCCAACATGCCATAGACACCCAGTTCTTTTGAGCGATTTTTCATGACAAAACTGTTGGCATAAAGCACAATAATGGCAGATGCAAATGTCACTACAATAAGTCCTAGTTGTAGGGTAAATTGTATAGCAGATGCACCACGTAAATCCACAATTTTAGGATTAAAGGCTAGGGAGTAAAAGAGATAGCTGATAGTGACTGCCAAAATGACAGACAGTGCAAAAGGGTAATAGAGTTTGCGGTTTTTGATTAAGTTGGATATGGCCAACTTATTGGTTAATCGAAACATACTAGTTCACCTCACTCGCCATAACAGTCAAGGTGTCAGAGATTTCTTGGAACATCTGACGATCCGTCTTTTCACCACGATAGATTTGATTGTAGAGAATGCCATCCTTGATGAAAAGTACACGTTTAGCACGGCTGGCCGCAGCTGTCGAGTGGGTTACCATGAGAATGGTTTGTCCGCGTTCATTAATTTCATCAAAAACATCAAGCAGGGCTGCAGATGACTTAGAATCTAGGGCTCCTGTTGGCTCATCCGCAAGGAGAATTTCTGGTTCTGTGATGATAGCCCGTGCAACTGCTACCCTTTGTTTTTGCCCTCCAGAGATTTCATAAGGGTACTTCTCCTGCAATTGATTGATGCCAAGATTTTCGGCCGTCACGACCAATTTTTTCATCATTTCTGTAATAGGCTTTCTAGACAATACCAAAGGGAGTAAGATATTGTCTTTAACAGAAAGCGTATCTAACAAATTGAAGTCTTGGAAGACAAAGCCTAACTTTTCACGACGGAAGCTTGATGCTTCAGAATTTTTAATGGTGGCTGTGTCAGTTCCGTTTAGGAAGACCTGCCCACGCGTTGGCTTGTCAAGCATAGCAAGAATATTGAGTAGAGTAGATTTTCCAGATCCAGACTCACCCATGATAGCGACGTAGTCGCCTTTTTCAACGGTAAAGTGAATATCTTTCAGGGCTTCTACTTGGTTGCCTTGAAAGCGAGTTTTATAAATCTTTTGAACGTGTTTTACATCTAATAGTGTCATTTTAACTTCTCCTTTTTAATATCCCATTAATTGAAACTGAGCTTGCATCATTTCGATGCCGAGCTGAACTCGCTCGATATCCTTTGGACTTGGCTTACTTGTTTGTTTCTTTTGTAAAATTGTTTTCATGGTTCCTCTCCTTTTTCTTTATGCTCTAAGTTTACTCCAAAAAAAGATGGCTTGCCATAACATAACCTTACAAAAGAGGCCTTTAATCTTACATTTTTGTAAGATTACATTTTTTATCTAATTGAAGCCTTTTTTCTCACTATATCAAGGTCTAAAGAAGAGCTTGAAAGGTTTCTTCCAAGCTCTTCACAATTCTTTTCATTCAATCAGTAAATTCACTTCAGAGAACTTAATCCTCACCGTTGTTCCTTGCCCAAGCTCGGATTCTATTTGAATTTGATGTCCTAATTCTTGGCTGATTTTCTGGGTTAGATAGAGCCCAAGTCCAGATGACTGCTGGGTCATTCGACCATTATATCCTGAAAATCCACGTTCAAAGACTCGCAACCGATCACTGTTTTTGATACCAATCCCAGTATCTTTGATGCAAAGGTCTGAACCTTCCGTGTAGATTTCAACCCCACCTTCATTTGTGTACTTGAGGCTATTTGATAGGATTTGTTCAATGACTACCAACAGCCATTTTTTATCCGTCACAATCCTTCTGTCCAAGTCATGCAAATTAATACTTAGATCTTTCTGGATAAAGAAAATAGCATATTTGCGAATGACTTCCTTGACCAGATCTTCTATATTTTCTTTCTTCAACACCAAATCATCATGGAAGCTTTCTAAGCGTAGATATTGGAGAACGAAGTTGGTATAGGAATCAATCTTAAAAATTTCCTGCTCCATCTGTTGCTTCAGTTGGCGATCCGCCACCTCGCTCACTAGGAGTTTACTGGCTGCAATTGGTGTTTTTATCTGATGAACCCAGAGTGTATAGTAGTCCACCAAATCATTATAGCGGTTTTCAGCATCTGATTTCTTTTGATAGAGTTCAGATTCACTTTTCTCTAATTTTTCAGTTAGAAGGACTTCCATTGGTGACTTAGCTTTTCTTTCCCCATAGAGCAATTCCTTACGATAACGTTGCAATTCTATCAAGAAATCAAATACCAAAAACAAAAATGTCAAAAATGTAGATAGAAAGAAGAAATAGTTAAAGTAGGGCCCTTGCTTATCAAACAAGATTTCAAAAAGAAAAAGCAAACCTGTAAGCGATAGAATAAAAGCAAAAAAACGGCTACGCGAACGGATATAAGCTAGAAAAAAACTTTTAATATCAAGCATGTTTCAATCCGTACCCTATCCCTTTCTTGGTTTCGATAAAACCAATCAAACCTTCTTCCTCCAGTTTCTTGCGCAAGCGAGCGACATTAACAGACAAGGTATTGTCGTCAATAAAAAAGTCACTGTTCCAGAGTTCCCGCATCAAATCATCACGCGCTACGATATTTCCAGCATGCTCAAATAAAACTCGTAAAATCTGAAATTCATTCTTGGTTAGGCTGATAGCTTTGCCATTGACATGCACATCCATAGACTTGGTATTGAGAATAACTCCAGCATACTCTAAGAGACTTTCATCTCGTCCAAATTCATAAGAGCGGCGCAATAATCCTTGTACCTTAGCTAAAAGGACCTGCTGGTCAAAAGGCTTGGTCACAAAATCGTCAGCTCCCATATTAATAGCCATCACGATGTCCATAGCCTGGTCTCTTGAAGACAGAAACATAATAGGAACTTTGGAAATCTTGCGAATTTCCTGACACCAATGATAACCATTAAAGAGAGGCAATCCAATATCCATCAGGACCAGATGAGGCTCAGACTGAACAAATAACGTCAGAACTTCCATAAAGTCTTCTACCATGACTACTTCAAAACCCCATTCAGAAAGCATTTTCCCAACTTGCTGACGGATGACTGGATCATCTTCTACTAGTAAAATCTTGTGCATCTGCTCCTCCTTTTTTTATATTATAGCAAAATTCTTCTGACTACTAGCGAAATTGATGCAAATCTGATATGATAAAAGTTAAGAAAGGAATTCTCATGGCCAATATTTTTGACTATCTAACTGGTGTTCAATACGATTCTTTTTATGATCTTCCCTTAAATGAACTGGATATACTAGCTCTAACTGAGCTGACCTATCTTTCTTTTGATAACTTACTAGACGAGTCAGATAATCGCTTACTAGATGTCGCAACACGTGTTCCTCGAGAAAACACCATGTTGACCAATAAAGAACGTTTACAGCTCTTAGACCAACTAGCTTCCCACAAACGTTTTAAAAATAGCAAACTTTCTAATTTTGTCAACGAGGTCGACACAGAACTTCAAAAGCAGTTCGCTGCTATGACCTATCGTCTGAACCTAGATACTTATCTGATTGTCTTTCGTGGCACAGACGACAGTATTATTGGCTGGAAGGAAGATTTCCATATGACCTATATGAAAGAAATACCTGCCCAAAAGGATGCTCTTGAATACTTGGAAGATTTCTTTAAACAACATCCAAAACAAAAAGTACTCATTGCTGGGCATTCTAAAGGTGGGAATCTAGCCGTCTTTGCTGCTAGTCAAATCCAGCCTGAGTTGCAAGAAAAAATCTCGGCTATCTATACCTATGATGCTCCTGGTTTGCAGGCTCATCTGACTGAAACCACTGGCTACCAAGACATTATCCCTAAAATTCACCGTTATGTACCCCAGGGATCTGTTATTGGAATGATGCTTGAAGTACCTGATACTCCTATTGTCGTTCGAAGTCTAGCCCTAGGCGGTATCGCCCAACACAATACTTTCAGCTGGCAAACTGAAGGAACTCACTTTGTCCAACTAGAGGCCATCAGTACCGAAAGTCTCCAGATCAAAGACACTCTTAAAGAATGGGTGGACAGTGTGCCCGATGAAGAACTCGAACTCTATTTCAATCTCTTCTTTGGAACTATTTTAGAGTCCGGCATCAACTCTATCAATGATTTATCTTCTATCAGTGCTATCGAGCACATTCATCAACTAGTTTCCCAAGCTAAAACACTGGAGCCTGAACAAGTTGAAGTCTTAAGAAACTTGACGCAACTCCTATTGGATGCTCGCTTCCAAGCCTGGAAAAATCATTTTTAATCAATTGTTTTATAAATTTAAAAGGGAAGACTGTACTGGTCTTCCCTTTTATATTTGCTTAAAGATAGTAAATGATGAAATAATGAAACTTCATGATTTAATATCAATCTACTTTTCTCTTCCGAGCCATAAGACCGAATCCACTCAAGACACCTAACAAGCCAAGAGCAGCAAGGCTAGCATGGTCTTCAGTACCAGTATTTGGCAATTGGTCAGTTGTCCAAACTACCTCTTCAGCTACTGGCGCTGGTTTTTCTTGAGCTGGTGTCGGTACTGGATCTGGCGTTGGCACTGGATCTGGTGTCGGTACTGGATCTGGTGTCGGTACTGGATCTGGCGTTGGCACTGGATCTGGTGTCGGTACTGGATCTGGCGTTGGCACTGGATCTGGTGTTGGTACTGGATCTGGTGTCGGTACTGGATCTGGCGTTGGCACTGGATCTGGTGTTGGTGGCGTCTTCACTTTTTCATAAACGTGCTCGGTGTCACCGTTTGGAAGTTTCTTAGTCTCTACGAAGCGGTAGCCTGGAATATCTTTCTTAGGTTGTTCACCGTCTTCTGTTGGATAACCTGGAATTTCATTCCCTTCCTTATCCTTATGACTTGTCTTAACCTTCTCATAAACGTGCTCGGTGTCACCGTTTGGAAGTTTCTTAGTCTCTACGAAGCGGTAGCCTGGAATATCTTTCTTAGGTTGTTCACCGTCTTCTGTTGGATGACCTGGAATTTCATTCCCTTCCTTATCCTTATGACTTGTCTTAACCTTCTCATAAACGTGCTCGGTGTCACCGTTTGGAAGTTTCTTAGTCTCTACGAAGCGGTAGCCTGGAATATCCTTCTTAGGTTGTTCACCGTCTTCTGTTGGATGACCTGGAATTTCATTCCCTTCCTTATCCTTATGACTTGTCTTCACTTTTTCGTAGACATGTTCTGTGTCACCGTTTGGAAGTTTCTTAGTCTCTACGAAGCGGTAGCCTGGAATATCTTTCTTAGGTTGTTCACCGTCTTCTGTTGGATGACCTGGAATTTCATTCCCTTCCTTATCCTTATGACTCGTCTTCACTTTTTCGTAGACATGTTCTGTGTCACCGTTTGGAAGTTTCTTAGTCTCTACGAAGCGGTAGCCTGGAATATCTTTCTTAGGTTGTTCACCGTCTTCTGTTGGATAACCTGGAATTTCATTCCCTTCCTTATCCTTATGACTCGTCTTCACTTTTTCGTAGACATGTTCTGTGTCACCGTTTGGAAGTTTCTTAGTCTCTACGAAGCGGTAGCCTGGAATATCCTTCTTAGGTTGTTCACCGTCTTCTGTTGGATGACCTGGAATTTCGTTCCCTTCCTTATCCTTATGACTTGTCTTAACCTTCTCATAAACGTGCTCGGTGTCACCGTTTGGAAGTTTCTTAGTCTCTACGAAGCGGTAGCCTGGAATATCCTTCTTAGGTTGTTCACCGTCTTCTGTTGGATGACCTGGAATTTCATTCCCTTCCTTATCCTTATGACTTGTCTTAACCTTCTCATAAACGTGCTCGGTGTCACCGTTTGGAAGTTTCTTAGTCTCTACGAAGCGGTATCCTGGAATATCTTTCTTAGGTTGTTCACCGTCTTCTGTTGGATGACCTGGAATTTCGTTCCCTTCCTTATCCTTATGACTTGTCTTAACCTTCTCATAAACGTGCTCGGTGTCACCGTTTGGAAGTTTCTTAGTCTCTACGAAGCGGTATCCTGGAATATCTTTCTTAGGTTGTTCACCGTCTTCGCTTGGATGACCTGGAATTTCATTCCCTTCCTTATCCTTATGACTCGTCTTAACCTTCTCATAAACGTGCTCGGTGTCACCGTTTGGAAGTTTCTTAGTCTCTACGAAGCGGTAACCTGGAATATCCTTCTTAGGTTGTTCACCGTCTTCGCTTGGATGACCTGGAATTTCATTCCCTTCCTTATCCTTATGACTTGTCTTCACTTTTTCGTAGACATGTTCTGTGTCACCGTTTGGAAGTTTCTTAGTCTCTACGAAGCGGTAGCCTGGAATATCCTTCTTAGGTTGTTCACCGTCTTCTGTTGGATGACCTGGAATTTCATTCCCTTCCTTATCCTTATGACTTGTCTTCACTTTTTCGTAGACATGTTCTGTGTCACCGTTTGGAAGTTTCTTAGTCTCTACGAAGCGGTAGCCTGGAATATCTTTCTTAGGTTGTTCACCGTCTTCTGTTGGAATTAATGTATTCCCCTTAGTGTCTACAAATGAAGTAATTGGACGTACAGTCGGAGTGTATTTTGCAGTTATTTCTGCTCCGTTTTTATCAACTCGTTTGACCGTAACTCCTGAAGCTTTCCCAACAAAGTCTTTTTCTGGTGTGAAAGTTACCACACCATTTTCATCAATGGTATAAGTTCCTTCACCTGGAACAACTTTTTTAGTTGAACCATCATCAAATGTTGGTTTTACTTTATCATCAATTTCTACAGTTTTCTCCACACCATTTACTGTAACTTTACCACCTGTAAAAGTTGGTGTACCATTTTGTGGTTGTCCTTTTGGACCTTCGGATTCTGCATCTATAGATGTTGGTTTAACAGGTATTACAGTTGGAGTATACGTTGCTGTAGCAGTTGCTGTAATATCAGTATCATTAGCATCTTTTCCTAATTTTGCAGTAAGTGAAACTGTGACAGGTGTAGCTGTACCGGTAAATGTTTTCAATGGAACAAAGGTTACTTTGCCTGTTTCATTATCAATTGAGTACGTACCCTGACCATCAATTGTTAGAGTATCAACAAATTCACCTGTTTTTGGATCTACTAGCTTAGCAGGCGAAGAAGCACTTGGTTTTACTGGTGATCCATCTCCAACAGATGTAAAGGTTGGAGTTTCTTTTTGAGTAGCACCTTGGATATCAGTCGAAGACACATTATGTCCTTCAATCGTATCAGTTACTGTAATATGATAGGTTGTTGTAGCAGTTGATGAATCAACTCCATGATCAACTCCCGACTCAGTTCCACCAATTGTTGCTTCAGTTGTGTAATTTCCATTACTATCAATAACATCGATCTTAACAGTATATACTCCTACTTCATTTAAGCTATATCCACTAGCAATGTTATAGTTATTTGCATCTTGTTTAGTGTCAAATACTTTTTGAACTCCTGAAGGCGATGTTACTGTGATACGGGTAATATAGGTTGTCTTATTATATTTAGCATCCTCAGTATCTGAAATTGCAACTGCTGCTTTTGGCTCATTTCGAAGATCTACAGCTGTTCCCTTTGTCGAAGTATAATCTTTTGAAGAAGCTATCGGTTTCGTGTTAACAATCGTTGCAACATCTGAATTTGATGCTATCGTTCCTTTAATAATACCACCAAATCCTGAAGCAGTCATCACTTTCCAAGAATCATCTCCTAGTTTAGAAGCCGTAACAGGTGAACCATCAGATGATGACCAGGTATTACTATTCTTATCGTAGGAAATGACTACAGACATGCCATCACCAGGGAAATTCTTATTCTGCGAAGCATAAGTAGTTACAGGACGTTTTGGTGTTTCTACACTAATTACCTTGTCATTTTCAAGTTGACGAGTATATTCATAGATGTAGAATTTCATTCCACCATCTTTTTGAGCTTCTGTATATACTTGACGCTTAGTCCAGATGGTTGCACCTACACTATTAACTGTTCTTTCTTCAGCATATTCCGCTGGGAGTTCCCAATGACCTGTTGTTTGATTTAGAGTGGCAGTGTGCATATTCCCATCTGTTCCAAGCAATTCAACTTTCTCACGTAGGAATGTTCCAACCACTTTCTCTGTTGAAGCTTCTACAGTAATATTATCCACTCCTACAGTTGTAGTTGCTTCTGATGTAACTGGGACATTAAATACCTTATCTGAGTCCACATCACCTAATTCTTGGTTTTCAGTTACAGCGGTATTAGTAGTACCACTTGCTACTACCCATTTCCCGTTAACTGCTTTAAGGTTTGTTATAGTGCCATCAGGCATCACCATCTTCGCACTTGTTGCACCCTTAGAAATTTTAACTGGTACAGATTTCGAGTACGTTTCAATATTTTGAACTTCAACTTTTGGTTTGACAACCACTGTTAAAGTAGCGTGAGCCTCTTGTCCAGATTGATTCCAGACACTATTTTTAGCTAACTTATCATAATCTTTGGCAAATACTGAAACTGTATAGATACCCGCTTCAGTTAATTTACCTGAAATGATTCCACGCCCCATATTTGTTTGGTCCGCAGCCTGCTCGTCAGAAGTACTGTTAGCTACACTATAGCTAGTACCTGGAATTAGGGTTTTAGAATCATCTAATTGTTCTCCTACTGTATTATAGCCAGATACCCCTGTTACTGCTTTAGAGAATTTTTGTGGTACTCTTACTACTTTACCCTCTACAGTTGTGTAATTATAGGTTCCTCTACTATCTGCAGGTGTCGCACTTGAACCTGATGCATCATAAAATTGGATATTTACATTAGCATCATCTCCAACAGTACGTTCATAACGCTCAGAGTCTGACTTAATTTTTGGAGGTGTATTATCTTGCCATCCAACCCAACCAGAACGAAGGTTCATGATCTGGAAGGTTACAGAACGACCATCTTTATTTGTAGCAGTAATGTCAAAACGAAGATCATAAACCCCATTTTCAATATCTGCGACAACTTTTCCTTGAATGGTATCAGTTGTGGCATCGTATACTACTCCAGGAACAAGGTTTGTTGGTGTAACAGTTGTAATATCCCATCCTGCTGCTTTTGCTTGTTCTGTAACGCCAAAACGTTCTTTCAGATTTTTAATATAAACACGATCAACACCTTGTTCATACCCATATCCGTATATCTCTGTAGCTAGATATTCATATCCGCCATTTGCAGAATAAACTGACGTATTATTAGAAGAAATAGTTGAACCATCGGCACGTAGCTTCCCTTTCCATAAAGGAGCCTCTTCAGCTAATTTCTTAGCTGCATCTGGTGTCAGAGGATAGTCCACACGCCCCTTATTATTATGACCAGCAGCACCACCATTTACGGTATGCATTCCATTACCGGCATCTTTGTCATGTCCATCTCTCTGATTTGAATAGACAACTACTTCAAGTCCCCTTGAATCAGTTCCTTTAATTAGATTTATTTCTTGAACAGGAATTGTATAAGTATCTGAACCTGTGTGTTCAGTAGCACTGATTTTAGAAGCATGAGTTGTATTGGTAGTTTCATCGTTATAGAAATCTTGAGCTGATAAAACTGCACCGTATTTCCCATCACGACCAATGCCAGCTTTTCTTAATTCATCATAGATGGCAAGCATTGAAACATTCAAAGAGTCAAGTTCATTATTAATCTGTTTAGATGTAACATTCTCAATCTCTAAAACATGTTTTGCTTGTGATATCACAAAGTTATTCTTAGAAATTACTTCTTCAATTGCTTTCTTAATATCACCGTCAAAATTATTTTTACGGACAGCTTCGTTTGCAAGGACATTTGTTACCTCAGCCTCAGAAATTACTTGATCCAAAATAGTTTTTGATTCATTTTCTGGACTATATTTGTCCTGCGATTCTTGATTTTTTTCTGTTTCTAATTTCGCTTTTCCAATCTCATTTGATTCAATAACTGTTTGGATTAAAGCTTCAATTTTTTCAACCTCAACATTAATATCTTCTTGTTTAGCTGAATCGTTTACAAGAAGAGTCTTTGCAGAAGCTAATACACTTTGTGCAGTATTTAACACTAATGAATCAGCATGAATACTAGATTTGAGTTTTTCTTCAAGTTCTGTTACTTTTGCACTCAGAATAGATTTTTCAACTTTTTGTAATTCATTGACCTTCTCTTCAGATATTGTCGTTGTCGATTCAACTTCAATATTTCCAGTTTCTAGCCCCGAATTTTCCGTAGTTGATTGAGCTATCTCTGATGTGACACTAGTATTTAGCACAGAACCTTCGTTTGCTGATACTACTCCGCCAGTGAATAACATAATTCCTGTAGCAATTGCTACAGATGCTGCACCAAAACTATATTTACGGATACCATAACGTACGTACTTTTCCGTCCTAAAATCATGTTGTTTCCTCTTCATGAGTTTTACAACCTCCCCTTGTAAAAATATTAATACTAAAGCATATAAAAAAAAGACGATAATTGATGTAAACGCTCGCTTTATCTATAGCCTTAATGTAGATATTTTATCATGTATATTATTATTATTCAAAAAATTTAACTGATATTTTTTTAAAATTTTACTAAATTGATATGGTTTTTCTGTACATATAAACAAAATAATATCTTTTTTGTTCGTTATAAACGTTTTTATATAAAAATATTTACAAACTTCATTAAATTTTCTAAAACTTTGAAAGTTAACACTTAATATAAATACTCATACTAAATTGCTTTTATAAGATTATAAACATAATTTGAGTTTTTGAATAAAAAAATATTTTTATTGGATAATTATATAATTTGAGTTTTCAATTATAGTAGTAACATGTAGTCATAAGGTATTTTTACTTTAACACATTCTAGAAAATCCTTCGATTCTGGAGGGACTTTCTTGATTGTTCCTATTTGTTCCTAATTTTTCTCTTCTGTGTTATACTAGTAGAAGTATATTCTATGAGATTGGAGAACTTATGAAAATTCACAGAACAGTGAATCCTGTTGCTTATGAAAACACCTACTACATTGAAGGTGAGAACCACATAATCGTGGTTGATCCAGGTAGCCATTGGGCTGAGATTCGTAGCGTTATTGAGACCATTAACAAACCTATCTGCGCTATTCTCCTGACCCATACCCACTATGATCATATCTTAAGTCTAGATTTGGTTAGAGATACTTTTGGAAATCCTCCAGTCTATGTAGCAGAAAGTGAAGCTTCTTGGCTCTATACTCCTGTTGATAATCTTTCTGGGCTTCCTCGTCACGATGATATGGCGGATGTCGTGTGTAGACCAGCTGAACACACCTATGTTTTTCATGAAGAATACCAGATTGAAGAATTCCGCTTCACAGTCTTACCAACTCCAGGCCACTCTATCGGTGGAGTTTCACTTGTTTTCCCAGATGGAAACTTGGTCTTAACCGGAGATACGCTCTTCCGTGAAACAATTGGCCGTGATGACCTCCCAACAGGTAGTTTGGAACAAATGCTTGACAGCATTCGCAATCAGCTCTTCACCCTGCCAAACTATGATGTTTACCCAGGTCATGGACCTGCTACGACTATCGCCCACGAAAAAGTATTTAATCCCTTTTTCTAAAATATAAAAACCAAGGACAATCATCCTTGGTTTTTTGATTACCAAATAATCACACGGTCTTCTGGTGAGCGCCACATACCGTCGCCTTCTTTGACATCATAAGTTGTAAAGAAGTCATCAAAGTTAGGCACTTGGACATTGACACGAAGTTTAGCTGGTGCGTGTACGTCGACGCTAGCCATGAGTTTCATCAACTCTGGACGACCTTTCATTCGCCAGATACGAGCAAAGTTATGGAAGAACTCTTCAGCTGAGAAGTCTGGTTCTCTCTTGGCAGCTTCAAGGGCAGCAGCAATTCCTCCTAGGTCGGCAACGTTTTCGGATACAGTTAATTTCCCATTGATTTTTGCACCGTAAGATTCTTGACCATCAAACTGGTCGATAACCTTCTGTGTTTTTTCTTTAAAGGCAGCATAGTCGTTCTCTGTCCACCAGTCCTTGAGACTACCATTTTCATCAAAGGAAGCCCCATTTGTATCAAAGGCATGAGAAATTTCATGGGCGATAACCGCTCCGATACCACCATAGTTGGCAGAAGATGACTGATGCAAGTCATAGAATGGTGCTTGTAAAATAGCAGCTGGGAAGACAATCAAGTTCTTTTGTGGATTGTAGTAGGCATTCACCATATGAGCAGGCATTCCCCACTCCTTGTAGTCAACCGGCTGATTCCACTTGCTCCAACTGTGCTTAATTTCCACACGCGCAAATGCTAGGGCATTCTCAAAGAGACTAGCAGATTCATCTACTACCTTGTCCTTATAGCGAGCTGGCAGTTCTTCTGGATAACCAATATAAGGCTTGATGACATTGAGTTTGACGATGGCTTTTTCTCGAGTTTCAGGAGTCAGCCAGTCATTTTTAGCCAAACGTTCCTTATAAACATCAATCATGATCGCTACTTTTTTCTCTACGTCTGCCTTGGCTTCTGGAGAGAATTTTTCGTGAGCATACCAAAGACCGAGGGCTTGTTTGAATGGTCCTTGAGCTAAATGGTAAGCAGCCTTGCGTTTTTCTTGAGCCTCAGGGACTCCTGAAAGAGCTCGTCCGTAGGCACCCGACAAGATACGAATCTCATCTGTTAGATAACTAGTTGAAAGATTAACCACACTCAAGATCAAGGTTGCCTTAAGCAAAGGCCAAGCTTCTTCACTATAGAATTGCTCTGCTGCTTGCCAGAAACGTTCTTCATCTACAATGACCTTATCAGGAATTTGACCAAGAACAGCTTGGAAAAAGTCATCTAAAGGTAGGGCAGGCGCAAACTTTTTGAAATCTTCATAAGAATATGGATGGTAAAGTTTGGCGTATTCTGAACTTTCTTCATTAGAGAGGACTACAGCTGCGATACGACGGTCCAATTCCAATCGTTTTTCTAAAAGATCTTCGATTTCTTCATCTGAGAAGTTATAGGCTTTGAGAAGATTAGAAGTACTTTCTTTCCAAAGGTTCAACAATTCCTCACGCTGTGGATGGTCTTCCGCATAGTAGGTTGTATCTGGCAAGATTGTTCCTGGTGCACTAGCCCAGAGAACATTGGTTCTAGCATCCATAAAGTCTGGTGATACTCCAAATGGAAGGAAGTTTGGTTTACCAGCTAATTCAAATGCTGCTAGTTTACTTGCGAAATCTGCAAAACTTTCTAAATTCTGGTATTCCTTCAATAAAGGAAGTACTGGCTCAATTCCATCTGCTTCTCGCTTATCGAAATCTCTCACCATGGCGTGGTATTTGACAAAGTTTGCTAGGATAGGATCTTCTGGAAGATCTTCTCCTGCCAACCACTTGTCCGTCGTCGTTAGCATCAACTCTTCGATTTCTTCGTCAAGGTCGATAAAACCACCTGTTCGTGATTTATCGGCTGGAATGACTGCAGTCTTTTCCCATTCACCATTTATGGCATCATAAAAATCATCTTGATAACGTGTCATCTTGTTCTCGCTTTCCTAATTTCACTTATTCTTAGCTTAGCAAAAATTCCTGGGGAATGCAATTAAAAATGCCGTCTCTTCCTGATTGATTTCATCATTAATATTTTAAATTTTTAATAAAATTAACTTGACTTAATTTTTTTTTTAAGGTATATTAAAAGGCAGGAGGAATACAACTGTATGATACGTATCGAAAACCTCAGTGTCTCCTACAAAGAAACATTGGCACTAAAGGATATTTCACTAGTGCTCCAAGGACCAACGATTACCGGAATTCTTGGTCCAAACGGTGCTGGAAAATCAACTTTATTAAAAAGTATGTTGGGCATTATCCCGCACGAAGGACATGCTTTAATTGACGATAAAGAAATGAAAAAATCTCTTAAGAAAGTTGCCTATGTCGAGCAAAAAGTTCATATCGACTACAACTTTCCTATCAAGGTAAAAGAGTGTGTCTCTCTGGGACTCTATCCATCCATTCCACTCTTTCACACTTTAAAAGCAAACCACTGGAAAAAGGTAGATGAAGCACTTGAAATCGTGGGTCTTTCTGACTATGCAGACCGCCAGATCAGTCAACTATCTGGTGGCCAATTCCAGCGTGTCTTGATTGCCCGTTGTCTAGTTCAAGATGCTGATTATATTCTCTTAGACGAGCCCTTTGTTGGGATTGACTCGGTCAGTGAAGAAATTATCATGAATACGCTGAGAGATTTGAAAAAAGCTGGCAAGACGGTCCTTATCGTCCACCATGACCTCGGCAAGGTTGCCCATTATTTTGACCAGGCACTCCTTCTTAATAAGGAACTAATAGCCTTTGGTCCAACAAAGGAGACCTTCACCCAATCCAATCTCAAACAAGCTTATGGTGACCGACTCTTTTTCAATGGAGGTGACCTATGATTGCAGAATTTATAGATGGATTGCAGAATTTCCACTTTCTCCAAAATGCCTTGATTACAGCCGTTGTGATTGGGATTGTTGCTGGAGCGGTCGGATGCTTTATCATTCTCCGTGGGATGTCCCTTATGGGGGATGCTATCTCGCACGCTGTCTTACCTGGTGTAGCTCTTTCTTTTATTTTAGGAATTGACTTCTTTATTGGAGCTATCATCTTTGGATTGCTTGCTTCTGTCATCATCACCTACATTAAGGGGAACTCTATTATCAAGAGTGACACTGCCATTGGGATTACCTTTTCATCTTTCTTAGCTCTAGGCATTATATTGATTAGTGTGGCTAAAAGCTCGACTGACCTCTTCCATATTCTCTTTGGGAATATCTTGGCTGTACAAGACATAGACATGTATATTACTATCGGTATGGGAGCGCTCATTCTCTTGATTATCGGGATTTTCTTCAAGCAACTCTTGATTACATCCTTTGATGAACTCCTAGCCAAAGCTATGGGCATGCCAGTTAATTTCTACCACTATCTACTCATGATACTCTTGACTTTGGTGTCAGTGACTGCTATGCAAAGTGTCGGAACCATCCTTATCGTAGCCATGCTGATTACTCCAGCTGCGACAGCTTATCTTTACGCCAATAGTCTAAAGACCATGATTTTTCTTTCATCAGGCTTGGGAGCTCTAGCTTCTGTCTTGGGACTTTTTATCGGTTATAGCTTTAACCTGGCTGCAGGTTCAAGTATCGTGCTGACATCTGCAAGTTTCTTTCTTATCAGTTTCTTTATCGCACCAAAACAACGATATTTGAAACTAAAAAATAAAAAAATCAATAAATAAGGGGAAACCCTTCTGGAGGAATCTAATGAAAAAATTAGGTACATTGTTTGTTCTTTTTCTTGCTACCATTGGATTAGCTGCCTGTGCTAGCGGAAAAAAAGACACAGCATCTACAAACCAAAAACTAAAGGTTGTAGCAACTAACTCTATCATTGCTGATATTACTAAAAATATCGCTGGTGACAAGATTGATCTTCACAGTATCGTTCCGATTGGTCAAGACCCACACGAATACGAACCACTTCCTGAAGATGTTAAGAAAACTTCTGAGGCTGACCTCATTTTCTATAACGGTATCAACCTTGAAACAGGTGGCAATGCTTGGTTTACCAAATTGGTAGAAAATGCCAAGAAGACTGAAAACAAAGACTACTTTGCAGTCAGCGAAGGCGTTGAAGTCATCTACCTTGAAGGAAAAAATGAAAAAGGAAAAGAAGACCCACACGCTTGGCTCAACCTTGAAAATGGAATTATCTTTGCTAAAAATATCGCCAAACAATTAAGCGCTAAAGACCCTAGCAACAAGGAATTCTACGAAAAGAATCTTAAAGAATACACTGATAAGCTAGACAAACTTGATAAAGAAAGTAAGGATAAATTTAATAACATCCCTGCTGAAAAGAAACTCATTGTAACCAGCGAAGGAGCATTCAAATACTTCTCTAAAGCTTACGGAGTTCCAAGTGCCTACATTTGGGAAATCAACACGGAAGAGGAAGGAACACCTGAACAAATCAAGACCTTGGTTGAAAAACTTCGCCAAACAAAAGTTCCATCACTCTTTGTTGAATCAAGTGTCGATGACCGTCCAATGAAGACTGTTTCACAAGACACAAATATTCCAATTTACGCACAAATCTTTACGGACTCAATCGCTGAAGAAGGTAAAGAAGGTGACAGCTACTACAACATGATGAAATACAACCTTGACAAGATTGCTGAAGGTTTGTCTAAATAATCATTTTAAAAACGTCAGTCACTTTGAATTGGCGTTTTTTTACGGTCAAATCATTGGAAAAATTGAACATTTCCAGGTAAAATGAAAGAAAAAAGATTGGAGTAGCTTATGACTACATTCCTTGGAAACCCTGTTACTTTTACAGGAAAACAACTACAAGTAGGAGACAAAGCACTTGATTTCTCTCTCACAACGACTGACCTTTCAAAAAAATCACTATCAGACTTTGATGGAAAGAAAAAGATTTTAAGTGTGGTTCCTTCTATCGATACTGGAATTTGTTCCCTTCAAACTCGTCGATTTAATGAAGAACTGGCTAGCTTAGACAATACTGTTGTCCTAACGGTATCTATGGACCTTCCATTTGCTCAAAAACGCTGGTGCGGTGCAGAAGGAATTGAAAATGCCATCATGCTATCAGACTATTTCGACCACTCCTTTGGGCGTGACTATGGTCTTTTGATGAATGAGTGGCACATACTCGCTCGAGCAGTATTCGTTCTTGATAGTGACAATATCGTACGCTATGTCGAGTACGTAGATAATATTAATTCTGAACCCGACTTTGAAGCAGCAATTTCTGCTGCTAAAGCTCTCAACTAGAGAAAGCTATCTCTTTATATAGCAGAAAGCTAGAGAAATCTAGCTTTTTTTGATATACTAGTTACAGATAATAAACAAGGAAAAAGCAATGACCCCAAACAAAGAAGATTACTTAAAATGTATTTATGAGATTGGCATGGAAGTTCCTAAAATCACCAACAAAGAAATTGCTGCTCGGATGCAGGTATCTCCTCCAGCGGTAACTGAAATGATTAAGCGCATGCAATCTGAAAATCTCATTCTAAAGAATAAAGAAAATGGCTATTTGCTGACAGACATTGGTTTGAGACTAGTTTCTGAGCTCTATCGCAAACACCGCCTCATTGAGGTATTCTTAGTTCACCACTTAGACTATACTAGCAATCAAATCCACGAAGAAGCTGAAGTTCTAGAACATACTGTATCAGACCTTTTTGTGGAAAGATTGGAAAGTATGTTAGGTTTTCCAAAGACCTGTCCTCATGGTGGTACTATTCCTGCCAAAGGTGAACTTCTGGTTGAGATCAATAACCTGCCACTTTCTGATATCAAAGAAGCAGGAAGCTACCTTCTCACAAGAGTCCATGATAGCTTTGAACTTCTTCAATACTTGGAAAAACATGGCATCCATATTGGAGACCAACTTCAAGTCAAACAGTTTGAAGGCTTCAGTAATACTTTTACTCTGATTCATAACCATGAAGAACTTCAAGTCAGCCTCGAAATCGCTAAGCACCTCTATGTTGAAAAAATGAACTGACCCCCTTATCCCTAGAAGCTTTGTCTTTTAGGGATTTTATAGATAAGAAAAACCAAGCTTGTATGCTTGGTTTTTCTTATCTATTCTTGGTATCTAGGATGATGGTTACTGGACCATCATTGATCAGTTCCACCTGCATATCAGCTCCGAAGACACCTGTCTCAACAGGAACTTCCTTGGCTAGTTCTCGATTTAAGTCTTGGTAAAAAGCCTCAGCCATATCAGGTTTGGCAGCACCTGTAAATGCTGGTCGATTGCCCTTCTTTGTATCTGCAAAAAGAGTGAATTGAGAGATAGAGAGGATTTCCCCCTCAATATCCTTGACTGACAGGTTCATCTTTCCTTCTGCATCCGAAAATATACGCATATTGACGAGCTTTCTCACCGCATAGTCTAGATCTTCTGCTTGGTCTTCAGGGCCAACTCCCACTAGGAGTAATAAACCTTGCTTGATTTGACTATAAACTTGCCCCTCAATGGAGACCTGAGCTTGCTTGACTCGCTGAACGATGATTTTCATAGAAATCCTTTCTGACTGTATCGAGCATACTTAACCATTGGTCCGTTTGACTGAGTAGACTTCTGGTACACTCTTAATCTTATCAACTACTGTTGTCAGAGTTGAAAGATTTGAAATCCCAAAAGAAACGTGAATATTTGCAAATTTCATATCCTTGGTAGGCTGGGCATTTACAGTAGAGATGTTTTTGGTCGTATTTGACAAGACTTGTAACACATCATTCAAAAGACCTGTACGATTGAGACCGTAGATATCAATGTGGGCGATATATTCTTTACTTGAGAATTGATCTTCCCACTCAACATCTAAAAGACGCTGCTCATAGTTTTCCTGCGAACGAAGGTTCATACAGTCAACACGGTGGATGGCAACTCCTCGACCTTTGGTAATATAACCAACGATATCATCACCTGGAACAGGATTACAACATTTGGCAATCCGGATCAAGAGACCAGAAGCACCTTGGATGACGACCCCACCCTCATGCTTGACCTTAAGCGTATCCTTGTTCTCTACCTTGACTTCGCCGCCCTTAACCAGCTCTTCTGCTTCTGCCTTAGCTTTAGCACGCTCTTCTTCACGGCGTTCTTTTTCAGTTAAGCGATTAAAGACGGTGATAGCACCAATTTCTCCAAAACCAATCGCAGCAAAGAGAGATTCTTCTGTCTTGTAGCTGGTTTTTTGGAGAACCTCATCCATGTGTCGCTTATCCATGAATTTATTAGCCACATAGCCATGTTCTTGAAACTGACTGATGAGCATTTCACGGCCTTTATTGATCGATAATTCTTTGTCTTGATTTTTAAAGAACTGACGAATCTTATTCCGAGCCTTGCTGGTCTTGACCATGGTAAGCCAGTCACGACTTGGCCCAAAGGAATTTGGATTGGTAACAATTTCAACCTGGTCGCCTGTTTTCAGTTTTGTAGTTAAAGGAACCATACGCCCATTAACCTTGGCACCTGTTGCTTTTTCACCAATTTTGGTATGAATTTCATAGGCAAAGTCAATCGGTCCGGAATCCTTTGGAAGCGAACGAACTGCCCCATCTGGAGTGAAGACATAAATCTCTTCTGCCAGATAGTTTTCTTTGACAGTATCTACAAATTCCTTGGCATCATCTGCCTGGTCTTGGAGTTCCATCATCTCCTTGATCCAGTTCATCCCAATAGCAGATTCCTTGTTGTTAACTTGACCCTTGATTCCTTTTTTGTAGGCCCAGTGAGCCGCAACCCCGTACTCAGCAACTTCGTGCATTTCCTTGGTACGAATTTGGAATTCAATAGGGCCTTTTGGTCCATAAACAGTAGTGTGGATAGATTGGTAACCATTGGCCTTACGGTTAGCAATATAATCCTTAAAACGCCCAGGCATTGGTTTCCAAAGCTCATGAACATAACCCAACATAGCATAGACATCACTATGAGTCTCTAAGATACAGCGAATCGCAATCAGGTCATAGATTTCCTCAAAACGCTTTTTCTTATCTTGCATCTTACGATAGATAGAGTAGATATGCTTTGGACGACCGTAGATTTTTCCTGTGAGATTCCGTTCGGAAGTATATTCCTCCAACTTGGTCACAACTTCATCGACCAATTCTTCCCGCTCTCTACGCTTCTCCTTCATCATATGGGTAATCTTGTAAAACTCTGTTGGATTGAGATAACGGAATGATAAGTCCTCAAGCTCCCACTTAACACTTGAAATCCCTAGTCGGTGAGCAAGCGGAGCATATATTTCCATGGTTTCTCTAGAAATTCGTTCCTGCTTATCTTTACGGAGGTGATGGAGAGTTCTCATGTTATGCAAACGATCAGACAGCTTAACCAAGATAACACGGATGTCTTCTGACATGGCCATCAGCATCTTGCGGTGATTCTCAGCCAACTGCTCTTCTATAGACTTGTATTCGACCTTACCAAGCTTGGTAACACCGTCTACAATCACTCGAACATCATGACCAAAAACTCTCTCTAAATCATCCAAGCTAGCATCTGTGTCTTCTACCACGTCATGCAAAAAACCACAGGCAACAGTGACAGCGTCCAGCTTGAGCTTAGCCAAGATACCTGCTACCTGGATAGGGTGGATAATGTAAGGCTCGCCTGATTTACGATATTGGCCACTGTGGCACTCTACAGCATAAACCAAGGCCTTATGGACAAAAGCTACATCTTCTTTCGATAAATATTTTTGCGTTAAAGCGACGACTTCATCGCCAGAATAAATTACTTCTTTGGGCATGCATACTCTCCAGTTCTTCCTACCATTTTATCACTTTTTCGACAATAAGAAAACTAGAAGAACCTAGAGCTTTATAAGAAAAACACTGCTAGAATTATTCTAGCAGTGTTTGATCATTTCTTATATCTTAGTAAACTGTTTTTTCAGTTTCTACATCGAAGAAGTGTGCTTTGTTTAGGTCAAATCCAAGTTCAACTGTTGCACCTGCTTGCAAGTAGTCACGAGCGTCAACTTTTGCAACAAACTCGTCTTTACCAACTTGGCAGTATAGGTGAGATTCAGAACCAAGCAACTCTGATACAGAGATAGTTGCTTTAACAACTGATTCTGGGAATGTTTCAAGGAAAGCAGGCTCAGCGTTCACGTCTTCTGGACGGATACCGAAGATCAATTCTTTACCTTCATAACCTTTTTCACGAAGAACTTTCAAAGCTCCTTCTGGAACTTTCAAGTTAAAGCCGTCACCAACGATGTGGTCACCGTTCAATTTAACGTTGATGAAGTTCATAGCTGGGCTTCCGATGAATCCTGCTACGAATTTGTTAACTGGGTTTTTGTAAACTTCTTGAGGAGTACCGATTTGTTCAACACGTCCGATAGTACCTGTTCCAGCAGGGTTCTTAGTAGCTGACATGATAACGATACGGTCTGCAAGTGTCATCGCTTCAGTTTGGTCGTGAGTTACGTAGATAGTTGTTGCTCCGATACGACGGTGGATTTTAGCAATTTCAGCACGCATTGATACACGAAGTTTCGCGTCCAAGTTTGACAAAGGCTCGTCCATCAAGAACACTTTTGCATCACGGACGATCGCACGACCCATGGCAACACGTTGACGTTGACCACCAGAAAGGTCAGCAGGTTTACGTTCCAAAAATTCTTTCAATCCGAGGATTTCAGCTGCTTCTTGTACACGTTTGTCGATATCTTCTTTACTGTATTTACGCAATTTCAAACCGAAAGCCATGTTGTCGTATACAGTCATGTGTGGGTAAAGAGCGTAGTTTTGGAATACCATGGCGATATCACGGTCTTTTGGAGCTACGTCGTTGACAACCACACCATCGATAGATGCAGTACCTTCTGTGATGTCTTCAAGACCTGCAATCATACGGAGTGTAGTTGATTTACCACATCCTGAAGGTCCTACGAAAACGATAAATTCTTTGTCTTTGATATCCAAGTTGAAGTCTTCAACTGAATAGTGTTCGCTGTTTGGATATTTTTTGTAAATATTTTTAAGATTTAATTCTACCATTGTGGAGAACTCCTTTTGTTTTTGATAGTTTTATTATATATGAAAACGCTTTACCTTTCTATGGCAAGTTGACCAAAAAACAAAAAAAGTTCTGTGCAACTTGCACAAAACTTTATAGGATATCTGGTAAGATGAGTTGATAACAGAGTGTTAAATCCGTCAAATCCTTTAATTGAAGCCCTGTTAATTCTTCCCATTTATCAATCTTGTACTGGAGAGAATTACGATGCAAATACAATTGCTGAGCCGTTTTTGTCAGAACCGCACTATTGTCCCAAAGAGACAAAATAATTTCCTGAATCTGGTCTTGGTCCTGAATCAACTGACGAAGGTAGTCCTTGATAATTCTAAGGTCAACCTGTTTTTCTCCAAGGCTCCAGAGATAGAGTTGAGAAAAAGTCTGAACCCCTTGATGGCCTTGACGCCACCAAGTCTTAAAGAGCTCGCGCTCAGACTTGATTAAGTCTGATAAGGATTGTTGAGCATTCTGTGACCAGACCTGCCCCAACATAATCGACAGACGAAGTCCAAAGTCATACTCTACTGCTTCGAGAGTATCTGATAAGATCGAACGAACAGAGATATACTTATCCTGCTGGAGAACAAAGAGATAATCCTGAGCCCCTACCTGAATCGTAGTTAAGTAATTTGGAAACAGGATTCGCATCATATCTAACCAAGAAGAGAGATTCTCCTGTTGGAAATAAGACAGGTGGCAATATACAAGCTGTATTTTCTTGAAAGTTTGAGGCGCTTGGCCCTTACCTTCAATCAAATGGCTATACCAAGGATTGAGCGAGATAGTTTGTTCCTGCTGGGTTAAGAGAGAAACCAATTGTTTCTCACGTTCACTCAGACTAGCTTCCTCCAGCAAAAACCACTGATTATTTGGCAAAGATAGGCAAAGATAACCTTCTTTGTCTACTGGTTGATCTAAGATTTTACCATCTGGAAACCAATCTAGTAGTTCTTTTGCTAACATATGCTATTCCTCCACTTTTTGGATGCACCAAGAGATCAAAGTTTCTAGGCGATCCATATTTTCAGTCATATGGAGATAACCCATGACAGCTTCAAAACCTGTAGACATACGGTAGGTGACAACATCAGCATTCTTTGCCTTGGTATGGCTATTGGTGTTACGCCCTCGTTTATAGATTTCTTCTTCTTTCTCAGTCAGAACTTGCTCCTCCAACATCAGTGAAATCAAACGAGCCTGAGCCTTGGCTGAAACATACTTGGTTGCCTCTTGGTGGAGTTTATTGGGCTTGGTCATACCTTTTAGGATGAGGTGACGGCGAATATACATCGAATACACCGCATCTCCTTCAAAGGCTAGAGCAATCCCGTTAATGAGATTGACATCAATCACGTGTCCACCTCACTCCATCCTTAGTATCCAGTAGCTTAATCCCTTGAGCAGCCAATTGGTCACGGATTTGGTCAGCTGTCGCAAAATCACGATTGGCACGCGCTTCTTGACGTTTTTGAATCAAAACTTCGATCTCTTCATCCAAAACTTCCTCGACAAAAACAATACCAAAGACCTCTAACATAGCTGCAAGAGCTTCCTTAACCGCTGCACCATAGTTGCCTGAATTGATCCACTTGGCCATTTCAAAGACAACTGTGATTCCATTAGCCGTATTGAAATCCTCATCCATAGCAACCACGAACTTATCTTTAAAAGCTTGCAACTCTTGAGAATCTACATCTCCAGTATATGGTTGCTCATAGGTGTTCTTTAGATACTTGAGATTGGTCTCGGCATCACGCACAGCCTTTTCCGTAAAGTTGATAGGTTTGCGGTAATGCTGAGTCGCAAAGAAGAAACGAAGCACTTGGCCATCAATGGTTTTAAGAGCATCATGCACGGTGATAAAGTTACCCAAGGACTTGGACATCTTGACATTGTCGATGTTGACAAAACCATTGTGCATCCAGTAATTAGCAAAAGTCTTGCCTGTCTTGGCTTCTGACTGGGCAATTTCGTTGGTGTGGTGTGGAAACTCAAGGTCAGCTCCACCACCGTGAATATCGATGGTATCGCCTAAAATCTCAGTCGACATAACTGAACACTCGATGTGCCAGCCCGGACGACCAGGCCCCCAAGGACTGTCCCAAGAAATCTCTCCTGGTTTGGCTGCTTTCCAAAGGGCAAAGTCTACAGGATTTTCCTTGCGAGCTGTTTCTTCGTCTGTCCGACCTGAAGCTCCTAGCTCCAAGTCTTCTAAGCTTTTATTGGCCAACTTAGCATAGTTATGGGATTTTTCCACACGGAAATAGACATCGCCCTGACTCTCATAGGCATAGCCTTTTTCAATCAGGTCTTCCACAAAACGGATGATGTCAGCCATAAACTCGACTACTCGTGGATGACGAGTCGCAGGCTTAACGCCCAAGGCCGTAACATCCTCACGAAATGCAGCGATATACTTATCAGCTACTTCTTGAGGTGTGATGCCTTCTTCTTTGGCACGGTTGATAATCTTATCATCCACATCGGTAAAGTTGGAAATATAGGCTATCTCATAGCCACGGTACTCAAAGTAGCGACGAATAGTATCGAAGGCAACTGTCGAGCGGGCATTACCCACGTGGATATAGTTGTAGACGGTTGGCCCACAGACATACATCTTGACCTTACCGTCCTCGATTGGGACAAATTCTCGCAAATCACGAGACATGGTGTCGTAAATTTTAATCATGCGGTCAACTCCCTTCTCTATTTCTGATTTTTTCGGCTGAAAATCAGCTCTGCAAAAGGGCCAAATTGTCTGAGGCTATCCAGTTGGTAAAAGCGCTGCTCTTCCTCTTGGGTAAAGAGGGGAACCCCCTTTCCCAGGATAAGGGGCGCTATCTGAATAATGAGGTGGTCGAATAGATCCGCATCCAAGAGCGGTCCTACCAAGGAATTACCACCAATCACAAAGACATTTTTGCCTTTGTCAATCTGGTGAACAAAGTCCACCACATCCCCAGCAACTGGCTGGTAATTGCTGACAGGCAGGTGCCTATCATGCGTAAAGACATAGTTTTCCGTAGCTTGATAAAAACTTTCTACATCTTGCAAATCTTGGATTTCCTCAAAGGTCCGCTTGCCCATGATGGTGATATCCATTTGCCTGTAAAAGTCGTCATAGCCTGTATCCTCTACAGAACCAAGCTGATGCAGCCAGTCTATCCTGTGCTGGCTGTCTGCCAAGTAGCCATCCATGGTGATACAGCCGTAAAAATATACTGCCATTCTTGTAGTTCCCTTTCTAGTTCTGCTTCGCCTTCACTTAGCAGGATAGACCCAGATGATTAGAGCTAAGCTAATCAAAATATTCAGCAAAATCCTTGCTGGACAAGAAAAATAAGCCAGACAACAGTAATTCCAATTCGTACCTATTAGTAGAGAGTAGTTTTAATCCAAATCTCCAGCAATTACTAGTGCTATCTCAAAGAAAGTCATAGCATCCACTTTTCTATCCTCGCGTCTAGCATCCCATTCGTGATTTTGATGGTCGACATAGTCAGCTGTGTAGAAAAATTGATAGACATTGGCTAGTCGATATTGGGCCCAGGCCATGATAGCTGAAGCTTCCATATCTACAACTCTAGCTCCTGCTGCTAGTCTTCGTTTGACCTTAGCAGCTGTCTCACGATAGAAGGCATCTGTGGTCCAAGACTTTGTTTGAATATGCTCAATGCCAGCTTTATCCAAGGCTTTTTCCATAGTTAAGAGTAGAGATTGCTCATAGGCTATTTCATCACTTGCTGGAGCATAGTGATAACTAGTACCTTCATCACGTAAAGCCGAGATTGGTAGGATAATCTTATCTGCTTGAATAGACTGGTCTAGAACTCCGCAAGATCCTAAAATGATAAAGTTCTTAAATCCTCTTGCTTTGAGTTCTTCTAAGAGTCCAACAACCATTGGAGCTCCAATAAGAGCCATAGCAACTGCTACCTTACTCCCATCTTTTTCATAGATATACCATGGCAGTTTACCATTTAGATTGGTAAGATAGCCACCTTCATAGACTCCGTCTATCTGCTTTACTCGTTCAAGGATTTCTCCATTAAAAGACAAGATAATGGTATCACAGATTTCTCCACCACTAAGGAGGCTTCGATCTGTTGGCTCGATAACAGCAGGTACATTTTCAAATTCTTCTAATAGCATTTATTACTCTTTCGCATTCAGATAAACCACCTGGGTCTGTTTAACAAAGCCAATCTTTTCATACAAACGTTTGGCACCTACATTGCTATCTTCCACGGCAATCTGAAACTCCTTGTCATTTTGCTCAATCAGTTTGTTGACGAGGGATTTTGCTAGATAGCTTCCGTAGCCTTGCCCACGTTCAAGCTCAGCTATTGCTAAACCATAGAGGTAATTCGTATTACTCGATAAATCAACTGTACAAGTTCCAATAACCTGACCGTTTTTTAATAAAATATATAGGCGACTTTCTGGATCTTTCAGAGCTTTAGCGACATATCTATCCACAACATCTTTAGATTCATGTTCCTCTGAAAATGCCTGAAATTTTAACTGACTAATTTGATCCTGATAAGAACGATCTGCTAACAAAACGTCCAGATTGGAAACAGTTGCTAACGGATAAGGTCTTCTATCCTTACCTAACCAGGTTTCTGTCTCTTCATCCTCGACCAGTCCCCAGTTGTTGACAAAATCAGGATGGCGCTCTAGAAAAACACGCTCTGTCTGAAAAGTCACAGACTCAATTGGATAAGATGCCGTTTCTTTCTGAAAACTTCTATACAAAGCCCGCGCAATTCCTTGACGACGATGATTGGGGTGGACCAGGATCGCTACTTCCACATCTTGGTCATCTGCATAGACGGTTAATAGGCCAACAAGTTCACCTTTTTCATAATAAAGGAAAAAGGCGGGCATGTTTGGGTCAAAATTAAGCATGTTAGAGAGATAGGGCTCCCGAAAAGTTCCGTCATAGTTCTGACAGGTAGCAATCAGGGCCTTGACTTCCAATAGTTGGTGGTCATTGGTTGCTTGAATCATATAGGTAACCTCTACAGCCCCGACGACCTGTGACTGGCTTCTCTAGCATGCTCAAGTTTATTGACGTAGTATTCACGTTTTTCTTCAACTTCATGAATAGTTAGCTCATCTTTTTGCCCATGAACGCGGACAATCTTGGCTGGAATACCGACAACTGTTACATCACTAGGTACGTCCGCCACAACAACCGCTGCAGCACCGACCTTGGCATTTTCACCGATTTCAACGGGTCCAATGACTTGAGCATGAGCAGAGATGAGAACACCTTTACGAATGGTCGGATGGCGTTTGCCACAATCCTTCCCAGTCCCACCAAGGGTTACCCCATGATAGAGGAGTACTCCCTTTTCAACGATAGCAGTCTCTCCAATCACGAGACCTCCCCCATGATCGATAAAAACACCTGAATCGATCTGAGCGCCCGGATGGATCTCAATCTGAGTCCAGAAGCGCCAAAACTGACTGTGCATCCGAGCCAAGAGTTTAAAGCCGTGCTTCCAGAGAAAATGAGAGAGACGGTGGGCAGCCAAGGCCTTAACTCCAGGGTAAGTCAGTAAGACTTCCAGGGTGTTACGAGCCGCTGGATCATTTTCTTTTACAATATCAATGGTTTCACGCCACCATCCCATACATTTTTCCTTTCTTATTCTGAATCTTTTGGTGTTTCTGTAGTTTCTTTCTTAGGTTTGTGGTCCTTGTGGTGGTGACGAGGACGATCGCCATGACGATGACCTTTATCCCCTTTTTCTTCTGAACGTTCAGGTTTTGGCGGACGTGGCAAGAGTGCCTTCATAGAAGCATCTACACGACCTTTTTCATCGATCTTAATAACCTTCACATCTACAAAATCACCAATTTGAACTAAATCTTCTACATTATTGGTACGTGTCCAAGCCATTTCAGAGATATGTACAAGGGCATCTGTCTTATCAAATAGGTTGACAAAGGCACCAAATTTCTCGATACGAACAACTTTGGCATGGAAAACTTCATCCACTTTGGCTTCACGAACCAAACCAGCGATGATTTCTTTAGCACGGTTGATGGCATCTTGGTCGCTAGAGTAAATAGACACATTTCCTTCTTCATCGATATCAATCTTAACGCCTGTTTCAGCGATGATCTTGTCAATGGTTTCTCCACCCTTACCGATGACAATCTTAATCTTGTCCACATCAATCTTGATGGTATCAATTTTCGGAGCTGTTGGAGCCAATTCTGGACGAACTTCTGGAATAGTAGCTTCAATCACATCAAGGATTTCAAAACGAGCTTTCTTGGCTTGAGCAAGAGCTTCCGTCAAGATTTCTGCAGTGATTCCTTGGATCTTGATATCCATCTGAAGGGCAGTAATCCCGTCGCGAGTACCTGCAACCTTGAAGTCCATATCTCCAAAGTGGTCTTCCAAACCTTGGATATCTGTCAATACTGTGTAGTTGTTTCCATCTGAGATGAGCCCCATGGCAATCCCTGCTACTGGCGCCTTGATTGGCACACCACCAGCCATAAGGGCAAGAGTGCCGGCACAGATAGAGGCCTGAGATGAAGAACCGTTTGATTCCAAGACTTCTGCTACCAGACGGATAGCGTATGGGAATTCTTCCAAGCTTGGCAATACTTGAGCAAGGGCACGCTCACCAAGAGCACCGTGACCAATTTCACGACGACCTGGTGCACCGTAACGTCCTGTTTCCCCTACAGAGTATTGTGGGAAGTTATAGTGGTGCATAAAGCGTTTCTTGTGTTCTGGATCCAAACCATCGATGGTTTGTGCTTCACCCATTGGTGCCAAGGTCAAGACAGATAGGGCTTGCGTTTGTCCACGAGTGAAGAGACCTGAGCCGTGTACACGAGGTAAGAAGTCAACGACTGCATCCAAAGGACGAATTTCATCAACCTTACGACCATCAGGACGAACCTTGTCTTCTGTAATCAAACGGCGCACTTCTGCGTGTTCCATTTGTTCCAAAATTTCAGCCACATCACGCATGATACGGTCAAATTCTTCGTGATCTGCATATTTTTCTTGGTAAACTGCAGTTACTTGGTCTTTGACTGCTTGAGTTGCAGCTTCACGAGCCAATTTTTCTTCTACTTGGACCGCTTTTTGAAGGTCACTGTTGTAGGCCGCAATGATTTCGGCTTGCAATTCCTCATCTACATGAAGCAATTCAACTACTGCTTTTTCTTTACCTACCGCTGCAACGATTTCTTCTTGGAAGGCAATCAATTCTTTAACAGCTTCATGTCCTTTAAGAAGAGCTTGTAGCATGATTTCTTCTGACAATTCTTTAGCACCAGACTCTACCATGTTGATAGCGTGCTTAGTACCGGCTACTGTCAATTCAAGAAGAGAGCGCTCTGCTTGTTCTTGAGTTGGGTTGATGATGATTTCACCATCGACATAACCTACTTGTACCCCAGCGATTGGTCCGTCAAATGGAATATCTGAGATAGACAAGGCCAATGATGAACCAAACATAGCTGCCATTGGTGCAGATGCATTTTCATCGTAAGAAAGAACTGTATTGATCACTTGTACTTCATTACGGAAACCTTCCGCAAACATAGGACGGATTGGACGGTCAATCAAACGCGCCGTCAAAGTCGCGTCTGTCGAAGGACGTCCTTCACGCTTCATAAAGCCACCTGGAAACTTCCCAGCTGCGTACATTTTTTCTTCGTAGTTAACTTGGAGTGGGAAGAAATCCCCAGTTGCCATTTTCTTAGACATAACTGCTGCAGTCAAGACAGTTGACTCACCGTAACGAACGACAACAGCGCCATTTGCTTGCTTAGCAACCTGACCAGTCTCTACGATCAACTCACGACCCGCAAAAGTCGTTTGAAACACATGTTTTGTCATTTTAATCCCCTTTGGATTGATAAAATTATACGCCTTGCCTACAAAGATCAAGATACTAAGGCCGTCAAAAGCAAAGTAAAAATAGGAAACTGGCGAAGTCTTCGATGAAGACAAGACAGTTTATCTTTTTTACACGGCTTTTCGGCCGGGTTCAATTCATCAAGATACCAAGCCGTTAAGCAACTCAAAGGAAAATAGGAAATCGAACGACGGAGCGAATGCTCCTAGGTAGATTTATCTTTTTCCACAGAGTTGTAGGCGTGTTCAATTACTCATGATATTTTGGACATTTAAAGTTGATTTTTTGCAACCTTAATAATTTAAATACCCTCATCTTTGTATCAAGTACGTACAGAGTCTATTTTATCATATTTTTCTTAAAAAGTACGGGCTTTTCTATAAAAAAAGGAACCATTCTTTTCACCAGAAAAGAATGGTCTGCTTTTTTTATTTTACAGGCTGATGGTTAAACAAGGCATGGGTTGCTTGATGAATATATTGGGCAGTTTCTGCATTGTTCATAGTGTAGAGATGCACACCTGCAACGTCTTGCGTTACCAAGTCCACGATTTGGTCTACGGCATAGGCAAGTCCTGCTGCTTTGAGTGACTCAGGGTCATTCTCATACTTGTCCAAGATAGCCTTAAACTTACGTGGGAGATGGATATTCTCACAAGTCTTCAAGAGACGAAGAGCTTGGTTACGGTTAAGGATTGGCATAATCCCTGCATGAATTGGCACATCAATCCCTGCCAAGGTACACTTGTCTTGGAAATCGTAGAAACGCTCATTGTCAAAGAAAAGTTGCGTTACTAGACTAGAGCATCCTGCATCCACTTTTTTCTTGAGATTTTGGATATCTGAGATTTGATTTGGCGAGTCTGGATGTCCTTCAGGATAACAAGCACCAATGATATCAAAGTGTGGGGCCTGTTCCTTGATGAACTCAATCAAGTCTGTCGCATAACGGAAATCCTTCTGTGGC
Organism: Streptococcus mitis; assembly: GCF_902159415.1. Classification (GTDB taxonomy): domain Bacteria; phylum Bacillota; class Bacilli; order Lactobacillales; family Streptococcaceae; genus Streptococcus; species Streptococcus mitis_BG. Next base: position 91,810 of record NZ_CABGJU010000001.1, on the reverse strand, counting down.
TCAACTCCTGGAATGATATCTCCACGAAGGGCCAAAATCTTCTGTACGCCAACCTTGTCCAAATCTCTAATGGTTTCAGCAACCTTGTCCTTGGTCAAGTAGATAGCTGGCAAGTGAGCAATGGTCTTAATATTTAAGTCATTTTGAATATAGTCAGCCAAACGAACCGTCGTCTCTTTGATATTAAATTTATTATTACTTGCAGTCACACTGATGAAGTGTGGTGCTAAATCCTGCATATTTTGGAGTGCAGAAATAATTTTATCATTGCCTACTTCTGGGTTTGGAGGGAAAACTTCAAATGAGAGGGACGGTGTTTGACGTGACATATGTATGAACCTTTTCTAGTTGATTTCTTACTGATCAACCGTGTAGGGAGAATTGACTTTTCTTACAATTTCTCACGCGCAGCTTTAGCAGCTTCTACAAGGCGGATCAAGCTTTCTTTAGTTTCTGGGATACCACGTGTTTTCAAACCACAGTCAGGGTTGATCCATACTTTCTTGCTTGGAACTTTCGCAAGGATGGCTTCGATTGTGTGGTCGATTTCGCCTTCATTAGGCACACGAGGAGAGTGGATATCGTAAACTCCAGGACCCACTTCTGTCTGGAAGTTTTGAGCTTTGAGTTCATCCAAGATTTCAAGGTTTGAACGGCTAGCTTCAAATGAGATAACATCCGCATCCATGTTGTCGATAGCTTTGATGATATCTGTGAATTCTGAGTAACACATGTGAGTGTGGATTTGAGTATCTGGCGCTACTGTTGAGTGTACCAAGCGGAAGGCTGGAATAGCCCAGTCAAGGTAATCTTCGTACCAGTCGCTACGACGGAGTGGCAATTTCTCACGAAGAGCAGCCTCATCGATTTGGATAATCTTCACGCCTGCAGCTTCAAGGTCAAGAACTTCATCCTTGATTGCAAGAGCGATTTGAAGAGTAGAATCCTTGATAGAGAGGTCTTCACGTGGGAATGACCAGTTAAGGATGGTAACAGGTCCAGTCAACATACCTTTAACAGGTTTGTCAGTACGGCTTTGTGCGTAGCTAGACCATTTAACAGTGATTGGGTTGAGACGAGTAACATCGCCCCAGATGATTGGTGGTTTAACCCCACGCATACCGTATGATTGTACCCAACCATTCTTAGAGAAGAGGTAACCTGACAAGTTTTGACCGAAGTACTCAACCATGTCATTACGCTCGAATTCACCGTGTACAAGCACGTCAAATCCAACTTCTTCTTGCCATTTAATCCATTCGTCGATTTGTTCTGCCAAGAACTTGTCATAGTCTTCTGCTGACAACTCACCCTTACGGAAGGCCAAACGTTTGGCACGAACTTCCTTAGTTTGAGGGAATGAACCGATGGTTGTTGTTGGAAGGGCTGGAAGTTTGAAGGCATCTTCTTGGATAGCTTCACGTTCTGCAAAGGCTGGCAAACGAGTGTAGTCTGCATCTGACAATCCAGCGATACGAGCACGAAGTTCAGCATTTTCACCAACACGTTCAGTCGCAAAGAGTTCTTTGTTTGCTGCAAGAGCCTCTGCACCTTGACCATTGCGGATAGCATCCAAATCACGGATCTCATCCAATTTTTCAACTGCAAATGCAAAGTGGTTCAAGATAGCTGGTTCAAATTCTTCATTAGCAGTTGTAAATGGCACATGAAGAAGTGAACATGAGCTTGTCAAAACGATGTTTTCAGCTGGGATTTGCTCAAGAACAGCCAAGCTCTTTTCGTAGTTGTTGCGCCAGATGTTCTTACCATTGACAATACCTGCATAAAGAGTCTTGTCAGCTGGGAAGCCACCTTTAACGAGTTCAAGAGTTTTCTTACCTTCAACGAAGTCAAGACCGATGGCATCGACTGGCAATTTCACAAGGTCAGAGTAAATGTCACGAACGTCTCCGAAGTAGGTTTGAAGCAAGACTTCAAGACCTTTTTTGTCAGCCAACAATTTGTTGTAAAGGTTCAAGAAGAGAGCTTTTTCCTCAGCTGACAAATCTTTGACAAGAGCTGGCTCATCGAGTTGGATACGAGTCGCACCAAGTTCAGCCAATTTTGCAAAAACTTCTTGGTAAGCAGCTACAAAGCTATCTACGAAGTCTTCTGCTTTTACGCCTTCTTCAAAGTCTGACAATTGAAGGAAAGTGAATGGTCCTACAAGGACTGGGCGAGTGTTAAGGCCAAGTTCTTTTGCTTCTTGGAACTCATCAAAGATCTTGTGACCAGCCAATTTTACTTGAGTGTCTTTTTCAAATTTAGGAACGATGTAGTGGTAGTTAGTGTTGAACCATTTCTTCATCGGAAGGGCACGAACATCCCCTTTTTCACCTTGGTAACCACGAGCCAAAGCAAAGTAGCGCTCAAGTTCTGATAATTCCAAGTTTTGAACAGATGCAGGAACCACGTTAAAGAGGAAAGCTGCATCTAGGAAGTTGTCATAGTGAGAAAAGTCATTTGATGGGATTTCAGTGATGCCTTTTTCTTTGACGATGTTCCAGTGTTTAGCACGCAATTCTTTAGCAGCAGCCAAAAGTTCTTCTTCTGAGATTTCTTTTCTAAAGTATTTTTCAGTTGTAAATTTTAATTCGCGGAATTCACCCAAACGAGGGAAACCGATAATTGTAGTTGACATGTTTTGTCCTCCAAAAATTGTTGTTGAAACTATCTTAACAGAAAAGAAATCATCTGTATAATTGTAAAAAATTAGGCTTTGATATAGTTTGAAACTATATCAAATTTTAAAGCACAAAAAAAGATTTAGAGAAGATTCCCCAAATCCTTTGATAGATAAAGAGTTATAGCCTTTTCATAGTTGCGACATTCATCGCAAAATAATAGTGAACTGGTAATTTACTATGGCTTGTTATTAGAAAAGACTATAGGTTGATTTTTCTTTTGTAATTCTGATTTTTCCCTGAAAAGTGCGGACGGGAGCAAATTACTTCGTAATTTCATCCCTAATTTTTGAGCCAGAGTGTCTCAGAAATCCCGTTCTAGATAATAAAAAATTATTATCTAGAATACCACTATAGCGGGAAATATCCTCAAAAAGCTCACTTCGTTTGCACTTAGTTTTAAAAAAGTATAATTTTTCTATATTATAAAATTGAGGTACTCTAACTATTAAATTTGTTAAAGTTTCTCAACCGTTACCACTCAACTATTTTCCTGTTCAAGTGGAACGACTGCTAGTGTCTTGCCTAAACTGGCTAAAACTTTTAAGATGGTATCTAACTGAGGGCTAGTCTTACCTGTTTCCATTCTAGCTATGACAGGCTGGCTTACTCCACTGAGTTCTTCTAGCTTTTTCTGACTAATTCCTTGCTCACGTCTAGCCTCAATCAATTCACTCATGATTGCCACCCGCATATCACTTTCAAGGATTTCCTCTTTGGTAAAAAGTTCTGACCGGACATCCTTCCAATTACTTCCAATGGCACTATTTTTCATCACTTAACCCTCTTTCTTTTAAGTCCTTCAGTTCACGCTTGGCTTTTTCAATTTCTCTTCTAGGAGTCTTTTGAGTCTTTTTGACAAAATGATGTAAAAGAACAAAACTTCCCTCAACCCAAGCTACAAATAAAATCCTATCCCGAAGAGGTCTTAGTTCCCATATCTCATCTTCCAAATGTTTGATATAAGGTTCACCAGCTCTAGTCCCATGCTGACTAAGTAGCTCGATATAGTCGTTTAGTTTATTGAGTGTTATGCGACTATCCTTACTTTTACGACAGGCCAATTCTCTCATATAATCCAAGACTGGCTCATTTCCATTTTTGTCCTTATAGAAGTAAATCGTGTGCACCAAGCAACCTCTTTTCAATTTAATTATAACTCAAAAGTTATTAAAAGTAAATTCAAATACTTATAAAAAGAAGACCTTAGAAAATTCTAAAGGTCTCATTTTTATTATTCAAAAAAATTACGAAAAGAGTTATAAATTTAAAAAAATCCTTACTATTACTCCAGCTCTATCCCCTTGTCACGGAGATTAGCCAGACACTCCTCATAGTAGGCAGCATCATGTTCGTTGTAAATAGGACTTTTCAGCTTTTCCTCTACTAAGTCTTGATAAGGAGGGCAGATCTTTCCGCGGTAGTTCTTGTCCAACCACTCTGGACTGACCTTGTAGTCACGGCTAACCATCTCCTTCATAATCAAGCGATGATAGGCAAAGAGACGATAGGGCGAATGGGTAAAGACATAGTCCACCGTCGCATGCTTTCTGCCCCAGCCATTGCCACGCAGAGCGCAACACTCTCGATGCTGTCCTAAGAGCTGAGGACGGGGAAGTTGTGAAATCAAAGCCTCATGCCAAAGTCTCATGGGAGTCTCCTTTCAGCAAGGTAGAATGTTGCAGATATGCATTTGGGTATCGTTCAAGCAAATCTCTCGTCTGATAAATCAAGTCTTCTTTGGTGGCATGACCAGAGTGATAACGCTCCAGTAAAAACATATAGTCCTTACGCTCAGCATCAGTCGCTTTCTTTTTAAAATAGCCCCAAATATGCTGAAAAGCATTGCAAACCTGACCTCTGTGTTCTGGAATCTGGCAGGCACAGTCAATCATCTCTTGAACCTGACTCACCTCCACCACTTCTTGCTTAAGATACTGGCGAATGTCCTTGTAAATATTGCTAGAATGGCTCAAAACAAGGTATTTATTTTCCGCCCAGAGTTGCTGACAAAGGGCACGGTGATTATTAGTTTCCATATTTCTCCTAACTTTCTACTAGTTCCCAGGAAATACGGAAACAAAGTTATATCTATAAAATAAGCGAATTGATTTTTAGATGAATCTAACGTCCACTTTACTAGATTCCTGAATAAATCTCTACTAATGTTTGAATCTGATGTAAAACTTCTTGTTTCTTACGTTCACGAGCTCCATGTCTACGAGAAGTAGGTGGAATAATCGAATCCAAATCAGCTCCACTATTCTCAGCATAACCACGTTGAATAGATCGATCAATGAATAATTGATAATCTTTTACAAGATTTTCAGATTCTGCTAATTCACGAATAGCAACTGCTTTACGTTCTTTACCATAAGCATAAAAAGCGTTGATAATCTCATCATGGTCTTTCAGACTCGCTAAATCAGTATCATTGATAAAGCCAATCACCAACTCTTCCTTAGCACGAATATCAATACTTGAGCGAATGACACGGCTAACTTCAGCTTTCATTACTTCTTTAGACTCAGAGTTCTTCGATTTTTCAACAATTAAAGCAAGGATATAATCTAGATTAATCTCATCCGTTTTTAAGAGTTCAATCTCAAATTCAATATCTGAAAGGTCAACACCTAGGTCTTTCGTTCTTTCATAGTTTTTAAGGTTTAAGAATTCATCTCGAATTTCCACATAAGAACTTCTTAAATCTTGGAGATAACCTTCCGAGATAGGTTTATCGATTTCTTGAAACTCATCATAATTTCTAAGGACATTATCAAGTTTCAGAAACTCACCAAATAACTTAACAAATTCTTTTTTATCATGTTCTGTTTCAATTTCTTGTGGATTAGGGAATCTTTCCAGAATTTCTTGACAGACTTCTGTATAACCTTTGACCTTAATACCCGTTACCTGATCCACGAAACCATCCATGTATTCACTAAAACTTTTTTCTAAGATAATATCAAGCTTATTAGTATCCCCAAAGGTTTTGATAGCTTCTTGCGTAGCCTTTTCTAAATCACGGAAACATACAATATTCCCAAAAGGTTTAACCTTGTTAAAAATTCGATTGGTTCTAGAAAAAGCCTGAATCAAACCATGATAACGTAGATTTTTATCGACAAAGAGAGTATTCATTGTTGGAGCATCAAATCCTGTCAAGAACATACCAACGACAATTAGTAAATCCACTTCCTTAGATTTAACTCGTTTAGAAAGGTCACGATAGTAATTTTGAAACTCTTTCCCATCAGTCGAAAAGTTAGTCTTAAACATTTGATTATAATCGTAGATTGCTTTAGAAAGAATCTCTTTAGACGAAAGAGGCATGGCTGTATCTTGAGGGTCTAGCTCTTCATCTTGAATTTCGCCATACGCTGACTGTTCTTCATTAGGTGCAAAGCTAAAAATGGTTGCGACTTTCAAGCGCTTAGCTTCTGGTAATTCTGCTTGTTGTCTCTGAAGTTCTTCATAGTATAATTTCGCAGCTTCAATACTTTGTACAGCCAGCATGGCATTAAATCCAGATAGTTGTTTTTGTTTATGAGTATAGTGCTGATTTCGATGCGTCTTATCATTATAAACTCTCAACAGATACTCTGTGATAGTTGCTATCCGTTCTGGATGTAAAAGGAGTTCCTTCTCCATCTTTTTGAGTTTCTTTTCATCAAGTTCTCGGCCGACTGCCTTTTCCGCTTCTCTATACTTATTAATTTCAGGCTTGATATAGTTATAATCAACCTTGAACTTCAGCACTTTTTTATCTCGAATAGCATCTGTGATAACGTAGTTATGAAGTTGCTCTCCAAAAACCTCTTGTGTTGTTTCTCCAGTCAAGCTATTTTCTGGGAAAATTGGGGTCCCTGTAAATCCAAATAAAGCATACTGCTTAAAGGCTTTTTTGATACGTTTTTGAGCCTTTCCAAACTGGGAACGGTGACATTCATCAAAGATTAGAACACATTTTTTACTATAGATTTCATGGTTTGGATTTGCTGTTATAAATTTATTTAACTTTTGAATCGTTGTGACAACAATTCGATCATCATTTTCTTCAATACTACGTTGGAGTTCTTTTGTATTGTTGCTACCATTGACTGAATTCGGTTGGAATTTTTGATATTCCTTCATGGTTTGATAGTCTAGATCTTTTCGATCCACCACAAAAATCACTTTATCAATATAGTCCAACTCTGTGGCCAATCGAGCAGTTTTAAAACTAGTCAATGTTTTCCCAGAACCCGTCGTATGCCAGATATAACCACAGGCATTGATCGTACCGAAATTCTTCATTTCATTTGTGGAATGAATCTTTCGTAAAATACTCTCTGTTGCTGCTATCTGATATGGGCGCATGATGAGTAAGGTATTATCAGCATCAAAGACACAATACTTGGTCAATACTTCCAAGAGGACTCGTTTACTCAAGAAAGTAACGGTAAAGTCCTCCAGGTCGTGAATCGTTTTATTTTTTCGGTCTGCCCATTCACAAGTGAACTCATAATGATTTTTATTTTGAGCTGTCGTATTTGCAAAGTAGCGTGTATAAGTCCCATTAGAAATGACAAAAATTTGAATGTATTTGTATAAAGAATTTTCGCTATTGAAGCTTTCCTTGCTATATCTATGGATTTGTTCAAATGCTTCTTTAAGACTAACCCCGCGTCTCTTCAATTCAATCTGAACTAACGGTAGACCATTCACTATAATTGTGACATCATAACGGTTGGTATGACTACCCACTTGGGTCACCTGGTTGATAACCTGCATGCTGTTGTTATGAATATTTTTCTTATCAAGGATAAAAATATTTTTAATTCGTCCATCATCAAAGACAAAATCATAGATATAATTCTCTTGGATTTTTCGAGTTTTTTCAACTAATCCTTCATTGGGGCAATCCAGATACTCTACTACAAAGCGATCCCACTCAGCATCCGAAAAAGTCACCTTATTAAGTTTCTCTATTTGCACCTTAGCATTTGCTAAGAGCTCTTCAGGCGTATGAATATTTAATCGTTCATAGTTAAGGTGATTCACCAAATCAGAAATTAACTGATTTTCTAAATCAGCCTCTGACTGATACTCTCTATCCGTGCGATACTCTGGTTGGTATTCAGCCAAGAGAATCCCTTCATTTGTTTCCGCAATTACTTCATGTATTTTTGAATAATCAACCATAGCATGCTTCCTTTTTGTTTTAATTGAGATTCTTTCTCAAAATGATTAAAGACTTTATCTAGTAAAGTTTAATAATTGTTCTCGCCAGTATTCATACTGTTTCTGTCTTAGTTCAATTTCCTTTGGAAGACCTTCAGAAAGAGAGTTGGTTAAAGTGTTAAAATTATCAAGAATGGAGACGATTCTTTCTTGTTCTGTAATGGATGGTAAGTAAAAAGTCATTTTATCAATAGCATCCTTAGATAATCTCGGAATACTTGCCTTTCGAACTTGCGATTTGAGTCTATCTTGCTTACTTAACAAGACATAGTACATAAATTTATCAGAAATATTATCTGACGTCTCTAATGTGTACACATCATCTGCTGCCCAAAAGTCCATAGCACTATACCCAATTTCACCAGCCGCCCCTGCACAAATTACAAAGCTAGTATTTTTCACTCTGTTTGATTCGGTATAATATCCTAAGGGCGTCAAACTGTTTTGATAAACTGGAAAACTTCCTGTAGTAGCTAACTGTTGTCTCACAAGACGTTTCCCACGTTGTAAATTGACAATTTGTCCCAACTTCACTCGAATTGGGCCAAAAACCCAATTTAAGAGCCTAATGATGTCTTGTCTGTACTGTACTGTACTGTCAGTGTACTCGCCTTCGGCGACGAATGTCAAGAGTTTTTCTCGGAAATATTCGTACTGTTTTTGACGCAGTTCAATCTCCTTGGGAAGTCCGATGTTCAGATCATTACAAACCATGTCAAAGTTGTCTAGAACTTGAACAATACGAGATTGGATTTCGAGAGATGGGTATGGAATCTTAATGTTATTTAAATTTTGTTGATTTAACTTTGGTTGCGCTGCTCCAGTAATATATGGTGATAAATCTAGATAATTTAAATAATAGTTAACAAACTTTTGATTAATAATGTTGTCAAATTTTAATACATGAGCATGATTATTTACCCATGTTTTACCTGAAATGGAAAATGCAATAGGTGTTTTACGAACAACTAAATTTGCTCCATCCTCTGATATCAAAAGATAGTCTCCATCAAATATAAAACTATCAACATAATCTACTATTCCAGAAGCGCCATAATATGGATAAATACCCAAACTACGCCCTCCTTTTGCAACTGGCTTTCTCATGTTATCTAAGTTTTCTGCTACTTCCCCTAGCGTCTTCCACTCAACCTGATATACATCATCTTCAAATAATAAGAGTTTATCTCGATAAAAAGAATATTGCTTTTTACGTGAGGTCAATTCTGAGGTCAATTCTGAGGTCAATTCTGTTACATAATTAGTGAATTTGTCAAGTATTTGCACTATTTTATCTTGAATTTTTATAGGAGGGACGGGAATTAATAGTTTAGTTAATTTATCAGATTTTAGCGCAGGTATACCGGCGCCATGTTGAAAATCCATAAGATATTTTTGATTCATTTTTAAAAAATGATATACAAATCTATTTTTCACTTGAGTTTCATCAGGAAGTATATAATAGCAATGAGCATTAGCCCAAAATTTAGTCTCTACAAAATTGACAAAACCTGCAGAAGCCCCACCTTGACTTACAATAATTGTATTAGCTTCCACATTGTAATCATTAGTTCTGCCTGAATAAGTTTGTCCACCATTATACGCAGGATATAATCCATCATCTATCAACAGATTCTTGTTTAGCTGCTTACCTTTATTAACAGAACAAACTTCACCCAACTCTTTCCACTCAACAGGGCAGTTCTGGATATCTTCTAGGATGTTCATGATTTACCTCCTAGTTCCTCTACTATTTTATCTATCTCTGCACGCAAGTGGTCAATCTTAGCAACAGTTTCAGCAATTTCTTGATTGAGTTCATCAATATCAATCTTCTCACGTGTATCTTCTTGTTCAACATAGGTTGAGACAGAAAGGTTATAGTCCTGCTCTGAACCAATCACCTCATTATCAACAAGAGCTGATTTGTAGTCCACACTTTGATAATTAGCGAATAATTCAACGATATGATCGATATTCTCGTCCGTCAGGATATTGTTATTGGTCTCTTTTTTGAATTCCTTACTCGCATCGATAAAAAGGGTTTTATTCTCTAGTTTATTCTTCGCTAGAACCAAAATTGTCGTTGCAATAGAGGTTCCAAAGAAGAGATTATCAGGCAGAGCAATAACCGCTTCGACAAAGTTATTATCTACCAGATACTGACGAATGGTCTTCTCCGCACCACCACGATAGAAAATACCTGGGAAACAAACAATGGCTGCTCGACCTCTGTTAGACAAGTGGTTGAGACTATGCATGATAAAAGCAAAGTCAGCTTTTGACTTAGGAGCTAGTTTTCCTGCTGGAGAAAACCGGTCATCGTTTATGAGAGTTGGGTCTCCATCTCCCACCCATTTGACAGAGTATGGAGGATTAGAGACGATAGCATCGAACGGTTTTTCATCTAAATGCTGAGGATTTAAAAGTGTGTCTCCTCGCTTAATATCAAAGTTATTGTAGTTGATGTTGTGCAAGAACATGTTCATCCGAGCCAAGTTATAGTTGGTCATATTAATTTCTTGACCAAAGAAACCATCCTCCAAGATATGGTCTTCGTATTGCTTTTTCATCTGAAGCAAGAGTGAACCCGAACCACATGTGGGGTCGTAAACCTTGTTAATCTTGTCCTTACCGACCATTACTATACGAGCAAGTAATTTAGAAACTGTCTGAGGAGTGAAGAATTCACCACCACTTTTACCAGCATTACTCGCATAATTGGAAATTAAGAATTCGTAGGCATCCCCAAAGGCATCGATATCATTTTCCGCAAAGTTGCCAAAGTTAATACTATTGATACCATTAAGAATATCAGAAAGACGTTTATTTTTTTCTGGTACAGTTCCACCAAGAATGTTGCTTCGTGTGTCTAAGTTATCAAATAATCCTTTGATATCATCCTCTGACTTGAATCCAATCGCTGATTTTTCAATGTCTTGGAAAATATTGGCTAAATCTTCGTTTAAATTTTCATTTTGTGAAGCATTCTTGACCACATTTTCAAACAGCTGACTTGGAAGAATAAAGAACCCCTTATCCTCAACTGTCCCTGGTTTGAAATCTCGTTCAGCTTCTTGGTCACTCAAATCGGCATAACGGAATTCTAAATCTCCAGCTTCATGCTCAGCGTGATCAAAATAGTCTGCCATATGCTCTGAAATAAAGCGATAAAATAGAATTCCCAATATATATTGCTTGAAATCCCAGCCGTCAACAGCCCCACGAACATCGTCCGCAATCGCCCAAATTTTACGGTGAAGCTCCTTACGCTCTGCATTTTCTTTACTTGCCATTTTTACTTTCCTTAATTAATGTATTATCCTTTCTATTTTATCATATTTTAAGAAAACCCACTCGACATAGGAGGACGAGTGGATTAGAAATATTTTTAGATTAAGATTTTACAATTGTATTCTATAAATTCAATTATTTTTTGATTTTATTACGGTAGTAGAACATCTTTCATACCATCCTTATCATCACTCTTTATAAATACAACATTTCGTTTTCCTGTTAACTCTATCAGTTTTTCTTTCCCAAGAATGATTGCAAGATTTTTAACAATCGAACGTTTAGCTTGCTCATCAAAATAAGTGAAAATAAATCGATAAGGATACTCACCTTTCTTTGCTAATTCAAAACATTTTTGAAATATTTCTTTATCCAAAGGGTCTACTGAGTGACCAAAAATAACAATGTTTTTAGAATTTTTTTTAGAATTGGGACTACTTAGCTCTCTACCCGGTATTTTTATATTTTCGGTAAAATAGGTTAATTTAAAAAATATCTCAAACTTATTTCCAGTTTCCTTAACAACTCTTTGATAGTATTTCTGGTAAGGAATCAAATCACTATTGATATCATTTTCTTTGTCCTCAATCCCAAAGACCATGGTGTTAACTCTACTGAATGTTCTTTCTAAATCAATTTGCCCATGTATAAAATGAATTCTTTCTTCAATAGTTCCAAGTAAATAAGCTGACGTGTTAGTATAATTAAAATTCAGGACATAGGAATTTGACAAATCCGATATTGCATCTAGGGCTGTTGGTCTTACTTCAATTTCTCGAACTTCAAAGTCTAAGTAATCCAAATATGACAGATAGATTTCTAATAGTTCAATTAATAAATCAAGTTCCTTAATGAAAATATTATTAAGTTCGTCTATTAGCAACTCTTTTTCGCTGTTGTCGAATTCTACCTTATCGATTTTTTCTTCAATTATTTTAACTAGATAATGTTTTGCATTGTAATTACTAATATCTGGTAAATTATTATCAAATTCATAATAATCAGCATAGCCAGTACATGCAAATAATACATCACTATTCTCTTTAAAATACATTATTGCATCTGCAAGTTGAGAAATCATGATTTCAAGATTTGACCAATTTTCTCCAAGTCTATCTTTGTTTTCATTAATAAAGTTCAAATACAAATTATCTTTGTATTTATCAATATCTATATTTTTAAAATCTAGAAAGGTTTGTAAATCACTTTCTGGTTCAGCGAATAATCTCTGTTCAAACTCAATGAATTCTTCATACTTCGTTTTTCGCTCCATTGCAATATCAAAACCATTACCCAGAATTAAAATTGTATCTGCCAAAATTTTCTCCTTTTTTCTTTGTATAAATATTAAAATAGTTGTCTCCCTACTTCAACGCACTTTTGACCTTTTTCTTAGTGATGATGCGATCGTTTTTGTTTGCTAGGGATTTGAGTCTGGCTTCGAGCAGGATTTTTCGGCCTGCTTCGTTGCGGGTGTAGACGAGTTGGTAGTTGCCTATATGTGGTGCGACGGCATTTTGGAAGAGCTGGGCATCTTCCTTGCGTTTTTCAAAGAGGCTAGGAACTACAAAATACTTGGACTGACCTGCCGGAACTTTTTTAGCGACTAAGAGGTAGCGTTGATTGTCCACTGGCGCAAAGAATTCTCCCAATGCCTTTGAAAAGAGTTCCTTGTCTCGCATACTGCCACCTTTTAGATAGGCAAAGACGTTAAAGCTGTCCTTGTCCTCATCGACCTGCACGCGCGACTGGTCATCAGACAAATGCCCCGCAGTCACCATGACCTTACGAATAGCTTCACCAATCTGGCGCAGCCGTTTATAAGGACTCTTGTAGCTGTAGTATCGAAAGGCTGTAATGGCTAGGAAGAGGACACAAAGAGCTGTCAACCATGGTAAGGCAAAGAAGGTTAGTCTAAAGACATAAGCTAGGAGACTAATGGCAAATACCATCAGAGCATAGCGTAGCCACCTTTCAGCATCCGCTAGGGCAAGCAGAGGGATTCGTTTACTGTCGGTCGCAACTTCATTGACAATCTCAATCTTATCTGCAACGATGAGAGAGTCCTGCCATTTTTTACGAAGGGAGGCACGATTTTTGGATAGTTCCTTGATCTTCTCGTTATAGTCTTCCAGGTTCTTTTTCTTAAATGGGAACTCAGGAAAGTTCAAGCGATCCAGACCTGTTTCAATGGTATCTTCCTTATAGGACAAGCCAAGGAAATGGTCCATACGACGGGCAAGGGTTTGTAAGTCCTGATATGGATTGAGGTCTAGTTCCTCTTGATCCTCCTTAGAAAAGACTGGATTTTTGTACGGTTTGATGGCTACTAGGTGCCAGATATTACTAGTCTTATCTGGATGCCCTGGCCAGATACGGATGGCACGGCCCCGCATTTGATTACTGAGCATAAAGCTTCCGACAAAACTTCCGAGGATGAGAGAGTTGACACAAGGTGCATCCCATCCTTCTCCCAAGAGAGACTTGGTTCCGACCAAGACCTGGATAGAACCACGTTGGAAGAGCTCGGTCACTGCTGCGACCATCCCCTTAAAGCTAGATGGAAATCCTACTTGGAGATAGGCCTCTTGGTCGAGTTTTCCGATGGCTGAGAAGGTCAAGTTGGTATTTGGGATGAGCGCTTCAAGTTCTGCCTTGACACTAGCAGGTATGATCACGACACTACCAGAAAGGACTGCTATAGGGACAGATAGGCCTTCCTTTTGTGCACTTCTGCGAATGGTTTCAAAATAAGGGAGGACACCTAATTGCGTGATTGGTGCTTGGTCATCTCCCAGATAACTGGCAAAATCCTTACGGATATAGTCCGCCAAGACCAACTGTCTCAAGTCCTGACCTAGACTAGCATACTCGGTCTCAAAGATAGATGCAATACCAGCCAGTTTTCCTAGAGATTGGTTGAGGATTTGGTCATTGGCCTTGGATTTGACCAAGAAAACCTGACGTTTTTCAATCAGTCCTCTTGATTTCAGTTCTGCTTCTATTTTTTTCTTTGTCTCCTGCGGATCCTCATACCAGTCAGGAGTTTGATAGAGAAGGCCTTGCAAGAGGACTTCGAGCCAGTAGTAATTAAGAGCAGGCAAACCTTCAGCACCTAGTAAATCTCGTAGATATTTGGGGATTTCCAGCTTTTGAGCCTGTAGATAAATGAGGAGTGCTGAGAGATACTTGGGATCCTCAAGGAGCATATCCGCAGAAACTTCCCCTTTGAGAACCTTGGAACTCCGAATCAACTCTTGGAAGTCAGTATCAAGGACTAGTTGGCTGACATACTGCCACTTGGTGTCTTCAAACTCTTCCAAGCGCTTGTCCTCTTCCTTAGTCGGAAAACAGATATAGACAAAGTCCTGATGAGGGCAAAGAGTGTCTTCCTTGACCAGTTCTGGGACTGTGATTTCTTGGTCAATCTCGCCACACATCTGGAGATAGCGATCCCAGAGTTCTGGTTCACTGTCATAAGGCGGTGTCGCAGTAAGAGAGATGACTTGCAGTTGCTGGTAGTTTTTACGGAAGTCTTCTAAGCTTTTCCACCATTCATTTCTCAAGTGATGGCATTCGTCCAGACAGAGGGTTTCGACACCCCTTTCTTTGAGTCTGGCAAGCAGGTCAAAGCCTACAAAATCCTCAACCTCGCCGTTATCTTCTTGAGATTGCACCTGTTGCATAGCACTGTGAAAAGCTTGATAGGTGGCAATGGTGATTTGCTTCATGTCCTTGAGATTTTGAGACACGAGACTTGTGACCTGGTTTTCATCCTCTAAAAAGGCCTGGCGAATCCTATCCACCCATTGTTCCCGGATGGTAACCGTCGGTACCAAAACGAGGGCAGGCTTATCAAAGCGACCAATCAACTCGATTCCTATGGTTGTTTTCCCTGAACCAGGCGCTGCCACCAAGTGGACATGACCATCTGCTTGGTATTCTTGGAAGTTGTCCAATACCTGTTTTTGGTAGTTGCGCCAAGTGCCATTAAACTTCAATCCTAACATGATTTTCCTCATTCTAAGCTGTCATTTTCTTATTCCCATTTTATCATACTTGAGTCAAAGTCACACGAAGTATCCCATCTAGTCTTTCTCCTCAAAATATGGTATAGTAGATTTATACTATTTAAGAGGAGTTTACATGTCATCCGATAAACAAATGAAGGCTATTTCTCCCCTTCTGCAGCAAGTCATCCATTTTTCATCCATAGCAGGTGGAATTGGTACGATTATCTTTTGTATTTGGGCCTATCAAGCTGGGATTTTACATTCCAAGGAAACCCTCTCTGACTTTATCCAACAGGCAGGTATATGGGGGCCTCCACTCTTTATCTTTTTACAGATTTTACAGACGGTTGTTCCCATTATCCCTGGTGCTCTGACATCTGTTGCGGGTGTTTTCATCTATGGGCATATCGTGGGTACTATCTATAACTACATTGGTATCGTCATTGGTTGTGCTATTATCTTTTACCTAGTAAGGCTCTATGGTGCGCCTTTTGTCCAATCAGTCGTCAGCAAACGGACCTATGATAAGTATATCGGTTGGTTAGATAAGGGCAATCGCTTTGACCGTTTCTTTATCTTTATGATGATTTGGCCAGTTAGTCCTGCAGATTTTCTCTGTATGCTGGCTGCCCTGACCAAGATGAGCTTCAAACGCTATATGACTATCATCATCTTGACAAAGCCTTTTACATTAGTTGTTTATACCTATGGTTTGACTTATATCATCGATATTTTTTGGCAGATGCTTTCTAATAAATAAAAAAACTCAAGGAACTTATATCCTTGAGTTTTTTGTTAAACTTCTTTTTTCAATAAAATAGAAACAATGACTGATGTTGCAATCATCCATGCTCCTAGGATAATAAAGGTCAATCGACCATCTGTAGTCACCAAGCCAATCCCTGAAAGAACAAAGGGTGTTAATGATGCTCCAAAAGAACATCCCAAAACAGCAAATGAAGTTGCTTTGTTGAGGAGTTTTGCAGGAATTCGCTCAGATATCAACTGAAAGACTGTCGTCAGAGCGATGCTGTAGGCAAATCCTCCCAGGGTAGAACCTGCAACCACCACCCAGAGTGATGGGGAAAGAGCAATGATGATTTGCCCTATCCCAAAAGTGACACCAGCGACCAATAGAAGTCTTTCCTTGAAGGTCGAGATCAGGAAAGAAAAGCTGATTCCAGCTAGAATCCCAATCAACTGCATGGCACTAAGTACCAAACTGGACAACTGAGCATCTCCAAAACCTGCCTCAATCATGAGACTAGGGATACGGAAGGTGATGGCCGTATTTGTACATACAATCACTGCGGCTGCAATAGCAAGGAAGAAAATGAGCTTTTTCATAGAAGCAGTCAATCTTACTGCTTCTTCTGTCTGATGCTTGGACTCATGAATTTCTTCCTTGTTGTAAGGGACAAATAAAAGAAAGAGCACCAAGACTACCAAGCCTGCGGCATAGGCCAAGAAACTAGCCGTCCAGCCATATGCTAAGAGTTGACCAACTGCCAAAGTCAAGATAGAGGCTCCTACTACTTCAGCTGACCCACGAAAACCAAGCATCTGGATACGAGTTTTGCCGTGGTAACGTTCACTGATGATGGAGATAGCCTTGGCATTAAGCATTCCAACTCCAAGTCCAAATAGCAAGCGTGTAGCAAAGACAAAGTAATAACCCTGATACCAGAAAGGCGCCGTTCCACTGATGGATAAAATCAAGAGCCCCAGAGTTAACTGGAGACGTTCCGGAAACATACGCTCTAGAACTCCATTTAATAAAAGCATAGCCATAATCCCAAAGGATGGGAGGCTGACCAAGAGCTCAACCTGACCGGTCGAATAGCCCTGATAATAGTCAAACATGGCTGGCAGGGCGCTCGAGATTGAAAACGATGTGATTAATACTAACGATAAGGAGAGTATACTCACTTTTTCCAAAAATTGTTTCATTTTTTCCTCATTCATGATTCATTTTAGTAAAAAAGGTCCTTTCCTATCATACACTCTTTAGCCAAAATTGGCAAGCGACTGAGCACCAAGACCAAAAGAAAAAGCAGGGCAATCAGACTAAGCTAAGCCTCGAGTGCATCCCACTTTTTAGTATTTTTTAAAATTAAATTTGCCTTAGATTTTCAAGAATCGGCGCATTGAAATCCCTGATCCAAGTGATCCGATACAAATACCGATAACAAACAAAAGACCGATCATAACTGGATTAAAGATGTCAGGTGTAATCAATGATAGGTTTTGACCAACCAATGACGGGTTAACAGATTGGAAGACTTTATTATAGATAAAGTAAACCAAAATTGATGGAAGAGCTGCTCCCAACAATCCGATAAAGGCACCTTCCAGCAAGAATGGTCCACGGATGTAACTATTCTTGGCACCAACCAATCGCATAATCTGAATTTCACGGCTACGTGAAATGATAGTGATACGGATGGTATTTGAAATCAAGAAGACTGCGATAAAGATCAAGAGTCCTGCAATGACCAAGCCCCAAACACGGATGAATGAAGCCAACTTGAAGAGACGTTCTGTATTGGCACCACCGTCTTGGACCTCAGAAACACCTTCAATCTTTTTAGCATCTTCAGCTACTTTCTTAACATCACTTGGTGAATTGGTATCTACGATATAGGCATCGTGAAGGGGATTGGCATCTCCTTCAAAGACTTTCCACTCTTCACCCATTGTTTCAGTCAACTTGTCATACTGTTCTTCCTTACTTGAGAAAGTGACATTCTTAACTGCTGACATAGACTTGAGGGCGTTATAGACCTTGTGGTAGTCGTTATTGGTAACTGTTTGGCCTTCTTTTACAATAGTTTCACTATTATCCTCAACATCCTTACGGATATACACCATTACACGGACGTTGTTTTCAATATCAGTTGCTAATTTTGCAGTGTTAAAGATAACTGAAGCAAAGATTGCAACCAAGGTCAAGGTGATCATTACTGAACTAATGGCAGCAATGGTCATCCACCCATTACGCTTTAAACTCTTTAAAGACTCAAATAGGTGACGAAAAAATCTACTAATCATCGTATCCGTACTCTCCTTTCGCTTCATCACGTACCACGCGACCATTTTCGATGGCAATAACGCGGTGGCGCAAGGTATTTACGATTTGGCTGTTGTGGGTCGCCATCAATACTGTTGTCCCTTGAAGGTTGATACGTTCCAAGAGGTTCATGATTTCCCATGAGTTATCTGGGTCCAAGTTTCCTGTTGGTTCGTCGGCAATCAAGACCTTAGGATTGTTTACGATAGCACGGGCAATGGCGATACGCTGTTGCTCACCACCTGAAAGCTCATTTGGGAACGAACGCACCTTGTGCTTCAATCCAACTAGATCCAAGACTTCCATAACACGTTTTTTGATATTACGACGTCTTTCACCAACTACCTCCATTGCGTAGGCAATGTTCTCATAAACAGTTTTCTTTGGTAACAGTTTGTAGTCCTGAAAGACCACTCCTACGTTTCTACGTAGCATTGGAACATCTTTCTTTTTAATTTTAACAAGGTTATAGCCAGCAACTTGCAAGCTCCCGTTGTCGATTTTTACCTCACGATACAAGGCACGGATAAAGGTTGATTTTCCGGCACCTGAAGGTCCTACAATGTAGGCAAACTCTCCTGCATCGATACTTACAGTGACGCCACGTAGGGCAGTTGTCCCGTTGTCGTATTTTTTGACAACATCTCTCATTTCAATGATTGACATGTGACTTCCTTTCTATTAACTAATACGCCATTTTAGATAGGCATCGATGAAACCGTCTAGGTCTCCATCCATTACCTTATCTACTTGCGCAACTTCAAAGCTAGTACGATGGTCTTTGACCATAGTATAAGGGGTAAATACATAGGAGCGGATTTGGCTTCCCCATGTAATTTCTTTTTTCTCTCCCTTAAGTGAGTCTACCTCAGCAGCTTTCTTTTCTTGCTCCATTTGGTAAAGTTTAGCTTGAAGCATCTTCATAGCACGGTCTCGGTTTCCGTACTGAGTACGGTCAACAGTCGATGCTACGACAATTCCCGTCGGAATATGAGTCAAACGAACACCGGTCGAAACCTTGTTGACGTTCTGTCCACCTGCTCCACCTGAACGGAAAGTATCCATCTTGATATCATCTTCTCGGATATCTACTTCGATGGTATCATCCAATTCTGGCATGACTTCTACAGAAGTAAAAGAGGTGTGGCGACGTTTGGCTGAGTCAAATGGTGAGATACGCACCAAACGATGAACTCCCATCTCTGACTTTAGGAGGCCATAAGCATTCGGCCCTTCGAATGATAGGGTCACTGACTTGATTCCCGCTTCATCACCTGCTTGGTAATCCAAAATCTCAACCTTGAATCCCTTGGCATTTCCATAGCGAGTATACATCCGAAGGAGCATATCGCCCCAATCCTGAGCCTCTGTTCCTCCAGATCCTGGGTGAATCTCAAGGATGGCATTGTTATGGTCATAAGGCTCAGACAAAAGAAGGGTCATCTCGTAGCTAGTCATCATTTGGTCCAACGTTCCTAGCTGCTCGATTAACTCTTCACGGACAGATTCATCCTCTGCCAAAAAGTCTAGTAAGATTTCAACTTCATCCTGTAATTCTTCCATCTTGTGGAAAGTATTATAGGTGTTTTTTAGTTCGTTTAATTCTTGCGACGTTTTTTGGGCCGCGATATTATCGTTCCAAAAATCAGGTTCAGTCATTTTGTTTTCCAAAATGGCAATATCTTCTTCTAACCTTTCGAGGTCAAAGAGACCCCCTAAAAGAAGCTAATTTTTCACGATTGGTGTCAATTTTCTGACGAATTTCTGAAATGTCCATAAATACTCCTTTTTGTATCTTTTTATTATACCATAAGTTCTCTTATTTATCTAATCTACTTTTTGAAAATTTCTAAATACAAGTTTTGTATGCCTAGTAAAAGCCTTGTTATTACTAGTAAAATAAGAAAATCTCATAAGGTTTTTCTCATGAGATTTAGAGATTTTATGCTTATTTTTACAGTGAGACTGTTAACACATGTCCGTCTTTCACGACTTGTTCTCCACCAATATAGACGTCATCAACATCACTGGATTTGACGGCATAAACTAGGTGAGATAGCATGTTTTCTTGAGGTTGAAGATGGATTTTGCCTTGGGGCTGAATAACGAGAAAATCAGCCTGCTTGCCTACTTCTAAACTACCAATCTCAGCTTCCATTCCTAACACCTTAGCACCCTCGATTGTCAAGGCCTTGAGGGCAGTTTCGATTGGAAATTGGCTGGCATCGCCACTCTTCATCTTCTGTAAGAGTGCTGCCGTCCGCCCTTCCTCAAACATATCCAGGTTATTGTTTGAAGCGACTGAGTCCGTCGCAATACCAACTGCTACTCCTGCCTTTTGAAGTTGGACGACTGGTGCAATGCCTGAGGCTAGTTTGAGGTTGCTGATAGGATTGTGAGCGATAGCGACTTGCGAATCTGCCAAGCGGGCAATCTCTGCTTCATTTAACTCCACACCATGGGCAAAGACAGCTTTATGGTCTAAATAGCCAAGCTCATCTAGAAAGGCTAATGGGCGTTTGCCATAGCGTTTCAGGATAATTCCCGATTCTTCCTGGGTTTCTGCCACGTGGATATGAAGGGGAATATTTTTTTCCTTTGCTAGGTCAAGACTTGCTTCAAGCAATTCTCGACTACAACTGTAGGGCGAATGAGGGGCCACCATAACCTTGAACTTGGGATCCTGGTATCCTTTGATTGTCTCGATGACAGCTCGAATTCTAGCGATAGTCTCATTCGTAGTCTCAGCTTCTGAAGAAAAGAGGGTTGGAGAAAAATAGCAACGCATCTTAGAAACCTTGATCGCCTCATAAATCTCCGCTATATCCACTCCATTAGGATTATACATGTCGTTGAAGGTTGTTGTTCCAGACTGGAGCATTTCTGTCAGAGCCTCTTTGACGGCCTTTGTAGTCATCTCTGGTGTAAACTGAGCTTCTGCTGGCCAGATATAGTCATTGAGCCATTCATGGAGATTACTGTCATCGCGAATGCCTCTCAAGCCTGTCATGGCAGAATGGGTATGGCAGTTGACCAAGCCAGGCATGATCCAGGCTCCCTGATAGTCTATGATTTGATCTGCTTGTTTAAGAATCTCTTGATTTTCCTGACCGACATAGACGATTTGGGATTCTTTGACAGCCAAAATCCCATCCAAATAGACATGGAAATCTTGGTCACAAGTCACGATATTTACATGCTGAAAGACTTTCATCCCTAGGTTCCTTTTCTATATAAGTATTCAAACTGGATAATTTTTCTAGCTATTGTAACAAAAAAGTCACCCGAAGGCAACTTTTCTTGTTTGTTCATTGGCATTATAATGGATTTCCCATTTATTCTGGGCTAAAAGCTGCTGCTTGCTGCATTTGATAGTATTTGCCTTTTCTCGTCATTAGCTCCTCATGATTGCCATACTCGACAATATCTCCATCGACCAAGACAAGAATCAAATCTGCATCCTGAATGGTCGATAAACGATGGGCGATGATAAAACTTGTCCGCCCCTTCAAGAGTTTGGCAAAGGCATCCTGAACCAGCACCTCTGTCCGAGTATCGATGGATGACGTTGCTTCGTCCAAGATAAGAATCTTAGGGATGGCTAGAAATACACGGGCAATGGTCAAGAGCTGAGCCTGACCGACTGACAGTGATTCACCCGCATTTTCAAGCTTGGTATCATAGCCCTGTGGCAATTGTTGGATAAAGAAATCTGCATTCGCTGCCTTGGCTGCTGCAATGACCTGCTCTCGGCTAGCATCAGGATTTCCAAAGGCAATATTGTCATGAATAGTTCCTTGCTTAAGCCAAGTATCTTGGAGCACCATTCCAAACTGCCGTCTCAATGATGCACGGGTATAGTCATAAATCGAGTGACCGTCTAGCAAAATATCTCCTGAGTTAATAGGATAAAAACGCATGAGGAGATTGATAAGGGTAGACTTGCCAGCACCCGTTGGACCAACGATGGCGACCTTACTACCCGCTGGGATATCCATAGACAAGTCCTTAATCAAAATCTTTTCAGAATTGTAGCCAAAAGAAACATGCTTAAAGGAAATGGCTCCCTTGACTTGGTCACTGTTTAATTCTTCCAGACCAGTTTCTGTAACTTCAGGACTTTCTAGAACAGCATAAACACGTTCTGCGCAGGCTAAGGCACTCTGCAACTCAGCCAAAACTGATGAAATATCGTTAAAGGGTTTGGTATACTGCTGCACATAGTTCAAAAAGGTCACCAAACGACCAATGGTCAAAGTGGAACCTGCCATGATGCGTAAGGCCCCTACCCCAGCAAGAAGGGCATAAATAAGGGAATTGACAAATCGTGTCGAGGGATTGACTGTTGACGAATAAAAGATAGCCGATTGAGAATAACCTGAGTAGTTGTCATTAGCCTCATGAAGTCTATCGATAAATTCTTCCTGAGCATTAAAAGATTGGATAATGTTTTGCTGACTAAGTGACTCTTCAATCAGCTGGGTTTGAATCCCCCTAGTCTCCGTCTGCTTCTGAAAGAGATGGTAGGACCTCTTGGCGATAAAGCGTGAAATGACCATGGACAGAGGTGTTAAAAGTAGAACTAATAACGTCATCAAGAGATGAATTTGGAGCATGGCAAGGATGCTGACCAAAATCATCAATACTCCGATAAAAAATTGGTTGAAAATCATATTCAGACCCGCTACCAACTGTTCAATATCTGTCGTCACACGGCTGACCATTTCCCCACTACCTTGTCTATCTACAAGGGCGATTGGGAGACGATGGAGTTTTTCAATGATTTTCTCCCGCAAATCTCTGGTATAGGAAAAGATGAGACGATTATAGAGGAGAGGATTGGCCCATTGTACTAGCGTATTTCCGATGACTACCAAAATCATCTGGAGAAAAATTTGCCAGAATACCTGAGATGAACCTGTCACTAAGACTTGGTCAATCACCTGTCCAATCAAGATTGGCAGATAGATAGATAGGGCCACTTGAGCAATGGTTCCCAAGAAAGCCAGGAAAAGAAGGATGGGATGGCTTGCTAAATCTTTTGCTAATCGTTTAAGGGTTTGACTTGCATGTTTGCCTTTCATTCTAATCCTCCTTTCCATGTTGGGAAGCATTGATCTCACGATAGACTTGACTAGCCTTCATCAATTCATCATGATTTCCAAGTGCTAATTGTTGCCCCTTTTCTAAAAGAAGAATCTGGTTCGCAATCTTCAAGGTCGAAGTTCGTTGGGAAATCAGGATCAAGCTAGTATTTGGCAAGTTTTCCTGAACGGCCTTTAGAAGATTAGACTCAGTTATCGTATCAAGGGCCGAAGTCGCATCATCCAAGATGAGAAAAGGAGCTTGACGTAAAACTGCTCGGGCAATGGACAAGCGTTGCTTTTGACCACCTGAGAAATTACGACCTCCTGCTTGGACCTCTGCGTCCAAGAGTCCTTCTTTTTCACTGACAAAATCCTTGGCCTGGGCAATTTCCAAAGCCTGCCAGAGTTCTTGGTCAGAGACTGTCTCTTCCATCCCTAAAGTCAAGTTGGAACGTATGGTCCCCTTAAAGAGTTCAACCTTTTGAGGGACATAGGCCATCCAGGACCGCCATTCAGAAAGATTTCGAGGGCTACGCCCATCATGATAAAGGGTTACAGTGCCACTATCTAGTTGGTAGAGACCAAGCAAAACCTGAACCAAGGTTGACTTACCAGAACCAGTCCCACCGATAATTCCAAGAATTTGCCCTTCTTTCATTCCAAAAGAAATATCCCTTAGAGAAGGTTGAGCTGCATCTGGATAAGTAAATGTCAAGTGACTGACTTGTAAAGCTTGGGCACCAGACACTCTTCCAGCCTGCATCTCAGAAAGAATATCCTCAGGTTCTTCAGCAAAAACTTCCTCAATCCGCTTAGCAGAAATATAAGACTGGTTGAGCGAATTGATGAGCATGGCTAGTTTAATTAACTCTACCAAGATTTGCAGGAGATAGTTAATCAGGGCAATCAAGGCACCTTGACTGAGCCAACCTCCCTGGATAGAAATATAGCCATTCCAGATAATCACTAACAAGGTTCCGTTGACGATCAAATAAGTTAAAGGTGTCAACAGACTAGACCAGTAACCTGTCTTCATTTGGATAGCCGTATAGACTTGATTGAGTACTTGGAAGTTCTCGATTTCTCGTTTTTCTTGGCCAAAGGCACGAATCACACGCATACCTTGTATCTGTTGGCGTGTTTCCTGAACCAGCTGGTCTGTTTTCTTTCTCAAATTACTATAGAGAGGATTGACCAAGCGTGATAAAACGACAATGACAACGGTCAGAATGGCAACCATGGCCAAAAACCAGAAGGTCAATTCAGACGATAGTCGATAAGCCATAAAGATAGCCCCAAAGACGATAATGGGAGCTCTTAAAAATAGACGTAAGAATTGATTGATTCCCGTTTGAATCTGATAAGTATCTGATGTTAAACGTGTCACCAAACTCGAGATCGTTAAACGGTCTCTAGTGTCCTTAGGCAAAGATAGAATATGACGATAGAGGTCATTGGTCAACTCCTTGGTAAAGCCTACTGCTGCCTTGGCTGAGTAAAATTGAGCAACTAAGGCTACCAAAACGCCGATAACCGCAAAAACAAAGAGGAAACCCATTTGCATCCAGAGGTGACCCTGATCTTTTTTGGGGATAGATTGGTCGACAATCCCAGCTATCACCATGGGAACCAAGAGTTCAAAAACGGCTTCTAGCAACTTAAACAAGGGCGCTAGGAAAGACTCCTTGAGGTAAGGTTTAAAGTAAGAAAGTAAGTGTTTCATAAGTCCCTTCTATTTCAACATGAAGAGAGTGGGACAAAAGTCCTAGCTTCTCAATTGTCTTTGGATTGTCGAGAAAGACGCAGTGGTTGAGTGGGCTCTACTACGCTGATTTCATCAGCTTTTACAGCCTTATACTCTTCGAAAATCAAATTCAAACCACGTCAGCGTCGCCTTACCGTACTCAAGTACAGCTTGCGGCTAGCTTCCTAGTTTGCTCTTTGATTTTCATTGAGTATTACTCAACTGTGCGGAGGTGGGACGACGAAATCGAATTCTAACGAATGACCGATTTCTGTCCCACTCTCTCTTTTTACTTGTTCAAATACGGAAGTAGGTAGCCATAGCCTGCTGCTTCCATTTCATCCTTAGCTATAAATCGTAAGGATGCAGAATTGATACAATAGCGTAAACCACCTAGTTCCTGAGGTCCGTCTGTAAAGACATGTCCCAAGTGAGCATTTCCTGAACGTGAACGAACTTCGATACGCTCCATACCGTGACTCAAGTCCTGGTAGTAATGAATGAGTTCCTTGGAAATAGGACGGCTAAAACTTGGCCAACCACAGCCTGAGGCAAACTTATCCTTGGCAAAGAAGAGGGGCTCACCAGTCGTGATATCGACATAAATTCCTTCCTCAAAAGTTTGGTCATAAGCATTGCTAAAGGGAGCTTCCGTCGCCGCCTCTTGGGTAACTCGGTAGGACTCTTCTGATAAACTTTCTCGTAAAACTGCCTGACTCGGTTTTTCATAGTTAGCAGCATCTATCAGTGGTTTCTCAGCATCTCTCACATCAATGTGGCAATAGCCACCAGGATTTTTCTTGAGATAGTCTTGGTGATAGTCTTCAGCCAGGATGTAGTGACGTAGTTTCTCCACTTCTACTGCAATTTTACGACCGATGAGGAGTTCTTGCTCGCGAACTACTGTATTGATCGTTGGTAGATCAGCTTCTTCTAGGTAATAAATCCCTGTGCGGTATTGACGACCACGGTCATTCCCTTGTTGGTTGACAGATAAAGGATCAATGACTCGGAAATAATAGAGTAAAATCTCATGGAGCGAGACCGCCTTCTCATCATAAATGACTTGCACAGTCTCTGCGTGATCTGTTTCTTTGATCAGTTGATAATTGGTGGTTTCTACTTGACCATTAGCATAACCAACACTGGTTTGCAGCACTCCAGAAATACGGGAAAAGTACTCTTCTAAGCCCCAAAAACAACCACCTGCTAAATATATTTCTGCCATTTCAAATCCTCCTTGACCGTCTGTCGGCCGTTAAACACGAGAAACAATTTATATCCCGTATTTCATTTTCAAAAAAAGGACAGGAAGCTCTCTAATAGAGAGTTTCCCCATCCTATTGTTCCGTTTATTTTGCTTCGACGCGAACGCCTTGTGTATCTACTTGCAAATCATGAAGCTTGCCTTTGAAGGGTTGCTTTTCAAGCTCAGCCTTAATCTTAGGCATCTTGTCAGGATCAGCCAAGACCATAACAGTCGGACCAGCACCAGACAAGTAGGTAGCATAAGCACCATTTCTCTTAGCAACTTTCTTGATGGTCGCAAATTCTCTCACCAGTTCTTGACGGTAACGCTCATGGAAAAGGTCACTCTCAATCGCCTGGCCTGCTTTGACCATATCTCCAGTCAGTAGGGCTGCAATAGCCACATTGGCAATAGAACTTGCCGCAACGGCTTCCTTGTAAGAGAGTTTCTTAGGCAAGACACCACGACTATCTCGAGTTCGCAATTCATAGTTTGGAATGTAAGCTAGAAAGGCACACTCTGGGAAAGGCGCCACAACAGCTGAAACCTGACCTTCGACTGAGCTTGCAATGACTAGATTACCATAGATAGCTGGCGCAACATTATCAGGATGCCCTTCAATCTTAGTCGCCAATTGTAATTTTTCATGTTTGCTTAGTTTCAAGTTTCCGAGTTGATTTGCCAGTTCAATCCCAGCAACGATGACCGAGCTCGATGAACCTAGTCCACGCGCAAGCGGAATATCGCTGACCATCTTCAGACGTCTAGGTTGGAGGTCTGGATCAATTTGTAGAGCAATCTTCAGCAAAAGATTACGTTCATCACGTGGAATCCATTTGCTTAATTGGTGCTCAATCATCCATTCTTCACGTTCCTCACAAACCTGAATTTCT
This sequence comes from Streptococcus mitis, assembly GCF_902159415.1. Classification (GTDB taxonomy): domain Bacteria; phylum Bacillota; class Bacilli; order Lactobacillales; family Streptococcaceae; genus Streptococcus; species Streptococcus mitis_BG. The sequence continues at coordinate 64,553 of NZ_CABGJU010000001.1, read as the reverse complement.
AGATACTTAGTTACAGCTACTCCAACCGAGTCAAAACCAGGACCCACATTGGCACTTGTAGCAGGTACAATAATCTTCATCTTAGTCTCCTAAAACCTTGAAGGTGTTGAGAAGTTCAAACTCGGCTACCGCCTTCAAAGCTGCTGTAATATTTTCAAGCTGGGCCTTGTTGATTTTATGAGTGATGATGACAACACGAGCCTTGCCTTCTTGCTTACCATCTTGAAGGATTTGCTTGAAGGAAATATCTTCTGCGTTAAAGAGCTCAGCCAATTTCAAGACTTGCCCTTTTGAGTCTGGAGCCAAGATTGAGAAATAATAGTTAGCTTTGACATCTTCTGGCTTAGCCAAGACTACTGGACGACTGTATTCATTAAAGGCTTTTCCAATTGTTCCATCATTCAAACGACGAACGATACGGGCAATATCAGCCACAACACTTGTTGCAGTTGGTTTTTGACCTGCACCTGGTCCATAGTACATAGACTCCCCGATACCGATAGATTCCACAAAGACAGCATTCATAACACCATTAACACTTGCAAGTGGATGTTCTTTAGGAAGGAAGGTTGGCGTAACCTCAGCAGCAATACCAGAAGCTGTTTCTTCAACAGAACCAACTAGTTTCACAACATAACCAAGTTCTTGAGCTACTGCTACATCTTCTGGAGTAATGTTGCGAATTCCTTGGTGGCCTACATCTTCAAACTTAACATTCATTCCAAATGCAAATTGGCTGAGGATGACCATCTTGTAGGCTGCATCAATCCCGTCAACGTCATTGGTAGGGTCGCTTTCAGCAAAACCAAGTCGTTGGGCTTCTGCCAAAGCATCTTCATAAGACCAACCTTCTGTTACCATTTTGGTCATCATGAAGTTAGATGTTCCGTTCACAACACCAAGAACACGTGTGATTTTGTCTGATGCTAGTGAGTTGACCAAGGTACGAAGGATTGGGATTCCTCCTGCAACAGCTGCTTCATAGTATAGGGCAACATTGTGAGCTTTGGCTACCTCAAGCAATTCTGCACCATGGACTGCTAAAAGGTCCTTGTTAGCTGTCACGACGTGTTTCCCTGCTTCTAAAGCACGAGTGATAAATGTTTTAGCAGGTTCGATACGTCCCATCAACTCAACAACGATCGTGATGTCTTTGTCTGACAAGATTTCATCGATATTTGTTACAAAATTAAAATCATTTCCTGCTTCAAGCAAACGGGCTTTCTCTTGATCGTCTTTGACCAAAACTTTAGCTACTTCAATTTCTGACTGAGCTGCTTGAACAATTTTTTCTCTATTTTCCTTTAGCAAGAATGGCACACCACTGGCTACTGTACCAAATCCAAGTAAAGCAATCTTAACTGACATGTTTGTCTCCTCGAAATTTTCTAATAGTCCTATTATACCAAAATTGTGTGAAAATTCCTACCATTCTAAATAAAAAATAGCAAGTCCAAATCATAAAAAGCTTGCTCCTATAAAGATAGGGAGCAAGCTCTACTTTCATTCTATTTTACAAAGACCAATTCCTTGCCAGTAGACAGGTCCTCTCGATAGTTAAAATCTGCAAAACTAAGACCTTTAATCTCTTCAACCGAGGTTACCTGATTTTCCATCAAGGCTGTCAAGAAAGCCCCTCTAGCTTTTTTAGAAATGGTTGAGTGGATTTTTAGTTTTCCATCTCTTTCTTCCATAAATTTAAAGGTCACCATTTTCTCACGAATTTCTTTAGGAAAGACATTTTCAAACTCCGAAGACAAGAGAGAAAAGATTAATTCTTGATCCTTCATCGACTCCTCATAGGCTGCCTGCCAGTGACTTTTCAGGCTTTTTCCAGCGACTTTGAGCTTCATCAAAAAGTCCAGTCTGTGAGGCGCTATCGGAGCCAAGGCCGGGATCACACCATAGAGGGCTGACGTTATCATGAGGTGTTTCTCCAGATATGTTTGCTCCGCCTTGGTGAGATTGTCCCGTTTGATGTTGCGATACATGAGTCCATCAAAGAGGTGCAAGGCTGGATAGTTTATCGCAGTTCCATTTTCTAAGGCATGAATATGGTCGTACTCCTCTTGCGCTTTTTCAGCGGATATTTTGAAAAAGTTCTCCAGCTCTTGGGCAGAATATCTTGCCAATTCTTCCAGCACTGCCTGACTTTCAGGACGCAAAGGATTTGCCTCTAAACTAGGGATTTCGGTGTTCATTTCTTTTGCAGTTGGGATTAGAATTTTCATAGTGTTAGTGTAGCATATTTTTTTAGGACTACCAAGGATTTAAGCTTAAATAATACGACCTTCCAAATGATCCAATTCATGCTGACAAATCTGAGCAGGAAATCCTGTCAGGGTAATGGTTTGCTCTTGCCAATGGATATCTCTATAGGATACGGTAATTTTTTCGTACCGAGTTGTCGGTCTGACACCTGTCAGCGACAAACATCCTTCTTCCGTCTTGTATGAACCTTCAAAGGACAAAAGAACTGGATTAAACATGACCATGGGAATCATGCCGATATTAAAAATAATGACGCGTTTTTGCGCCCCAATCATATTGGCGGCCAGTCCAACACAGGTTTCTCGGTTAGCCAATAGGGTATCCTGCAAATCCTTTGCTAGGGGTAAATCTTCCTGACTAGCAGGCTGGGATACCTGCGACAAAAACAAGATATCTTTTACAATTTTCTTTTCCAAGATTCTTTCCTCCATACCATATCATTCTCCTTGATTATAGCACAAAATTATACTCTTCGAAAATCAAATTTAAACCACGTCAGCTTCACCTTGCCGTACTCAAGTACAGTCTGCGGCTCTCTTCCTAGTTTACTCTTTGATTTTCATTGAGTATTATTTCAGTTTATATTTACATAAAAACAAAAAGCCATCCGAAGATGACTTTTCATAATTGTTTAAATAGCGTTTTTATCTTTTCCAAGTGCTCGTTGAACTGCTTTGACAATCTCAACAAGGACTACAATCATAAGCGCTCCTATGGCGACCACCATCCATTGAGTCAAGCTCAAATTTGAAACGTGGAAGAGATTATTAAATCCAGGAACTAAAATCGTCACCACAAAGAGGACAAAGGCAACTGGGATAGACCAGTTAAAGGTCTTGTTCGTAAAGAGTCCCACTTTAAAGATTGATTGGTAAACCGACTTAACGTTAAAGGCATGGAGCAATTGGATCAAACCGAGAGTTGCAAAAGCCATGGTAAGGGCATCCGCATGGATTTCAGTATGACTTTGGTGCTCTGGAAAGAGAAGAGCCCAACCATAAACACCTAAAACTAGCATGGTTTGGAATATCCCTTGATAAATGATTGCTCCGAAGACACCACCATCAAAGAAGTTAGACTTACGCCCACGTGGTTTGTGAGTCATGACGCCTGGCTCAGCTGGTTCCACACCAAGGGCGATGGCTGGTAGCGTATCTGTTACCAGGTTAATCCATAGCAAATGCACCGGTTGAAGCACATCCCAACCTAACAATGTTGCAAAGAAGATGGTGAAAACTTCAGCCATATTAGCAGACAAGAGGTATTGGATTGATTTTTGGATATTTGAGAAGACCTTACGTCCTTCTTCTACCGCTACGATAATGGTTGCAAAGTTATCATCAGCAAGGACCATATCAGAAGCTCCTTTAGAAACTTCTGTACCTGTAATCCCCATACCGATACCGATGTCAGCTGTCTTAAGTGATGGCGCATCATTAACCCCGTCACCCGTCATGGCAACAACCTTGCCTTCATTTTGCCAAGCTTTAACGATACGAACCTTGTGCTCAGGCGATACACGCGCGTAAACAGAGTATTGCTTAAAGACTTTTTGGAATTCTTCATCAGTGAGTTCATTCAACTCTGCACCAGTGAAGACATGGTCTTCTGTATCATTTGGATCGATGATTCCGAGACGTTTGGCGATAGCTTCCGCTGTATCTTGGTGGTCACCAGTGATCATGATTGGACGGATACCTGCTTCCTTAGCAACACGGACAGCTTCTGCAGCTTCTGGACGCTCAGGGTCAATCATGCCGACCAAACCAGAGAAGATGAGGTCAGATTCAACAATTTCAGATTCCAAGGTTGGAATTTCATGACTTGTCTTATAAGCCATCATCAAGACACGAAGGGCTTGTTTGGCCAAGTCTTTATTGATAGCAAGGATAGCATTTTTATCTTCTTCTGTGATTGGGCGAACTTCTCCGTTGACTTCGATGCGTGTCACGCGTTTGAGCAATTGGTCAGGCGCACCCTTGACAGCGATAAAGTAAGAGCCATCTGCTTCCTTATGAATGGTAGACATGAGTTTACGGTCTGAGTCAAATGGCAATTCAGCCACACGTGGCTCATCCTTCAAGACTTCACGAACATCAAAGTTGTGGTCCAAACCAAACTGTACAAGAGCTGTCTCCGTTGGATCACCAATCAGCTTGCCAGATGGATCCACCTTGGTGTCATTGGCAAAGTTCATGATACGGAGGGTATTATTGGTAGCAGGAATCTCAGTTGCAGCACTTTGTAATTGACCGTTGGTATAAACTTTCTCAACCGTCATTTGGTTCATAGTCAAGGTACCTGTTTTATCAGATGCGATGATTTCTGTTGAACCAAGAGTTTCAACCGCTGGCAATTTGCGGACAATCGAATTACGTTTTGCAAGGGTTGTAGTTCCCAAAGATAGAACGATAGTTACAATGGCAGGGAGACCTTCTGGAATCGCAGCAACCGCAAGAGCAACCGCAACCATCAAGCCTTCCAACGGATGTTCACCACGAACGAATACACCAACCAAGAAAGTAATAACGGCAATCACAATAATCAAGTAAGTCAAGGCCTTAGATAATTGTTCCAGGCTTTGCTTCAATGGTGTCTCTGTCTCGTCGGCATTAGCCAACATATCTGCAATCTTACCAACTTCTGTATACATACCAGTGTTAGTCACAACACCAATACCACGACCGTAAGTTACGTTTGAGTTTTGGTAAGCCATGTTAACACGGTCCCCGATACCAGCATCCGCTTCAACAAGTCCTGTCACATCTTTTTCAACTGGGACAGATTCCCCTGTAAGAGCTGCTTCTTCGATTTTAAGGGAAGCCGCTTCAAACAAGCGCATATCTGCAGGCACCACATCTCCCGCTTCTAGCAAGACGATATCCCCAGGCACCAATTCTTTCGAATCAATCTCAATAACATGACCATCACGACGAACACGGGCCATGGGGCTAGACATATTTTTAAGAGCTTCAATGGCTGCTTCTGCTTGACCTTCTTGGTAAACACCAAAGGCAGCATTCAAGACAACAACGGCCAAGATGATAATAGCATCTGTTAAACCATCCATCCCTTCTGTAATCACAGAAAGTGCTGCTGCCGCCAGCAAGATGATAATCATCAAATCCTTAAATTGATCAAGGAATTTAGCTAGTAGGCTACGTTTCTCGCCCTCTTCCAACTCATTACGACCATAAGTCGCTAAACGTTCTTGAGTTTGAGCAGTTGACAAACCTTCGATAGATGAATCCAATTTCTTTAGGACTTCTTCTGCGGTTTGTGTGTAAAACAAGTCTTTATTTTGTTCTTTTGACAAAACAGTCTCCTCCTTTTTTGGCCTCTTTTTGCAAAAAAAGAGACCTGTTTTTTAAAAAAACAAGTCTCGCTGTTTAATATAGTGCCGGAAATAATTCGTAATGACGACACTATCGCGGTTTCCCGCCAGCTACTCCCTTGAGTAGTTCTATTATATCAGAATTTCAAAAGTTTTCAAGGGTTGAGGTGAAATTAGCTTACTTCCTCTATTTGAATTTTCCTTGGAAAACCAGTATAATGAAAACATACTGAAATGCTAGAAAGGGAGTTAGATGAATCAATCGGTTTCAAACTTAAAATTGGCTGAGCGTGGTGCTATTATCAGCATTTTGACTTATCTATTCTTATCTGCAGCTAAGCTAGCAACAGGACACCTACTCCATTCATCCAGTTTGGTGGCAGATGGTTTTAACAACGTTTCAGATATCGTCGGAAACGTGGCCCTCCTCATCGGGATTCGTTTGGCTCGCCAACCGGCAGATAGAGACCATCGCTTCGGTCACTGGAAAATAGAGGATTTGGCAAGTCTCATCACTTCCATCATCATGTTTTACGTTGGTTTTGATGTTTTACGAGATACCATTCAAAAGATACTCAGCCGAGAGCAAACAGTCATTGATCCACTTGGGGCGACTCTGGGAGTCATCTCTGCTATCATCATGTTTGTAGTTTATCTCTACAATACCCATCTGAGCAAGCAAGCCAAGTCTAAAGCCCTTAAGGCAGCAGCCAAGGATAATTTATCAGATGCCGTAACATCTCTTGGAACATCTATTGCGATCCTAGCTAGCAGCTTCAACTATCCAATCGTGGATAAGTTGGTCGCCATTATCATTACCTTCTTTATCCTTAAAACTGCTTATGACATTTTTATCGAGTCATCCTTCAGTCTTTCTGATGGTTTTGATGAACACTTGCTCGAAGATTATCAAAAGGCTATCATGGAAATTCCTAAGATCAGCAAGGTCAAATCTCAACGTGGTCGTACTTACGGAAGCAATATTTATCTGGACATTACTCTGGAAATGAACCCAGATCTGTCTGTTTTTGAAAGTCACGAAATTGCGGATCAGGTTGAATCCATGTTATCAGAACGCTTTGGTGTCTTTGATACAGATATTCATATCGAACCAGCACCAATCCCTGAAGATGAAATCCTAGATAATGTCTATAAAAAATTGCTCATGAGAGAGCAACTAATCGACCAAGGAAATCAACTGGAAGAGTTACTTGCAGAAGACTTCATTTATATTCGCCAGGACGGACAAGAACTGGACAAGGATGCCTATAAGACTGAAAAAGAACTGACATCAGCCATTAAAGAGCTTCATCTAACCTCTATCAGTCAGAAAACAAAACTCATCCGCTACCAAGTCGGCGACACCATTCATACCAGTATCTGGCGCCGCCACGAAACTTGGCAAAATATTTTCCATCAGGAAACGAAAATAGAAAAAGACTAAAACAGAACTCCCAACTTTCTCAGCTGGGAGTTTTCCTATATTCTTATTTTGCGACACTCTTAGCAAGAACGAAGTTCCCAAGAGTTGCTGAACCATTTCCTGCAACAGCCGGAGTCACGATATAGTCGCGCACATCTGGAACTGGTAGGTAGCCATTGAGTAGGGCTGTGAATTTCTCACGGACACGGTCAAGCATGTGTTGTTGAGCCATAACCCCACCACCAAAGACGATGATATCTGGACGGAAAGTTACGGTTGCATTAACTGCAGCTTGAGCGATATAGTAGGCTTGAACATCCCAGACAGAGTTGTTCAGTTCAATGTTTTCCCCACGAACACCTGTACGAGCTTCCAAACTTGGACCAGCTGCATAACCTTCCAAACATCCATTATGGAAAGGACAAACACCTTTAAATTCTTTTTCAATGTCCATTGGGTGTCTAGCCACATAATAATGACCCATCTCAGGGTGACCAACACCGCCAATAAACTCGCCACGTTGGATAACACCTGCACCGATACCTGTACCGATAGTGTAATAAACCAAGTTTTCGATACGACCGCCGGCATTATTACGAGCAACCACTTCACCGTATGCAGAACTGTTTACGTCTGTCGTGAAATACATAGGCACGTTTAGAGCGCGACGAAGTGCACCAAGCAAGTCGACATTTGCCCAGTTAGGTTTTGGAGTTGTTGTGATAAATCCGTAAGTTTTTGAGTTTTTATCAATATCGATTGGGCCAAATGAACCAATGGCAAGTCCTACAAGATTGTCGAATTTTGAGAAGAACTCGATGGTTTTATCGATTGTTTCAATAGGTGTTGTTGTAGGAAATTGTACCTTTTCTACAACATTATAGTTTTCATCTCCGACAGCACAGACAAATTTTGTACCGCCTGCTTCCAAGCTTCCGTATAGTTTTGTCATGATAAACCTCTTGTATTTATTTTCTTTATTATAGCATATTTCCAGACTGAAAATTGCTCAATATTTTAGATTTTCCTCTGTAAATTTTACCATTCAATCAAAAACGAACAAACATGACATTTGTTCGTTTTTATAAATCTATTAAGCTTTAACTTCGATGATTGCGTCACCCTTAGCAACTGTTCCAGAAGCAACTGGATTTACTGAAGCAAAGTCTGCAGTGTTTGTTACGATAACCATAGTTGTGTTATCAAGACCTGCAGCAGCAATCTTAGCTGAGTCAAATGTTCCAAGAACATCTCCAGCCTTAACCTTATCACCTTGATTAACTCTTTGGTTGAAGCCTTCACCGTTCATTGACACAGTATCAATACCAACGTGAATTAAGATTTCAGCACCGTTAGCTGTTCTCAATCCATAAGCATGGCCAGTCGGGAAGACGATTGCCACTTCAGCATCAGCTGGTGCATAAACAACATCTTCACTTGGTTTTACAGCGATTCCTTGTCCCATAGCTCCGCTTGAGAATACTGGGTCATTGACATTTGAAAGAGCAACAACGTCACCAACGATTGGTGTTTGGATGACACCTTCGCTAAGTGAAACAAGATTACCAGTTACTGCTTCTTCTGTTAAACGGTCAGTTTCAGCTTCAGAAATTGCTCCTGAAACTTCTTCTACTTCATCTTCGTAACCAAACATGTAAGTAAGAGCAAAACCAAGTGCAAATGATACAGCTACCATAAGAAGATATTGTAGAAGTTGTCCATTACCAATGTAAAGCATTGTACCTGGGATGATTGTGATACCATTACCAGTACCAGCAAGTCCTAGGATTGAAGCAAGTCCACCACCGACTGCACCAGCAATCAATGAAAGGAAGAATGGTTTACGGAAACGCAAGTTAACCCCGAAGATAGCTGGCTCAGTAATACCAAGGAAGGCAGATAGAGCAGCTGGGAAAGCAAGAGTTTTAAGTTTTGGATTTTTAGTTTTCACACCAACGGCAACAGTTGCAGCACCTTGAGCAGTCATAGCAGCTGTGATGATGGCGTTGAATGGGTTAGCATGGTCAGCAGCAAGCAATTGAACTTCAAGCAAGTTGAAGATGTGGTGAACACCAGATACGACGATCAATTGGTGAACTCCACCGATTAAGAAACCACCAAGACCGAACGGCAAGTTAAGGAGTGCTTTTGTTCCAAGAAGGATGTAGTTTTCAACAACGTGGAAGACTGGTCCGATAATAAACAAACCAAGAATTGACATTACCAAAAGTGTTACGAATGGTGTTACCAAAAGGTCAAGGACGTCTGGAACAACCTTACGAACAGCTTTTTCAAATTTAGCTCCGACAACCCCGATGATGAAGGCTGGAAGAACTGATCCTTGCAAACCTACAACTGGGATAAATCCGAAGAACTGCATTGCAGTTACTTCACCACCAGAAGCAACGGCCCATGCATTTGGAAGTGAACCAGATACGAGCATCATACCAAGAACGATACCAACGGCTGGATTACCACCGAATACGCGGAATGTTGACCAAACAACCAATCCAGGCAAGATAATAAAGGCTGTATCAGTCAAGATTTGAGTGTAAGTTGTCACATCTTCTGGAAGTGTCATCCCAAGAGCAGTCAAGAGACCACGAACACCCATGAAGAGACCAGTTGCTACGATAACTGGAATGATTGGTACGAATACGTCACCGAAAGTACGGATAGCACGTTGGAACCAATTTCCTTGTTTTGCAGCTTCCGCCTTCATATCTTCTTTAGAAGATGTTGGCAAACCAAGAGCTACGACCTCATCGTACATCTTGTTTACTGTACCAGTACCAAAGATGATTTGGTATTGACCTGAGTTAAAGAAAGCGCCTTGAACTTTTTCCAAGTTCTCGATAGCATCCTTATTGATTTTCGCTTCATCTTTTACCATAACACGGAGGCGAGTAGCACAGTGAGCTACACTGTTGACATTCTCACGTCCACCCAAGGCTTCGATGACTTTTTTTGCAATTTCTGTATTGGTCATTTGCAAAAATCTCCTTATAAAAAATTTATTCTTATTTGAAAGCGATTTATTCGCCCTACGAATATTATTTTATCATCTTTCGAAAATATGTCAAGCGTTTTACAGAAAAAGTTTTTTGATTATTAAAATTTTTGATAGTTTTTGCTACATTCTTGATAAAATTCTCTCAAAATCGCCTGTTTTTACGTGTTTTTATGTGTGTGTTTTTCAAAAACTTTCATCTTTTCACTGATTTTCATATAAATGGATTCCTAATTATCTGTCAATCGTTTGACATTTTTTTCTTAAATTCGATATAAAAGACTTGCTTTTTTATGAGGAAACGTTTACTATTAAGATAGTAGAAATTTTGGAAGGAAGATAACATGAAATGGACAACTGAACGTCGCTACAGACGTTATGAAGATTGGACTCAAGAAGAAATCAAACAAATTCAAGAAAATGTGGCTCAGTCTCCATGGCATACAAGCTATCACATCGAACCCAAGCAAGGTCTTTTAAATGATCCAAATGGTTTTTCATATTTTGATGGCAAGTGGGTTGTCTTTTACCAAAACTTTCCCTTTGGTGCAGCTCATGGGTTAAAGTCTTGGGTACAACTTGAAAGTGATGATTTAGTTCATTTTTCAGAAACTGGTGTCAAGATTTTGCCTGATACTCCACTCGATAGCCACGGCGCTTACTCAGGATCTGCTATGCAGTTTGGGGATCAATTATTCTTATTTTATACAGGTAATGTTCGTGATGAAAATTGGATTCGCCATCCTTACCAGATTGGTGCCTTAGTGAACAAGGATGGAAAGATTGAAAAGATTGACAAAATCTTGATTGACCAACCTGCTAATGCCACTGACCACTTCCGCGATCCACAGATTTTTAACTTTAAAGGGCAATACTACGCTATCGTTGGTGGTCAAGATTTGGACAAAAAAGGGTTTGTCCGTCTCTATAAGGCTATCGATAATGATTATACAAACTGGCAAGAAGTCGGAGATCTTGACTTCAACAATGACCGCACTGCTTATATGATGGAGTGCCCAAATCTAGTCTTTGTCGGAGAACATCCTGTCCTTCTTTACTGCCCACAAGGTTTGGATAAAAAGGTTCTTGACTATGACAACATCTATCCAAATATGTATAAAATCGGCGCTTCCTTTAACCCCGAAAATGCTCGTATGGTAGATGTGTCTGAACTTCACAATCTTGATTATGGATTTGAAGCCTATGCCACTCAAGCCTTCAATGCCCCTGATGGACGTGCCCTAGCAGTCAGCTGGCTTGGTTTACCAGATGTTTCTTATCCATCTGACCGTTTCGATCACCAAGGAACTTTTTCATTAGTCAAAGAACTTACAATCAAGGATGGCAAACTCTATCAGTACCCTGTAGCAGCTATCCAGGAACTTCGAGCATCAGAAGAAAAATTATCAAATCGTTCTGAAACCAAAAACACCTACGAACTTGAGCTTAACTTAGAAGCTGACAGTCAAAGTGAAATCGTCCTTCTTGCTGATAAAGACGGCAAGGGGCTATCTATCAATTTTGACCTTGTCAATGGCCAAGTAACCGTTGATCGTAGTCAAGGAGGTGAGCAATATGCTCAAGAATTTGGAACTACTCGCTCTTGCTCAGTTACTAATCAAGCAACTACTGTCAATATCTTCATCGACAACTCAGTCTTTGAAATCTTTATCAATAAAGGAGAAAAGGTATTTTCTGGTCGTGTCTTCCCTCACAAAGATCAAAATGGAATCTTCATTAAATCTGGAAACCCAACTGGAACGTACTACGAATTAGAATATGGTCGCAAAACTAACTGATGTCGCAAAATTAGCTGGCGTCAGCCCTACTACTGTTTCACGTGTCATCAACAAAAAGGGTTATCTGTCAGAAAAAACCATTCAAAAGGTTAATGATGCTATGCGTGAGCTGGGCTATAAACCCAACAACCTAGCTCGAAGTCTTCAAGGAAAATCTGCCAAGTTAATTGGGCTCATTTTCCCTAAAATCAGCCATGTTTTCTATGCTGAATTGATTGACAAATTAGAACACGAACTCTTCAAAAAAGGTTACAAGACCATCATCTGTAATAGTGAACACGATTCGGAAAAAGAACGCGAATACATCGAAATGCTAGAAGCCAACCAGGTGGACGGCATCATTTCGGGAAGTCATAACCTTGGGATTGAGGATTACAATCGCGTAACCGCTCCGATCATTTCATTTGACCGTAACCTATCACCAGACATACCTGTCGTTTCTTCTGACAACTATGCTGGTGGTGTCCTAGCCGCTCAGACCTTGGCTAAAACTGGAGCCAAATCTATTATCATGATTACAGGAAATGACAACTCCAATTCACCAACTGGTCTTCGTCATGCTGGTTTTGCTTCTATCTTACCAAAGGCTCCTATTATCAATGTTTCCAGTGATTTTTCACCCCTTCGTAAGGAAATGGAAATTAAAAATATCCTGACAAAACAAAAACCAGATGCGATTTTCGCCTCTGATGATTTGACTGCTATCCTCATTATCAAGATCGCCCAGGAGCTCGGTCTGTCAGTTCCTGACCAGCTAAAGGTGATCGGCTATGATGGAACTTATTTCATTGAAAATTTCTATCCTCACCTCACTACCATTAAACAACCCTTGGAAGAAATTGCTCGCCTGACAGTTGATTTGCTTCTACAAAAAATTGAAGGTAAAGAGGTTGCTACTACTGGCTATTTCTTACCAGTTAGTCTCTTGCCTGGTAGAAGTGTCTAACCATATAAAAAACTCAGACTACTTAAGTCTGAGTTTTTCTTATGAGCGTAATGCTTTTAAAATACTTTTTGCTTTTTCTAAGTTAAATGTTTTTTCAGCAATCAAACCTTCTACTAGCTTTGGTACTTCTGCTTCTTTGGCTCCTGCCAAGAGGGCCAAAGATTTTGCTTGCAATTTCATATGTCCCTGCTGAATACCTGCCCCAACCAAGGCCTTAAGTGCAGCAAAATTCTGAGCCAAGCCCATAGATACAATAATCTGTGCTAGGTCTTTCGCAGATGGTTGACCTAAAAGTTCGTGACTAAGGACAACACGAGGGTTGAGACCAATAGAACCACCCTTGGTTGCAATTGGCATAGGAAGAGTCATCTCTCCAATCAGTTCCTCTTTCTCTGAGTCTAATGTCCACAGACTAAGTCCTCGATAAAGACCATCACGACTAGCATAGGCATGGACTCCTGCTTCGATTGCCCGCCAATCATTTCCTGTCGCAATCAAGAGAGCATCAATCCCATTAAAGATCCCCTTATTATGAGTAGCAGCTCGGTAAGGATCTGCTTGAGCAAAATGACTAGCCAAGACAATCTTGTCAGCCAATTCACGCGCTTCATCCTTATTAGGACTCAAATAGCGAAAAGCAATACGACAGCTAGATGTCACCAGAGACTCTGTAGCATAGTTAGATAAAATTCCCATGAGACTTTGTCCACAGCTTAGACTCTCAAGATGAGGTTTTAAAGCCTCTAGCATGGTATTAAGCATATTAGCTCCCATAGCTTCTTGAGTATCAACGTGAAGATAAACAACCAGAAAATCTGTCTGTCCAGAAACTTTCTCAACTCGTAACTCTCGAGCTCCTCCTCCTCGCTTTACAATTGAGGGATAAGCTTGATTTGCTATTTCAAGTAGCTGGTCTTTTTGATTCAGAATTTTCTGACAAGCCTGTTCTCTATCTGGGACTTGATAAAGAGCAACCTGACCAATCATTAGTCTTTGCTGAACATGGGCACTAAAACCACCAGATCTATTGATAATCTTGCAAGCAAAACTAGCTGCTGCCACTACTGATGGTTCTTCGGTCACATAAGGAACTGTATAAGCCTGATTATTTACTATTACCTCAGGTACAATTGAAAAGGGAAGAGAAAAGGTCCCTACTACATTTTCACTTAGCTGGTCAGCAATAGCAACACTCAAAGTCTCATTCTTCTCCAGATTCTCTTGAAGTTCATGAGAGAGCAATTCAGAATCCCTAAGCGTTTTTAGACGTTCTGGATATGTTTTTTTTGAAAATCCACTCCAATTAATCTTCATCATTTTTCAACCTTGCTATAATAACGGTGATGTTCTAAAATTTCAACCAGAGCATATTCCTGGTCTTCATAGCCCGAGAATTTAGCAGAACCTGAATCATCAAGGTGTGTCTCCTCATAGAAGACTTTTTCGTATTCTTGGACTGATAGAGCTTTACGCTTGTCTAGCACTTTGATACGGTCTTTATCTAGATACTTCTCATAGCCTTCAACCAATTCGACACTAAAGAACTCAGATACTGCTCCACTACCATAACTGAATAGTGCAATCCTATCTCCAGCTTTCAATGTTTCTGCGTTTTCCAAGAGAGAAAGTAAGCCAAGAAATAGAGAGCCTGTATAGATATTACCAACTCGATTACTATAGACAATAGAAGCGTCAAAGTGTTTCTGTAAGAGCTCTTGTTTTTCCTGAGACAAGGATTCCTCCAATAGCTTATTAAAACCTTTAAGTGCTAATTTAGGATACGGCAAGTGGAAACATACTGCCACAAAATCATTTAAAGTCCAATTAAATCGTTTTTTATATTCTTCCCAAGTAGTTTGCAAACAATCTAGATACTGCTGGGTAGAATATACTCCATTTACAAAGGGCGTAATCGAGTAATTCGGACGCCAGAAATCATTGATATCTCTAGTCTGAGCTACATTATCATCATTAAAGCTTAAAATTCGTGGATTCTGAGTAATCAACATTGCAATACTACCTGAGCCCTGCGTAGGTTCACCCGGTGCATTAATACCATATTTTGCTATATCACTAGCAAGAACAAGCACTTTTGATGCTGGTGAATTTTCAACATGCAACTTGGCATAGTGTAGAGCGGCTGTCGCTCCATAGCAAGCTTCTTTGATTTCAAAACTGCGAGCAAAAGGTTGAATACCAAGTAAGCCATGCACAAAAACAGCTGCCGCCTTACTTTGATCAATACCAGATTCTGTCGCGACAATGACCATATCAATTTCTTGCTTTTCTTCTTCTGTCAGGATAGAATTCCCAGCACTAGCTGCAAGGGTCACGATATCTTCAGTCAAAGGAGCGATACTAATCTCCTCTAGTAAAAGTCCTTTTGTATATTTTTCAGGGTCTACCCCCCGTGCATTTGCTAAGTCTTGTAGTTTCAAGACATATTGACTGGTCGCAAAACCAATCTTATCAATACCGATTGTCATATTTACCTCTGTATTTAATCATTCATTGTAAAAAATCGTCCAAGTCTATTTTATCACAAATTAAAACAAAATAGAGAAAAAAGCCTTAATCCAAAACTCATACTATTTTCTAAACATTCATCAATCATCATCTGAATCACTCCTGTTTAATAGCTTTACTCAATTAAAAATCGAACCTTAGATGGTTCGATGTGATTTTAAATGATGATACAATTTTAGAATAACTGTCCCACTGGCCATTCCAATTGAGATGACAAGAGCTAACATGACAACCAGCATTGAACTAGCAATGGCATTTCTATAGTCTCCTGTAACAAAGAATGAAGTTGTTCGATAAGACAGATATCCTGGAACTAAGGGCGCCAATATGGCAAGGCTAAAAACAACTGCAGGTGTTTTATAGATAATGCTCATAATCTGGCTAATACATGAGCCAATTACGGCAGCAATGAAAGTTGCTAAAATGACGTTAGTCGGCTCCTTAAGAACTAGATAGAGCAACCAGATAAACATTCCTAAAACTCCACCAGGAATTAGCATAGAACGTTGTACGTTTAAAACGATTAAAAAAGTGATAATTGCTAGTAAACTCGCTAGAGCTTGCAATAAAAATGTTGTTAAATTCATATTAGTAGTTCATGAGTACCAGGGCGACAGAGGTGCCAGCCCCCAAGGCAAGGGTAATCAGCAAGGATTCAAACATCTTACTCATACCAGAGTTAATGTGATTGGTCATGATATCACGCACAGCATTGGTTAAGGCAATCCCTGGCACGAAAGGCATGACAGCCCCTGCTATAATTAAGTCAGCCGTTGAAGGCAAACCAGAATAACGAGCCCAAACTTGTGCAATCAAGCCAAAGACCAAAGCACCTGCAAATGCAGTCATAAAGGGGATGCGAATAAATTTTTCTACATAAAGAGAAAAAGTAAAAGCAAACAAGGTCGCAACTCCTGCGCCAATCGCATCATAAGGATTTCCGCCAAACATAATAGAAAAGAATGGAGCACTTAAGGTTGCAGCAATGGTTAACTGTACTTTAGAGTAGGGCAAGGATTTTTCATTTAAAGCCTGCAATTGAACAAAGGCTGTCTCTAAATCAATTTGCCCAGAAACAAGCTGTCGCGAAATCTGGTTGACATCACAAACTTTCTCAATATTGTAGAGAGACGAAGTCACTCGCTTCATACGAGAGATATTGGTATTTTCAATAGAGAAAAAAATGGCCGCTGGCATGGCTAAAACATTGCAATCCATTATCCCTTGTGAATGAGCAATGCGGATCATAGTATCTTCTACACGATGAATTTCCGAACCATTTCGAAGTAAAATCGTGCCTGCAAGCATAATGATATCAATCACTGCATTGAGTTCTTTTGATTCCTTCATTTTCTCCCCCTTTTTGATATCCTTTATTTTATCATAAAATCTTCAGAAAAAAAACTTTGCCACAAATTCTGTGACAAAGTTTAATTACTAGTCTGTATTAACTACCTCAGTTGTGCTCAGGTGTTGTTTGACTGGTTTCTGCCTCACGAGTTTGAGGAGGTGTTACCTCGATTCTATTTTCATGAGGTACTTGTGGTGTGATTGTAGTAGTTGTCGTTTGTTTTGGTTTATAAACAGAAATTTTAACATGAGTTTTGCTAAGATCAAGATCCTCATATGGTTTTGGACTTTGATTGATTACAGTTCCTTCAATAGTTCCCTCAAGAACTGTCGAAACTTCTACTACCTCAATATTAGCTTCTTTAACACCTACAACTTGAATCAAATTATTTTTTGTAAACTCAAGACTTGAGCCGATATAATAAGGCATTGAAACAGTTGTAACCTTTTTAGCAACTGTCAAGGTTATCTCAGTCGCCTTGCTAAGATCGTAAATTGTTCCTTCTGACAAACTTTGTCTCATGACAAGACCAGGTTCAGTTTCACTAGATTCTTCCTCAACAATCTTAATCAGATTTTCTGGGACTTTCTTTTCTTTTAACTCTGCTACTACATCTGAAGATTTTCGTCCAATATAGTTCCCTATTGGGAATGAAGGCTTACCTGATGAAACAATCAGATTAACTTTAATACCTTCTTTGCGAGATGAACCTCCATCTGGATCCGTTCGAATAACTCGTCCTTCTTCTACTGTATCACTGGATTCGCTTTTCTCTTCACCAATTTCAAAATTGGCATTTTTCAGAGTTTCTTTGGCCTCAGCCACTGTTTGCCCTGCTACCTTCGGAATCACAACTGTTGCTGGCGTCTTAGATATAATCCATAGTATAGAAGAGAGCACCAGAATAAAACTAGCAAGGAGAACCAAGTAACGAGCCTTAAAGCGACGCTTCTTCACCGGCTTAGCTACTTCCTTAGGTTTAGGAGCTGCTTGAACGCTCGGTTTCTTAGTCTGAGGACGACTATCTTTTGGTTCAACCTTAGGAATCGTTGTCAAGGTTTGTTGCTGAATCTTTGGTAATGTTTTTGTATCAACCTTACTTGTATCATCAAAAACACGTTTAGATTCATTACGTCTATTGTGAGAGAGACTGCTCAATAAGTCTACATACATCTCAGAGACTGTTTGATATCGATCCGTTAATTTTTTCGCTGTCGCTTTAATAACAACATTTTCTAATGATTGTGGTACCGAAGGATTTTCAGCTATAACAGATGGGAGTGGTTTCTGAAAATGCTGAAGGGCAATCGTGACCGCACTATCTCCATCATATGGGACATGCCCTGTTAACATTTCAAAGAAAATAATTCCCATGGCATAAATATCACTCTGAAACGTAGCTTTAGAGCCACGAGCCTGTTCAGGCGATAAATAGTGGACAGAGCCCAACATAGAGTTAGTTTGAGTCAAGCTGGTTTCCGCAAAAGCTACCGCGATACCAAAGTCAGTAACCTTAGCTGTTCCATCTGGAGTCAAGAGAATATTTTGAGGCTTTAAATCACGGTGAACAATTCCTTTTGCATGTGCTAAACGCATAGCTAGCAAGATCTGACCCATGATACGAACTGCTTCCTCATTTGAAAGAGGATAGTGTTCTTTAATATATCGCTTAAGATCGAGACCTGCTACGTATTCCATAGCTAGGTATTGCTGACCATCTTCTTCACCAATATCAGTAATCCGAACGATATGAGGATGATCCAGGTCTGCCATCGCTCGCGCTTCCCGTTGAAAACGCGCAACAGCTATAGGATCCGTCTGGTAGTTGGTCCTCAGGACCTTTACAGCTACCTCTTCCCCATCTAAAATCAAATCCTTGGCCAGGTATACATCTGCCATGCCTCCACGACCAATTTGTTTGATAATTCGATACCGTCCGGCAAAAATCTTGCCGATCTGGATCATAGTGCCGCCTCCTCCTTAATCGAAACAAGGGCAACACTTATGTTATCAAGCCCTCCGGCATTATTTGCAAAACGAATCAAGGTTGCTGCTTTATCATCCAGTGAGATATCACTTGTTACAATATCACAGATTTCACTTCCAGAAATCATATTGGTTAAACCATCACTATTAAGCAAAATATAGTCTCCTGGTTCAAGTGTGATAATTCCCATGTCTGGTTGAATTTCATCTTTTTGACCAATAGATTGAGTGATGATGTTCTTTTGAGGATGTGCTTCTGCCTCTTCTTGAGTTAATTGTCCAGCTTTGAGCAGTGCGTTAACCAAAGAATGGTCACTTGTCAAAAGATGATATTCTTCTCCACGGATTAAACCGATACGCGAATCACCGATATGGGCATAAATAGCTTGATTCTCAATGATAGCAAGAGCTTCTAAGGTTGTTCCCATACCCCTATAAGCTTCATCACGACCTAGTTGGTAAATCTTTTGATTTTCAATTTCTAAATTATGGGCAAACCATTCGCGAACTTCATTTACAGTGTCAATTTGAGTATCCACCCAAGCCACACCTAAGTCCGTTACCGCCATTTCACTAGCAATATTGCCTGCACGATGTCCTCCCATTCCATCAGCCAAGATAATCATCGTATGACCTGCTCGGTTGACAAAAAGGTTGACATAGTCTTGATTGTTTTTTCGTTTCTGACCCACATCTGTTAATAATGAAATTTCCATTGTGTCAGTTCCTTCCTAATCAGATATCTTTCGAAATTGGCTGATGAAGAATCCGTCACTACCATACAGTTCTGGAGTAATGAGGATACAACCATCTTTTAAGATATCTTTGCATTCATGTTCTAGTTTAACCTGCTCAAACTCAGGGTGTCTTTCTAAAAATGTCTGAACGACTTGAAAGTTTTCCTCCGAGACTATAGTACAGGTACTATAGGTTATTATACCATCTTTTCGTAGTGTTTGACAAACACTACCTAATATTTCCAACTGAATTTCCTGTAAAGACATGAAATCCGCAGTTTCTTTGTTGTATTTAATATCCGGTTTTCGACGTAAAAGCCCTATTCCAGAGCAAGGAGCATCCACCAAAATCCTATCAAAACAATTTTGACCAAAAAAATCATGAACTTTCCTAGCATCTAGTTTTTCTGTTCGTACGCGATCCGCTACGCCTAAACGCTCTGCATTTTCTTGAATCAAATTGAGTTTATGGTCGTAGAGATCCAATGCAGTCACCTGACCTGTCGTTAGATAAGAGGCTATATGAACTGTTTTACCACCTGGGGCTGCACAGGCATCCAAAACCTTCTCCTCTCCTTGTAGATGAAGAGTTGGTGCAACCAGTTGACTAGATTCGTCCTGAATGGTAATAGCACCCTCTGCAAATAAGTGATGACCAGCAAAATACCCTTGTTCTTTGACCAGACCAGTATTTGATAAGATAGAATCACTTGCACTAAGCAAAGTTTTGATTTCTTCTTTTCGACTCAAATCAGTTACCCGAATACTGGCTTTATTACGCTTTAGTAGACTTTCAAAAATTGCTTGCGATCTCTCTTCGCCATACTCTTCCTTTAGTTTAGAAACTAACCACACTGGCAAAGAGTAGGCGATAGAATCACGCTTATTTTTACGCTTGATACTAGCAATATCTGGCAAACCTTCTCGTAAGATACGGCGAAGGACTGCATTGACCAGTTTTTCGCTACCTTTTTTACGAAGTTTAGCCAGTTCCACCGCTTCATTGACCACTGCATGGTCGGGAAGCTTATCCAAGTATTGGAGTTGATAGACGCTCATGAGAAGCAAAACATAGAGCCAGTTGTCTAGCTTGTCTCTATCCTCAATAAAGTGAGATAAGTACCATTCCAAAGTTAGTTTACGGGCAACAGTCCCGTAAACAAGCTCAGTCACCAAGCCTTTGTCAGCTGCTGACAGTTGACTTCCCTTGAGGTGTTTATTTAAGGCGATATTGGAGTAGGCTTGATTGACAAGGACGTCCTCTAGCACCTTTAAGGCTAAGTTTCTAGCCAGTTCCACTTTAATCACCAAATCGTTCTCCTATTGCCAAAGTTCGTCCCACACCGTTGAGGAAGGAAGCAATGTCCATTTTAGGTTTCCCAGCTGGTTGAACTTGTTTAAGAGACAGGGCTCCTTCTGCTGTCGCGACAATCAATTCTTTCTTACCGATGGAAATAATCTCACCCGGATTTCCCTGACCTTCTACAGGCAGAGCTTCATAGATTTTGAAGCGTTCCCCCTTGAGAAAGGTGTGGGCAACTGGCCAAGGATTCATTCCACGGATTTGGTTGAAAAGTTGACGGTTGGTCTTGTTCCAGTCCAATTTTTCTTCCTCTGGTTTGATATTTGGTGAGAAGGTTACTTGGCTTAGATCTTGCGGTTGAGGCTGAATGTCACCAGCTATATAAGCAGGTAGAGTATCCAAAAGCAAATCACGCCCAACAATGGCCAATTTTTCAAACAAAGTTCCAACATTGTCCTCATCAGTAATGGGAATACTGCGACGAGAAATCATGTCCCCTGCATCCATTTCCTTGACCATTTCCATAATGGTTACTCCTGCTTCTTCATCACCTTGAATCAAGGCATAATGGATAGGAGCCCCACCACGATGTTTAGGAAGGAGGGAAGCATGAACGTTGACTGCAAAATCCATGCTATCAAGGAGTTTACTTGGGAGAAATTGTCCAAAAGCTGCAGTCACAATCCCGTCAGCACCCAAATTTATGATAGCTTCCATTTCTGGACTACCCGACAATTTTTCTGGTTGGTAGATAGGAAGTCCTGCTTCTTTAGCAGCTTGTTTAACTGGGGTTTCTTGGATAACTTTTTTACGGCCGACAGCGCGGTCTGGCTGAGTTACAACCGCTACAATCTCATAGCGGTCATCTGTCAAAAGACCCTTCAAAACGGTCGCTGAAAACTCGGGAGTTCCCATAAAGATTAGTTTTGTCATCTTTTCTCCTTTTATAAAAATTGCTGCGGTTCGTGATCAATACTGAGACGAAGCTCGCTATTTTCCCGTTCTTGAGTTAGAGCCAAGACCTGATTCAGGGTTGAAGCTAACTCATCTTCTAAACGATATTTGATTAAAATCTGATAATGATAGAGGTTGTGAGTGCGAGCGATAGGTTTTGGCGTTGGTCCAAGGATGATACAAGCATCCGATAAACCTGACCGCAAAATTTCCATGACTTCATAAGCACGTTTGACAACCTCTTCTTCCTTCTTGTGAGAGAGGGTAATTCCAATTGTAAAATAATAGGGTGGATAACCTAGCTGACGTCTAATGGCCATTTCATAGGTGTAGAATCCTTCATAATCCTGGTCCTTGGCAAATCGTATAGCATAGTGCTGAGGATTATAGGACTGAATCAAAACCTGTCCAGCCTTCTCCGCCCGACCTGCTCGGCCTGCCACCTGGGTCAATAGTTGGAAGGTTCTCTCTGAAGAACGAAAATCAGGTAGGTTCAAAGCAGTATCCGCATTGAGAACTCCAACCAAGGTCACATTTGGAAAATCCAAACCCTTGGCAATCATCTGGGTTCCTAGCAATATGTCCGCTTCACCATTGCCAAATTGTTCAAGTAAAGCTTGGTGACTGCCTTTTTTACGAGTTGTATCCACATCCATGCGTAGAATGCGTGCCTCTGGAAAGAGTTCCGCTAGCTCATCGTAGGCCTTCTGGGTCCCTGTTCCATAATAGCGAATACTACGACTCTGACAGTTTGGACAGACATGAGGAATTTCCTTAGAAAAACCACAATAATGACAATTCATAGTCTTGGTATCCATGTGCAGGGTAAGAGAAATATCGCAGTTAGGACAGGTATCTACAGCCCCACATTCTCGGCACATGACAAAGCTAGAATAACCACGACGATTGAGCATGAGAACAACCTGCTCTTTTTTATCCAGTCGATCTTGAATTGCCTCAATCAGTGGTGGTGTAAAGTTTGATGTTTCATTCTGGCCGATGTAATCACGGAAATCGATCAGTTGAACCTCAGGAATACTTGCTAAAGGATTGGCCCGTTGTGTCAGACGTAGATGTTGATAAACACCCTTACCAGCACGCGCACGGCTTTCTAGACTTGGTGTTGCAGAACCAAGGACTAGGGCAGCTTGATTGTACTGAGCTCGTAAAAGAGCCACATCTCTAGCATGGTAACGAGGATTGCTGTCTTGCTTATAGCTAGCCTCGTGCTCTTCATCGATAATGATAACACCTAGATTTTTCAAAGGTGCAAAAATAGCAGACCTGGCCCCAACAACTACCTGAGCATCTCCACGCTCCACCTTGCGCCACTCATCATACTTTTCACCGTTGGACAAGCCTGAGTGAAGGATGGCAACTTGCTCACCAAAACGAGCAATAAAGCGCTCGGTCATTTGAGGTGTCAGAGAGATTTCCGGAACTAGAACAATCGCTGTTTTTCCCATATCCAAGGCACCTTGGATAATCTGCAAGTAAACCTCGGTTTTCCCACTTCCAGTGATTCCTTGTAGAAGAAAGGGAGGGTGTTGCTTACCAATCGCGCCAACAACTGCCTCACAGGCTTGTTTTTGTTCTGGGTTTAATTCTAGGGCTTGATTCGACTCGATTCCTTCAAAGTAGGTAGCTGAACGTTGAACTTCCTTCTGAAGAATCGTCAAAGCACCCTGTTCCACAAAGAAGTTAACTTGTTCCCGTGAGTAATGTTCTAACAAAGCAGCCAAAGGAATACTTTCTGGACGTGCTAATAAATAATCACGCAGTTCCAATTTCTTCTTGGCACGGTTTGAGATTTCTATCTGTTCTAATTTGTCAAGATTCACTTGAATCCAAGACTGTGTTTTAACCTTCTTCTGGTCTATAGCCTGATACTCGAGTTTCAAAAGCCCTTTTCGAGTCAATCGCATCATCTCGGCCTGCTTTTTCAAGTCAAGCGATGAAAAGGCTAGAGATTCTTGCGAACCGAATAAGCGTTCCTTTTCCTCCTGACTCAAGCCTTCCAGAGGATAGAGGATTTTATCATAGCTAGAATTCAAAAATCCTGGAAGCATAGCTTTTAGAATAGAAATCTTGTATGAAAAGACTGACTTACGTAATTCTTCAGCTAGCCAGAGTTGTTCCTCCGTTAAGACAGGAGAAAAGTCCAGCACCTCAGCAATTTCTTTCAAGTCCTCATCTGCCACATCTACATCAGATTCTTGTTCCATTCCAAGAACAATTCCCTGAATCAAGCGATTGGCCTTCCCAAAAGGCACATGAACCCGCATACCAACTTCCAGCATATCTACAAATTCCTCAGGGACCTTATAACTGTATGGTTGGTCTGTCTGCATCAAGGGAACATCTACAATGATCTTTGCAATAGCCATATCCTCACCTCCTTCTCTTCTTAAATCGTTTTAATTGATTGAGTATTCTTGCAATAGAAAAAATAAGATTGAGTCCCCCCAACCTTAAATTTTTTCACCTTCTTCTTTTTCTTTAGCGATTTGCTCTTTGATTTTCTTTTCTTCTTCTTCTCTCAAGCGTCTTTCTTCTTCGATACGACGTTGAACAGCTTCACGTTTTCCTTCTGGATCTGGGTGGATGGTTACGTTCCCTGATTCAATTTCTTCCAAGGCACGAAGAGTCGATTTTTCAGACTTAAATTCTTGAGTTGGGGGTGCTCCAGCTTCTAATTCGTGGGCACGTTTTGCTTCCAAAATTACGAGTGAATATTTTGATGGTACCTTGTCAAGCAAGGTATCAATAGAGGGTTTTAACATCATTTACTTGTACCTATTTTCTATAGTTTAGCGAATATTTGGAGACTTGGGTAACATATCCTGGTAGTGACCGATAACCCGATCGACACGGAAATGTTCTGCTTCAATGACACGTTTCACACGCTCGGCAGCAAGAGGAACTTGGTCGTTGACAATAGCATAGTCATACTCACGCATTAAAGCAATTTCTTCCTTAGCTTTTTCAATACGCTGAACAATCACTTCTGCACTATCTGTACCACGACCTACGAGACGGTCTTGCAATTCTTCCAAATCTGGTGGAGTCAAAAAGATAAAGACGGCATCTGGAACTTTTTTCTTGACCTGAAGAGCTCCTTGGACTTCAATCTCAAGGAAAACATCAATTCCTTTATCAAGCGTTTCGTTGACATAAGTTAGGGGAGTTCCATAGTAGTTACCTACATACTCTGCATACTCTAACATCTGTCCTTGACGAATCAACTCTTCAAATTCTTCACGCGTACGGAAGAAATAATCAACACCATCAACTTCTCCAGGCCGTTGTGCCCGTGTCGTCATAGATACTGAATATTGAAATTGATTTTCAGAACTCTCAAAAATTTCTCTTCTAACCGTTCCTTTCCCAACCCCAGAAGGGCCTGAAAAAACGATTAGTAAGCCTCGGTCTGCCATTATATCTCCTTTGGATAGTTTGTGAAATGACCTGAAAACCTGAGCAAGATTATCTGTATAAAGGCATTTCTAGTAACTACAATCTTTCTATCTAGTGTAACAAAAAAGCAGTAATTTTTCAACTGCTCTTTCTTATTTATTTTGCATAATCAACTGCACGAAGTTCACGAATTACGGTTACCTTGATATTTCCTGGGTAATCGAGATTGTTTTCGATTTTCTCACGAACTTTGTGAGCTAAGATTGTGACCTTATCGTCCTTGATTTGGCCTGGATTTACCATGATACGGATTTCACGTCCTGCTTGAAGGGCAAAGCTGTTTTGAACACCTTCAAAGCTATTAGCGATTTCCTCTAAATCATGGAGACGTTTGATGTAGCTTTCAAGCGATTCACTACGAGCTCCTGGACGAGCGGCACTCAAGGCATCCGCTGCAGCAACAAGAACTGCAATAACACTTTCAGGTTCTACATCTCCGTGGTGACTAGCAATGGTATTGATCACAACTGGGTGTTCCTTGTACTTGCGAGCCAACTCCGTACCGATCTCAACGTGGCTGCCTTCTACCTCACGGTCAATGGCTTTACCGATATCGTGAAGGAATCCTGCACGACGAGCGAGAGCCGCATTTTCACCAAGTTCACTAGCCATGATACCAGCCAACTTAGCAACTTCAATCGAGTGACGCAAGACATTTTGACCGTATGAAGTACGGAACTGCAAACGACCCATGATTTTCATCAAGTCTGGGTGAAGGTTCGGTGCCCCAATTTCGTAGGCTGCAGCTTCACCATATTCACGAATCTTATTGTCAATCTCTAGACGATTTTTCTCAACCAACTCTTCGATACGAGCTGGATGGATACGTCCATCCTTAAGTAAGGTTTCCATCGTCATACGGGCAATCTCACGGCGGATAGGATCGAAACCTGACAAGGTTACCACTTCTGGCGTATCATCAATGATGACATCAACCCCTGTCAAACTTTCAAAAGTACGGATGTTACGACCTTCACGACCAATGATACGACCTTTCATAGTATCATCAGGCAGATGAACTGTCGAGTTGGTAGACTCAGCTACATACTCACCAGCAATTCTCTGCATCGCTTGGGACAAGATGTCCTTAGCAAGCTTATCTGAACGTTCCTTAACTTCTTGCTCAGCCTCACGAATGCGACTAGCAATTTCTTTAGTTAAGTTTTCCTCTGTCTGAGCTAAGATAATATCTTTTGCTTCTGTCTGTGTCAGAGAACCGATACGTTCCAATTCAGCTTCTTTTTGTCTTTCGACTTCCTCTAATTGCTCTTCCCGTGCATCAAGGTTTTTTGCTCTATCAGAAATACTTTGTTCTTTTTGTTCAAGAGTTTGTTCTTTGTTCGTTAAATTGTCATCTTTACGGTCAAGACTCGCTGCTCGTTCGGTCAAACGAGTTTCAATTTGTTTGAGTTCTTGACGTTCTGATTTAAATTCAGCGTCCACTTCTTCACGGTATTTTCTGGCTTCCTCTTTGGCCTCCAATAGTGCTTCTTTTTTAAGAGACTTACTTTCACGTTTAGCTTCATTCAATAATAAATCAGCTTCACGCTCAGCTTGTCCACGTAAATTAGTTGCTTCTTGTTCAGCATTTAAAAGCATCAACTCTGCAGCCTCTTGTGATGATTTCATCTTGACTGAGATGCTGATATATCCAATGACTAAACCTATGATGACGGCAAAAACAAGAATCGCAATTGTCATGATTTCCATGTTTTTACCTCAATTTATTTGTTTATCTGAATGACATACATTCTTATACATTCTACCACAAAAAAATATTTTTAACAAACCTTAAATGGAAGATATTTTGGTCATTTTTTTATGGAAAATCCTTTATTTCCTTATTAGAATAGGGCTATTTGAAAAGAAATATTTTTACTTATTTTTTACAAAACAAAAAAAGCCTACCTCTCAGTAGACTTAATTCGATTCGATTTTAATTGGCACTCGGCCAAAATTTTGCTCTGCTATGCTTGGTTGTCCTAGTTGATAAATCTGGTCTGCCTTTTGGGTCATGGCGTCCCAGGGCTCTTTGCCAATTCGGCTAACTAACTGGACTTGATCTTTCAAATCTTTAAGGTGTTGTCTACCTTTTTCGGTAAAACCTAGGACATGAATGGCTTCTGGCAAGTCACTTTCTCTAGCCTGCACCAAGATATAGGTCAAGAGGCGTCGCACACGCGCCTTGGTGTAGCGTTTGGTAGCCACTAACTCAACCAATTCCTCAATAGATTTTGCTATTTTGATGGCTTCCTTGATGCGCACTGCCATTTCCTGATTGACCTGATAAATAGTACTTAAATCTGGATTTGACAAGATTTGATAGCGTAAAAGTGGAAAATAATCTTCCCAACTCACCTTACTAGCATTTTCAAACAGCTCAATAGTTGGCATAAAGCGTTCTAAGAAATCTGAGTCTGTTTGGTGCTGACGGATAGCTGTCGCCGAAGCAAAGTCCACATCCTTGTCCACAGAATGATATCCAGCTCCCTGGCGCTTGATTGGATGAAGTTTGATATCTCTTCCAGCAACTGCCTTGGCGTAGGCAAGAGCTAAGACATGATTGGGCGTATCACCCGAAAAATCAAGACTTGCAAATTCCTTCCACATAGCTTGCGTTTTCTGAGGGTAGGAGAGGGAATCAGGTAGATTGTCCACAAAATTCTCCATCTCTTGACCACGTTCTGCATATAAATCAGCAATTTTCTGGTAATCTAGAACTTCTTCTGTCCCAAAAGCTAGGCTATCAATCCCTAACTGTGCCAATAAATTTACTGCTCCTTGTCCAAAGAAATCCGCTGCCTGAACACTGACTAAAAAGGGTAATTCTACAACTAAGTCCGCTCCATTCTCTAGTGCCATTTGAGCCCTTGTCCACTTGTCAACGATAGCCGGCTCGCCACGCTGCATGAAATTTCCAGACATGGCAACGATCTTCAGGCCTTCCGCCTGTTCTAGCAGGTATTTGTGGCCATTATGAAAGGGATTGAACTCCGCGATAATACCAGTGATGGTCATGATATTCTCCTACTTCTGCGCTATAAAAAACCAACGGGTGCTGGTTTCTGTCGGTTCCTTATCCTCAAAGTCCGCAAAGAGTTTGAAGGATTTAAAACCAGCCTGTTCCAGCAAAATATCATAGGTCAAGACTTCGTAAGTCCGTTCTTCATGCACCTCATCATGACGGCTAAAGGACCCGTCTGCTTCCTTGATAAAGAAAGTCAGTTCATGCACGATAGAATGAGGAGCTTCGTCCTCATAGGTATCCCAAAGCATGGCAAAGTCTTCTGCATTTTCATGGTAAGAATAGCCTGGAAAAACTTCGTCAGTCTGGTAGGTCGAATGCACATCAAAGATAAAAACACCATCTTCATTGAGGGCATTATAGACTTCTTTAAAAACATCCCCTACTTCTACTTCATCCTGCATGTAGCAAATAGAGTCCGAATAACAAGTGACAAAGTCATAAGTTCCTGCCTTGGACAAATCCAGCATATTGCCTTCAATAAAATCAATCTTTTGCTTGGCTGAAGCAGCTCTCTTTTCGGCAATCTTCAACATATCCGCGCTTAAATCAAGCCCAGTCACATCAAAGCCTGCTTGAGAAAAGCGAACGGACTGGATGCCTGTACCACAAGCCAGCTCCAAGAGTTTCTTTCTCTCCTTAGTCTTAGGCAAATGACGCAGGGAAAAATCCGTCCATTTATCGTATAAACTATCGTCCATCACAGCATCGTAAACAGCCGCAAAGGTTTCATAAGTTGCCATAATTAAGATACAAAGAGTGTTAAAAGCAAAGAGAAAATAGGAAACTTTCTGCCGTATCATCAGATAAAAAGAAAGTTACTCTTTTTCTCACAGCTTTTAGCTCGTGTTCAGTTTCAACATCAACCAAACACGACACCCTTACCTTTCTAACAATTTTCTTCTGAAATAAGCAAAGAAACCCAGTTGACTGCAACTGAGTTCATCTCCTACGCTAAGGCTTCTGAGAGATCTACAGAATTTGCCTCATGCCATAGTTTTTCTAGGTTATAGTGGGCACGCATTTCTTCTGAGAAGATATGCACAACGACTCCATCGAGGTCTAGCAAGACCCAGCCTCCAGCTGCATCGCCTTCGACATGACTACCTTTAAAGCCAGCTTCAGCTACTTTTTCACGGATATTCTCAGCGATAGCATCCAATTGACGACTATTCATAGAGCTAGTAATCACAAAGTAGTCTGTCACACTGGTCAATTCTTGTACATCAAGTGCGAGGATATCCTCCGCACGTTTCTCATCAGCCGCTTTCACGACCAGTTCTAATAATTCTTTTTCGTTCATTTAATCCTCTTTCAAATAGTGCACATAGGCGTTATAGGTTTCAAGGGTTTGGGGATAGATAGGAAATCCCTGGTGAGCCAAATGCTCCACGGTACGAGCTGTTTCGTAGGCCACCGCCTTATTGAGTGACAAACTTGCAATCTCACGCGCCTGATCTACACCTGGAAAGGCACGATTATGCTCGATATAGTCTGCGACGTAGATGACCTTATCTAGGTCGGTCATCTGATTAGCCCCGACTGTATGGATTTCAATAGCTCGTAGGATTTCAGCATTTTGCAAATCCAAATCTTCCTGAATCTTGTAAATTCCTACCATCCCATGCCAGACATTATTACCCCAATTTTTGAGGTCAGGGTCTAGCTGATAACGATCAATCAAGTCTAGGAATTCCTGATCAGACAGTTTTTTAGCATAGTCATGAAGGAGACCTGCCAAACCAGCCTTTTCAACATCTACACCAAAGCGCTGAGCTAATTCTATGGCTGCACGCTCTACACCCAGACAATGGGTTAGACGTTTTTCAGGTAGGAGCTCTGCCATTTTTTTCAACAATTCCTCGCGGGAACAGTTGATGTAGTCTTGATATGCCATCAGTAAAGCCCTTCTTTCTCAATATAGTCTAGCACTAGTTTTGGCAAGAGAAAGTTAGGTGTGCGACCTTGGGCGATGAAATCACGTACCATACTGGATGAAATATCCATAAGAGGCACATCCACCCAGATGACTGGATAAGAAGTCCCAGCCTTGTAGCGTGGTCGTTGAACCCCTACAAACTGAACGAGCTCCACCAGTTCATCAATTCTATACCACTTAGGTAAATAGTCTACCATGTCGGCACCTATGATAAAGTAATAATCTGTATCTGGATTCTTCTCTGTCAGAATCTTCATGGTGTCGTAGGTGTAGGAAATGCCCCTGCGCTCTAGCTCGATTGTCTCAATAGCTAGTCCTTCAATCCCGTCAATCGCCAATTCAAGCATTTTAAGACGGTGATGTTCAGGAATGGTTTCCTTTTTGTCTACGTGAGGTGGCTGGTATTCAGGCATCAGCAACACTTGATCCAATCCCAACTGCTGACGCACTTGGTCTGCCACGATCAGGTGGGCATTGTGAACAGGGTTAAAATTCCCCCCTAAGATTCCAACTTGCTTGCGTTTTTTATCCTTGATTTCTGGCTCTAACTCCACTTTTGTAAAGGGAGTTAATAATTCGATTGCCATAGGTTAATCTCCTTTACTTTTCTGTAAAAACAGTTTTGGAGTAGCGTTTTAGATTTCTTTGACTTTTTTAGAAATCTTACGATTTTCTTTCTTGCTTGATTGTTTATACAAAATCAAGATACGTCCGATTTTTTGGACTGTATCCACACCGATTTCTTCTTCCAAGATTTCAGCTACTTCGTGGATGTTTTCATCTGTATTTTGCAAGAGAGTAACCTTTATCAATTCACGGGCATCCAGTGCCTGACGAACGCTGGTTTTGATTTGGTCGTTAAGTCCATTTTTCCCGATTTGGATGATGGGTTTGAGGGTGTGTGCCTGGCTGTTGAGGAAGGCACGTTGTTTTGATGTTAATGACATATTCTTTCTTCCTTTTTTGATAGTTATTTTAGGTGCTAGGGGACGGTCGGAACTAATTTTCCAAAGATTTCATCTTTGAAAAATGGATTTCCTGACCTCACAATTGAGCCTAGGTCTCAATTGTGCCTCTTGCCAATCTAAAGATTGGCAAGACACCACGGCAATAACTATCTTTTTATGAGCTCACTTTGTTCGCTCAGTGATTTTATTTTAAATAATTGCTTTTCTTGTGACGACTGCGACGCCTTCCGGGGCCCAGACTGCTACTTTGGCAGTTCCTGTTACACGGATCCAGCCTAGTCCTGAAATAACTAAGTCTGTCTTATCCTTGATAGTAAAGACATGTTGGACCAGTTTTGGAAACTCTTCTTTTTCCTTGTTATTTGGTGGTGTAAGAAGGGTTCCAAGGTGCTTGTCGTAAAAGTCACTAGCTCCTTCAAGCTTGGTACGATGAAGTTTGAGTTCATTATCAAAGAAAGCTGTGAAACCTTGCTTTTCTCCTGCGATGAAGTCAAAGCGTCCTAAACCTCCTAAAAAGAGAGTTTGCTCAGGATTGAGCTGGTAGGTTTTAGGTTTGATTTCCTTTTTAGGACTGACATACTTGAGATTTTTAGCCGTCAAGTAGTGGGCCATCTGATGACGATGGATAATTCCCGGTGTATCATAGATATAAGAACCATCATCAAGCGGGATCTCAATCTTATCTAAGGTTGTCCCTGGGAAACGTGATGTTGTAATGACGTTCTGGTCACCCGTAATTTCCTGGATAATTGCGTTGATAAGAGTTGATTTCCCAACATTGGTAACCCCAACCACATAGACGTCACGACCCTTACGGTAGAGCTCAATTTTATCAATGACTTCCTTGATAGCATACTTGTTTTGAGCTGAAGTCAGAACGACGTCAACAGGACGTAGACCTTCTTCGTGGGCACGTTCCATAAGCCATTGACTAATCTTACCTGGCTTAACAGACTTAGGAAGGATATCTTTCTTATTTCCAACCAAGAGAACATCATTGCCTGATACAAAACGAGGCAAGCCTGGGATAACAGAGCCATTAAAGTCAAAGATATCAATCACATTGACCACCAAGGCATCACTGTCTCCCACCTCGTGCAAGAGTTTTAGGAAATCATCATCCGTCAGTTGCACATCCGTGATTTCATTGTAATGACGAAGACGAAAACAACGTTGGCAATAAACTTCACCAGTCTCCAAACCTTTTTCGAGTGCTGACTGAGGCGTAAACCCTAGACCAGTCTTATCTGTCGTCTGAATGGTTGCTCCACAACCAATACAGAGAATTTCTTCCATAGTTAGATTCCTTTTTTATATGTGATAGGCCCGTACTTTTCAGTGATTTGTTTTATGACACGACGCTCACGAGCGCGGTTAATCTGTGTTTTGATAGAGTCGTGCTGAACTAAGGGCTTGACCAAAATCGAACGAATCCCAGCACGGTGAGCCGCTCGAATATCCGTCATGAGCTGATCCCCAACCATGACCACTTCGTTTTTATCATAGTGGAATTCCTTCATGGCGCGGTCAATCCCGAAAGTAAAGGGCTTCAAAGCCCAATAAACATAGTCAATCCCAAATTTTTCAACCGCACGTTGAACTCGTTCTTTAGAGTTGTTAGACACTACGATAATGCGAATACCAGCATCACGAAGGTCATGTAACCACTGCTTCATTTCTGGAGTCCCATCAGGGTTATTCCAAGCAATCAGAGTGTTGTCTAAATCCACCAAAACAGCTTTGATCCCTTGGTTTTTCAGGCTTTGGACTGTCAAATCATAAACTGCTTCTACAGCAAAGTCTGGCATGTAGTTTTCAATAGCCATTTTGACTCCTTTTCTTAACTTATTTTTGCAATTTTTTTGAGAAAATGGGATAGAACAAGCCACAGGACAGCACTAGCCAAAGTGATATAAATCCATGCATGCTTATTCTCCATAAATGGAAGAGGAACATTCATCCCGAAAAATCCTGTGATAACCGCAAGCACGGCCAATAAAACTGAAATGATGGTCAAGGTTGTCAAGTTATCATTCAGGTTATTGTTTAGAATGTTGTTGTAAGACCCTGACAGTTGTTGAAGAACTTGAGAAATCAAATCTGTCATAGATACCAACTGATGAGCCTCAATCATGGCATCATCAAACTGCTCTTTTTCAATTTCGTCCAAACGACGATAGAGGGCATGCCCTTGGATATGTTCCAGTAAGATACGGTTTTGTTTGGCAGCTGCCGTTAGATAAACCATACCTGTCTCCAAGTCGGAAAGAGCAAAGAGATTTTTCTTGGTTGTTCTCTGACGAAGTAAGCTGTTGACTTCATCTTTACTCTTATCCATCTTTTCAATGATTGGATAATAGGCGTTACTAATGATTTCTAGACTAGCAAAAAGAAATTTGTAAATAGAAAGCGACTCATGGCTATCCAGATAAGCTAACATCTGATCAATGACATAAGCATTCTTATGGTTGCTGATGGTAATCATTCGTTTGTTTTCAACGATAAAGGTCATAGGAATTGCTTCATAGTACTCCTTGTCCTTTTCTAAGTCCAGAACATTGTAGATAAAGGTCACTGTGCCATTCTCACGGTTGTAATCCATATGGGCACGTTCATTTTTATCCAGCGCATATTCGATGGTTTCCTTATCCAATCCGTAGATTTCAGATAAATCTTCAAGATTTTTAATTTTTTCTACATCTAGATTGATCCAAACACAACCATTTCCTAATTGCTCATCTAAAAACATCGTTTCTCCTTTACCAAACTCTTTCTATTGTACCATAAAAGAGGTAAAATTTCAGTTCTCTTCTTTCCTTGAAAAATTGCTGACAACCGTGATACTTCTATTGGGAACAAAGTGAAGGACTTCATCCTCACTGCGCAGTTGAGTCGTACGAATACCAACACTCACAACCTTACCAGAGATTGTAATCGGACCATTCGTAAACTCAACTTGATCTCCAACATCTAACTGGCGCTCAAAGAGGATGAAAAAGCCATTGACCACATCTGACAAGAAGCCTTGAGCACCCATCCCGATTGCCACCCCAGCAATCCCAGCACCTGCCAGAAGACTTGATACAGGTAAGCCTAGAGTAGACAAAACAAAGTAGAGTAAAAAGAAATAGAGGGTGTAGTTCAAAATATTTTCAATCAATCTAGAAATTGTCTTTTGGCGCGCCTCATCTTTCTGGGAAAATTTTAAGGATGGTTTAATAACTCTTTTCACAACTTGATGGAGAATTATTTTAACGATATAAAAGACAATAAAAAGAAGGACTAGAGAGACTGATTTTGAAAATAACTCTTCTAGAATACTGCTGATATTTAACTTATCGATATAATTTTGAATAAATGTTGGCATAGTAAGCTCCTTTCCTAACATTATACCATAAAACGATATCTGAACCAGTTTGGTAAATATTCATTCTGCCTATACTATTATTAGATTCACTTGATTTCAAAACATATTTATACTATAATCAAACCACTGCATGGAGAACAAATTATTTTCTCAATAACTCTCTTGAAATAGACCTTTCTACCTCACCTACTACTAAAACTTTAAAGAATTTATCTCAAGGAAATATTCTATGTCTATCACTCAACGTACTTTAAAACTTGTTTTGGCAACCTGCTTTGCCTGTTTTCTAGCTTACTTTTTTGAACTATCCTCAGCTGTTTCAGCTGGAATCATTGCTATTTTGAGTCTCTCTGATACACGAAGAAGCACCATAAAATTAGCCCGCAATAGACTTTTCTCAACCTTGCTTGCTCTGACAATCGGTGTTATTGCCTTTCAACTAACTGGTTATCATATTTGGAGCTTCGGACTTTATCTTGCTGTATATGTGCCTCTTGCCTATAAATTTGGCTGGGAAATCGGCATAACGCCTAGTAGCGTCCTAGTTAGTCACCTTTTAGTCCAGCAATCCACTTCTCCTGAGCTGTTGTTGAACGAAATGCTACTTTTCCTCATCGGTACCAGTTTTGCTCTTCTAGTCAATCTCTATATGCCTTCACGTCAACAAGAGATTCAGCTTTATCATAGTCTTGTAGAAGAAAAATTAAGAGACGTTTTTCTACGCCTAGCCTATTATCTAAAAAAAGGAGATGGACGCAATCAAGCTCAACTAGTCAATGAACTTGACCAACTATTGGAGGAAGCCCTCAAACTAGTCTATCTGGACCATTCTGATCATCTCTTTCGTCAAACAGACTACCATATCCACTACTTTGAAATGCGCCAAAGACAAACCCGCATTTTAAGAAATATGGCCGAGCAGATTAACACCTGCCAACTAGCCGCTAGTGAGAGTCTAATTGTCGCTCAGCTCTTTTCAAAAACAGCTAGCCAACTGAGTCAAACCAATCCAGCCTATAACTTGTTGGAAGACATCGAGAAATACCTGCAGGTATTTCGCAATCGTTCTCTCCCTAAAACAAGAGAAGAGTTTGAGACACGAGCTACACTATTACAACTCTTTCGCGAATTAGAACACTTTATTCAAATAAAAGTAGATTTCTACCAACGTTACTCTAAAAATGCAACAGAGTGATTTAAGACAAAAAACACCTTTCAGACTGCAGAAAATTGCAATCCGGAAGGTGTTTTTGTTTATGAATATTTTAAGCCTTTATTTCTTTCCTTCAGACATGAGATGAATATCTTTCAAGCTAAAGTATGCCAAAGCTATCATTGCTATTGCAACGAAAAATTCTGCTGGTAGCTGGAAGATTTGGAAAGCCGACATCATCACTAAAATCAAGAGAGCAACCAGACCAAAGACTAATATTACAACATTGACTGTTCCCTTAATACTTTTTGGAGTCGCAAAAATATAAAGTAAGAGTAATAAAATCCCTATGATTAAGTAGACCATCTTTATCTCTTTCTAGCCTTTATTCAGCTGATTTTTTCTTTTTATTTGCTTTCTCACGCTCTGCCTTGTTAAGGATTTGCTTACGTAAACGGATTGATTCAGGCGTTACTTCCATGTATTCATCGTCATTCAAGAACTCAAGTGATTCTTCAAGTGTCAAGATACGAGGAGTCTTGATAACTGCTGTTTGATCCTTAGTAGCAGAACGAACGTTAGTCATTTGTTTTGCCTTAGTAATGTTAACGGTCAAGTCATTCTCACGAGAGTTTTCACCGATGATCATGCCTTCGTAAACTTCAGTACCTGGGTTGACAAAGATCGTACCACGTTCTTCGATAGACATGATAGCGTATGTTGTTGCCTTACCAGCATCGATAGAAACGAGGGCACCACGGTGACGTCCACCGATTTCACCTGGAATCACTGGTAAGTATTGGTCAAAAGTATGGTTCATGATTCCGTATCCACGAGTCATTGACAAGAACTCAGTTGAGTATCCAATCAAACCACGCGCAGGAACTAGGAAGACCAAACGAGTTTGACCGTTTCCAGTTGCAATCATATCCAACATTTCACCCTTACGCTCAGAAAGACTTTGGATAACGGAACCTTGGTATTCTTCTGGTGTGTCGATTTGCACGCGCTCAAATGGCTCACACTTCACTCCATCAATTTCTTTGATGATAACTTCTGGACGAGACACTTGAAGTTCATAACCTTCACGACGCATGGTTTCAATCAAGATTGACAAGTGCAACTCTCCACGTCCTGAAACAGTCCATTTATCTGGTGAATCTGTTGGCTCAACACGAAGAGATACGTCTGTTTGCAACTCAGCTTGCAAGCGTTCTTCTACCTTACGAGAAGTTACCCACTTACCTTCACGACCAGCAAATGGTGAGTTATTGACCAAGAAGGTCATTTGAAGAGTTGGCTCATCAATGTGAAGAACTGGCAATGCCTCAACTGCATCTGTAGGAGTGATGGTTTCCCCAACGAAGATATCTTCCATACCTGATACGGCAATCAAGTCACCAGCCTTGGCTTCTTGGATTTCACGGCGTTCCAAACCAAAGAAACCAAAGAGTTTCGTCACACGGAAGTTCTTGGTTGTACCATCCAATTTAGAAAGGGTAACTTGGTCTCCAACCTTAACAGTACCACGGAAAACACGTCCGATACCGATACGACCAACGAAGTCATTGTAGTCAAGAAGAGATACTTGGAATTGAAGTGGCTCATCTGAGTTATCGATTGGAGCTGGAATGTGGTCAATAATGGTATCAAAGATTGGCGCCATAGTCTTTTCTTGGTCGGCTGGATCATCTGACAATGAAGATGTTCCGTTGATCGCTGATGCATAAACGACTGGGAAGTCAAGCTGGTCATCATCCGCACCAAGCTCGATGAAAAGTTCCAAGACTTCATCCACTACTTCTGCTGGACGAGCTGATGGTTTGTCGATTTTATTGATAACGACGATTGGGACAAGGTCTTGTTCCAAAGCTTTTTTCAATACGAAACGAGTTTGGGGCATAGTACCTTCATAAGAGTCTACGACCAAGACTACACCGTCAACCATTTTCATGATACGTTCAACTTCTCCACCGAAGTCCGCGTGTCCTGGTGTGTCCATGATATTGATACGAGTTCCGTTATAAGCTACGGCAGTGTTTTTCGCAAGAATCGTAATTCCACGCTCTTTTTCAATATCGTTTGAGTCCATTGCACGTTCAGCTAATTCTGTACGTGCATCAAGTGTTGATGATTGTTTCAACAATTCATCAACGAGGGTTGTTTTTCCGTGGTCAACGTGGGCAATAATGGCTACGTTGCGGATATCTTCTCTTAATTTTGTCATGATTTCCTCTGTTATATTCAAAAATTTATTTTCTAACTGAACGATTATACCACAATTTTAGGTAAATGACTTAACTCAAGTAAGTGTAAATGTTTTCAAAAACTTTTCTTCCCATACCTTTTCTTTTCAAAAATAGCATCTTGTGATAAGATAGGCTGGTATGCGTTTAGATAAATTATTAGCCCAGGAAAAAATCAGTCGGAAAACCATGAAACAAGCTCTCCTGAAAAAAGAAATTTTAGTAGATGGACAAGCGGCTTCTTCCCTTTCACAGAATATCGATACAGGCTTGCAAGAGCTGATTTGCCAGGGAAGAAAAATCCAAGGGTATGACCACACCTACCTCATGCTCCATAAACCAAATGGTGTCGTGACAGCAAGCAAGGACAAGGAACTACCAACGGTCATGGATCTACTGCCTAAGCATCTCCAGTCAGAGCAACTCTATGCAATTGGTCGACTGGATCGAGATACAACAGGACTTCTCCTCTTAACAAACAATGGCCCTCTGGGTTTTCAACTTCTCCACCCTCAATATCATGTCGATAAAACTTATCAAGTTGAGGTGAACGGCTTGCTCACACCAGATCACAACCAGCAGTTCAAAAACGGGATTGTCTTTCTTGATGGAACTATTTGTAAACCTGCTCAGCTTGAGATTCTATCTTCAAGTTCTAGTCTCAGCCGAGCCACCATCACCATCTCTGAAGGGAAATTTCATCAGGTCAAAAAAATGTTCCTCTCAGTTGGTGTCAAGGTCACTGCCATCAAACGAGTTCAGTTCGGGGATTTTACATTAGATTCAGAGTTAGCAGAAGGTCAATACCGACCCTTGAATCAAGAGGAATTGAAAATCATTAAAAACTACTTAGAGAAAAGTGAATAAAATAAAAAAGCTTTAAAACTAAAGCTTTTTAAAATCTTCTTTAGCGTATGAATAGCATGACACCTAAAATAAAGTGAAGAACAGAAATTACAATACCTACTATATTGAGAGTTCGTTCTTTTTTATAGTCTAGTTCAGGTTCTTTTTGAAGTGAGATAGCCAAGACTAGACCAACGATACCCAAAAACAGGCCTACGAATGGATTTAGTAATCCGAGGACAATAGATAGGATACCTGAAATGAGTGAGTGTTTTTTCTTTTGCTGCGCATTCATTATATAAAAACTCCTTAATTTTGATACTCATTAATAATACCATTAAAATTGGATTTATTCATTTGGTAGCATTTTTGTACTATGTTAACCAATTTTTTGAAACAAGAAGAACTAGAAATGATTAAAATCCACTTAACGAAAAGTAGATAAAACAAAAAAGCTTTAAAACTAAAGCCTTTTTTAGATTCTTTAACTCATATTTAAAAAAATTCCAATAATCCAGTTAAGTGCAGAAAGAACAATACCTACAATCGCTAGAATTCTTTCTGTTTTATAGTCAAGTCCAGATTCTTTTTGACGTGTGTTAGCTTCTATTATAGCGAGAACTCCTAAAACAATACCTACCACTGGAATCACAAGACTAGCTACGATTGATAGGATACCTATATTACGTGCGGTTTTTTTCTTTTCTTGCATGTTTAAAATCTCCTTAAAATTTAATACAAATTCATTATACCATACAAAGCTATTTTGTCCTTGAATAAAATAAAAAAGCTTTAAAACTAAAGCTTTTTTGCTTTAATTAATTCTCGAAAGCTGTGAGATAAGTACGATACAGATAAGTGCAGAAATCACAATCCCTAACACAATCCCTAAAATAGAGAGAATTTTTTCTGTCTTATAGTCTAGTCCAGACTCTTTTTGATGTGAATTAGCCAAGGCCAAACCAAAAATACCAAAAATAATACTTAACACTGGAAATCCAAAGGCAACTATAATAGATATGATACTCAAAACAATTGGCGATTTTTTCTTTTCTTGTGTATTCATATTATAAAAACTCCTTAAATTTATTACAGATTCATTATACCACACAAAGAGATTTTATCTAATGTGCAATAAAAAACCTTTCCCTTGAGCCGGGAAATATTAGAAATGATTGATACCTACTTCGAGAAGATTGGATAAAATAAAAAAGCTTTAAATATAAAGCTTTTTTAAATTCTTACTTAGCTATAAAATAAAGCGATACCCGCAATCCAGTTAAGGACAGAAACTACAATCCCGACAATACTTAGGATTCTTTCTCTTTTAAAGTCTAAACCAGATTCTTTTTGACTTGAATTAGCCATGACTAGTCCAACGATACCTAGAATCAGTCCTACTATTGGAGATAGCAAGCCAAGGACGATAGATAGAATACCTAAAATAAGTGGGTGTTTTTTCTTTTCTTGTGTATCCATATTATAAAACTCCTTAAATTTATTACAAATTAATTATACCATAATACGCTAGCTTTATCTATCATTCGACAGATTTTTACATAAGATTAGCTAGTCTTGACCTTTCCTGTCCAAGAATCCAGTCCATAAGAAAGGATATAAATATCTGAAAAGCCTTGTTTTTTCAAGAAAATTGCTGCATTGGTAACACGTTGCGCACGTTGGTTTTCATAAAGAAGAACAGGCTTATCCTTACGAAGAGCCGCAAGGCTTGTCTTCAATTGATTTGAAGGAATGTTACGAGCACCAAGGATATGTTTTCTATGGAAGTCTGCTGGATCACGCAAGTCAATTAACTGACCTGTACGAATTAAAGACTCAAACTCCGCATTGTCAACAATTTTTGCTGCACGACGAATACGAAGATAATTGTATCCCATCCATACTAACATCGCCACTATAAGTCCCCATAATACCCAAGTTATCATAATACCTAATCTCCATTTTTTTCTAAATAGTCTAATTCTATCTTGTGCTCTCTGCGAAGAACAGCCTCTGCTTCTAAATAATCCAGCTTATCCATCAAGCCAGCATCATAGATTCGAGATAGTTCAATCTTCATTAATTCAATGTCATAAAGACGTTTCCCCATATAGACAAGAATGCCGAACTGTTTGAGAAATTGTTGCACATCGTAGAGTGTTTTCATAGCTTTCATTTTAGCAAAAAATCAGAGTTTTTTCAATAGTAGCCATTGAAGATTGTCTTTTACTGTTTGCGAATCTTAGTAATACTTTGGCAGAGAAGGAATCCGACAAGCATTCCAACAAAATTCTGAACCAGATTGTGAGGAACATCAGCCAAAGCTTGACCCCAACCTTTCATCCAAGCAGTCGCAAAGGCATAACCAGCAACCATGACAAGCGATGCCAAGACTAATCCTAACCATTGCCATTTTCCTTTAAATCCGGCAAAATACCCCTGCGAACCATGGAAAATTAAGCTGAAGATCATCCAGTGAGGATAACCTGAAATCAGGTCAATGAGAAAACCTCCTAGACCCCCAACGATGCCTCCTTCACGTCGCCCAAAATAAAAGGCAGTAAAGAAAATTCCAGCATCCAAAAACGTGAGGATTCCCGTAGCAGTTGGGATTTTCACTACATAACCCAAAGCTACGGATAGGGCTGTTAAGATGGATACTAGGGCGATTTTACTGGTTTTTGTTTGCTTCAT
Organism: Streptococcus mitis; assembly: GCF_902159415.1. Taxonomy (GTDB): domain Bacteria; phylum Bacillota; class Bacilli; order Lactobacillales; family Streptococcaceae; genus Streptococcus; species Streptococcus mitis_BG. The sequence continues at coordinate 23,198 of NZ_CABGJU010000001.1, read as the reverse complement.
ATTGTCTGACTCCATATTGATCTGCTTGTGCAATGGCACGGTAAACAAAGGCTTTAGAACTCTCAACTGCTGGTAATAGCTCCTCTCCCTTAACTAACTGACTAGCAATGCTAGATGCAAAGGTACATCCTGCACCAGCATTTTGACCGTCTAAGACTGGATTTTCTAAAATGGTAAAGTCTTGACCATCATAAAAGACATCCACAGCCCTATCCTGACTGAGGCGATTCCCACCCTTGATAATGACTGCTGGTGCACCCAAAGCATATAATTTCTTAGCTGCATCCTTCATATCGTCCAAGGTTTCAATCATTTGATCTACCAAAAGTTCTGCCTCTGGAAGATTAGGTGTAATGACAGTCACATAAGGGAAAAAGCGAATCAACTCTTGACAGAGCTCGCTGACAGCAACATCATGCGTTTCCTTACAAACGAGAACTGGATCCAATACCACTGGAACTCCTGTGCGTTCCTTGATAAAGTTAAGAGCTTTCTCAGCAACACCAACAGTCGGTAAGAGACCAATCTTAATCCCTCCAAAGTCTACGCTCTTGAGACTATCCAACTGTTGTTGGAAAATAGTCTCATCTGTTGGGAAGACCTCAAAACCATTTTTCGTCAAAGCAGTTAAACAAGTCATAGCTACAAAACCATGCAAACCATTTAAAGTATAGGTCGCAAGGTCAGCAGCTAGTCCACCACCACTAAAAATATCATTTCCTGAAAGTGCTAAAATACGATTATTCTTCATAACGAATCTCCTTCAAATACAAACCATTGGGTGCTGCAGTTGGACCTGCCAACTGTCTGTCTTTTTTCTCCAAAATTAGGTCAATCTGCTCAATTGGCATACGATTGTTGCCAATTTTTAGCAAGGTCCCAACCATATTTCGAATCTGTTTATAGAGGAAACCATTGCCAGAGAAGGTAAAGGTCAAAAATTGACCGGTCTCGTCAACCCTAAGACTGGCTTCCGTGATCGTTCTTACCTTGTCCTCCACACTGGTTCCGGCAGCAGTAAAACCGGTGAAATCATGGGTTCCTTCTAATTTCTTCACAGCCTTTTGCATGCGTTCCACATCAAGTGGATAGGGATAGGGGGTGGCATAATGACGTCTCATAGGATTTTTAGGACGACCCCTATCCACGATAAACTCGTAGGTCTTGCTGTGCTTGGCATAGCGGCAATGAAAATCATCAGCCACTACCTCAATCAAAATGACATCTATATCTTCAGGACTTTGAGTATCGAGAGCAAAGCGAAGCTTTTCCTCATCCATCTGATAGGGAAGATCAAAGTGGATAACCTGACCTAAGGCATGGACACCGCTATCCGTTCGCCCTGCACCATGGATGGTAATGGCCTGCCCTTTATTTAATTTGGTTAAAGTTTTTTCAATTTCCTCTTGGACACTACGCGCGTGTGGTTGCCGCTGAAAACCAGCAAAGGCGTAGCCATCATAGGAAATGATTGCTTTATATCTAGTCATGTATCTATTTTATCAAGAAAATTTCTCTGCAACAAGTTTGAAAACCAAAAATTGTACGGGGACAAATATTGATATAATCTAATTCTTATCTAGATTTTGTCATCATATATTTTCGTACAGGTACTTCAACCATTTGAACGATTTCAAATCCTTCTTTCTGGTAAAGATTGTAAGCTGTTTGATTTGCCTCGTAGACATTTAGAGAAATAGTGTCTATGTCTTCATTTTCAAAGGCCAAACTAACAAATTTCCTTAAAGCCTGGCTACCTAATCCCTGCCCCTGTTTCTGAGGATTGATAAAAAATCTCCCGATATGAAGATTCCTGTCTTCTAGCCTGATTTTCTGGATAAGCCCCACAAACTCTTGTCCATCAAATATTGAAAAAATTCCTTCCAAATCTTGCAAGACTTGAATGGTCAAGGGAAAAGGAATCATTGGTCCCATCCATTGTACTTGAAAGGATTTGCCAAGGGAGTTGGACCATTGACATACGAGCTGAGTGTTTTCTGTGCTCACATTTTCTTCAAAACGAATTGTCATCTTGACCTCACCATCTTATCTGTGTTTCTCCATTATACTATTTCTTCCTTTTTTTCCGAATTAATAAGTATGATTCATTTTTACTTTTTTCTTGTAGGAGTTATTATTGCTTCCTTTCTAGGTCTTGTCATTGACCGCTTTCCTGAGCAGTCTATTATCTTTCCTGCTAGTCACTGCGATTCCTGTCAGACTCGTTTGAGACCACTGGATTTGATTCCAATTGTCTCTCAAGTAGTACATAGCTTTCGTTGTCGCTACTGTAACTCAAGCTATCCCTTTTGGTATGCTCTCTTTGAGTTTGGATTGGGGCTTCTCTTTCTAGCTTTCTCCTGGGAATTTCTAACCTTAGGACAACTTATTCTGATAACTGCTGGCTTGACCTTAGGAATCTATGATTTCCAGCATCAAGAATATCCCTTGCTCGTCTGGCTGACCTTTCACCTAATTCTCATGGTTTGCTGTGGTTGGAATCTAGTTATGATTTTCTTTCTTATTCTGGGAATTTTGACTCACTTTATCGATATCCGCATAGGTGCAGGGGATTTTCTTTTTCTAGCCTCTTGTGCGCTTATCTTTAGTCTGACAGAATTACTAATTTTGATACAGTTCGCTTCAACAACTGGCATTCTAGCTTTTCTCCTACAAAAGAAAAAGGAAAGACTCCCATTCGTGCCTTTCCTCTTATTTGCTACCTGTATGATTATTTTGGGTAAGCTTTTGCTTTTAGGATAGTCAGACTCTCTATGAGAGCTTTTATTTTGTCATCCTATTCCTTAGATAACCTTTTCAATGAAGTTTCTTATGGTTGATAGTCCATCTGGTGTCCCTATACTTTCTGGATGATATTGGAAGCCATAGATAGGGAGCTTCTTGTGTTGAAAACCCATGATAACCTGATCTTCTATCGCACGAGCGGTAACTTCAAAGTCTGCGGGTAATTCCTCCACCATAAGACTATGGTAACGCATGACTGAACAGTTATTCTCTATACCCTGATAAAGAATGGATGGAGCTTCAAATTGGAGCTGACTTTGTTTACCATGCATGACCTTTGGAGCCAAACCTAGTTTTCCACCAAAAGCCTCTGCAATAGCCTGATGTCCCAAGCAAATTCCCAAAATTGGCTTTTTCCCAGCAAAATCTCGAATCATTTCCTCCATTTTTCCAGCATCAGCTGGCCAACCAGGTCCAGGAGAAAAGACAAGAGCTTTTGCCTTTTCTGCTACTTGATAGAGACGAGGATCGTCATTTCTCAAGACCTCAACAGGAGAAAAGGTTCCGATATATTGAGCTAGATTGTAGGTAAAAGAATCATAATTATCAATCAATAAAATCACAATTTTCTCCCTTTAATCTTGGAATGATTAGTTATTTTTAGCTTCAAGGTAGTCTGCAATGGCAGCTACGTCCTTGTCTCCACGACCAGAGACATTGATGATGATAATCTCATCTTTACTTAGTTTTGGTGCGCGTTTGACTGCTTCAGCGATAGCATGTGAGCTTTCAATCGCCGGGATAATTCCTTCTGTTTTACTTAATAAAAGTAAGGCTTGAACAGCTTCTTCGTCTGTCGCTGCTACATATTCTACTCGACCAGAGTCTTTAAAGTAGGCATGTTCTGGACCAACCCCTGGATAGTCCAAACCTGCTGAAATAGAGTATACTGGAGCAAGTTCCCCATCTTCCTTAAAGACTGCATAGGTCTTCATCCCATCAACAATTCCTACGCTACCCTTGGTCATTGTTGCTGCGTGTTTGTCGGTATCTAAACCATGACCAGCAGCTTCTACTCCAACCAATTTGACTTCTTCATCAGCTACATACTGTGAAAAGGCACCGATGGCATTAGAACCACCACCTACACAAGCAATAACGTAGTCTGGCAGACGTCCTTCTTTTTCCAAGATTTGACGACGTGATTCTTCACTGATGACTTTTTGGAATTCATGAACAATCGTTGGATAAGGGTGAGGTCCAACAGCAGAACCTAAAACGTAGAAGGCTTCAAGGTCATTCATCCATGCTCCAAAGGCTGCATCAACCGCATCTTTGAGGGTACGAGTACCAGTTTCAACTGCGTGAACAGTTGCTCCCATCATCTCCATGCGGAAGACATTGAGACGTTGACGCTCCACATCTTCTGCCCCCATATAGACATCACATGCCATACCAAATTTGGCCGCAGCTGCAGCTGTCGCAACACCGTGCTGCCCAGCTCCTGTCTCAGCAATGACACGCTTTTTACCCATTCGTTTTGCAAGAAGGATTTGACCCAAAACATTATTAAGTTTGTGAGATCCAAGGTGGTTAAGGTCTTCACGCTTGAGATAAATCTTAGCTCCACCTAGGTGTTCTGTCAAGCTTTCTGCATAATATAACGGTGTCTCACGACCTGAATAATCCTTCAAGTAATGACGAAACTCAGCTAAAAACTCTGGATCATCCTTGTACTTATCAAAAGTCACTTCCAACTCATCCAACAAAGCCTGAATCGGCTCAGGTACAAAACTACCACCAAATTGTCCAAAATATCCTTTAGTTGTCATAAAATTTTCCTCTTTTCTATTATTTCAAAATATGAAAAAACCCACACACGGAATCCACTTCCATGTGAGGGCGTTCGTAACGCGGTACCACCTCAATTGTAAAGAGACTATCCCCTTTACATCTCTGCCTTGTCTAACAACAAGTTGCACTGTAAGGTGTGCGCACCGAATTTTCATTGTTTCAAATTCATTTTTTCAAATCAGCCCAATTTCACTATTTTCAACCACCTGTTCGCAGCAACCACAGGCTCCCTGAAGATCTAAAATAATTACTTTTCTGATTTGTTGAAATTATTATATGTCATTATCTATTCTTTGTCAATGATTTTTAAACGATTATTTTGAAGAAGCAAGAATTTCTTCAGAAACTCTAACAAAAGTCTCAATGATATAGTCTACTTCTTCATCCGTTAATTTCGTGTGAAGCGGTAATGTAATTTCATTTTCAAAGAAAGCATAAGCTCGCGGATAATCTGCCATGTCAAAGCCAAGATTCTTATAGGCTGTCAAAAGCGGAAGCGGTTTGTAGTGGACGTTACTTGCGATTCCTGCCTTGGCCAATTCTTGAATAATTTGATTGCGTTGTTCGAGATTTGCTCCTTCTACATGGGTGATGTAGAGGTGACGACAAGATTCAACTGCATCTGTCTCATGAGCCAATGGGTGAATACAAGTTCCCGCAAATCCATGGTCATAGCAATCCACGATGTCCTTACGACGTTGTAATAAAGCAGGATAACGGTCCAACTGAACCAGACCAAGCGAAGCCATGATATCCGTCATGTTGCACTTGTAGGCTGGTGTTACGATATCGTATTCCCATGAACCCAGTTGCATCTTGGCAAAAGCATCTTTTGTTTGACCATGAAGGGAAAGGATTTGGAATTCCTTGTACATTTCTTCATCGTCAATCGCTGGATTGGCTTTCCAGGTCGCACTTCCTCCCTCAGCAGTTGTAAAGTTCTTGACTGCATGGAAAGAGAATGATGTGAAGTCAGCGATTGAACCGGCTGGTTGTCCCTTGTAGGTTGAACCTAAAGCATGAGCACTATCAGAGACAATCACAATACGGTTAAAGGCCTTTTGCCACTTGCTAGCAGCTGTAAATAGGTCACGTTTCTTTTCTACAACTTGGAACAAACGGTCGTAGTCACAGATAATACCTGCTAGCTCTACCGGTATGATGACTTTAGTCTTCTCAGTAATAGCTTGTTCCAGTTGATCATAATCCATCTCAAAGGTATCAGCTTGGATATCAACCATAACTGGTGTCGCACCAACGTGAGTAATAACACTGCATGATGCTGTATAAGTCATAGCTGGAACGATGACTTCGTCACCAGGCCCTACTTCAAGCACGCGCAAGATCAATTCAAGGGCTGCTGTTGCAGAGTTGAGGCAGACTGTCTTAGGTGTCTGAGTATAGACAGATAGACGACGTTCTAATTCTTTTGTCTTTGGACCTGTTGTGATCCAACCAGAACGGAGGGTATCTGCTACTTCCGCAATTTCTGCTTCGGTAATATCAGGTGGTGAAAATGGAATATTGTAATTTGGCATTGATTTACTCCTTTAACTTGTGGCTACTTTATTTTAAAACTTCAACGACCGTCTGCAACATGATTTTGATATCACCTATGAAACTAAAATCACGCAGATAGGCTAGGTTAAAGTGCATTTTCTCTGGAAGAACTCTTTCTACATAAGCCTGATCAACTGTCATACCTTTTGCCGTCATTTGACTGATAATAGTATCCTCGTCCTTATAGTTGATACTAGCTAGGGACGTAATTCCCGCCGGCAATAACAAGGTCGCCATCATCTCAGGACTATATTGCTCAGTATAGCGTGGCACTTCAGGTCGTGTTCCTACAAAGGACATTTCCCCTTTGAGGACATTGATCAATTGCGGCAATTCATCCAAACGAACACGGCGGATGAAATTTCCAACTTTAGTGATACGACTGTCATTTGCAGAAGTTACAAGACTTCCTTTTTTATCCGCATCTGTCACCATGGTTCGGAACTTCCAAATTTTGAAATATCTGTTGTACTGGGTTACCCGTTCTTGCTTGTAAATAACAGGCCCCTTACTATCGAGTTTGATCCAGATACTTAGAACAATAAATAAGGGTGAGGTCAAGAACAATAGGACCAATGCTAGTAAGAAATCCAAACAACGCTTGAGGACCAGACTTCCTTTTCTTTGAGAGACTAGCTGGTAGTAGGGTTCAACCTCGCTTAATTGTATCTCGAGGGGTAGTTCATCCCATTTCAGCATGCATATTCTCCTCTGTTTTTAGTATAGTAAAATTTATCAACATCCTTCATTATACCACAAATTAGAAAGCTAGGTGAAAGAAATCTAGCATTTTAAATCTTCCTTTTAAGATAAGGCTCCTGCTTGTAAGCTATACATCTTGTGATAAGTTCCACCTAAAGTCAAGAGCTCCTCGTGTGTTCCACTCTCGATAATCCGGCCCTTATCTAAGACATAGATACAATTAGCATCTTGGATGGTAGAAAGACGATGGGCGATGGCAATGGTTGTCCGCCCTTTTCGCATCTTTTCCAAGGAATTCTGAACCAGAGTTTCTGTTTCCGAATCAATATTGGCTGTCGCTTCATCTAAAATCAAGATTTTAGGCTGACTGGCGACTGTTCTGGCAAAGGCAAGAAGTTGACGTTGACCAGTTGAAAAGCTAGAACCTCTCTCTGAAACAGGAGAGTCATAGCCTTGAGGTAATTCTTGAATAAAAGTATCTGCATCCACAAACTCTGCTGCAGCCTTAACTTCCTCATCGCTAATTTCTTGGTACATGGCGATATTAGACTTGATAGTTCCATGATAGAGGAAGGGTTCCTGCAAGACAAGACCCATGTTTTTTCTTAGTTCTTGATGGCTATAGTTACGAATGTCTACATTATCAATCAAAACCCGTCCTGACTGAAATTCGTAAAAACGCATCAGGACATTGATAATAGAGGACTTCCCTGAACCTGTATGTCCCACAAAGGCAATGGTTTCCCCCTTCTTGACTGAAAAGGAAATATCGTCCAAAATTTGATTTACTCCATCATAGGAAAAACACACGTGCTCAAAACGAATATTTCCTTCTCTGATTGCTAGCTCACTGTCAGCTTGGACAGGTTCATAATTGCTTTGATCAATCAGTGCAAAGACTCGCCCTGCTGATACCATCGAAGTCTGAAGAATTGAGAAGTTTTGCGTGACCTCTATCAAAGGATCAAAGAGACGATTGATGTACTGGATAAAGGCATACATGGTACCTGCTGTCATCCCGATATAGAGGCCTCTATATCCAAAATAGGCCATGAGAACTGCATAACCTAAGAGTTTCAACAAACTCATGGCAGGACGTAAAAAGAGGGCGTCCAAGGCTACTGAACGGTTGGCATAGACGTAGTGTTCTTCATTAATCTCATCAAATTCATCCTGCAGGCGTTTTTCTTGATTAAAGGCTTGAATAATTCGAATACCTTCAATACTCTCTGCCAACTTGCTATTTATATCTGACAAAAAGCTTCTCGTTTTTTCGATGATTTTAACTGATTTTTTTCGGTAGAGATTAACCAAGATAAAAATCAAAGGTAGAAATAGAAGAACCAAACCTGTCAAACGAAAATCCAGGACCATCATTGTATAAAGAGTTGTCACAAAAATAAAAATAGCTGAAATAAAGCTAGACAACAGCCCTGAAAACATATCACTGATGGTCTCTGTATCATTAGTCAATCGTGAAACGATAGAACCTGAAGGTGTCTTGTCAAAATAAGACATGCCTAGTTTTTCCATATTGGCAAAGGCATCTCTGCGAATATCTCTAACAATGCTATAAGATACACGCGCAAAAAGTAGATTACCGATATATTGAATCAGGGTTTGTAGGATATAAAGACCATAGTAGGCTATCAAAACAGTAACAGCAAACTGACTCAGATTCCCCAGATACTGGTCGATAAAGTGTGAAGCAACCAGAGGAATGATACTCTTGATAACCGTTGTTGCTAGGAGAAATGATAGGGCTAGCAGGGTTAAGAGGCTATAGGGCTTGAGATAACCAAGCAATCGTTTCAATACTGTCCATTGTTCTTGCTTATTCTGCATCTTCTTCTCCTTTCATTTCCAATTGTTGGGACTGATAGGTCTGGGCATACCAACCATCCAAGGCTAGTAAGTCCTCATGAGTCCCACGTTCGATAATCTGTCCATTTTGCATAACCAAGATCAAATCAGCGTGGACAACTGCACTGAGGCGATGGGCTGAGATGATCGTTGTTTTGTTTTTGCGAGTGGCTTTAAGATTATCAATAATAGCATACTCGGTCTTGGCATCTACAGCCGATAAGGAGTCATCTAAAATCAAGATATCAGGATTTAAAATCATAGCACGGGCCATGGCAAGACGTTGCTTTTGACCACCAGACAAACTAACTCCCTTTTCACCGATAATCGTATCGAATCCCTGAGGCATATCCACAATATCATGATAAACTTGGGCTAATTTGGTCGCATATTCAACGTCAGATAGAGACAAGTCAGGATTACCAAAACGAACATTTTCTAAAATAGAACTAGCAAAAAGAAACTGGTCTTGAGGAACATAGCCCATGAGACCTCTGAGGTCGCTCAGACGATAGTCTCGTATATCATGCCCATTGAGGTAGATGGCTCCTTGATTGACATCGTACTCTCGTAAGAGTAGCTTCATCAGCGATGTCTTACCTGAACCAGTCTGTCCTACCAAGCCCAGTGTTTGTCCCTTTTCTAGACTAAAGTGAATCCCATGAAGAGTTTCTTCATTTTCATATGAAAAACTATCAATTGCATATTCCAAACGTCCATTTTCAATCTTGGAAATGGGAGCTTCTGGATCTTTAACGAGCGACTCTTGAGACAAGAGATTTTCAATGCGCTGGTAAGAAACCTTCCCTCTTTGAGTGATATTAAAGAGAAAACCAATCGCCATCAAGGGCCAGACCAGCATATCCAAGTAAGAGATAAAAGTGACTAGATTACCGACAGTGACATTTCCTTCTTGGACCATGAAAGAACCAACCAAAAGTGTTAGAACATAAGATAAGCCAACAAATAAGAGAACCATTGGATCAAACAAGCTGTCATATTTCATGGTTTGCAAGTTCTTTTGAAAGGTTAGTTGATTGACTTCTTGAAAAGCATCCAATTCATGGGCTTGATAGCCGAAAGACTTGGTCACCTTAATACCTGATACAGATTCCTGAACCTTGTTGTTAAGTTCAGAAAAAGCTTCCTGAGATTCGTTAAATGCTTTATGGGTCTTTCTTCCTAGACGACTGGTCGCCATAGCCATAAAGGGCAGGGGTAAAATAGCCACCAAGGTCATTTGCCAAGAAATACTAAAAAGCATGGTCAACAAGGTAACAAGTGCAGTGATAGAAGCATCGACAGCTGACATGACTCCTCCACCTGCAAGACGGGTTAGAGCATTGATATCATTAGTCGCATGCGCCATTAAATCTCCAGTTCTATAGGTCTGGTAAAAAGCCGGAGACATCTTTGAGAAATGTTCAAAGAGACGTGAACGCATGATTTGTCCTAATCGATAGGAAGTCCCTAAGATATACATGCGCCAAACATAGCGCAGGTAGTACATCCCAAAGGCCGCTAGGAGTAGATAGATAAGATTCAGCAACAGATCCGACTGAGTCAAATTTCCCAAAGTGATGGCATCAATGACATGTCCCATCACCATGGGAGGAATGAGGTTGAGGACAGCTACCAAACTAAGAGCGACTATCCCAACTAGATAACGGCGTTTTTCTAATTTGAAAAACCACCAGAGTTTTTGAATGATGAACATAAGTTTCCTTTCTAATTGAAAAGGGAAACCTGAGGCATGAACCCCAGGTTTTCTTTATTCATAACTTACAACAAACACTTTTCCTTTATCGTACGCTCCGATAAAGATATTCATTGGAGTAAAATCCTCTTCCTTTTACTCGCCTTCCATAAATTACTCCTTATTATAAACGAAAGAGGGTGTTTTTTCAAACCATACGCTGGGGAAATAGGCCTTTTTTTGGTATAATATAGTCAATAATCTGAATGAAAAAGGAAGTAATATGAAACTTATCTCATGGAATATTGATTCCCTAAACGCTGCACTCACGAGTGACTCTGCGCGTGCGAAATTGTCACAAGACGTTCTCCAAACCTTGGTTGTTGAAAATGCTGATATCATTGCCATCCAAGAAACCAAGCTTTCAGCTACAGGGCCTACTAAAAAACACCTTGAGGTCCTGGAACAACTCTTCCCCGGATATGAAAATACTTGGCGTTCCTCTCAAGAACCTGCCCGTAAAGGCTATGCTGGAACCATGTTCCTCTATAAGAAAGAACTGACTCCAACGATCAGCTTTCCAGAAATTGGTGCACCTTCTACCATGGACTCTGAAGGTCGCATCATCACCCTAGAATTTGATAAATGTTTCGTGACTCAGGTCTACACACCTAACGCTGGTGATGGCCTCAAACGTTTGGAAGAACGTCAAGTCTGGGATGTCAAATATGCAGAGTACTTGGCTCAACTAGATAAGAAAAAACCTGTCCTAGCAACAGGAGACTACAACGTTGCCCATAAGGAAATTGACCTTGCCAACCCAGCCAGCAACCGTCGTTCACCAGGTTTCACGGACGAAGAACGTGAAGGATTTACAAACCTTTTAGCCAAAGGATTTACAGACACCTTCCGCCATATTCACGGAGATATTCCAGAACGCTATACTTGGTGGGCACAACGTAGTAAAACTTCAAAAATCAACAACACAGGCTGGAGAATCGACTACTGGCTCACAAGTAACCGTGTAGCCGACAAGGTTACCAAGTCAGACATGATTGACTCCGGTGCCCGTCAAGACCATACACCGATTGTCATGGAGATTGATTTCTAAGGAGAAAACGAATGGACTATCAAGCTGTCATCCCTGAATTTGTCGTATCGGATATCGAGAAATCGCGTCACTTCTACTGCGACTTATTGGGATTCTCTGTCGAATACGAGCGTCCAGAGGAAAAATTTCTCTTCCTTTCGCTTGAAGACTGCCAACTTATGCTAGAAGAAGGCAACGCAGAAGAATTATCCCAACTGACTTATCCTTTCGGGCGTGGTGTCAATATTTCCTTTGGTATCAAGGATGTCCCCAGACTCTATCAGAAAGTAATCGAGTCTAACTATCCTATTCATCGTCCTTTGACTAAAAGAGAATTTCGTGTTGGTGAACAGTATATCTACCCTCATGAATTTGCAGTTCTAGACCCAGATGGCTATTTTTTAAGATTTAGTGAATAAGATAATAGAGTACTAAACGGAAAAAGTAATTAGAAAAAGAGGCCTGCGCCTCTTTTTTCCCTTCTAAATTCTAATTCTTTTTTCTTCTGAGCGCTCACCTGTTATAAACATGGTAAAGGTTGCTTTGCAGACATTTTTTCCATCTTGGTTGATGAGGTCTACATCGACGACACAGGTGGTGCGTCCTTTATGGACACATTCTCCCTTGATGGTCAATTCATCTCCAAGATATCCTGCTTTTAAGTAATTGATGGAAGACTGTAAGGTTACAACATCTAAATCAAGAGAAATAACGACTAAGCCACTGATTTGGTCACACAGAGTATAAAGATAACCTCCGTGGGCATTGCCATAATAGTTAAGAGAAGAGTTCACGACCTTGGTAGTTACGGTGACACGCCCATCTCTCATCTCCTTGATTTCATAATTTTCAAATGCTGATATGGCATCAAAGTGAAAATCCTTCATACATTCCTCCTAGTCTTTCAAACGCTATCATACTACTTTTTATACTAGTATGCAAGAGGAAGGTCCTGACACTATGGCATAAGTCCAACATGATTTATAAAACGCATAAAGGCTGCTTGTCCTTCTTCTGTTTGTTTGTATACACCTGCATCTTCGAGGACTCGGGCAAAAATCTTCCCGACAGACTCTTTAACGATTTCAAGAGCTTGATTTTTGTCTCTTAAGTCTGGATGTCTTTCTTTCAACTCATCTGCCCATTCTTGGTGATAAGTTGCAACTGAGACATCCTCTCCGACTAGGTAAGCTGCCACCTGCTCTACTTCTTCCTTCAAGCGGGGTGGCAAGATAGCCAAGCCCATGACCTCTATCAAGCCGATATTTTCCTTCTTGATATGTTGGACGTCCTTATGAGGATGGTAGATGCCATCTGGATGCTCTACTGAGGTTTGATTGTCCCTCAAGACCAAGTCTAACTCAAATTGTCCATCTCGTTTACGGGCTATTGGTGTGATGGTATGGTGCGGTGTCCCGTCACTTTCTGCCAAGACCTGCACACTTGGATCTGAGTATTGTCGCCAAGCCAGCAAGATTTTATCCGCTAGCTCTGTCAAATCTTCTGCTGAATCTGAAGTCAATCGAATGACAGACATAGGCCATTGGACAATTCCTGCCCTGACAGACTCAAAACCTGCAAACTTAAATGTCTTTTGTAAAGGTGCTACTTCCATTGGGAAAACATGACGACCACCTTGATAATGATCATGGGTCAGGATAGAACCGCCCACAATCGGCAAATCAGCGTTAGACCCTACAAAATAGCCTGGAAACTGCTCCACAATTGCTAACAAACGTTCGAAACTTTGTCGACTAATGGCCATAGGACAGTGCTGGCTATCTAGGAAAATACAGTGCTCATTAAAGTAAGCATAAGGCGAATACTGGAATCCCCATTCCTGACCAGAAATATCAAAACGAATAATTCGGTGATTGCTTCTAGCTGGATGATTGACACGACCATGGTAGCCTTCATTTTCCATACAGAGCTGACATTGAGGATAGTTACTCGACTTAACCAACTTAGCTGCGGCAATCTCTTTTGGATCCTTTTCAGGCTTGGAGAGATTGATGGTAATCTCAAGTTTACCGTAGTCAGACGGAACACGATAAGCAATATTCTTTGCGATAGCCTTCAGTTTGATGTAGTCATTCTTCTGACTAAGTTGGTAAAAATCTGCAATTGCCTGCTCTGGCGACTGGGCATAGGTATCCCAAAAGTCCCGATTAACCTGACTTGGACAAGGGGTTACCAAGTCCATGAAGTCAGCACCGAGAATCTCACGCGCAGCCTGACTATCTTCAATCGTTTCCAATCGAACGGCTTCCTCGACAAGCTGATCTTTTAGTTCAATCAAGTTATCCTGGTCAGTCTCAACGTCCAAAACTCCTTCACCAACCAAGACCAAAACACGATTGGTTAAATAAATCCGATCTAACTCTTCAAAGCTACTTTCTGCAATGACTTTAGTCACAAATTTTTCTACTAAGGTCACTAGATAACCTCCTTCTGACTATTCAAGAACGCGAGTTCCACCTGCCACTTCAGCGATATAGAAGCTTGGAGCGTAGCCAATGATTTCTTCATAGTGCTTGCCTACAGCTTCTTCAAAGGACTCAACAGCATCCTTTTGAACCAAGGCAATGGCACAACCACCAAAACCTGCTCCTGTCATACGAGCACCGAGAACACCTTCTTGAGCCCAAGCTGTATGAACAAGGGTATCTAATTCCAAGCCAGTTACTTCGTAATCGTGCTCAAGTGAAACATGAGAAGCATTCATCAAACGACCAAACTTGTCCAAATCTCCTGCTTGAAGAGCCGCTTGCGCTCTAAGGGTACGTTGGTTTTCAAGAACTGCATGACGCGCACGTTTCAAACGATTTTCGTCTTTGATGAGGTAGCTGTATTCATCAAAAGCCCACTCATCCAATTCACCCAAGGTTTGAATATTTAAGGCCACTTGGAGTTCTTCTACTGCTTTTTCACACTCAGCACGGCGTTCATTGTACTTAGAATCCGCAAGTTCACGGCGTTTGTTAGTGTTCATGATAACGACAACATTATCCTTCAAATCAAGGGGAACCAAGTCGTATTCTAAACTATTTGTATCCAGATAAATGGCACGTTGGTCTGTCCCCATACCGATAGCAAATTGGTCCATGATACCAGAGTTAACACCAATAAAGTTATTCTCTGTCAATTTCCCGATTTTTACTAAATCTAGACGATCCAATTTTAGGTCAAAGAGGTATTCTGCCACGACACCAGTCAATAGCTCCAAGGATGCAGATGAAGACAAACCAGCACCATTTGGAATATTCCCATAGACATAGAAATCAAACCCTTTATCAATCACATGACCAGCTTCTTGCAAGAAATGTAGGACACCTTTTGGATAGTTAGTCCAGTTGTGCTCTTTCTCAAACTTAAGGTCAGCCAGAGGAACTTCGATAATGCCTTTGTCCTCAAAGTTTGCGGAGTAGAAACGAAAAACTTGGTCATCACGCTTGCGTGCTGCTCCATAAGTTCCTAGTGAAATAGCAGCTGGGAAAACATGGCCACCATTATAGTCAGTATGTTCCCCAATCAAGTTGATACGACCTGGTGAAAAGAAAGTTTGGTCTGCTTCTTGACCAAAAATAGCTAAAAAATCTTTGCGAAGTTCTTCTGCAGTTAAATGTAGTGTCATATGAATTCTCCTTTGACTTTTGGTTAATGTAAGCTTAACTTGTAATCGTTTTCTTCTATTGTACCCAAGGGGTTTGCTTAGGTCAATATTTTTTACCTATATTTTACTAAACAATAGGTAAAAAGAAAGAAAATATGATATAATAACCTAAAAAGGGGGTTACTATGGCTACATTAAAAGATATTGCTCAATTAGCATCTGTTTCAATCGCAACTGTATCCCGTGTCCTTAATCGCGATCAGAGTCTATCTGTCACAGAAGAAACCCGACATCGTATCTTGACAGTTGCTGAAGAGTTAGGGTATACCAAGCATCTCAAAACTGGCCAATCCCATAAACTAAAGCAAAAAATTGCCATCATCCAATGGGTAAGTGAGCAAGGCGAGCTTGAAGATCTCTACTATTATCAAATTCGATTAGGGATTGAAAAAAGAGCCCAGGAATTGGACTATGAAATCTTGCGCTATTTCAATGACCAACCCTTCACGCTTAGTGAGGAAGTCATAGGTATTCTCTGTATTGGAAAATTTAGCCAAGATCAAATCTCTTCTTTTGAAGAATATCAAAAGCCTCTCGTTTTTATAGATAGTGATACACTCTCTCTTGGTCACACCTGTGTTATTACAGATTTTGAAAATGCTATTAAACAAGTAATTGATTTCTACACTGAACATGGCATAAAAAAAATCGGAATCCTTACTGGACTTGAAGTCACAACCGACCAAGAAGAACTCATCCAAGATAAACGTTTAAAATACTATAAATCTTATACACAAGAAAAAGGGATCTATCATGAGGAGCTTGTCTTTCAAGGACAATTTAGTGCCCAATCTGGTTATGATTTAATGAAGGAGGCCATAGATTCCATAGGAGATAAACTACCACCAGCATTTTTTGCAGCTAGTGATAGTCTCGCAATCGGCGCTTTAAGAGCTCTCCAAGAAGCTGGAATCGGACTCCCTGAGCGCGTTAGTATGATATCCTTTAATGACACTATTCTCACCAAACAGGTCTTCCCACCTCTTTCCAGTATAACCGTTTATACTGAAGAGATGGGGCGTACAGGAATGGATATTCTCAACAAAGAAGTGCTCCATGGTCGCAAAGTTCCTAGTTTGACCATGTTAGGGACTAGATTGACATTAAGAGAAAGTACACTAAATTACAAATAAGAAAAACTTACAAAAAAATGGATGCTAGCACCCATTTTTTTATTCAATCACAATTATAGACTTAATAGCCTTACGCTCGTCCATATCTTTATATGCTTGATCAATATCTTCTAAACTATAGCTATCTGTAAAGACACGCCCTGGATTAATATCTCCATCAAGGACAGCTTTTAACAAGATTTGTTTATCGTAAGTTGTTACCGAAGCCGCTCCACCTGCAACTGTTATGTTTTGAGCAAAGGTAGAACCAATTGTACGATTATTGTAGTGTGGTACTCCAACAAAGCCCATTCGTCCTCCATTATGAAGCACTCCTAAAGCTTGGTCAATGGACGCTTCTGTTCCAACACACTCTAGAGCCGCGTCTGCTCCACCACCAAGAATCTCACGGACTTTGGCAATTCCTTCTTCACCACGCTCTTCAACTATCGCTGTAGCACCTGACGCCAAGGCCATTTCCTGACGGTCCTTGTAACGGCTCATGAGGACTATTTGCGAAGCGCCTCTCATCTTAGCAGCAATCACTGCACATTGACCAACTGCGCCGTCTCCAATTACGACAACCTTGTCTCCTGGTTTAACATCTGCCACACGCGCTGCATGGTAACCTGTTGGCATAACATCTGCTAGACTTAAGAAAGATTTGAGCATAGCCTCTGTATAGTCAGAAGGTTTCCCAGGAATTTTGACTAGGGACCAATTCGCATAATGGAAACGAATATATTCTGCTTGAACACCAGTAGACAAGTTGCTATTACCCAAATGACGATCACAAGTTCCATCAAAGCCATCATGACAGGCATCACATTCCCCACAACCATGTGTAAATGGGGCAATGACAAAATCCCCTGGTTTCACTGTCGTGATAGCCTCTCCAATTTCTTCGACAATTCCAATAGCTTCATGACCACTGTTCAAACGGCCTTCTTTTATATTAGGATTACGATATGTCCATAAGTCCGTACCACAGACACAAGTTCTCACGATACGGATAATAACATCATCCGCTTCCTTAATCTGCGGACGTTCCACTTCGACAAGACCAACCTGTCCTGCCTTACTATACACTACTGATTTCATAAAAACAATCCTCTCTGTTTCTTACTAATTCTAGTATACACTTTTATATCCCATATTGTAAGAGGAAAATCTTCCAAAGGAAGTTTTTGGTCGATTATCCCCTATTTGATGATGATAAAATTAGACTAGCTTAAAAAAGATAAAAATCTTTCTGCTGTTTCTGGTTCTTGATGATTATGAAAGAGGGTACTTCCTTGGTCTAATCCTTCTATGCTCTTCATTTCATCTTCTGTTAACTCAAAGTCAAAAATATCAAAGTTCTCTTCCATTCGTTCTTTACGAACAGACTTAGGAATGACAACCACATCACTTTGAAGTAAGAAACGTAGGGCTACTTGGGCTACGGATTTGCTATATTTTTCCCCAATTTCTTTCAAGAGAGGAGTATTGAAGAAATCATTTTTGCCTTCAGCAAAAGGGCCCCAAGATTCAATTTGACAATTATACTTCTCCAAATACTTTTTGGCTTCTTTTTGTTGATAGAATACATGGGTTTCTATCTGATTGATAGCTGGCTTGATCTCCACAAAATACTGAAGATCAATAAAGCGATTTGGTGAAAAATTAGAAACACCAATGGCACGGACCTGCCCTGCCTTATAGGCTTCTTCCATAGCTCTGTATGTGCCATAGTAATCACCGAAAGGTTGGTGAACCAACAAAAGATCAATATAATCTGTTTGAAGTTTTTTTAAGGATTCTTCAATCGAAGCCTTGGCCTTTTCATAGCCTGCATTCGAAATCCAAATCTTTGTCGTAATGAAGAATTCTTCACGTGGAAGACCCGATTCCAAGATAGCTTCCCCTACACCTGCTTCATTGCCATAGATTTGAGCGGTATCAAAAGAACGATATCCAACCTCGATAGCATCAAGAACTGCTCGCTTTGTTTCATCTACCGGAGTCTGAAAGACTCCAAAACCTAATTGAGGCATTTTGACATTGTTGTTTAAGGTCTTGTAATACATATTTTTTCCTTACTACTTTTGATACTTTTAGTTTACACTCAATTTGAAGATTTGTATACTACAACACCTCCCATCTTCTTCAGTATTTTGTTTCGATTATTTCTTTATTCCTATGGATAATAGAAGTAAGAACATCTGTTACGGAGCCTACTGGAATGCAAAACAGAAAGGAATCTTTAAAAAATCTCACCTTATCATCAGAATTTCACTAGCTGTCTTGTTAACACTTATACTACTTTTAATCTAATACAAAAACCCTATCCTGTCTTAAGCAAGATGGGTTTTTTGTTAGTATAAAGTTATTTCTATATTTATTTTTGAAGTATTCCTTCTTGAAGGAGAAAATCACGTGCCACTTCTTCAGCTTTTTGTCCTTCCACACCAACCTGATAATTCATCTGACTCATCTGACTCTCGGTGATTTTACCAGCTAACTGATTTAATACAGCTTCCAATTCTGGATGTTTTTTCAGTAATTCTTCCTTCATCAACGGTGCCCCTTGATATGGCGGGAAGAGTTGTTTATCATCCTCCAGAACCACTAAATCATAGCGAGCAATTTCAGCATCTGTTGAGTAAGCATCTGTAATTTGAATGTCCCCTGACTGGATGGCTTGGTAGCGAAGAGCTGGCTCCATGGTTGCCACATTGAGATTCAATCCATAAACAGACTGCAAGCCCTTGTTTCCATCCTCACGGTCATTAAACTCCAGAGTGAATCCCGCCTTGAGCTGTCCTTCTACTTTTTTCAAGTCTGAAATCGTCTTAAGCCCATATTCTTGCGCAATTTTTTTAGGAACTGCTATAGCATAAGTATTTTGATAAGCCATGGGTTTAAGAAAGGCTAGTTGATCCTGTTTGGCAATACCATCACGAGCTACCTCGTAAACCTTTTCTGGGTCATGCTCAATTTGTGGAGATGATTGGAGGAGACTCTCTGTCACTGTTCCAGAAAATTCTGGATAGATATCAATGTCCCCTTTTTTCAGCGCTTGGTAAAGAAAGTCTGTCTTCCCAAAATTGGGTTTAACCGTCACCGTCATATCCGTATTTTCCTCGATGAGAAGTTTATACATATTCATGAGAATCTCAGGTTCAGGTCCTAACTTCCCAGCAATGACGAGATTGTCTTTCTCATTATGTGGAATGATGCTTGGAACATAACTAACTCCCAAACCAAGGACCATGACAGCAAAGGTCGAAACAATAGTACGCAACTTTGCCTTTTCCAACCATTTGAGTATGACATTAAAGAGAATGGCCAAGATGGCTGATGAGATTGCTCCGATTAAAATGAGACTAGCATTCCGACGATCAATTCCCAAAAGGATAAAGGAGCCCAATCCACCAGCTCCCACAAGAGCTGCTAGAGTAGCTGTACCAATGATCATAACGGTCGCTGTTCGAACCCCCGATACAATGACAGGCATGGCAAGTGGAATTTCAAACTTCTTGAGTCGCTCCCACTTGGTCATCCCAAAAGCAATCCCTGCCTCCTCAAGACTAGGATCAATGCCATTCAGGGCTGTGATTGTATTTTCTAAAATTGGGAAAATAGCGTAAATGACAAGAGCTGTGAGTGCTGGTAAGGTTCCAATCCCCATGAAAGGAATAAAGAGCCCCAACAAGGCCATTGAAGGAATGGTCTGGAAGATACCTGCAACTTGTAGCACCCAAGTCGCTACTTTTTTGTGACCATTTAGATAAACCGCAAGTGGGATGGTCAGAAAAATAGCGACCAATAAGGTCAGAAGAGATAATTGCAGGTGTTGACCCAGAGCTGTTAACCAATCACTAAATCGCTCCTGAAAGGTTGAAATGAAATTAGACATGAAGGCCACCTCCAAACAAGTTTGCTACAAAGTCTGTCGAAGGTGCTTGTAAAATTGTTTCAGGGTCAGCAACCTGACAGATTTCCCCATCCTTCAATACTGCAATTCTATCTGCTAATTTCACTGCCTCGTCCGTATCATGAGTAACAAAAATAATTGTTATCCCAAATTCCTGATGCAAGGCCTTTGTCAGATCTTGGAGATGTTTTCTTGAGATGGCATCTAGAGCAGAGAAAGGCTCATCCATAAGGAGAATCTTGGGTTGTCCAATTAAAGCACGAACAATCCCTACCCTTTGTTGCTCTCCTCCCGATAACTCACTAGGCATGCGCTTTGCATACTCTACAGCAGGCAGACCCACCTTGTCCAATAGTTCTTCTGTTTTAGAGGCGATTTGTTCCTTGCTCCAGCCCTTCATCTCAGGAATAAGGGCAATATTTTCAGCAACTGTTAGATTTGGAAAAAGAGCAATAGCCTGTAAGACGTAACCTATTGATAGACGGAGTTCCCGTTCATCATAGTCCTTGATCCGTTTTCCATCCATATAGATATTGCCATCAGCCGGTTCCAAGAGACGGTTAATCATCTTGATCATGGTGGTCTTTCCAGATCCTGAAGGACCCACTAGCACCATGAATTCTCCATTTTCAATGCGGAGATTGACATCCTTTAAAATGTCCTTATCCGTGTAGCGCAAGGCTACATGTTTGTATTCAATCATATTCTTCCTCACCATCTCCTTAAAAGCTAAGATCCTTATCTCACTTTTTATAAGAGTGTAATCATTATTATAATATTGTAATACTAGATATTACATCTGTCAACGATTTTGATTTGAAATCATATATAAGAAAAAGAGCTTGGCTAAGGCCAAACTCTCCATTATGATTGATTATTCTTCTTCCACCAAGCGTTTAAACTCTGCCTGGATTTCTGTATTTTCTGTCGGTTTTAAGTACATGACACCACCATTTGTTGTTGGTGAATGAAACACAATCGCTTCTCCTGTGTTGGTTATCGCAAAGAAGTAACTATGCACATCCGGGTATTTATCCCAATTACTATAACGCTCTACAATTCGGTACTGGGCAGTTCCTATCCCATTATCCGAGTATTCGGCATTCATTTTTTCACTTGGTCCATTACCAAAAGTATAGAGATTATCTGGACCGACATCTCCTCCCGATATTCCCTTTTTGTAATTCGGTTGGCCAAGTCTTTCGCCCCACCCTTTTATGAAGTCTTCTAATTTAGCAGATTTGTTGGCATTCCAAGGAGCTTTTTGTTCAGTTTGAGAACTATTTATACTACCAGAAAATTCAAATTGTTGCCAATCAAAATCACGTATATCAATTATTTCAGATTCTGATTTACCAAAAATATCATGCAAGGAATTATTTCCTGGCACTTTAATATCTTGTTCTTTTACTATAGAAGCGGCTTTCTGGTTTGGATTGAGTTGATAGAGAACTCCCCTACCTTCTCCGGTTCCAGAAGACCAACTCAATTCAAGAACCTCTCCACCTTTATAGATAGTCGTAGTATTCCTAGCTCCACCATGTCCAGCTACATATCCCTCAGATAAAAGTAATGGTTTATCATTCTCTAAGTAATAAAAGCCTGATATAGAGTAGCTTCCATCTGATTGCTGGACTCCAATAATTAGCTCCTCAACGCTATCTTCATTCAAATCAACATAGGCATAACGAAGTTTATCAGAGTTAAAAACAGAATTTTCAACAACCCAGCTGCCAATTGGTCGTTTAGTAGCACTTAAACTATTATAAAGCGAAGGAATTAAAGAGAGGTCTTTGGGTGAAGAAAATATCTTTCTATAACTATCGAAAACAGGCTGATAAAGATAACGAAAGAATTGTTTTTGATCCTCAGTCGAGTTAACACTAGTTAAAGTAGATTGACTTGTTGACGTTACTAAACTAGAATTCTGACTAAAATTATCTGACTTAGTAAAACTACACCCAAATAAAAATAAACTTAGCGAAATAACAAAAAAGAAAACTACTAAATATTTAAATTTCATAAACACTCCTTAAACATAAAATAGGACTAAAACTAGTTATAGTATAACAAAAATTAAATAAAGTAAGAAGCAAGAAGAAAATAAAAAAAAAGAGCTAAAAGCTCTTTAATGACGGAGAATAAGGGATTCGAACCCTTGCGCCAGTTACCCGACCTAACGATTTAGCAAACCGTCCTCTTCAGCCTCTTGAGTAATTCTCCTATTAATGGGCACGAGTGGACTCGAACCACCGACCTCACGCTTATCAGGCGTGCGCTCTAACCACCTGAGCTACGCGCCCAAGTAAAAACTTGGTAATGAACAAAGTTCAAAGCGGGTGACGAGAATCGAACTCGCGACAACAGCTTGGAAGGCTGTAGTTTTACCACTAAACTACACCCGCATAAAATAATATAAAAATATGGCGCGAGACGGAATCGAACCGCCGACACATGGAGCTTCAATCCATTGCTCTACCAACTGAGCTACCGAGCCAATATTGCGGGAGCAGGATTTGAACCTACGACCTTCGGGTTATGAGCCCGACGAGCTACCGAGCTGCTCCATCCCGCGTTAATTATAAATAAAGGAGGATGTGGGATTCGAACCCACGCACGCTTTTACACGCCTGACGGTTTTCAAGACCGTTCCCTTCAGCCGGACTTGGGTAATCCTCCATAATTTCAATGGACCTTGTAGGACTTGAACCTACGACCACTCGGTTATGAGCCGAGAGCTCTAACCAGCTGAGCTAAAGGTCCAACAAGATCAATATAGCGGCGAAGGGGATCGAACCCCCGACCTCCCGGGTATGAACCGGACGCTCTAGCCAGCTGAGCTACACCGCCATCAATCGGGAAGACAGGATTCGAACCTGCGACACCTTGGTCCCAAACCAAGTACTCTACCAAGCTGAGCTACTTCCCGAAGTAAATAAAAAAATGCACCCTAGAGGAGTCGAACCTCTAACCGCCTGATTCGT